>NZ_QUEE01000005.1:0-204560 GCF_003477885.1 Lachnotalea sp. AF33-28
TTGAAGAATTTTCAGGGTTGGAATATACTGTTCAGTTATCAAGGTTCTGTTTTTGTTGTTTTAGCGACAACTTCTATATCCTACCATAATCGGTCTTTGTTGTCAACAACTTTTTCAAACTTTTTTCTTGCTTTTCCAACACCGTTTGAACGGAGTGGAATTACATTATAGCATTTTCGCCTTAAATCGTCAATACTTTTTTTTACTTATTTCCCATTTTTGTCGAGAACAGTATATTTATAGTATTTAAACAGATCTTACGGCAAAAAAAACAAATCGCGCAGTACATATGGAATGGAAACGGAGAAAGAGGGATTTGAACCCTCGCGCCGCTTGCGCGACCTACACCCTTAGCAGGGGCGCCTCTTCGGCCTCTTGAGTATTTCTCCGAATTAATAATTCCATATGTTACGCCATTTGACGCATTGTTGATTATACTAAAGAAAAAAACTATTGTCAACCCATATTTTACAAAAAGGCAGCATCTGAACGATATTTCTGTTACTATTCACGGTTGTCGTAAACCTACCGCGAATGGCAGGGCAGAGTATGGTCCTCATTGGGACACGCTCTCGCTCCGTGAAGCGCGCAGCGGTTCTAACGCTGCAAACTACGCAGCGAAAGAACCGGCGGGCTTCAAGGGATCCCTATGAGGACCATACTCTGCCCTGTCATTCGCTGCTTTATCGGCAGCCGTGAACAGCAACATATTTCTTTACAGCCGTTTCATACAGATTATTTCCGTCTTTATCAATCACTACGATGACCGGAAAATCTTTGACTTCCAGCCTGCGGATTGCCTCTGTGCCCAAATCCTCATATGCAATTACTTCTGAAGAAAGAATGCATTTGGACAGCAGCGCTCCCGCGCCGCCCACAGCTGCAAAATAAACTGCATGATGATCCTTCAGAGATTTTATAACCTCTTCGTTTCTTTTTCCCTTGGCTATGATCCCTTTCAGACCCTGTTCCAGCATGGCCGGCGTATACTTATCCATTCTGCTGGCCGTGGTAGGTCCTGCAGAACCGATCGGCCTTCCTTCTCTGGCAGGGGACGGCCCCATATAATAGATGATCTGTCCCCGGACGGAAAAAGGCAAGTCTTCTCCTCTTTCAAGAGCTTCATACATTCTCTTATGAGCCGCATCCCTGGCTGTGTAAATAGTGCCGCTTATATATACATAATCACCGGCTGTCAGGTTTTCAATTGTTTCTTCCGTTATAGGAGTATTTACCTTTTTATCCATAATTATTCTCCGTTTTTAATTTGTTTCACCAATTTCGTGCCATTTAAACTCCACAATCCGTTTATTTCCTCTCAGAAATTATTTTCTCCCAGAAATAAGATATATTTTTACAGGATCCGGTTTACATGACGGTTTACATGGCAGCATATATTGACGGCTACCGGAAGTCCCGCGATATGGGTGGGATAGGTTTCTATATTGACTGCCAGAACAGTGGTTGTGCCGCCAAGCCCTCCCGGACCTATGCCGGTGAGGTTTGCCTTATCCTTCAATTCCTCTTCCATCTCCCTTATATACGGTATTTCTGAGTGAACAGACACATCGCGGATGAGTGCCTTTTTAGCCATCAGAGCACACTTTTCAAACGTTCCGCCAATACCTACTCCCACTACCATGGGAGGACAGGCATTGGGACCGGCATCTTCTATAGCAGATAGTACCGCCCTTTTGACTCCCTCTATGCCATCCGCAGGTTTTAACATAAACACACGGCTCATATTCTCACTTCCGAATCCTTTCGGAGCAACTGTTATTTCTACCCTATCCCCTTCTGTGATATCATAATGAATGACAGCCGGGGTGTTATCCCTTGTATTTTCCCGTATTAAAGGATCACCTACCACAGATTTCCTAAGGTATCCCTCACTGTAGCCCTGTCTTACGCCTTCATTGACCGCTTCCGCCAGGCTTCCCCCTTCAAAATGCACTTCCTGCCCCACTTTTAAGAAGACCACCGCCATACCGGTATCCTGACAGATCGGTATCCTGTCACTTTGGGCAATCCTTAAGTTTTCATCCAATTGATTCAGAATCTGCCGTCCCAGCCCGGATTTTTCCGTTCTGATGGCTTCATCCAGTTTTTCTTTCATGTCCTGTGACAGCGCATAATTGGCTTCAATACACATTTCCTTTATATTTTCTGTTATTTCTCTTACCTGTATATTCCGCATATCTGCCTCCGCAACTCCTATTTTGACTGGCCGAGCCTTATCCCTATTTTTCAGCGATGAAGCAGATCTTTTCTGCGTACCGCTGCATGGATTTTCGCCCATATCGTAAAATACATAAATACACCTTTTATTTGAAAAAGAATCCCGCTCGCGGGATTCTCCGCCTGCGGCGGGTCGCTTTGGCGACAAGATTTAGCTGCGCCGCAGTGCGATCCACGCGGAGCGTTTTTATTACATAGGAGTACTTTCCTATGTAATAAAAAAACAGCCGCAGGATAAATACAATACCCTGTCCTTCAGAATATCAATTTATCCTGCGGCCAACATTCCTGTATGTCACGCAGCAATTTTCACATCGGATATATATCCGGTGCTTCCTGACCGGCTTTTTCTGTCAGGAAGATGCGCCGTCTGAACTGTTACATTTCCAAGTGAGCACACCGGGAACAGTTATTTATCCTCACTTTCCTGTTCCATCTCCAGCAGCCGGATCATCTCTTCATCCGTAGCGTTGTCGCTTTCGCGCACCTTTGCGATGCTGGCAACCGTAATATCCTGATCCATATTGATCAGTTTCACGCCCGAGGTCACTCTGCCCAGTATGGATATGTCACTGACATTCAGACGGATTATGATGCCTTCTGTTGTGATGATCATTATCTCGTGGCTGTCATTCACAGCTTTCACGCCAACGATATCGCCGGTCTTACTGTTTATCTTATAGCATTTTACCCCTTTTCCGCCGCGGTTCTGCGGTGTAAACTCTTCCATAAGAGTTCTCTTTCCCATGCCGTATTCGGAAACGATAAGCAGGGCCTCGCCTTGAGTATTCAACTGCATGCCCACCACTTCATCGTCGCGGTCCAGCTTCATGCCGATCACGCCCATGGATGTGCGTCCGGTAGGTCTCACATCTGTTTCCGGGAACCGGATACACTGGCCTTTCTTTGTAACCAGAACGATATCCTTTTCGTTATTTGTGGTTTTCACCTCGATCAGTTCATCGTCCTCGCGCAGATTTATGGCCTGCAGACCGGTTTTACGGATATTTTCGTATTCGGTGATCTCAGTCTTCTTTACCATACCGTTCTTCGTGGACATAAACAGATATTTTCCGTTTTTATATTCTCTGATCGGTATGATTGCCGTGACCTTCTCATCGGAATCTATCTGCAGCAGATTTACCAGCGCAGTCCCTCTGGCCGTTCTTCCAGCTTCTGGGATCTCATAGGTCTTGAGACGGTAAACCTTGCCCTTGTTGGTAAAGAACATGATATAGTGATGGGTGCTGGTCATCAGAAGATCCTCTATGAAATCTTCCTCCAGCGTCTGCATGCCCTTGATTCCCTTGCCGCCCCTATGCTGGCTCTTGAAATTATTGACGGACATTCTCTTTATATATCCGAGATTCGTCATGGCAATCACGACATTTTCATTGGGAATCAGATCCTCATCCATCAGTTCCCCGTCGTCATAGCCGATGGCCGTCCTTCTTTCATCTCCATATTTTTCAGCTATTATCAGAATCTCTTCACGGATAACAGCGAGCAGCCTCTTCTCGTCAGCCAGTATCGCCTTCAACTCAGTAATTCTCTCCTGCAGTTCCCGGTACTCCGCCTCCAGTTTCTCTCTTTCCAGACCTGTCAGCGCACGGATTCTCATGTCCACTATGGCCTGTGACTGTGCGTCACTTAATGAGAATCTCTCCATCAGCCTTTCCTTGGCTTCCGGAGTGGTTCTGGAACTGCGGACAATGCTGATCACCTCATCGATATTATCCAGCGCAATCAGCAAACCCTCTAAGATATGTGCGCGCTCTTCCGCTTTATTGAGTTCATATCTGGTTCTTCTGGTCACCACTTCTTTCTGGTGATTTAAGTACAGCTTCAACATCTGAGCCAGATTGAGCACTCTCGGCTCATTGTTAACCAGCGCGAGCATGATGACACCGAATGTATCCTGCAGCTGTGTATGCTTTAACAGCTGGTTTAACACAATGCTGGGATTTACATCCCGGCGCAGTTCAATACAGATGCGCATGCCGGTCCGGTCGGACTCGTCTCTAAGGTCGGTGATGCCGTCTACCTTTTTATCTCTTACAAGCTCCGCCATTTTTTCAATCAGCCGCGCTTTATTAACCATATAGGGCAGCTCTGTCACGATGATCCTGCTCTTGCCGTTTTGCATGGGCTCGATATTTGTCACCGCACGTACCCTGATCTTACCTCTTCCGGTGCGGTACGCTTCTTCAATTCCCTGCCTTCCCAATATCTCAGCGCCTGTAGGGAAATCCGGGCCTTTTACAATTTCAATCAGCTCATCAATATCCGTCTCACGGTCCTCCATGATATGGTTATCGATGATTTTCACCACTGCATTGATTATCTCCCGCAGATTGTGGGGAGGTATATTGGTGGCCATACCCACCGCGATTCCCGATGTGCCATTTACCAGAAGGTTGGGAAATCTGGAAGGAAGCACGGCCGGCTCCCGCTCTGTCTCATCGAAGTTAGGGACAAAATCCACCGTGTCTTTATTGATGTCCGCCAGCATTTCCATAGAGATTTTGCTTAAGCGTGCTTCCGTATAACGCATGGCGGCAGCGCCGTCACCGTCCACGGAACCGAAATTACCGTGTCCGTCCACCAGAGGATATCTGGTTGAGAAATCCTGAGCCAGCTTAACCAGCGCCTCATAGATGGAGCTGTCGCCGTGAGGATGATATTTACCCATGGTATCTCCGACGATACGGGCGCATTTACGATGCGGCTTGTCCGGACCGTTGTTCAGCTCGATCATGGAGAACAGGATTCTTCTCTGAACCGGCTTGAGGCCGTCTCTTACATCCGGCAGCGCTCTGGCTGCAATTACGCTCATGGCATAATCGATATAGGATGTTTCCATGGTCTTTTTCAGATCAACCTCATGTATCTTATCAAATATATTTTGATCCATTGTTTGCTTTCCTCCGTTAGATGTCCAGGTTCTTCACATACTTCGCGTTTGTTTCAATGAATTCTCTTCTGGGTTCCACTTTATCTCCCATCAGAGTGGTAAATGTAAGATCCACTTCCGCGGAATCCTCATCTTCCATGGTAACCCGAAGCAGGATACGGCGCTCAGGATCCATGGTGGTCTCCCACAGCTGTTCCGCGTCCATCTCACCCAGACCCTTATATCTCTGGATCTTGTTATTCTGGTCTCGTCCGATCTCCGTCAGTATGCTGTTCAGTTCGTCATCACTGTAGGCATACCATACTTTTTTATTTTTTTCCACCTTATAAAGCGGCGGCTGAGCCAGATACACATATCCCTGCCTGATCAGCTCCGGCATAAAGCGGTATAAAAACGTAAGAAGCAGCGTGCTGATATGTGCGCCGTCCACATCGGCATCGGTCATGATAATGATCTTGTGATAGCGAAGCTTTGAAAGGTCAAAATCGTCATGAATGCCCGTGCCGAATGCCGTAATCATGGCCTTGATCTCAGCGTTGGCATATATTTTGTCCAGACGCGCTTTCTCCACATTGAGGATCTTACCTCTTAAAGGAAGAATGGCCTGAGTATTTCTGGAGCGGGCTGTTTTGGCAGATCCACCGGCGGAATCACCCTCAACGATATAAATCTCGCAGTTCTCAGGATTTTTATCGGAACAGTCCGCAAGTTTTCCGGGAAGGGCCATTCCTTCCAGAGCTGTCTTCCGTCTGGTAAGATCCCGGGCCTTTCTGGCCGCCGCCCTGGCACGCTGAGCCAGAATCGACTTTTCACAGATCATCTTCGCCACCTGGGGATGCTGCTCCAGATAATACGTCAGCTGCTCGCTCACCACAGAATCCACAGCTCCGCGCGCGTCGCTGTTGCCCAGCTTCTGTTTTGTCTGTCCTTCAAACTGAGGATCCTCGATTTTTATGCTTACAATGGCAGTCAGGCCTTCTCTGATATCCTCACCGCTTAAGTTCGTCTCACTGTCCTTTAAAAGCTTATTGTTTCTGGCATAATCATTGAATGTTTTGGTCAGGGCATTCTTAAAACCGGACAGATGGGTGCCTCCCTCCGGAGTGGTGATATTGTTAACAAAGCTGTATATGCTCTCATTGTAGGAATCGTTGTGCTGCATCGCAACTTCCACATAGATCCCGTCCTTAATGCCTTCACAGTAAAGCACATCCTCATACAGAGCGGTCTTGCTCTTGTTCAGATAGGTTACAAATTCCTTGATGCCGCCCTCGTAGTGAAAGACTCTTTCGGTCTTTTCCTCATCCCTTTCATCCTTCAGGATGATTTTCAGCCCCTTGGTCAGAAAGGCAGTTTCTCTTAGACGCTGCTTCAGCACATCGTATTCAAATACCGTCTCTTCGAAAATTGTCTCATCCGGCTTAAAGGTCACGCTGGAACCGTGTTTATCCTGATCGCAGGATCCTATATTCTCCAGCTTACTTACCACTTTACCTCTCTCGTAACGCTGGCGGTATACCTTTCCTTCGGAGTAAATCGTTACTTCCAGCCAGTCCGAAAGCGCGTTTACAACGGATGCTCCCACGCCGTGCAATCCGCCGGATACCTTATAGGCTCCGCCGCCGAACTTGCCGCCCGCATGAAGTTTAGTAAATATTACCTCCACGGCTGGAACACCTGCCTTGGGATGAATATCCACCGGCATACCCCTTCCGTTATCCGTAACGGTTATGGAATTATCTTCGTTGATCTGAACCAATATCGTATTACAGAAGCCGGCCAGGGATTCGTCCACGGCATTGTCCACAATTTCGTATACCAGATGGTGAAGACCTCTCGAGGAGGTGGAGCCGATATACATGCCCGGCCTTTTTCTGACCGCTTCCAGCCCTTCCAATATTTGAATTTGATCTGCATTATAATCTGCGCTCATTCTATTTCGTTGCCTCCTATTAATTTTCGCTAAAGATTCTGCCTTCTGTCACTTTAAAAATCTTATCTATATGAAATCTGTGATTTACAAAATCATCTAAACCGGTGCAGGTGATAAGCGTCTGTATATCACTGATGCTGTCAAGCAGACAGGTCTGTCTGCCGCTGTCCAGTTCTGAAAGCACATCATCCAGCAGCAGCACCGGGTTATCCTTTACCAGCAGTTTTACAAGTTCTATTTCTGAGAGTTTTAAAGACAGAGCGGCGGTACGCTGCTGTCCCTGCGAACCGAATCTGCGTATATCGATGCCGTCCGCCAGAAAACTTATATCGTCCCTGTGGGGACCTGTGAGCGACATCTTCTGACGGATATCCCTTTCTCTTCCCCGTAACAGCTCCCTCTCCAGCGCCTCCGCTGCCACATTCGGCTCATAGTGCAGCGTCAGATTCTCTTTGCCGCCGGTCAGCTTACTATGTATTCCTGTGATTATCTCATTCAGCCGGCCGATGAATGTTTCCCTGGCCCGGATCACCTTTCTGCCGAAATGCACAAGCTGCATATCCCAAACCTGCAGAGTATCCAGCGTTTCCGGTTTATAGGACAGATCCTTCAGAAGTTTATTTCTCTGAAGAATAATTTTATTATAATTCATCAGGTCGCTTGTATATATTTTATCCAATTGGCACAGTTCTAAATCAATAAACCGCCTTCTCTCCGAAGGTCCGTTTTTTATAATATTAAGATCCTCCGGAGAAAAGAAGATGACATTTACTATGCCAAACAGTTCGCTGGCTCTTTTGATAGGCATTCCGTTGATCGCGATGCCCTTTGATTTGTTTTTTTTCAGATGCATGTCGATGCGGTATTCCACCCCATCTTTTTCCACATACAGCTTGATATGGGATTCTTCTCTGTCAAACTGGATGATTTCCCTGTCCTTGCTCCCCTTATGGGATTTGGAGGTGCAGCAGAGATAGATGGCTTCCAAAGCGTTGGTCTTACCCTGCGCATTGTCTCCGTAAAATATATTAATCCCCTGATCCAGAGAAATTTGAAGGGTATCGTAGTTGCGGTACCTGTCCAGTTCCAATGATTTAATAATCATTTCACACCACTATTTCACTATTTTTATTGTCTGACCCCGGAAGAACACACTGTCCCCATCATAGAGCTTCCGGCCGCGCCGGGTTTCCGTCTCGCCGTTTACCTTGACGGTCCCGTCCTGGATTACGATCTTTGCTTCCACGCCGGAGGATACCAGGTTAGCTGCCTTTAATGCCTGGCCTAGTTTAATATATTCCTCTTTCAGTTTAATTTCTTCCATTCCGTTCCTCCGAACTTCTCTCCTACCTCACGCTGTTAAAATTGACAGGCAGGATCAGATAGATATATTTTTCCTCATCATCCTTGATGAAACAAGGTGCTTTGGCATTGATCATATAGAGATTTACTTCCTCATCATCAATCACTCTTAACGCATCGATCAGAAATCTTGGATTAAATCCGATCATGATATCCTTTCCCTGCTTTCTGGAAAGAATCTCTTCCCGCATGGAACCGATGGCTGAGTTGAGGCTTAACTCAATGGTCGCGTCTGTAATATTGATAATGATCGGCTTTTTATCGCTCTCCCTGATTAAAAGCGTGGATCTCTCGATGCTGTCCTGGAGTTCCTTTTTGTTCACGGTTATCTTTGTTTCATAATCGCTGGAAAGCATCTGCTTGATATTGAAATACTCACCTTCAATCAGCCTGGATACCACAATGGTATCTTCAAATTCAAAACTGATATGGTTTTTGCTGAAAAAGATGGATACATCCTTATCCTTGTCCCCAGAAAGGATCTTGCTGATCTCACCCAGTGTTTTTCCCGGCACTATGACCTTCTCGCTCTCATAGGAATCTTTCAGTTCGATATTCCGGATGGCAATGCGGTGTCCGTCTAAGGATACAACCTTTAACATATTTTCGTTCACTTCAAAAAGCTCGCCGGTCATCAGTTTATTGTTTTCATTGGCGGCGATGGAAAAGATGGTCTGGCGGATCACTTCTTTAAGGCCAAACTGGGAGATGCAGATATATTTATCCTTCTCTATCTCAGGCAGATAGGAAAATTCTTCCCCTGACTTTCCTGAGATTTTGAATTTGGAATTCTCACAGGTAATGGTAACGACAAAATCCCCGTCCACTTCCAGGCTTACATCGCTTTCCGGAAGTTTCCTTACGATTTCTGAGAGAAGTTTGGCATCGATCGCCACCCTGCCCTTTACGACAATATTAGCTTCTACTTTTGTCTCTATACCCAGTTCCATATCGTTGGCGGTGAGCTTTACGTTATTCTCAGTGGCGTCTATCAGAATACATTCCAGTATGGGCATGGTGGTCTTGGAAGGGACCGCCTTAAGTACAATATTGATGCCGTTTAACAAAGACTGTTTGGGAAAGATTACTTTCATGGTGTGTATAACTCCTTTCTGGGCGATGCATGAATGAATATATGATTTAATTCCGACGTATTAGTAATAGGGGGTGTGAATATGTTCATAAGTACCTTTAAGCTAATAAACATCAGGGTTCTTAAGTTTAATAACTCAGTGCAAAGGTGAAGGATGAAGCGGTATAACCTATCAAGTTATCAACAGCTCAAATTTTCATTTTTTTATTCAACTTCAAATTCACATATTATCCACATGGTTATCCTTAAGTTTATGAACAGCAGTTTAAAGCTCCGACCGCGCTTTAGGAGGCACTGATCTTCTTTTTTAATACTTCGATCGTGTTACGAAGCGTTTCACTGGTTTCCAGATCCTTCTGGATCTTATCGTGGCCGTGTATGATGGTTGTATGGTCGCGGTTTCCCAGATATTTGCCCACCATCTGTAAGGGGGCGGCGGTCATCTCCCGGCACAGATACATGACGATCTGCCGTGGATAGACGATCTCTTTATTTCTCTTAACGGACGCGATGTCCAGAGGGTTCAGGTTAAAATGGTCGGACACCACCTGGATGATGAGTTCAGGTGTGATTTCCCGGGACTGATTGGGGGAAATGAGGTCCTTTAACGCTTCCTCCGCCAGTTCAATGGTGATCTCCTTCTTGTCCAGCTTGGAAAGGGCGACAATTTTTGTGAGAGCTCCCTCCAGTTCACGGATGTTGGATTTAATGTTGTTGGCGATATACTTGATCACTTCATTGTCAATATTATAACCTTCCAGCTCCTCTTTTTTGCGCAGGATCGCCATGCGGGTCTCATAATCCGGAGGCTGGATGTCCACGGTAAGACCCCATTCAAACCGGGATCTCAAACGTTCTTCCAGGGTTTCGATGTCCTTGGGAGGGCGGTCGGATGAAATAATGATCTGCTTCTTATCGTCATGCAGGGAATTAAAGGTGTGGAAAAACTCCTCCTGTGTACTTTCCTTGCCCACGATGAACTGGATATCGTCGATGAGAAGCACATCGATGGTACGGTATTTTTCACGGAATTCCGTTGTGGATATATTGTTTTTATTACGGATCGCGTCGATCAGTTCATTTGTAAATTTCTCAGAGGTAACATACATTACCTTCGATTTAGGATTATTCTTTAATATGAAGTTGGCGATAGAATGCATGAGGTGGGTTTTCCCCAATCCCACGCCGCCATAAATAAACAGAGGATTATAAACCTCTGCAGGAGATTCGGCCACCGCAAGGCTCGCTGCGTGCGCCATCTTATTGTTGGAGCCAACCACGAATGTATCAAAGGTATACTTGGGGTTTAAGTTGGCTTCCTGTATGGCTGTGGATATTGTGGTTTCAGGGCGCGCCTTGGATTTTTTCCCGCCGCTTTCCAGCCCTGAAGGGAGTATGAAGTTAATCTCACACTTAATCCCGGTAATCTCTTCAATTGTGAAGGTTAAGAAGAGTTTATATTTTCTCTCTATGTATCCCAGCCCCATGGGCTCTCCGGGATAGAGGATTGTAAATACGCCGTCTTCCAGCGCATAGGGCTCCAGAGGAACCAGCCACGTATTGTAGGACACATCGGAAAGCTCCTGTTCTTCTTTTAATGTATCCAGTATCTTGTCCCAATTGTCCTTAATTATCTGCAACATAAAATCTCTCCTAAACTGCATAATATCCGCATTCTAAATTAAAACCTACATAGACCTATTCTACAACAAAAAATAAACAAAGGCAATAAATTATTTTAGGGGTGTTGTTTACGGTGTTGCTGCTTAGAGTTGGCGTAAAGTTCCCGCGAAAGGCGGGGACGGGTATGGCCTGTATTGGGACACGCTCTCGCTCCGTGAAGCGCGCAAACTGTCACCAACCGCCAGGTTGATGACCTACGCGCACTTCAGTGCGCTACCTTATGGCGGGCTTCAAGGGATCCCAATACAGCCCATACCCGCCCCCGCCTTTCGCTGCTTTATCGGCAACCCTAAAAACTAAAACAGTAAACAGCAACCCTAATGCTGAGAATTTCTCGTTGAAAAGCAGATCTGCAGATATTTTAATAGCAGTCTGTATGATTGATGCAAAGCGCGGTATAGTCGGTTTAAATGAAAAAAAATGATTGTGGATAAAATGATAAATCTGAGAGAATATAGTATTGTTTTAAAGGAATGTGAATAACTCATTCCACAGAATCCACCTTAGTAAATACACATAATTTAAGACTTGTCCATATGAAATTAGAAAGTTATCAACAAGTTATCAACAAATTGTGGATATCATTGTGCTATATAATATAGAAGAAAGGGAAAAACGGTAATAAACAGGCACCCGACTAAAGGAATGTTAATATGTAAATTAAAATATAGCTGTGGATAAAAGGTATGATTCTTTTGTTTTTTTACGGCCTCCATACTGACTCTGATTTTCGTCCCGACTGTAATCATATATTGTTTGTCACCAGTAAAGCAGCGCAGTTCGGGGGAGAGCAGGGGGCTTATCGGGATCCCTTGAAGCCCGCCGGTACTTACGTCACGTATTTTGTGGCGTTAGTACCGCTGCGCGCTTCACGGAGCGAGAGCGTGTCCCGATAAGCCCCCTGCTCTCCCCCGGACTGCGCGGAAACTGCGCGAAAACTAAATATCATCACCGAAAATTAAAGCCAGTTCACATTTTTTGCTTGACTTGTGGGGGGGAGTTGAATATAATTGAAATGATGTTCTTTATTATGCTGATTGAATTTTGAAATTAGAGACCGGGTATTGTGGATATCCGGATATAGAAGGAGGTGTCCCCGTTATGAAAATGACATTTCAGCCGAAGACAAGACAGAGAGCAAAAGTTCATGGCTTCAGATCCAGAATGAGTACTCCTGGTGGAAGAAAAGTATTGGCTGCCAGAAGAGCAAAAGGAAGAAAACAGTTATCCGCTTAGGCCGCATATATGTGGCCTTTTATTTTCTTATTATTTTCTTGTTGGGAGTTTCCTTTTGTTCCTGACAGCAAGGAATTGTATGAGTGAAGTTATATCGGTTAAGAAAAACAGAGATTTTCAGAAGGTTTTCAAAACAGGCAGGTCTTATGCCAATAAGTACCTGGTCATGTATGTGATGAAAAACGAGGAGAATGCCGGCAACAGGATCGGTATATCCGTCAGCAAAAAAGTTGGCAACAGCGTAGTAAGACATCGTGTAAAAAGATTGATTAAAGAGAGTTACCGTTTAAATGCCGTAAAGATCTCTGGCAGTTACGACATTGTGGTGGTAGCCCGGCAGGATGCCAGAGACAGGGATTACAGTGAGATTGAAAGTGCTTTGATGCACTTGTGTAAGCTCCACCATATACTGGCACAGTGATTTGCCTTTTTAGGGGCGGTTCTGTGCGGCTTTTTATGGCCGGGGAGCGGATGAAGTGGTGAACAGATGAAGAGATTCTTGCTTGGCGGAATCAGATTTTACCGCAAATATTTGTCGCCTTTAAAGAAAAGCTGTCATTGTATTTATTTTCCGACCTGCTCGCAGTATGCCTTGGAGGCTATTGAGAAGTACGGTGCGTTAAAAGGGACATTTTTGGCGGTAAAGAGAATTTTAAGATGTAATCCTTTCGCAAAAGGCGGTTATGATCCTGTACCGTAGTCCGGTGTGGGACAAGAGGAGGTAAACCATTGGATTTTCTAGTACTTACTAAGAGCACCACATTTATTCTGGGCCCTATAGCCAGCCTTTTAGGCTATATCATGAACGGCATTTTTGAGTTCTGCAGTCTGTTCGGCGTACAGAATATCGGTTTGTGCATTATTCTGTTTACCCTGATCGTGAAGCTTCTGATGCTTCCCATGACGGTTAAACAGCAGAAATATTCAAAGCTTACGAGTGTAATGAATCCTGAGCTGCAGGCGGTTCAGGCAAAATATAAAGGAAAACAGGATCAGGAATCCATGCAGAAGATGCAGAGGGAGACACAGGCTGTATATGATAAATACGGCGCTTCCCCCATGGGCGGATGTCTGCAGCTTTTGATTCAGATGCCGATTCTGTTCGCTTTATACAAGGTTATCTATAATATACCCGCTTATGTAACCGGTATTAAGGATCAGTTTATGGGTATCGTGGATGTGGCTGTCAAACAGCCTGGCTTTGCGACGAAGATAGCTGAGCTTGCCACAAGCAATCAGATGAGCGCCACTCTGGATTACAGCGGTGCGACGGTAGAGTCTAAAAATCTGATCGTGGATTTGTTCTATAAATTTGATATGGCGGATTGGAACCAGTTTTATACCATGTTTGACGGTATACAGGATAAGGTAGGCCAGTTCGTGGACAAGATCATGCACATGAACTCCTTTTTGGGAGGCATTAACCTGGCTGAGGCTCCCGGATGGAAGCTTTCCTGGGCTCTGCTCATCCCTATTCTGGCAGGTCTTTCCCAGTGGCTTAGCACGAAACTGATGTCACAGCCCGCGCCCAGCAGTGACGGTGAGAATAATACCATGGGTTCTACCATGAAGATGATGAATACGATCATGCCTCTGACTTCCGTATTCTTCTGTGTGATTATTCCTACCGGTGTTGGTTTATACTGGGTGGCCAGCAGTGTGTTCCAGGTTATTCAGCAGCTGGCGATCAACGCTTACATGGACAAGCTTAATGTAAATGAGCTGATTGCCAAGAGTGTGGAAAAGAAAAATAAAAAGAGGGCAAAAAAAGGCCTTCCTCCGCTGAAGCAGAATGCGAATATGAAGAATATGGAACATAAGACCTTCAAGCAGCTGGAAGAAGAGAGCAGGGCCAAAGCCGCTTCAATAGCAAAGCAGCCGGTGAAGAAAGTGGATAATTCCGAGTACTATAATTCCAGAAGCAAGAAGCCTGGAAGTATTTCTTCCAAAGCAAATATGGTAAATGATTATAACAAAAAGCATGGGGGTAAATAGCCTTAGATTTGCTTATAGAATGATTCATCCCCTGATTTTTACGCGTACGCTGTGCGCAGATGGGAGCATATATGGAATATATCGAGGTTTCAGCAAAAAATATTGATGATGCGATTACAAAGGCTCTGATTCAGCTGGAGACCACCAGCGATAAGATTGAGTATGAAATCATTGAAAAGGGCAGCAACGGCCTGTTGGGATTTATCGGAAGCAAACCTGCGGTAATCAAAGCCTGGAGAAAGGCGGATCAGCTGGCTGAAGAGCCGGTGAAGCCGGAGATCAGGGCGGAAAAGAGTGTGCAGCCTGTTAAGGAAGAAATAAAAGAATCAAAAGCAGCTGCGGATGATCAGGTGAAAAAACCGGCGGCCAAAAAATCTGCTTCTGGCAACAGCGAAGCAGCGGCAAAGGAATTTTTGGATAAGATTTTTGCAACTATGAAAATGGAAGTTCAGATTGATATTTCGCTGAACAGGGAAGAAAAGACCATGGACATTAATCTGTCCGGTGAGGATATGGGTGTTCTGATCGGCAAACGCGGACAGACTCTGGATTCCCTTCAGTATTTGGTCAGCCTGATTGTAAATAAGGAAGAGGACGATTACATCAGGGTGAAGCTGGATACAGAGAATTACAGGGAGAGAAGAAAAGAAACTCTGGAAACGCTGGCCAGAAATATCGCCTATAAAGTGAAGAGGACAAAGCGTCCGGTATCACTGGAGCCTATGAACCCTTATGAGAGAAGGATTATCCATTCCGCTCTTCAGAACGACAAATATGTGGTGACCAGAAGTGAGGGCGAAGATCCGTACAGACATGTGGTGATTTCTCTTAAGAGAGAAAGATATCATAAATAATGACAGGGACAGGGACATGCCGGTTCGGTGTGTCCCTGTATGCGTTATAGGCCCGAAAGAAAGGAGGCTAACCGGTGCAAAAGGATACGATTGCGGCGATCGCGACCGGCATGAGTCAGGCAGGTATCGGAATTATCCGGATCAGCGGACCCGAAGCGATATCGGCTGCGGATCGGCTGTACCGTTCAAAATGCGGTAAAAAAAGACTTGCAGAATCAGCAAGCCATACCATACATTATGGCTATATCTATGACGGCGGTCAGCTGCTGGATGAAGTTTTGGTATCCGTTATGAAGGGTCCTCACAGCTATACGGGGGAGGATACGGTGGAGATCAACTGCCACGGGGGTATTCTTGTGGTAAAGAGAATACTTGAGGCTGTGCTGAAAACGGAAGTCCGTCCGGCGGATCCGGGGGAGTTTACCAAAAGGGCATTTTTAAATGGTAGACTGGATCTAAGTCAGGCAGAGGCGGTCATCGATGTGATCAACTCAAGAAATGATTTTGCATTGAAATCCTCAGTGAGCCAGTTAAAGGGCTCACTCTCAGGAAAAATCAGGGAGGTCAGGGAAAAGCTGCTGTATCAGATCGCTTTTATAGAATCGGCGCTGGATGACCCGGAGCATATATCGCTGGATGGATACCCTGAGCAGCTGCTTGATACGATAAATCCTCTGGCTCTGCAACTGTCGGAACTGTTGAAAAGCTATGATAACGGCCATATACTGTCCGATGGCATAAAGACTGTCATACTGGGAAAGCCAAATGCGGGCAAGTCTTCACTGCTCAATATACTGGCCGGCAGGGAACGGGCAATCGTGACCGATATAGCCGGAACGACGAGGGATATACTGGAAGAACAGATTATATTGGATGGAATAGGTATATCTCTGGTGGATACTGCCGGCATCAGAAAGACGGAGGACGCGGTAGAAAAAATAGGAGTTTCACGGGCTAAGGATCAGGCAAAGGATGCGGACCTGATTATCTATGTGGTGGATTCTTCAGTTCCTCTTGATGAGAATGACCTTGAAATAATTGAACTTATTCAGAACAGAAAATCCATCGTGCTGCTGAATAAAAGCGATCTGGAAACCTATGTGTCCGTAGAAGAACTGCAGGATAGAACTGATAAAAAGGTAATCTCTGTATCCGCCAGAGAAAATACGGGCATAGAAGCGCTGACGGAGGCGATAAAAGAGATGTTTTACAGCGGTGATGTCAGCATCAACGAGGAACTGTATATCACTAATGAAAGACATAAGATTGCCCTGCAGAATGCATACAAAAGCCTTGAACTCGTAAAGAGCAGCATAGAGGGAGGACTTCCGGAGGATTTTTTCAGCATCGATTTAATGGATGCCTATGAACAGCTGGGAGTGATTCTCGGTGAGTCAGTGGAAGAGGATCTGGTGAACGAAATTTTCAGCAAATTCTGTATGGGCAAATAAGGGGATTAAAAATATGCCGAATTTAGTGGAGAGTTATGATATCGTCGTGGTGGGGGCCGGCCACGCCGGCTGTGAAGCTGCACTGGCCTGTGCAAGGCTGGGAATGGAAACAATCATGTTTACCGTCAGTGTGGACAGCATCGCTCTTATGCCCTGTAATCCGAATATAGGCGGAAGTTCTAAAGGGCATCTTGTGAGAGAGATCGACGCGCTGGGCGGTGAGATGGGAAAAAATATTGATAAGACTTTTATACAGTCCAAGATGCTGAACCGTTCCAAAGGGCCGGCAGTGCATTCCTTACGCGCCCAGGCAGACAAACAGGATTATACGCGGGAAATGCGTAAGACCCTTGAGAACACGGATCATTTGACCATCCGTCAGGCGGAGGTCTCAGAAATAATTGTAAAAGACGGAGAGCTGGCCGGAGTTAAGACCTATTCCGGTGCAATATATCACTGTAAAGCTGCTATACTCTGCACCGGAACTTATCTCAATGCCAGATGTATCTACGGTGATGTGAGCAATCCTACCGGCCCGAACGGACTGCAGGCCGCCAGACACCTCACGGATTCCCTGCGTCAAAACGGGGTTGAGATGTACCGGTTTAAGACTGGAACTCCGGCCAGAGTGGATAAGAGATCGATTGATTTTACCCGGATGGAGGAACAGTTTGGCGATGAACGCGTGGTGCCCTTTTCCTTCACCACTGATCCTGACTCCGTACAGAAAGATCAGGTTTCCTGCTGGCTGACATATACGAATGAAACTACTCATGAAATCATTAGGGCAAATCTGGACCGTTCGCCGCTCTTTTCGGGTGCAATTGAGGGAACAGGCCCCAGATATTGTCCGTCAATTGAGGATAAAGTAGTTAAATTTGCAGACAAAAACAGGCATCAAGTATTTATTGAACCTGAAGGTCTGCATACCAACGAGATGTATTTGGGCGGAATGTCCAGTTCACTGCCCGAAGATGTCCAGTATGCGATGTATAAAACAGTGCCGGGTCTGGAACATGTCCGCATTGTGCGCAATGCTTATGCCATTGAGTATGACTGTATTAATCCGAGACAGTTAAAACCCACGCTGGAATTTAAAATGATCCGTGGGCTGTTCAGCGGCGGACAGTTTAACGGAAGTTCCGGTTATGAGGAAGCCGCGGCTCAGGGATTGATAGCAGGGATCAATGCCGTGATGGAGCTGAAAGGAAAACAGCAGATTGTGCTGGACCGATCACAGGCATATATAGGGGTGCTCATTGATGATCTGGTCACAAAGGAAAATCATGAGCCCTACCGGATGATGACGTCGCGCGCCGAATACAGGCTGTTGCTGCGCCAGGATAATGCGGATCTGCGTTTATCTGAGATCGGATATGAGGTCGGATTGATAGATGAGTCCCGCTGGCAAAGCGTACAGGAGAAAAAACAGGCGATCGACAGAGAAATAAAACGTCTGGAGGAAACGACTGTAGGTACCACCGCTTCGGTTCAGGCGCTTTTAAAAAAATATGATAGCACACCATTAAACAGTGGGGCTACGCTCGCAGAGCTGATCAAGCGTCCTGAGCTGGATTATGAGAAGCTGGCGGAGATAGATGAAAACCGTCCGCAGCTTGATGAGCGAGTTTGTGAACAGGTAAATATAAATATCAAATATGAGGGGTATATCCGGCGGCAGCTCCAGCAGGTCGCTCAGTTTAAAAAACTGGAAGGAAGAAAGCTGGACCCGGAGTTTGATTATACAAAGATCAGCGGACTTAGGAAGGAAGCGGTGCAAAAGCTAAATCTGTATAAACCTATGTCCATAGGGCAGGCATCCAGGATATCCGGCGTTTCACCGGCGGATATATCGGTGCTTCTCGTGTATCTTACCGGAAAATAGGTACTTGCTGAAGGGGGAGTGCGGATGAAAGAAATACAGAGAATTTTTGCAGAATACGGAGCCGTTATATCGGAAAAACAGGTTGATCAGTATGAACAGTATTATGAGATGCTGACCGAAAAAAACAAGGTGATGAACCTCACCGCCATAACGGATTATGAAGATGTGCTCATAAAACATTTTTTGGACAGCATATCGATTATCCGCTGTGTGGATCTGACCGGACAGAAAAAGCTGATAGATGTGGGTACCGGCGCGGGTTTTCCGGGGATACCGTTAAAGATACTTTTTCCGGAACTGCAGGTTACTCTGATGGATTCTTTGAATAAAAGAATACTTTTCCTGGAAGATGTGTGCAGGAAACTGAAACTGGACGGGATACAGGCAGTACATGCCAGAGCAGAGGATCTCGGAAGAGATAAAAGCTACAGGGAACAGTATGATTGCTGTGTATCCAGAGCGGTGGCCAATCTTGCGACATTGGCAGAATACTGTATTCCGTTTGTCAAATGCGCAGGCCTGTTTGTGTCATACAAGTCTGGCAAAGTGGAAGATGAGGCAACACAGGCAGAGGGAGCTGTACGGATACTCGGTGGAAAATTGCTTAAGACAGAGAAGTTTGTATTACCGGAAACGGATATAGAGAGGTCTTTGATTTGTATTGAAAAAGTAAAAGCCACATCCATGAAATATCCGCGAAAAGCAGGATTACCAGCCAGGCAGCCATTGTTATAATAGTATTGTATATAGAAACGCTCCGCTTATATGGCGGAGCGTTTCTGCTTATTTTGGCGTATTGTCAGTCTAAGAAAATAGAGACGGTTTTGGCAAACTCTTCAGGGCGTTCCATATGAGGATATGCCGCTGTATCCTTAATAACCGTTCCTTCCACAGCCAGATTTGTGCTGCGGTATTCTTCCATTCTTTCATCTATATTGGGATAGTCGGAACCTCCAATAATATAAATGCTGTTATCAATTCCTTTGAGGGCGTTTTCTATGGGGATCGCCGTGTAATTGCCTTTTATGCTGGAGTACAACATTTTGGAATTTAATCCCTTGCGGTGTGCGGATTCATGGAACGTATTCACTTCGTCAGAAGTTACTTTATAAGGATCTGAATACTTGGTTACCATCAGTGCATCGGTGATATTTTTACGGTTATAGGTGATGTTATACAGCAGTGTTCCGATTATGGGAAGTTCGATGACAAACTTAAAAAATCTGGACTTCCTGTTCGGAGATTGTCTGGACTCCAGAAACGACTCAGGATTTACAAAAATCAGTTTATCAAAGATGTCCTGATTGAGATTGCAGGCCATAATTGCAATGGAACTGCTTTTGCCACTGGTGATAACATCTACTCTATGTCCTATTACAGTGCGAATGAAATCCGTGATCAGCTGCACATATAGGTAATTGGTATATGTTATGCCGGGTTTATCTGATTTTCCGCATCCGAGCAGGTCGATTGTATAGACAGTATGTTTTTTTGCAAAGGTTTTTTTAACTTTATTCCATTCATAGTTACAGGAAGAAGAACTCAAATCATGTATCAACAGAATGGGCTTGCCATCGCCTTCCCGGGTATAAGAAATATCACCAAAACGCCATTTATAGGTATTGGATTTTTCTGATGAAAGATAATCCTTTGCAGTGGAATAAATAAAAATCAATTTATTTATTAATGCAACAACGGCCGTCGCAATCGTTATCAGAAATAATACGATAAGGATCGAATTGTGCTTACTGCTGTTTCTGTTTGTTTTCATAATGTCTGCCTCCTGTTGGATTATATATTTGAACTGTAAGCGGCACAGAAAATATGTGTTTGCAGTTACTGTAATTATAATATATTATACCAGGATATACAACGGAAATGTAAGATTGTAATTTTATTTTAAGGTTTGGAGGTTACACTTCACAGTGTCGTAGATTTCACGCACATGTCTGGCGGATTTCTGATGGAAATATAAAGTGTACTTTGTTTCACGTGAAACATTTGAGCTTTTTTGTTTAACTAAAATTTGTTTTGAGAAAAATTAATTATTAGCTATAAATATATACTTTCCTTTATGAAGTGGCACAGATCGTTAATAATCGTCTAGTGGTTGATCAACATAAATGTCAGTATACTGCGTTGTACGATATGCTATTACCATTTGTCTATTACACTTTTTTTTGGGGCAACTATAAGTAGCAATATTATATATATAAAATTGTTACCCGGCCAGATATTTATGGTTGCTGATAAAGCAGTACCTGTCGGAGCAGTGTATAGTTCTCAGGGAAATATGCACTGCCCCAACTATACATCTATCTATGTTTCACGTGAAACAAAAATACACACTGATATGCACATAAATCATAAAGCGGGCGGTTGGTTATAAGCAACGTTACTGTTCACGGCTGCCGATAAAGCAGCGAATGAGAGGGCAGAGTCTGGTCCTCATAGGGATCCCTTGAAGCCCGCCGGTTCTTTCGCTGCGTAGTTTGCAGCGTTAGAACCGCTGCGCGCTTCAAGGAGCGAGAGCGCGTCCCTATGAGGACCAGACTCTGCCCTCTCATTCGCGGTAAGTTTACGACAACCGTGAACAGTAACAAGCAACAACTAATACCTATAAAAGAATTATGAAGTAATAGCAATCCGTAATATTTAATGCTATAATATAAATCGTATCGTTAACAACGGTAACACGTTGACGGAATAACATAGCTAATCAGCTCTGTTTATGCAAATCTTTTGTACGGATAAAGAAATGAGGAAACAATGGGAAGAATTATCGCTATAGCAAATCAAAAGGGCGGTGTTGGAAAAACCACTACCGCGATCAATTTGTCCGCATGTCTGGCAGCGGAAAATAAAAAGGTCTTGGTAATAGACATGGATCCGCAGGGCAATACATCCAGTGGATTCGGTCTGGATAAGAATAATATCGAGAACACTGTCTATGAAATCTTATTAGGAGAAAGTGATATTGAAGAATGCATCATAAAAAATGTGCTGGACAATATGGATATTATTCCTGCAAATGTTAATTTATCCGGCGCTGAAATAGAACTGATCGGCGTGGATATGAAGGAGTACATATTGAGGTGGCAGGTGAGAAAGGTGGCCGATAATTATGACTTTATAATTATTGACTGTCCGCCTTCCCTGAGTATGCTGACAGTCAATTCTATGACTACGGCAGATACCGTATTAGTTCCGATTCAGTGTGAATTTTATGCATTAGAGGGATTGAGTCAGCTGATGCATACTATTAACTTGGTTAAACGCAGACTGAATCCGGACCTTGAGCTGGAAGGCGTTGTTTTTACAATGTATGATGCCAGAACCAACCTGTCTCTGCAGGTCGTAGAAAACGTTAAAAACAATCTTAATCAGAATATATATAAGACGATAATTCCCCGAAATGTAAGGCTGGCGGAAGCACCCAGCCACGGACTGCCCATTAATATATACGACCCGAAGTCAGCGGGTGCAGAAAGTTATAGAGAATTAGCAAAAGAAGTGATTAAAAGAGGAGAAGCATAATGGCAAAAAGAGGCGGACTAGGTAAAGGACTGGATTCATTAATCCCCGAGGGAGTAATGGAGCTGACGGCAAGCGGCAGGAGCAGCGATCAAAAAGCCGATACAATTCTCAAAATCTCGCTGATAGAACCGAACAGGGATCAGCCCAGAAAAGTTTTTGAAGAAGAACCTCTGTTGGAACTTGCAGAATCCATAAAACAGTTTGGCATTATACAGCCTTTGGTGGTTACTAAGAAGGATAATTATTATGAGATAATAGCAGGAGAGCGCAGATGGAGAGCGGCAAAACTTGCCGGCCTTAAAGAAGTACCTGTAATAATTAAAGAATATACGGATCAGGAAATCATGGAAATATCTCTGATTGAAAATATTCAGAGAGAAGATTTAAATGCAATAGAGGAGGCACAGGCATATCAAAAACTCCTGAAAGAGTTTCATCTCACACAGGAGGAAGTGGCCAGGAGAGTTTCCAAAAGCAGAACAGCAATTACCAATACCATGAGACTGCTAAAGCTGGATGAAAAAATTCAGAATATGGTGATTGAAAACGAGATAAGCAGTGGACATGCCAGGGCGCTTTTAGCAATAGAGGACAAAGAGGTACAGCATCAGACGGCTCAGAGAATTGTGTCGGAACAGTTAAGTGTTCGCGAAACAGAACAGATGGTCAGAGACTTGCTGAATCCGGAAGTAAAGACTTCAGAGGAGAAAAAACCGGTTAAGAAACAGCTGGAATCTGAATTAACTGCATATCGAGAGGCGGAGGACAAACTGAAATCCATTTTAGGAACAAAGGTTATTATTCAGAAAAAGGATAACAATAAAGGTAAGATAGAGATAGAATACTATTCTGTGGAAGATCTGGATAGAATAATAGAGTTGATGGAAAAAATTTAGATGCAGTAACTAAATTCAAGTGACAAATCAGACAACAGAGAAACGGGCGCGGTGCTTGGCGCAGAAATGAGGTTAAACCATGAACAACAGTATGCTGAATAATCTTTTATTTGATCCGGCTTATCTGATCATAGGACTTGCAGTGATATCCATTGCTTTACTAATCGCATTTATTATATGTGCAGTTAAGATGAACAAACTGTACCACAAGTATGATTCGTTTATGAGGGGCAAGGATGCGGAATCTTTAGAGGATATTATACTGTCCCAGATAGAGGATATTAAAGAGCTGAAATCGGAGGACCGTGGGATCAAGGATTCTATTAAAGTGATCAACAGAACTCTTGGTAAAACCGTACAGAAAATGGGAATATCCAAATACGACGCCTTTCAGGGGATGGGCGGACAAGCCAGCTTTGCTCTGGCCATGCTCGATAAGGAAAATGACGGCATGATTTTAAACTGTATGCACAGCAGGGAAGGCTGCTACTTATATATTAAGGAAGTAAAGGGGGGAGAGAGCGAGATTATGCTGGGTGAAGAGGAGAAAAAGGCGTTGTCCCATGCAATGCAGAGATAATTGTATCCTTGATGTTGCTATTCACAGGTACCGTAATTTCCCACGCATCGCGGGGCTGGGTAATATCGGGATGTGTTGAATCCTGCTATGCGCTGTTGTATTGGCCGTGAATAGTAATTCCTCTGCTTAGGGATAGTAACAAATTACAGAATTTAGATTCAAAAATGCGGCGCTCTGCGGCAATAAGACAGTGATAAGCTATTTATATGTAGAAACTACACAAAAAGCAGACCGAAATTTCGGTTATTTTGGTGCTAACTCGGATTGACAAAAAAATAACGACATTATATAATTTAATTGTTAAAAAAATAACAAGTAGAAAACACATGCATAGTTATTGAAGTCAATGAGGCTGAGAAAACGTATAGAAATCAGGAGAAAGAGGAGAATCAGGTATGACAAAAAAAGTCGAAGAAATGAAAGCACCGCAGATAATTGACAGTGTAGACGGACTTATCCTTAAGATGAAAGAGATGAGAGAAGCGCAGAGGGTATTTGCTACTTACACACAGGAGCAGGTAGATAAGATCTTCTTTGCTGCGGCATCGGCGGCTGACAAACAGAGACTGACTCTTGCGAAGATGGCTGTAGAAGAGACCGGAATGGGCGTTGTAGAAGACAAGGTAATAAAGAACAACTATGCTGCTGAATATATATATAATGCTTACAAGGATATGAAAACCTGCGGCGTAATTGAAGAAGACAAGGCATTCGGCATTAAGAAGGTTGCAGAACCGATCGGCCTTGTTGCGGCGGTCATCCCTACTACGAACCCCACTTCCACTGCGATATTTAAGACTCTGATCTGCTTAAAAACCAGAAATGCCATTATCATTTCTCCTCATCCCCGTGCAAAGAAGTGTACGATTGAGGCTGCGAGAGTTGTGCTGGAGGCCGCTGTAAAGGCCGGAGCCCCCGAAGGGATCATCGGATGGATCGATGTGCCTTCACTGGAACTCACCAATGAAGTGATGAGAAATTCAGATATCATTCTGGCAACAGGCGGTCCCGGAATGGTGAAAGCTGCTTACTCTTCAGGCAAACCGGCATTGGGCGTTGGCGCCGGCAATACACCGGTAATTATTGACGATACAGCGGATATTCAGCTGGCTGTAAACTCCATCATCCATTCCAAGACATTTGACAACGGCATGATCTGTGCCTCGGAGCAGTCCGTAATTGTAATGGATAAGATTTATAAAGAAGTAAAGGCGGAGTTTAAAAAACGCGGCTGCTATTTCTTAAATCCGGAGGAAACTGAAAAAGTCAGAAAGACCATCATCATCAACGGCGCTTTAAATGCTAAGATTGTAGGACAGAAGGCCGCGAACATAGCTGCGTTGGCCGGCGTGACGGTTCCGGAATCCACCAAGATCCTGATCGGCGAAGTGGAGTCCGTTGACATAAAAGAAGAGTTTGCCCATGAGAAATTATCCCCGGTACTTGCGATGTATAAGGCAAAGACCTTTGATGAGGCGATTGAAAAGGCTGAGCATCTGATCGCAGACGGCGGTTATGGGCACACCTCTTCCCTGTATATCAATACTCTGACTGAAAAAGAAAAGATGGCAAAGCATGCACAGGCAATGAAGACCTGCCGTATCCTGATCAATACACCTTCTTCACACGGCGGCATTGGAGATCTTTACAATTTCAAACTGTCTCCTTCCCTGACACTGGGCTGCGGCTCCTGGGGCGGAAACTCAGTTTCTGAAAACGTAGGTCCGAAGCATCTGTTGAACATTAAGACCGTTGCCGAGAGGAGAGAAAATATGCTTTGGTTTAGAGCGCCTCAGAAAGTTTATTTCAAGAAGGGCTGCATGCCTGTGGCTTTGGATGAGTTAAAGACAGTGCTGGGCAAGAAGAGAGCATTTATTGTAACAGACTCCTTCCTGTATATGAACGGCTATACAAAACCGATTACGGATAAATTGAATGAGATGGGAATTGTATATCAGACCTTCTCAGATGTTCAGCCGGATCCTACGCTGGCAAATGCACAGGCCGGTGCGAAGGCAATGAACGCGTTTAAGCCCGATGTCATCATCGCGCTGGGCGGCGGTTCTGCAATGGATGCGGGCAAGATCATGTGGGTGATGTATGAGCATCCGGAAGTTGACTTTCAGGATATGGCCATGCGTTTCATTGATATCAGAAAACGTGTATATACCTTCCCTACCATGGGCGAGAAAGCATACTTTGTTGCGATCCCGACTTCATCCGGTACAGGTTCTGAAGTAACGCCTTTTGCGGTTATTACGGATCAGGAGACGGGAGTGAAATATCCTCTTGCAGACTATCAGTTACTGCCGAACATGGCGATTATCGATACGGATAACATGATGAGCCAGCCTAAGGGTCTGACCAGCGCATCCGGTGTTGACGCCCTCGTTCACGCGCTGGAAGCATACGCATCCGTAATGGCTACCGATTATACGGACGGCCTTGCCTTAAAGGCAATGAAGAATGTATTCACCTATCTGCCTTCCGCGTACGATAACGGGCAGACCGATGTGATCGCCAGAGAAAAGATGGCTGACGCTTCCACCATGGCCGGTATGGCATTTGCCAACGCTTTCCTTGGAATCTGCCACTCCATGGCGCATAAGCTGGGCGCTTTCCATCATCTGCCCCACGGTGTTGCCAATGCACTGCTGATCACGGAAGTAATGAAATTTAATGCAGAAGAATGCCCCACTAAGATGGGTACATTCTCCCAGTATCAGTATCCCCACACCCTTGAAAGATACGCGGAATGCGCGAGATTCTGCGGATTCTACGGCAAGGATGATCAGGAATGCCTGGATAAATTTATTGAAGGCATCGAAGAGCTGAAAGCCAGAGTAGGCATCAAGAAGACCATTGCCGAATATGGCATTGATGAGAAGGACTTCCTGGACCGTCTGGATGAGATGGTGGAGCAGGCTTTCGACGATCAGTGCACAGGAGCTAACCCCAGGTATCCTCTGATGAGCGAACTCAAGGAAATGTATTTAAGAGCATACTATGGCAAATAAATAAAGGCATGTATCACAGAAGAAGGTGAAAGCAGCAGTTGCTTTCGCCTTCTTTTCTGTATGAACAGTAACATGGCGAGAATATGGTATATAAATACATAAGTTAACTCTTGAATCATTCCCCATGATATGCTAATATGAATTTATGAAAATTAAAATAATCCCATAGAGATGAGAGAAAAAGGGTATTAACCGTCCACAAAAATTGCGGATGGTTAATACCCTTGTTTTGAACCAGGGAGTAGAGGTGAAGGATGAAGGATGAGATCATGGAGGCTCTGGAGGACTGTCCGGTGATTGCCGCGGTAAAAGACAGTGAAGGACTTGCAAAGAGCCTGGAGTCTGAGAGCAGGATTATATTTATCCTGTACGGAAACATATGTGATATCGGGGATATCGTCTCCAGGATAAAGAATGCGGGCAGAATGGCCTTCGTGCACGTGGATCTGATTTCCGGCCTGGCCAGCAAGGAAATCTCAGTGGATTTTATCCGCAGCAATACCCGGGCGGACGGTATCATAACGACGAAGCCCGCATTGATCAAAAGGGCCGGGGATCTGGGAATGTTCGCTATACTTAGGATGTTCATGATTGATTCCATGGCTTACAACAGCATAGAGAAACAGGCGGCCGCCTGCAGCCCCGATCTGATTGAACTTCTTCCGGGAACTATGCCCAAGGTAATACGCAGGGTCTGTGATAAGATAAAGATTCCGGTTATTGCTGGAGGTTTGATCGCAGACCGTGAGGATGTGATACACGCTCTGTCGGCCGGAGCAGTTTCCATATCGACCACCAACAGCGGCCTGTGGTTTGAGTAAAACGGTAACAGCAGTGCAGTAACAGTGAAGTAAAATAAAATGATAAGGGGAAAGTGCAATGTATGATGTAACAGTAATAGGCGCGGGCGTGACTGGGTGTGCGATCGCCAGAGAGCTGTCCCGTTATGAGGTAAAGGTCTGCGTGATCGACAGGTGCAGCGATATCTGCGAGGGAACATCGAAGGCCAATAGCGGCATTGTCCATGCCGGACACGATGCGGCCACCGGTTCCTGGAAGGCGAAGATGAACCTGGAGGGAAACCGTATGATGAAGCAGCTGTGCGAGGATTTGGATGTGTCCTTCCGGCAGAACGGATCTCTGGTTCTATGCTTTCGGGAAGAGGATAAAGGCGCGCTTGAAAAGCTATATGAAAAGGGCTGCGCAAACGGTGTGAAGGGGCTGCAGCAGTTAAGCGCCTCGGAAGTGAGGGTGATGGAACCGGCGCTGTCAAATAAAACTGTGGCAGCGCTCTACGCGCCGACAGGCGGCATTGTGTGTCCATTTGAACTGACCATGGCTCTGGCGGAAAACGCGTTTGTAAACGGAACAGAATTTATGCTTGAAACCGAAGTCCTATCCGTTAAGAAGGCTGAACAGGGATATGAGCTGGAAACGGATAAAGGAAAGATTTTGACAAAGACCGTGGTGAATGCGGCGGGAGTATACGCGGATGTGTTCCACAATATGATCAGTGAAGAGCGGATACATATCACTCCAAGAAGAGGTGAATACTGCCTGCTGGATAAAAAGGACGGCGGCATTGTGGATAAAACCATATTCCAGCTTCCGGGGGCAATGGGCAAGGGGATACTGGTTACCCCCACGGTTCACGGCAATCTGCTGACAGGACCTACAGCAAGTGACTTATCGGATAAGGAAGCGGTTGATACCAGCGCAGAAGGGCTTTCCCAGGTGCTTGATATGGCGAAAATAAGCGTTCCGGGACTGCCCGTAAGGGACGTAATTACGTCATTTGCGGGGCTTCGCGCCCATGAGGATTCGGATGATTTTGTGCTGGGAGAAGCAAAGGGGGCGCCGGGATTTTATGACGCTGCCGGCATTGAGTCACCGGGGCTTACCAGCGCTCCTGCAATCGGTAAATATATCGCGGATCTTGTTGTCGAAAAATTAGGAATTGTGGAAAAAACGACATTTATCCACAGAAGAAAAGGGGTTATCCACATGAAAATGTGCACAACTCAGGAGCAAAAGCGTTTGATCGAGGTAAATCCGGCTTATGGAAATATCATCTGCAGATGTGAAATGGTATCGGAAGGGGAGATCCTAGATGCCATACACAGACCTTTGGGCGCCACAACGCTGGATGGCATAAAGAGGAGGACAAGAGCGGGTATGGGAAGGTGTCAGGCGGGATTTTGTACACCGAAAACCATGGAGATACTGATGAGAGAACTGTCGTTAGAACCGGAACACATCCGCAAGAAGGGGCCGGGCTCAGAACTGATTGCTAAAAGGAGATAGATAAGAGATGGAAAATATCGATGTGATCATCATAGGCGGCGGGCCTGCGGGTCTGGCGGCAGCAATCGAGGCTAAGAAGGCCGGTGTGGATAACCTTCTGATATTGGAAAGAGACAGCGATCTGGGAGGAATCCTCAATCAGTGCATCCACAACGGATTTGGACTGCATACCTTCCAGGAAGAGCTGACGGGCCCGGAATATGCGGGCCGTTTTATAAAAGAGTTAAAGGCCTTGCAAATCCCTTATAAGTTAAATACAATGGTAATAGAAATAAAGGATAAAATAGTAACAGCTGTCAGCCGACAGGAAGGGTATGTGGAATATAAGGCGAAAGCGATTATACTGGCCATGGGATGCAGGGAACGTCCAAGAGGAGCATTAAACATACCGGGTTTCCGTCCGGCCGGCATATACAGCGCCGGCACCGCTCAGCGCCTGGTCAATATTGAGGGTTTTATGCCCGGGCGGGAAGTTGTGATCTTAGGGTCCGGTGATATCGGCCTGATCATGGCCAGGAGAATGACTCTGGAAGGCGCTAAGGTGAAGCTGGTGGCGGAACTCATGCCTTATTCCGGAGGTTTAAAACGAAATATTGTGCAGTGCCTGGATGACTATGGGATACCGCTTAAGCTCAGCCATACGGTGACCGGGATAGACGGGAAGGACCGGCTGCGAGGTGTTTTCATCAGCAGGGTGGACGAAGCCCGCAAGCCCATTGCGGGAACGGAGGAATATATATCCTGTGATACGCTTCTTTTGTCGGTTGGACTGATACCGGAAAATGAACTGTCCCAGGATATGGGCGTTGAGATCGAACCGCTCACCTCGGGTCCTGTGGTGAACGAAAGTCTGGAAACCAGTCAGGAAGGCATATATGCCTGCGGCAATGTGCTCCATGTGCATGATCTGGTTGACTATGTATCGGAAGAGGCAGGGCATGCCGGCAGGAGTGCCGCGCAGTATGTGAAAAACGGCAGGCCGGAGACTGCGGGGAAGGATATTCCTCTCATTCCGTCGGACGGCATCCGTTATACGGTGCCCAGGACTGTCAATGCGGACCGCATGGAGGAAACTGCAGTGATCCGCATGAGAACGGACGGCGTATACAAAAACTGTTATTTGAATGTTTACTTCGGCGCGGACCGGGTGATCCATAAAAAACGCATGGTGATGACGCCCGGAGAGATGGAGGAAATCACTCTGAAAAAACAGGATCTAAAGGCGGCGGCCGGCCTGGACCGGATCATATTCAGAGTAGAGGAACAGTGAGTGCGGATGTAAGCGGAAAGGAAACGCGATGGAAAATAAAGAGCTGATCTGTATAGGATGTCCGATGGGATGCGCCATGACCGCCTGCATGGAGGGCGGCGAGGTGGTATCGGTTTCAGGCAATACCTGCATACGGGGGGAACGTTATGCAAGAAAAGAGCTTACCGATCCCACCAGGATTGTGACTTCCTCCGTCAGGGTGAGAGGGGGAAGGATCCCGATGGTTTCCGTTAAGACCAGGGAGGATATCCCCAAAAACAAGATATTTGAGTGTATGGAGAAGATCAGGACGGTCACAGTGGATGCGCCCATCTGTGAAGGCGCGGTGCTGGTACATGACATTGCAGGCACGGGGGCGGACCTGATCGCAACAAAATCTGTAGAAAAGGCCTAGTACTGCAGTACTGGGGAAGGCAGGAAAAGGAGAAGAGCGGTATGGCTAAGTATGTTATGGCCCTGGACCAGGGCACCACGAGTTCCAGGTGTATTTTATTTGATGAAAATGCGAATGTCTGCAGCGTGGCTCAGAAAGAATTTACGCAGATATATCCCAGGCCGGGCTGGGTGGAGCATGATCCCATGGAGATATGGTCGTCACAGCTTTCCGTAGCCATGGAAGCTATGGCCAAGATCGGCGCGGATTCCGCGGATATCGCCGGCATCGGCATCACAAACCAGAGAGAGACCACGGTGGTATGGAACCGGCATACAGGCCATCCCATATATAACGCGATCGTATGGCAATGCCGGAGGAGCTCAGAAATTGTGGACCGCCTGAAGGAAGACGGTTATTCACAGATGATCTGCAGTAAAACGGGGCTGATACCGGACGCGTACTTCTCCGGCACCAAGCTGAAATGGATACTCGATCATGTGGAGGGGGCCAGAGAGGCCGCGGAACACGGAGATCTGCTGTTCGGGACCATTGACACCTGGCTGATCTGGAACCTGACTAAGGGAGAAGTCTTTGTAACAGACTATACCAATGCCTCCCGGACCATGATGTTTGATATACATAACCTGTGCTGGGATGACGAGATCCTAAGCATACTGAATATACCGAGATGTATGCTTCCGGAGGTAAAGCCCACGAGCTGTGTCTACGGTTATGTCAGCGAGGATGTGCTGGGGGGAGAGATTCCGATTGCAGCAGCTGCCGGTGACCAGCAGGCCGCTCTTTTCGGGCAGTGCTGCTTTGAGATGGGCGATATAAAAAATACCTATGGAACAGGATGCTTTCTGCTTATGAACACCGGCGAAACCCCTGTGAAGTCCCAAAGCAATCTGATCACAACCATCGCGGCCGGAATTGACGGAAAAGTATATTATGCCCTGGAGGGCAGCGTATTTGTGGCCGGAGCTTCCATCCAATGGCTGCGGGATGAGCTGCGCATGATAAGGACAGCCGCCCAGTCGGAAGAATATGCTCTGGCAGTGGAGGATACGGCAGGGGTGTATGTGGTGCCTGCGTTCACCGGACTGGGTGCGCCCTACTGGAACCAGTATGCCAGAGGCACAATTGTGGGCATTACCAGAGGCTTTAAAAAGGAGCATATGATCCGCGCCACGCTGGAATCCATAGCCTATCAGTCCTATGATTTGGTTAAGGCGATGGAAAATGACGCCGGCATCTGCTTAAAGAGCCTGAAGGTGGACGGCGGCGCCTGCGCCAACAATTTCCTCATGCAGTTTCAGGCAGATATTCTGAACACCAGGGTGCAGCGTCCTGATTGTATAGAGACTACTGCACTCGGAGCGGCTTATCTGGCCGGTCTGGCGGTCGGATACTGGAAGGATCGGGAAGAGCTGAAAAACAAATGGAATCTGAACAGGGAATTCATCGGACGCATGGAGGAACCCAAGAGAGAGAAACTGGTAAAAGGATGGAGAAAAGCGGTATCCAGAGCGCTGGATTGGGAAGAATAAGGATAAGGGCCACGGTAAATCTGCCGGGGCCCTTTCAGATATTGCGCAGTCCCTTAGATGTAAGAGAAAAGTAAAGAAAAACAGGAAAAACTGTGATATTGTATAATATAGATATTATGCTATGTATAGGGATGACAGAAAACAGGAGGTTTTTATGGCGCAGACAAGCATACTGGTTGTGGATGATGAGAAAGAAATCGCAGACCTGGTGGAGATCTATCTGGTCAGCGACGGCTATAAAGTATTTAAGGCATATGACGCGCTGGAGGGCCTGAACATACTGGCGGCGGAGGATGTTCAGCTGGTGATTCTGGATATCATGATGCCGGGCATGAGCGGACTGGAGATGTGCCGTAAGATCAGGGAGACCAATAACATTCCGATCATATTCTTAAGCGCGAAATCCACGGATCTGGATAAGATCATGGGACTTGGTACCGGAGCGGATGATTATGTGACGAAACCCTTTAACCCGCTGGAGCTGACGGCCAGGGTAAAATCACAGCTGCGCAGGTACACGGAATTAAATCCCGGAAGCCAGGGGCAGACTGCGGACAACGAGATCTCCATACGCGGCCTGAACATCAACAAGGACAACCATAAGGTGACCGTGTACGGTGAAGAGGTGAAGCTGACGCCCATTGAATTTGACATACTGTATCTGCTGGCTTCCAACCCTGGCAAGGTATTCAGCACGGATGAGATTTTTGAAAAGGTCTGGAACGAAAAGGTCTATGAGGCAAACAATACGGTTATGGTCCATATCAGGAGGCTGCGCGGAAAGATGAAAGAGGATACCAGGCAGGATAAGATTATAACCACGGTCTGGGGGGTAGGCTATAAAATTGAAAAGTGATATCAGAAGAAGCTCCTTGAAGCGGGCGGTGGTCAATACCCTGATCAGCGGACTGATAACCGCGATTATAGAGATCTTTGTGATTGTGAACTTTAATATGCTCCAGCAGGTGATAAACAGAACCGGATATTACAATTCTTCCCTGGCAGGAGGTAATTACGGGAACCTTTTCTGGATTACTCTGTTCGTGTTGCTGGGTATGCTCGTCTTCTGCGTCTGCTTTGTCTGTCTGGAGGATAGGACCGTCCGCTATATCTCAGAAATATCGGAAGCGATGAGCCAGATTTCTGAGGGAGATCTCAACACGGTTGTGGAAGTGCGGGGAGACAATGAGTTTTCAGAGATGGCCGCCACATTAAACAAGCTGGCGGAGGACATAAAGATGCTGATAGAAAAGGAGCGGGAGTCGGAGAAGACAAAGAACGAGCTGATCACCAGCGTGGCTCACGATCTGCGCACGCCGCTCACCTCCATGATCGGATATCTGGAACTGCTCAACCGCGATACAAAGATACCGGAAGAGAGAAAAAAGGAATTCATTGCTGTCGCATATAATAAATCCAAACGTCTGGAAAAACTGATTGACGATCTGTTCGGTTTTACCAAGCTCAATTATGGAAAAATCTCCATGAAGGTGGAGAAGGTGGATCTGGTAAAACTGCTTTCACAGCTGCTGGATGAATTTTATCCTAATTTTGCGGAAAACGATATTGCATATGAACTGAAGACCACTGTGGATACTCTGGAAATATCGGCGGACGGTAATCTGCTGGCGAGGCTTTTTGATAATCTGATCGGAAACGCGATTAAATACGGCGCGGACGGAAAGAAGATCGATGTAAGAATCGACAAGAAGGATAATGTCGCGATCATATCGGTGATAAACTATGGCAAGGTCATACCTCCGGGGGAACTGCCGCTCATCTTTGAAAAGTTTTACAGGGTGGAACAGTCCCGTGCGGAAAGAACGGGAGGAACGGGTCTGGGCCTTGCGATCGCGAAAAATATTGTGGAGATGCACGGCGGCAGCATAGAAGCGCGCAGCAGCCTGGAAGGCACTGTATTTGAAGTGAAGCTGAAAGAAGATTTTGATATCAATAAAGAAAATTTCGAGAGGATAAGCTGATGAGGAAACCTGGCATACGGGTATTGGCAGCAATCTGCACAGCGCTGATCATTGCATGCAGCATGATGGCGGGGGACAGTGTCCATGCATATAAGGATACGGCGTCTCCTCTGAATATAACTGTAACTTTTGGAATTACAGATAGTGCTAAATATGGCAGATATCTGCCGTTGCATATCCTCGTTAAAAACTTCGGGGATGATGTCAGCGGCATGCTCCAGATATTCGCGCCGGAAGAGGATGAGGAAAATTATCTCTATGAAACAGAGCTTGTGCTGGCGGCGGGAGACTCCGAAGAGAAGGTATTCTATATCCCCTTAAGCTATGGCATGGAAGCTCTGTTTCTGCGTATTTTAAACGACGGCAAAGATGTGCTGTATAAAGATACAATCCTTCTGAATGCGCCGAAGGACAGTACAGATATAAATTTGGGTGTCTTGTCGGCCAATCACGATACCGCTTCGTATTTTAATGGCGTATCGCTGAATGACTACATGGATACTTATCTGCGCGTCACCGGACTGACAGGGGAACTCATGCCGGAGGAAGTCCTGGAGCTGGATATGCTGGATATCATTATTGCGGATGACAGTTATGAAGGCCTGACGGAAGTTCAGAAGGAAACGGTAGTATCCTGGGTTTTCTCCGGGGGGGTTTTGATCTTTGAGAAGCAGTCTGGCAGCTATGAGAAGGACGGCGGTATAGAGTCATCCGAGGCGGCAGGTGAGGGCCTGATCATTCACACGGGCTTTTCCATGTCAGATCTGATGAATTACTGTGAAGACATGGGGAGCCGATCTGAGGCGGGCAACTTTTTTAACAGAGCATTGACGGAAAACAGGCTGATGAATTTGGAGAGCGAGATTTATAGCAACAGTATGCCGGACTATTGGTCGGTATACAGCATGGTCAACTCTGTTCCTCCGGGGAAGATCCCCAGCGTCGCGAAATATGTGCTGGTGCTGCTGGCGTATATATTGTTGATCGGTCCGGGTCTTTACCTGTTTCTTAAAAAGCGCCATAAGCCGGATGTGCAGAGGGCGCTGATCGCCGCCTTTGCGGTTCTGTTCTGCGGAATTATATTTGCGATCAGCTCAGATACCAGATTTCAGAACTCTTTTGTCAATTACGGCACGATCGTGGAGGAGAACCGGGACCGGGTATGCGAGACCAGCTATTTCAGCCTAAGATCTCCGGACAACAGGAACTATAAAGTGAAGCTGAAGGAAGGGTATTCGCTGATCGCCATCGCCGGAAGCAACCGGGAATCTTTTTCTTACGGAATGGAGAGGGTCATTCCCAGGGAGGACTATGATTACAACGTGGGGATCAGATATGCGGGGGAAGGCGACGAGATCAGGATCCGCGACATGGTCGCTTTTTCTCCCAATACATTCAAAGCCGCCAGGTCCTATGCGATTGAAGGAGAGGCAACGGTGAGCGGTGAGCTGTCTGTCTTTAAAGACCAGGTGGGCGGCCGTCTGATAAACAATACAGAGGAGCCTCTTAGAAATGTTACAGTGGTGCTGTACGGGCAGATCATTGAAATTGGGAGCATGGAACCAAAGGAAGAGGTGGATCTCTCCAATTATGTGATTAGGGATTGCGCATCGGAGTATCCTTATAATACTTCCAGAAAAATCGCAGGGTTTTATGAAAATCTGAAAAATAAGGTGGGGCAGGCGGAATATACGGAAGTCATCCAGAAGGCTCAGATCGTACAGTATTACCTCGATGAGTTCTTCTCCCAGAAGACGGACACCGCCCGCGTGATCGCATACAGGGACACAGAAGAGCCGGCACAGTTTCTGGCGGATGACAGCACATCAGGTTATGGCAGGACGCTGTATGCCACGGAGATACCTGTAAGCTTTGAAAAGGACGGGCTGATCTATCAGCCTTACCTGAAAGAGGATCCGGTGGTGCTGGACGGTTTTTATGACGGATCCTCCATCGCCATGAGCAGTTCGTCAGCCGTGACACTGGAAATCAGCCTCAATGAGGCGCTGGAGGATCTGGTTGAGCTCTGTTTCCGGGACGGTGTGACAGATAAGGACTATTCCTATGACTACAGGACGGAATTTGTCGGAAGCTGCTATTTCTACAACTTTGAGACCGGCAGATATGATAAAATGGATCTGCAGAAAGCCTATCAAAGGGCAGAATTAGCGCCATATATCAACGATAGCAATAGTCTGCAGGTGCGTTATGTGCAGGAAAAGAGCGGAGACAGCCGTTCATCGGTAGCGCTGCCTATCATTTCTCTGGTGAGGAGGGCCGGCTGATGTTTGAAGTAAAAAATCTGTGCAAAAATTATGGCAAGTTCCGCGCGCTCAATCACCTGGACATGATCGTGGAGGAAGGAGAGCTGTTCGGTTTTGTGGGACCCAATGGGGCGGGCAAGACTACCACACTGAAAATCCTGGCCGGCCTGTTAAAGGCGGATGAGGGGCAGGTGGTGATCGACGGTGTAAACGCACTGAAACAGCCCAACAGGCTGAAAGAGGCCATCGGATATATGCCGGATTTCTTCGGAGTATATGATAACTTGAGAGTCTCAGAATATATGGAGTTTTATGCGGCAGCGTATGGAATCTACGGCCTGCAGGCCAGGACCCAGTACAGAGAGCTGCTGGATATGGTGGATCTCGCCGATAAGGAGGATTTCTATGTGGATGGGCTTTCAAGAGGCATGAAACAGAGGCTGTGCCTAGCCAGGGCGCTGATCCACAACCCGAAGATTCTGATCCTTGATGAACCCGCGTCCGGGCTGGATCCGAGAACAAGATATCAGTTCAGGGAGATCCTTAAGGATCTGAATACCATGGGAAAGACCATACTGATCAGTTCCCATATCCTGTCGGAGCTCTCGGAGATGTGTACGGATATCGGAATCATTGACGGGGGACGGATGGTGTTAAGAGGCAGCATGGTGGAGATACTGACCATGGTCAACAGCGCCAATCCTCTGGAAATTGTAGTATGCGACAAGCTGGATGAGGCATTGAAGCTGCTGCGCAGACATAAGCTGGTCAGGACCATATCCGTGGACAGTCCGAAGATCGTGGTTACTTTCGGCGGCAATCAGAAGGATGAGGCGTTTTTGCTGAAGATGCTGGTGGAGGCCGGAGTGATGGTCAATTCCTTTGTCCGCAAGCAGGGCAGCCTGGAAACGCTGTTTATGCAGATCACGGAAAATAAGGACGAAAGGCTGGTGAGCAGCAATGAAGCTTAATCCGGTATATCTGAAAGAATCCAAGACCAGCAGCCGTACGGTGAAAACGGCCGTCATCATATTACTGTTTAACGGTGTGCTGGCCGCGGTGGCCTTTCTGAATCTGTATTCTATGGTAGAGTCTTTAAGGTATACGGGAGAGGTGCAGTTTTCCTCCATGCTGGAGCTGTACATGCTGATTGCGGAATTCGAATTTGCGATGCTGCTTTTGGTCATGCCGGCGCTGACCAGCGGCAGTATATCCGGCGAAAGGGAGAGGCAGACGCTGGATCTGCTTTTAAGCACCAAGATGAGGCCAAGGCAGATCATCATAGGAAAGCTTTTGTCCGCTCTGGAGGTGGCAAGCATACTGATCCTGTCCACATTCCCGATCCTGTCGCTGGTATTTATCTATGGCGGCCTGAAGATGCTGGACCTGTTTTTTCTGTATCTATATTTTCTGGTGACAGCCTTTTTTGTGGGAAGCATCGGCATCATGTTTTCTTCGGTATTTAAAAAGACTATGATTTCGACCGTGGTATCCTACCTGACAGAGGTGGTTCTGCTAGGCGGTTCTTATCTGATCGTATATTTTGCAAAACAAGTTTCAGACATCCACTACAGCACGGATATCGTGGCGGAACAGACCGGCGCGGGAGGCGCGGTCTATCTGCTGATCACCAATCCGGGCGTCAATTTCTATAGCTTTATAAATCAGCAGGCCGGCAACCGGAGGGCGCTGAAGGAACTGCTGGGCGGCTTCTTTAATTATTCAGAGAATTTCTTTTTTAATAACTGGGTAACGATCGGCATTGTTCTGCAGATTGCCGTGGCGGTGGTGTGCATATATATTGCGGTCAAAGCCATTGATCCTGGCAGAAAGAGATTTTAATTCAACAAAAAATCCTCAGAGTGGGAAAATTCACATCTCTGAGGATTTTTTCAATAGGGAAGATACTTTTTAACACCGTTATAATCTAAGCGCAGGGAGTATATGCCCTGCCTGAATACTATAGCAGCATATGGTAATGCATGCAGAGTACATCTATGATCAGGCAGAATATCACAGCCAGCACGGATATAACCAGATAAAACGGACGGATCGGCACATGTGCTGTAAAACATCCGATCAGCTTGACCAGGGACAGGATGAGCATCAGCACGGACACAAAAAAGGACAGCCACAATCCAATACCGTTGTAAAATACCGCTTCATACCGGTATCCCAATTCGTCCCTTAAAAGCCCGCTCTGATAGAGCTGGCAGGAAGATATCAGAACCAGCGCCAGAAAAAGCACTGCAAACAGCAGAGGAATCCATATATTTTTACAGTTCAGCTTTCTGTTCTCTTGATGTTCCATGATCTCCTCCAATCCCCAGAACATAAATACAGTTAAAAAACGCCTTTATTATACCATGTCAGCAAGCTGACATGGCCCCTCCGGGGGGATGCGCATGATTTTCAATGGAAATTGTCCGCTGCGTGGACGGAAATCAGCGCGGTATAATGTTTGCCGACATTATATCATAAGAGGAGCGCCGATTCAATCACTTTAGCATATTATCACTTTAAACGATCAGTCACACTGAGTCATGATGCGTATGATTTCTTTGTCCGTGCCGAACATGCCCTGTGCTCCGAGGCGGTAGATATTTTTGATGGTATTTTCAACGCCTTTGGATACAATTCCGTCCTCTCCGTAGAACTGCTGTCCGTTTATGTACATGTCATATCCAAGGATGCCCGCGTCCACGGAGGAGGCGATTTTCCCCGCACAGGAAGGCTTGGCTCCGTCACAGATGATGCCGGACACGATGGCTATGCTGTTTACCAGTGTGTGAGCAATCTCCTTCAGACGGCCGCCCTGGAGATAGGCAATGCCGCATCCGGCCGCGCATCCGGCGCTCACCGCGCCGCAGAATGCGGAAAGCGGACCTATGCCGTGTTTCAGATGAATGGAGATGAGGTTGGAAATCAGCAGGGCACGGTAAAGCTGATCTCTGGATGATCCGAGTTCTTCTGCATATACGATGACAGGCACGGATACGGTGATTCCCTGATTGCCGCTGCCTGAATTGATGACAACGGGCAGCTCGCAGCCGCTCATGCGGGCGTCTGAACCCGCGGCCGCCATCGCCCTCGCCCGGGTGCGCACATCCGGGCCATAGGATTTCAGCAGCACATTTCCTACGTTAGCGCCCCAATTGCCTGCGAGTCCTTCCTTGGCAATCGCGTAATTGTAGCTGATCTGCCGGTCCAGCAGTTCGGTTACCTCCTCCAGATTTGCGGAGTCCGCAAATTCCACAATGGCCTCGACAGAGAGGCAGCTGCGGTCGGCCTCGTCCAAAGCGCATGCTTCCTCTTTATACTGTGCCTGATACAGGCAGCTTCCGTCTTTTTCCAACAGCACAATATTGGAATGATGGCGGGCAATCCGCACTTTAGCGGTGCTGAAACCGGCCGAGACGGTGATCAGGATATCCAGCTTATCGCCGTCTTCCAGGGGCTTAACGGCAAATGCTGTCTGTTCCAGATAGGTGCGGATCTCCTGTTTTTTATCATCCGGCACCTCGGCGATTACCTCAAGGACTTTATCTGCATTTCCGGCGACGATACCAGCGGCAGCGGCAGCGGGTATTCCCTTCAGACCGCCGGTGTTGGGGACGATCACACTTTTCACGTTTTTAATAATGTTGCCGCTGGCCTCAATTACGACCTGCTCCGGAAGGGCGCCCAGGAGATCGCGGGCCTTTGCGGCGCAGTATGCGATGGCGATGGGTTCCGTGCATCCGAAGGCAGGCACGAGCTCCTCTTTTAATATTTCAATGAAGGTGTTGTAGACGGAAGGTGATAAAGACATTGGGGTATTCTCCTTTAGTGAGTTTGTTTTGCTGTAACAGCTTTTATTTAGTATAGCGTACCTATTGATATTTGAAAAATTAAAATGTAGAATATTAGTTATCATAAAAAATGATATGAATGCTGTGAAAACAGAAATTACGGTTAAGGGGATGGGGAGATGGAGATTCGGAATATCAGGACATTTATTAAAGTGGCGGAGCTGGAGAATTTTACGAAGGCGGCTTTGGAGCTGGGATATGCACAGTCAACAGTTACAATGCAGATCAAACAGCTGGAGGAGGAACTGCAGACAGAACTATTCACCAGAAACGGCAAGCTGATCGCTTTATCGGCGGCTGGGCAGGAATTTCTGCAGTATGCCTACCAGATTGTGAAGTATGACGCCATGGCGCTGGAACATTTCCGCGCGGATGCACAACCCGAGGGAATGCTCTGCATAGGGGTGATGGAAACGGTATGCGCCTCCGGCTATGCGGACCTGTTTTACCATTTTTTGAAAAAGTATCCTGGGGTATCGCTAAAGCTGGAGGTGTCTACCACATTTGAGGCCATGGAAAATCTGGACAGGGGCAAATTTGACCTGATCTTTTTGCTGGATAACAGGATCAGCAGGCCGAACTGGGTAACCGCGGCTGAGTTCCCTGCGGACATTTCTTTTTTCTGCGCCCCAGAGCATCCGCTTGCCGGCAAACGGGATGTGCCTCTGGACCGCCTTTTACAGGAGCATTTTATTCTCACTGAGAAGGGATGCAATTACCGGTATGTTTTTGAAAATGATCTGGCCGCGGCCGGAAAAAGCTTAAGCTGTGACATGGAGATCGGGCATACCGAGTTTATTATTGGCGCGGTATCGGAAGGGCGGGGCATTGGGCTGCTTCCCTATTTTACACTGAAAAAAGAGCTGGATTCGGGAAGGATCTCCCTCATACAGGTCAGCGGCTACCGTATACAGCTGTGGGTCCAGGTCATCTATAACCGAAACCGGTGGATTTCACCGGCCGTGAAGGCATTTCTGCGGGAACTGGAGCTGTTTGGGCGGGAACTGTCGGCCAGATAGCTAGTAGATAGGCTCACCTCTGTGCGCTCCGTCCGGCAAGCGCAATTTTGACCGTCGGAAGTATGAGCAGAGCGGCAGCGCCGCCCAGAAGCGCCGTTATAAACTGCGATATGGAGAACATGCCGGTAATTACCGAAGCCTGCGGCTGTGGTAACCGTAAAAGCAGCGGCACCGCTATCAGTACAATTCCGGCATAAAGCACTGCAAACTTAGCGAAGGCGGCACCGATTAAAGCTACGATGTTTGCGGCGTATTTGTGTCCCCATTTCCAGTTTCCTAAGTGATGCCAAACCAGTACAAGGGTGATATTTCCTGCCATGATAAAGGGGATCAGGCTCCAAAGCGGGCCTATTCCGATAAGCTTTGCCATAACAGGCGAGATGACGGCGACGGTTATCCCGGAGAGAATGCCGCAGGCCATGACTGAAATAATGAGCAGCATATTTACAACAGACCCTGTGATAACTGTATTTCCTGTAGCTTGGGTGGTTGCCTGCAATACAACAAGCATTGCGGTTAGAACTGCGGTGCGGGTGATCCATAGTGTTCGTTTGTTCATAATCTGCTGTCTCCGTTCCATTGATTTATAGCCTTTATTATAGTACAATTTGGCTGAATCTCCTGTTGCGGGTGCAACCGAATGTGAGGACTGCTTATGAATGAATTTATTGAGGATTTAAAGAATACAAATCTGTTTTCGGATATGGAACCGCAGGATATTGACGGATTGTTCCGCTGTCTTTGTACAGAGCGCGCCGATTATGCCAGGGGTGAATACATCGTTGAAGAAGGCAGCAGAGTCCGGAGCTTCAGCATTATACTGTCAGGACATTGCCGTGCCATTAAGTGGGATCCGTCAGGCAGATTAATTATTATCAGTCTCCTTAAAAAGGGAAGTGAGATAGGAGTTATTCTGGCGGCAAGCCGAGACCGTGAAAGCCCAGTTACCGTAGAGGCTCAGGATGAGGTATCTGTATTGAAAATCCCTTTTGAGCGTGTTTTCACCCAGTGTGAAAAGGCCTGTCCCGGGCACGCGAAATTTCTGCGCAATTATATCCGCATTGTCGCTGAAAAGGGGCTTTTGCTGCATGAACGGATGGACTGTCTGCTCCGGCCTACCGTGCGTGAGAAGATATTAAGCTATTTATGGAGAATATCACGTGAACAGAAGAGCAAAATATTCAGCCTGCCAATCAACCGAAATGCGATGGCGGAATATCTCAATGTGGACCGCAGCGCGCTTTCCAGAGAACTGTCCTATATGAAACGTGACGGAATTATTGACTATTATAAGAATACGTTCAGACTGCGGTAATTTCTTTAGACCGAAAAAAGACGAGAGTCTTGACTTATCAAGGCTCCCGTCTTTTTAACAGCGTTCCCGAGGTGATTCGAACACCCGACCTACCGCTTAGGAGGCGGTCGCTCTATCCTGCTGAGCTACGGAAACGTATAAGTAAAATATTAGCGCATCTACTATTGTACCCATAGTTTCACGATTCGTCAAGAGGGAAAAATGTATTTTCCGTCCGTCCTTCCGCCAGCTGCTGGCGGAATTCGCTGGGCGTCATCCCGGTATAGCTTTTGAATTGCTTCAGAAAACCGTGAGGTTTTGGATAGCCTGTCATCTGCCCGATATCGGCGATCTTGAGAGAGCCGTCCCGCAGCAGTTCACAGGCTTTTTCTATGCGCACCCTGATCAGATACTGTTTTATGCTGCTTCCGGTCTGCTCGTGAAACAGATGGGACATATGGGTGGGGCTGAACAGAAAGACCTCCGCCAGCAGCGGTATGCTGATATCCTGATCATAATTCTTCTCTATGTAGGCTTTGATGCGCTCAGACAGCTGATTGTCCGGATTGGTCTTTTTGTACAGGATCTGTGTTATGACAGATTTTATGTAGGCATTAAACCAGGAAAAGAGCTGGTCTTCGGGAAGGGACAAAAGTTCTGCACACTGATCGGTCCGGTTAATATCCTCCGTGATGTTTGCATCGTATGCGTACTTGAGCAGCCGGTGGTAGAGCTGCAGGAGAAAGTAGGAGCGCTTACTTCTGTCCCGGCCTGTAACGGACAGGATCGTGCCGATAATGGAGGCCAGGCATTCTTCCGTGCCGGCATTGGCACGGACGGCTGCAATCAGCTCAGATTCCAGCTTATAGGGATAGCCCTCGATCTGATCCGACAGGGCGGACAGGGAAGGGATATCGTCATAGCAGATGATCTGCTCGGAAGATAGGAACCCCAGCGCCAGAGCCTTTTTGGCGTTGCGGTAAGAAAGGCTTATATTGTAGATATTTTGTTCAATGCTCCCGATACCGATCCGCGTGATGTATTTCTTTATGTCCTTAAAAAGCTGTACAAGAAGCGCGAGCACATGTCCGGTCCGGTCCCCGGCGTTCTCCTGTCCTGTGAGTGCGCAGATGACCGTGATTTCCTCCTCATAGGAATTACAGAAGAGGTAGCTGCCGGAATCGGAGAACTCTTCTGCCAGCAGATCCATGACCATAGCGGTGAGAGAGTGGATCTGAAGCGGCAGATAATGTTCTCCTGTGGATGCATTGAGTTCATTTAGCTTGATGACGCATACGAATACAGGGCAGGTTCTGCTAAGCCCGATGTCAAAATAGGAAAGGTTTTTATCGATCTCGTCCGGCCGGACGACATATCCTCCTAACAGTGATATGACGAAGTTATTTTTCAGGACGGGCAGGCTCTCATCCAGGCTTTCGCGTATGCTTTTATTCTCCTGCTTCAGATGGTCAATGTTTGTCTCGATATGATGCAGAATATCATCGTTGGCCTGCAGCGGCTGGTCGAACTGGCGCGCAACCTTTAAGATCGGCCGGGACAGGCGTCTGGAAATGATTTCGGAACAGAGTACGGCCATGGCGATACCTGAACTTAGGATCAGTACGGAGAGGATTAAGAGAGCCCGGACTTCCTTATAGATAACAGCCGTGGAGGTGATGCTGTAATATCGCCATCCTGTGCCGGGTGAACTGACACAGGAGATTAGATATTGCTCATTCTCCATAGAAAATTCGATGCTGCCCGACTCGGAGAGCCGGTCGAATATCTGCGGAAAATAACCGGCGTAACCGGCGCAGTTATCGGAGCCCGTGACGGTTAATGCATCCTCGTTCAGCGCGAAGAAGGCGTTTTCCCCTTCACCGACGGAATTGAACATGTCGCTGAAAAAGGAAGTGTCAAGATTGATGATCAGAAGGGATTCCAGCTCCCCGCCCGTATACTGCAGCGGCCGCATCAGGCTTAAGAGGGAGACCCTGGCCTGCTTCTGTGAGTCCCACACGGTCCTGGAAGAGGTTCCGGAAACGGAAGCCCCGGCCGGGTCGATGGAGGTGAGAAATGCGCCATCAAAACAGCTGTCCACGGGCATGACGCCGGAGTTGGCAACATATGCCAGCTGATCCTGCGGATAATAAAATATGATGGAATGGATATAAGAGTTATTTGCGATCATATCCTCCAGCTGATTGGAAACGTCAAACAGGGAATCCACGTCCATCGCTTCATAGTAATGAAGAAAACTGCGGAATTTCCGGTTGGATGAATAGTTGAGCATGATCGTATTTATGTAGGAAAGGGTGGTATCCACAGAGTTGCTGAACTGCGTCAGCAGTTTCTGGCTGGATTCGATCTCGTTGGCACGCAGGGAGTGTATGGACACAAGGCTCACCAGAGTGCCGGTAAAGCCGATGAGCACAAGACCCATGGCTAAAAATGCGTTGAAAAGTTTTTCCGTATACTTTCTGGCTCTGTTTCGATTCTTCCATATCACTGCCATTCCCCCCAGACTGCACATCTATCGGTATTATACCCAAAAAACGCTTCAATAGAAAGACTGTTACCCAAAGATCACCGTTTGGTTACAGAATCATAGTTTAGTTAAAGCGGCGTCCGGCGAAGTCAGGACGTAAGTCAAAGAAAAGCAAATATGTGAAATTGACGCTCAGTGCGGCGGAGGATATAATCACGTTACAAAACCGGAACACAATCTACCGCCAATGGGTAAAAGGGGGCGCTGACTATGAAAGCCAGAGGTAAGAGAAACAGCTGCAACACGGGAGTCAGAAGCTTTTGGACTTATTTTAAGGGTAATTATGATATGTACCTCATGCTTCTGCTTCCGATTGCATTTTACTTCACATTTAAGTACGTGCCGATATACGGGCTCGTGCTTGCCTTTAAGAATTATAACTTCGCGGAAGGCATAATGGGGAGCGAATGGGTGGGATGGAAAGTTTTTGAGAAGCTGTTCAGGGACAGGACGTTTTGGCTCGCCATGAGAAATACGCTTCTGCTCAATCTCATGTCCCTGCTGATCGGCTTCCCGATCCCGATTATATTTGCCTTGCTGTTAAATGAGATCCGGCAGGTGAAGTTCAAAAAGATCGTGCAGTCGATTTCCTACCTGCCCCACTTTGTCTCGTGGGTGATCTTCTACGGGATCATCGTGGCGGTCACCTCAAAGAACACCGGAATCGTCAACATACTGCTTGGCAGCCTCGGCCTGGAGCAGCAGAATTTCCTGACAGAGAAGGGCTGGTGGCTGTTTATCTATGTGGTATCCGGCATATGGAAGGAGACGGGCTGGCAGGCGATCCTGTATCTTTCGGCGCTTTCAGGGGTGGACCAGCAGCTGTATGAGGCGGCGGCCATCGACGGCGCTGGCAGGTTTAAACGCCTGTGGCATATCACGCTTCCCGGCATACGCAGCACGATTGTGGTCATATTGATCCTGGAAATCGGCAAGATCATGACCATCGGCTTTGAGAAGCCGTTCCTGCTGGGCAACAGCATGGTGAGCGATGTCTCCACTGTTTTGAGCACCTATATCTATACGATGGGTATCACCAGAGCACAGTATGAGATAACAACCGCAGCGGGACTGTTCCAGTCGGTCATCAATTTCGCCCTTGTGATGGGTGCGGACCGAATCGCCAAGCTCATGGGCGAACCGGGGCTGTTTGAGAGCAAGATTGGAAAGAGGAAGAGATAAAAGAAGGGGAGGTTACGGCCATGAAATCCAAAAGCGCTGCTTCGCGTGCGTTTGACGTCTTTAATATAACCCTGATGATCCTGCTTAGCGCAATGTTTTTATATCCGCTGTGCTACATCATCGCCCTGTCTCTGTCGGATGCGACGGCGATCATCGAGGGGCGGGTGGTTCTGTTCCCGGTAAAGTTTACCACGGATGCATATGCCATGCTGTTTCGGGACAGTTCGATCATTCATTCCCTCTGGTTCACCGTGAAGCTGACGGTATCAGGGGTGGCCTGCAGCCTGCTGATTACGGCGGTGGCGGCGTACCCTCTGTCCAGACAGCACCTGAAAGGCTCAGGAATACTCATGAGACTGATCGTATTTACCATGTATTTCAGCGGCGGCATCATACCTACCTATATGGTGGTGCGGGGCATCGGGCTGTTTGACAGCATGTGGGCGCTGATTCTGCCCAATATGGTGGATACCTTCCTGCTGATCATCATGATCAATTACTTCCGGGGCCTTCCGCAGGAGCTGGAGGAGGCGGCGAAGGTGGACGGCTGTTCCAACTTTAAGACATTCCGGAAGGTATTTCTTCCGCTGGCCAAACCGTCTCTGGCCACGCTGACCGTCTTTTACGCAGTCGCATATTGGAACACCTTTTTTAATGCGCTGCTGTACATCCAGGATCAGAAGCGGCTGACGCTGCAGGTCAAGCTGTATCAGGTGCTGAACATGTTCTCCGACAGCCTGGATCCGGCGGGGGGCATCTCCGCCACCGTCATACCGGAGAACGTGAAGGGAACAACAGTGGTCGTGGCGGTGCTGCCGATCATCTGTGTATATCCGTTTATGCAGCGCTATTTTGTCAAGGGAGTGACGGTCGGAGCGGTAAAGGGCTGACCGTTAACCATAGAGTATCGGCCAATGGCCGGCATTATAAAAAAGAGGAGGTAATACAGTGAAAAAGTACAGGGTAATATCGGTTTTACTGGGGGCCGTTCTGACATTGTCCTTCCTGCTGGGGGGATGCAGGACTTCAGGCCAGACAGGTCAGACGCAGGGGACGCCGGACGCAGAGGGCGGGCAGACAAAGCAGGCGGAAATACCGGAAGAGGATCTGATTGAGATCACAGAAATTGTATGGGACCGCGGTACGATTCCGGCGGATCAGGGGACGCTTGAGGATAACTGGTGGGTGGACTATGTGAATGAGCAGATGCGCCCTCTGGGCATCAAGGTGAACTATGTAATCGTGCCCAAGCAGCAGAACACTGAGCTGCTGTCCACTATGCTGGCTGCCAACAATGCGCCTGATCTGGTGAAAACATCCGATATCGCGCTGCTGAAATCTTATATCAGCAAGGGCGGCGTAGCGGATATGGGACCCTATCTTAAGGAATTCGGACAGAATATCCAGAATTTCTATTCGGATGAAGAGCTGAAGGACGGGCAGAGCGAAGGAAAACAGTATATGCTCTATCACAAGCAGAATGATTTTATGCGCACCACATTTGTGCGGGAGGACTGGCTGGATCAGTTAAATATCCCTCTTCCATCCAATCCGCAGGAGTTTCGCGATATGCTTGTAGCCCTTAAGGAAAATGATCCGGGCAATGTGGGGGATCCCCTCATCACGCTGGGGCTGATCGGACAGGTGTTCAGCGCGTGGGATATGGTCATGCTGCCGGCATTTGTAAATGAGGAACCCACGGTGGAGAAGCTGCTCACGCCCAGAATCATGTGGCCGGAAGCTAAGGAATGCCTGCGTTATCTGAACGGTCTGTATAACGACGGCCTGCTGGGTGAATTTGTACTGGATAAGGATGAGTCGCTGTTTCGGCAGAAGATCGCCAGGGGGGAGATGGCGGCGTTTATCGCAAGCGGTCAGTACCCTTACCACAGCGCCTATGGAAATCTGTATGACACGCTTAGGGGCAATCAGCCGGAAGCCAAGCTGACAGCGATATGGCCGTGGCAGAACGAAAGCGGTGAGAACTATTATCAGATCTATGACAGCGCGCCCATGTATAAATATATGTGGTTCATCCCGTCCTCCTGCAAGAACGTGGAGGCGGTTGTCAAATACTTAAACTGGATGAGCAGCGAGGAAGGATATATGGTCGGCTGCCTCGGCATTGAAGGTGAGGACTATGTCATGGAGGACGGCGTGCCTAAACCGCTGGTGGATACGGAGAATTCGCGTGTAACGTGGATTGAGCCGCAGTACGGAACGATCGGCAAACCGTTTAACGGCGCGGAAGATAAGGATTATTTCATTAAGAATTATATTAAGGATTTCAATTCCGATTACCATGAGGAGATTCTTGCCACGGCCAAATGCCTCTCGGAGGTGAAGTATTACAGACCGACGCTTTCGGTGCCGACGCCTGTAACGGATGAGGTGTCCGCAACGCTGGCTCAGATGCAGACGGATAATATCGCTAAGATTATCTGTGCCGCTCCCGGCGAATTTGACAGGATTTACGATCAGTTCCTGGAGGACTATAAAAATGCCGGAGGCCAGGAGAGCGCGGAGGAACAGATTGCGGCCTATAAGCAGATGGGGAATTAATGGGATGCACTGTTGCGGAATGGGGGATTATATAGTACTCTTATAGTTGATGTGACGACCGTTTATGGAAGCAGAAATACAAGACATATGAGCGGGCCTGCGGTTCTTACGGAATGGCTGTGAACATAGGCAGGGTTCTGCCGGGAAGGAGTATTTCCTTAATATGATACCCAATTTTAATGATCCGCCAAAGGAAAACAGGATACGTCCGTTTTGGTTTCTGAACGGGGAGATCGAAGAGGAGCAGATAGAGAAACAGATTCTGGAGATGAAGGATAAGGGGCTGGGGGGATTTATACTCTGCGCCAGGCAGGGGATGACGGTTCCGTATCTGTCGGATGAATGGTTTGCGATCGGCAGGAGGATTGTGGAGCTGGCAAAGCAGCAGGGGCTGGAGGTGTGGCTCTATGATGAGTTCCCCTATCCTAGCGGCATGAGCGGCGGCGAGGTGACTGTCCGCCATCCGGAGGCGTGCCAGCATGAGCTCATGTTCCGGGAATGCTTCGTGGAGGATGAAAAGGCCGTTATGGAGCTGGGAGGCGTGACCGTGCTGTCTGCAATGGCTTATCCGGTGGCGGAGGGAAAGACCTGCTGGGATGAGGGGAAGGATATTGCCGGCAGCATCGGGATCATACAGCCGGTGCAGATCTATCAGCGTCAGGACAAAGAGAATGCGCTGAACAATAAGCGGTTTTTCTCGTATGGGCCGGAGAAGGAGCTTTATTGGAGAAATCCCGGGGGAAGATGGCGCATCATTGTGGCGGCGGCGAAAAAGATTGATCATTTCAAATACTATGGGGAGTTCATGGACCCGGCCAATCCGGATGCGGTGGGAGCCTTTCTGGAGACAACTTATGAGCGGTATTATCAGGTGTTCGGCTCCCTTATGGGAACGGTGATCAAGGGCATTTTTGCCGATGAAACGCATTTTCTGGGTGATCATTTCTGGTCGTTTCAGCTGCCGGACTATTACAGGGAGCGATTCGGAGGAGAGATCGTTAAAGAGCTTGCGGCCATCCTGGACCGGGAATACCCGGGCAGCGCCAGGATTAGGTATCAATATTTTCAGTGCATGCATGAGCTGCTGCGCGACCGTTATCATAAGAGGATCTCGGAGTGGTGCGGGGAGCATGGCATAAAGTATATGACGGAGATCCCGTCCATGAGGATGAGCGGGCAGATGTACAGCCATATACCGGGAGGAGATCCCAATCACGATAAGATCGGCCTTCCTTTGGCGGATGTGATAGAGCGGGACTTCGCGGGCTTTCGCTCCAATACCAAGATCATCAGCGCGACGGCCAGGCAGTATGACCGGCGCGACAGCATGATCGAGAGCTTTCACAGCATCGGCTGGAGCATGACGCTGCAGGACGCTAAATGGATGATTGACCGGGAGACTCTGATGGGGGCGTCCTTTCATGTGTTCCATGCTTTTTTCTATACGGTGGACGGAATCACCAAGCATGACGCGGCTCCGTCACAGTTTCTGCAGAATCCGTACTGGGAGCATTATAAAAAGCTGGCGGATTACTGTGCCAGAACGAGCCGCTTCATAACGGAGACGCAGTCTTCGGCCAGGATCGCGGTATTTCATCCGATTACCAGCTGGTGGACGGCCCTGATCAACCCGATGCTGCGGATGAAATATACAGGATCCGATGCGGGCGAGGAAAAGGAGGCAAGGCGTCTTACGGAGGGCTATCTCTCCCTTTGCAGGACGCTCTTGTTTCACGGCATAGATTACGATGATCTCGACACGGAGACGCTTGCCCGGGCGCGGATTGAAGGCAGTACCATAAGGATCGGAAGAGCATCGTACAATACGGTTTTGGTTCCGTCGGTCACGAATATGGAAGGGGCTGCGGGAGAAATGCTCAAGGAGTTTGTCCGATGCAAAGGCAGGGTGATCTTCTGCGGCACCCTTCCGCATGAGGAGATCGACGGATACAGCTTTGCCAAAGAGTGGCAGTCGGAAGAACTGCCGGGAGTGACCTACATTGATGCGCCGTCTGCGGGCGGGATAAAGGCGTGGGAGAATGCGGTGCTGCGTGCGGTCAAAGAAAATTCTCCCTTCGAGACGGAAGTTGTAATCCCCGAAGAAGCGAGAGGAAAAGCGGTTTGCTGCCGCAGGGAGGATGAGGCATTTGACTATGTGTTCCTCACAAGCTGTGACGGCGCCGGGACGGATTTTACCGTATCGGGAAAGGATAACAGGCGCTATTATGAGCTTGACTTGGAAACGGGGAAGACGGTCTTCTTAAAAGATGGCGGGAAACTGGAAGACCATATCGGGCCTTGGGAATCCAGACTGATCGCGGCCGCAAGGCCCGGCAGCGGTTTGGAGGCGGCGAAAGCCCAGGCGGCGCCGGCGAAGCCCCGTACGGTTCTTAAACTGCCTGTGGATAAAACGCTTAAGACCGGCATCTGCGGTTATAATGTGCTGCGGTTCGAAAAGTTCCGCTTTTCTGTGCAGGATTCTCCCTGGGCGGATGTCCTGCCCCAGATGTGGACCGATCAGGTGAAGGATGCCGGCCTTACCGGCTGGTGCGGACTGGCATTTCGCGGGGGCTTTGGAGTTCCTGCAAAGATGGAATACTGGTATCCGGTCAGACTGCGCTATGAGACAAAGTTTACAGTCCGCAGATGCCCGGAAAAAGCTTTCCTGATGCATGACAAAAGGGGCATTATGGGAGAGTATGCGATCTGGCTGAATGGCCGGCAGCTCGGCCGTGACCGCTTTTTCAGGGAATTTATCTATGATCAGAATAACCTCATGTGCGATGTGGCCGAATGGCTGGCGGAGGGTGAAAACACTCTGGAGATTGAGGTCACGGCATGGAAGGACTGGCACGGTTTAAGCGATCCGGTCTATCTGCTGGGAAGGTTTGGCGTGGACAGGGACTGTGTGACGGCTAAAGGGGAAGGGGGATATCCTTATTACAGCGGAAAACGGTGGTATTCCGTGGAGCTTGCGCTGCCTAAGGAGGCTGTGACGCTTGCGCTGCCGGAAAATGCCGGATGTTTTGAGTGTGTCGGACTGCAGGTGGATGGGAAAGAGCTGGGAACACGCGCGTTTCTGCCTTATGAATGGAACGTCCCGGCTGATCCGCAGAGATGTCCGGTATCGCAGATCACCGTAACCGTGGACAATACGCTGATCAATATGCTGGAAGGCCGCCGCTATGATTATACACGCCGTATTCCGGTATCCGTTTGGGATGCCCCGGGAGAGGCTGATGATAGAGAGGAGAAACAGAATGTATAAGATTCATCCGGATTTTGATGTATTTCATCCTGTCGGCTGGGAGGAGCTTCAGGAGATTATGGACCGGCCGGTAGTCAGGACGGACGGACTGCCCTTACCGGTGATCATTGATTCCTATACGCTTTTAAAGAGCGGGAATAACTGGTTCTTAAAGGTGAGAGGCACGAACGGTGAGGAGGGATTTGCCCCCTGCTCGGACCGGGCGGAATATCTGTATCTGCTGTTAAAGCGGTTTCTGCTCCTGACGCTGGGCGAAGATGCCCGGAATCTGGAATCTATACTCAACAAGATTTATGTGACCGATATCAATTATAAAATCCAGGGCCTGGCGTATTGGTGCTGCATCTCCTGGCTGGAGTCCGCCGTTCTGGATATGCTGGCCAAAGCTGCCGGCTGCGGCGTGACCGATCTGCTGGGAGGACGGGTAAGAAATGAGCTGGAGATGTATGTGGCCTCGGGCAACCGTCAGACCACTCCGGAGGAAGAGGTGGATTTCCTCCAGCAGTATGTGGACCGGACAGGCGCTAAAGCGGTCAAGTTCAAGCTGGGAGGCCGGATGAGCAGAAATGCGGATTCCCTGGCAGGCAGGACGGAAGGGCTGCTTCGCCTGGCCAGAAAGCATTTCGGTGACAGTTTTATCATCCATGCGGACGGAAACGGATCCTTCGATGCAAAAAAGGGAATCGAGATCGGCAGAATTGTGGAGAGCGTGGGCACGTATTTCTATGAGGAACCCTGCCCTTTTGACGATCTGTGGGATACAAAGGAGGTGGCGGATGCGCTGGATGTGCCGCTGGCTTTCGGGGAACAGGAGACAAGCCTTAGGCGCTTTGCCTGGCTGATTGAGAATAACGCAGCTCAGGTGATCCAGCCGGATCTGCAGTATACGGGCGGCTTCATCCAGTGCATGAAGGCGGCGAGAATGGCCGAGAGAGCCGGCATGGCGGTCACACCCCATGTGTCGGGCGGCTTCACCTCATATAACGCGCTGCTGTTTTGCTCCGTCATACCCAATGCCGGCCATTACCATGAGTACAAGGGTTTTGGGGAACTGGGCGATTACGTAAACGGAGGGCTCGCTATAAAGGACGGCCGCGTCCGCATTCCGGAGGGCCTGGGGCTTGGAATCGACGGCGCATTGCTGAAGCGCCCGGATATGGAGACGGTATTTGAATTAAAAAGACAGGGGTAAAGCTTAATAATCCCCTGTCTCAAAATCCACCAGACCCTGCATCCAGATCTCGCCCTTGAAGCGGCGGCCTACGGCCGGTTCTCCCAGCAGGTCCATCTTGTTGATCGCCACCTGGAAGGGCAGGTCGTTGCACTCTATGAGAAAGGAATAGATCTGCTCTCCGGTCATGCTGTTATCGCAAAGCTCCATGTCCAGGATCTCGCCGATGATGGTGTAATGATCGCATTCGACGCCGTTGGGCATGAAGGTGGAATCCACGATGCTGTAGACATCTTCTCTGCGGATGCGCCTGGAAATCTGTGCATAGAGATCGATGTCTTCCAGCGTGAGGCTTTCCATGGCGGACTCATCGCCGTTTTTAGCCGCTTCGATCAGATCGTAGCGGTTTTGTGCGACCTTGCAGCGGGCCGCTTCATTCTCCGTCTTTTTGACCGGCAGCAGGATTTTGCCGCTGGTGGACAGGGCGGACATCACGATATCGGCATTGGAGAGAAGCGCATCTCCCGGAATCCCCCGGCGCATGTAATCGGCGGGATTCTGCAGGTAGAAGATCAGGGAAATCCCCAGCTTATTTTCCTCACAGAGGCCGGAAAAGGAACATTTCTCCGCATGCCGCTGTATGCTGCAGGCCGCGGAGGTAGTGAGCTTGTCGCCAAGCACATAAGGGAAATAATATTCTCTCTGAAATACGTCATGTTCATCATACTCCCCACAGACGGTCAGGCCGATGCCGTGGCCGAAGGATTTGGAGATGCAGGTGAAGTTGCCGTGTTCCAGATGGATCACATCGACGGACTCCGCGGAGGAGACAATCTCCTCCAGAAGTCCGTCGATGTCCTTTTTCGAGGTGTGTTGGCTAAAGCCGATCGATCTTAAATATTTGTGCATGAAAACCTCCAGGGGTTATCGGATTACCTCTTTACCGCCCATGTACATCTGAAGCGGTTTCGGAATATTGATGCTGCCGTCCTCATTCAGATTGTTCTCAAGGAATGCAATCAGCATGCGGGGCGGAGCGACTACGGTGTTATTTAATGTGTGCGGATAGTAGTTGCCGCCTTCTTTTCTGACGCGGATGCCCAGTCTGCGCGCCTGCGCATCACCTAAATTGGAGCAGCTGCCCACCTCAAAATATTTCTGCTGGCGGGGGGACCATGCCTCCACGTCTATGCTCTTAACCTTTAAGTCAGCCAGGTCGCCCGAGCAGCATTCCAGCGTGCGTACCGGAATATCCAGGGAGCGGAAGAAATCCACCGTGTTGGTGTAGAGTTTCACAAACCACTCTTTGCTTTCCTCGGGTTTGCAGACCACCACCATCTCCTGTTTCTCAAACTGATGGATGCGGTAAACGCCTCTTTCCTCAATGCCGTGTGCGCCTACTTCCTTGCGGAAGCACGGGGAGTAGCTGGTTAAGGCCTGAGGAAGCTGGTCCTCATCCAGTATCGTATCGATAAATTTGCCGATCATGGAATGTTCGCTGGTGCCGATCAGATACAGGTCTTCGCCTTCGATCTTGTACATCATGTTTTCCATCTCGGTAAAGCTCATGACGCCGGTCACCACATCCCCGCGGATCATAAAGGGCGGTATATAATAGGTAAAGCCCCTGTCGATCATGAAGTCGCGCGCATAGGAGAGGATTGCGGAATGCAGCCTGGCGATATCGCCGCAGAGATAGTAAAATCCGTTTCCGCTGGTTTTTCTGGCGCTGTCCAGATCGATGCCTTTTAAGCGTTCCATGATATCCACATGGTAAGGAATTTCAAAATCAGGAACAGCAGGTTCGCCGAAGCGCTCCACTTCCACATTTTCGCTGTCATCTTTGCCGATCGGCACGGATTCGTCAATGAGGTTGGGAATCACCAGCATGCGTTCCCTTATTTTAGCGGTCAGATCCGCTTCCAGCACTTCCAGATCTTCCAGCTCCTTCGCGATCTCGGCCACCCTGCCCTTGGCCTTTTCGGCATCTTCCTTCAGGCCTTTGCCCATCAGAGCGCCGATCTCCTTGCTGATGACCTTGCGCTGGTTGCGCAGGGTATCGCCCTTTTGTTTCGCCTCACGGAAATTGCGGTCGAATTCGATGACCTCGTCCACAAGCTTCAGCTTTTCATCCTGGAATTTCTTGCGGATGTTCTCTCTAACCAGTTCCGGGTTTGTGCGCAGTAAGTTGATATCTAACATAGTTTCCTCCTTAATATATATTATCGTCTGTGGAAAAAAATCCTGCAAGCGCGGATTATTCAATAGGCCGTATTATTCTAGTACCTCGTATACCAAATAACTACACTTTATTACTGGCCTATTTTTCCGATAGCACGGATCAAAAAGCCTCAACGTAGCCCGCTACGCCTGCGTTTTTTGATCCGCACTCTCGAAAAAATATGCTCAGTAAAAAGTATAGCTATTTGGTTTACGATGTACTAGTGAATAAAAAAACTCCCGTCCCCTGACATGGGACGAAAGTTCTCGCGTTGCCACCCAAATTGCCGGCGATCGCCGGCCACTCTTGAGTACGATATAGGGTACCGGCCTTCCGGCTCCTCGCCGGCTGCTGGAAAAGTGGAACGGCTGTGTCCGCCACCGGCTCACACCGCCCGCCGGCTCTCTGAAGACATGTACAGTCTTAGCTTTTCTCATACGCATTGCTTGTATTAGTTATTGCCCATTATAGTACATGGGTATGCATTTTGCAAGTGAAAAAATAATTGACTTTAACACACTAAACCATTATACTGTTATCTGGACAAAGCCAGGACAAAACTACAGATATATGCACTTTCAACCGATACCGGCCACTTTGTCACAGATAATACAGGAGGGAAAAATTATGTCTTATGTATCAGAAGTTATGGAACGCGTAGTCGCGAAAAATCCCGCGGAGACAGAGTTCCACCAGGCAGTAAAAGAAGTGTTGGATTCACTGGCACTGGTGATTGACGCCCATGAAGAAGAATATAGAAAAATGGCCTTATTAGAGCGTCTGACTGAGCCGGAGAGAATTATCTCCTTCCGCGTACCTTGGGTGGATGATAACGGCCAGGTTCAGGTGAACAGAGGCTTCAGAGTGCAGTTTTCCAGCGCGATCGGACCGTACAAGGGCGGCCTTCGTTTTCATCCTTCCGTAAATCAGGGCATCATTAAATTCCTGGGCTTTGAGCAGATATTCAAAAACTCCTTAACCGGACTGCCGATCGGCGGCGGCAAGGGCGGTTCCGACTTTGATCCCAAGGGGAAATCAGACAGAGAAGTGATGGCATTCTGCCAGAGTTTTATGACAGAGCTTAGCAAATATATCGGTGCGGACGTGGATGTGCCGGCAGGTGATATCGGCGTGGGAGCCAGAGAGATCGGCTTCCTCTACGGACAGTATAAGAGGCTGACCGGCAAGTATGAAGGCGTACTGACCGGCAAGGGCCTGACATACGGCGGTTCCCTGGTTCGTACACAGGCTACAGGCTATGGACTTGTTTATATCGTGAGCGAGATGTTAAAGGCGAAGGGAAAATCCCTTGAAGGACAGACCATCGTGATCTCCGGTTCCGGAAATGTGGCTATTTACGCGGCTGAGAAGGCGCAGCAGCTGGGCGGCAAGGTAGTGGCCATGAGTGATTCCAACGGCTATGTGTACGATCCTGAAGGCATCCGTCTGGATGTGGTTAAGGATATCAAGGAAGTGAAGCGCGGCCGTATCAAAGAGTACGCGGACAGGGTCGCTTCCGCGGCTTATGCGGAAGGCAAGGGCATCTGGACTCTGAAGTGCGATATCGCTCTGCCCTGCGCTACGCAGAACGAGCTGAATCTGGAAGATGCACAGGCGCTGTTAGATAACGGCTGCTACTGTGTGGCGGAAGGCGCCAATATGCCTTCTACCAGAGAAGCAACCGAGCTCTTCCTGGAGAAGAAGATCCTGTTCATGCCGGGTAAGGCTGCCAATGCCGGCGGTGTTGCGACATCGGCCCTGGAGATGAGCCAGAACAGCCAGAGGCTTAGCTGGTCCTTTGAAGAGGTGGATGAAAAGCTTAAGGGCATCATGCAGGGCATTTATGCCAAGGTCAGCGATGCGGCTGCCCGTTACGGCGTGGAAGATAATTTCGTGGCCGGCGCTAATATTGCCGGTTTTGAAAAGGTAGTGGAAGCCATGACCGCACAGGGGATTGTATAATAAAAAACAGTTGATAGATAACCCGGATAGTCCTGTAAGCAGGCAGAGGAAGCCTGTTTGCAGGATTTTTCGTTCAATAGGGAAATCCGGGCGGAATTATTATAAAATACGTCCGGATTACTATTGAAACAGGGCGGTTTCGGCGGTATCCTTATGGAAGAAGCCGTTTAGTGCCCCACCATGGGCGGAAATTTTACAGTATTGCGGACAGGAACCGCGGGTAAGAACTGCCGGCAGCCCGGGAGCTGGTTCGGTTGACAACCGAGCTTATCTTTAGTAGTATTCGTTATATAGATGTTGACCATTTGTATTACTTCAGGCAAAGGAATGACAGTGCGCGCGAAGTGGGCAGAACTGTCAGTAAGGAAAAGAGACTATGGATCCGGATTATATTAAAATTAATAAATACAGTTCAATACCTCTTCACGAGCAGCTGAAAAACTGCATGCGTGATGCGATACAGAGGGGGACACTGCCGCCGGGAGAGAAGCTTCCCACGGAGGAAGAGCTCTGCAGGCATCTTGGGATTTCCCGCCCTGTGGTGCGCCAGGCATACAGCGCTCTGGAAAAAGAAGGGATATTGGAGAGAAAGCGCGGCAGGGGAAGCTTTGTGAAATCCCTGGACCGCGGCATGCTGATGATGAGGCTGGCCAGCTACAACGATGAGATGAACATGATCGGCATGACTCCCTCCACCAGACTCATGAAAAAGGAAATTCTGACATTTGAGCTGGACGCGTACGGCAGGCTGGATCTGCAGCAGGGGCAGCCCTGCCTGCATCTTGAGAGAATGCGGTATGCCAACGGCGAGCCATTTACCTATATAGAGAATTTCGTTCCGCTCGCCCTGTTTCCGGGGCTTGAGAACTATGATTTTGCGACCGTATCCCTGTATCATATATTAAAGGAAGACTACGGCACCCATCCCGTAAAGGCTCAGAGGTCCATCCGGGCAGAAATTATCGATGCCAGGCTGGCGCCGCTGTTTCATGTGGAAAAGAGAACAGCCATTCACAAGGTGGAGAGCCTTGCCTTCGATCAGGATGGAAGAATGATTGATTACAGCCTGGAAACCTATCCCAGCAACACGCACCATTTCGAGTTTCAGGTATATTCGGAATAGCGGGAAAAGGATGCCGGCGGCATTGTGAAGGAGGACTGCAAGATGGAAGATAAGATGAAACTGCGGATCATGGAGCAGAGGGAAGTTATGAAGGGATATACCGATGCGGACGCCGATGACGAAGTCACCGATCAGGAGAGCGGACTGCCACAGCCTGCGCTCGATAAAGCCTGTCCGGGAAGCCCGGTCATATCGCTGCCCAGGGATTTTGAGGATATTTTGACAAAGCGCGATATCATGGATGTGCTGGAGCAGAGAACCAGCCGCCGTCAGTACGCAGACGGGCCGCTAAGCCTTAAGGAGCTGGCCTTTCTTTTATGGTCCAGCCTGGGCGTTAAGAAAGTGATCGGCAAAAAGAACCACGCCACGCTGCGCACCGTGCCGTCCGCCGGAGCCAGACATCCGCTGGAACTCTATGTATTTGTGACCGGGGTGGAAGGGCTGTCGCGCGGGCTGTACCATTATCTGGCCCTGGAGCATAAGCTGGAATATCTGGGAGAGGTGGAGGATCAGGAGAACCGCGTGACCGCGGCCTGCTGCGGCCAGGCATTCGTGGGGACCGCTCCCGCGACCTTTTTCTGGACTGCGGTGCCATACCGCAGCGAGTGGAGATATCAGGCAAAAGCACAGAAGTATATACTTCTGGACGCGGGCCATTCCTGCGAGAATCTGTATCTGGCCTGCGAGGCCGTCGGCTGCGGAACCTGTGCCATCGGTGCCTATGAACAGCCTCTCGCCGATGAACTCCTAAACCTCCCCACCGGTCCGTCTTATGACAACGACAGCGAATTCGTAATATATATAGCTCCCGTTGGGAAGATATAGAAAAATAGCGGCATTTATGAGCAGACAGCCCCTTTGCATGCATAAATTTTTATATGATTTATGCACGGTAAAGGGGCTGCAGCACTATTTTTAGTGCGACAGCCCCGGCTATATGGTGGAAAGGCTATATGGTGGAAACTCTGCGATTTATAACCGCAGGCCCGCGTTTACATCAGGGAAAGTGCAGCTTCATCCGCCACAACAATCACATCATTGTGCAGCTGCAGAACGGATGCGGGCACGTTGGGAGTCACCGGACCGCAGAGCACATCCTTAAGGATTTTTGCTTTGCTTTCGCCGCTGACGATGAGCAGGATCTTTCTGGCCTGCATGATGTTCTGTATTCCCATGGTATACGCCTGTCTCGGCACATCCTCGGCCTTCTCAAAAAATCGCTTGTTCGCTTCGATCGTGCTCTCGGTCAGATCCACGCAGTGAGTCAGCTTTTCAAATGCATCGGAAGGTTCATTAAAACCGATATGGCCGTTGTGGCCGAGTCCCAGCAGCTGCAGGTCGATGCCGCCCAGCGATTCGATGACATGGTTGTACCGGGCGCATTCCTTGTCCGCATCGGGCTCGGTGCCGTCCGGGATGTTGGTGTTGTCCATGGAGATATTGATATCTTTAAAAAAGTTATGATACATGAAATAGTAATAGCTCTGGTCATTCTCCCTGGGCAGCCCTCTGTATTCGTCCAGATTTACACTTCTTACCTCGGAAAAATCCAGATCACCCTTGCGGTACCATTCGATCAGCTGTTTATAAGCGCCGATGGGGGTGGAGCCCGTAGCCAGTCCCAGCACACAGTCAGGTTTCATAATCACCTGTGCGGAAATTATGTTGGCAGCTTTTCTGCTCATATCGCTGTAGTCTTTTGCTCTGTAAATTCTCATTATTTCCCCTCCTGATATGTAGTAGGCCGCAGCCAATCTGCGCGGCCTTTTTTCGTTATTATCAGCATAACATGTTTCCAGGGCGCGAACAAGGTAAATTGGTACAATTTTTGGTTCTTTTACAGTGATTTTAAGAATGTCTGCGTACCCATGCACATAAAATAGACATAAAGGGGAGTGATAGCATGTCTGAATATCAGAGATTTGTTTCCTACATATATGCCTATAACGGAGAGGTAAAAAATAAAAATGTGGGATTCGCCAAAGTGGAAGCAAGAAATGGGCAGTGCAAGCTGCTGATCAGTTTGAAAGGGGCTTATGGCAGCGCGGCAGGCCCCCTGATGGTATGCGGATTTTGCCGGGACAAAGAAAATATAAAGAAGATCCCTTTGGGGCAGGTACTGCTTAGGAGCGGTATGGGAGAATTCCGCTATGAAGGAAAAGAGAACGATATGGGCGGCAGCGGAGTCGGGCTGTCAGGAATGAACGGGCTGGTGATTAAGAGCGCCGGTGTGACGAAAACCATGTATATAACAGCGTGGGACGACAAGCCGATCTGGACCTCCAAATTCCAGGATGAGCCTGCCTTAGCAGGCGGCCGGCCAGACCGGGGGGAGCGGCCGCATACGACGCCGGGACAGGGATTTCTGCGGGCTGCGGAGGTATCCGCAGCTGAGACCGTGCTGCAGGAGCCGGAAAGCGTGGAGACAGTTCAAAGCAGCACAAACAGAGACAGCAAGATACGCATCCTGTTTCCTGCAGAGGAACCGCCTGTGGAGCTGATCCGAACAGAGGAGCCGGCGGAAGGTGCGGTAAAAGACGTTGAAAGTGTGTACGGATATGAGAGCGGGGTCCGGCTGGAACCGGAGACGGTAACCGCGTCTGATCCGGTGGAATTAGGGGTGGAGGAAGAGATCCGGACTGCCTTTGAGCAGAAGCAGGCTCCCGGGGCGGCTGCTTCCGGGCAGGAGGAATCCGAAACAGCAGATTACATACAAGAAGAGGCTTCCGGGACATCTGACCGCAAAATCGTGGAGGAGATACGTTCGGACGCAGATGGCGCGCCGGAAACAGACAGAAATGATGCGGCAGCGAACACAGACGGCATAAAGCACGGCGAGATAAGGTTTGGAGCCGGCCGGTCGGAAAGCGGGGACGCCATGTGGAACCGCCTGGCAAAAAGATTTCCCAAAAGGGCGATCCGCAGCGATGCCGGGGTATGGGAGGTCATGCAGATTCAGCCGCAGGATATCGGGTTGCTCCCCCGGGAGACCTGGATCTTTGGCAATAACAGCTTTCTGCTGCATGGGTATTATCAGTACCGCCACCTGATACTTGCCCGCCTGGGCGGCACCTGCATCCTTGGAGTGCCGGGGCTTAATCATAACAGTGAGAAATTTATGGCGGCCATGTTCGGCTTTGAGAATTATCTGCCTGCAGGAGAATATGGATATTGGTATACGGAGATAAAATTGGGCAATAATTAAAACCAAATCCATACCTTGCGGCGCGACGCCGCGGGAGTGAAGCAGGTGAGTATATGAATGTGAAAGAAATATCCTACTATCCGGCAGGCAGCGCATTTTGTCCGGATGCATTTGGAAAAGAATTATCAGAACTGATTGAAGATATCAGGCGGGAAGAGAAGAAAGAGGATGTGCTGTACCTATGTATCGGGAGTGACAGGTCTACAGGCGACAGCCTGGGCCCTCTGATCGGATATATGCTGCAGAAGGAAAGCGGCCTGTCCACAGCAGTCCTCGGCACACTGACCTATCCCGTACACGCAGTAAATCTGGAGGAGGCGCTTACACAGATCGAAACGGAATTCAGCGACAGCATCGTGGTGGCAATCGATGCATCGGTAGGCAAGCGGGAACATATCGGGTGCATCACGCTGGGCAGAGGGTCAATAAAGCCCGGACTTGGCGTGAGCAAGGATCTGGCAGAGGTAGGAGACATCTTTATTACCGGCATAGTTGGGGCCTGCGGCAGATTTGAACCCTTGATGTTGCAGAACACCAGACTGTCCATGGTGATGGAGATGGCGGACTGCATCTGCCGGGGAATCGGCGCTGTCGAAAACTTTTGTCTGGAAGCTTCCAGGAATTGACAAGATTTGCGTTTCTCCCGTGCTAATATGGAAGGTAAGAGTATCCATTTGGGTCGGCGAGGTGATGTTATGGCAGAGGAAATAAAGTTACCAAAGAACATACGCCAGATAGGGGAACGGGAAGAGAAAGTCAAAATATACATGGAAGATTACGTGAATACTTATATCAGAAGGCTGAAAGTGGGATCAGACGAGAAGCCCCGTGTCGGCATTTTGGTAGGAACCAGACAGGCGGAGACGGAGCGGCCGTATCTGTTTATTAACGGAGCCCTGGAAGTATACGGAAGTTATATGGAGGAAGGCGCGGTCCGCATCAATGAGATGACATGGGCGGCCGTTTACGATAAGCTGGACAAGTTTTTCCCCCAAAGGGCGATCTGCGGCTGGTTTTATTGCTGCAGAGAGGAGGAAGAGGCTGATCTTAGAACCCTGTTTTCTACCCATGACATGTATTTCCGCGGCGGAGATAAAGTCCTGTTTTTGTACAGGGAAAATGAGGAAGAGAATTTCTATCTGGGCAGGATCAGCTCTTTTGAAAAGCTGAAAGGCTTTAATATCTATTATGAACGCAATGAGCAGATGCAGGATTATCTGATTTCAGTCAATCCGCAGCGCCATATTGAGGAACCGAAAGAAGAGCCGGTCATGCAGAATTTCCGGAGCGTAATGCAGCAGCAGAAGGAGAAGTCGCAGCAGAGAAAATCCTCCGGCTTTGCGGCCAGCGCTGCCATGCTGCTGCTCGCTACGGCTGTGGTGACAGGCAGCTATATGCTTAAGAACAATAAGCTGGAGGCTGTTTTTTCCGACAATGTGGAACAGACATTTCCTTCCGGTTCCGGGACTTCCGTATCCGGAAGCGGTATATCTGAAAGCGGGGGAAGCTCCGGAGAATCCGCGCCTTCTACGCAGGGCCAGCCCGGTGAGAGCCAGGGAGTGGTGATAGAGGAAGTGCCTGGAAATGTGTTCCCGACAGAGGCGCCTTCGACGGAAACTCCCACAGAAGCGCCTACAGAGGCACCCGAAACACAGGCGCCGGACCCCCAGCCGGAACAGACAGCCCCTCCGGAAACGAATGCCCCCGAGACGCCGCCGGCCACGGAAGCGGCAGCGGTATCCACCTACATAGTTCAGTCCGGCGACACGTTAAGCATTATCAGCAAGAAGATCTACGGTGACGATAAGCATGTGCAGGCGCTCTGCGACGCCAACGGGATCACCAATCCTGATTTCCTCTATGTGGGGCAGGAACTGACGCTGCCCTGATGCCGTCAGGGGTACGGCAGATGTAAAGTAACACGGCAGATTTATATTTGGATGTATATTGTTTTTCCTTATTGACATCGTGCATTCCAGGCTCTAAAATGTGAAAAAGGCCTGCGGCGGCCGCCGTATTTGGAAGGCACGCCTGAATGGCAGGGCAATGGAGGAAAATGTGGGAAATTCGAATGATTACTTCCGAGAGCGCCAGAAGCGCAATCTGAGAAAAGGCATTATAGAGAATAAGAACCTGACGGATGAAGAGGACGAGCTGGAAGAGGAATATGAGGAGGAGCCGGAAAGGGAAGACGGCTATGATAAGTCGCTGAAACGGCACAGGCGCCTGCGCAGGCTCATACTGATGGGGGCTGTGATTGCGCTGGCCGCCATTGGGGCGGTCTTCATCTTCCGGCGCGGCAGCCGTCAGTACGCCACCTATCAGGTCATGTGGGAAAAGGATCTGGCTGAAGGCAACCTGACCGAGTATGCGGACTTTGGGGATAATATGCTGAAATTCAACAGGGACGGCATCTCCTACATAAACAGAAACGGTGAGACGGTGTGGACGCAGGGATATGAGATGAAATCCCCTGTGGTGGAAACCTGCGGAGATTTCGGCATCGTGGCGGACCGGCGCGGCTACACGATGTATATTTTCAGCACCGAAGGCATTACTGGTTCGGCAGGCACCACTCTGCCGATCTCGAGGGTGACCATAGCGGGGCAGGGTATGGCCGCCGCGATATTGGAGGATACGGAGGCCAATTACATCCGCTTTTTTGACAAGAGCGGCCGCCAAATGGATATGGAAGTCAGGACCCTGCTGTCCAGCAACGGATATCCGACGGATATCAGCCTTTCGCCCAACGGACACCTGCTCGCCGCGTCCTATGTCTATCTGAATCAGGGAACCATACTGAACAAAGTGATCTTTTACAACTATTCATCGGTGGGCAAGGATGTGCAGGACAAGCTGGTGGGAGGCTTTGAGCACTACAAGGAGACCATGATCGGCCAGGTGGAATTCATGACCGATACGGAAGCCTGCGTGATCACCGATGGCGGCATTGATTTCTATTCCACCAAAAATGAGACATCGCCGGCGCTGAAAGGTTCTGTGACCTTTGAGTCTGAGATCCGGAGCGTATTTACCAACAAAAAGTACCTGGGCGTCATCACGGACAGCAATGAAAACGGACAGGCCTATGAGCTGTACGTCTATAATGGCAGCGGGACTTTGCTGTTTCACAGGCCCATGAACATGCGCTATACCCATGCAGAATTTTCCGGGGATACCCTGCTTATCTATAATGAATCGGAATGTACGATCAGGGATATCAAAGGGAATGTAAAGTATCAGGGAGCGCTGGATAAATCGCTGTCAAAGCTGGTGTATGTTTCGGACGACCAGTATATCGCCGCCGGAGCGGATAAAATCCGCCGGCTGAAGCTGGAGTGAGATTTAACGGATCAATACGGTGGATCGGATAGGATTTCCCCGGAGAGGGCATGGATGTTCATGCCTTTTCCGGGGATTATTTTTGTGAGCTTTTATGAAAAGTTTATAATTTTTACCACAGTTTTTATGTAAAACAGGGAAAGCTATGCTATAATTCTAATACAGTATACCATGCTGGATAAATCTGCATTTGTACTAAGTATGTCTGCGGAATGGAGATTCGATCATTTATGAAATTAAGAACCAGGCTGTTAATAGCGTTTTTTACGATTGTGCTGGTGCCGGCGCTGCTGTTTTATATGTCGGTTATGATGCTGACCACCTATCAGGCGAAGGCGATAGAGAAAACCTATGGCATCAACAGCGGCCAGAACCTTTTCACCGGCGCGTCCATACAGATATTTGATTCCCTTACCCAGAAGAGCCAGGAGGAACTGCTCAATACCATATACAGCGAGCCGGAAAACCTGGAAACCTTGGAGTATTGGAAGAACCTCAACGAAGAGCTTTCGATGAAACACTCCTATCTGATGGTGCGAAAGGGAGCGGATTTTATATACATCGGAAAGGAACACCTGCCTGACGGCCTGCTTGACCAGCTGCCGGATTATGGGGAGGCGGATGCCGCCACCGGCGGCAGCCTCTATACGGGCAAGGCCACCCAATGTCTGGTGAAGCAGCATGATTTCCGCTTTGCGGACGGTTCGGACGGCTCGGCTTTCTTTGTAACGCCGGTGGGGGGCATACTGCCGGAGGCCAAGACCATGTTCGCGGATATGGTGGTCGCGGTGGTCATGATCCTGCTGTTTACGGCGGTGATGCTCACGATGTGGATCTACGGTTCCATTCTGCGGCCGTTAAGCCAGCTGCAGAAGGCAACCAAGGAGATCAAGGAGGGCAATCTTGACTTTTCCATGGAAATCAAGGAGAAGGACGAGATCGGCCAGATCTGTATGGACTTTGAGGCCATGCGGGAACGCCTGAAGGACAACGCGGAGGAGAAGCTGGCCTATGACAAGGAAAACAAAGAGCTGATCAGCAATATTTCCCATGACCTGAAAACCCCGATCACGGCCATCAAGGGTTACTGCGAGGGCATCATGGACGGAGTGGCATCCTCCCCGGAGAAGCTGGATAAATACATTCGTACCATATATAATAAGGCCAACGATATGGATAAGCTCATCGATGAACTGACCTTTTACAGCAAGATCGATACGAACCGCATCCCTTATACCTTTAAGAAGATCAATGTGAACAGCTATTTTAAGGACTGCATTGAAGAGGTGGGCCTGGATCTGGAGGCAAAGGGAATTGAGTTGGGCTATTTCAACTATACCGGCGACGATGTGGTGATCATCGCCGACGCGGAACAGCTCAAGCGGGTGATCAACAACATTATCAGCAACAGCGTCAAATACCTGGATAAGAAAAAGGGCATCATCAATATCCGGATCAAGGATATCGGGGATTTTATTCAGGTGGAGATAGAGGATAACGGCAGAGGAATCGCCCAGAAGGATCTGCCCTATGTGTTTGACCGCTTTTACCGGGCTGACTCTTCCAGAAATTCTTCCAAAGGCGGCAGCGGCATCGGCCTATCCATCGTTCGCAAGATCATTGAGGATCATGGCGGCAGGATCTGGGCTACCAGCCGGGAGAATACAGGAACGGTTATGCATTTTGTGATGAGAAAATACCAGGAGGTAGAAAATAACAATGAGTAGATTACTGATTATTGAGGATGAGGAGAGCATAGCGGAGCTGGAGAAGGATTATCTGGAGCTTAGCGGCTTTGATGTGGAGATTGAAACCAACGGAAAAGTGGGACTTGAGAGGGCTCTGAAAGAGGAGTTTGATCTGTTCATACTGGATCTGATGCTGCCGGAGGTGGACGGATTCGAGATCTGCAAGCGCGTCAGAAAGGTGAAAAACACACCGATCCTGATGGTTTCCGCCAAGAAGGATGACATTGATAAGATCAGAGGCCTGGGACTTGGAGCGGACGATTACATTACCAAACCCTTCAGCCCCAGCGAGCTGGTAGCCAGGGTGAAGGCCCATCTGGCCCGTTATGAGAGGCTGATCGGCAGCACCACGGTGGAGAACGAGATCATTGAGATCCGCGGCCTCAAGATCGACAAGACGGCCAGAAGAGTCTATGTCAACGGGGAGGAGAAGCAGTTTACGACCAAGGAATTCGATCTGCTGACCTTCTTAGCCCAGAATCCCAACCATGTATTTACGAAGGAAGAGCTCTTTAATAAGATCTGGGACATGGAGTCCATCGGCGACATTGCGACGGTTACCGTGCATATCAAGAAGATCCGTGAGAAGATCGAATTTAATACGGCCAAGCCGCAGTATATTGAGACGATCTGGGGAGTTGGATATAGGTTTAAAGTGTGAGCATGTATAATCAAAGGAATCCTGTCCATAATAATGTGTGTACGAAAGAGACAAATATGTACGAATCATAAAAACAGGTGAATTCCATGGATATGCCTTTGAATGAGAAACAGAAGAGAGCAATATTTTTAATAGGAGTTACCGCGGCGGTCTACGTTTCCTTCAGATATCTGCTGCCGCTGGTAATTCCTTTTTTACTTGCTTTTCTGCTGGCAAAAATGATAGAAAAGCCGGTATTATGGCTTCATAAAAAATTTCATCTGAAAAAGCCGGTCGGCGCGGTGCTCATGCTGCTTTTGCTGGGCGGCACGGTGGGAATCGGGCTGTGGTTTCTGCTTCAGAACCTGATCCGTCAGCTCATTGCTCTTTCCGAACACCTGCCCGCATATATGCGGTATGTGGATTTCTGGGTAAAGGACTGCTGCAGCGAGCTGGAAAAGCTGCTGCATCTGGAGACGGACAGCCTGATCCATACGGTCTATGAGATGGGAGACGCCGCGGGAGCCAAGGTGCGGGATCAGGCGCTGCCATTTGTGATGGACAACTCCATGAACCTGGCAAAATGGGTCATCAACATCTCTGCCATCTCGGTGATTGTGGTGATCTCCAGCATACTGATCACCGGAGAGAAAGATGAATTTAACCGAAAGATCAATAAGTCCCTTTTTCGCGAAGAGATAACAATGCTCTCCAGGAAACTGGGCAGGGTGGGCAGCGCTTATCTGAAATCCCAGCTGGTGATCATGACGCTGACCGCCTGCATCTGTGTGATCGGCCTGTGGCTGCTGGGTTATCAGTATGCGCTTGTGATCGGCATAGGCATCGGGCTGCTGGACGCGCTGCCGATCTTTGGCACCGGAACTGTATTCATCCCCTGGGTGATTATCTCAATATTCAGCGGCAGCTATCTGACGGCAGCTGGACTTGCCACCACGTATCTGATCTGCTATTTTCTGAGGGAATTCATGGAAGCGCGGGTGATGGGAGACAAGATCGGCATCTCACCGCTGCAGACGCTGATCGCCATGTATGTGGGGCTGAAGCTGTTCGGTCTGATCGGATTTCTGCTGGGGCCGGCAGGGTATCTGATCATACGGGAACTTGGGGACGCACCGGAAGACTGCGGTAACTGTGAACAGTAACAAAATCATACTTATTGTCCGGTAAACCTGAATAACGGTTATTGCGGAAAGGATGTTTCCAATGATATATTTGATGTGAATGAAGCTGTGCCAGTATATTGGAAAGTATGAGGAAAAACAGGATGGATGTTTTCAAACATGGAGAACTGGATGAATTCGTGCCCTGGCACGATGAAGAGGGAGAGATAATCAACGCCAGCGACGGCGGGATGATCTACGTTGACGGAGTATACCACTGGTATGGGCTGGCTCTGCGCCCGCTTCCCTTTGCAGGGGATGGAAAAGGCGGCCAGACCACCACAACGGGCGTGGTCATGTATGCGTCGAAAGACCTGTATCATTGGCGCTATGAGGGAGTGATTCTTCCCTGCTCGGCGGACCCGGCCAGCGATCTGTATGCGCCGATGCGGTTTGAGAGGCCCAAAATCATTTATAATGAAAAGACGGAGAAGTATGTGCTGTGGTGCCATTTTGTGAAATACCCGGGTGATCACGGATTTACGGAGGGAACTGCGGAAGCCGGCGTCGCCGTGTGCGATACGGTAAACGGCCGCTATGAATGGCTTGGATATACCCGCCCGATTGACGATAAAGGGTTGGTGCGGGACTGCACCGTATATAAGGACCGGGACGGCAGCGCCTATTTCATCTATGACAGGCAGGTGGGAGAAGACCGGTGCCAGCACATCGTAAAGCTGTCGGAGGATTATCTGTCCTTTACTTCACAGTACCGCAGGCTGGATAAGGCCTTCTGGAGGGAAGCCGCGGCGCTGGTATACCGTGACGGATATTATTATATGATCACATCGGGTCTGACTTCCTGGGCAGCCAATCAGGCTAAGTATTTCCGTGCGAAGGAACTGTTCGGCCCATGGGAGGATATGGGGGATCCCTGCGTGGGAGACGATACGCATACCACATTCCATTCCCAGAGCACCTATATCTTTAAGGTGGAGGGAAAGGAGGACCTTTACATACATATGGCGGAACGGCATAACACGGACAATTTCGAACGGTGCTCCTATATATGGCTTCCCATTGATTTTCATGAGGACCATACGATGAGCCTTACATACCGGAAGGAATGGAAAATTTAATATCAGGCCCGGCCTGCCTTCCGAAGGCGCTTATTTATGCTGACTCACTCTCTTCCATATGTTTCCGGATTTCCTCTTCATGATCGGTGCAGAACCGGTAACCCGCCTGCATAAATTCCTGTATCCGCATGGAGCTAAACATTTCATACAGAGTATCCAAAACAGGCTTTCCTTCAATAAGCAGTGTATAAAAGTAAGGATACACGCATGCTTTGTGCAGATAATAGGGATTTATGGAACCCAGGCGTTCATCCCGCATCACGGGTTCCACGGCCATTTCACTGAAGATCCACTTTAAATGCGGAGTTTCGTATTCCGTTACATCGTCCCGAAAAGTCCTCTGCCAGACATAAAACCAGACAAAGTGGATGATTTCATGAATGGCAGAACCGAGCGCACCCTTTTCACTGGACAGATAAAAACTGTCAAACGTATGGCTTTCAAGATAACGGGGACTGACCGGATTAAAAGTAATCATGCAGGTCATATCATTGAACAGATCCGTCAGATCAACTTCAAAAGCGTCCTCCAGGGCCGCCGTGATCTGATCCTCATATTTCATCCAGTATTCATTATATAAAACTGCCTTTTCCCTTAACATCTCAATGTTTTTCTCTTCAAACGCCGTAAAATAATCCGTCAGATAATCTCTGCGGCGTCCCTCATCCATAGCCATATAAGCAGTCCTGTCCACATCCGGAAAAAAATGAAAAAACGGTCCGCTCCAAAAATCACTTAACTCTTCCCCGGTAAATTCCAGAATACTGTCAACACTGTATTCAATCCCAGGATATTCAAACCGCAGCTTCACAACAATCCCTCCCTTACATCAGATAACTTATTGTATCTCATATAACCCAGTCATTCAACTAAAAGCAGCCCATAGCCCCCTCATTTATACGCACATAAATAAGGTCCCCCCTAATTATCATTCATGGCGCATACGATAACGCAGCAGGAGTCTGGCGGGAAAAGCATCCCCCCATGAACAATAATTATCATTGCACTGAAAATGGTACAGCAACCCGCTGGCAATCCGCTTGATAAATATTCTACAATATGAGATAATAGAGAAAGCAAAAACCGGAAAAATCCGAATATTTTATTACATACGATGGAGGGATTTATCATGACAGTAACAATTTGTATTGGGAGCTCCTGCCACCTGAAAGGTTCCAGGGAAATTATCCAGAAGCTGCAGGAACTGGTCTGTCAGAATCATCTTGAGGAAAAGGTGGACTTAAACGGTTCGTTCTGCACCGGAAACTGTGTGAAAGGGGTATGTGTAACTGTCGACGGGGAACTGTTTTCTTTAAAACCGGAAGATACCGAAACGTTTTTTGAAGAAAAAGTGCTCGGGAGGCTTGGCTGATGAATATTATTAATTTTGCCGCGAATAAATGCAAGCACTGCTACAAGTGTGTGCGGACCTGTGAAGTGAAAGCCATCATGGTGAAAAATGAACAGGCGGAGATCATGCCGGATAAGTGTGTGCTGTGCGGGCACTGCCTCCAGGCCTGTCCGCAGACGGCAAAAACGCTGATCAGCGATCTGGATACGGTGAAAGGGTTCATACGGGATGGCATTCCCACGGTGGTATCCGTCGCGCCGTCCTACATGGGACTGCTTAAGTATAAGACGATCGGCCAGGTAAACGCGGCTCTTAAAAAGCTGGGGTTTTCACAGGTGCGCGAAACCTCGGAGGGAGCCGCTTATGTGACCGGAGAGTACGCGAAGCTTCTGCAGGAAGGAAAGATGGAGAACATCATCACCACCTGCTGTCCCAGCGTGAACGAGCTGATCGAGATCTATTACCCGGAGCTGATCCCTTTTATGGCCCCTGTGGTATCTCCGATGATCGCCCACGGGAAGCTTCTAAAGAAGGAATTCGGCAGGGAGACCAAAGTCGTATTTTTAGGGCCCTGTATCGCGAAAAAGAGAGAAGCTCAGGATTTAAGGCATGCGGGATACATAGATGCTGTGCTCAATTTCAACGATATCAACCGCTGGCTGGAGGATGAGCAGGTCGTGATCGAAGACTGTGAGGATATCCCCTTTGACTGCCCGGACCCGGCCGTCAACCGTCTGTATCCGATCACAAACGGGGTGGTTAATTCCGTGCTGGCCACGGAGAAGGGCGGCGACGGATACCGCAAGTTCTATGTCCATGGCATGACCAACTGCATCGATCTGTGCAAGAGCATGGTGCGCGGCGAGATATCGGGCTGCTTTATCGAGATGAACATGTGCTCCGGCGGCTGCATTAAAGGGCCTACGGTCAACGATGAGAGCATATCCCGCTTTAAGGTCAAGCTGGATATGGAGGAGACCATAGAGAAAAAGCCGGTGGACACCAAGGTATATGAGGAGAGAGCCGAAGGCCTGAATTTCCATAAGGCATATCTGGACCGTTCACCCAAAGATCCGATGCCTACGGTGGAGGAGATCGATGCGATTCTGCGCAAGATCGGCAAGACAAAGCCCGAACACGAGCTGAACTGCGGCGCCTGCGGTTATTCCACCTGCCGTGAGAAAGCCATCGCCGTATATCAGAAAAAGGCGGAGCTTACCATGTGCATCCCCTATATGCATGACAAGGCGGAATCCCTGTCCAACCTGGTTATGGAGACTTCCCCCAACATCGTGCTGATCGTGGATTCTGATATGAAGATCCTGGAGTATTCCGCGGTGGGAGAGAAGTATTTCGGCAAGACCAAGGCGGAAGCGACCCAGATGTACCTGTATGAGTTCATCGATCCTTCCGATTTCCAGTGGGTATTTGATACCCATCAGAACATACACGGAAAGAAAGTGACCTATCAGGAATACGGGCTGTCTACCCTGCAGAATATCGTATACATCGAAAAGGAAAACTGTGTCCTCGCCACCTTTATTGATATCACCAAGGAAGAGGAACAGCAGAAGCAGGAGTATGAGAAAAAGCTGGATACCATTGAGCTGGCTCAGAATGTCATCCACAGGCAGATGATGGTGGCTCAGGAGATCGCGGGCCTGCTTGGGGAAACTACGGCCGAGACCAAGACCACTTTAACAAAGCTTTGCCGCTCCCTGCTGGAAGAGGGCAGTGAAAGCGAGGTCAGATAGATGCAGGTTACGGTAGATGTTGCATATAAGAGTCTGAACAAGTTTACGGAGGAACTCTGCGGCGACAAGGTGGAGCTGCTTAAAACTGCGGATTCCGATATCATGATTCTGGCGGACGGCATGGGCAGCGGTGTGAAGGCCAATATACTGGCCACGCTGACCTCCAAGATCCTGGGGAACATGTTCTTAAACGGCGCCACGCTGGAGGAATGTGTGGAAACCATCGTGCAGACCCTTCCGGTCTGCCAGGTGCGCCAGGTGGCTTACGCCACCTTCAGCATCCTGCAGGTGTTCCACAATGGCGACGCTTATCTGGTGGAATTCGACAATCCCGGCTGCATCTTTGTGCGGGACGGCAGGCTGATGGAGATCCCCAGCAATATCCGCGAGCTGGAGGGCAAGAAGATCAACGAATACCGGTTCCGTGTGCAGAGAGGAGATTGTTTTCTGCTCATGAGCGACGGCACGATCCATGCCGGCGTGGGCATGATCCTCAACTTCGGCTGGGACTGGAAGGAGATCGCCGAGTACGCGGTGAAGCAGTACCGGCTGACCGTATCCGCTTCCCGTATGGCGGCCATGATGGTGAAGGCCTGCGATGACCTCTATCTGGGACGTCCCGGAGACGATACGACGGTGGCCTGCATGAGGATCATCGACCGAAAGGTGGTGAACCTGCTTACCGGACCGCCCAAAAAGGCTGAGGATGACGGGCAGATGGTGGCTTCCTTCATGGAAGGAGAGGCAAAACGCATCGTGTGCGGCGGCACCAGCGCCAATATCGTGTCCCGTGTGCTGGGACGCAAGCTGAAACCCACGCTGGACTATGTGGACCCGGAAATCCCGCCTATCGCTTATATTGACGGGCTGGAGCTTGTGACCGAGGGCGTGCTGACGTTAAACCGCGCGGTGAACCTGATGAAACGCTACGCCAATGACGAGAATATCAACGAGAAATTTTTCCTGGAGCTGGACAAGAAGAACGGCGGTTCCATGGTGGCCAAGATGCTGATCGAGGACTGCACGGACCTGAACCTGTTTGTGGGAAAGGCAATCAATGTGGCCCACCAGAATCCGGACCTGCCCTTCGACCTGGGGATCCGGCAGCACCTGGTGGAGCAGCTGAAGGTCACGGCGGAAAAGATGGGAAAAACGGTAACGATAACTTATTATTAGAAATTTGGAGGATAAAGCAATGATCACAAATGACGCTACGGCATTACGCATTACACATGAGGTGCTGTATGAGGTGGCAAAGCTGGCTTTCAGCGGCGAACTGGAGGAGAAAAGGGACGAGCTTCCGTTTAAGATGATCCCCGGCCCCAAAGCTCAGTTCCGCTGCTGTATCTATAAGGAGAGGGAAGTCATCCGTCAGAGGATCCGTCTGGCTGAGGGAAAGACTCCGGGCAATGCCAACAATAAGAACATCGTACAGGTGATCAGCTCCGCCTGCGAGGAGTGTCCCATCGCCCGCTATGTGGTGACCGACAACTGTCAGAAGTGTATGGGAAAGGCTTGCCAGCAGTCCTGTAAGTTCGGAGCGATCACAATGGGAAGGGACAGGGCTTATATCGATCCGTCCAAGTGCAAGGAATGCGGCAAATGCTCACAGGCCTGTCCGTACAACGCCATTGCGGATCTGATGCGCCCCTGCAAGAGAAGCTGTCCTGTGGATGCGATCTCCATGGAAGAGGAGACCGGCATCGTGAAAATAGACGAGAAGAAATGTATCCAGTGCGGCGCCTGTATCCATAGCTGTCCTTTCGGGGCGATCGGAGCCAGGAGCTTCATGGTGGATATCATCAATCTGCTGCGCGCAGGCAAGCGCGTGGTCGCCATGCTGGCGCCGGCCACGGAAGGCCAGTTCGGGCCGGATATAACGATGTCCAGCTGGAGAACCGCTTTAAAGAAACTAGGATTTGAAGATATGGTGGAAGTCGGCCTGGGCGGCGATCTGACCGCTGCGGCCGAGGCGGAGGAATGGGCGGAAGCTTATAAGGAAGGCAAGAAGATGACCACCTCCTGCTGTCCCGCATTTGTAAATATGATCAAACAGCATTTCCCGCAGCTGCTGGAGAACATGTCCACAACGGTATCCCCGATGTGCGCGGTATCCAGGATGCTCAAGGCGAAGGATCCTGAGATCATCACCGTTTTCATAGGACCGTGTATCGCTAAAAAGAGCGAGACACTGGATCTCAATATTGAAGGAAACGCGGACTACGCGCTCACCTTCGGCGAGATCCGCGCAATGTTCAGGGCGAAGGGCGTGCAGCTTCTTCCTGAACCCAACGATACTCAGCAGGCGAGCATATTTGGCAAACGGTTCGGCAACGGCGGCGGAGTTACCGCTGCGGTGCTGGAATGCCTGAAGGAATCCGGAGAGGATGCCGACGGTATCAAGGTGATGCAGTGTGACGGGGCCGCGGAATGCCGCAAGGCGCTGCTGCTTCTGAAAGCCGGGCGTCTCCCGGCGGACTTCATTGAGGGTATGGCCTGTGTGGGCGGCTGTGTGGGCGGCCCCAGCAGGCATAAGAAAGAGCAGGAAGCCAAGAAGGACCGCGATAAACTGATCGGTGAGGCGGACGCGCGCCAGGTACATGAAAACCTGAAGCTGAATGTGGATCTGGAATCCTTCTCCATGCACCGCAAACACTGATGTGCGTATGAACGGATCGGCAGCAACCGCCGGGAAAGGCATTTGAAATGAAAAATTACAGTTATCTCTTCCCGGGTGGGAGGACAAAGGCCCTGACCTTCAGCTATGATGACGGAGTCATAGCTGACCGCAGGCTGATCGAAATATTCAGAGAGAACGGGTTGAAGGGAACCTTCAATCTCAACGGCGCCAGTCTCTGCGCAGACAAGGTCAGCTGCTGGGCCAGATATCCGCAGACCCGGGTGCGGCATGTGGATGCCGCTGAGGTTCCGGAGATTTATGAAGGTATGGAGGTTGCGGGACACGGTCTGCAGCATCTGTGTATGGAGGATCTGAACGATACCGAGATCACGGATGAGGTTCACCGGGACCGCACGAAGCTGGAGGCTGTCACAGGCTATCCCGTGAAAGGCTATGCATACGCGTTTGGAAGGTATAATGCCAGGGTCGTGGAACGGCTAAGGGGCATGGGTGTGGCCTACGCCAGAACTGTAGTGCCGACTCACGGTTTCGGGCTGCCGGCAGAATTTCTGACCTGGCATCCCACCGTACATCACGATGACGAACAGATACTGCCGCTGACCGACCGTTTCCTGGGGCTGCCCGACGATTCCGGCTTTTCCCTGTTCTATATCTGGGGGCACAGCTATGAGTTCGAAGCGAAAAACAACTGGGAGCATATGGAGGACGTGTGCCGCAGGCTGGGAAACCGGGATGAGATCTGGTACGCCGCCAACATCGAAGTGTATGATTATGTTCAGTCTCTGAAAGGCTTGAGAACTTCCGCTGACGGGAACCTGATCCAGAACCTGTCCTGCACGGATGTCTGGCTGCTGAAAACCGAAACGAAAGAAAAGATCTGTGTGCCTGCGGGTAAACTCGTGAGGCTCTGATTTACATAACATAAACGCCGCCCTGTGGAACCGGCAAAGGCAGTAGGTGCCTGTACCGGTCTTGCAGGGCGGCGTTTATGTATGTGTGCCGGACGGCGTATGTTTCCAGGATTTTATGCCGGCTTCCTGTGCCTAAGCCAGGCAAAGCATATGAGGAAGAAAGCGATGCCGTATAATGAAGTTAACGGCGTTGCCAATCCCACCATGGCAAGGGAGGTGCCTGGCAGCCGGGACATCAGGATGGACAGCGGTATGCGGATGCAGAAGGCGGAAGTGATGCCCTGGATCATGACCGGAATGCTGATGCCGCGCCCATTGAGATAGCCGATGCTGCTGAAAAGGATGCAGGTCAGGATGCATTCCGCTGAAAACCCCTTCAGATAAGCCGCGCTCTGGGCGATTACCTCCGCATCTTTGGTAAACAGCGAGGACAGCTGCGAACCGCCGAAGAAACCGGCCAGAAAGATGGCGGCTCCTGCAATGCAGCCGGCCGCCATAGCTGTGAGAAAACCTCTGCGGGAACGGCGCCGTATGCGGCCTGCAGTATCAGCGCCCCCAGCACAGGCAGCGCGAAACGGATCAGTGATCCGAAAATGGGTCCTTCCGTGAAAGAGAGTTCCTGATTATTTTCTTTGGCCATTTTGTGCCTCCTGCCTCTTTCCAGGCATCGTCCGCATCAGTTCACCGATGACGCGCGCCGTTTCCGAAGCCTGTTCATCCGTGACACTTCCCAGGGCAGCGGCCCAATCACGGTGAAAATCCAGAACATGTTCCCTGACACAGGCCAGGCCCTCATTCGTCAGGTACAGGTGGACCACACGCTTATCCGACTGTGACGGACATTTTTCCACCAGCCCCAGTCCTTCCAGCTCCTGGATGAGCTTGGTGATGCTGGGCGCCGTAATGTTCAGCCTTGTGCTGACATCGCTGACGCGGCAGTCGGACCGTTCGGCATTCACTTCATAAATGGCTTCCAGAACATGGATATGACGCGGCTTCATTCCCTTTGGCAGTGCCGGCAGGGTTTCCACGATGCGTTTGGCAGCAAAGCAGGCATCCAGCAGACATTTTAAGCTTGTTGTATTCATGATGTATTCTTCGGCTCCTGTTTAGAATTATTTGTTACTACTAATAATTACTATTAGTAACTATAAGCGCGTTTTCTCCATTTGTCAATGGCTAAATAAAAAAGAGTTTCCAGGTTACCATATCTCGTTACTATTCACGGTTGGCGGTAAAGCAGCGCATGGCGGGAAGGAGTATGGTCCTCATTGGGATCCCTTGAAGCCCGCACGAGGAAGCGCACTGATGTGCGCGCAGGTCATCAACCTGACGGTTGGTGACAGTTACTGCGCGCTTCACGGAGCGAGAGCGTGTCCCAATGAGGACCATACTCTATTTTCGCACCTGCAGGCACAGCGGATTCATGCCGGTCAGCGCTATGCTGCGCGCATCGGGCTGTGATCCCCCGATATAGACCCTGTATTCTCCGGGACTGATCCGGAATATTCCTTCCTCATCATACAGGCCAAACGCCTCCTCGGGGAGGACGAACTCCACTTCACGCGATTCACGGGCGGCCAGGTGCACCTTGCGGACATCTTTGAGCTGTGCGTTGGGCGTATCCCCTTCGCAGCGCTTTATATAAACCTGAACGGTTTCCGTATATGCCCGTTCCCCCTCGTTTGTGAGCGTAAAGCGGACGGTCAGGCCTTCGGGGGAGATTTTGCCGGATATCCGGGGAGCGGCATAGGAGCAGCACGTATAGGAAAGGCCATAGCCGAAGGGATACAGCGCCTCCTGCCTCATATAGCGGTAGGTTCTGCCTTTCATAGAGTAATCGGTGAATGCGGGCAGCTCCTCAAGATTTCTGTAAAATGTTATGGGCAGCCGCCCTTCCGGATTGGCCGTGCCAAACAGGATATCTGCGATGGCCCGTCCGCCCGCGGCGCCGGGGTACCAGCCCTGCAGGATCGCAGGGACATGCCGGTCGGCCCAGGACAGATCCATGGCGCTGCCGGAGAGCATGACCAGTATCACGGGCTTGCCGCTGTCACAGGCGGTCTCCAGTATGCTCTGCTGCAGACCGGGAAGTTTGAGATCTTTTTTATCGCCGCCGATCAGCCCGTTGGCTTCGGTGGCTTCCTCCCCTTCGATCAGCGCGTCCAGACCCAGGCAGACCACCACCGCATCGCTTGCTGCACAGACGGCTTTTACTTCTGACAGGCGGTCATTTTCCTTGCCGCTGTCATAGCGCACTCTGTCCTTATAGAGGTGGCAGCCTTCGGAATACAGCACCCGGCAGCGGCCCTTTACAAAATCCTGTATGCCCTCCAGCACTGTGACATATCTGGAGGCGGTTCCTTCATAGTTGCCGACCAGCGCGGTGCGGCTGTTGGCATTGGGGCCGATCACACCGATGACAGGATACCGTTTCGTCGAGAGCGGCAGCAGGCTGTCTTCATTTTTGAGGAGCACGATGCTTTCTCTGGCTGCGGTGAGATTCAGCTCTTGCATTGCCGGGGTATCTACGGCGTCATAGGTGATGCTGTCATAGGGATTGTCCCCTTTATCCTTATCAAAGAATCCCAATTTCATGCGGGTGGTAAAGAGGCGGACCACCGCTTCATCGATGGCTTCTTCTGTTACCAGGCCCTGCTTTACTGCTTCTATCAGATAGAGGTAGATGTGCCCGCACTCCAGGTCGCAGCCGCTGTTTATGCCCAGCGCCGCTGCCTCGGCCGGAGTGCTGACCACCATATGCCCGTCGTAGAAATCCTTGACAGCGCCGCAGTCCGAGACCACATGGCCGTCAAAACCCCAGGTTTCCCTAAGGAGTCCGGTGAGGAGAAAACGGCTGCCGCAGCAGGCTTCGCCGTTGGTGCGGTTATAGGCGCCCATGACCGCCTCTGCTCTGCCCTCCCGGACACAGGTGCGAAAGGCCGGCAGATAGGTTTCATAGAGATCCTGAACGGAGACCTCGGCATTGAACTCATGGCGCAGATCTTCAGGGCCGCTGTGCACCGCAAAATGCTTGGCGCAGGCGGCCGTCTTGAGATAATGCTCATCATGTCCCTGAAGGCCGCGGATATAGCGCATGGCCATGCGGCCGGTCAGCCAGGGATCTTCTCCGAAAGTTTCATGCCCCCTCCCCCAGCGCGGGTCCCGGAATATGTTGACATTGGGCGCCCAGAAGGTGAGCCCCTTGTAGGTATCGGTGTCATCATAGCTCTGCTGCATATTGTATTTGCCCCTGGCCTCGGTGGACACAGCATCGCCGACTTGTTCCATCAGCTCCTCATCAAAGGTGGCGGCCAGGCCGATCACCTGTGGAAACACGGTGGCGGTGCCCGCGCGGGCGACGCCGTGGAGCGCTTCATTGGAGTAATCGTATGCTTTTATGCCGAGCCGCGGGATGGCCGGCGCAGAATTCATGGTCTGCATCACCTTTTCTTCCAGAGTCATGCGGCTGATAAGACGGCGGGCCCGCTCCTTGTAAATCTCAGTCATTTTTTTGTTTTCAGTAAGTTCCATAGTATCCTCCATTTCGTTGTCTATTCGTTTTAGTGTTCTTTTTTGTTGGGCGCTAAGTCAAAATAGTGGAAGGGATGGGTCAAAATTGTCCGTTTCCTTCCGGGCGCAGTCTGTTAAGCTGAATCCTGTATACCGACTATATCATGGACAGGAGATGTGAAATGAAACTATCAAAGACGGTCCGCAAATATTTTGCAGTTATCTTTCTGACACACATCAGCCTCAATATGGCTCATCCCGTAGTGCCCACTCTGTTTAAAAGCCTGGACTTTCCCGATTATATGTATGGGGTGCAATTTGCCTGCCTGTCACTGGTGGTATTTCTGCTCTCCCCTCAGGTGAAACGCCTCTATCCGTATATGAAAAAGAATCAGATCATCGCGGCGGGAGTCGGATTCTTTGCATTGATCCAGCTGGGATATGCCAATGTGCGGTCCGTGTGGCAGGTGGTACTGATCCGTGCGGGGGCGGGGGTATGTAACGCCGGTTTTCTGGTGGGTTATCTGGCCTATTTTTTTCAGATCACGAAGAAAGAGGAACGTCCGAGACTGCTGGCCTGTCAGGCCGCAGTCAGCGCCGTGGCGGAGTGCATCGGGTATTATACCGGCGGCTTTCTGGGTAACGGAAACATTAAGGTGACGTTTTATGTACAGTGTGCGCTCTGCCTAATATCTGCGGCGGCCAACCTGTTTTTTCTGACTGGCCGTGCGCCGGATACCTCACCGGATGGAGATGCAGCGGCAAAAGTCCGAAAAACCGGCCCCGCAGGCGGTATCTGCGGGCGGGGGACAGCCCTGCTGTTTTTTGCCGCCGCGGCTGCTGCGGGAGCGGCCTATAACTGCCAGAGCAATGCCATGGACTACTATATCCGCGATTTCTATGATTTGAATCCTATCTATAACGGTATGGTCAGGGCCGGCCTGGGTCTGGTCGCACTGATCAGCAATTTCACGCTGGGCGTTTGGATCGGGAAGAAACTGCGCTCCGACCGGGCGGTGACGGCCGTGTTTCTGCTGTGTGCCGCCACGCTTCTTCCAGTCTGCATGAAGCTTCCTTTTCTGCTGTTTGTGGCCTTTCATATGCTCTATTATGTCTGGGCCGTGGTCTACCGGGCGCCTATGCAGAACCTGATTGCGGTGCTTGGAATGGATGCGCCGGGCAGTGACGGATTCGGCAGGTACATGTCCTTTGAAGCGCTGGGGCAGATCATCGGCTCCCTGTCCTCCGGCGCATTATACGGTATATTCGCCAGGCTGCCCTTTATTGCTTCGGCGGCGCTGTTCGGGCTGGCGGCGTTTATGACCGCGGCGCTCACACGGATCCGTCCGCGTCCGGGGAGGTCAGCACGCGGCGCCGGTACTCGTTAGGCGTCATGCCCGTAGTCTTGCGGAACTGACGCGAGAAATACTTCTCATCTTCAAAACCCACCAGTGAAGCGATATCCTTGATCCGTATATCCGGATTTGCCAGGAATTCTTTGGCGTGGCCGATGCGCAGAGAAGTCAGATAGGCGATCATATTGACCTGGAACACGCTTTTAAACTTGCGGCACATGTAGTCCTTGTTGATGAAGAAAAGCTGGGCGCAGCCGTTCTGGCTGAACGGCTTGTTGTAATTCAGATCGATGTAATGTGCGATCTGATAGATTACATCGTTATCCGGATTGCTGTTTTGAGAAGTCAGGGCCCGGTACATGCTGAATATGTCCTTTTTGATCCGGGCGGAGAGAGCGGGGAGCAGACTGTCCCGCTCGCCCCCGATCAGCCGGGCGTACTGGAGCCTGACAGGGGAGCTGTCAAGGTGCAGGTTCGGATAATGGGTCTGCAGCTGCTTTTTCCAGTCTTCCGACAGCTGATTGTAATAATCGATAAAAGCAAAGATATAATACAGCGGGCAGCTGCCCTCCGGAAATACGGCCTGCAGCCACTGGTTCAGGGCCCGGTCAATCAGCGCCTCATTGCCTGTGATCAGCGCGGAAAAGATCAGCCGCTCCTTTTCGGGATTGGCGGGGAGCTTCAGGCTCACTCTCCTGGGATTATAGGACAGTACCGGTTTGGCGCTGCCGGAGGCATCTTGGTCATAAAATGCGGTGACGGCCTGATTATATGCGGTTTGTATGCCGTCCGGGAACCGGTTAAGCAGGCTTAGGCCAAAGGTGAGGTCTAAGGAAGTTTTACGGCCGATTAGGGGCAGCAGACTTTCAAGCCGTCTGCGGCTCCCCGTACAGTCCTGGTACAGAAACAGGAGCATCTCATCCTCACGGTAAGGATTCAGAAAGCAAAATCCGGTGGAGGTGCTTTCCAATTCACCGCCGAGCATGAGTGCCGCCTGGGTGATGCGTTCCTGCCTGCTCTCCGTGCAGTCCGGGCAGCAGTCCGACAGATTCAGATAGCCCACGATGCAGGAGGTGCAGAAGGTCAGGCGGGGAACGATATGATACAGCTCTTCAAAGTATTTCCCGCAATGCGCCTGGGTCATCATCCGGTACAGCAGCGTTTCTTTGCAGAGCGCGCTCATGCTGCTGATGATTTCCCTGTTTTTTTGCTGTTCCTGTTTTCTGTTCTCCTCTTCGCGGTAACGCCGTATGGCCTTTTCCAGCGCTGCGTTCAGCTGCGCGCTGTCGATGGGCTTTAAGAGATAGTCGATCCCGCCGTTGCGCAGTGTCTCGCGTATATAATCGAAATTATTATATCCGGAGATGACAATCGTCTTAACCGTATAATCCAATCCGTTTAAGTATTCCATGAGATCGATGCCGGTCAGATCGTTCATCGCGATATCCGTAATCAGCAGCTCCGGGTGTTCCCTGCCGATAATATCCATCGCCTCTCTGGCGGAGGAAGCTTCCAGAATCTGGTCAATCTCCAGGCTGGTTGCGGACAGCAGAAATTTGATGGCACGGATCACATGATATTCATCATCTACGATTAAAAGTTTCACAGTTCTCCTCCTTATCAAAGCGCCGCATCATATTCAGGCTGATCTGAATCTCCACAATGGTACCGCAGGGCTCTCCGGGAAATATGCGCAGCATGCACTGGTTTTTGTATTCCAGCAGCAGGCGCATAAATACGTTGCAGAGTCCGATATGGTTCGATGTATGGATGAAGTCCGCTCCCGTTTTGCCTGCCGGAGGCTCTTTTTTTGATTCCGGGAAACCGCCTTTCTTTCCGGCGTCCTTCGGCGTCGTTTCAAAGAGCTTGATCACTTCGCTGCTGGGGGAGTTGTTCAGGCTGGATTTAAGTTCCAGGAGCAGCGCATTCACTCTTTCTGAGTCCTGCCGCGATATGCCCGCCCCGTCATCGCTGATGCGTATGAGCAGGGATCGGTCCCGGATCTGGCATCGTATGAGCAGACGCCTGTCCTTCAGCTTCAGCAGATTTCCGTGTTTGAACGCGTTTTCAGCCAGGGGCTGGATCACCATTTTGGGAATCATGAGATCCAGGGTATCCGGCCCGGCCTCGTGGATCACCTGAAAACCGGAGCCCTCAAACCGGAGCTCCTGCAGCCGGATATAATTCAGACAGTGGGCGATTTCCTGCTCCAATGGCACCAGACGGGTGCCGGTATCCATGGAATACTGCATGAGCTGTCCGAGGGTGGCGATGGAGCTGTACAGCTGCATGTTTTCGTTATCCAGGGCCTGGGAGGCGAGGCACTGAAGCGTGTTGTAGATAAAGTGTGGGTTGATCTGCGCCTGCAGGGCTTTCAGCTCGTTGGTGCGGTTGGCCAGCTCCAGCTGGTACTGCTGTATGGTGAAATGATTGATGGCGTACATCATTTTCTTTATGCTCATGACCAGTGCGCCGATCTCGTCATTTTTGGTGTAGGTCAGATAGGCGGACATGTGTCCGGTTAAATTCCCCTTTTCTATGGAGTCCGTGTACCGGGTGAGCTTTTTCAGCGGAACCGTAAACTGGATGATACTCATGGAGCAGAGCGCCATGATGATGATCATGCACAGACCCAGAAGCAGCAGGCTGTTCAGAAAAAATATGCGGGCATCCGCATAGACGTAGCTCTTGGGCGCGACCTTGATCAGGTTCCAGTCCAGAGAAGCCCCCTCGATCCTGGTGCAGAAAAAGATGTTTTGGGAACTGGATTCGATGACCTGGCTTGAGTTTTCGGAGGCCTGCCTGATGACGGACTGCAGCTGTCCGTCCGCCTGTCTCATGATCTGTGAGGAATCGGAGGAGTAGATGATGCTGCCGCTGCCGTCTATGATATATACGGTTTCCTCTTCCTCTGCCAGTGCCCTGCAGTGTTTGGCCAGGATTTCTATGGGTATATCGATGGTCAGTTTGCCCATGGGCTCCTCGATGGAAGGGGTCTGATAGATGGGCATGCTTACGCCAAAAACTAGGGGATAGCTTTCTATATTGCTGTTGATAAAGTTATAGTCATACTGCATATGGGTGGGCACAATCGCGGTACTGTAGGGAGCGGTGTCAGAGGTGCGCTCTGACATGATATAGATATGCTCCTTCTCATACTGCTTGAAATCCTTAGTGATGATCATCTGCCTGCGCAGCCGGAAACCGTCCAGACGCACGAGAGAAGCGTCTGGCACACTGCTGTAGATCTGCTGCATATAGGAAAAAATCTGACCGGAAACGGACAGGCGTTCACTGGGGGAGAGCTCTTGGCCGTTTTGAGAGATCAGTTCCATCAGCTGGCTGTTGAAGTGGACGCTGCGCACGGCGTGGTCCGCCATGGTGATATAGGAGGAGACTGCCTGGGCGCTGGAATCCAGTATGTTTAAGGTCTGCTGTTCATATTTTTCGCCGAAGGAGGTCTTCATGTTCTGATAGGATAGGTAGCTGTAGACGATCATAGGGAGCAGAAGAAATACCGACAGAGCTGTCAGCAGCTTCTTCTGAATGCTGAAATAGGACGGATGTTCCATAAGGCAGGACTCCTTTTTGTACATTATTTGGGAAAGCTGCCGATGCCCCGGATTCCCTCCCCGTTTCGTTATCATATTATAATAAGCTATAATAGGAATCAACGGATTTTTTTGACCTTCAAATCGGAAATGTCAAAATAGTCCACTTCATTTATCAATGTTGTGAGTTTATGTTTCAGGTGAAGCAGAATACAATTGGGGCATGCATTGGCTTGCGGCTTTACGGATTGTATCCTGAACACACAGGACAGGGGGACGAATACATGAAGAAGACAGTGTTACTGCGTGCGGCCGCGGGGCTGCTGGCCGCGGCTATGCTGCTTACGGGATGCCGTGAAAAGAGACGGACGCCTGATGCGGAGGCGGAAGGAAAGATTCTGACTGTCTGCATATCGCGGACAGACTGGAGCGAGGCGGCGGATTTGCTTACGGAGAGGTATCTTTTGCTGCATCCGGAGATAGCGGACATCCGCTGGGAACTGATTGATGAGGCATCCTACTGGGATCTGATGAATATGAAGCTGGCTATGAACCAGCTGCCGGATATCATGGATGTGGGTGCAGGGGAGGAGATGGACGCATGGTACTGCCATCTGTCGCCTGTGGCGGATGAGCGCATCCTATACGGAATGGATCCCTGGATTTTAAAGGGCAGCAAAATTAAAGATGTGTGTTATACCGTGCCTGTATCGGTCTACGGCAAGGGGATTCTGTATAATACCGAACTGCTTAAAAAGGCCGGATGGCATCGTCTGCCGGAAAACCGGAATGAACTTGAGATGCTGTGTGAGGATCTGGAGCAGGAGGATATCCGTCCCTTTATGAATTCGTGCTATAACATCACCTCCTGCGCGGAGACCGATCTGCTGCAGATGATCTCCATGAAGGCCGCTCCGGAACTTTATATTGATTTTCTGAAAAACGGAAACCAGAACAGCATAATGAGTGACCGCAGCTGGGATCAGATGATGAACTATCTGGATCTTACGATCCGTTACGGAAACCGGCGCAGCCTGGAGATGGACCGGGATCTGGCCAGGAATTATTTCTTTATCGGAAAGTATGCCATGCTCACCAATGACGGGGCGGGCTGCATCAAGGGCATGCGGGAGGTCAAGGATCTGAGTGAAGAATCGATTGTGATCGGTCCGCTGCTGATGTCGGAGGATTCCGAAGAAAACAGGCTGCAGCTGGACGTAGTCAGGCTCGGAGCGGTCTCTTCCGGGAAGAACCGTGAAGATGCTTTCGCGTTTTTGAGCTGGCTGGCCCGCAGCGAAGAGGCTGCCGATATCTTAAAAAGTGCCGCAGGCGCCCTGCCGGTTATAGAGGATCTAAGGAGAGACGGGCTGACGGTGCTGGCCGGACAGACTTGTGAACAGATACAGGCGGATAAGGCTTCGCCGGATATGAACGGCATGCTGCCAAGAGCCGTATGTGAGGATAACAGAGAGCTTTGGGCGAAGTATATAGACGGAGAAATACAGCGCAGGGAGTTTCTGGACAGTTATCAGCAGTACTGGAAGAGCTTCCGCTAGGACTGCGCATATCTTTGTAAATCATTTCAATGATTTAAAATAAAGCAAGGAGGATGGTATCATGAGCATTATCAAGTATCAGAAGAGAGAGGACATGACTTTCACAAAACAGCCGAACGGAGTCCTAAGAGCGGAGATGCTGCAGGGCGCGGTGGAAGGCGTGCATACTTACAAATGCACGGCAAAAGCAGGAAGTGATATCGTGCTGGAGACATTTGCCGATGTGACGCAGCTGATTTATTTCACCGGGGGCTGCGGCTACGTGACTACGAAGGACAAGGCCTTCTCCGTCAATGAGCCGTCACTGTTCATCCCCAATATGGACAGGGAGGAGAACCGGCTCCACGCATCTACCGATATGGAATGGCTGCAGCTGACCTGTGTGATGCTGCCGGAGGATAAGGAGCTCTGGAACCACTGGCATATCGCGCTTCCCAGGTTCTGCCCGATCAGCGGATGTATTGAATATGTGGAAGGCTTCCGCCCGGAAGCGATCAGGGCATACTCCATACTGGACACACATTTTATAACCCGCATGACCATGGGAGCCATCATCGGCAAGGGACCCAACAAGGCGGAACCTCACAGCCACGATAACCTGTATCAGTGGTATTACGGAATGCCCGGAACAAAGTTTACATACCGTGCCGGCGGCGAGGAAATCGTCCTGACCGAAGGTGACTGGGCTTTTATTCCGACCGACATCGAGCATGCGATAGAGATCGGGGACGGCGAGCAGGTGAACTATGTGTGGTTCGAGATTGAAGTTCCTAAGGCAGAAACAGAAAAACAGTAAATTATAATAAATGGAGGGTAAGGTTATGAGGAGATTTACAAAAACACTCGCTCTGGTTCTTGCGCTGGTCATGCTTTTAACAGCAGCAGGCTGCAGCGCACCGGCCGCAGAGAGCACAACAGCTGCTATAAAAGAAACGACAGCTTTGGCACAGCAGCCAGCCAACGGCGGCACCGGCTCTGACCAGGAGCCTGTGAGCATCCGTTTCAGCTGGTGGGGAGGAGAATCCAGACATGAAGCTACAAAGGCGGCTGTGGATGCATTTATGAAGGAGTACCCCTGGATTACCGTGGAATGCGAGTACGGCTCATTTGACGGCGGCTGGCAGGATAAGGTTGCCACGCAGCTGGCGGGTGGAACAGCACCGGATCTGCTGCAGATCAACTGGAACTGGCTGTATCAGTATTCCAATGACGGCTCAAAATTTGTGGACTTAAACGATTATTCCGACATCATTTCCCTGGGCAATTTCCCGCAAAAGGATCTGGAGGCCATGACGGTCGGCGGCAAGATGCAGGGTGTGCCGATCAGCGTCAGCTCCAAGATGTTCTTCTTTAACAAGACCAGCTATGAGAAGGCCGGCCTTGCAGTACCCGCCACATGGGATGAGCTGATCGCTGCCGGCAGCGTATTCAAGGAAAAGCTGGGCGACGAATATTATCCGATGAGCGACGGCGCCTATGCGAGATTCTGGATGATGCTTTTATGGCTGCAGCAGAAATACGGCAAACCGTGGGTGGAAAATATGGAATGCCAGTACACGGCAGATGAGGTAAAAGAGGGTATGGAATTCATCAATTCACTGGAGGAGAATCACGTGGAGCCAACCATCGCCCAGAGACAGGCTGACGGCGTGGAAAACGACCTGACAAACCCCAAGTGGATGGACGGCCGCTACGCAGGATTCTTAGAGTATGAGTCCGGCACTGAGAACAATTTAAATTCCGTAAACGAAGATCAGGAAGTGGTTCCCGGCGAGTTTCTGACCATGGAAGGCGCAAAGCCGTTCGGTTTTACGAAGGTGTCCCAGGGGTTTGCGATCACGGAGACCTCTGAACATAAGGAAGAAGCTGCGCTGCTTTTAGAGTTCATAACATCCAATGAGACCGGTGTAAAAGCCATGGGAACCCAGAGGGGGATCCCCTGCAACACAAAGGCCAGAGAGTACCTGGAAGCGGAGGGCATGATCAGCCCTGTCGTGGAGCAGGCGGCCAGCATTGTGGCGGACACCTGCGCGTTCAGCATCGACCCGAACTTTGAGAATTCCACCCTCTATGCGGATACCGGTGTATACATCGAAGTATTTGAGAATCTGAGCGCCGGCGGTGATCCGGCGGAGCTGGCACAGTACCTGATCGATTCCGTTAACGATGTGAATGCTGCGAACCCTTATTAATGTATGTTAACAGACTAAGCCATTGGTGTGTATACGTCAGTGGCTTAGAGCGTGTTGGAGCAGATATGTAAGGCCGTCCGGTGTCATACGGGTCAGACGGGCGGAGAAGAAACAGGAGGAAGTGAGGGCGGTTATGGGACTGCAGGATTATTTCAAGGAATACATGAGCAGGTACAGAGGCATCGATGCGTATAAGGACGGCTATGAGGATACGCAGTTCGGCCAGTGGAATTATGAGGACGGATGCCTTCTGCTGGGCGTGAAGATGATGTATGAGGTGACAGGAGATGAGAGCTACAGGGACTATGCAGTGCGCTTTGTAAAACCCTATGTGGATGAGGACGGCGGCATACACAGCTATGTCCCCGGCGAGTACAATTTGGATTTCATCAATTCCGGTAAGCTTTTTTATTTCTTATACGATGTGACAGGAGAGGAAAAATACAGGAAGGCGGTTGAGACCCTGATGGACCAGATCCGGCACCAGCCGCGCCTTACCACCGGAAACTTCTGGCACAAGCTGATCTATCCGTTCCAGGTGTGGCTGGACGGACTGTATATGGGGCAGCCCTTTTATCTGGAATATGAGAACCGGTTTAACGGCAGAAAAAATTATTACGATATAGTGAACCAGTTTAAGATGGTAAGAAAATATCTGTATGATGAGCAAACCGGCCTGTATTATCACGCATACGACGAATATAAGGAACGCGACTGGGCGGATAAGGAGACGGGGCTGTCGCCTAACTTCTGGCTCCGATCCATAGGATGGTATCTGATGGCCCTGGTGGACTGCTATGAGATGGCCAGCGAGGAGCTCTATGACTGCAAACGGGAATTCTGCGATCTGTACCGAGAAGCCATCCGGGGCGTGCTCCGTTACCGGGATCGGCAGTCCGGCATGTTCTACCAGCTGATCGCCCTGCCGGAGGCGGAGGGCAATTACTTCGAGACCTCGGGAACGCTGATGGTGGCGTATTCCATCTTAAAAGCGTGCAGGCTGGAAATACTGCTTTCGGATAAATACCTGTCCGTCGGAGAGGAAATCCTGCAGGCCGTGCTGGATCAGCAGCTGCGCTATGATGGGGATACCCTGCATCTGTACGGCACGGTGGAAAGCGCGGGGCTGGGCCCCAGGCATGAGCGCGACGGCAGCGTGGCTTATTACCTGTCCGAGCCTGTGGTGACAGATGATCCCAAGGGTCAGGGCATACTGATGATGGCATGCAGCGAATACATGCGGACACACGATAACAAAGAACCGGAAAAAGGGCGGTGAGAGTGAATGGCGGGAGCAAAAGCAGCGGTCCGGCCGGCAGGAAAGGGTTTCTGGAGGCGCAACAGAGGGCTTTTATATGTGATGCCATGGCTGATCGGATTTATTATCTTTAAGGGACTTCCCTTTATATCATCCCTGTACTACAGCGCGATGGACTACAACCTGTTCAAAACAGATTCTTCTTTTGTGGGGCTGGGAAACTATGCCACAATACTGGCTACAAAAAAATACATAAACGCATATAAGGTGACCTTTCTCTATGCGTTCATCACGGTTCCTCTGAAGCTGATGTTTTCTCTGTTTATCGCATATATACTGAATTTTAACATCAAATTTGTGAAAGGCTTCAGGACGATTTATTATATCCCGTCCATCCTGGGAAGCTCGGTGGCCATATCCGTCGTATGGAAATCCATCTTCAATTCCACCGGATTGGTTAACAAGGCGCTGGGCTTCATCGGGATTGACGAAATCAACTGGCTGGGCAGCAGCAAGACGGCGATCTGGGTGATCTGCCTGTTAAAGATCTGGCAGTTCGGGTCGGCTATGGTGATCTTCCTGGCGGCATTAAAAGGTGTTCCCACCAGCCTGTATGAGGCGGCAGCCATCGACGGCGCCGGCAAATGGAAGCAGTTCACCCGCATCACGCTGCCGATGATCACACCTGTCATCTTCTATAACCTGGTGACGCAGCTGTGCGAAGCGTTCCAGGAATTCAACAGCGCATACCTGATTACAAAGGGGGGCCCTTTAGGCTCCACAACCCTGATTTCTCTGCTGGTATATCAAAATGCCTTTAAGTCCTATGATATGGGCATGGCCTGTGCAATGGCCTGGATTCTCTTTCTCATAGTAGGCATATTCTCGGCGGTGGCCTTTATCAGCCAGAAGTATTGGGTATATTATTCGGATGATGGGAGGTAGCGGATATGGCCGCAGTGACACAGGCAAAACCGAAGTATGTGATGAGAAGAAAGACGAGAAGTTTTCTGTCCACCTGCTTTCGGTATATCGTATTGATTTTAGTGGGGATTCTGATGTTTTATCCCATGCTGTGGATGTTCGGAGCTTCCCTCAAAGAGAACAATAATGAAATTTTCGCGACAATCAATTTCATCCCGAAGCATCCGTCCCTGCAGGCGTATGTGAAAGGCTGGACGGCCAGCGGTTTTAATTTTGGCGTGTTTATGCTCAACACCTATAAAGTCGTGATCCCCAAGGTGATTGGAACGGTGATCTCTTCGGTGCTGACGGCTTACGGTTTTTCCAGATTTGAGTTTATCGGAAAAAAGGCTATGTTCGCCCTGATGATGTCGACGCTGTTTCTGCCGCAGGTAGTGCTCAACGTTCCGCAGTTCCTGCTGTTTACCAGCTGGGGATGGGTGGATACCTATAAGCCGCTGATTGTCCCCACCTTTTTTGCGGGGGAAGCTTATTTTGTATTTATGCTGACTCAGTTTATGCGTTCCGTATCCAGGGAGATGGAGGAAGCGGCGGAGATCGACGGATGCAATTCCCTGAAGCGGCTGCTCTATGTGGTGGTTCCTGTGGTGAAGCCTGCGGTGGTTTCCTGTGCACTGTTCCAGTTCATGTGGTCCTCCAATGACTTCCAGGGCCCCCTGATCTATGTGAATACCACGGCCAAGTATACGGCGTCCCTGGGGCTGCGCATCATCGCGGATACCGAAACAGGATTTGAATGGAACCAGGTGCTGGCATTGTCCGTCATCACGATTATCCCCACGCTGATCGTCTTCTTTGCCGCGCAGGATCAGTTTGTGGAAGGTATCGCGGCAGGAGGTGTGAAGGGCTGATGATAGAATTTAAAATCATATTCAAAACATCCAGGAAGGCGGTGATTGAGCTTTCCGGACAGGGAGCCTATTATACAAAAACGTATGATATCCTTCTGGACGGCGTTAAGGCTTTGGATTCAGAAAAAACGGTGGAAACGCTCACCGGATTAAAGCCGGATACAGACTATCGCCTAAAGCTTGTAAGAGGGGAAGAGACTTCGGAGGAAACGGTCTTTCGGACCGATTATGAGTATGTCACTCTGGATGTGAAACGCTTTCATGCCTTCGGGGACGGCCGGCATGACGATACCGCGGCGATCCAGGCGGCCATCATGGCCTGTCCTCAGCACGGCAGGGTGTATCTGCCGAAAGGCGTGTATGCGGTGACCAGCCTGTTTCTGAAAAGCGATCTGACCATTGATATCGGGAAAGACGCGGTGCTTCTGGGAACCAAGGACAGGAGCAGCCTTCCCATACTGCCGGGCATGACCCAGAGCTATGATGAGAAGGAAGATTACAACCTGGGAAGCTGGGAGGGAAATCCCCTTAATTCTTTTGCCAGCATGATCACAGGAATCCATGTGTCCAATGTGGTGATCACCGGCGAAGGCGTGCTGGAGGGCAATTCCGCTGTAGGGGACTGGTGGAGGGAAGACCGGTCCGAGTTCGAGGCCTACCGCCCCCGCATGATATTTTTAAATGGCTGTAAAAATGTGACGGTGCAGGGCCTGACCGTACAGAACAGCCCCGCATGGAATCTGCATCCCTATTTCTCCGAGGACATCCGTTTCATCGGCCTGACCCTGTTAAATCCCTGGGATTCTCCCAATACCGACGGCATGGATCCGGAGTCTGTAAACGGCCTGGAGGTGGTGGGCGTGCGCTTTTCCTTGGGAGACGACTGTATAGCCTTAAAATCCGGCAAGTATTATATGGGGCATAAATACAAGACGCCCACACAGAACGTGGAAATCCGCCAATGCTTTATGCAGCACGGACATGGAGGCGTCTCTATCGGGAGCGAGATGGCAGGAGGCGTGAAAAACGTACACGCAAAGGACTGCATATTCCAAAATACGGATCGGGGCCTGCGCATCAAGACAAGGAGGGGGCGCGGAAAGGATGCTGTGGTGGAGGGTATATGTTTTGAGGATATCCGTATGGATCATGTCAGAACCCCTTTTGTGGTCAACTGCTACTATAACTGCTGTGATCCCGACCGGCATTCGGATTATGTGAAGAGCAAGAGGCCCCTGCCGGTGGACGGGCGCACCCCGGAGGTGAACCAGCTTTCGTTTAAAAATATTGAATGCCATAACTGCCATGTGGCGGGAGCGTTTCTGTACGGGCTGCCGGAAAAGAAGATCAGCCTGGTGGAATTTGAAAATATTACCGTGGATTACGCTGAGAATCCCATCCCCATGGAACCCGCTATGATGGACGATGTGGATGAAGAGGCTACGCTGATGGGCCTTTATATCAACAACGTGGGCCGGCTGGTCACCCAAAACGTGAGAATAAAAGGCAGCCGGGGAACGGCATTCGATGTGCACAATGTGGATGAATGGATCGCGGACGGTGAGAAACGGTGTAATTGTTCTGCGGATGCGCAGGCGCGCGCATGTGCCGGAGACAGGAAACCGGATGGGGGTGAGTGAGCATGGGAACCGAAATGAAAATCGCTGCGACCGGGACGCTGAACAGGGAGGGTAATTTTCTGCTCTACCATGGTCCCTATGAAGAGATCCTTCCGCGCATGGCGGAGGACGGCTATGATGCGGTGGAGCTGCATATCTACGATTCCGGAGAGATTGACCGGGAGGCGCTATGGAAAGCGCTGGATGCCAGCAGGGTGACGCTGACCTCCATAGGCACCGGCTCCATCTATGAAGGCAGGCATTATAATCTGGGAGACCGCGATCCTAAAGTGCGCGAGGCGGCAATACGCCACCTGGAAAAACACATGATCACCGCCGGGCCGTATGGGGGGCTGGTCATCATCGGACTGATTGCCGGACGATTTGCCGATGCGGATTCGCCGGAGCAGTTTAAGCGCAGCCTGACCGACAGCCTGTACCGGCTGGACGAACTGGCGGCAGGATATGGCGTAAAGCTCGGATTTGAGATCATGAATCAGTTTGAGAGCGATTACCTCATAAGGATCTGTGAGGGCGTGGAGTTCTTAAAGGAACACTCCTTTCAGACGCTGGGGCTGCACATCGATACGGTGCATATGAATATCGAAGAGGCGGATATCAAAGAAGCGATCCGCGGGGCCCGGGGGTTCATCAGCCATGTGCATGTGGCGGACAACGACAGATATTATCCCGGGCATGCGCACTATAACTTTGAAGAAACCATTCAGGCTCTAAAGGACATCGGATATGCGGGGGCGCTCGCGCTGGAGACCAACAACCTGCCGTCCACACAGGTCAGTGCCAGGAAGAGTCTGGAGTATCTTAGGAGGCTTTTGCAGTGATATGGATGAGGCACAGCGCATCTATATGCTGCAGGCTGCCTAAGATGGCATAGTGATAGCAATGCAAAAGTAATGCGACAGAAAACCCCCGTATAGCCTGTCAAAAGCGGATAGGCTATACGGGGACTATTTGATTGCGTATATATAGTTATTCTACAAACGGAAGCGCTGTCACATCCTCCGGTACATCCACAAGATAAAGGTTACAGTAGCCGCTCACATTGCTGTTATACAGGATCTGCGTGCCATCTGCGGTGAAACAGGGATGAGGATGGTGGTTGCCGTAAAAGAAGCTGCCATCATGCATGCACAGCACCCGGGCCTTATCGAAGATATCTCCTTCATGCCGATATAGCTGGCTTTCAGATCCGTATAGATGCGGTCGGACAGATCTTCCATCAGCGCCCCGTACATATACTGTCCGTCGGCGCCCACGTTGCCGCCTTTCGCGTTGAACCCATCAGGCACCTTAAACAGCAGCCGGTCTTCCAGCGTCTTCAGGTTGACTGCGCGCATTTCCCGTCCTATGGCATAATATACCTCGGGCCGTTTCGGGTTCACATCGTTTGTAAAACGGACGGTGGGTCTGCTGCCCGGTTCAAAATCCGTCAGCTGGCTGATTTCGCCGCTTTCGACCTGTATGCTGAACAGATTCGTGGCATTATCCCTGTCAGAGGTAAACAGAAGCCTTCTGTTTCCGTCATACCACCCGTTATTCGTGAAATAAGTATGGAAGCTGTGTCCCAGATATCCGGTCAGCTGGGTGATATTCGCCCCTGTGATACGGTCTTTAAAAGTCCTTTTTTCCGATGCGAACGTCTTGTACGCTTTCATTGCCGCCTCCCAAATTATTTATCCGCCTGATACTGTTCGTTCACTTCATCAATGACAGCCTGGCCGCCGCGGGATAACCACAGCTCCAGCTGCTTCTGGAATTCTTCCTGGTCAATGTTGCCGCAGATATACTGTGTTCTGGCAGAGAGCAGTATGTCATCCAGATCCCCGCCGTTTTCGGCATAGGTTGTGGAATTAGCCAGATAACCCATGGCCGGGTTAAATACGGCGATATCAATATTGGCTTCCTTGATGTCCATCTCAAGCTGTACCCGCTCGGTTCTTGCTACCGGCAGTTCATTTTTGCCCGGTACGAAGGTCTGGCACTGGTTCAGCCCGCTGCTGCTCCTCTCGCCTGCCTGCGCTGCCGACTGTAAGTCATGTACAAGTCCGTCATCTCCGTACTCCCAGTCCTTACCCTCAAGCCCGTATTCTCCCAGGAGGACCATTTCAGGGTCGTTCATTTTATCAAGGAAGCGCAGACATGTTTCTACTTCCTCTTCGGTCTTGCAGGCTGCCTTTGATATAACGAAATATCCGTTGGCGCCTGAAGTGGCCAAGGTAACCGGTTCGCTGTTTGCATCCTTTGCAATGCCGCCGACCAGCGTCATGCCCGCATATTCATCGGGATTGAATACGGATGGAATCTTGTTGTCGATAAAGTAATCCCAGATGGATCTGGAGGTGTCCAGAACGTCCAGGAACATACCGCATTCTCCGTTGCGGACATAATCCTTCCAGGCGATAGTATCGCGGACGGCCCAGTCTTCATAGATCAGTTTTTCATCATACATTCTCTTAAACCAGTTCACCGCTTCCATATATTCTTCGGTCATATGAACCGGCACCAGTTTGCCGTCCCTGTCCGTCCAGCCGTTGCCTGCGCCGAACCATGCCTGTACGATATCAATGGGGCCTGTAAATTTACACATGGAGATTCCATAGGTGTCATCCTTGCCGTTTCCGTCGGGGTCGCCATAGGTAAACTGATAGGCCATGTTATAAACGTCTTCGATTGTCTTCGGCACATCCAGGCCCAGCTTCTCAGCCCAGTCCGTGCGGTATCCCAGCCCGTTGCGGCCGATATCTCTTGCGCGGTATAAACCGATCAGTTTCCCGTCCAGAGTATAGGATTTACATACATCTTTGTTCGCCTGAGACAGGTTCGGATATTTCTCCTCATCCCAGATAAACTGGTTTAAATCCCAGAAGGCATCGTTTTTGGCGGCCTGAATCACTGCCGGGGACATAATTGTGCCCGTAATGGTGAGAACCATCGGCATATTCTGCTTATCCATCAATGTGATGCCTAACACGTCTTCATAGTTGTCGTTGCTGACCCAGGTCCAGTCCACAATGGTATTGGTGTACTCCTCGTAAACCTTTTTGACCTCATCGGCCCCTTTATTGGTCAGGGCGGTGCCGTAATGATCTGTGGTCATAAATGTGATGTGAGGTTTTTCGGCGGTGGCGGCATCCGTTCCCGCTGTGCTTTCTTCTGCACCTGCCGTTGTTGCTGCTGGTGTACCTGCTGCAGTAGTATCGGTGGCAGCAGGTTCCGTACCCTTTTTACCGCATGCGGCAAAAACGCTCATGAGCATTGCCGCAGCCAGCAGCAATGTGACCGCTTTGCTGAATTTTTTCATAGAAATATCCCTCCTGATTTTCTGGTTAATGAAATTGGGTATGCATTTTACACAATTTTTCCTGCGCGCATCCGGATTTTGCGGGCAAAACGTATATACTTAGTATAATAAACTATATGGCTAATTATAAAATGCCATATAGTATGATTTTTATGTCAAAAAGTCACTTTATAATATAAAAATGAACATAACAAAAATATTTGAAGGGAAATTACCCAGAATCTGCCGCTCGGAGATATCGACAGAGCAGCGCGTCCCAATGAGGACCATACTCTGCCCTGTCATTCGCGGTAGGTTTACGACAACCGTGAACAGTAACTCACAGGGATGCGCACAGGGGCGCGCCGGATCTTAACTATTGCAGTTGGTTCTGGTATACAGTATAATCATTTATGACAGGGACAGAGGTGATTTTATTAGTTGGTGAAAGGAAAGCATATGGAAGATAACGGCGCACGGGAATCCATCATTTCTTATATGGACATTACTCTGAAGAGCTGCCATGACAGCATGAAGGACAGCAGCTGGTACGAGGTGAACACAAAAACCGATTATGATCTGTGGATTGTATTGGACGGAGAGATCAAGATGATCTATTCCGATAAAGAATATCATCTCTACAAGAATGATGTCTTTTTGCTGTATCCGGAGTGCCTGTATGAAGCTTTTTCGGTCACGCCTGTCTGTCATCTCGCATTTGTCCATTTTGATGCCATTATTGGGAACAGCCGCAGGGTCCTTGATGCCTTCCCCTTTTCGGGCCTTATACCGTCTGAACACATTAAGAGAGAACTGTCTTTTTTCCTGGATGGCTACCGCAGCTTCAAGGAGAAGAAAACGCTGTCTTTTCTGTACCTCAAAGGCTGTTTTACCATGCTCCTGGCAAGCATCATCCGCAGCCAGTATGCAGAACACAGTGAAACGGACATGCATGATCCGAAACGTCAGTCCGCTGCCAGGATACATACCGTGCTTGATTATATCAGCACGCATATCGATCAGTCGGTATCTGTCAGGGACCTGGCCGCCGTTGTCGGCATGTCCGAGAAATATTTTATCTCATTTTTCAAAGATGCCGTAGGCATCACACCGGCCAGCTTTATGCTGCAGCTTCGCATGAAGAAAGCGAGGGAATTTCTGTACGAAGACAAATATTCTATAAAAGAGATTGCCGACTGTCTTGGTTATGAAGATCAGTATACCTTTTCCAAGGCTTTTAAAAAGATATACGGGGTGGCGCCGTCCAAGATTGTGTAAGGCCCGGAAGGCCATCGGATGAGCCGTTTGAACTGTTACAATATTTGTGATAAAATTCTTGTTGGCTTAGTTAAAGGTTGATAAAGGAGGGCAATATGGAAGACAAAGTATACCGTTATCATTACCGGGCTGCGCTTAAGGAAGGCGCGGACGGGAGACTGGATGAGAAAATCCGTGAAATTGAAAAGAATATCGCTGCACTGATGGAGGAAGGGCGCGTGATGACCGCCTGCCTGTACCGCTATAAAGACATGCTGTTTGCGTATTATGAAAGCATAGGGGAGGAACTGGCCCCGCAGCAGGTCTACGGCCCCATGGGTGAGCTTTTGGAATTATGGCCAGGTGAGGACGGCAGCAGGGACTGGGTTTATATGTACCATGTGTACTACCATGCCATACCGGAAGGTGTAAAGGACTGGAAGAGAAAGGCAGAGCCCGCCATGAGGAGAGGAAGAATCGCGTATCTGAAGCCAGATAAGATCTTCCAGTATGTGTACCATCATGTGGCGATCACGACAGAGGGATACCTGCATGGGGATAAGTATCAGTCCATCGCATTGCATGAAAATATCCTGTTCTCCTACTTTGAGGAACCCAGGACGGAGATCAATGTAAAACGTGATCTCACCAAGCAGTCCACGGCGATTGAGGCGTGGTCCGCGGTGGATCCGGAGTCTCATTTTATGCGTAAGGAAGGACAGCAGGGAAATTTCTTCTTTATACCGGCACTGATTGCGATGGGTTAGAGCGTGTTTCCCGGCCCTTTGGTGAGAGACTGAAGGCAGTTATGGCTTTCAGTCTTTTGATTTTTTAACGCATAATACGGCTGTTTGATGCCGAAATGATGCCTTTGCCCTTTATAATGCATATCCAGACGGATCAATGATCAGATCCCGGCAGTAAAGAGCCGCTTCAGCTCTGCCGGATACGAAAAGGGAGTGAGTTTATGGAGGGTAAAGGTGAGGAATACCGGAATGCGGCGGCCTTTATGCGAGTCCTGTCCAAATGCGTGTTTGTGCCCTATCTGGTGCTGATGTGCTATGTGATGTTTCCTATGGAATACTGCGAACTGTACAGGTATATGGCGTATCCGGATTTCGTGAGACAAATGACGAACCTGATACCGATGAAGGAAACGGTAAAATGCATTGAACTGTGCATGCAGGGCAGCTATCCGGCGGCGGCTCTGGCCAAAAATATATTTATACATCTGTTTATTTTTATACCGTGGGGATTTTTTCTCCCCTATATATCCGAATGGGGAGAGACACTGCTGCATCTAAGCATCACCGTGCTGGCCGCATCGCTTTTGTTTGAAACGGGACAGCTGCTGATGAGATGCGGTTCCTTTGACGTGGATGATGTGATCCTCCATGTAGTGGGCGGTATTATTGGATTTGGACTGTACCGCTTATGCGGTGATGCAGGGACAAAGGTGTGATAGAACGTAACAGTTCAGACGGCGGATACGCTGTCTGAATTGTTACGATAGAACAGTATCCAGCCTCCAAATTACCTTGAGCAGATCAAGCCAATATGATATTATAAATGTAAAAACGCATTATTAAACCATGTAATGTTTATCATCCTGCCGGGCGTAACGATCGGCGCAAACAGTGTGATCGGGGCTGGCAGCGTGGTAACCAAAGATATTCCGCCGAACAGCCTGGCTGTGGGTAACCCCTGTAAGGTAATCCGTACATTGTGATTGCACCGCAGTTTTAACATGTGAATCGGGTAAGGAATGTCAGTTAAAAAACGTAAGAAAGGGTAAACACCATGGAAAAAATAATTTTGGATACAGATATCGGTGATGATATTGACGATGCGTTTGCACTGGCGCTTGCGGTAAGATCCCCGGAGATCGAGCTGGTGGGAGTTACAACCGTATTCAGGGGTTCTGCGGCGAGGGCGCGGATGGCGAAGGCGCTCCTTAGAACCTACGAAAGGACGGATATCCCGGTCTATGCGGGGATGGATATACCTTTTATTCAGGAGCTGCCGGTCCGGCCGGAGGACAGAGTGAACGAAAAGGGAGAATTTCTGCCCTGCCAGTATGAAGCGGATATGGACCTGGAGCAGTATGAAACTCTGCATGCGGTGGACTATCTGATACAGCGGATCCATGGCGCTCCCGGAGAAATCACGCTGGTTCCCATCGGTCCGCTCACCAATATCGCGGCGGCCATCCGCAGAGCGCCGGAGATTGCGCAGGAGGTGAAGGGCATTACGCTGATGGGCGGATATTTTCATGAGGATATACCGGAATGGAATATATTCTGCGATCCTGAAGCGGCGCGCATTGTGTTTACTTCCGGCATCCCGATTCGTGCTGTGGGTCTGGATGTGACATTAAAGTGCCGCATGACCCCGGAGATGCTAGACAGGCTGGAAAGTATGGACGAACAGCCTGCCAATCTGCTGAACCGGCTGACAAAGCGCTGGCTCAAAGCCACCGGCAACGATGCGCCGGTGCTGCACGACCCTCTTACGGTGGGGACATTGCTGTGCCCGGACTTTGTGAAGTTTGAGCAGATTCCCGTGCAGGTAGGGCTGGAGAAAGAGGTGAGGGCGAGGACCCTGATCAGGGACGGGGCGGGGCCCGGCACAGCGGTGATAGAGGCTGCGGCAAAAGTGGATCAGGAAGCTTATCTTAAGTTTTTTATGGAGAGAGTATTCGGTATGGAGTGAGCGGCTGTTACAATTTAGTATGTATGTGCTTTTTAGTTTGGTTGATAATGGGGGGTAACGATGTCACATACGGTAGTTTTTAGAGGGGCTTTTTTCCGTTATTTGCTCACCTATATGATTTATCTGCTGGTTTTGCTTGCGGTAATGGCGGCGTATTATAGGCATAATATGCGCTCCTGGCAGAATAACGAGCTTGAGCTTTATGCAACGGCATTGACAGACAAAGTGACAGAATATCAGAAGCAGCTGTCATATATCGAATCCCTGGGGCAGCGAATTGAGTTGGATACAAGATATCGTTCGCTGTACCGGCAGAAGGCGGACTGGGACAATGCGGATTATGTGGGCATTTCGGCGATTCAAAGGGATTTTTCATATACAATGCTTCCCTATTTGCTGGTCAGTGACTGTGGCATTTATTATCCGGACAGTGTGATTATAACCAGATTCCGCTCTTACATAGGAGAAGAGGGTATACTTGAATACTATAAAAATTATTTTCATGTAAAGGGCTTTTCCAGGGATGAGTGGCTTCAGTGTCTGACTGCGTCAGCCAGATCGGCACTATACGCAGGAATGAATGTTTCGTCCCATGAGTACGGACAGCATGAAGCCGTGATCTGGACGGTGCCTTTGGGGTACGGCACCTTGTACACAGTGTTAAATATTGAGGATCTGGCCCGCTTTTTTATACCCGAAGGAATACTGGATACCGGTTATTTTTATATTACCGATTCACAGGATAAAAGCCTGCTTTCCTACCGATATGGAGAAGATACGGCTTCTTCGGAATTTTATGAGATAAAAAAATTTGACACTCATACCCAGCTGAACTATGTGATCGGCATACCCAGGGATTATTTGGAAATCACCGCACGACCGCTGATATCTACATTGATTATGTATATTACATTTCTCCTTCTGGGCGGTGTCATGCTTGGTATTTTCTTCGCGTGGCGTAACAACAGACCGCTGCGAAACCTGATGAGTTCTACCCGCGCTTATGTGCAGACCTGCCGGCTGCCTGACTCCTATTATAAAAATGAACAGACCTATATTTCCGGCGTGCTCAAGCAGCTTCATACCTCTGTAGAAAATATGACGGAGCAATTGGAGCAGCGTAAAGCCGAGGAAAAACGCCATTTACTTGACAAGGCGATTCAGGGTGGAATCAGCTCAGATGATTCGCTGGTACAATTCCATCAGCTTTTTCCTGATTTAATAAGCGGTTACCGCATCGGTATCCTTATTTTTAAAGAAGAAGAAATGGCCACCGAGAATATGAAGATATCCCGTTTTATCTTGATACAGCATGCGTTGAAAGCTTTTTACGGATATGAAATAACTATTACTTCCACCTATTCGGACACCCTGGTGTTCCTTCTGCCAGAGCCGGTGGAAAAGGAATTGCAGGTAAGCGGGAAAACGACAGAAAATCATCTGCAGGCATTTTTAGAGGATCGTTTTCAACAAAAGGCACAGATCGCTGTCAGTGATAATTTTGCGGATGTTTTAGAAATACCGTCCGTATATATTACCACTTTATACCGGTTTAGAGCCGGGCTGGAAATACGGACAAAAAATGAAGGGATCGCCGGCACTTCAGGAATGCCGCCGTTTGTATCATTTGATTTCATGTATCACCAGCAGTTTTTCGAAGCGCTGAGCAATGGGGAAGAAATGATGGCCATAGCTCTGATACGGAAAATAGAAGATAAAGTCATGGCTACCACAGGAGCCTTTGATGATAAGCATATCGGTGAGGTCGTTTACCGCACTGTATATATGGGTACCCTGTCCGGTATTTGCAACATTCTGCTTCAGGTTAAGCTTAATTATTTTGAAATTCTAAGCGGTGTATCCATCCCAACCATTCAGCGTTTCAAAAACGTGGAATCCTTTTTTGAAGAGATCCGGAACTGCTGCCATGATATCTGCGCAAGTCTGGGAAATAAAGCAGCCAAAAGACGCCAGCTAAGCAAACAGGTGATGGAGTTTATCGACAGGCACTTAACGGACTGTGGTCTTAGCACACAGATGGCTTCAGACCATTTCCGTATTTCAGATAATACACTGCAGAAGATTGTCAGGACCGCTGTAGGTAAGACTTTTGCCGAATATGTGGAGCAGGGCAGAGTGGAACAGGCGGTCCGCCTTTTGAAAACTACATCCATACCGGCGGAAAGCGTTGCGCTGCAGTGCGGTTTTTCTTCCTATAACTCCATGTATAAGGTTTTTAAGAGACGATATAATCTATCTCCCAAAGCGGCGGCGGAGACAATGGAATAATTCATTGTCTCCGCCTTTGATTTTTCAGTATACTCCATTTCTTCCCTGAATTTCGGACCTTTTCGGTAATTTCAACCCATATTTTTTTGTATATTTCAATACTTTTCGGCCGGTTAGGCAGATCGGAGGCCGTTTTTTCTTATATTTCCAGTTGTGACTGCTATATGGGCATTGTAGAATGATGGCACAAGTCAATCCTGCGCAGGATAGATTGCGGTGCCAAAAAGTTTTTAAACAAACCCGGAAGTGGAGGAAGAGAACAATATGAAAAGAATGATGAAAAAAGCAATATGTATCATACTAACCGTTTCCATGAGTATTTCTGTATTGTCAGCCTGCAGCGGCAGCCAGAATAAATCAACAGCCGGCAGCGGATCAGACCCGGTATCTTCTGCCGGTACGGATGGCGATGCTTTTGTACATGACAGCAATCTGAATCTGCCAGGTGAGGTAGGAGAAGGAAAGGATCCGATCTGTAAGGATAAGGTATCTCTGACGATCGGTTTACCGCAGCAGCCTAATGTGGAAGATTTCGAAACGAACAAAATGACTGTCTGGCTTGAAGAAGTAGGAAATTATGACCTCACCTTTAAGATTTATCCCTCCGAAGAATATGCGACACAAATCAATCTCGCGGCTACAGCCGGAGGAAAGGATCTGCCGGACATCCTGCTCGGGGGACAGGGAATCAACGACAGCCTTGTGGCATCCTGGGGCGAGGCAGGGACCATCATACCATTAAATGATTATTATGAACACAGTGCTTACTATCTTAAAGAGGCAGTACAGAGAACCGGAACCGATTTCTATCCGCTTATTACCTCGGCAGATGGGAACATGTATTATGTGCCTTATTATAATCAGTCCCTGGTAAGCGAATACAGTGCAAAAATGTGGCTGTACGGTCCCTGGATTGAAAAATTGAATCTCGATGTACCCACTACGCCCGAAGAGTTAAGAGCGGTATTAAGAGCATTCACGCAAAAGGATCCGAACGGAAATGGAAAAGCAGATGAAATCGGTCTGATTTCCAGAAACAATAACGATCTTTTGTGGTTTGCGGCTCTAATGACCCCATTCCAATATCTAAGTTCCGGTGACCCACAGATGTGGTGGAATATAGATCAGGGTACAGTGACTGCGGCATATGCTACAGAAGGATTTCGGGAAGGGCTCAAATATTTAAGAAGCCTCTTTGATGAGGGCTTAATAGATCCTCTCAGCTTTACCAACGATCTTTCCCAGACACAGGCCCTGTTGACACAGACAGACCCCATTATAGGCGCTTATGTATACACGTCAATGTCAGATATTCCGGCGTCAGACGCGCGCCGTTCGGAATATGTCGGTATAGCGCCGTTGTTGTCATCCGATGGCACACAGTATACTCCCTATAACCCCTCTGCTCCCCAGCCGTCCGGACTAATCACCTCCAACTGTGAGAATCCGGAGGCGGCCTTCCGTCTGCTGGATTATCTGGTGAGCGAAGAGATGTCTATCTGGACCCGATGGGGGGAAAAAGGCGTTGACTGGCTGGTTCCCGAGGAGAATGAAATCAGTATATTTGCAGACCTGGGATACCCGGCAGTGCTGCAGTCGGTCCTTCCCTGGGGTACTCTGCAGAATTCCCACTGGTATCAGGCCGGACCTTATATCAGGCAGTACGGTATAGCGCTTGGTGAGGTATGGAACGGTGATAAGTCCAACACAAGCTATCTTATCTCAACCATTCAGGGGGAATATACGGATAAACATCCCGAGGAGATTATCTCGAAACTGATCTATACGCAGGAAGAACAGGAAACAGTCACCCCGCTCCTTGCATCCATGGTTACCTATGTTAAGGAAATGATAGCTAACTTCTGTACAAACAATGACGGTATGGATATCAATGACGACGCCGTATGGCAGCAGTATCTGGATCAGCTGGATAGCATAGGGCTCTCCCAGATCCTGGAGTGTGTACAGGCATCCTATGACCGCATGTATAAATAAAGGACTGAATATGGATGAAAATTTTTTATTGAATACAAAACTTGCACAACGGCTTTATCATGAACACATATGCAGCCTGCCGGTCATTGATTATCACAATCATCTTCCGGTTAAAGATATTGCGAAGAACAGAAACTTTGGTGACCTAACAGAACTCTGGATAGCAGCGGACCCATATAAACACAGGGCTATGCGTATCTGTGGGATTGATGAGGCCTTCATTACCGGCAAGGCTTCCGGCTATGATAAATTCGCAGCTTATAGTTCTGTTCTCCCGAAGCTGGCCGGCAATCCGCTGTATCATTGGTCAAATATGGAGCTGTCGCAGGTATTTGGCATAGAAGAACCCTTGTGTGCGGACAGCGGAAAGAGAATCTGGCATACGGCAAACCGGGCGCTTGAGGATGAAAGCTATTTTGCGCAGGGACTCCTGCGGCGCTTTCACATAGAATATGCGGCACCCTGCTGTACGATTCTGGAGGACCTCGGACCCTTCGGAGAAATTGACAGTCTGTATCCGTCTTTGCGCGGCGACGGTATCCTGCCGCTGACCACAGAATTCGTCAGTCAGCTCGGGCAAAACAGGGGCGGCCCAATACGGAATTGGGAGGATTTAAAAGCGGCATTTTCATCAAGGCTGGATGAGTTTCACCAGGAAGGATGCCGATTTGCTGATCACGCCCTGGATCACGGATTTCATTATATACCGGATGACGGCCATAATGAGAGGCGGTTTCAGCAGCTTATGTCACGGGAGCCTTTGAATTTGCAGGACAGCATGGCCCTGTCCTGCGAGGTTCTAAGAATGCTTGGAAGTGAATACGCTGCCCGCGGCTGGACTATGCAGCTGCATGCGGGCGCAATGCGCTATACCAGCAGCCGTCTGCGCAGCATGACCGGTCCAGCAGGGGGCTACGCCGGAATCGGAAACTGTGCGGCGGATGACCTTTCCGGACTGCTGAACGATCTGGAGCAAAAGGGTTCCCTCCCCAAAACGATATTGTTTACCCTTAACCCATCCTGCAATGAAGCGCTTTCCGTGCTCAGCGGTTCTTTTGTGGAACAGGGGATGCCCGGTAAGGTACAGCAGGGCTGCGCATGGTGGTGGTGCGACCATATCAAGGGGATCCGGGATGTACTGGAAACCTTCAGCGCTTACAGTGTACTGTCCGTTTTCTATGGGATGACCACTGATTCCAGAAGCCTGCTGTCCTTTACAAGGCATGATTATTTTCGCAGGATTCTCTGCGGATGGCTGGGGGAGAAGAGCGAGCGTATGGAAATGCCCCGGGATTACGAGTTGTTAAGAGATATTGCGGAAGACATATGCTACCGAAATGCAAAAAGGCTGCTTGGGACAGCTTTGGAGAAAGGAAAAACCTGAGATGACGGATACATATTATAGAGGCAGGGTTGCGGTTATCACTGGAGCAGGCGGCACGCTCTGCTCTGAAATTGCGGTGGATCTCGCACAAAAGGGAGCTAATGTGGTGCTGATCGGAAGAAGCGCCGATAAGCTTCAAAAAACGGAGTTGAAAATAAAGGCTTTTTCCGGCAGTTCTATGGTCAGACCCTGCGATGTCACGGATGAAGCCGGTATGATGGATATCGCGCAGGAAGTCTGCGCGCGTTGGGGCGCCTGCGACTTCCTGATAAACGGAGCGGGAGGCAATCAAACGGCGGCTATGACCACTGAAACCGTATATAAGAATACGGATGGAATGAAAGATGCCCGCAATCTGTTTGATCTGGATCTGGATATATTTGAAAGTGTGCTGAAGATTAATACGCTTGGCACCGTGATTCCGATCCGTGCCTTTGGCAAGCAGATGCTTGATGCGGGCAGAGGCTCCATTATCAATTTCGCTTCGATGAACAGCTATTGCCCCCTCACCCGTGTCCCGGCATATGCAATGAGCAAAGCTGCCGTTGCAAACTTCACACAGTGGCTTGGCGCTTATTTCGGCCCCTGTAATGTTCGTGTAAATGCCATAGCGCCGGGTTTCTTTGTAAATGAACGCAGCGCACAGTATCTGGGTACGGTAGAACAGGGGCTGACGCAACGGGGAAAAAGTGTTATTGACCATACCCCCATGGAACGTTTTGGCCTAAGCAGAGATCTGCTTGGGTGTGTCAGCTGGCTGCTCGATGAGAGAGCATCTGCCTTTGTGACGGGTATTACTGTGCCGTTGGACGGAGGCTTTCTCGCAAGAAGCGGAGTCTGAAAAGAGGTGTTATTATGAAACTGGGTATGATGCTGCCGGCAGTCCCTGACCGGCAGTGGGAGCTGGCGGCACAGCTCGGGATAAAATATGCCGTTACCAAGGCATCACCTGAACAAAGCGGTCTCAAAGATCCGTCCGATTACGATTCACTGAAGGCCGTATGCGACCGTTTTCAGGAAGCTGGTTTTAAATTGTATGCGCTGGAAGGCGACGAGTTTGATATGAACCGTATCAAGCTCGGCCTGCCCGGCCGTGAAGAAGATATTCAGAAATATTGCAGGATGCTTAAAAATATGGGGCAGCTTGGAATAAAACTTCTTTGCTATAATTTCATGGGTGGCATAGGATGGTTTCGAACCGACATAAATCTTCTGGAACGCGGCGGAGCGCTGACTTGCGGTTTTGACAGAAACAGCGTGGAAGAGGTTCCCCTGAAACTGACCCATGAAAAGATGTGGAACAACTATCAATACTTTATCGAATCGGTCTTACCGGCCGCAGAGCGGGCCGGAGTAAAAATGGGGCTGCATCCGGATGATCCGCCAATACCCGAATTGATGGGCTATCCCAGGATCTTTACCTGCGCATCAGCCTTTAGGCGGGCGATGGAGCTGTCAGAGAGCCCGTCTCATGGGATAACCTTCTGTCAGGCGACCTTCCGTATGATGGGGGAGGATGTGTATGAGCTTATGCATGAATTCCGTGAGAGAATTTTCTTTCTGCACTTTAGGGATGCCCGGGGAAACGCGGAGCATTTCACCGAAACCTTTCATGACAACGGCGACACGGATATGGCGGCGCTCATGGAGGCAGCAGGACAGCATATTCCGGACTGTATCGTGCGTCCGGATCATACCCCCGCAATGGCGGGGGAAACAAATGAAAATACCGGCTATACCGTTTTGGGGAATCTGTTTGCTACAGGCTATATCAGAGGGCTGGCAGAGGGTAAAAATATCAGGCTGATTTAACATTGGGGAGGGTTTTAATGAATATTAAAGATATAGTGCAGATTAACTGGTACGGTGATGAGTGCATAGGCTGCGCCTGTGAAGATTTGCAGAAGGACTGCTATAAAGTCAGCGGTCAAAAGGCTCTTTTGAAATACCGGGGGCCTGCAAATGTCTGGACCATAACCGCGGGCTGTGCACAAGACGTTGAATATGCAGATAAGATGCGGGGATGGGGGCTAGCCGTTCCCGAAGGCTGGGAGCGGTATCTCCTGCATATTGAAAAAGACAGAATCATTATTGCAGGCAGTGATGCCCGCGGAACTATGTGGGGGATATATCGGCTGTCTGGCCTACTGGGGATTCCGGCAGGCATTTGTTTCACACAGCTGCTTGAGGAACCCCGGCATATTCTGGAGGAGGGAGATTTTGAATCGGAACCGTTCACATATAAATTCCGCGGCTGGTTCCTAAATGATGAGGATCTGCTTACAGAGTGGCACTACGCGTATACGAGGGAGCTGGATTATCCGTTTTATCAGCATATCACGTCGCTGGAAAGCCTTGAGTATGTAGTAGAAACAGCTTTAAGGATGAATATTAACCTTATTATACCTGCTTCCTTTATGGATATAGACGATCCTCATCAGGAGGTGCTTGTGGCATACTGCGTCAAGCGCGGCCTGTATGTGAGTCAGCATCACATTGAGCCTCTGGGTGTCAGCCACTGGTATTATCAGGACTATATGAAACGGTTGGGAAGAGATACCACGTTTTCTTTCGTCACACATAAAGATAACGCGATCGCCGCCTGGACCTATTATGCATCAAAATGGGCAAAGTATAAGGAGAATGTCATATGGCAGCTTGGCCTGCGCGGCAGGGGCGACAGGCCGGTATGGCATGATGATACCTCGGCGCATGGTCTGGAGGAATGGGGTAATGTCATATCGGAAGCCATTCAGGTACAGTACGATATTGTAAAAGATCTGTGCGGAACTGATTTCTATTCCACAAGCACTCTCTGGATGGAGGGAGCGCTGATGTATGAAAAGGGCTATCTGCGTTTCCCGAAGAATACGACGCTTGTATTTGCCGACGTGGGGCCGACGCAGATGATGGCGCCGGATTTCTATGAAATTCAAAGGGAATCGGGCCGCTCCTATGGGCTGTATTACCATATCTGTTACTACGGGGACGGTCCCCATCTGTGCCAGGGAACGGATCTGCGGAAAATGGCCTATAATTATGATCTGGCCATCCAAAAAGGTGATACGGAATACAGCATTTTAAATGTATCTAATGTACGGGGATTCATTCCGTCCATAGAGGCAAATGCCTGCATCACCGCCTGGGGCCAAAGGTTCGACGTAATGGCCTACTACCGGAGGATGTGCCGTGTCTACTATGGCAATGAACAGGCATACAAAATATATCTCGGTTACTTTGACGCATTTGCCGATCTCTCTGCGGAAGAAGTGGAAAAAAGGTACAGCCGGCATTTTTCTTTAAAACATGGCAGCTATGACTTCCTTTACTGTCCGGCTACGGATGGTATTGTGAGATCCACGGCCAAAGCGGCTCTGTCAGGTGACACGGATCCTGGCTGGCTCCGGTTATTTGAAGAGAGCATACGGAAGTTTTGCGAGGTGCTTAAGGAGGCGGAGAAGCTTGCCTGCAATACATACTTTAACGATATGATCTGGCAGATCCGGTACATGATAGCTCTGGAATCGTGGTGCCTGTGCTGCTGCCGCTACGGGCTTAGCAAGGAGCAGAAGGAACTGGAAGAGGCGTTGAAGTATCTGGATGAAATCCTTGCCATGCAGCAAGAGGATGAAAAAGGGATTTGGAAAAACTGGTACCGCGGTGATAAAAAGATCGGGATCCGCAAGCTGATGGAGGATACCCGCTGTCTGAAGGAGGGGATTATTTGAGCCATATGAGACTGACTTGGAGAAGGGCGCAGCGTTATTGGCAGGTTTATCTTTTCCTGCTGCTTCCGATCCTCTATCTGATACTGTTTTGCTATTGGCCTATGACGGGACTGCAGATTGCATTTAAGAAATTTTCATTGGCTGATGGCATATGGGGCAGCCCGTTTGTGGGTCTGCGCCAGTTTGACAGATTCTTCCGCTCTTATGAATTTAGCCGTGTTTTGAAAAACACGCTGGTCATATCGGGATACGGTATATTGGCCAGTTTCCCCATCCCGATCGTTTTTGCTCTGATGCTAAACAGCATCAGGCAGGGGAAATTCAGCAAATGCGTGCAGACCATTACCTATATACCGCATTTTATATCCACAGTTGTGCTGGTGGGTATGATTCTGCAGATATTCAACAGCAGAGTGGGGCTCTACGGGGTAATTTATAATGCAGTCACCGGCAGCATACCTTCAGATTTGCTTGCCAATCCGTCCGCGTTCCCTCATCTGTATGTACTAAGCGGGATCTGGCAGAATTTTGGGTGGGATTCTATCATATATATAGCCGCACTGACCGGAATCAGCCAGGAATTGCATGAGGCCGCCGAGCTTGACGGCGCGAGCCGTTTTAAGAGGCTGCTGCACATCGATCTGCCCGGAATACTTCCTACCATCACCATCATGCTGATACTGAATACCGGCAGAATCATGAGTGTGGGCTTTGAAAAGGTATACCTGATGCAGAATAATCTGAATCTTTCCGCCAGTGAAGTGATTTCGACCTATGTATACAAGATCGGTATGGGCGTGGGATCCGCTGTTCCGGATTATTCCTATTCTACTGCGATCGGTTTATTTAACTCTGTGATTAACCTGATACTGATCTGCACAGTGAATGCTATAAGCAGAAAGCTGAGTGAGACCAGCCTGTGGTAAGGAGGATATATGAACAGAAACAAACTCTTTTACAGTATCGTATATACCGTGCTCATCCTGCTGCTGATTGTGGTGCTGTATCCACTGATCTATATTGTATCCGCTTCTTTTTCATCCCCCAATGCGGTCTCAACAGGAAAAGTCATTCTGTTCCCGGTGGACTTTTCTCTGGAGGGATATAAAGAAGTGATGAAGTATTCGGATGTTTGGATCGGGTATCGCAATACCATATTATATACGGTTGCAGGAACCGTGTTAAATGTAGTACTCACCATGCTGACTGGGTTTGGACTGTCCAGAAAGGGTCTGCCCGGCCGTAAGTTTATTACATTCCTATTTACCTTTACTATGCTGTTTTCCGGAGGGCTGGTGCCAACTTATCTGGTGATGAACCGCCTGAATCTGATTAATACGCCTTTCGCCATGATCTTTCCGGGAGCTATTAACATAACCAACATGATTATTGCCAGGACCTTTATCTCTTCCATTCCGGACGATCTGGAGGAGGCCGCAATGATAGACGGCTGCTCCCATGCAAGATATTTCTTTGAAATGGTGGTTCCTTTATCCAAGGCCATCATCGCCGTGCTTATGCTGTATTATGCGGTTGGCCATTGGAACGCATACTTCAACGCGCTGATCTATCTAAGCAACAGAGCGTTATACCCACTGCAGCTGTTTCTGCGGGAGATACTTGTCCTGAATACGGCGGGCGCCGACACAATTATGGATCCGGAGCTGGAAGAAAAAATGAGGGGTATGGCCGAACTGCTGAAATATGCTTTGATCGTAGTCTCAACAGCTCCTATTTTGTGTGCCTACCCATTTGCCCAGAAGTATTTTACCAAAGGCGTTATGGTAGGATCACTCAAAGGCTGAAGCCAAAAACAGTTTGAAAGGAGGCGTTGGATTAACATGAAATTCAATGACCGGGAGGAAATTATATCGCTGACTCCGTTATGGCGGGGTGAACGTTTCGCAGACGGCAGGCCTAAAGTCGCCGCAAGTTATTTGGAAGCGCTTAGGAATATGACGCTGGAAGAAGTGTGGAAGCCCATTTATGTGAAAGGATACGAAAATCAATTTGAAGGGGATCTATACACCCTTCATGACGACGGGCGGAAATTGGTCGGACGGGCGGTTACATGCAGCTTTTGCCCTGCCAGGCCGGATCTGCATATGGCGGCTTTTGAGCAGGGAGCCAAGGAGCACAGAAAAGGAAACTATAATCAATGGGTGATCGATAGTCTGGAGGAGGGGGATGTCGTGGTCGCCGACCTGTATGATAAGGTGTATAAAGGAACTTTTCTGGGAGGAAATCTGACCACAGCCATCGCCGCAAAAACCAAAAACGGAGGAGGAGTCATTTGGGGAGGCATACGGGATGTGGAGCAGATGAGGGAAGCTGCGTCTGTACAGGTATACTACCGGGGGATCGATCCCACGCCTATCCGAGAAGTGGTTATGACCGGATTCAATACAGTAACACGGATCGGTAAGGCCGTATGCCTGCCGGGTGATATTGTATTCGGAGCCGGGGGAGGCGTCTTATTCATTCCCAGCCATTTGGTGGCAGAGGTGGTGGAAGGGGCGGCCAAGACTCATATTAAGGACATTTTCGGTTTTGAAATGATTTCAAAGAACCTGTTTACAACGGCACAGATTGACAAAAATGTCTGGACGGAGGATATGCTTGATAAGCTGATCCGATTTATAGGAGAGGATGAACGTGGATTACCTTACCGCAGCCTGGACTGGTCGGCAGAGTATTATGCCGCCCTCCATGGCGATTCCTCCGATACCCAGACAGCCCTTTAAGAAAGGAAAAATAATATTATGGAATTACAAATCAATACCTCAGAACGGACCCGGACGATTCATAACTTCTGGAATCACATACATTTTCACCCTACGGATGCCATTGAAGACGATTGGGGTCAGCGCATTCTGAACCGCATACATGAAGACGGCATAGCCGGAACCGTACGCATGTACACCATGTTGGAGGATGTTGTAACCATTGCAGCGGATGGCACTCTGCAGTACGATTTTACTGAAAACGATATCCGCATGGATTATATGGTCGGCAAGGGCTTTAACCTCCTTCTTTCCTATAATTATATTCCCGCCTGTATCGCGAGTGATCCAAATGAAACCAGCAGCCAGAGCAAAAACACCACCCGATATAAAGGGAAACTTATTATCACATCACCGCCGAAGGACTATGCCTTATGGGAGGAAATATGCCGGGTTTATACGGATCACATTGTTAAGCGTTACGGTTTGCCGTGCGTATCCAAATGGTATCTGCAGTGCTATAACGAACCGGATATCCCTCCGTACTGGATGAAGAACGAACCGGATATGCAGAAACGGGCCGCTGAATACTGCAGATTATATGATGCTTTTGAACGAGGAATCCGGTCAGTCAGTGAAGACCTCTGTATCGGCGGACCGACCCTCGCAGGACATTTGGATTTTTTTGAATATTTCCTAAGGCATATCCGCGATAACAAAAGACAGTTGAATTTTATCTGTTTCCATACCTATGGTACGAGTCCGTCCATGATAAACAGCAAAGAACTGCCAATCAATGCGGCTAATTCGGTAGACAGAATCATGAAATGCAGCTCTCTGGCAAGACAGTACGGATTTGGGGACTGTCCGCTTATCATTGACGAATGGGGAGCCAGTTCCTGCGGTTTCTTTAATATGGAGGAATGCCCTGAACTTATTTTCCGTGAAAACGAGGTCTATTCAGCTTATTTTATAAAAATGATTACTCTTTACGAAAAACTGCAGCTCCCTATTGATAAGCTGATGATCTGTCTGTCCGGACAGCATGAAATGAAAACAGACTTCTCAGGTTTCCGTGGCTTTTTTACTTTGAACTTTTACCCTAAACCGATTTACAATGCATATGTTCTTGCGGCAAAACTTGGATCACAGAAGCTCGCATATACGGCTGCAGAAAACGATAATCTCTCAGTGCTGCCCGCAATATCGGAAGACGGCCGAATCACCGTGCTGTTATCCTATTCGTCAGCAGACTTTAGCGAAGAACTGCCGGATCTGCCTCTGGATATACAGTTCACAGGAATTTCCTCTCTCCGAGAGGCGAAGCTGTGGCGTATCGACCGTGAGCATGCAAATGCATACAGAGCTTATGAACGCCTCGGCGCACCCAATCAGCCCACAGCAAAACAGATTTGTGACATCACTGATACGGGGACTCTGACCGCAGAATCCTGCAGTTTTAAAGAATCCCTGCACTTAATTATGCAAAATAATTCAGTGGCTTTAGTGGAAATTTGCTAAACTTGTTCATGACATGAGCCTCTGCCGCCACTCCTCCATTGAGACGCTCTGCCCGTGGTGCAGCCGTGAGTATTCCGCGGCCATGGCCAGATAATGGCTTTCCACGGAACGGTCGATGGAGGTGAGGCCGGTACCGGGCTCGGCGCCGCTTGCTACCTGATCCAGCAGCTCTTCCACCATGCGGATATCGCCGCCGCCGTGCCCGCTGAAATCGTCGGCCAGTTTATTTACATCGATGATCTCATGCTCCTTTCCAAACACGCCCACATCGATCAGGTTGGTTTCCATATCCGCCTGTATATCACCCATGGTGCCCATGATCTTCAGCGTGCGGCCGCCCCTGCTGGTAAAGGCGCTCATGGTGAAGTTGACCGTGGAACCGTCTTCCAGCTCTATATTGACCACCTGATGGTCCACCACATCGTTGCCGGCTTTATAGACACAGATTCCGTAAGGGCCCTCCCGCAGGGCCCGGCGGATACTGTCCTCATCCGGGCGTAAGGCCAGCACATTGGCGGGCCAGTCGGTTTTACCGTGCAGAACGCCGGTGCGTTCATTGGTCAGATAGATTTTAACCGCATTATAAGGGCATGTATCCCCTGCCACGCAGTCAAGGCAGCGCAAGGCCGCATTGTGAGGCGCGTTTTCAGGCCGGAAATGAAAGAGGCTTCCATATGAGGACACGTAGCGGCTTCTCTTGCCGGTGAGCCACAGCAGGATATCCATATCGTGGCAGCATTTCTGCAGGATCATGGGGCTGGTTTCCTCTTCCCTGGCCCAGTTCCCCCGCACAAAGCTATGGGCCTGATGCCAGTACTGTACATTTTCAATGGCCTGGACCGTCACGACTTCACCTATAGTGCCCGCATCCAGCAGGCGCTTGAGTTCCCGGTAGAAGGGCGTATAGCGCAGCACATGGCAGACTGTCACAAGGCGCTTGTATTCCTTGGCCAGCCTGGCGATCTCTGCACATTCACTGTTATCCGGGGAGACCGGCTTTTCCAGCAGCAGATGATACCCCTTTTTAATGGCCGCCGCAGCCTGTGCGTAATGCTGGCGGTCCTGGGTGCAGATGAACATCACATCTGCAAGTTTTTCACATTCCAGCATTTCTTCCGCCGTCGCAAAGCACAGATCGGACGGCACATCGTATGCAGCAGCTGCAGCCAGCAGACGCTCTTGTCTCGGTTCCGCAACCGCGGTAATCCGCATCTTATCCGGAAAAATTTTAGCATATGCAGCATAGGTGTCCAGGCCTCTGCTGCCAAGGCCTGCGATTGCTACCCGCACCGGTTTTGTCTGGTTCATTTAAATAGCTCCTTTGCTTTGATTTATTTGGCAGGTGATTCTGATTTGGATGCCTGCACTGTTAAGTGTATTGTATTCAGAATATGCGGGAATAGCAAGAGCTTTTAAAGTGCGGCTGCCGGTATTTTGCGATATTCAACTTCCTTTTCTGAGTCGGATATGCTATCATATACATGTGTAAGCGCTTACAATAAATCGGGAAAGGATTCATTGCTATGAAAAGTGATATGACAAAGGGGGGGATCCGGGCCCACCTCGTCCGGTTTGCGGTACCTCTGATTCTGGGCAACATCTTTCAGTTGACCTATAACGCCGTGGATTCCATCATTGTGGGGAAGTTCGTGGGAAATCAGGCTCAGGCCGCCATCGGTATCTCGGCGCCGCTTATGAATGTCATTATCTTTTTCATTGTGGGCATCTGCAACGGAACCTCGGTTTTAATGAGCGAGTATTTCGGCGCGGGGGATCACAGGAAGTTTCGCAGGGAAGTGTCCACGGCGATGATCGTGGGAATCGTCTTTGCCCTGTGCATAGCATTGGCCACCTGTATATTTGTCCGGCCGGTCCTGCAGCTGATACGGACACCGGACGAGATCATGGATATCACGGCCGGATATCTGCGTATCGTCTGTGCCGGGCTTGTTTTTACATTCCTCTATAATATTTATGCGGCGACTCTGCGGAGTATCGGCGATGCCCGGACGCCTATATATTTTCTGATCTTCTCTTCGGTGCTGAACGTGGCGCTGGATCTGGTCTTTGTAGTGGGACTTAAGGCGGGAGTTTACGGCGCGGCTCTGGCGACCGTCATATCCCAGGGGATTTCGTCCGTACTCTGCATGATCTATATCCGCCGGTTCGTTCCGCTGCTTTCCATTCCACGGGGAGAGATGACGGTGGACCGCGCGCTGCTGAAGGATACCATACATTACAGCTGGTCCACGGGCATGCAGAAGATCACATTAAACGTGGGCAAGGTGCTGGTGCAGTCCTGTGTAAACCCTCTGGGTGTGGATACCATCGCCGCGTTTAATGCGGTGACGAGGGTGGATGACTTCGTCTTTCAACCGGAGCAGAGCATCGGGTCCGCCATGACCACGTTTGCAGCGCAGAACCGGGGCGCGGGGAATCAGGAGCGGGTGGAGAAGTCCCTAAAAACTGGCATGTTGATGGAGGCTGTGTACTGGCTGTTCATCGGCACCCTGATCTATCTGGTTTCTACTCCGGTGATGCATCTGTTTGTATCGGATGCGGAAAATGCGGTGGTGGGCCTTGGAAGCAATTATCTGAGGACCATGGCGTTTTTTTATCTGCTGCCGGCCATGACTAACGGCCTGCAGGGTTACATAAGGGGATGGGGCAGGATGAACGTCTGCCTGATGGCCACATTTCTCCAGATCGTGGGCAGAGTGACCAGCGCGTATATCCTGGTGCCCAGGATGGGGCTGGAAGGCATTGCGTACAGTTGCCTGATCGGATGGATTGTGATGCTGGCCTATGAGGTGCCGTATTATCTGTGGCTGCGCGGGAAGTTAGACTGCAGGAAGAATCTATGATTTACATATAATGAGTGCGCGGATCGGAGACTGCGTAACACGCTCCGGTATTTTCCGGGACGCAAAAATAGCTGCTGTCAGCGAAGTGATGCCTGACAGCAGCCGTTTTAAGTTTAAGGCTAAATCCCGGAGCCAAAGTCACAGTAATGCTCGGTCATGGTGCCATGGTTAAATACCAGGCTGAAAGAACCGTTATCGCCGATTCTCGCCGCCTTTAACACCACCTGATTGACGCCTTTCTTTAATTCGACGCCGTCCAGATGATGGTTTTCCGCCGTCCACCAGTCACAGTCCCGGGCGGTATCGATGAGTTTTCCGTTGATCCAGAGCTTGTAAGGAGCGGTATGTCCGATGATCATGGAGACCGTCATATCCTCTTTGCAGATCAGCTCACGGATCATATATACGGCGCAGGAACCTTTGAATTTTATGAAATCGGATATATGAAAACGGTCCGTCTTGATATCCACCGTCTTCGGAAGCATGGAGCAGGTATCGCTCATCTGATCCTCTATGGCGGAAAAATCGTCCTCCCGTATGTATTCCCGGTCGATATCCGCGAAGGTGTTGAGATGGTACTGGCGCACCTGGTCCATATCGCTGAAATACGGGAAATAACTCTCCCAGCTGGGCATCTCCGGAATTTCACGGCAGTTGTTCCAGAACGGACCGTATACCTTCCATACGGCGGCTCCGGCAATACCGAAATCCAAAGTGTGACGGCCGTCTTCATTTTCGGCCGTAAATGTCAGTATATTTCTTTCATACAGGACGCTGCCGGCGCCGTCCGTTGTCAGGATGACCGGTATGCGCACCGTGCTTCCTGCGGGGACTGCGGCGCTGGCAGGCATATCCGCCGTCCAGCCTTCCGGACAGGAAAGGGACAGGCGGTAGGCGGCATCGGTGCCGCTTGTCAGGATCAGTTCCGCCTTTTTGGTCTCCTGATGCCCGATGGCCGGGTCGCCCAAGTAGTCAACAGAGAGGGAGACCGGCGCGGTATGGCGCGTGTGGGGAAGCGGGTTTATCCTATCACAAATGCGGTGGGTTTACAAAGAGTTATTTTCACATCGGATGTCTGAACTGTTACTATTTTACCGCAGAATTCACCGCAGATAAATCGCACAGTATTGGCATTTCCTCAAGTTTTTGATACAATAAGAAACAAGAATAAAGCAGGAAAATCTGATCTGCGGCCGGATTATACTCAACACTGTTAGGCTGGGTGTAAATATGGCAGCACACTGGTACTTGGAGGCGGTTTAAATACAATGGAAAACATTAAAGCTGTACAGGAGTCCTTTTCTGTGCAGGCAGAAGGCTTTGAATCGAAACAGATGAATTTTTCAAAACAGGAATATCTTGATTATATCGTCAGAGAAATCGGCGCGGCAAAAACGGACAGAGTGCTTGAGGTGGCCGCCGGCACCTGTATCTGTGGGAGAAACCTGGCTCCCCTTGTAAACTCTGTCGTCTGCCTCGACGCCACTCCTGCTATGCTTAAGATCGGCAGGGACAGGGCGGAAAAGGAGAGGCTTACAAATATGCAGTTTGTGCAGGGCTATGCGGAAGCGATTCCCTACCCGGACGAGACCTATGATATCACATTGTCACGGCTTTCATTTCACCATTTTTCAGAGATCAGCGCGCCATTTGCGGAGATGAACAGAGTATTGAAACCGGGTGGGAAGCTCGTACTCATCGATATGGAAGCGGCCGAAGAGGACTTAAGAGATACTGAGGACAGGATTGAAGCGATGCGGGACCCTTCCCATGTCAGAAATGCCAGCCGCAGTGAGTTTTTGGCGCTGTTTCAAAGACACGGCTGTAAGTTGGTAAAAGCGGAGGGAACGGGCATTCCGGTAGAACTGTCCGCATGGATGGAACTTACCAAAACGCCCGGGGATATACGGCAGGAAATTATCTCCATGATGGAAGAGGATCTGGCCGGCGGGACGAAGACCGGGTTCAGGCCATACCGAAAAGACGGGACAATATGGTTTGACCAGCGCTGGCTTCTGATGCTCGGAATCAAAGGAGTCGCAGCGTCTGCCGATGCGGACTGCGCGTGGAAGGAGAGGATGTAATGCAGTATACAGCTGCATATCGGTCACCGTTAGGCGGGATTCTTCTGGCCGCCGATGAAATCGGCCTGACCGGACTCTGGTTTGAGGGACAGAAATATTTCGCCCGCAATTTGGATAAGGAGCATGAGGAAAGGGCTCTGCCCATATTCGATCAGGCTAAGGAATGGCTCGATATGTATTTCTTGGGAAAAGAGCCGGATTATAAGCTGCCCCTTCATTTCACCGGGACGGAATTTCAGAATGAGGTGTGGGAGATTCTGTGTGCCATCCCTTACGGAAAAACCGTATCCTACGGAGAGATTGCCGGAAGGCTTGCGGCGAAAAGAGCAGTGCCTCATATGTCCGCGCAGGCGGTCGGCGGCGCGGTCGGCCATAATGAAATCTCCATCATTGTCCCCTGCCACCGGGTGGTGGGCGCAGGCGGCAGCCTGACCGGATATGCCGGAGGAATAGATAAAAAGATTGAACTTCTTAAACTGGAAGGCGCGTTTAGAGATGACTTTTTTGTGCCGAAGAGGAGCACGGCGCCGTAAACAGAATATGCAGGCAAATTGATGGGGCTGTGTGAGCACAGCCCCATTAATTTCAGCTGCTCATAGTTATACCTGCGGATAGTCTGACCTTACATCGGCCATCTTTATGCCGGAGCAGCTTTGGCTTAAAATGTCAGTTTCATCGGAGTATATACGATTCCCTTATAGGAGCTTTGCTCTCCTGTATCCCTAAAGCCGAGGGCGTGATAAAACGGGACTGCATAGGGGGAAGCGCTCAGATGAAGTTCTGATTCGCCGCGGGCCTTAAGCTCCCGGATTACGGTGCAAAACAGTCCGCTTCCAATACCCTGACGGTGATATTTCCCATCCACAAACACGCATGAGACGGTTCCGCCTGCCGAAAGGGACAACACGCCTGCCAGCGTATCGCCGGCATAAGCGCCGTACATGGTTTCCTTTCCCGAGGCAAGCTTCCTCCTGTAGCTGCTTTCCGGAGTAAAATAATTATAAAAGCTCTCGATCCCTTCCTGCGGATAATCCGGGGCTACAAATTCCTGAAAGACATTTTTTATCAGCTGAAAGGCGGCATCAAGATCCTCATATTCTATTTTACGTATTACTGTTTCGCTGTCTGCATGCATAGGGATCCTCCTGTTTCACTGTTTCTAAAAATAAATCCGGAGCGGGCGGCTCTGATTTCCATCCGGTTTTAATATATAAAAGCAGAATTGATCATTTAATTACATTCTAAATCATTGTGTCGGAAATATCAATGCGGTATGATATGGCTAATACTATATTGTAACTTTAGGAGGATTTGTATGCTAAACGAACAGGATATGCAGTGGGTACATGAAACTGTTGAAAAGATTATCAAAAAAATGGATTGGGTCAGCGATAAGTCCAAAAATAAAATACCGTCTACCACCGTGAATGGTGAACATGATGACCGGTCTGCCCTTGGTCTATCCGATAATCTTGATGCCGGTCTCGCCTGCTGGACCAACGGTTTCTGGGGCGGGATTATGTGGCAGATGTACCACGAGACAGGCAATAAAAAATATGTGGACATCGCCCGGTATTCGGAAGAGCTTTTAGACACCTGTTTTGAGCAGTTCTATGGCCTGCATCATGATCTGGGATTTATGTGGCTTCCTACTGCTGTTGCGGACTACCGTGAAACCGGAAATGCAGACGCACGGCGCAGAGGCCTTCACGCTGCCAATCTGCTGGCCGGACGTTTTAATCCGGCCGGCCGGTTTATTCGAGCATGGAATAAGATGCATAATGAGGAAGTGATCGGCTGGGCTATAATAGACTGCATGATGAATTTAAATCTGCTGTACTGGGCCAGCGAAGAAACAAAAGATCCCCGCTTCCGTCAAATTGCGATGATGCATGCGGATACAGCAATGGCAAACTTTATCCGCCCGGATGGCTCCTCCAACCACATAGTAGAATTTGATCCGGAGACCGGCGAAAAAGTCCGGACCTATGGCGGACAGGGGTATGAGAATGGCTCTTCCTGGACACGGGGGCAGGCGTGGGCGCTATATGGTTTTGTTTTAAGCTACATACATACAGGCAAGCAGGACTATCTGGATACGGCCAAACGTGTTGCACATTATTTTATGGCCAATATTCCGGATAACGGACTGATACCGGTGGATTTTCGTCAGCCGGCCACACCTTACTGGGAAGACTCCACCGCTGCAGCTATTGCGGCCTGTGGATTAATAGAAATTGCAGCGTACGGCGGCGAATATGAGCAGGCTCTCTATCAAAATGCCGCTCTAAAAATGTTAAAAGCTCTGGAAAAAGAACGGTGCTGCTGGGGGAAGGAATGCGACTGTATCCTGCAGAAATGCAGTTCTGCATATCATGACCAGCGTCACGAATTCAATCTGATTTACGGTGACTACTATTTTATTGAGGCCATATTTAAATTAAAAGGCGACGGCTTGTTCTTATGGTAAGATCATGGTATCTTAAATCCATAAAAACTCCTTGACAGTAAAGCTGCTTGATACCTTATAATCAGAGTATCAGACCTGCGACACAAAGGAGGAAAGCTTTATGACAATCAAGGAAATGGAAACGCTGTCGGGAATGGCCAGGGCGAATATCCGGTATTACGAGCAGGAGGGGCTGCTGTGCCCGAAACGTACATCGAATGGATATCGTGACTATTCGCAGGAAGATCTGGGTACGCTGATGCGCATAAAGCTATTGCGGAGCCTGAACATATCACTGGAGGAGATCCGCGATCTGCAGTCGGGAAAGGCGGATCTGCCGGATACGCTGTCGGTGAAACTGCGGGAGCTGGAGCAGGTGATGAAGGACGCAGACCGTGCCCGGCAGATCTGCAGAGCTATGCGGGAAGACCGGGTGACCTATGCCACTTTGGATGCTGCCAGATATTTAAATGGCATAGGAGATCAGGATGCCGGCAAACCGGAACCGTATGTGAAGGCAGAAGAGGATTCGGTGCCGAAGGCGTGCTGTCCCTGGCGCAGATTTCTTGCCAGAAGCCTGGACTATTCCTTGTGCAGCCTGATCCTGACCGCTGTGCTGGCGCTGGTATTTCATGTGAATATAGCGCGCATGCAGGAAAATCTGTTTGCCGTCTGCCTGGAGATGTGGTTTAGCATGGCTCTGATGCTTCTGTTGGAACCGCTGTTTCTGCATTGGTTTGGCACGACCCCGGGAAAGTGCATCTTCGGCCTGCGTCTGGAGGATGAGGACGGAAGGCGCCTTACATATAATAAGGGACTGAACCGCACATGGAACGTAATTGTTCAGGGGCTGGGACTGTATATTCCGGTGTACAGACTGGTGAAATTGTGGAAAAGTTATAAGCGCTGCGGAGAAAATGTGGATATGCCCTGGGATGAAGGAGTTGTCTATAGCGTTAAGGATTTCGGGAGCTTCAGGGGATGGCTGTATGCGCTTGCGTATACCCTGCTCATTGGGGCGTCGGTGATGGTAACGGCCTTTGCAGAGGTTCCGCCGAACAGGGGAGATATGACCGTGGCGCAGTTTGCCGAAAATTATAATTTCCTGGCGGAGTACTATGGCATCGACAGCGGACAGTACCTGGACCGGGACGGCCTGTGGGCTGCGAATAAGACAGATGGGACTTTTATTATAAACCTGGGGGGTGTGGAAACTCCGGATTTTGAATATACGCTGAAGGACGGGTATATCAATGAAATCCGTATGACGGTTGAAGTGACGGACAGTGAGGACTGGATCGGTTCTTTCGGCAATGAGCTGACGCTGGCAGTGCTCTCTTTTGCGGGAGCACAGAGGGATGCCGGCCTGCTGTTCGGAGGCCGTAAGGCCATTGCGGATGAGATCGCCGAAGATCCTTTTGGGGATCTGGAATACAGCAGGGCCGGGATAAAGATGCGCCGGCATGTGGCATATGAGGGATATATAATGACGTCGTATGTCATGATCCGGGATGAATCGGAGAGCGGCAGGTTTTTATTGGAGTTTTCCATGACCAAGTAAGACCGGAGGTTACGGCCGCTCCATTAAAGGCAGATCGATGAAAAATACCGTGCCGTGTCCGGGCTCGGAGGAAACGTGTATCTCGCCCTTAAGTCCGTTTACAATGCACTTTACGATATAGAGCCCCAGTCCGCTGCCCGTGCCGGCATTTTGGCGGCCGACAAAAAAACGGTCAAAGATATGGGCTAACTCTCCGGGCGGGATGCCGCATCCCGTGTCGGCCAGAGACAGATGGCAGTATTTGCCGTCAAGCTGAGCGGAAAGGGTGATCCGCCCGTTGGGCGGAGTTGCTTTCAGCGCGTTAAAAATCAGATTTTCCAGCACGGTCTCCAGTTTTTTGGGCTGTGCGTAGATGAGACCGTCGCCCTCTAACGGCTCTACGGTCAGATACACCGACTGCACCTCCGCCGCCATGTGATGGAGTTCATGGGTCTCTTCCAGCAGATTTCGGACGGACACCGGCTCATAGGCTTCGGTGAGAGCGTCGATTTTATTGAATTCATTGAGCCCGTATACGCGGCGCGCCATCTCCTGCTGGGTCTGTTCCACCAGATCGATGTAGGTGGAAAGTTCGCTGTCTATCCCGGTGTTATGCGCCCGGATAGCCTGGATGAAAGAACCGGTGGCAAAAACCGGAGCTTTCAGGTCGTGGGCCATATCAGCAAAAAATGCCTTCCTCTCCTGCATCAGATTGGTCAGTTCCGCGGTGCGCTGCTGCACCAGATCTTCCAGATGGGTCTGGAAAGCCGAATTTTCCGCCAGTATACGCCGGTTACGGGCTGCCATTGTGGCTCCGAAGACAGCCACCAGCAGCAGGCCGCACCATTCGAACTGCCAGAAAAACCGGATGGGTTCGAAGAGATTGCCGGCATGGAACACACCGCTAAACAGCGTGGATGTGAGCAGGGAGCACAGCAGTCCTATGCCGAAGACGATACAGCCAAGACATGAAAAGCGCCGTTCCCAGCCCTCTGTTTTCCGCCCCCGAAGTGTCAGCGCGGCAGCGGCACAGAAGGTAAAGAGATAGAAGAGGTCGGTTAATGCGCCGTGCAGCCGATCTGCCCGCTGATCCGTCCGCGCTGTCCGGGGCTTTTAAATTCCCTTCACCGGAAAACAGAGCGGTCAGCCGCAGGATGCAGAAGCACAGGCCATAGGGGGCCGCGCTCTGGATCAGATACCAGAAGGACTCTGCGCCCGCACAGAACAGCCTCACAAAATAATAGGATATGTAGAGCGAATAACAGCAGCACAGCAGTCCGAACCAAAATGCGGCTTTGTCTTTCGCCGTCCGCCACAGCGTCAGCGTAAAGAGGGCTAGGGTCAGCGGGGCAAAAAAGGCCAGCGCATAGGCCGTGCATTGGACGAGCACCATGCGTGATACCGTTTCCGCTGTGCCCAGGGCGGGAGGGTGGTACATGCCGCTGTAATAGCCGCGGTCTGAGGCGGTTTCTACCGTCAGCAGATGATCGCCGGGCGTCAGGGTGAAGGAAACTCCCGCGCCGCCTTCGCCCTGATCCAGCACAGTGCCATCCAGCCGGATGCTGTGGGTGGAAAAGAGCACAGGAAAATACAGCACCGCCTCCACCGGGCTGCCGTCATAGGCAGGACGATTTCATATTCAGCTGTACCGTGGGGAGAGGCTGTCCGGTCCCCCCTCTGTAAATTTCCGAACTGTCCGATATAGGTTGGGAGCCGGTCTGACCGTCCGTCGGTCAGCAGCCAGCCGTCGATCAGAAAGAGGGGTGTGTGCCGGGTGATATCCGCTTTTGTCAGCGATACGACCCCATGGCTTCCGTAGGGAGGAGCGGTGCGGTATTTGTTATCGGCAGCAAAGAGAAAGACAAAGAACACAGACAGCGTCGCCGCGCACATAACAGCCGGCAGGTATGCCCGCAAGATGCTTCTTTTGCCGTTCTCATGCGTTCGGCTTTTATTGATCATTCTTAGTATCCTCCATGGGAACAAAACGGTAGCCTTTTCCCCACACGGTTTCGATAAACTCGTGGCGGGGGAAGGCTTTTTCTATTTTCCGGCGCATGCGGGAGAGGTGGCCCTGAACGATCTGTGCATCCACCGGTCCGTTCTGCCACCACAGGGCCCGGTACAGCTCTTCCACCGTCCATACATCCTTGGGACGGGAGGAGAGAAGAGAGAGCAGGGAAAACTCGCTCTGGGTCAGGGCTAGGTCAGTCCCGGCTATAAAGGCCCGCTGGCGCTGAAAATCCAGAGACAGCGGCGGGAAGACCCGGAGGGCCTGTATTCCCCGGTCTGCAGTCAGCCGGGCCTGCAGTTTTGCCCAGAAGAGCTCATGGGGGCAGTCCTTCTGTATATAGTCCGCTCCGCCGGCCGCAAATCCCCGAATCTGGTCGGCCTTTTCGGCCAGACTGCTTAGGAATACCACAGGGGCTTCGGTCAGTTTTTTGATCTCCGCGCAGAGGTCAAAGCCGCTGATCTCCGGCATTTTCACGTCCAGTAAAATCAGATCGTAGGAGTTAAGCATCAGGCGGCCCACAGCATCTCCCGGTGTCCGGGCGGTTTCCACCCGGCAGCCTTTCTCCTCTAAAAAAGACTTGCGGGCAAGCATCAGCCACGGCTCATCGTCTATCATAAGAATACGGTACATGTCCTCTCCTCCCGGCAGTGAATAATTATATACTACCACAGATTATACGCTTTGCCGTAAAGGAAAAGGTGTTTTTGAAGATTTCTTCAAAAACACCTTTTTTGCGGTCCGTTTTGTTACAATTAGGGAAAACCGCCGGCAGACAGATGCCGGGTGCTGGGAGAATACAGAATGATAAAAATTGCTTTCTGTGATGACGATCTGTCGGTCCTGAATGAGCTGAGTGTGCTGACGGACCGGTACCGTGTGTCGCACAATCAGAAAATTGAATATACAGTCTATATCAGTCCTCTCGAGCTGCTGGCTGCAATGGAGCGGGGAACGCGCTACGATATCCTTTTGCTGGATGTGCTCATGCCGGGTGAAAACGGTATCGAAGCGGCCCGGGAGATACGCACATGGGACAACAATGTGAAAATCATCTTTCTCACCTCCTCCGCTGAATTTGCGGTGCAGTCCTATGCGGTGGGGGCCTATTTCTATCAGCTCAAGCCGATCTGGGAAGACAGCTTCGACCGGCTGCTGGATTCTGTTCTGGCCGGCTGCGCCAGAGACGAGGGCGACAGCCTGATATTAAAGTGTAAGAGCGGTATCACCCGGGTGAGCCTTGCCCAACTGGAGTACTGTGAGGTGATCGGCCGCATCCTTCTGCTGCATTTAAGCAGAGGAAAAGTGCTGGAGAGCAGCGGCCGTCTGGATGACCTTAGCGGACAGCTTCTCCCGCGGGGCGGGTTCCTGCGGCCGCACCGTTCCTACCTGGTCAATATGGATTACATACAGAATATTTCCTACCGTGCCATTACGCTTTTCTGTCTGACGGAGATTCCAATTCCGAGGGGAAAATATGCGGAGCTTAAGAATGCGTTTCTGGAGCACGCATTTCAGGAACGGCAGGTGACGATATGAGCGGTATTGTTATGCTTTTGAACAACCTGTCTGTCGGCATCTTCGGCGGAGTGCTGTCCGCCGCTTTCTGCAATACATTAAGTTCACGGCGCGGGCGCCTAAGTGTTGCCGCCGGGCTGGCCGTACTGCTGGCGGCCCAGGGTTATATTTACAGAATCCTCGGCTGGCTGCTTTTATGCGCGCTGACCCGCAGGCGGCTGTGGTCGGTCATATCTGTGTTGATGGCGTATCTCTGCTGTCAGCTGCGGTACTGGCTTGGACTTTTATGTGCGGTGATCCTTGGCGGGAGCGGTCTGACCCAGGAGGCGGCGCTGGCAGTCACCCTGCCGCTGCTTTTGTTTCTGCTGCGATTTGTGGCGCCCACGGTCCGTTCTTTTGAAGACCGCCCGCCCGGTGTTCAATGGCGGATCGGCCTGATTCTAGCCATCTATTATGTGTTTGATTATCTGGTGACCGTATACACCGATCTGCTCTACCGTGGAATCCCTGCGGTGCTGGAATTTATGCCCTTCGTCTGCTGCGCGGCCTATCTGGTATTTTTGCTGAAGGCATCGGCACAGGAACGGGAGCGCCTCCTGATGGAGCAGGTGCAAAACAGTCTGAACATTCAGGTGTCCCAGACTCTGCGGGAGATTTCCGCCTTGCGGGAATCCCAGAAACAGGCCAGCACATACCGCCACGATCTGCGCCACCACCTGCAGTATCTCTCCGCCTGCATAGACAGCGGCCGGCTTTCCCGCGCACAGGAGTATATTCACGGCATCTGCGCGGAGATCGAGGCACAGAAGGTTCAGGATTATTGCGAGAACGAGTCGGCCAACCTGATTTTTTCCGCTTTTGCCGGCCGGTGTGCCAAGAATGGGATCGGTATCAAAGTCAGGGCAGGCCTGCCGCCCTTTCTCACGGTTTCGGACAGCGATCTGTGCGTCCTTCTCTCGAATGCTCTGGAAAATGCGCTCAATGCCTGTCAGTCCCGGACCGGTGAGCGTATTATTGAGGTAGACGCCTACGAAAAGGGGCACAAGCTCTTTTTACAGATCACCAACCCCTGCCGGGCGGACATCACCTTTAAAAACGGGCTTCCCGTCACGGACCGGCCGGGTCACGGAGTGGGAGTCCGCAGCATATGCGCCGTTGTGGAGAGGTACGGCGGTATCTATTCATTTTCTTCGCAGGATGGCCGGTTCGTTCTGCGGCTGTCCCTGTGATCGAATCCCTACTGACGATTCAAGACAATTTTCGTTCGATTCATGCACAGCCGTCCATTTTTCGGAATGGACGGTTTATTCTGTATTCAGTAGAAAGCAGTACGATATACAACTTAAATTAAAAAAAGGAGAAAAAACATGAAAAAATTAGTAGCACTTGCCCTTGCGGTCATGATGACATTAAGCCTTACAGCCTGCGGAGGCGATCCTGTCACACTTTCCACTAAAAGCGTCAATGGCGTGTCCATCGATGTGCCCAGCGATTTCGGCGAATTTACGGATCAGGGGAGCGGCATGCTCGCCACAAACGAAGATACATCGGCTACCATAATTGTCGGAATTCCGGTGGATTCGGGCGGATTCGGCCCTGCGGATCTGGATCAGGACAGCTACAGGCAGCAGATATTCGGAGAGACGGATGTGAAGTTTATCACGTTTGACAATGCTGCCGACTGTAACGGCATCCCCGCCGTATTTGCAAACTGTGAGCTGACAAACTCCAACGGTGTGGACTTAACCGTGAATACCTGGGTACTCTTCCATGAGGACGGAACCACGCAGACCGTGAGCCTTACATATACCACCGGAGCGGATACCTCACTTGAAGAAAATATTGATGCTATAGTAAGCAGCGTTAAATAAAGCTTATACGAGGACTAAAGCCCCTGGATTACAGAGTGAACGGCAGGATTGCAGCCCCATTTTACCGTACGGTATGGTAAAATGAAAGCGAGACTGGCCGAAGCCCCTCTGAAGGCGGGAGAGATGCTGGTTCTGGAGGATATGGCAAATCCCCTGGCGGTTCCTGCGGGCATCTGTGTGGAAACGGCGCTCGGTACATATATCCTGCGGGAGCAGTTCCCTTAGGGACCGGTTTACAGAGACACAGCGGTATGATTACCCCTTTCTGGATAAAGATATTTCGTTGGACAGCGTGCACGGCCTGTTCCGTCTGAATAAAAGGAAGGACGGACTGGTATTTGAAGCGTCCTGTCTTAGGAGTTTCCGAATAGTGGAGGACCGCAGCCCCCTTTTTGAGGGCAGCAAAGAGGCTCTGCGCTGTTATGAAAGCGATGTTCCTTGGCGAGTGAGTTCCATGCAGGCGGATATCGACCGCTTCATGCGGGATCGGCGGGAATATGAGCGGATGGAGCGTATGACCCGCATGATGGAACAGCAGAACCGGGACCGCAATCAGGACCGGGATCGGGACAATCCGCCGCCTTCGCGGTCGTATATACCGGAGCCCCGGTTTGAGGCTTCCGGCCCGATCCACAGCCTGTATATGGAAATCACCATGGAGCACCCGTATTGGACAGACTGCCGGATGGAGTGGGATGCGCCGTCGTTTAATTCGAGTTATCCCAGCACTGAGGACTATCTGAACGACTACCGGGAGATGACCGATGAGCTGTACGAGCTTGCCCGCGGCCTTATGACGCTTCTTAGTCCGGAGTCGCCGGAACAGCACATCGGAAAAGGAGCCGATTCAACCGGCTCTAAGAATGCGGGGGATCTGTCCGTGAGAGATGCCGCCGGCGAGATCCGCAAATTTAAGGAGCTTTTTGACGCAGGCATCATTACGGAGGAGGAATTCACTGCCAAGAAGCACCAGCTGCTTGGGATTTAAAAGGAAGCACACCGAAGTGTGCGTAGGTCATCAGCCTTCGGCTGGTGACATGATAAGGAGGAGAACGGAATGAAGAAGAAACTTTCTGTACTGCTGTTAGCCATTGTCATGGTCTTTTCTCTGGCTGCCTGCGGTGACGAAGCGGCACAGTCCGGATCATCGGGGTCTGGCGGATCGGATGTGGCCGCATCCGTACCCGATACTGCGGATGCAGCTGCGCCGGCAGGCAGCGGGGCGGCCGAGCCCGGAAGCTGGGCGGTTTACTGGTATCTCTGCGGCAGTGACCTGGAGTCCGGCGGAGGATTCGCCACTGCGGATCTATGCCTATGAGCTCACCGGTGAACTGGATGGTGCCGGCATGGAGTATATCCGGAGCATGGACTTTGACGAGCTGCCGGAGGTGAAGAACCTGGCCGCCATGGGTTGGGACGGCGCTGCGCTGGATCTGAACGATGAGGGAACCTCTATCCTCACCCTGGGGCCGGAGGCTGCGGATATCCTGGCAGGCATCGGTTTTTCCCTCAATTATGTGAATGAAGAGAGCGATGCCATGATGCTTTTGGGAACGGATAACGATATGACTGCCGACTGGGAGAACGGAGTGTTTTACGACAATTTCCGGGGTGTCTGGGGTGGGATTGACGGGAATCTCGTCTATATGGAGCTGTCTTTTGAGGGGGACGGTTACAACCTGTACTCCGTACCTGTTCTCCTGAACGGAGAGGAGTATAATCTCCAGACAGCCTATGACTTTGGCACCGAACAGTGGAGTGTCCTGGGAGCGCGTCAGGGCATGGATGAAAGCGGCATGTCGGATAAGGATCTGCGCTTGCTCCAGGAAGGCGATGAGATCACCACTCTGTGGTATCTGGCCAGCGCTTCCGGCGACGATGACTTTGAACCCTATACTGCGGCCACCATTACCGTGACGGCCGACACCGCCTTCGGAGAGATGCCTCTGCCTGACGGCAGCTATTCCATGGTGTTTGAAATGCGGGATGCAATGGACAACTATGCGTACTCAGACGCCGTTACCTTTGACTGCGCAGGGGGAGAGATCATAACTACGGTCTATGAGGACTGAATCCAGGTATCAGGGCAGAAGATGATATGAATAAGCAGGAAATTATCTTAATCTAAAGGATAATTTCCTGCTTTTTATTGTTTCGGCCGATGCGTGTTTCTCAGCCTGAGGTGCCTCTGCTGCGGTACTGAGAGGGCGTCAGCCCTACGGACTGTTTGAATTTCCGGCGAAAGCTTGAAGGATTTAGATATCCTATAGCGGTGCTGATATCATCGATTAAAATGTCGGTGGTGAGCAGGAGCTCCTTGGCTTTTTCCAGGCGCATGGTCCAGACATAATCCAGGAAATTCTCTCCGATCTCTTTCTTGAACAGATAGCTCATGTAGGCGATGCTGACATGGGATAAGTCCGCCAGATAGGAGATGGAGAAATCGGGCGAAGTATAATGCTGTTTTACCAGATGCTGGATGCGGGCTGAATTAATGCTTTTATTCTCATATTCCTCTTCGAACAGCAGCAGAAGTTTTTCAACGTTTTCACTTATTTCCCGTTTCTTATCTTCATAAGGAAAACTGCGGCAGAAATACAGCGTTTCAAAATAGAGGGAGCTGTAAGTCTTAAACTTGATATTGGCCTGGGTCATGGAATTGATGATGACCGTGAGCATATCTATAAGCAAGCAGTGGCTGAAGAAATTGGGCAGTGAATTTCCTGTGAGGAAAGGGGATTCGATCTGGTAAAAAAGTTCCCTGACGATTTGTCTCGCTCCGCAGAAATCATAATACTGAAAGGACCGCGCCAGATCGTCCAGCTTCCGGTAGGGATAGGATACGGAAGCCTTCCTGGGCAGAGCCGGGGCGACCGTCTGATAGGAGACCACAGGCTGACGGTCCCAGCAGCAGCTGGCCTGCATTGCATTTTCATATAAAAACGGTATGTCAAGGGGAGAGGAAGAGGAGTTGCTCAATGCCGCCAGATATCCTTTTTCCTCACAGATACTGCTGATCAGCATGTGGATGACCTCCTCCTTATTCTGCTCCATTCCCGAATAGCTCAGAAGAAATGTGGCGCTGCCGCTGCCGGATTCCAAGACAATGCAGGAATCATCCTTGGGAAGAGACTGTGAAAAATACTGTCCGATATCCTGGGCGGGAAACGGCGGTTTTAAGGCTTTCATATAGAGCACAAAAATATGCTTATCCAGCTCCGCAGTAAAAAGTGAATCGATGCTGCAAAAGTCCTCCGGTTTGGCTCCTCGGTTATTGTTGACGATGGAATCCAGTATGGACTTCTGCATGGAGGATTTGTACCGGGTGATCTTGTCCTGCAGCTGCTGGCTTTCCTCCATGGATTCGTTGAAGGCATGCTCCAGCTGCTCCAGATATTCCATGCTGGGGTCAGGGTTCTTGACTATTTTCTTGGTCAGGTTATGCAGCGGGACAAAGGTGCTCTTCATAGCGAGAACGATCAGAAATATGCCCAGAATGCCCAAAAAAATCAGAAAGAGGTAAGTGCGCCGGAATGCGGTATCCACCTGTTTAAGCAGGAGTTCGTTGGAGATCAGCGCGGCTAAGTGGAAGCTGTTGTACAGTTCGGAGCTTATAAGCAGGGACGTCTGCGAATCGAGGCGGTAGATGCCTTTTTCCGGGCTGGGCAGCGCGCCTGACTGTGACAGAGGGCCAAAAGGACATGCGGCGATCTGTCCGCCGGAGCTTACGAGAGCCATCGATACGATCTCACCGGAGACGGAGCTTTTAAGCATATTCTGGATTTCACGGGAATCGATAATATAGAATACCACATATCCCGCGTCGGATGCATTATAAGGAAAGTAGACCAGATATTCCGAGGCTGTTCCGGACAGAAAAATCAACTGGTTGTATGGGATATCCATATATTCATCCGGATAAAATGCGGTACAGTCAGCCCCGTTATAAATAAAGAAAGCACCCTCCCGGTATTCCGCGTGCTGGCGTGTGGAGAGAAGCATATCCCGGGACTTGTCGTAATAGATGATGCAGTTGATCAGGCTGTTGCTTTTGGCATACTTGCCCATTTCCTGATAGACAAGATACTTCGACCAGGCGCTGCTCTCGTGGCGGGACAGAATGAGCGTTGTGTTGCTGATGAGGGAGTTGTTCACCGGATTGACAGAGGACAGGCTGTTGGAAAACTGCTCTGCGGCATTTTCTAACTGATGGTCAATCTGCCGGCTTAATTCGTTAAAATAGAGCGTGGTCAGCTGATTGCGCACCAGCAGGAAAAAGCATAAAAGAAAAATACTTATGATTGTAAAGTAAGACAAAAAATAGCGCATCAGGGTATGATACGTGTGGTTATGAATGATTTTCTTCAGCCGTCCCATAATCTTGTCTCCCCCCGGATATGTGCTGTGCCTGGCAGACTGATGCGGATGCCTCGGCAGATGTGCGATGTAATTATTATACAGAAGGTTTTAGCGTTTGGCAATAAAGCGGTCCGTATATGAGGGATACAATTTTTAAGCTGAAAGATGCTTAAAAACGGTACGGTTTCATAAATACTGCAGGCTGGATCAGGACAATGGCTGTGACGCTTTTTAAATCGGCTTAAATAAAGAAATGTGCCTTGTCCGGACTGGTGGAAGGTTATAGAATTAAGGCATTCACAAACGGAGGCGCCTTCTGTGAACGAAGAAACAAAAAGAGGGAGCGCACGGATGTGCGCGCAGGTCATCCGCCTGACGGCAGGTGACATGAAAGGAGAAAATGGCATATGAAATCATTGAAGGGGGTTTTAAGTGCAGCTCTTGCAGCCGTTATGGTTTTGAGTATGGCTGCCTGCAGCAGCACTGATGCAGGCAGCAGCACTGATGCAGGCAGCAGCACCGGAGTTAAGGATACCGTAAACGCGCAGGAAAGTACCGGCGGGGAGACGCAGGCGGAAGGCGGGGTCACACTTCCGTTAAAAGAAACAATGGAGTTTACCTGTCTGGCGGTCCTGAGCGGGGAATATGACCTGGCAGATAACATTGCAATGCAGACAGCAATGCAAAACGCCAATATTAATATTGCATTTAATTCCGTACAGGGCGTAGATCTGCAGGAAAAGAGAAACCTGATACTGGCTTCCGGCGAGTATCCGGATATGCTCTATAAATCGGGCATCGGCATGGCAGATCTTAGCAAATACGGTTCACAGGGTATCTTTATTCCGCTGGAGGATCTGATCCGGGAGTATGCCCCCAATCTGACGGCGCTGCTGGATAAAAGGGACGGATGGGCCTACATCACCTCTCCGGACGGCCATATATACTCACTGCCTGAGATCGATAACCAGAGCGGCAGCATGATTCCCTGCTGGATTAATAAGAAATGGATGGATAAGCTGGGTTTAAAGGAGCCTGCCAGTTATGAAGAATTATATGAAGTCTTAAAGGCGTTTAAAGAGCAGGATGCCAACGGAAACGGAGATCCTGACGATGAGATACCGCTGATATCCACCGATATCTGCTCGATCGAGCTTCTGATGGCATACGAGGATTTCGCGTATGATCAGGTGACAAAAACCGCGGTTGTTGACGGGGAGCTGACCTATATTCCTACGGATGAAAGATATAAGAAATTCCTGCAGTATATCAACAAGCTCTATCAGGAGGGGATTTTATACAAGGACTCTTTTACCCAGGCTCATGAGCAGCAGGGGGCGATCGGCCAGACCAATGATGTATTGGGGTGTTTCTTTGAGTATGGCGCCTTTAACAGCGTCGGCCGTGACAATGATGACGATTATATTACCCTGAAACCCTTTCAGGACGGAACGTATCCTCTGAATACTGGCATTTTCAGCGGCGGCATGGCCATAACGGATAAGTGCCGGAACCCGGAAGTGCTGATTGCCTGGGCGGACCAGTTCTACAGTGAGGAGGGCGGCAGGCTCGTATGGCTCGGTGTGGAAGGCAAGACCTATCAGTTTAATGAAAAGGATGAGTGGGAATGGATGCTCGGAAACGGATACGGCGATGAGGTGACCACTCTGCGCTCCTCCAATACTCTGCAGGGCTTTACCTATCATGTCGGCGTGCTGCCTGACTGCTGGTTTGGAAATATGTCTTCAAGCACGGATCCGGATGAGGCATATATGGCTTCAGAGCTCACAAAGCTTACCGCTAACGGTGTGGTGCCGCTGCCGATGATGAACTATTCGGACGGACAGACCAAGGAGATCGCTTCCCTTAAGACCGATATCGATGCCTATATTCAACAGTACACGGCGCAGGTGGCAATCGGAGAACTGGATCTGGACAGCAGCTGGGACGGTTATATAGAGACTATGAATAAGATGGGCGCGGAGAAACTGGAAGAGATATACAAAACGGTTTATGAAGCTGCCGGCAAATAGCATTTAATGTCAAATGGCTCACAGAAAAAGGGGCTGAAGCACTCTATAGTGCGGCAGCCCCTTTGGAATAATAAAGGAGTGATCGGATGAAAAGCGGAGGCAGCTTTGGGCAGAGACTGCTTAGAGACATGAGAAAAAACTGGATTCTCTATGTAATGATTCTGCCGGTTGTTATTTACTATCTTATTTTTGCGTACACGCCTATGTACGGTGTCCTGCTGGCATTTAAGGATTTCAATGCAAAGCTGGGAATCATGGGCAGCCCCTGGGTGGGGCTGGAACATTTCAAAAGGTTTTTCAGCGCGTACAATTTTAAACAGCTGCTCTTAAACACTCTGGGGATCAGTGTGTATTCCACGCTGGTCGGTTTTCCCATACCCATTTTATTCGCGCTGATGCTCAACTACCTGAAAAACAGACACTTAAAGAAAACGGTCCAGATGGTTTCCTATGCGCCATACTTTATTTCCACTGTGGTAATCTGCGGCATGATTACAATTTTTTTGAAACCGGATACCGGTGTGTTTAACATAATCCGCGGTGTTTTCGGAATGGAATCGACGGATCTTCTGGCCAGGCCGGAATGGTTTAAGACGATCTATGTCTGGAGCGGGGTATGGCAGGGGATGGGCTGGAGCTCCATCATCTATATTTCAGCACTGTTAGGTGTGGATCCGCAGCTGCATGAGGCGGCTATTGTGGACGGCGCGACGAAAGTCCAGCGAATCATACATGTGGACCTGCCGTCCATCAAACCGACAATCATTATGCTGATGATCCTTCAGCTCGGTTCGCTGATGAACGTGGGATTTGAAAAAGTATTTTTGCTCCAGAACGCTCTGAACCGCAGCTCGGCGTCCGTAATTTCTACATATACCTATGAAGTGGGACTGATCAACAGCGATTACGGTTATTCTACAGCGGTGGGGCTGTTCAGCTCGCTGATCAATATCATACTGATTGTGGGCGCAAATGAGATATGTAAAAAATTTGCAGACGAAAGTCTGTTTTAGCAGGAGGATGGCTATGAAAAAACAAAAATCACCTGTAAAGGCCGGACATTCCGGTTCCGACCGCAGGTTTGATGTGATCAATACGGTTGTCATGGTCGTCATGCTGTTTATTTTTGTATGGCCTCTGTGGTTTGTGGTGATCGCGTCGGTCAGTGATCCCAATGAGGTGTGGAACGGCAATGTCATTCTGTTTCCGAAAGGGATTACGCTGGCATCCTATAAAGCGCTGATGGATTACGGCAAGATCTGGATCGGGTACGCCAATACGGTCTTTTATACCGTGGTCGGAACGCTGGTAAATCTGCTCATGACCGTATGCGCGGCATATCCTCTGTCCAGGAAGGACTTTGTCCCGCGGAATTTTCTGATGTTTCTGTTCATGCTGACGATGTATTTCAGCGGCGGCCTGATTCCCACATATCTGGTGGTCAGCAGGCTGGGGCTGCTGGATTCGCGGTGGGCCATGATCATACCGGGCGCATGCTCGATCTATAACGTGATCATCACCCGGACCTACTTTATAAACAGCATTCCTTCCACGCTGCAGGAAGCCGCAACGCTGGACGGAGCCAATTCATTTCAGTATCTGCTTAAGATTGTGCTGCCCTTATCCAAGCCGATCATTGCGGTAATCGGCCTGTATTATGCGGTAGGACACTGGAACGATTTTTATACTGCGCTGCTGTATATCTATGACGCGAAGCTGATGCCTCTGCAGTCTTTTTTGAGGGATATGCTGATGTCAAACAAGCTTACGATGAACAGTACAACGGGTATGGATGCGGCCGCGGTGGAAGCAAAGATGAAACTGGCGCAGACCTTAAAATACAGTGCGATCATCGTGTCCACCATACCGGTGCTTTGTATTTACCCGTTTATTCAAAAATATTTTGTAAAAGGAATTATGATCGGCTCGGTGAAGGGCTGACAAGGAGGAATTTTGTATGCAGCTGACATATAAGGAATACAGGGATAAGGTGAGGGCCTGCTGGCTCGGCAAAAATATCGGGGGGACTCTGGGCGCGCCCTTTGAAGGATTTCGCGGAGTTTATGACGTTTCCTACTACACACATGATTTATCGTCCGGAGTGCTGCCCAATGACGATCTGGATCTGCAGCTGGTATGGCTGAATGCGGCCGAACGGTACGGCAAAAATCTGAATGCCGAAATTCTGGGTGAATACTGGCTGTCCTATATATCGGCAGACTGGTCGGAATACGGCGCGGGCAAAAACAACCTGCGCTATGGACTGGTGCCGCCGATATCCGGCTGGTATCACAATCACAACAAGGACAGCTGCGGGTGCTTTATCCGGAGTGAGCTGTGGGCCTGCCTGGCACCGGGGCATCCGGAGATCGCTGTCCGCTATGCCTATGAGGACGCTGTCTGCGACCACGCAGATGAAGGCATGTACGGAGAAATTTTCTGTGCGGCGCTGGAAAGCGCAGCCTTTGTGGAGTCCGACAGAGAGAAGCTGGTAGACGCGGCTCTGACCTATATTCCCGGAGACTGCGCGATTGCGCGGGCGGTGAGGCTTGTCTCACAGTGCCGCAGCGACGGACTTAGCTGGAAGGAAGCGCGGAAAAAGGTGCTTCAGGTATTTCCCGGTTCCTTTGGCATGGCATATGGGTACAGAGATCAGGAGCCGGAGCCGGATGTCCCTGTGGGAAGCCTTGGCTATGATGCGCCGAGCAACATAGGGATTATGATGATCGGATGGATATACGGTGATGGGGACTTTTCAAAAAGCATCTGCATTGCGGCGGGCTGCTGTGAGGACGGGGACTGTACGGCCGGTACCCTCGGTTCCATACTGGGAATTACAGGCGGCACAGCCGCCATAGATAAGAAGTGGCTGAAGCCGATCGGCGATGAGATTAAGACCATATCCATCGATGTGACAAAAGGCTGTCTGCCCATACCGAAAACAGTGACCGAGCTCACCGGGAGGGTGCTGAATCTGATGCCGGTGTTCATGCATGGAAACTGCAGCCTGAATGAAGCAGGAGAGCTTGTATTTGCCCCGGTGGACAGCATATACAAAAATGTCCGGGATACCGGATTTTTTAACACGTTTTCTTTTGCGGAGGAAATCGCGGCCTCCCCGGTCTGTGTCCGAAAGAGTGGCTGTCTGTTTGACATACAGATCACATACGACAGAGGCCTGGAGGTTGCGGTAAATGAGAGCCGGGAGTTTTATGTAAAGATTAAAAACAACCTGCACAGCCAGCAGTGGCTGGAATGCAGACTGTACCTGCCTGAAGGGTGGGAGGCAGCTCCGGGCAGCGTGATGTGTGTGAACCTGGACCAGAACCACGGAGGACGCGCGGTCACGGAGTTTTCCTTCCAAATCACGCCCGGAACCGTCAATCAGGGGAGATACGATATCCTAATGGAGATAAAATCCAACGGAAGGGTGTCTAAAACGTATCTGTCGATGCCGTTACTTGCGGCGGTGCCGGGGAGCGGTATGCCCTGAGGATCAGCGCCTTTTTGAGCTGCATTATGATCCTTCCGAAATTGATTATCTTACAGGATATAAGCGCATGCGGATGATGGCGCATCTGCAGATGGTGTCCCTGCTGGCGGTATGGCCGGTATTGCTGCTCACGGGCAGTGAGGTCTCCATCATCGCTTCAGTGCTGATCTTTGTCCTATTTATCGGGCTTGCCAGGTATTGTCATAATGATAAAACGGTGGCTGATACTCCGGTGGATCGGCTGCTTCCGGAGGCAGGGACAGCTGCCTATGCGCTGCCGCCGCGCCGTTTTCTGGAAATGCTCGGAGCGTATTACCGTGGAGAACCGGATGGGCTGCGCAAAGTGAAAAAGGCGGCCTATGAGGAACATGACAAATTTAAAACCATCCCATATGATCTCGTGGATCATATGGTGAATATGTATTACGGCGACCTTAAGGGAGAATATGACCGGGCTTTGGAAAGGGCGGATAAAATATTGGGGATGATACGGATTCATATCGGAATACCCGGCTACCCCCGGTACGCGCGTACATATTTTACACAGTTTCGGGATGAGCTGGTTAAGAAGATGGAGATAAACGGGGAGGCAGAGAAGAGCGCCGGTGAGGAGGACTGTGTGGAATAGTGTCTGCACAGCCCTTTCGGCCAGCTTCTTTAGTTAAGTAAGTAAAATGCCACCTGTGGCTGCGGACATAAAATGTGAATAATAGTTGTCTATATAATAGGCTTTATATTCGTTTGGGAACATAAATAGTTCAAAGTATCTAAAATGTTGCAGTCTATATTGTTGTACTCATTGACCATCTTCTTTAGATACAGGTAATTAATGAGGTCGGGCATGTTGTAAGGTATAATAGTCTTGTGCTGGCAATAAACATTGCTTACTTTATCCATATGCTCAAGTGCTGCGGCATAATCTTTCCGTAGAATACAGATCAATATCTGACTTATATGAGCAGTTATAATAATGGGAGGCCATTTGCTATAATTTAGACGTGTAACCTCGTTTTTAAAATCATCAGAGGCGCGGATCAGTGCGGTCACATCCTGATTTTTCCAAAATTTTATAAGATTTAAAAGCTGTTGAAACATAACTGTGTCTACATAAGGCCTTGAGCCTGGAAATATAACTAAGGTATTTTTAATAAAATTGTCCGATAAATTTATATTGTGATAATAATGTGCCAATATAATATAGAAAGACAAATAATCACGCTGTTTTTTACCACGTAGGATATCTTTAAAATGGGTGGCGGTTTTTATAAAAAGCTGGCTGTCAGGATTGGTATAGGTCTGGCAAAAGGCGTTAATTAGGTCTTCTTTTAAAGCTTCCATGTAAATATACCAACTCACCCAGAAAACTATGGCACAAATACTAACAATTTCATGTGTAAAAAGTACAGTACAGACAGGTATAAAGTGCAAGACTGGGCCGACAAGCTGACGAAATAGTAATTGTTTATAGATGATAACCGGGTCGACCTCTGAAGCAGCATAATCTATCTGAAATGTATTAGGTGCTTCGGGGAGCTTGGAAAAGCGTACCTTACTAATTTGAGATAACCGTTCAATATCTTCGGGATGAATCATGTATATTTTTCCAGTAAAAGATAGCGAAGAATACATATAATAATGTCCGTTTTGTTCAAATAAATAAAATGAGCTTCCTTTAAATGATCTGGCATAATTAAAATGGGTATTTTCAATTAAAAATTTACCCGTATTATTGTCAACGGTAATCTTGCTTAATGGATGACCGACAAACTGTTGAAAAAACATAAAGACATATGTGGAAAATCTGGAGCGCTTATGCTTTTTCTCTAACTTTAGGTTGTAAAGCAGACATAGTATATAAAGCAGAGCACTGACTCCAAAAAATATGTTATGTGTTGTCAAAGTAAATATAATATCAGTTGTTATTGTAAGAAATGATATTACGATTAATAATGATTGTTGAAATTGATTATCTATATAAGCAAAAGTCGATTTTTGTATATTCACAAGTTCGTCTTGACTTATGTCATTCCAGTCATAGAGATTACTAAAGATCATATCGATTCATCTCCCTTTAAAGAATTAAAACATGCCTTTAAATAGCCCGGTTATATTCAAAGCTTGCGACAATTCCAGTGGCAGCGGATCCGCTGATTCACCTACGCAGATAGCTAAGCGTTTGCTGACTGTGTAATAACTTAATATGGCAGATATTCCATAAGTAACCGTTGATTTTGGAGAGACTGCAGTTTCTTTGACTTTTTTTAGACTGTTTAGCGCTTTGCTGTATTCTCCACAGGTTTCCCTGTACAATGTGAGTCCGATATACTGGATAAGCTGTACTTTGTCCATTTTAAACATGTCTTTCTGCTTTACATACTTATCAAAGGAATTAACCAGCTTTCCCAATTCATGGCTATTACGTGAATTATAGGCAGACAATAAATTGGCAAACTGGGTTTGAAGTAATATACAAAGCGGTGTCTTAATATAGTGTACCTTTGAGTGATCCGCCATAAACTGCTTAAAGGAGCACAAATCACCGTGGGCATAAGCTGAAATCGCCATATAGAAAAGAATTAAACTTTTTAACTGCTTTTCATATAGCAAGGATTTAGTCGACTGCATTAACTTCTTATAAAATTCGTATTCGGTACAGCAATAAGGAGCACAGAAATTAGTCAGCAGACGGGTTCTCCCCTGCCTGCACTTTGCAAAAATCCAGTACAGTATAGGAATACACAACAAGGCCGTCCAATGACGGAATAACAGGCTTGCAATAATGCCTGCCGCGACGAATAAGATACTTACAATCCCCACTGATAAATAGTTACGGTAATCGCATTTTATGTTGGGCATAATCTCTTTATAGTCCAGCTTATTCTGCATTTTATCAAAAGATAAACGGTAGAATTGTATATCATTGCTTTTCTCAAAATCGTCCAGTACGAATTTGTTAAACATTAACAGGCGCTGATAACCGTAATTATCTCTATACTGTATAAAAGAGCGGTCTGCTATATCAAATACATCAAGTACATACAGAGGGCAATGTAAAGAATTTTGAGGAGAGATGGAATGATCAATATGTATATTACCGGTTTGAGCATTATAAGATATTTCTGCAAAAGGTTCAGTAATGACATTGGATTTAAACATATATGCCCAATTAGAAAAACGCTGATCCTCGCTGTGTCTTCCTGTTTTGCAAATTAAGAATATAGAAATTTGAAATATAATTAAAGCCGGCAGAAAAAAAGGACTGTAAGACAGGATGGTCATTATTAGAAAAAGGGTACCGCTGCCAATTAAGTAGAGTTTTAAGTATGATATTTTAAAGTGCGTATCCCAGATATAAAATGACGTTTTTACTACTTTCGCATAGTCAAGGCTATTTAAGGCTGACCAATCATAAAGCGCTTTTATCCGTTCCATCCTAAAATCCCCCTTTTTCATATACTGAACAGTTTAGAACGTGATCAGGCGGACAGTTTAGCATGCATAAATGGTTGAGAATATTGTCAGAAGGTATATATTCCGCCAGCTTTGTATATATAGATCCTGACTTCGTATGATCTTCAGAGTACGATATTTTTAATTCCAGATAACAATAACAGAATAAAATATACTGTGTGCAGCCGGGCATAAGCTTTGATGAATCTAATAAATGGTGTATACAGCTAAGGACTTTGCAGGCCTCGCTACGGTCCCCCGATAAAATTAATTTTAAAACCAGACCGGTTTTAAGCATTAATTCTTGCCGTTTTTTTTGTGCCGGACTCCAAAAGTGTAAGCCTGCTGCCTCCTGCAGCGCATTTTGAAGCGCTTTTTGATGTTTTCTTTGAAATGCAGAAAGCATTTTCAAGATACAGGCCTGCAGATCTGCACTTTCGTACATTCGCTGATGCTTAAACAAAGCATCGTGATCTGCGAAAGCACCGGTATTGAAATTGCCGTGGGCATAACGGTTTAAAGTAATATAAAATGTGAACTTTTGGAGCAGTATTTTTTCGACAATACTTTTTGACATCAAGTTTTGGATTTTATGCGCATGTGCGGTAAACACATCCATACTGTTAAATGCAAAACCGTCAAAAAACAAATCAAGAGAGTGAAGCATCCGGTACAGGCTGTAAATACTCATAATAAGAAGCTGAGCACTCATGCTTATGGATATATTATGGTGATAGATCAAAAATTGAAGTATATAAATAAAAAATATAATGAAACACATATTAAACAAATTGATATAGTGTTTGCAGTATTTTTTGAAATTGATATCACGGTCAGTTGTTTTAAGCTGTTTATACCTGGCCTTTTCCGGTACGTTCAAAGCATTGCACTGTTTGGAACTGATTGAAGGATAAGTGTCTTTCTCACATTTTATTATAAAAAGCTTATTGCGGCTTAGGATAAAACTGGGGATATATAGTATCAGAAATTCGGCCTGTCTGTAAAATTTGACTGAGTGTGGCCGCTTTGTAACAGTTTTGCCTTCAAGACCGTAAATTATCTTGAGACGTTTTCCCTGTTCCTGCAAATGTATGCCTGGAAATATATTGCCGATTGTACCGGGGAAGACATAGCACCAGTTAGAAAAATCCTGCTGCAAAAACAGTGACTGCTTTATTATAGTACATACGTTAGAGATGAACAGAAATAAGAATAATGTTAATACAAACGGATTTTTATCCGTATATAACTGTAAAAAGAGCATAACTAAAATAAGGCAGGATATAAATAGCGACTTATATCTGCTTCTTTTTTGCCAGTGATAAAAAGTGCTTTTTAAAATAAGAGATTTGGTATCTTTATCAAGACGGTTCCAACTGTAAATATCTGCATCGTTAAGAAGCGCAGTAAAACCTATATTTTTATTCATGAATATAATCTCTTTCAAACGAATTTTGATTAGTACAGTGATATTGTATCATGTTCGCACACTACATTCCAGCATTCTACATAGTAAAATTTTAAACTGTAATCAAGACAAAATTACAAATTCATGATATTCTTTTATCGGAGGCACGCGAAAACGGATCAGATAAAATTGGGCAGCCCGATAGGAGATTGACATGAAGATAGACCGGCTTATGGGAATACTGACGGTTCTGTTGCAAAAGGATAAGGTGACAGCGCCGGAGCTGGCGGAGCGGTTTGAAGTATCCCGCAGAACGATCCTGCGGGATATTGACGCGCTGTGCCAGGCGGGTATACCGGTGGTTACGGTGCAGGGCGGAAACGGCGGAATCTCCATCATGGACGGTTATAAGATCAATAAGAGCGTGCTGACCGTGGAAGAGCTGCAGGATCTGACGGCGGCGCTTAGAGGCCTGGATTCGGTTTCCGAAACCTCGGGCCTGGAACGGCTGATGATGAAGCTGGCGCCTGAAAATGACGCGGTGCTTTCCCTGTCTGACAGCATTGTGATCGATCTCGCGTCCCACTATAAAGACAGCCTGTCGGAGAAGATAGCGCTGCTGAAACAGGCCATTCATGAGAAACGGGTGATTAGCTTTGACTATTACAGCGCAGGCGGAGAGTCACGCCGGACTGTGGAGCCGGTTGTTATCGAGTTTCGATGGCAGTCCTGGTATGTGTTCGGATGGTGCCGCGGCCGGGAGGACTTTCGCAGGTTCAAGCTGAACCGCCTGTGGAATCTTACCGTAACAGACCAGATTTACCGGCCCCGGAGGAGAAAGCATCTGTGGCAGATACATTTCCTATCAGGCATCGTATGGAAGTCCTGTTTGATAAATTGATGCGTTTCCGCCTGATTGAGGAGTACGGGCCGGACTGCTATGAAGAACGGCCGGATGGGCTGCTGTTTTTGCTGGATTATACCAACAAGGAATACACGTACAGCTGGCTGCTGGGTTTTGGAGACATGGCTGAAATCTTATCGCCGCCGGATACCAGGGAAGAATTCAAAGCGTGTGTCAGGCGGCTGGCAGAAAAATATGATATATAGCGAAAGGGACATGACATACCGCTGTCATGTCCCTTTTGCTATACTTAATCTACTGCCAGACCATTCACTGCCGGATATGTGCAGACGGTGTGTGACCCAAATTTACGGATGTGCACACAATCATCAGCCCGAAGCTGTTGGAGGTATGCTGCAATCGCAGCTGCTTTTATCGGCAGCTGCGAATACTAACGACGATGAGAAGAAGGAGAAAACAAATGAACAGAGCAGAAATAATTGAATTATCAAACCGCATTGCAGAAAGCGCAAAGGAGGCTTACATAGCCGTAACCGATGAGACCGGGGGGCCGACCGTATCCACTGTATCCGTCGTCCGGACGGACGGCATCTGCAGGACATGGTTCGCGACAAACTTAAGCGGCAATAAGGCGAGGCGGCTGAAAGCCTGTCCGAAAGCCGGCGTATGCTTTCACAGTGGCGACGATAATGTGACACTGGCCGGGGAGGCCCGTATCCTGACCGATCCGCAGATCAGGAAGGAGCTGTGGCAGGACTGGTTTATCAATCATTTTCCGGGAGGCCCGGAGGATCCGGAGTACTGCATCATCGAATTTACAACGAAGCGGGCTTCCCTTTGGGTAAAGGGGCAGGGGGAGGAATTCAGCATGGAGGACGTGCTTAAGGTGCAGTCCCGCTGCGGCCTGCTGTGCAGCGCCTGTTCCTTCCGTGAACCCTGCAGCTGCGGGGGCTGCATTGAAACAAACGGAAACCCGTTCCATGGGGAGTGTCCGGTAGCCGCCTGCTGTCAGGATAAAGGCTTCACCCACTGCGGGGAATGCCCGGACATGCCCTGCGAAAAACTGTATGCCTATTCCTGCCTGGATGAAGAAAATGGGGATAAGCCTGCCGGAGCCAGGCTGTCCATGCTAAGGTGCTGGAATAATTATGCCTGATGTAGAACCTCTTTACAGACAGCGTATCCGTTCAAAGGTGATATTTTCGCAGTACTGCAGGGACAGCGTCTGCTTCCTGCTCTGATTTTCGCTGCCGATGCAAATGTCGCTGAATACAATATCCTTAAGCTCATGCCCCGGCCGGTCGAACCCGCAGAGCTCTATGGCCTCGCAGGGAATCCACTCCCGCTCATGGCCGTAATATTCACCCCGTATCGATACACGCTCAAAGCTGCAGTCTTCAAAGACCGGCGGCAGCGGATGGCCGATTCCGTCATCGTTATAGCCTACGGAATGAAACAGGATTCTAGCTGCCCTGCAGTCTTTGACGTGCACGTCTTTTACATAGCCGCCTCTTTTTTTGGTTCCTTTAATCTCTATGCCGCACATGGAACGGCTCATGTCGCAGTCCCAGATGCATACATCTTCCACGCCTCCGGACATCTCGCTGCCTATGGTGATTCCGTGGCCAAAGGCGCATCTGCAGTCGAAGATGCGGATGTGCCTGCACGGACGGTTGATCACATTCCCTTCCGGATTCTTGCCGGATTTGATGGCGATGGAATCGTCCCCGGTATAGAAGGTGCATCCGAATATGGTGCAGTCCGTGGAGGAATCCGGGTCCCAGCCGTCTCCGTTCCAGACATTTTCCGAATAGAAGGTACAGTCATGGGTGATGATATGGTCGGAATAAATCATATGTACGTTCCAGCTGGCCCCATTTTTCAGGGATACCCCCGACAGGACCACGTTTTGGCAGCAGCTTATGTTGATCAGCCGCGGCCTGACCCTGCCGGGAATGGTTTCCGGTTTTTCACATTCATGGATTTTATCGCCCAGCGATGCGAGATAGTCCTTCAGACGCTCGGTTTCGGAAGCGATCACACTCTCCGCCAGCGTTCTGCCGCCGCTGGCGATGGTGCCTTTTCCGCGGATCACCACATTGCGGCAGTTGTAACCTCCTTCACGGTCCAACTCGCCTAAGTTAAGCAGGCTGCTGTAACATTCAAGCTCCGTGCCCTCAAAACGGCTCCAGATACGCGGAAGATAGTCTTCCACCCGATCCGTTCCCTGCAGCAGGGCGCCCTCCTCCAAATATAATTCCATGTCGCTGTGCAGCCGCAGCGCCCCTGTCAGATATACTCCTGCCGGAAGGTATACGGCCTGGTCCGCCCGGCAGTCATCGATTGCTCTCTGCAGAGCCTGCGTATCCATGGTTTTGCCGTCGCCCGCGGCACAGTAAGGCGCCTGCGTCACATCCAGCAGATCTTTTTTCATTTCTGTTTTCAGCTCCAGGCAGCAGGACTCGGCATATATTATGGTCTCATCCTCTTCCTGTACCGGATCGAATGCCCTTACCTGTACAGTATAAGAAGTTTCCGCCTGGAGACCGTTTAACGTGCAGTGCGTCCTGTCACAGACTGCCGCCTCCGCGCCGTTTAAGCGGACCTCATACCAGCCGCCGGCAGGGAGCATGTCCGGTTTTTCCCAGTAAAGTGTGATGGAATCGCTTGTAGCGAAGCTGTGGATGATCATTGTTTGCTGCATAAATTCTCCTTCTCATGTCACCGGCTGAAGGCTGATGGCCGCGTGCAGAACCGGTGCGTTTTTCTTTAAATTTTAACTGACTGGACTCATTGTAGCATGAGCATTTACGGCGTGTCAAACGGTAGAATCCAGATTGTATTGACATATATTACGTTTAGTGATATATTACAGTAAACGTAATATATGATTCTGCAGAATCCGGAGGTACAGATGAGAGACAATATAAAGGGCAAAGCCCTGACTGAGACCACGTTCTACGTACTGCTTTCCGTATTTACACCGCGGCACGGATATGCGATGATGCAGTTTATTGAACAGGAGACAGCGGGCCGCCTGTCGCTGGGCGCGGGAACCCTGTACGGAGCGATCAATGCGCTGCTGAAAAAGGGGTGGATGGAGCCGTACGGAGCGGAGGACGGCAGAAAGAAGGAGTATGTGATTACCGAAGCGGGCAGAAAGGCCGCAGAAGGCGAGCGGGAGCGGCTGAAACGCCTTCTTTGCACCGCGGATACAATCATAGGAGGTGTGGAGCATGAGTAAAAAGAAATACCGTTATTTTTTCAGTTTCCTGGAAGGGCAGGAGAGATGGCTGAATAAAATGGCAGGGGAAGGGTACCGCCTGGTAAGGACTGCAAAGCTGATGTATGAGTTCGAGCCCTGTGTTCCGGGAGAATACCAGTACTGCGTGGAATTTGTCGGTGAAAAATCCTGGGATAAGCTTAAGGAATACAGAGAGTTTATGGAGGAGATGGGGTACCGCACATTTTCAAAAAATCTACAGGTCAACTACAGCATCGGCAAGGTGCGCTGGCGTCCCTGGGGATCCGGAGCCGGCCAGATCAGCACGAATCCGGGCACTTTTAACCGGGAACTGCTGATCCTTGAGAAAAAAAGCGACGGCGCGCCCTTTGAGCTCCACACCACGGCATCCGACCTGGCGGCCTATTACCGGCCGCTTAGAAATGCCTATTTCACAACGGCAGCGCTGCTGATACTGCTTCCGCTGATCCTCTATCTGCAGGGGAGGATGGCAGTGACTCCGCTGGTGATTCTCATGTGTGTCGGACTGATACTCCTGCTGCCGGTTCTCTTTTATTCATGTAAGATACACAGATTGAATAGGTCGGGGAAGCTGCATGAGTGAGGCGCGGCTGCATCCGATGGAGGATTAATACATTCCGGTATCGATAAAACCCTCGCAGCCGTATATTCTGGCTGTGCGCATCAGGCCTTCCTTAACCTCATCACGGCTGAAACCGGCCCTTTCCAGAGCCTCATCGTCAAGTTCATTGAGCTTGTCATAGAAACGAAGCGCCAGTTCCAGATGATCCGTGTTATCCTCATCCAGGAACTCATAGAGCCGGTTTTCCGCTTCATTTATCCTGCCGTCTGCAATCATGGACAGCAGGCGGCCGTATTCATCCGCCATCACACCGTCCGACAACACTTCCTGTTTGCCGTCATCCATATCAATGTTCAGCAGAAGCTTCACCATGGTGCGGATCATTTCGTGTATGATCCGCATCACATAATCTTTTTCTTCCAGCATGTCTGATCACCTGCCATTCTTTTTATTCCCGCGGAGCAATGAGCTTTGCACTGCCCTGTATTTTACCACTGTCATAACGAAAGAGCAATGAATAACTGTCCCCTTTTGCTCAAAACCGGATAATTATATAGTAAGTCCTGCTGCATACAAACCGCAGCGGGACTTACATAAGAAATGAAAGGGTACGGTAGGAGAATGAGAAGCATTGCAACAGAATTACTGATGATATTGGCGGCAGCATTCACAGCCTTGGCGATAGTCCTGCTGGCAGGAGGGATGGTGTGGATGCCGAAGTGACATCATACAGCCTGACAGGCTATAGAGACTGCCATTACAGCCAAACCGCCCAATCTCCGTAGCCAAAGGTCCCGCTTCCGTGATGCAGTTTCCCGTCCGCCTTCAGCTGCCTGAATGCGTCCCTCATCCGCACGAGAAGCTCCGGCTGTATATCAAGTGAGTGGTGGCCCGGAAACACTTTATTTACCGGCAGCGCCGCGACCTTCTCAAGAGAAGCGAGGTAGGCTTCGGGATCGGTGCTGGGATAATACGCCAGCAGCGTATCCTTATAAACGAGATCTCCGGTGAACAGATACCCCCGTCCTTTATCCAGAAAGCACATGTGGCCGGGCGAATGCCCGGGCGTGTGCAGCACTTCGATGATGCGCCCGCCTAAATCAATCTCATCTTTATCCTCCAGAACCCTTGCAGGAATGCCTTGAAACAGCCGGTACGTGTTCACATCATAATCCGCCGGCAGGTCGCAGCGGTCAGTCACCATCTCTTTAACCGTATCCAAAGTCAGCGGAAAACCGCCGTCAAGCCAGCAAAGCTCCTCCCTGTGGGCACAGAAATCCGGGAAATACTCATGCCCTCCGATGTGGTCCCAGTGTATATGCGTAGCCGCAGCAGTTACCGGCTGATCCGTCAGCTTCATGACCGCCTCATAGATATTGCGGATGCCAAGCCCTGTATCGATCAGCAGACTCCGCTCGTTTCCCTTGAGAAGATAACAGTGCGTCTCCTCCCAATGCCGGTATTCGCTGATACAATAAGTATCCTCATCGATCCCATCTACAGTAAACCAATCTGAATATTCTCTAACCGATTTATTCGAAATCTCCATCAGCAACCTCCGCAATTTAACCCTGCCCTTTTCTTCGATATTCATATCATATCACAAAAAATAAAACTTTCTATCCTCATGTCCCTTTTGGAAGATAAATCCACAATTACCTTTTAGAAGGGATGTGAGGACATGGAAGACAGAGAATTGCTGGAGCTGCTTGACAAAAATGCGGAGGAAGGACTTCGCCTGCTGATGGAGCTGTACACAAGACCGGTTTACTATGCTGCAGCACAGCGGCTGGAGAGTCCGGAGGATATCCGGGAATGCGTGCAGGATACCTTCGCCGATTTTTATCTGTGGAGGAAACGTTTTGATTTGACCAAGGGCACGCTGAAGGTGTATCTCACGGCTATCGCCCAGAGAAAGGCGATAAAGTGTTATCATGACAATGTGCGCCAACGGCTCTTAGTGCAGAGGATGGAGCCGCCGCCTGTGCCGTCCTTAAGAGAAGAGGAGGCGGAGCTGTATGCGGCCATGTCCTGCCTGGCCGGCATAGACAGGCGCATACTGCGTATGAAATACCTGGAAGGCTATAACGCCAGAGAGATAGGTGAACGCGTGGGCATGAGCCATGAGGCCGTAAAAAAACGCATCCAGCGCTCACTGCACAGACTCCTGGTATGGATGGAAGATACGTAATTTATTGAAAAACGATAAAAATATATTGAAATTAGATGCGACAGGTGATATAATGTCGGCAGAATTGAAATCTGCATTGAGGAGGCATACATTATGGACGATATGGAAAGAGAAACAACAGACCGGACATCCGGGCCGATGGCGGCGGCGCAGGAAACAACTTGGGAGGAAGAACGGAATCCGTTTATCAGGCGGATCTGTGAACAATACGGATATTTCCTGCTCATGGGACTGATATTCGGGCTGCTGTTCGCTGCATGCTTTTACAGGGTGAACGGCGGAATCATGCGCCCGGTTTTTGTAATCGTCTTATATGGGATGACCGTGTGCTCCATGCGCAGGCTGGATGTAAAGGTGAAGCGCGGTTCGGCGGTCTATATGGCCGGATCCCTGCTTCTGGGACTCTGTTCTCTGTTCACAGCCAGCTGGTTTTTTGATTTTTTTAATCTCATCGGCATACTGATCCTGTACAGCGTTTTCGTGCTGCATCAGCGCTGTGATATCAGGGAATGGGGGCTTGCGGAGCATTTCAGCCGCATCTGCATGCTGGGAATATATGCCTGCGGCGGCATATGCTATCCTTTTTCTGATGCGGGCAGATGGGCGCGGGAACGCAGAAAGCATACCGGCAGGCGCCTGACGGAATATCTGATCGGTACGCTGGTCGGCATCCCGATACTGCTTGTCATAGTCTGGCTGCTGGGGCAGGCGGATATGGTGTTTGGACGGCTGGTGGATCGGATCAATATCTTTAAGAGATGGGACATGGATGCGGTGGGGGTGCTGTTCTTCACGGTGATCGGCTTTTTTGCCTATTTCGGATATCTTCAGGGAAGCCTTAAGCATGATATGAATGCACAGGTAAAAGAAGTGAAAAAAAGGAGCCAGTCGCTGATTATAGTTCCCTGTGTGGCATTGACTGCGGTTTATGCGGTTTTCTGTGTGATACAGGTGCTCTATCTGTTTACGGGAGGCCTGTCGCTGCCTGAAGGATACACCTATGCTGAGTATGCCAGGAGCGGTTATATGCAGCTGCTTCTGGTGACCGCGTTTAATTTCGTCTGGGTTCTGTACTGCCTGAAGCATTTTGAAGAGTCCGCCCATCTGAAGACGGTGCTCACCCTCTGCTGTGGCTGCACATTTATCATGATTGCGTCGGCCGCTTACCGTATGATACTGTATATCCACGCATACCGCCTGACATTTCTGCGCGTGCTGGTACTGTGGAGCCTGATCGTCCTGACGGTTCTGTTGGCCGGAGGGGTGGTGCTGATCTACCGGAGGCGTTTCCCGGTGTTCCGGTTCGGCCTCCTGGTGGTGCTGACCGCTTATCTGCTGCTTGGCTTTACGAAGCCGGATTTCTGGATCGCCCGCTACAACGTCAGCCATGCAGAAGTGATAGAGTGGGATGATATGCATTTCCTCACAAACCTGTCGCTGGATGCGGCCCCGGTGGCCGCGCTGCTGGAAAAGGAGCGCATGACATTGGATGCCGCCCAAGAGCAGGAACGCTATAAAAGATTTATTACAGATAATGAGGAGCGCTTTGGAGGCTGGAGAAATTTCAATATTTCTAACTATCTTGCTTTAAAAGCCTGCGGTCAGTAGCTATTCAAGGAACAGCTCTTTAAAGTAAGGCAGCTCTTCCATCCACCCGCAGAGGCTCCTCCACTCCTCCAGCTTGTGTTCCTTTCTGGCGTAATAGATCTGCCGGATATTTTCATAATTCATCGTGCAGGTGCGCAGCTGGTTATAGCTGGAGGGAAGCAGCTGGATCAGGGTGTACCAGTACTGCTTGTCCTTGGTTTCCAGATAAAGTCTGCGGAAATCCTCCAGGCTGTCCACCAGCTGCCTTAGCACGGACAGGCCGTCCGGAGTCAGATGGTCATGGCTGAAGTCTTCCACGTCAAAGGGCTTGGAATGTATCTTGTGCATGGTGCTGGTGGAATTGGCCACGGTGCCCACTTTATAGGTATCGAACTCCTTCCACCAGTAAAGAGGGGCCTGTATATCCACGGATACGAAGATCTGGCGGATGAATTTGCGGTGGTCTCTGCCGGCCCTGCACAGGCGTTTCGCAAGGTCCAGATCGTTGGGACCGAAGATGAAGGTATCCCCCTCATAGCGGCTGTCGCCTTTCGCCCAGCTGTTCATGGGATTGCGGGCCCCCCGGATAGCGTTATCGAAATTCATTACGGATGTATTTGTTATTTTTATCATATGCGGATGCTCCCTGACCTTTCAATCTGTCGTGGTTTATTTGATGTGTGTGAATCGGTGCTACTATAATAGCAGGTGGGAGGGAGGCTGTCAAATTAATAATGGTATAGGATTGTCTGACCTGTGTTACTGTGAATAGGTATCCCGACGATTCGACTCATTGCTTACCGTCTGCGTATGAGCTTCAGACGGTTAATCAGTTCCGCTGGATTCAGGGCAGCGAACATATCAATGACAGAGGGACGGGTCTGTCTGTATAAAAGCGGTACCGCGACAGTTACCGTTATCTGTGTGATCAATGTGGAGAAGGATGCCCCGGTGGCCCCGTACCGGGGAATCATGAGCGCGTTCAGGATAAAATTGATGATGACGCCGAAAAGAGCAAAGCGTCCGGAGTATTTCTGGAGTCCTTCACACAAAAGCCAGGTTGTTCTTGCCACCGCCAGATGTGAGAACAGCGTGCTCCAAATCAGCAGATTCAGGGAAGGGACTGCGCCGAGAAAGGCGCTTCCGCCTCCGATGGTCAATATGGCGAACCTGCCTGCCGCCAGGGTTCCGATACCGACCAGAATGCCCAGCCAGATCAGTATGGAATAGAGTGTCCGCATCCGCTCCTTATAGTTTATATTCCTGGCATGCCCCTCGATGATCACGGGGCGGTAGGAATTCATGATGGCGTTGGGGATAAAGACCCAGATAAAAGAGATGAAGTATGCGGCGTCATAGATTCCGGTTTCACCGTCACCGCATATGCTGCCCAGCATCAGCTTATCCATGGTATTGTAGAGCACGGTGATGAGAGAAGCCACCACAAAAGGCCTGCCCTGGCGCAGCAGATATTTTCCCACAGAGAAGGAGAAGCTGAATCGTCTGCCGCCGGACCGGAAATACATGATAAAGAGGATCGCGCAGGCGACCGCAGCATCCACCACTGCGGAGAGGGCGAACCATTCCACATTTTTGGCGGAGAGCACAATATAAAATTTCCAGAAAGCCACGATGACATAGGTGATGCCCTTGGCAATCGCCACGTTTTTATATTTCAGCCGCGCCTGAAATCTGTAATCCAGAAATTCATACAGCTTAAAGATCAGTTCCAGGGATTGCAGCAGAGCGATCACCATGTAAAACGGACTGTGATCCTTGACCGTAAAGACGACAATCTGTATAGCAAGTATTGAGAACAGACTGGCAGCCAAACGCATAACCATGCTGGTGCCCAGTATTTTTCCCTCATCCTCCGGCTTTCTATCAGTTCTTTGATCAGAACGAATTCCAGTCCAAGGCTCGACAGGGTCAGAAAGACCGACACACAGGCGCTGCCAAATGCCAGCAGCCCGTTGTTATCCACGCCCAGATATCTGCGCGTAATGGCAGATACGACAATCGATATCGCCGCCTGCAGCAGCCTCTCGGATATCATCCACATGGAATTGCCAAATATACTTTTCTTCTGATCCATCGGCTTCTCCGTTTCTTTTAAACATTTGTTAGATCTGATTATACCCTTTATATAACAATCCTACAAGTCCGGTGGTCCGGTGAGAACATAACGTATATAATGATAATTACTGTTCACAGTTACCGAAAACTTCCCGCGTATGAGAGGGCAGGGTATGGTCCTCATTGGGACCCGCTCTCGCTCCGTGAAGCGCGCAGCGGTACTAATGCTGTAAAATACACAGCAATAAGTACCGGCGGGCTTCAAGGGATCCCTATGAGGACCATACCCTGCCCTCTCATACGCTGCTTTATCGGCAGCGTGTGAACAGTAACGTTACTGCTCACGGCTGCCATAAACAGCAGCTATTGATATTTAATTGTCCGGAGTCTATACTTTAAGCATAACATAATCTCTAAACACCAAACAGGGCAGGTGAGCGTCATTGTATACGTTTGAACTGGAACAATATATGGATCCCCGCGAAAATATCAATATCATTTACTGCACCCATGATATGGGATGCGAAATCCACAGGCATGAGTTCGTGGAACTCATCTTCATAGAAGAAGGCATGAGCACCCATTACATCGACGGACAGAGGTATGATGCGAGGCCCGGGGACCTCATATTTGTCAATTACGGACAGACGCATTCCTTTGAGACAAACGACGGTATAAGCTATTATAATCTTTTGTATGTGCCCGAATTTTTCAGCGCGCAGCTCATTAACTCGGAAAGCATTTATGAGATATTTGAGATATCCCTTTTCAGAGAATTTGAGAACGCGCCGAGAGGCTGTACACAGATGGCCTGCTTCAGAGGAGGAGAGTATTTAAAGCTGCGCGAGCTGGTGGAGGACATGGAGAAAGAATTTGTGAGGAAGGAAACCGGCTACCGCTCCATCCTCAACGGTTACAGCAGAGTCCTGTTTTCGAAGATCCTCCGTAAACTCAAAAGCGGCGAAAAAAGGAGCGGTGAAAAGGACAGCGCGCAGAAATGCGTGGAAACGATCACTGCGGAATGTCTGGCATATATCGACTCCAGATGTTTTGAAAAGATATCCCTTAAGGAAATTGCGGAGCGCACTTTTTACAATCCCTCCTATTTGAGCCGGATGTTCCGGATGCACTGCGGGGTGAGCCTTTCGGAATATATAAAGGAAAAACGCATGGCGGAAGCGGGCAGGCTCCTTAAGGATACCGATCTTAGCAATGAGGAGATCATGAACCGGATCGGCTATACGGATAAAAAGCAGTTTTACAGCAATTTCAAGGAGGTATACGGCCAGACTCCCTCCAGCTACCGTAAAAATCCCCTACCATAGCGTAAAGATCTCCCATTTTCCCAAACCGGCAGAAGCCTTATAATTGTTTTAAAGGATCACCCCGGCAGACGGGGATCACAGCGTATAAGGAGACGGATACTATGAAGCTTACATTTAACGAGTATAGGGATAAGGTAAGGGCCTGCTGGCTCGGGAAAAATATCGGCGGGACTCTGGGGGCACCTTTTGAATGCATCCGCGGGGTCTATGACATTTCATATTATACCCATGACCTTTCTCTGGGCGTTCTGCCCAATGACGATCTGGATCTGCAGCTCGTCTGGCTGAACGCGGCGGAAGAGTACGGAAAAAACGTGAATGCGGAGATTCTCGGTGAGTACTGGATCTCCTATGTAACGGCGGACTGGTCAGAATATGGGGCCGGCAAGAACAACATGCGCTACGGCCTTATGCCTCCCATCTCGGGCTGGTACAAAAACCACAATAAAGACAGCTGCGGGTGTTTCATCCGGAGTGAGATCTGGGCCTGTCTGGCTCCCGGACATCCCGATACGGCAGTGAAATATGCCTATGAGGACGCCATATGCGACCACGCGCAGGAAGGCATGTACGCGGAAATCTACTGCGCAGCTCTGGAGAGCGCTGCATTTGCGGTAACGGATCGGGAGGAACTGGTACGTACCGCACTGTCCTATATTCCCGCGGACTGCGCGGTAGCCGGAGCGGTGCGCACCGTATTCGAATGTTATGAAGAGGGGAAGGACTGGAAAGAGGCGAGAAAGGCTGTGCTGCAGAGGTACCCCGGCTCCTTCGGCATGCTGTCCGGATACCGCGACCAGGAGCCGGAACCGGATATCCCGGTGGGCAGTCTCGGCTATGACGCGCCCAGCAATATCGGCATCATGATGATCGGATGGGTCTATGGAGAAGGCGATTTTTCCCGGAGCATCTGTATAGCGGCCGGCTGCTGTGAGGATGGGGACTGTACGGCCGGGACCCTGGGAGCGCTTCTGGGGATCATCGGCGGAACCGGCGCAATCGAGGAGAAATGGCTCAAGCCCATCGGAGATGAGATCAAGACCATCTCCATTGACAGAACAAACAGCTGCCTGCGGGTTCCCGCTACAGTTTCAGAGCTGACGCAGAGAGTGATCAACCTGATGCCTGTGTTTATGCACGGACAGTACACTCTGAGTATGGACGGGGAATTCCTGTTTGACACTGTGGAGAGCATCGGGTCCGGCACCGGATTTGCAAAGGAAATTGCGGTATCGCCGGTCTGCATCAGAAAGTCCTGCAGCCTGTATGATATCCGCATCGTATATGAGGATGGCAGCCTGACAGTGCAGGAAAACGTGCCCAAGCGTTTTCAGGTAAGAGTGGATAACCGGCTGAACAGACAGCAATGGCTGGAATGCAGGCTTCACCTTCCGGCTGAATGGACCGCCCGCCCGGCCGCCTCCATGTGCGTGAATCTGAACCAGCGTCACGGCGGATCGGCCGTGACGGAATTCGATTTTACCGTCACGCCGGGATCCATCACTTCCGGAAGATATGAGGTGCAGCTTGAGATTAAGTCCAGCGGCAGACTGACGCAGATGTTTGTGCCGATTCTGCTGCTGGCGTAAAGTGCGATCAGGGTTACTGCCGGCAAGTACCGTTAACTTACCCGCGCATGACAGAACTGAGTATGGTCCTGTCATGCGGGTTTTTTTTATTGATTTGATAGACGAAAATCGTCTTATAACTTCTCATAAGCCTTTATAAGAAAACAGAGAAACCCTTGTAGAATGAGGCTTTTCGCTGCTTTTGCTTAAATCCCGCCGTATCTCTTTATATTTCCCTTTTGTATGCACGGACGTCAAAAAAGCGTCAAGTTAAGTGATAGGCGCCTTGCGATTCGGTTTCACTATTTCATTATCCATAAAGACTCTTGAACCTGTTGCACTTTTTTGTCCTTGATATTTGCCGTTATATGGATTTAATGCGGTATCGTCCATTTGAGCAAAAACCAGTTGCCCAATCCTGCGTCCAGCTTTTAATTTAATAGCACAACGATTTGCATTATATAATTCGAGTGTGATTTCGCCTTTAAAACCGGGATCAACCCAACCAGCATTTTGAATAAATAATCCCATTCTTCCCAGGGAACTTCTGCCCTCTACAAAAGCTGTCAAGTCATTAGGTAAATTAATATATTCCATAGTAGTAGCAAGCACAAATTGATTAGGTAATAGGATATAAGTATCTGCTCTAATTGTTTTATATTTAATTTCGTTTTCAAGCGTAATTATACCTGTAGATGAATCTTCAACAATACTGAATGTATCCCCAAGACGAATGTCAACACTTGCAGGCTGTATTTGCTCCTTTTCTAAAGGTGTAATAGACAATGTTTTTTCTTGTATCATTTTCATAATTGTTTTATCGGATAAAATCATTTCTTGCCTCCTGTATATTATATAAAACAATATCGTTGTCACTTTTGGTTTGATTTTACCATGTCCAGCACCAATTTGCCACTTCATTCAGAAAATACACATGGATCCTCATTCCCTCCGGGCAGGAGCGCACTGCGGTGGAACGGGATGATGTCGCTAAAGCGACCCGCCGCAGGCGGAGTATCCCGCTTTTATACAAATTCAGCCGCTTTCCCCTGTGCCTGCGGAAAGTCAATCCCTAAAATCTTAGCAAATGTCGCGGCATGGTCCAAAATGTGTCCCTGCGGAACAATTACCCCCTTCCTGACGGAGGGACCCATAGCAAACATTGTTGGCTGCGGGCCCTTCTCGGGCATGTGTCCGTGTGTGGCATGTCCAAAACGGTAGTCAGAGGTATCTAATTCACGGAGTGCCGGGCCAGCCCATTCGTCACTGTAAGAAGTGACCCCATCACTTTCTAAGACGAAGGAAAAGCCGCCATCTAAGCCATACAGCTCTTTTACTTCCTCCCTGGTAAATACACGTTCAGTTCCCCAGTCCTTTTTTGCGGCCATTTTTTCCAATGAATCTCTTACGCTATTGTAAAGCGCAGAATCTTCGGGATGGGATAGATAAACCTGTGCGGATAAACCGCAGCTTAAAGCATAGGCATCCCAGCTCACAAGATGATCCTGTTCATCGGCCTGAATATATCCGGCATCCCTTAAGAATACATTCGGACATACAGTACGGCTGATTCCCAGCTGGCCGTGATCACTTAAAATGATAATATCCGTGTCATTTTCCAATCCTGTTTCCGCTGCCGCATTCCAGAGCATGGAAATCCACCGGTCCGTTTCTTTGATAGACGCATTCACCCGTTCATTGAATAACCCCGTGTTATGGCGCATGTGGTCTACATAGCCCGGATGTGTAAATAACAGATTGGGCCGAAAGCGGCGGAAGATTTCGGCGGCGCAGTATATCTGAAATTCATCATATGCCGGATGATCATTGCCGTGTCCGTACCGTTTTAGCGCTTCCGTGACAATATCCAGCAGACATTCACTGGTGCCGGTATTGATGTAAGCCTGAATCGGATTATCTTCATGGCCGGCCATATCGGCAGGCAAAACTTCCGGAACCAGATAATCAATACAGTCTCCGCCATTTGCAGTGACCGGCCATCTGCAGGATGCGGTGCTAAGTCCGGCCCTTTTTGCGGCGTGGAAAATGGTTTCACATCTGATTTCTTCCAAACGGTTATACCAGGGGGATTCCAGATTGCCCGGTGTAAAATGGGTATTGGAAACGATTCCCGTCACACCGGCCGGACATCCGGTAAGCAGAGATGCGTGAACGGGATGTGTAAGAGAAGGGTAAATAGTTTTTACACGCTCTACCATAGAACCCTCCCGTAAAATCTTTCCAAACATGGGGAGCGTTTTGGCATATTCCAAATCTTCAAAAACCAGCGCGTCTACACTGACAACGATTAAATGTTTTGATTTCATTGCTGTCTCCTTTACTTTTCTGATTTAACAGGTGTTAAAAACAGTGTAACAGCAAATCAAAAAAAGAACAATAAAAATATTGAAAATGCAGGCGGTTCCGATTTCGCTGGTTACTGTCCATAGAACCGGTAAAGGTAAAGCAGCGCATGGTAACGTTCGCTGTGACAGTCCGGACGGCAGGAAACCTCACAATTTTACTCCAACCCCCAACAATCCTGTCCCAAAGTCAAAAAAATATATATTATAATAAAAGCACACTACAGGTCATTGGCCGTCGGCCGATGAGCTGAATACAGTTACTACGAGGAGGATATGGGATGAAGAAAACATGGATCGGCATCGTTACAGCAATCTTTCTGATGTGCGGACTGGCGGCGTGTTCCGGTAAGGACAGCCCCGGAGGGACTTCCGCTGCAGATGCGGGGACGCAGGCACAGACAGGCGGCGCGGGCACACAGGCCGAAACAGACGCGGCCGTATCGGGGGAAAAAGTCAAGCTGCGCGGGGTCTATCTCAATGGGGATGAGGTACAGAATGACATCATGGATAACTACATTAAAAAGAATCTGGCCGAAAAGTTCCCCAACGTGGAAATTGAATGGGAGGGAACGGGGGATCTGACCAACCTGCTGAAGACCTACAGCGCCACCGGAGATCTGCCGGATGTCTGGTACAGCGATGCGGCCAGCGCCACCGCCATCATCAATGCCGGAAATCAGCTGAATATGGCGGATTATATCACAAAGGACGGGTTTATTGATAACTACGTAAATCCCGATGCGCTGTATTACTCGGACGGCGGCATCTATGCAATCTCTTCGGGAATCGATGCATTTTATACGCCCGCCGTTTATTACAACAAGGAGATCTTTAAGCAGTACAATCTGGAAGTGCCGCAGACCTATGATGAGCTGCTCGAGGTGTGTCAGACACTGATCGATAATGGAGTCACGCCGATTTCCATTACGGGAACCACCGGATGGAGCGTCAGAAACTTCCTGTTTTTCACAATCCTCATGAATGAGGATCCGGCGGCGGCCCAGGCCCTCCTTAGCAATGAGATTGATTTCACCGATGAGCGGGTGATAGGAGCTCTGAAAAAGATTGAAGACATGCTGAATATGGGGTGCTTCCCGGAAGGCGTTGCCAATATTGATTTCAGCACACACTGCGCGCTGTATACGGAGGGCAAGACAGCGATGATCGCGACCATGTCCTGGAGCTATGGTGAGCTGGAGGCAGCACAGGATACGGGAGTATTTATGTGGCCGTCTTCGAATCCGGAAGTTAAGACCGGACAGGCGATACAGATCTGGGGATCGACGCTCAACGGATGGGCGGTAAACGCCAAGAGTGAGCATCTGGATCTGGCCGTACAGATCGCCGAATACTGTACAAAGCAGGAAGCGCTGCGCCATGCAGAGAAAGGATCGTCACTGAACTTTAAGACCGACAATGCGGCTCCGATCACCAGCGAGCTGGAAAAAGAGCGGATGGAGATGTACAGCAATGCGGAACTGTATTTAAAACCGCTTCATCTGAATGCGATGGATTCGGCGGTGATGGCGGAGTTTTCTACCTACACCAATCTGCTGCTGGCAGGGGATTATACGGCACAACAGTTCTCAGAGGATTTTAATCCAATCTGGAAAGCAAATACTTGGTTTCAGAAACAGTAATGTAAACGGCTGCGGAAGGGATAGTTTATGAACAGATTTTTTACCAAAAGAGCAGTGTTTTTATTCGCATTTCCGGGGCTTGCCCTGTTTACCGTATTTGTGGTGTTCCCTATGATCCCCCAGCTGCTGATCAGCTTTCAGTCCCACAACGGGGCGGAGTCCACTGGGTGGGTCGGATGGGATAATTATAAGAACCTGCTGCAGTCCTCCGTATTTTGGAAGGCGCACAGGAATACATATTTTATTGTCGGATGCTCTCTGTTCATCGCTCTTCCCATTTCGCTGCTGCTGGCGCTTATGCTGGACCGGACATCCCCCCGAGTGCGGGCAGTGTTTAAATTTGGAGCGCTGTTTCCTTCAGTGCTGTCGGTGACGGTGATCGGCAAAATGTGGACCGGCATCTACGATCCGGACTGGGGTATGATCAATTCGGCCCTTCGCGGGATCGGGCTGGAAGGGCTTGCACAGAGCTGGCTGACAAATCCGGATACCGTGGTTGCCTGCGTTGCGGCGGCATTTTTATGGCAGTATATCGGGCTGAACTGCATCCTGTTCTATGCGGGCATTAAGGCCATACCGGAACAGTATTATGAAGCCGCGGTGGTGGACGGCGCGGGATTTTTCAGAGCGAGCGTGCGCATCACGATACCGCTGCTTAAGGACATCATCAAGTATGTGGTGATCGTATCCACGCTGGGCTCCATGGGAATGTATGCCCATATCCTGGTCATGACGGCGGGAGGGCCAGGGGATGCCTCGCGCAGCGTGCTGTATCAGATGTATTATAAGGCGTTTAGCATGTCACAGTTCGGGGAGGGCTGTGCCATAGCGGTGATTTTTATCGTGGAATGCATGATCGTCTCACTGATCATCAACAAATCTATTGCAAGGGAGCCGATACAATATTGAAACAGAAATTATGGCTGAAACTGTTACTGATTGCTGCCGGGATCGGCTTCTTATACCCGATGTTCTGGATGGTGCTCACTTCACTGAAGGGAAAAAGCGAGTTTTACGTCAACCCCTTCGGCCTGCCGAAGGAGTGGGTATTCACCAATTTCGGCGAAGCCCTGGCCAGTCTGGACATACTGAAATATTCCTTAAACAGCGTGATCTATACCTTCGGCACCTGTCTGATCACGCTGCTGTTTGGCAGCATGCTCGCTTACTGCATCACCAGGATGAAATTCCGGTTCTCCAGGCAGGCAATGTTTTATATGTCCGTCGGCCTGGTGATCCCGATACAGGTGGTGATGATCCCGCTCTATATGATGGTGATGAAGATGGGGCTGAAAGGAAGCCGGCTAAGCCTGATCCTGCCTTATTCGGCATTTCAGCTGGCCTCCACGGTGCTTATGATCAGCGCATTTCTGGCTACGCTGCCGGGGGAACTGGAAGAGGCCGCGGCCATAGACGGCTGCAATGTGTACCAGGCGTTTTTTAAGATTATTCTCCGGGTGATCAAGCCTGCGGTGCTGACGAGAGGCGTATTCATCTTCATATCCATCTGGAATGAATTTGCCATTGCGCAGGTGCTGGGCAATACGGAGAAATTAAGGCCCATCCCGGTGGCGCTGCAGAGCTTTTTCCTTTCGGTCGGGGTCTCCCACTGGGGACTGATCGGGGCGGCCGTCGTAATGACCAGCCTGCCTTCCGTGCTGATCTACTGTTTGGGAAACAAACAGATTGAAAATGCGCTGACGGCGGGGGCTGTGCTCAAGTAAATCGGCGCATGGGATGCATGCGGATACCAAATATGCAGGGGAGGATCAGCAAATGACGGACAGGGATAAAGCAGAGATATTTATTGATGAGCCCCGGCGCCGGACACCCGTGGCCGGAAGATACGATGTGATTGTCTGCGGCGGCGGACCGGCGGGAACCGCTGCTGCGGTGAGGGCGGCCGAAAACGGGGCGTCGGTGCTGCTGCTGGAACGCCAGGGCTCTTTGGGAGGGACCTGGACCGGTTCCCTGATGACCTGGCTGATGGATGTGGAAAATAAATCGGGACTGCTGGACAGGCTCACCGACGGCATTTGCTCCCTGGGAAGCCTTTACTGCCGGCAGCATGGCGATTATTCCTTCTGCCCGGAGGATATGAAATGTGTTATGGAACAGATGGCCGTGGAGGCGGGAGTGTCACTGCTCTATCATACGATGCTTGCGGGAGTGATCACTGAGGTGCCGCAGGGGGGCGGTGTGCCGGCGGTAAAAGGGGTGATCACAGAATCCAAGAGCAGAAGACAGGCTTTTCTCGCACCGGTGATCGTAGATGCAACCGGTGACGGGGACGCGGCCGCCATGGCGGGCTGCTCCTTCTTTATGGGTGAAGAGGGAACCGGGAGGATGCAGCCCATGAGCATGATCGCCCTGGTATGCGGACTTTCCGTCCGGGATGTGCGGCCCTTCTGTCTGAATTACGAGAGCTGCCCCGGAGAAGCGCAGCGGCACTTTCAGGAACTGTTCGCATCCTGCGGGATACGCCTGTCCTATTCCATGCCGGTGCTGACGCATCTGAAAGGCGATCTGTTCTCAGTGAGCTTAAACCATGAGTATCAGGTACCCTGCGATGATGCACGGCAGATTACGGACGCGGTCATACGAGCCAGGGCGGAAGTGCTGGGAGCACTGCATAAACTGGCGGCCGCGGATAAGCGCTGGGAATCCGCGATCATCGCCCATACTGCGGATGCGATCGGCGTGCGGGAGGGCAGACGGATCAGGGGGAATTATACAGTCACAAGGGAAGATCTGATATCGGGGCGCACGTTTGAGGACGGGATCTGCGATGTGACGTTTAACGTGGATATTCACGTAAGCGGCAAAACAGGAAGCGGTTCCTGGGATGACGGGGGAGTCTGTGTAAAACCCTATCAGATTCCGCTAAGAGCGCTGATCGCCGCGGATGTGCGCGGGCTTGTGCTGGCCGGCCGGCTGATCAGCGGAGATTTCTACGCCCATGCCAGTTACCGGACCGGCGGCAATATACTAAAAATCGGCGAAGCCGCCGGAGTCTTAGCCGCAGCTGCTGCCAGAACCGGTGTGGCCCCGGATGAAGTCCCTTTTGATGTGGTGCGGGAAGTGCTTGGGAGCGGGATAGGAACATAGACTGATCTCCGGGTGCTGCCCGAGAGGAAAATATTACCGGTAAATAAAGATTCCATACACTCCTAAGACGGCCTATAATAAAGTTGCCGGAACTATTCCGGGACAGAGCATGCTAAGAAGCAGGCGCCTGCCGGATAACCGGAACTGTATGAGGGGGGATTCCTATGGGGACAAAAGCGGGGCACCTGTCCCTGAAGAATAAGATATTTCTTGCCAACGCTGCGGTGGCTGCCGCAGTGCTGGCATTTTTGTGGTTTGTCTGCACCGCGGTCTTCTATAACACCATGGTCAGCCGGATTGAGGACGACTACCGGAAGATGCTGGACAACATGGCGCGCAACATTGAGACCATCGCCCGGACAGCTGAGGACTATGCCCGTGTGATTTCCCAATCCAGGGGGCTGCAGGAGGAGATGCGGGAGTATCTGGAGGTGGAGGATACGGACAAACGGTATTACAGGGCCAGGCTGTGGGCCGGTCTGGCGGAAGCGGGCAGCGATATCATCAATCCCACGACCATCGCCTCCGGCATGGCGGTTTTCATCGGTGATGACGTGGTATACAGCGGCTATGACATTCCGGAAGAATCGGTCCGCGGCATCATCCGGCCGGAGGATCTGGAACGGGCACGCCAGCGGCAGAAACCGGTGTGGAATCCGCTGTCGCTTCTGACCTACAGCAGCCCCTATAACGAAAAGGATTATGTATTTCCGGTATCCAAACTGATACGGGATAAGAATACGGGGCAGGCGCTGGGTGTGGTCACCCTATTTGTGGGGGAATCCTTCTTTTCGGCCGCTTATGAGGATAAGGCCAGCCTGAATAACAGGAGCAGCTATTATCTTGCGGATAATGATGGCAGGATTATATCCGCTTCGGATAAGAACACTCTGAACCGGGATCTCTGTGAGGTGCTGGGCATGACAGAAGAACAGTACCGGATCTGCATTGAGGATGGCGATCTGGTGAATGCGGCCGGCAGGGTCCCCGTGCTGTATTCATCCATGGAGAGCCGGCCGGGGTGGAGGCTTTTCTGCGTGACGGAGCTGACCGATCTGGCCGCGGAACAGGGGAGGATGCGGTTCCTCCTGCTCATGATCCTGGCGGCGGCCCTGGTCATGATCATGACGGTGTCCTGGCTGGTGGCCCGGACCGTCACCAGGCCGGTATACCAGCTGCTGAACACGATGAATGAAATCGAGGATAACCAGACAGACGCCAGGGTTCCGGGCAATATCGGCGGAGAGATGGGTCTGCTGGCGGATGAGTTTAACGCGCTGATGGACAGCCTGGAGGAATCCAGAAAGGCGTTCTGCCGGGAACAGAGGCTGAAACAGAAAAATGAATATAAGCTGCTTCAGGCCCAGATCAACCCTCATTTTCTGTATAATACGATGGAGACGGTCTCCTCCTTTATCAAGCTGGGGATGAGCAGGGAGGCTCTGACAGCCCTGCGGAGCCTTGTGGATTTTTACCGCCTGTCCCTAAGCAGGGGAAGGGAGATCATCACGGTTGACGAGGAGATACAGCTGACAGAGAGCTATCTGAAGCTGCAGGGATTAAGGTATGTGGAATATATGGATTACCGGATCGAATTTGATCCGGAAACATATCCGTACCGCATCCCCAAACTAACCATACAGCCGTTAGTAGAAAATGCGATCTATCACGGCATCAAGGAAAGCCGGAGCAGAGGTCTGATCTCCATCGAAGGCTGTATCCGGGAACAAAGCCTGATCATCACGGTGTGCGATACGGGGAAAGGCATTGAGCCCGCGCGCCTGAAGGAGATTCAGGACAGCCTGGAGTCCGGGAAATCCACCAGCGGGGATTCTTTCGGCCTGGGAAATATCGCGCAAAGACTTAAGCTGCTGTATGCGGATCAGTATCGGATGCAGATCGAGAGCATACCGGGGAGATTTACCGCGGTGATGATCAGGATCCCTCTGTGTGAATGGGAGGAGGATGGCGTATGATGGATGTTCTGATAGCGGATGATGAATATTTCTTTCGGGAAGCGATGAAGAGCTCCTTTCCTTGGCAGGAGCATGGCTGCCGGATCTGCGGCGAGGCGAGAAACGGGGAGGAGGCTCTGGAGAAAATCGGCCTGCTTAAGCCTGACATAGTGTTGGTGGATATCAATATGCCGTTTCTGGGCGGCCTGGAATTCATAGAAAAAGCGGGAAGAATGGCGGATAATCCCGTCTTTATCATCATCTCCGGCTACAGTGAGTTTTCCTATGCCAAGGAGGCGATCCGCCTGGGGGTGCTGGGTTATATACTCAAGCCCGTCCAGGAGGCGGAGCTTGCGGACGTGCTGGATGCGGCGGCCGCTAAGATACGGGAGCGCAGAAAGGAAAAAACGGAAAACAGCCATCTGCGCGCGGCGGCCTGCGGACAGTATCTGACCGCGTCCCGCAGAGCCGAACTGCTGGTGGCCGTGCAGCGCGGCAGCAGGGAGAATGCGCTGGCGCTGTTGGCGCGAATCTATGAGGAGGATCTGGGGGATAAGGGAGATCATGAAAGCTGTCTGCTGACCTCTGTCGAGATTGTCAAAATCATACTGGATGCCGTCAGGCGGCAGAAGTGTGTGCTGTACGGGGAACGCGGCGGTTCCGAGGCGGCAAATCGGATGCTGTACTGCTTAGAGGATGCACAGCAGATCAGAAGCTATGTGACGGATATCATGCGCTACAGCATCCTGCTGATAAAGAAAAACAGTTTATCGGACTCTGTGAGACGCGCGATGGACTATATAAATGAAAATTACGGTGAGCCGGAGCTGACCGTGGACAGGATCGCCGGCAGCGTATACCTTAATTATTATTATCTGTGTTCCCAGTTTAAAAAAGAAACGTCGATGACGGTAAACCATTACCTTATGGGATACCGGATGCACCGGGCGCTTCTGATGCTGTGCGGAGGCGGCAGGAGCCTGGAACAGGCGGCGTTTGCCAGCGGGTTTACCGATGCAAAGTATTTTGCGCGGTGCTTCAAAAAGCAGTTCGGTATCGCTTGGCGGCGGCTGGAAGGGAACCGGCCTTGAAATGTATGCGGCACAACAAAACGGCGGGCAGTGCGTTGTTACAAAGCGTGTTACTGTTCACACCCTGCCCTCTCATACGCGGGAACTTTTCAGTAACTGTGAACAGTAACCAAAGCGTGCCATATTGTTCGGAAACATGAATTGTAATATTGATAGAGGTAGGATATAATATTGATATTTTTGGAGAGGCACTGACTGCGGAAATTGAAGGGCATGACTGGCGTGCATAGATCATTAGAGGCAGTATGGAAAGATTACTGGAGGTGCTAAATGGACACTGAAAAAGCTTATCTGAGCAATGATAAGGATATGATTAAGTTCCAATACGGACGCAGGATTGTCCGCTTTCGCGGTCCTTACTCGCTGGAGTATTTTACCTCCGTAAAGGACTGGGACAATGGGTATATGGTGGTTATGGCGAAATATCGGCACAATCAGGATCCGGAGGAGGAATATATTGATCTGGTTCCCATTTTGAAGAATCTGTATATTGACGCTTCGCAGTTTCTGAAGCCCATTAAGGAAGTGAGGTTGGTTTATGAACAGAATTAAAGAGATTAGCGCATAATTTCTTGACAGTCTCTCACCAGCGGCGAGATGATAACAACAAAAACAAGCAGGAGGCTGCCGCCTTTCCGGTTTTAAACCGTTCAGGCGGCAGCCCCCTGCCTTTTTTAATTCATAGGATAGAGCAACCTATGAATTAGAAATACTCTGCAGGGACCGCACTGCGGCGGAAAGGTATTACGCCGCTAAAGCGGCCCGCCGCAGTCGGAAAATCCTGCGAGTTATATTCTTATCAGATCTCGTTAATCTTTCTCTTCACATAAGTGGTGTGCAGCAAATGATGTGCCTTCTCGCTGCCGGGCTCGCCCAGGTAGGAAGCGTAGAGCTCCTTGATGGCCGGGTTCTCGTGGGACTTGCGGATAGGCTTTCCTGCATCCTCATCATAGAGCACCTTGGCGCGAAGTGCGCGGATATCCACGGTGTTGCGCACACTGCCTGGCTGCTGGGGCTGTCCGCCGCCGTTTACGCAGCCGCCGGGGCATCCCATGATCTCGATGAAGTGATAATTGGCTTCGCCGGATTTCACCTTATTCAACAGGGTTCTGGCGTTGCCAAGTCCGGATGCAACCGCAACCTTCACATCCATGCCGGCTACGCTGTAGGTGGCTTCCTTTACGCCTTCCACGCCGCGGACCTCTGTGAAGTCCAGCGCCGCCAGCTCTTCGCCGGTCAGGGTCTCCACTGCGGTTCTAAGAGCGGCTTCCATGACTCCGCCGGTAGCGCCGAAGATGACCGCAGCGCCGGTGGACAGGCCTAAAGGCGCATCGTATTCTTCGTCAGGCAGCTCGGTGAACTTTAAGCCTACGCGCTCGATCATGCGCGCCAGCTCTCTGGTGGTCAGCGCAAAATCCACATCCGGAACACCGTTGGCATCCTGGTCGTCCCTTCCGATCTCGAACTTCTTCGCTGTACAGGGCATAACGCTGACGGATACGATATCCTTCGGGTCGATGCCGGCCTTCTCCGCATAGTAGGATTTGGCGATGGCTCCGAACATCTGCTGAGGAGATTTGCAGGAGGACAGGTTCTCCGTCATATCGGGGAAATAATGCTCGCAGTACTTGATCCATCCCGGAGAACAGGAGGTGATCATCGGAAGCACGCCGCCGTTCTGCACCCTCTCGATAAATTCATGCGCCTCTTCCATGATCGTGAGGTCGGCGCTGAAATCTGTGTCAAATACCTTGTCAAAGCCCAGCCTGCGCAGAGCCGCTACCATCTTGCCTTCCACATTGGTTCCGATCGGATAGCCGAATGCCTCGCCCAGAGCCGCGCGGACAGCGGGAGCCGTCTGTACGATCACATGCTTGGAAGGATCAGCGATGGCCGCGAATACGGCGTCCGTGCTGTCTTTCTCTCTAAGCGCGCCGGTAGGACATACCGCGATACACTGGCCGCAGGATACGCAGCTGGTCTCGCCCAGGCCCATCTCAAACGCGGAACCGATCTCGGTGTTGAAACCGCGCTGGTTCGCGCCGATCACGCCGATGCCCTGTACCTTCTCACATACCGCCACGCAGCGTCTGCAGAGGATACATTTGCTGTTGTCACGGATCATATGAACCGCGCTGTCATCGATAGTAGACGGCGTCTTAGCACCTTCGTATCTGTCCTCATCCGTAACGCCCAGCTCCTTGCAGAGCTTCTGCAGCTCACAGTTGCCGCTTCTTACGCAGGAAAGGCATTTCCTTTCATGGTTGGACAGGATCAGCTGCAGTGTTTTGCGTCTGGATTCCAGCACTTTGGGGGTGTTGGTCCATACTTCCATGCCGGGATTGATCGGATATACGCAGGACGCAACCAGGCTCCTCGCGCCCTTGACTTCCACCACGCAGATACGGCATGCGCCGATCTCATTGATCTCCTTTAAAAAGCAGAGGGTCGGGATTTCAATGTGCGCTAATCTGGCGGCTTCAAGAATGGTTGAGCCCTTTGGAGCGCTGACTTCCATTCCATTTATTTTGATTGTAATATTCTCCATTTTAGAATTCCTCCATTACTTTTTGTAAATAGCGCCAAACTTACATTTCTCCATACAAGCGCCGCACTTGATACACTTATCCTGATTGATGACATGAGGATTCTTAACCGTGCCTTCAATGGCGTTGTTCGGGCAGGTCCTTGCACATAAGGTACAGCCCTTACATTTGTCAGGATCGATGTTGTAGGAGAGAAGCGCCTTACATACGCCGGCAGGACATCTCTTCTCCTTGATATGAGCCTCATACTCGTCTCTGAAATAGCGCAGAGTGGAGAGAACGGGGTTCGGAGCCGTCTGTCCCAGACCGCAGAGGGAATTGTCTTTGATGTAATAGCAGAGCTCTTCCAGTTTGTCCAGATCTTCCATGGTGCCCTGGCCTTTGGTGATCTTGGTCAGGATCTCCAGCAGACGCTTGGTACCTACGCGGCAGGGGGTACATTTACCGCAAGACTCTTCCACCGTAAACTCCAGGAAGAACTTGGCGATATCCACCATACAGTCGTCTTCATCCAATACGATCAGTCCGCCGGAACCCATCATGGAACCGATGCTGATCAGGTTGTCATAGTCGATCGGAATATCGAAATGTTCAGCCGGGATACATCCGCCGGAAGGACCGCCGGTCTGTGCCGCCTTGAACTTCTTGCCGTTAGGGATGCCCCCGCCGATCTCTTCGATTACCTCACGGAGCGTGGTTCCCATGGGGATCTCCACCAGACCGGTGTTATGGATCTTGCCGCCCAGCGCGAATACCTTGGTGCCTTTCGACTTCTCGGTACCCATGGAAGCAAACCATTCCGGGCCGTTTAAGATGATCTGCGGGATGTTGGCATAGGTCTCCACGTTGTTTAAGATGGTGGGCTTGCCGAACAGGCCTTTTTGAGCCGGGAACGGCGGACGCGGTCTGGGCTCGCCTCTCTGGCCTTCGATGGAGGTCATCAGAGCGGTTTCCTCTCCGCAGACAAACGCACCTGCGCCCAGTCTTAAGTCGATATCAAACTTAAAGCCTGTGCCGAAGATATCGTCGCCCAGCAGTTCGTATTCCCTCGCCTGCGCGATGGCGATCTTCAGACGCTCTACCGCGATCGGGTATTCCGCACGCACATATATGTAACCCTGGGATGCGCCGATGGCGTAACCCGCGATGGTCATAGCCTCCAGCAGCGCGTGAGGATCGCCTTCCAGAACGGAACGGTCCATGAATGCGCCCGGATCGCCTTCATCGGCGTTACAGCAGACATACTTCTGATCCGCATCGTTGCCCTTCGCCAGTTTCCACTTGAGGCCGGTGGAGAAGCCGCCACCCCCTCTTCCGCGGAGCCCGCTGTCCATGATGGTCTGGATCACCTCATCGGGAGTCATCTCGGTGAGAACCTTGCCCAGAGCCTGATAGCCGCCGGTGCCGATGTATTCATCGATCACTTCGGGGTTGATCACGCCGCAGTTTCTAAGGGCGATTCTGTGCTGCTTTTTATAGAAGTTGGTGTCCGACAGGGACTTGATGCCGGCAGGAGTCACCGTTTCATCATATACGAGACGGGTTACCACACGGCCTTTTAACAGGTGCTCGGAAACGATTTCAGGAACATCCTCCACCTTAACCATGGAATAGAATACGGCGTCCGGATACACGATCATGATCGGTCCCAATGCGCAGAGACCGTGGCAGCCTGTCTGGACAACCGCGACTTCCTTGCTTAAGCCGTTTTTCTCAATTTCATCTTTTAATGCTTCGATAATCTGCTGGCTTCCGGAGGAAGTACATCCTGTTCCGCCGCAAACTAATACGTGTGAACGATACATCTGGGGTTCCTCCTCAATTATTTGATATCTACTGAATTTAATGTGTATTTATCGACAACGGTGCCGCGGATCAGGTGCTGATCCACCACTTCCATAGCCTTTTCAGGGGTCATCTTCACATAGGTAACCTTTTCCTTGCCAGGTTCCATAATTTCGACGATGGGCTCATACTGGCAGAGGCCGATGCAGCCGGTCTGCGTAACCGTCACATGCTTTAAACCCTTCTGCATAACCGCATCGGACAGAGCGGTGAGAACCGGTCTTGCGCCGCTTGCAATGCCGCAGGTAGCCATGCCCACAACCACGCGGGTCTGCTCTTCACCTTCGGAACGCAGGCCTACCTGGTTCTGCATTTTTTCTCTGATTGCTTTTAACTCTTCAAGAGATTTCATATTACATCCTCCATTTGTCCGGCATATTGCGCCGGAATTTCCTACAGGATGGCGCCGCCATCCGTTTCCTGCTTGTTTTCAGTCAAATAGTCCATGATATAATCGGAGACCTCGGGGCTGTTTAAGGGAACATCGCCCAGGATCTGCCGGAACTGCCTTGTATCCAGAACAAAAGAACGGTCATTATACCGGTAATTATATAGAAAATCCGTCTCCGGGTGAAACGTGATCAGCGTATGTACAGTGCTGTTTATATCTCCCAGAGGCATGCGGTCGATGTGGGACAGTTTAAAAACTGCGGTTACGGCGGTACCGATGCCGGGGGTGGAATCTATCTTAAAAGAGCCTCCGGTGCTCTCCGCCGCGTATTTAAAAAAGGGCACGCCCAGCCCAACCTTGCGGGTGGTTCTGGTGGTGAAAAAGGGATCCTCCACATGGGCGACCTGTTCCGGCGTCATGCCGCAGCCGTCATCCTTAATGATGATGGTCATGGTATCCTCCGACGTATCGGTCAGCACGCTGATCTCGATGAGACTCGCTTCGGCCCTAGTGGAATTCTCCGCCACATCCAGCACATTTAATGAAATTTCCGTCATCATAACTATTCGTATTTGGCAATGATACCCGGGATATCATCCGCGGTGAGCCTGCCGTAAACTTCACCGTTGATCATCATGACCGGAGCCAGTCCGCAGGCGCCTACGCAGCGGCAGGAATCCAGTGAGAATTTTCCGTCGGGGGTGCATTCCCCATTGGTGATGCCCAAAAGCTCCTCCAGCTTTTTGAAGATCTCTCCGGAACCCTTCACGTAGCACGCGGTTCCCAGACAGACGGATATCTGATTCTTACCCTTTGGCTGAAGGGCGAACTGGGAATAGAATGTGGATACTCCATAGACCTTCTCCAGCGGAATGCCGGTTTCATCTGAAATCATAGCCTGTACTTCAATCGGAAGATAGCCATAGATCTCCTGAGCCTTCTGCATGATCGGCATTAAAGCTCCTTTTTCATCTTTGAGCTCGGAAATCACTTTTAACAGCTCATCCCTCTGCTCTTCTGTTCCTGCAAAAGGAACACCTTGTTTTTTGCAAGCCATTGTTTAACCTCCTCATTATACTTCATAACTGCGCATCAGGCAGATATACTTGCGACGCATGGCATGTAGCAAGTCATTTTGCACCTACTGCCGCAGGTTGAGGGAAAAGTTAACATTTTCACAAACTCAATTAGAGGGGTGGGTGCAATCTTCATAATATTCTACCACGAAACATCCAGAAAATCCACAATAATTTGCAACTGAAAAGCCTTATCAAAATGAGCCTTCTGTTGATTATTGACAATGAAAATGTTATACTGAGATCAATCTTAGTATCAATTGTTAAATAAATATCAATAATGCGCCGAAACCGCGCAGGTCATCAACCTGCGGTTGGTGACAGAGAATGGAGGCATATATGACTGTAAGGGATGTACGCGATGTTTTGGGAGCCCGGGTACTGGTTGGGGAGGAATATCTGGACAGAGAGGTCAGATCCGCCTGCGGGTCCGATATGATGAGCGATGTGCTGGCTTTTTCCAAGGATCATTCGGTATTGCTGACGGGGCTGTGCAACCCTCAGGTGATCCGTACCGCGGAGATGTTGGATATCGTCTGCCTGATCTTTGTCAGGGGCAAAAAACCGGATGAGGCCATGCTGGAGATGGCAAAGGAGAGGGGGCTGATCATTCTGGCAACCGGACACCGCATGTTCTCCGCCTGCGGCATGCTCTATGAAGCCGGGCTGCACGGAGGTGCGATCTGATGGATGATGTGATTACATTAAATTATGAAGTTTCTCCGGATGATTTTACCAGGGCCGGAGAAGCCAGCAGCGATGTGAAGAGCAAGCTTAAGCAGATGGGCGTGAATCCAGAGGCTGTGCGCAAGGTGGCCATCGCCATGTATGAGGGGGAGATCAACATGGTGATACACGCCGAAGGCGGCAGGATTACGGTGGAAATATCGCCCAGCGAGATCAAGATGGTGCTGGCGGATAAGGGCCCGGGCATTCCCGATGTGGATCTGGCCATGCAGGCCGGTTATTCCACGGCGCCGGATGACATCCGTTCGCTTGGATTTGGAGCTGGCATGGGGCTGCCCAATATGAAGAAATATTCCGATGACATGGTGATCGATACAACTGTGGGGGTGGGTACGACAATCACCATGAGGGTAACTATATAGTGAGGTGACAAGGGGGTTGGGGCAATGGACAAATTTTACCATTCGGTGCGCCTGGATCCGGAGCTGTGCAAGGGCTGCATCAACTGCATTAAAAGATGTCCCACAGAGGCGATCAGGGTCCGGGGAGGAAAAGCGCAGATTAACAGCAAATTCTGCATTGACTGCGGCGAATGCATACGGGTCTGCCCGCATCACGCGAAGCATGCTGTTTATGATAAACTGGATGTCTTAAAGGACTATGAGTATACGGTGGCTCTGCCGGCTCCGAGCCTGTACAGTCAGTTTAACAATCTGGATGATGTCAATATTGTGCTGGCCGCGCTGGTCATGATGGGGTTTGACGATGTGTTTGAGGTCAGCGCCGCGGCGGAGCTGGTTTCGGAAGCGACCAGGAGGTACATAGAAACCCATCAGGAGCAGCTGCCCATCATCAGCACGGCCTGTCCGTCGGTGGTCAGGCTGATCCGCGTCAGGTTTCCCAACCTGATCCCGCATATGCTGCCGCTGAATCCCCCGATCGAGGTGGCAGCCATACTGGCGGCCAGGAGGGCTATGGAGAAGACCGGCCTGCCAAGAGAGAAGATCGGCATCATCTTCATATCGCCCTGCCCGTCCAAGGTGACTTATGTGAGGTCGCCTCTGGGCACGGAGAAAAGCGAAGTGGACCATGTGCTGGCCATCAAGGATGTGTATCCGAAGCTGCTCTCTTACATGAAGGGTGTGGGAAACGAATCCCCGGAACTGGTGATGTCCGGCAGGATCGGCATCGGCTGGGGCCGCAGCGGAGGGGAGGCCGGCGGGCTTTTGACTGAGAGCTATCTGGCGGCGGACGGCATCGAGAACGTGATCCGCGTGCTGGAGGATCTGGAGGATCAGAAATTTACGAATCTGCAGTTTGTGGAGCTGAACGCCTGCAACGGCGGCTGCGTGGGCGGAGTGCTGACCGTGGAGAATCCGTATGTGGCGGAGGTGAAGCTCAACAGGCTGCGCAAGTATATGCCGGTGGCCCGCAGCCATATGGGAAATGTTTCGAAAGCCGTTCTGCACTGGACGAAGGAGGTGCAGTATGAGCCGGTCTTTAGGCTGGGCTCCAACATGATGGAGAGCTTTTCGATGCTCAACCAGGTGGAGAGGCTGTGTAAAAAACTGCCCGGCCTGGACTGCGGTTCCTGCGGAGCGCCCACCTGCAAGGCGCTGGCGGAGGATATCGTGCGGGGCGACGCCAGTGAGAATGACTGCGTATATTATTTAAGAGAAAATCTGCACCGCCTTTCGGAGGAGGTTTCGATTCTGGCGGACGATCTGGCGGCCGGCGGAAACGGCGGCCAGGAAACTCTGAATATACTGAAGGAATATATCCAGCGGATATCCAGCGAGATGTCCCTTCTGGACAATAAGGATGACGATGATGATGAATAACCGGCTGTATGCCGCAGATGCGCTGTACATCAGCGCGGAAAAGAGGAAAGGATGACCGTTCAAAATCTGATAGATTCAGGAAAATTCGGCACTGTCAATGTGGGCGGGGATACGGCCCGCGGGATCACGAAGCCCTTCTGCTGTGATCTTCTAAGCATTGCTATGGGGAGAGCGCCGGAGGGCTGCGCCTGGGTGACGGTAATGGGGAATATGAACACTCTGGCCGTAGCATCCCTGGCGGACGCGGCCTGTGTGATCATGGCCGAAGGCACGCAGCTGGATGAGACAGCGGTAAAAAAAGCGAAGGAACAGGAGATCACAGTGCTGAAGACGGAGATGCCCATCTTCGAAGCGGCTCTGGAGATCTACCGGATGCTGAATGCTTAGCCTGTATTATGACCTGCACATTCATTCCTGCCTGTCCCCATGCGGGGATGATGATATGACACCGGCCAATATAACCGGCATGGCGGCGGTGAAGGGGCTGGATGTGATCGCGGTTACGGATCACAACTCCTGCAAGAACTGTCCCGCCGTGCTGGAGATGGCCGAAGCCTACGGCGTGCTGGCCATTCCGGGCATGGAGATCTGCACCTCGGAAGAGGTGCACGCGGTATGCCTGTTTCCGAAGCTGGAGCAGGCCATGGCGTTTGACGCCTATGTATATGAGCGGCTGATGCCGTTTCCTAACGATGAGAGCATCTTCGGCAAGCAGGAGATCTACGACGGTGAGGATCGGATTTGTGGAAAAGTACCGCTGCTTCTGATCAACAGCGCGGATATCTCCTTTGACGGACTCTGGGAGCTGGCGGATTCCTACGGCGGGGTGATGTTTCCCGCCCATATCGATAAAAACGCCAACAGCCTGATCGCCAACTTAGGCTTCGTGCCGCCGGACAGCCGGTTTACCTGTGCGGAACTGAAAGACTTGAGTCACCTGCACCGCCTGAAAAGGGAGAACCCCTATCTGGAGAAATGCCGGATTGTCAGCAATTCAGACGCCCATTATCTGGCCGATATCAATGAGCCGAAGCTCACGATTGAGGTGACGGAGCGGTCGGCGGAGGCGGTGGTGGAGGCGCTGAAATCGGGCGGGTGTTAAATGAAAACGGTCATATGCCAGTGCTCATATGTCAGACCTTTTTGATCAGGCAGTTGATAAAGCAACTGCCTGATTTTGTAATTTTGCGCTGGACTGCGATCTGTGTTATACTTTAAAAAGATGCTCACGGCTATGAGAGCAGAAATAAAGGAGGGACCGGAGGATGAGAAAGCTCCGAGATAACTACTCAGTACAGTTGACGTTAACTGTTGGCAGATTGTGCTGAGCGGATAGAAACTTGCTGACAGACGCAGCTGTACTGAACCCAGACATGCCCGAAGGCGTGCATTCCTATGCATGGATTGAGCCTGACAGCGGACAGATTACCTGAAAAAATATAGGAAAAAGGGGTACAGTGATGCGTTATATAAAAAAAGTAATATCTAAAAACAGAATATGGGTCATTGTTTATATAGCTTTTGGCGTGGTTAACGCTTTTCTGGCAAATTACCAGGCGGATTATTTTCAGCGGGTGGTGGACGGACTGGCGGATGGGACGCTGCTTTTTGGCAGTCTGATGTTCTACGGCGCAATATTGGCCGTAAATTATTGCATGAATTATCTGGACGTGTATCCGGATGAAAAGCTGAGACATGGAATATACATGGATTTCAAGCTCCTTGCACTGCAGAAGATCAGCCGCATCGACTATCAGGAATATCAGGCGATGGGGACCGGGCGGCTGACACAGCGCATTGAAAATGGGGCGGAAGCCGGCAGAAATATGATCTTTGATTTCTGGCTCTGCCTGGTGAGGCAGCTGCTGCCGACGGTCTGCTTCTGCATCTTTTTTATATGGAGGATCAGCAGGCCGATTACCTGGGCGATCCTGTGCGGCTACGCGGCAGTTTTTATTATTACCAACCTGCTTCTAAAGGCGCTGTATCAGATCAAAGAGAAGATCCTCTCCAATGAAGAAAAGCTGAACCACTATCTGGTGAGGGGCTTTATGGAGCTGACGGTATTCCGTATGGAACGCCGGTTTCCCGCGGAGATAAAAAAGGCTGGCGCAGCAGCGCGGGAGATCGTGGACGGCAAGGCGAAAATGAAGATGATCCATGAAGCCTTTTTTACGATTTTTGCGCTGATCGTTGCCGTTCTGGAAACAGGCATACTCATTTACGCGTGGAAGTGCGGGGAGATAACGGTGGGGGCTGCGGTGGCATTGATCACGCTGATCAACAACGCCTATACTCCCATCGCCATATTTAATGTGCTGTTTGTGGAGTATAAGCTGGATCGGGAGGGCTTTAAGCGTTTTGAGGAATTCCTGGACAGCAAGGAGGATGAACGGCTGGAAAAAGGAACGGTGGCTGATCACCTGGAGGGAGGCATAGAGGTGGATTCCCTGGCGTTCCGATATGGGGAACGAAAGGTGCTCGATAACGTTAGCCTGACGGTGAAGCCGGGCGAGAAGGTGGCCTTTGTCGGTGAGAGCGGTTCCGGAAAGTCCACCCTCGTCAAGCTCATCGCGGGGCTCCTAAAATATGGCCAGGGCAGCATAAAGCTGGACGGAAAAGAAGTAAAAGACCTCTGCCTTAACAGCCTGTACGGACGGATGAGCTATATCTCCCAGGACGCTCCGGTATTTGACGGAACTGTAAGAGAGAATCTCGTGTTTGAACGGGAGATTGAAGACGGACGCCTGCTGGACGCGCTTATGCGGGTTTCGCTCTCCGATGTCATAAAGAACAGCGGGGATGGGCTTGACACTATGGTCGGAGAGCGGGGGATGCTGCTATCCGGCGGGGAAAAACAGCGCCTGGCGCTGGCCAGACTCTGGTTTGAAGAGAATCAGATAACCTTATTGGATGAAGCTACCTCCGCGATGGATAATCTCACCGAGGAAGCCGTGATGGAAGAGCTGGTGCGGCTGCTGGCGCACAGGACGCTGATCGCCGTCGCCCACCGCTTAAGCTCCGTGAGAAATTTCGACCGCATAATCGTCTTTAAACAGGGACGGATTGTGGGTCAGGGAAAGTTTGATGAGCTGCTGGAGAGCAATGCATATTTCAGGGATCTGTATCATGCCGCTCTTAAGAGCCGGGAATGATTGAATTTAAAGGATACCTAAGTGCCGGGAACTGCGGGGAGCAAGACACAACTGGACTGCTCGATATTCGCAAAACTGGATATTTCTAAAAGGCCATATCTGTATTATAGTGTAGCATATATGAAGCATTAACAAGCTATATGCAGAAATGAGGTATCCTTATGAGTAAAACAAAAAATCTGGTTTTAACGGCACTGTTCGCTGCGATGGCCTGTGCTGCCACGATGGTAATCCGTATCCCAACGCCGGGCACCGGAGGATACATCCATCCGGGAGATGCTATCGTGATCCTAAGCGGTATCTTTTTAAGCCCCGGCTGCGCGTTTCTGGCTGCGGGCATCGGTTCCTGCATGGCGGATCTGCTGGGCGGATATTTCATCTATGTGCCGATTACCTTCGCTATAAAAGGTGTGATCGCGCTGCTTTCCAACCTGGCTTACCGCAGGCTGGCCGGCAAACTTAATAAGCCGCATCCTGCGGTTGCAGTATGCGGCCTTATAGATGTCGCGCTGGTGGCGGGAGGGTATTTTCTTTGCGAGATTCCCCTTTACGGAGCCGGAGCGGCGTTTGCCAGCGTGCCCTCCAATCTGGTCCAGGGCATCGGCGGTCTCGTGATTTCTACGGTGCTGTTTACCGTGCTGCATGCGATCCCCGATGTGCGGAGGATGCTGGTGCGCTGAAAACAGCACGGTTAGTCTAAACGTAAATGTGCCGGTACCCTAGCACTAGCACGCTCTAGGGCTGCATGACTTCACTGAGGTTCTGCAGCGCCAGTATATAGATCTTGATGGCCTGCCTGAAGCTGCTAAGCAGCTGCACCTCATCGCAGGCATGCCCTCCGCCGTGGCCCGGCGGCAGATTCAGCGCGGAATAGTCCGACGGGATGGCCGGGCCGAAGGCCACGGCATGAGGGAACAGGCCCGCATAGGTATTGCCGCCCATGACATAGGGTTTTGCTCCGTCCTTTCGCACTGTCTCATAAGCCTTTATGAGAGCCTGGATCTGCGGGGTTTCCGGGTCCTGGTAATATCCGTCCCGGTGATGGGAGCTTTCCAGATGAAAACCGAAACGCCTGGCTTCCAGATCCGCCGCATCTAAGGTATCTCCGATGGGCAGAGAGGGAGGGTATCGCATGTCAAAGCTTAGGCGGATGCCGCCGGCATCCAGGCGCAGCAGCGTCCCCGCACAGGTCATCCTGTCAAAGACCGGGTCCTCACAGGCGATACCCAGCCCTGTGCCGTAACCGTCCCTGCATGCCGATTCCAGAAATGCCATAAAGGTCCGCGTCCGGGCCGAAAGGCTGTCGCAGCGGTCCAGAAGACCTGCCAGAATTCCCACCGGGTTGATACATTTTTCCGGAGCCGCTGCGTGTCCAGCGATGCCATGCACAGTCACTTTTGTATTGCCGCCCGTGTATTCTGTTTCCGCATAAACGGCGTTCGAGGTTATGGGGTAAAACTCAGTTATACCGGTATTTATCTCATGATTTCCTTTCAGCAGGGCTGTTGCCGTCTCGGCAACGCTGTTGACCACAATGCCAGCCTCAAGTTCCAGCAAGTCGTTTGGAACCCCGTCACTTATAAAAGTCATCGTACATCTGCCCTTTTCCCCATGGCACAGCGGGAAGCGGCAGTCGGAGATAAACGCGAAATCCGGCGCCCGGTATTGGCTGAGATACCAGGAAGCATCCTCCATGCCGGTTTCCTCAGCCAGCCCGCAGAGCTGGCTTAAGTTATAGTTTAAACTCACGCCGTGCTCCTTCAGCCAGCGCATGCTGTACAGAACGATCATCAGAGGCCCTTTGTTGTCTCCGATGCCCCTTCCGATCAGGTAATCCCCAATTCTCGTGCATTCATAGGGGGGATATTTCCATCCGTCGCCCTCCGGGACCACATCCAGGTGGCCCCATATTTCTACGTCAGGCTTTCCTTCTGCGTATTCGCCGTAGCTGACCTTTACGCAGCGGCCGCCGCAGTCTTGTGCCTTAAACCCATAGGCTTCTGCAATTTCAATCATGCGGTCCGCCGCATCCTTACAGCCCTTTCCGTATACAAAGGACTTATCTCCCGTCACGGACACGCTGGGAATCCGTATCAGGCTGCGCACGTCCTCCACAAATTCCTCTTCACGGTCCGCAATCCACCTGTCAATTTCATCTAATGCGTCAAATCCCAACTTCCGTCACCTTCTTTATCCGTTTTTTCATCAACCTTTAATACCGGATGACACAATCCCATCCACCAGATACCTCTGCAGCAGTATAAAGATCACGATCAGCGGCAGGATGGACAGTATGGACATGGAAAACATGGCGCCGTAATCCGACGTGGAGGCTGGGTCGCAGAAGAGCTTCAGCGCGAGGCTGATCGGATACATTTCTGTCTTGCCCACATAAAGCAGCGGTGAGAGGAAGTCCTCCCATCTCCATATGAAGGAGAAGATCGAAGCGGTGATCAGCGCCGGAACCACCAGCGGCAATATGATGCGGAAGAATATGGTGTAGTAGGAGCATCCGTCAATCTTGGCTGCCTCATCCAGTTCCCTGGGGATACCGTTTATAAAGTTCATGATCAGGTATACAAAGAATCCCTGGATGGCAAAGCAGTAAGGAACGATCAGCGGCAGATAGGAACCGATCCATCCCAGCTTCTGGTACCACAGATACTGTGGGATCATCAGGATCTGTGCCGGCAGCATCATGGAAACCAGCATGGCTGCGAACAGGATCTTCTTGCCCCTGAAATTGCATCTGGTAAAGCTGTAGGCGACAAATGCCGAGGACAGCACGGTCCCGGCAGTGGCCAGTATGGTTATGAACGCGGAGTTCTTAAAAAAGGTACCGAAATGGATTTTCCCAAAGCCCTTCCAGCCCGTGGCATAGTTTGCCAAAGTGAATTTCCTGGGGATCAGCTCGCTGGCGGTGGTAAATATGGTGTTGGTCTCCTTAAAGGAGCTCATGAGCATCCACAGCAGCGGATAAACCATGACAAATGCTCCCAGACACACCAGGATGTGATATACGGTCCTGCGGACGATTTTTTTATGTTTCATTTATCAGAAACCTCCTTCATAAACCCACAGCTTCTTGGTTTTGAACAAAATGGCGGTGATCGCGGAGATGATGATCAGCATTACCCACGCCATTGCCGCGCCGTAGCCGGTGTTATAGAATTCAAAGGACTGCTGGTACATGTATACGCTGTAGAACAGCGTGGAGCTCATGGGTCTTCCCTGGGTGATGATAAAGCACTGGGTAAATGCCAGGAAACCGCTGATCATCTGCATAACCAGGTTGAAGAAGATCGTAGGGGTCAGCAGGGGCAGCGTGATGCGGAAAAACTGGTTTACCTTGCCGGAGCCGTCCACGCGGGAAGCTTCATACAGAGAAGAAGGTATCTGCTTTAAAGCGGATAAAAAGATCAGCATGGAGGATCCGAACTGCCATACGGCCAGTAAAATCAGCACCCATATGGCGGTGTTTTTGTTGCCGAGCCAGGAAAAATGGGAGTTGACGCCGATGGCCTGCAGCAGATGGTTGAAGGTGCCGTCCTCTGCAAATAGGCGTTTCCACAGGATGGATATGGCAACGGAACCGCCGATGATGGAGGGCAGATAGTAAGCGGCCCGGTAAAAGCCGGTGGCCTTTGTATTTCTCAACAGGATCAGAGCTACGATCAGGGCGAAGGTCAGCCTTAAAGGCACGGACACAAGCGCGTAGAAAAAGGTTACGGAGATGGATTTGTAGAAGGTCTCATCTTCTGTAAACATCTTGATGTAGTTCTCGATACCGATAAATTTCGGAGCGCCGAGTATTTCAAATTCACAGAAAGAATAATAGAGGGACATTCCCATGGGGACAATCATAAACATCGTGAAGCCGATGATAAAGGGCAGGGCGAATACGACGCCTGCGGTGCTGTTTTTATTCAGATGCTGTTTCAGCGCAGTCATTGATTTTTTCATATTCATTCATCCTCATTTCCGCACCCTGCAAGACGGCCGCAGACCGGGAATCCTGCACCGGTTCCGGCCGTTTTTGGGTACAAAAAGGGCTGCCGCCAGTAAGCAGCGCGGCAGCCCGTATGATTTACTGTTTGCTTTCGAGAATTTTATTTCCCTGGGTCATCAGCTCTTTGGCAGCATCTTCCGGAGTCATCTCCTGATAGCAAACCTTCTCTTCCAGCTTGTAAACCAGGTCATAGACTTCGGTTGCGCCGTTGGGAGATGCGGGGCTCATAGCGGAGCATTTGGGAGTAACTACGTTGTTGATGTATTCCACTACCATCTGATCGGTGGCGCTCATGTCGGCAGCGATTGCGTCAGCTACTACGGATGAAACCGGAACGCCTCTTTCACCGAGCAGGATCTTGTTGCAGTCCACAGAGTTGGTCCAGAAATCGATCAGCTTTGCTGCGTCTTCCGGATGCTCGCTGTCCACAGAAACTGAGAAGAACATGCTGGGCTTTAAGAAGTTGGATTTTACAGCGTCATCGGAAGGCCATGTGGTGATGCCGATTTCCATTCCTTCAGGAGCCGCATTGGTGATGGATGCCATGTTGTTGGAGAAGTAGAATGCACACCAGGACATGTTGCTGGGATCGGAGCCGTAAACCAGAGGTTCCTGCTCAGGCTGTCCGATGGTGCGCTCTGCGAATACGCTGGGATCAACCAGCCATCCCTCTTCGATGCCTATCTTATACAGGTTAAAGAAAGAAGCGATGTTCTCCTCGGATGCTCCGATCTTGCCGTCAGCAAAGGTGGCTTCGCCGAAGGAACGAAGATAGAAATCCATCCAGGATGTACCGTTGTTATACTGCAGGTTTGTCTTGTATCCGGTCTTCTCGTAAACCTGTCTGCAGATTTCCAGGAATTCATCCATGGTCATGTTGTCTTTTACTTCAATGCTGTTTTCGTCCAGCAGGGTCTTGTTGTAGAACAGCGCGGGAGAGTTTACGCCGATGCAGATCGCGTAGAGGCCGTCACCGATGCGTCCGAATTCCTGTACGCTGGGGTCTACATTGGATAAATCGATGACGCCGCTGTCCACATAGGGCTGCAGGTCTACCAGCATGCCGTTGTCCACATACTGCTGGATATAAGCTTTATCCATCTGGATCACATCCGCCATGGTATGTCCGGCGGCAGAGGTGGCCAGCTTGTTCCAGTAATCGGCGCCGGAGAGAAACTGTCCGTCAAAGGTTACTCCGGGGTTTAAGGATTCATAAAGTGTCAGCGCTTCCTGTGTCAGGTCAGCGCGCGTCTGGCTGCCCCACCATGTGATGGAAAGCTCCAGCGCTTCGCCGGAAGCGGCGGTTGTGACAGCGGTGGTTTCATCCTTGCCCTCTGACTGCGCCTGTTTTGTGGTCTCTTCCTGTTTGGATGAGGTGGTCTCAGAGGCATTGTTGCTGCTGCAGCCGGTCAGGCCTGCGGCCAGAACCAGTGCCATAAAGATTGCCAATACTCTTTTTTTCATGTCCTGTTCTCCTTCCATTCCTGTCACCGGCCGGAGGCTGATGACCTGCGCACACATCTGTGTGCATCATAGTTTGTTTATAATCTTCTGGCTGTATTTACAGCCAGGCGGATCCTTGATAAATCCTGTTCCGTGGCGACGGTACAGTCGGCTCCCAGTATGAGGCCTTTTCTGCCAAAGGAATTGACTACGGATTCAATGGTTGTGCAGAGCGCTTCTTCGCTGCCGGAGGCCAGCACCCCGACCCGGTTCGCCAGGCCGCCCATGACCGTTCTGCCGTGGAAGATTTCGCGGCCCTCTTTCATGGAACAGGGCACTTCAAATGTTCCCCAGTTCACAACATCATACAGATTTTCATCGTAATCCCTGTAGTAATCCAGATTGACATCCCGGTTGCATACATGGAGGAAGCAGTATCCTCCCGCATCTTTCACAGCTTTCATGATCATCTGATCGTAAGGAGCCACCCATTCGTCAAACTGCTCTTTCGTCAGGCCGAAACGCCTCTCAGCTCCCAGAGAAGCTACGAATACACCGTCTAAACCGGCTTCTATGTATTTTGCCGCCAGCCCGCAGAGCCCGTCGGTAATCCGTTTGACGGCATCCAGCATTTTGGCGGGATTTTCCTTCATCCACGCATCAAATACGCTCCTGGACTGGTCGTATCCGTAACCCATCCTTTTGAACGGATGATACATGGCGGAAGTTCCCACGCTGTGCAGCGTGCCGATGGTGAAGCAGTCGTCCGGAGTCTTCTCCAGTATCCTTTTAACCAGATTCAGCTGTGTCTGCATAAACGGATCTTCTGCGGAAATGGCCGGAAACCTCTCATAGTCCTCACGGCTGTTCAGATCATAGCCGCTTGATACCAGGTTTTCGTTCATGATCTTCAGGATATCCACATCGGTCTGTTCCAGAAAATCCAGATGCGCCCTGATCGCATTTTCCCCATTGGCGCATTCTGCTGGGAAATGCATGGAAAAGCAAGACGGTATACAGTCCGTTTCTTCCTGCCGGATCGCCCGTATCACTCTTTCCTTCTTTGTCATAGTCTACCTCCCTCTCACTGTTGGTGTAGACCCATTGTAACATCCGGCTTCGGATAAATTAATAAAAAATTCCGGTGTCCTGCATTAAAAATCCGGCTTCTTGCAGACAAAAACTTGCAATTCCTGCACTCTTTTCTTATTATAATAGTGTTGAGCGGCCGGATGGCCGGGCAGCCGCGGCTTCTAAGGGGCCGCATACAGTTCGCAGGGGGAGCGATATGAACAGAATTTTAAACAGGCTTGGGCATGTCCTGGCCGGCATTTCTTTGAAACGAAAAATACTGTATATTGTGCTTTTTTCCATCATACTGGTATCCTGTGCGGGAATTTCCGGGCTGCAGCTGGCCACGTCGGCCTACAACCGTCTGCTCCAGGATACCCTTGCCCGCAATCTTTCCTATTCCGCCACCACCGTATCTTTTTATCTGGCCAACATTGAAACCATGTCAGGACTGATGCTCTCCGACGCCAATGTGCAGAGCAACCTGGCTTCGGTGAAGCATTCGGAAAATCCCAGAATCAGGACTGAGGCCTACAGAAACCTCGCCGCTACGGTGCTGGAATACTATCAGCAGTACAAATCCAATTATATCGGATATATCACACTGAATAACGAGGAATTTATTACCTATTCCAATTATCTCGGATCTCAGAAAACGCCGGATCACATAGAGTCCCATGTGCTGGAGGCTGCCCATGAAGGGGACGGCAGGCCGGTCTGGATCTCGGATTACAGCGATGAATACGGGCTGTTTATGGGGCGCCTGTTCAAGTACATCCAGAGCTCCAACCTGGAGGAGCTGGGCACGCTGATCGTGTCCGTGGATTTAAACGGGCTCATGGATTCCCTGAATTTCAATGAGGGCATGTATGAGGACGCGCAGTATTATATCCTGGCGGATGACCGGATTATTTATAATCATACGGATCTGTCCGAGTCGGTCCGGCAGGGCATGGAGCAGATTGCTGATGGGAAGTACGCGATAATGACGGTGGACGGACACCGGTATTTTGCCGTATCCAACACGATTCCAGGATTTAACTGGACCTATGCCTGCTATGTGTCCTACGATCCGATCTTTCATACGGTTTCGCTGGCTAAGATGATCAGCATCGTGATGCTGGTGATCAGCGTGCTGCTGTCGGTGGTATTTTCGGAATCCATGATCGCTTTTATCAGCAGGCATACCAACCAGCTGGTGCGCAAGATGCAGGCTTTCAGTGCGGATGAAAACGCTGTGATTGAAAATGCGTATGACTACAGCCGCCGCCGGGACGAGTTTGGACTGCTGAACCGTCAGTTTGACAGCATGGCGGAAAAGATCAGGGAGCTGATACAGGTCAATTATGTGAATGAGCTCTGGAAAAAGGACGCTCAGCTCAAAGCGCTGGAGATGCAGATCAATCCTCATTTTCTGTACAATACGCTGGAATCCGTGAACTGGCGGGCGAAGGCCGCAGGCAACGGGGAGATCTCCTGCATGGTGGAATCCTTGGGCACCCTGCTTAGGGCGACGCTTAGCAAAACTAATTCCATTCTGGATCTGAAGCAGGAGCTGGAGATCATCACCGCGTATATCACGATTCAGAAATACCGGTTTGAGGACCGTCTGGAGTATTGCATCACCTGTGAGGAGGGGCTGTACGGCGCCAGGATACCGAAGATGATCATACAGCCGCTGGTGGAGAACGCCATCAACTACGGCCTGGAGGAAAGCACGGAGTTCTGCAGCATTGGGATACTGATTGAACATGACCGGACGGATCATACGCTGGTCATCCATGTGAAAAATGACGGATCACAGTTTGAAGAGGATCTGCTTTTAAAGCTGCGTTCTTCCCAGATCAAGCCCAACGGATTTGGCATAGGGCTGATCAACATCGACGAGCGCATCAAGCTGATGTATGGCAGGGAATATGGGCTCACGCTCTATAATGAGGACGAAAAGGCTGTGGCGGAGATACGGATGCCATATATTACCGGGGAAGAGGGGGATGCGGATGCTGAAACTGATCATTGCGGATGACGAGAGGGTCATCAGAGAGACAATATCAAACTTAATAGACTGGAAGAGCCTGGACGCAGAACTGATCGGCTTATGCTCCAACGGACTTGAGGCTTATGATATGATTATCGATGAATCGCCGGACATCGTGCTGACCGATATCAAGATGCCGGGAATGAGCGGGCTGGAGCTGATCCGGAAGATATCGGAGACGGACCTGGATACACAGTTTGTCATTCTCTCCGGCTACGGAGAGTTTGAATACGCCAAGGAGGCCATGAAATACGGCGTGAAGCAGTATGTGCTCAAGCCCTGCAGCCAGTCCAAGATTGAGGAGGCCATAAGGGAGGTCTCAAAGGACTGTTATGCGCGGAAACAGGCCAGGAATCTGGAGAACAGCCAGTACCTGCTCACCAACAATATGCAGCATAACATTATGTCCAGCATCATCGGCGAGAGCATGGGGCAGGACAGGCGGTGGGAAGAGATTCTGGAGGAATATGAGCCCTATATGGATTTTCACGGGACCGCCTATCAGCTGTTTTATGTATATTATCTGGAACGGGAGAGCCTGGAGCCGTTTCTGGCAGAGCTTAGACAGTACTGTCTAAGCCACATGCCTCAGGTGACTCTGCACGGCGTATATGTGAGCAATACGCTGCTGCTGTTTTTCAAGAGCTTTTCAGAGGATTACAAGGAGTTTACCGGGTATATCAGAGGGCTTGACTTTGAAACCCAGCATGTGACGCTGGAGCTTGCGGGGGAGGCCTATGACAGCCTTCAGGAGCTGCTGCGCGTAGTTCTGGCCAAACTGACCCGTTACAGCAACATCTACTATATCAATAATTTCCACAGCATCTACACCTGCAACTATAACTATATTATTGAGGAGACCGGACGGCTGTACCAGCAGATCCGGCAGGGCAGCGCCGGGGACATGGACAGGATGTCGGAGATCCTGTCGGGGATTGACGATATCGATTTTCTGCGGCAGCTTTCCGGCAGCCTTATGCTAAAGGCTGCGCTGGATGATGCATCCCTGTCCACGATCCGCCTGACGGAGTGGCTGGCTAAGGCCAACGAGGAGACGGATATCGGCAGGCTTAAGCAGATGGTGATTTCCCATTTGAGCGAGATGCTGGCCGAACCCCGGCAGGAGAGCTCTTACTGCGCCATGACCAGGCAGATCTTTGAATATGTGGAGAACAACCTTCAAAACTCCAATCTGACGTTAAACTATATTGCGGAACACTGCCTGTATATGAATGTGGACTATGTGAGCAAGAAGTTTGTCAGGGAGACCGGGCGCAAATTTTCGGATTATCTGACGGATGTGAGGATTCGAAAGGCCAAAGAATATATGATGTCCGGGGATAAGATACAGGACATCGCGGAGAAGGTGGGCTGCGGAAAGAATCCCCAGTATTTTTCCCAGCTGTTTAAAAAAAGGGTGGGCATGACGCCCACCGCTTATATGGCGAAATACTGCGGAGCGGGGCAGGCCCGTTAGAAGGACCCTTTAAAATTCTTCCAGCATCTCTATGATCCGGCCGCGGGTATAGGCGCCGAGAAATTTCTTCTGTTCCTTGTCCAGCGATGCGATATCGATGGGTTCACCGAAACGGAAGGTGACTTCCTGCCGCTTTATCCGGGGCATGTGTTTTTCAAATATGTCCGCAGTGTTATGGATGGCGACGGGGATGATCGGACATTTCGTCTTTTCGGCCATCTTCATGCTGCCTTCCTTGAAGTCCAGCAGATCCGTCTCCTGTTCGGCCTTGTTCCTTGTGCCCTCGGGAAAGATCCAGACGGATATCCCGTTCTTGATCTTGTCGATGCCCACCAGGATGGTTTTTAAGCCTTCCTTGATATTTTCACGGTCCAGAAACAGGCAGTGCAGATATTTCATATAAATGCTTAACAGCGGAATCTTTTCCATTTCCTTTTTGGCCACAAATCCGCATTGGCCCTTAATCAGCGTATATCCGATGACGATATCAAAGTAACTGCGGTGATTGCCCACATAGAGCACTGCCCGGTCATCAGGGATATTTTCCCTGCCGATTACGTTCACCTTTGTGCCGGACAGGACGATGATCACGCGAAACGCCCACTGCACAATGGCCAGAGAACTGCGGCCCTTAAGATCGGGGTTAAACTTGCCGATGATCCATTCCACGAGCATGATCGGGATGGAAAAGATCAAGAACAGCACTACAAAAGTTGCGACGATAATAAAACGCAGCATATCAAACCTCCTGCATCTGATTTAATGAATTCATGCGGTCTAAGAGCCTGTTTTTCATATGATAGAGCTCATGGGACAGGTCCACATGTACCTGATGGGGATTGACCAGACGGCGGGTCTCATCCCATAATGTATCCAGCTGTGCGGCGCAGTAGTCACGGATTTCCATAACGCTGGGAGAAGTGTATATACAGCGGCCGCCCTGAAAGACCGGAACCAGCATCTCACACATCCGGTATTCACCCGGGCGCAGATAGGTCTTCTTCCAGGTATCCACCGGATCAAACAGCAGCAGGGGATTGCTCTCTTCGTATTTCTCATCCGCAAGGGCGATCAGATCGGCGATGATCTTGCCGGTGGCGCGGCTGTAGATGCGGTAGACCGTCTTATTGCCGGGATTGGTCACCTTTTCCGTATTTTCGGAAATTTTGATCTTGGGGATGAATTTTCCCGACGCTTCATCCAATACTGCCGCAAGCTTATAGACGCCGCCGAAAGCGGGGCAGTCGTTGGAGGTGATCATGTTGGTGCCGACACCCCAGGAATTGATGGCCGCGCCCTGATTCTTAAGGCTCTGGATCAGATATTCGTCCAGGTCGCTGGAGGCGGAGATCACGGCGTCGGTAAAGCCGGCGGCATCCAGCATCTTTTTGGCTTCCTTGGACAGATAGGCAAGATCTCCGCTGTCCATGCGGATGCCGTAGAACTTAAGCTTCCGGCCGGCCGCCTTCATCTCCTGAAATACGCGTATCGCGTGGGGGATACCGGACTTTAATGTATCATATGTATCCACCAGCAGCAGGCAGGCGTCCGGATAGAGCCGGGCATAAGTCCTGAAGGCCGTCAGCTCGTCGGGAAAGCTCATGATCCAGCTGTGCGCGTGGGTCCCCTTTACCGGTACATCGAAGAGCTGGCCGGCCAGCACGTTGGAGGTGCCGATACACCCGCCGATCATGGCGGCCCTGGCCCCGTAGGTGCCGGCATCAGGTCCCTGCGCCCGCCGCAGACCGAATTCCATAACACCGTCGCCATTGGCGGCATAGACCACACGGGATGCCTTGGTGGCGATCAGGCTCTGGTGATTGATCAGGGTGAGAATGGCTGTTTCCACCAGCTGCGCTTCCATGATCGGAGCAACCACCTTCACTAACGGTTCCCGGGGGAAGATTACGCTGCCTTCAGGTATGGCGTAGATATCTCCGGAGAAACGGAAGTCCGCGAGGTATTCGAGAAAATCCTCATCGAAGAATCCGGTGCTGCGAAGGTAGCTGATTTCATCGGGGCCGAATTTGAGCCCCCTGATGTAGTCCATGAGCTGGTCCACGCCCGCCATGACGGCATAGCCGCCGCTGCAGGGATTGGACCGGTAAAATACGTCGAATACCACGGTCTGGTTTCGGTTTTCCTTGTAATAACCCTGCATCATGGTCAGTTCGTAGAGATCTGTCAGCAGGGTGAGGTTGCGAGAGTCCATTCTGTATCCTCGTTTCTGCGCCGGGAGGCGGCACCTTTTCTCATTGCAGCCATGTCAGCAAGCCGACATGCCCCTTTTGGGGGATGCGCATGATTTTCAGAAGTAAGAGTCTGCTGCGCAGACGAAAATCAGCACGATGTAATGTCTGCCGACATTATATCAAGTCAGCAAGCTGACATGCCCCTTTTGGGGGATGCGCATAATTTTCAGAAGTAAAAGTCTGCTATGCAGACGAAAATCAGCGCGATATAATGTCTGCCGACATTATATCATGTCAGCAAGCTGACATGCCCCTCCGGGGGATGCGCATGATTTTCAGAAGTAAGAGTCTGCTGCGCAGACGAAAATCAGCACGATATAATGTCTGCCGACATTATATCAATAAAAACCAGATTTCACAAGAGGAGATGGACTGCTTCACAGGATTCGGAGCGAATGATGTTACTGTTTACACCCTGCCCTCTCATACGCGGGAATTATTCGCTAACTGTGAACAGTAGCGAACGATGTTACTGTTCCGGCCCTGTCTTGCGCGGGACGTTTTCAGTAGTCGAGTACAGCAACGGATGATATACTATATCCAAAGGAAGTGTATGCCAGATGAAACAGCTTTTTACCGTAGGGGAAATGCAGAACCTTTTTCACATAAACGCCAAGACGCTTCGGTATTATGATGAGATCGGACTGCTGAAGCCGGAAAGCACCGATCCGGTTACAGGGTACCGTTATTATTCCACGCGCCAGTTTGAGCGCTTAAATACAATCAAATATCTGAGGGCTCTGGATATGCCTCTGGAAAAAATTCGCCGTTTTTTTGAAAATAAAGATACCGCGACGATCCGCCGGATCATGGAGGAACAGCTGGAAGAGACCAGAATCAAGATTGAAAATCTGCGCGGTATTGAACATAAGCTGGAAAAACGGCTGTCATGCCTTGCCGATGCGGTCGGTGCCGAGACCGGCCGGATCCGTCTCTGCAGCCTGCCAAAACGCCGCATTGTCTTCCTTCGCCGGGACATACTGCAGGGGGAAGATCTGGAATATCCGATCAGGGAGCTGGAAAGGGAGAATAACCTGGAGGCGGTTATGTTCCTTGGCAAGGTCGGCGTTTCTGTTTCCTGCGAGCGCCTGCTTCAGCGGAAATTTGACCGCTTTTCCGGTATTTTTGTGCTGCTGGAGGAGGAAGACGGGTACCGGGGGGAGTGCCGCTGTCTGCCGGACGGAGAATATTTGACGATATCCTATTCCGGCACCCATCGGCACTCGGAAGAGTACTACTGCCGCCTGCTGGATGCGGCGCCGGAGATGGGCTATGTGTGCGCCGGAGATTCGGTGGAGATCACCTGGATTGATTCCGGATTTACGGACGATACGGCCAGGTATCTGACCGAGCTGCAGATCCCGGTCAGGCGGGTGAATAGATAAGTTTGAAACGATATCTTACAAAATCCCTTAAATGGCGACGTTGAAGCTATAAAGCTTACTTATGGAGCAGGGGATAAGTAGTTATTGACTTGATTTAGTTTCACTGATATAATAGGTTTCACTATAAGAGTGAAAGTGGTGATTACAGTGAAACTTGATGATAGAAAAGGAATGGAATGTGTAGCAAGTAAAATGCTTAAGCTTCCGAATATCCAAAAATACGAAGTAGGTCGTAAAACAGAGAATGGATTTATTGCATCTGTGGAGATGGATGACGGCTTTGAATTTAAAATACATGCTTATTCCGTACAGCAAGTGTATCCATCTACAGTAATGCAACTGATTGAAAAGAAAAGTAATGAAAAAGAAATCCATATTATAGTGTCGCCCTATATATCGGAGCGAACAGCTGAAATTTGTGAAAAAAATGGGATGGGGTATTTTGATTATGCTGGGAACTGTTGGTTTGTTGGACATTCAATTTACTTGTCAGAGCGGGGAAATAAAAATCTTCAGCCAAAGCAGAACAGTGCGGTTTCAGTATTCGGGAGATCTTCCAGGGTATCTTCCTTAATTTTGCGGGAACTTTTTGCAGATTTAACTAAAGCATGGAAGTTAAAGCATTTATCAGAGAAGGTCAACTGTAGTATTGGTCAGGTGTCAAAAGTAATGGATTTCTTGGTCAAGAATGCATGGGCGGTTAAAACGTCAGAAGGATATAAAATTTCTGAGCCAGAATCTGTTTTAAAGGAATGGAGTAAGACCTATGGTAAAAAGGAAGTATCTTCTTATCCTTGCTATAGTCTGGAAAATCCAGCAGCTTTGGAAAAAAAATTAAGAAAATTAAGGCAGGATATGGGGATAGAAAGTTATCTTACCGGTTTTTCCGGTGGAGTCCGATATGCGCCAGTAGTTCGTTATAACAAAGTGCATGTCTATATAGCACCGGAAGACATACAGGAAGCAATCAATTATTTAGAATTAAAAGAAGTGGATAGTGGTGCGAATGTGATTATCTTTACATTAGAAAATGATTCTTATATAAAAGACTGTAGAATAATTCAAGAGGATAAGGTTGTGTCACCATTACAGATATATTTGGATAGCACACAGTTAAAAGGGCGAGGCGAAGAAATGGCGGAGGCAGTCCTTAAAAAGGAGATTATTAAGTGATAAGAGATGAAGATTTGAAAAGCAGTATTGATTATTCAGAAGGACAAAAGGAAGCAGCTCACAGAATATTGGTGGAACTGGTAAATATTTTTAAAGAGTATGAGGAAGATATTCGGATTGTAGGCGGCTGGGTTCCAGATTTGATGTTCCCGGGAGAGGGACATATAGGTAGTGTAGATGTTGATGTTCTAATCAATCATTTAACACTACAGGATGAAGGATATCAGAATATGTCAAGAATTCTGCAGAGTTGTGGATACAGAGAGCATCCGGATAAATATTTTTCATTTGTTAAAACAGTGGAGATAGAGGGAATTTCTTATGATGTAGATGTTGATATTTTGGCGGGAATGTATGGTGGGACACAACAAAAAAGAAGAAGTCAACATGTGCAGGGGATTAAGGCATTAAAGGCCACAGGTGGAAATTTTGCATTTGATTTTCCAGCACAGAAAATACATGTGGAGGCAAAGAGACCGGATGGAGCCTTAGATGTGGCAAATGTGAGTGTTGTTGCGGTAGTTCCTTATCTGATTATGAAAGCGACAGCAATGGGAAGAGGAAAGGCCAAAGATGCTTATGATATTTATTTTTTAATTAAGCACTATAAAGGTGGTATAAATGAGCTGGCAAAAGAGTTTCAACCTGCCGAAGATAAAAAACTTGTACAGGAAATGAAAGAGAAACTGGCTGGTAAATTTGCTTCTGCAGACCATGCAGGTCCCAAAGATGTAGCTGATTTCTTGGAGTTGAGTGATGATGAAGATATGGCAATGATAAAAAGGGATGCTTACGAGCAAGTTCAGGCATTACTCAATTTAATTTCAAATTGAATAATATTTCCATCAAAAGAAGCTGCCCGATAAGGACAGCTTGTCAGCTATGACCGTGCAGTTGTCCGCATAAGCAGGGGCTTCCTTCAGTATGTCAGAGAAAGCGGATACATCAAGGGTGCTTCCTAAGTATAGACATACAACAAAATCTATTAAATAGCAAGAAAATCGGCGGATTTAAAGGTTTTTCTAGTGTTTCACAAGTTTAGATGGGGCAAAGGACATACCTAATTACAAGCGTTACAGTTTAATATTACATTTTACGACTGTGAAAAAAATTATACTTGACCTTCCAGCTGCTGGAAGGTTTATCCTGTTTATTGGGGGAGATGAGAGCGGTATTTCACCGCCCGATGAAGACTCCCGGGAAGAGGAGAGAGTATGAAAGACGAAAATCTGCTGACGGAAGGCGGCGTGCTCGGAGTGCTGCTGCGGTTTTCCGTTCCCTTTTTAATCGCGAATATCATTCAGGCGCTGTACGGCGCCGTTGATCTGATGGTAATCGGCCGTTACTGCTCATCGGAGAGCGTGGCTGCGGTTTCCACGGGCACTCAGGTCACCCAGATCATCACCAGCATGATATCCGGGCTGACGCTGGGCGGGACCATTCTGGTGGGGAAATATACCGGCATGCGTGAGGAAGAGCAGACGAGAAAGACAATCGGGACTACGCTGACACTGTTTGCCGGCGTGGCGGTGATACTGACAGGACTTTTTTTATGGTTCACCGATCCGATTCTGACGGCTTTAAAAACTCCGTCGGAGGCCTTCGAACTGGCCGGAGAGTATGTGAGAGTCTGCGCCTGCGGCATATTTTTTATCTGCGGATATAATGCGGTCAGCGCCATATTGCGGGGCTATGGGGATTCTAAAAGACCCATGCTGTTTGTGGCGCTGTCCTGTGTGCTGAACATCATCGGAGATGTGCTGCTGGTGAAGTATGCGGATATGGGCGTGCGCGGCGTGGCGCTGGCTACAATCCTGTCACAGGGAGTCAGCATGTGCTGTGCGATTGTTTACCTGAACCATAAGCGTTTTATCTTCCGCTTTACTCCCGCAAACTTCCGGATCGACTGGCATAAGGCGGGGGAGCTGGCCAGGGTGGGCATCCCGATCTCTCTGCAGGAGTGCATGGTCAGGCTTTCTTTTTTGTATCTGACCTCAGTGGTAAACCGGCTGGGGGTCAACGCGGCAGCGGCAGTGGGGGTAGCCAGCAAATACGATGTGTTTGCCATGCTGCCTGCCACATCCATGGCCAGCGCACTGGCTGCGTTCACCGCTCAGAATTATGGAGCCGGCAGGCCAAAGCGCGTGAAGACAGCGGTATTCGCAGGCCTTATCTTTGCGGTGCTGGCGTCCGGCTGTTTCTTTTTGTGGGCGCAGCTGTCCCCGCAGACCATGATCGGCATATTTACGGACGATGGCGCTGTGATTCGTGAGGGCATTCCGTTTTTCCGGTCCTGCAGCTTTGATTATCTGGCTGTGAGCGTGGTATTTTCACTGAACGGTTACTTAAACGGCAGGTCCAAAACTGTATTCACCATGATCAGCTGCTGCTTTGGCGCTCTCTGCCTGCGCATGCCCTTGATCTGGCTGGCATATACCTGGTGCCCGGATAATCTGCTGCTGATCGGCGCCATAGCGCCTGCTGTGTCGGGGATTATGGCAGTGTATACGTTTGGTTTTGTGATCAGGCAGTTCAGGCGGGATCTGGGAGGCAGAACGCAGTAGTATTCACAGTTACCGCAAACATAAAAACCGAATGTAAACCAAATAAAATATTTGGGTTGACAATTGGAAGCGGTTATGGTATTCTTTATTCCGATATTAAAAACAGCGCACTGTGATGCTGCGTTTTCTTTCCGGACGGATCTGCAAAACGGGGTTACGGACCGGAAGGCTGCAGCGCGGTGCACAAAAAGCGGAGGAAATGATGTCAACAGCAGAAGCGGTCAAAAATAAAACTTATGACATTGCGTTTATCGCATTATTTGCAGTCCTTATAGCGATTTGCTCCTGGATATCCATACCGATGGCGGTGCCGTTTACTATGCAGACCTTTGCAGTATTTCTGTCTGTCGGGGTGCTGGGAGGCAGGAGAGGAACCCTGGCGGTCCTGGTTTACATACTGATGGGAGCTGTGGGCCTTCCGGTGTTCGCCGGATTTTCGGGAGGGATCGGCATACTGGCCACCAGCACGGGCGGATATATCATAGGATTTTTGTTTTCCGCGCTGGTTATGTGGGGGCTGGAAATACTTCTTGGCAGAAAGACCTGGGCGCTGGCGCTTGCTATGGTCCTGGGACTGATTGTCTGTTATGCCTTCGGGACAGCCTGGTTCCTTTTAGTGTATACGAGGAACAGCGGTGCGGTGGGCCTGGGAACGGTTTTGGGATGGTGTGTGTTTCCGTTTATCATCCCGGATCTGGTGAAAATTGCGATGGCGCTGGCTTTGGGCAGGAGAATGTCGGCGGTGATGAACCGGATCAGATAAACCGCGGCGTGACTATAGAGCGGAAATACGCATGTGTTTAGAAAAAAAGAAACGAAGCGCCGGGCAGATACGCCGGGGGAATGTGACCGCATTCTTCCGGCATTTGTTTTATAGAAGAATTCTGGAAACGTGATTGTTTTCATTGCTATTAGCCTGCCGTTGATAAGAATCAGACGATCAAAGGAGAAAAAAATGGAAAATACCGATATTGTGAGAATCAGAGCACATCATGGGATGTGCATCGCTTATTTTGAAGGTAAAGGTTACAGCGACGGTTTTGTACACCATATGATGCTGGTAAAACAGAGGATGCAGGACAATCCGCGCATCCGCGTCATCTGCAGTGCGGATGAGGTATGCCGTCTTTGCCCAAACAACCGGGACGGAGTCTGTGAGACCGCCGGGCTGACAGAAGGATATGACACAGCGGTGATGCGGCTGTGCGGCCTCTCGGACGGCGCGGAAACGGAATGGGAAGAGTTCGCCGGACTGGTGAAGGAACGGATACTGGAGAAAGGGCGGAGGAAGGAAATCTGCGGCGGCTGCCAGTGGAATGATATCTGTGAGAGAAAAGACGGCGAATTTACGGCGGATGGAAAAATCTGAAAATAAATTTAAAAACATGTTGACAGGATACAATGTCAGCGTTATAATAAATACAGAACAAATGTTTGGAACATAAGTTTGAAGATGACTGCTTAAGTCAGGAAAGCGGGGCGGTTAATATGATTGAATCTACGTATCATTGCAATGACTGCAATGCCAGGCTGTTTGATCTGGTAGCGGAGGACGGTTGTCAGATCGAGGTGAAGTGTCCGAAATGTAAGAAGCTGGTGAGGGTGGACATCCGCCAGCTGCTGGAAATTATCCAGTTTATGCAGAAAACCGCGGGGACAGATGCACAGACTGCAGTTCCCGCCGGCGTTATATAAGAGGATAGCGAAACAGCACGCGTCAACTACCTGTTTGGGCATCCGGATGCACAAGGATATCCGGGAGCGCACCAATAGCAGGAGAAACGCAACTCAGATACAGAGTTGGTTTCTCCTGCTATTTTTAATTCAATAGAGCGTGCCCTATTGAATTAAAATGCTCCGCAAGGATCGCACTGCGGCGGGAAGGTATTATGTCGCTAAAGCGACCCGCCGCAGGCGGATTTATATAGATGTCACTGAAAACGCATGGGTTCCGGAGGATTAAATTTGGCCAAAGCCCGTGCACATCCCAAAAGGTTCGGATTTACCGCACAGAAAGAAGAGAATGATTATGATTAATGCAAAAATGAAAACAGGCAGTACCGTGTATTGCGGACCTAGCAGCAGTATTTATGCATCGGTTGGATCAGTCGATGCCGGCGCAGATGTCGTGCTGATTTGCAGAGACCCGATTGACAGCAATTATGTTTATGCAGGATATGCGATTAATGTAGGAGAAGCGGCTGACGCCAAGAGAGGGTACATCCCTGTCAGTGCAGTTAATGTTTCCGTTACGGATGTAAATAAGCTTCCTGCCCGTTCGGCAAATGGAAGGGCATGCCGCTGCACATCGAAGCTTACAGTAATCAATAAACCCGTAGGGGGATCCGCATCCGTCGGCAGCATCAGCGCGAATGAGAGTTTTACCAGATTTGACGAAACAGATAATGCGTATACTTATGTAGAGTACAGCACATCTTCCAAAACAAAGAGGGGATTTGTCCTCACATCGTCCCTGTCTTCCGGCTCTAATACAGGAAGGACCGGCGTGGTGGCGGAAAGCTGTGATGTGTACCATGGACCCGATCTGGACGGATATGCCAAGGTGGGCAGCGTGGACGCCGGAGAAGTGGTGGCTGTGCTGGAGTATGAGACACCGATATCAGCGGATAAATGGCTGATGATCGAGTATAACACCACATCCGGCAGAAAGAGGGGATATGTTCCCAGACATTACATTTCCATTACTTCCTTTTCCGGCGTAAATGTTATGCGCAAAATCCAGTCCATTGCCACTTTCGCGGGTACGGCTTCGGCTAAGGCATACTATGGGCCGAATACGACTTTCCCCAGCGTAGGTTCCATCGGCGCGGGTGAACTGGTGAGCCTCATTGACCAGTGGGATACAAACGGCAGCTACCGCTTTATCGAATATAATACATCCGGCGGCAAAAAGAGAGGGTATGTGGCGGGAACGTTCTCAAATGCCACCGGCTTTGATCACCGGGCGGCCATGAACTACGATGTATATCACGGTCCCGATACCAGCAACTATGCCAAGGTGGGCAGTGTGGATCAGGGAGACCCTGTGAAGATCATATGGCAGGAAGGTGATTGGTTTTATATCCAGTATCCGGCGAAGAGCAATCTGAAAGCAGGCTTCGTACCTAAGACCGTAATTAAGGATTATGCGGGCATCAGTACGGATACGCACAGTTATGCAGGGCATATGCAGCAGGTCAATGCCGGCAGCCAGGCTGTTGACGTGAAAGCAGGGCCGGACGCCTCCTTTGCGAAAGTGGGAACGGTATCTCCTACGGAGGGTGTAACCGTATTCAACTATACGAAGGACGGATATACCTACATTGAATATGCCACCTCCAAGGGAACAAAGCGCGGATACATTCCCACATCCAGCCTGAATCCCGAAACGGTTCAGGGAAAATTGGCGTATGTCAGCGACGCGAAAGCGGGTGCATACGTGGGAACCGATACCACTTATTTTAAAGCCGGAGGCGTTTATCAGGGCGAATTTGTTGTTGTGCTGGCCGAGGATAAAGAAACCATCTATCAGACAAAGTGGTCTTATATAGAATACAACAGTTCGGCAGGCAGAAAGAGAGGATATGTGGACAAGACCAGCATCACGCTGCTGCCGTATACCGGACAGATCCCCGCCACAGTCAGATCGAGACTGAAGATGTGTGCAGTAGTAAATGACGGAAATGTTATGTACGGGCCGGGAAGCTATGCCAAGGTGGGAACTGTAAGCGCCGGAGAAAGGGTAATCGTTCTGCAGGAGGACGGCCCCAGCCAGTATTCCTATATTGAATATTCCACCGGAAAAACAGCTTCTAAGAGGGGGTATGTTCCCAACAGCAACCTTACAGATGTGTCTGCTTCCTTTAAAACGGTGCCTGCACCCGGCAATGCTGCCCTAAAGCGGGAGTACAGCGACGGTGTTTCCACGGAGACTCTGGAATATTACCAGTTTGGCGGCGGGCCCAATGTTCTGATCGCATATTTCGCGGAGCATGGATTTGAGGATGCGTGGGCAGCGGACGGCTGGGAACTGGCACAGATCGGCTGCGGAGTATTTGACCGGCTGTATTCCCAGAAGGATAATTTAAGCGGCTGGACCGTTTATGTGATCCCCTGCCTGAACCGGAAGGGCGTGCTAAACGGTTGGACGAACAATGGCCCGGGACGTACTGCGGTGGACAGCGGTGTGGATATCAACCGTTGGTTCCCTACCAACAACTTCAAATATTACAGCGACGCGAGAAACTGGAACCGCGCATCCGTTAGGGAAGGAAATCTGCTCAAGAGCTTTATCACTTCCAAAAAGAGCAGTTCATCCGTCACCATTGCGCTGGATGTACACGGCTGGCTGGGTTACAGCATCGGCGATGCGGAAATCGGAAAGAGTTTCATTGATCAGTTTAATTTCTACAATAAGTCTCTGGCGAACGGAAGCGGTTATTCCGCTAAATGGTGCCAGGAACAGGGAATCAAGGCATCTCTGATCGAACTGCCCCTCCCCGCCAATCCCGCGGCAATCATCAGCGGAAACTATGCCGGGAAGGTAGCGGATGCGATTGTGGATGTGATGGGCAAATCCTGGAGCGGCAGCGTAAGCACAACCAGCTATTCTCTGGGAGCGGAAGGCAGTATGGTGGAGTTGTTTCAGGCGTATTTGAAGTATAATGGGTATTTTTTGCCTATGGTAGATGGAAGATTCAGAGAAAGTACTGTTGATGCGGTTAAAAAGTATCAGGCTGATCAGAATCTCATCAGTGATGGCATAATTGGAAGTGAAACTTGGGTGACTATGGGATTTTCGACCTCTTTAGCCGGAGAGGTGGACACAAGTACTACAACATATCAGAAATATCGGAAATATGCGGACTATTATGTTGATGTTATGATCGGATACCATACAATACCAGGTGCGATTAATGAATTTTATATAAGCGATAATAATTACAATATGAAATCAGGCACTGATGAACTAAAAGCAGAACATATACTGAATGATGTAGGAATTACCTATCAATTTTATATTCTGTATACTCCATATGGATTCCGAATTAAATCAAAACTGAATTCAAAATTGGTATCCTATGATCCCAAAACTGGAGAAATTGTATTGGATGAAATAGGAGCATATTCTGATTATTACCAGTTATGGAGTGTGGTAAGCAATATGAATGGTTCTGTTCTTATTCGTAATATTTATAAACCCGATTCTTCATTAACCTTAAAAAATAATAAATGGTGTCTCGAACCAGGTGCTAATTTGGTAGAATGGTGTTGGGTTACAGATCACAATGATTTGACAAGTGATTTATTTACTGAAGGTGTAAAACTATATAATCTTCATAATAATTACGCATTTGATATAACAAGGTTACTCAAAACATATTTAGAATCTTATCTACAGGATTGCTATGATCACGCCTATATTACTGAAAACGAGTACGAATTATTGGACAATCATGATAAGACTTTCGAAATGATGAATGCTGATAATATACTGCACTTTTGGGAAAAGGCTGACTATGGAAGAGAATGGGATATATCAAATAGCCATATTTGGAATAGAACAAAAAGAATATGTCTTTTACCATTTTCCTTGAATATAATTATTTGTAATGGTAGAGTTATTGAAGAAGACATACCTGTATACCTAAGAGGATTTACATATGGGTATCTAGGAAGAGCGTATGGTTTTGGTGAAACTGCTCTTAGATGGCTACTAGGTATATTAAAAAAATCCCGATCATTGCTAATTGCTGATAGTGCTGCTCATAATGGTGTGTTGTCTCATGATGAGTCCTGGTACAAAATGATGGCTGCTATAGAAATAGGGTATGGTCCTTTTTCAGAAAATGAGACTATGGGTATTGATGAAGAGGAATTTAAAGCAGTAAGAGATGGCATAAGTACTTACATAAAAGATGAAAACAGAATTACACTTAAGATTGATGGGGCGATTGATGAAAGAGTAATGAATGCTTTATTTGGTCTTCCGATTAATCTGGCAAAAGGCAATGCAATTTATATTTATGCCCCCTTAAGAATATCAGATACAGATACTATAAAAAATGCGGGAAAAACTGCAGCAGCGGTTAATATTGCGGGAAACAGTGCCTATGGCATTGAGCTAATAGCGTTTAGGAGACTTCTGCAATCTGGTATTAGTTTAATACCGGTTTTCAATAGTTATGCTAATAAAGTAGACTATTTTACATATGAACAAGGAAGACAGGATGGGATTGTCGCAAAAACAATGCTGGATTATTATCAGATACCCGATGGAACTAGGATTTATTTCTCTTATTTGTTTAGTCCTAAACATATTGGGTTAACTGGTGAAATCTATTATTTTGAGGGAATAAGATCATATTTTGATGAATGTGGTATATCAAATAGATACTCCATTGGTGTATATGGAGATATAACGGCATGCATTGTTGCTTCAAATAAATATTCTATGCATTCTTTTTTGTATGATATAAGTGAGATTCCAGAAAATAATAGACCTGATTTTTGTGATTACCATCAGCACTGGGCTATTGTTTTAACAGATGAAAATAATAGTCTTAGAACATTTGATGTTGAAATTCTTAATCAGAATAGCATAATATATAATCAAAAGGCGTATCCGATAGATTGGAACGAGATTATCCTTAACGAGAGTGGTTTGGAGCGTGTTGCCTACAATTGGACATATGTCTTACTGGAATCACTAAAAGTAACTCAAATGTTCTTTAAGAAACCACCATTAGATACAGAAATACCACTATTTGATTGGGGCTATTTACGGTTATCTCTGAAGGTTAGCAATTCGTATGAACTGAGTATTCCGGATACCAATATTTTTATGACTGTTACGGATCATAATATTTCAATGTCAGCAAAAGAAGATATACATATTGGAGCGTTGACAATAGGTGCACCAATGATTTCGCTTGATGAACTCGATACTGTTGCAGTAGCAATGGAAAATGGTCTGTTTGCCTTATCGTTTACTAAAACTAAAGAAGGAATAACGGTTACACTGTCTATTGTAATAATTTCTGAAAATAAAGGAGGTGAATCTGATAATAGTGAGTTAAAAACTACATTGGAATTTATATTACTATACAGAGATATTCAAAACTCTCCTTGCTATGAGGTTTACCAGGTAGTTGACGAAATTATGACATCATATAAACTTACACATATTACTTATAGGGAAAAAGTAGTAGGTGCATTTGTTGTAACCCTATTTGTTGATGTCTTATCCGGAGGCGCATTTTGGGCGATAACGAAAGACCTTTCAGGAACTTCACTAGTTCCTTCTGTTGCACCTGAAATTGAAAATCTATGGGAAGCTTTTAAGAAACTAATTTATGAGATGCTGAAAAGCATAGAATTTGTTAAGTAACAATTAAATTAATAGGGGGTAAGTGCAGATATTTTGGTTCTTTCTGCAATTCCCCCTTTTTACTGCCTTGTATTATTGACTTGCTTGATCTAAACTAGAGTAGTAGACAACAACCAGATATTTTTTAATGTAAGGATATAAAATGAGAAAGACTATAATTGTTTTGGCAATATTTTTATTTATACTATGTCTCGCCGGTTTACCGCAAATATCAAAATTTTTTACATTAAATGAATCATTTCCTTCACAAGAAGATGCTTATAATATGCAATTAGATAGGGATAAAATATATACACTGTTAATGGACGACGTAATGTCTGATAAATATACATCTCTTGATACAAGCAGCATTACAAGTGTAAGCTATACTGGAATAGCGGATATTCCATGGGCACTATTTTATGAGAGCACAATGGATCAAAGCTATAATAAGATATTAGACAATTATAATGGAAGTGGAAGTTACCATATGCTATGGATGCATGCACCAAGAGGCCGGCTTACGTTTCAATGCAGTTCTGAGGGGGATAACTATAATTTTGAAATTTTATCAGAAGATAACAATGTATTAATAAAACCGCAGGCTGGTGAAGATTTTGAGGAGCTGTTTAGCAAATTGGGACTTAAGCCACTGCTTAATTATGAAAATCTGTTATATATTTTTCAGTATTTTTATGAGTATCGTGATCAGCTTACGGTAGGCGAAAATGAGGATAATTATTATTTTAAAGGACGCTTGAAAATCCCCCTATTAAAAATGGTGGGAGCTGAAGCCTTATATGGTCTGACCTATTATTATGGTGATTTAACACCTTTAGAATACTGCGAATGTGATATAGTAATAGATATCATAAAGGATAAGCCTAATAACGGAAAAATAGTTTTTGATTTTGGCAATGCATTATTAGAAGCATATCCGGATGTTTGTGAGTATCCTCTTTATACCAGTTACTATGAAATTTTATATGAGTATAAATAGCGGGATCTATTTTTATAAAAACGAGCAGACCGCTTGGGGCTTAATCAGGACCTGCCAGTTTGTTTATAGCTTCGTTATTGCTAACCAAATAAACGGTACACATCCGACCATTATTAAAAGCACCGGTAAAATATACGAAATTCTTTTTGGTTTGATTTTTTTTAATACAGGCTCATCTACAGTAAGACCTTTATTGGTTAAAATACATCGGGCTTGTTCTGCGACATATATATGGTACCCGTTTTCGGATGTCTTACGAAGATATAGTATTTCTTTTTCCTCATTTCCTTCTATTCT
>NZ_QUEE01000005.1:204570-319929 GCF_003477885.1 Lachnotalea sp. AF33-28
CTTTTTCCTCATTTCCTTCTATTCTGTAAATATTGGCCAAGAGCCAGTAAACAGCTGTTTTTAGGCTTTCACTAAGTGGAGTCTGCAGAAGGTTCTCGTAGTATTCAGCGGCCCCGTCTGTAACGTTATTAAGTATATTCAACCGGAATGTCATATCAGTAAGTTGATCTTTCATTATATCGTAATCTTTACGGTCAGGTTCGTATTCATCTAATAATTGCTTATAACTGTTTAGAAGTTCTGCAGCCCTATCTGAATCTTTTTTTGTTATATAAGCCTTGATCAGATCTCGTGTTAAAATGAGTTTGGCGTTTTTATATTTTATGAACTCGGGGTCTGAAAATAGTTGTGTATCAATTTGAATTGCTTTCTCTGGATTACCGTCTACCATATAAGCAATGGCCAAAGACATTTTTAAGCTAAGGTCTATGGCGGACTGTGAAAACCACAATATTTTACCTTTGTTCATATATAGAATAGCAGGTTCTACTAATTGTATGAAATGTTTGACATCACATTGGATGAGCAATGTATCATTAACGTTCTGGACCAAAATAGAGGCAATCCCATAGGTCAATCGTTTAATGCCAATATGAAATAATATTATGCCAACAATCATACATATCAAATATATTATGACCGTTGTATCAAATCTATAATTATATGATAATTCCCAATAGAGAAAGAAATACAAAATGTTTATAGCTGTAAATGATAAAAATATTGTAATCCCTAAGTAAATTATTGCCGTAGCCCTTTTAAACCATTTAGGCATGCAGTTCACCTCCAAAATGCATAATTACAAAAACTACTAGAATAATTAAAGGACATATGGTATCTTATTGCAAGTATATTATTATTTTTGGTTCCGTAGGATACATACTTAAATACACACTAATACTTTAATCAATATAATCAAAGGTGGAAGAAAACTTAAAGCTAATAGGGCATATGCGGTATGTAAAGATGGTTTTAACGTATAATGGGGATTCTTTTGTTCGGAATCAGGAATATCCACTTGATGTTCCTGCAGCACTATTTGAGCACGCTGTTTTATATCCAGACCATTTCCGTATTTGACTATCTCCTGTAACAATGACAGCTGATGTTCTTTATCGTTTTTCTTAGCATATAGTTGTGATAACTGCCAGTAAACTTGCATTTTTATATGAATGAATGGAATATCCTTTAAAGCCGTTAATAGCTTATCATAAAGGAGGATTAACTGATCGATATCTGTATCAGCTGTTTCTGTAATATATTTATATATAGTTAGTAGAGATTTTTCGAACTGCTTAAAAGGCACTTTCCTTTTACTCGTTAATTCCTTTTCATATAGCGCAACATATTTTCTTGCATTTACAAAATCTTGAAGATATAAGTAAGTACTGATAATACAACTGTAGTAAGATAGCCTGTTCGACAGATTGTGTTCATAATCAATATAAACCCTTAAATCATTGCAATAAGGAAGCGATTTTTCTGCTTCGCCAAGATATAAATAAGATAATGCCATAAGATATTTAAGGCGCAATTTAAGTGTCGTTTTCGCATATAAATGCACTTTGTCTTTCTCTGCCAATTTGATAACAGGTTCAATATAACTGATAAGCAGGGATGGATTACATTGTATATAAAGTAATCCTGTTAATTGCTGCAGCCCCCCTACCACTGGCTGGTAAATATTTAGGATATATGTTCCACTATAAAATAATAGTACACCAATAATAAGTGCTATAAAAATATCATCCCTAAATACATCATTATTTAAATGTCTTGTAAAACAGTAAATTATTATTATAAAAATAAAATATAGCAATGTACTGATTATATGTATATAATAATTCTTTTGTAGTTTGGAGAACCAATTTTCCATATGATATCCTTGTCTTGATAGTTTTTGTATACTATAGAAATGGGTAACTTTATTCGTTTCTTGCTAGATAATTAAGGTTAAAAATGAATATACTAGAATTGCGAGACCAGCTGTAAGTAATAAATATAAAACAACTGTTACAGTAGGTCGTACAGTTACTTTTACTTCCTCTATAATCGGCTTCGGAATATCGATTTTTTGTGTACTAAGCATCGCAATTGACTGTTTACATATACTCATGGTGTTGCCCTGTTCAGCAATGCTTTTTAAATAATGTATTTGGAGGGCGCTATCTCCTTTTTTCTTATATAAGTGTGCAAGCTGCCAGCAAACCTGCATTTTAAAAAGTGTCAACCGATAATCCTTAATATCTGCCAGCAGACGTTCATATAACTCAATCAAATAGACGTACTCGTTGTACCCATGTTCCATAATATAATCGAATATAGGAAGAATGGAGTGGAATAATTTGAAATATTTAACTTTGTTACGGCTGTTTAAGATGTCTTTATATAATTTCAAATATTTTTTTGCTTTTTCCAGATCATTCTTACATAACAATATATTTATTATACCACTATAATATAATAAACGATTTATATTACTAATATCATAATCGATATAATTAACCACATAAGTGTAATAGTCCAAGGCCTTATCAATATATCCCACATTAAAATACGAAGAAGCCAATAAATATTTAAGCCTTATTATTGTCCTTTCCTTGGCAAAAAAGTATCCGGATTTTTTGTCTAACTGTTTGACTACAGGTTCAACATTTTCAATAATTGATACGGGGTTACATTGTAAAAATAAAGTTTTGAAGAAGAACAGAAGAACCCGCCGATTCGGGATATAAAGATATAAAAATACTGATCCTGCACAGAATAGATAGACACCGGTAAGCCGCAGTAGAAAATCACTCCAGCTAAATGAATTAAATTGCAGATATATTGCCCAAATGACAGAATAAAGCAAAAGATATATTAATATTATTATAAGACAAAATCTATTCGCCTTTTTAATTTTATTAAACCAATTTTCCATAATACGTCCTACTTGATCATTGATATTTTACAGAAGTTACCAACTAATAATATATTATAAGCTTATAAAATGCAACTCTTTATATATTGTGGTGTAAACGGTAACAGTTCAGTCTGCCGGCTGAACAGACGGGCTTAGCACCGGCAAAAAAATAACCGGTGTACCCATGAATACATGTTTGATATTTTCCAGTATCGCAATCTTCCTTTTTTGCATAATGAGCTTTGTTTTCCTGTTTTCATCCATCCCCTTACAGAGTAACTCCTCATAACTCTGTTCGTAAGCCCTAATCTCCTCTTCCACAAATTCTCCCTGCCCCTGGCCGATCAGTGCCCTCCGCGCACTGTTCATGCCACACAAGCAGCCATATTGCTGATAGTGGGGATTCTGGCTGGCAGTATGGGGGTGGTATATGCTCTAAATACAATAAAGTCTTTAATTCCGGCCATTGCATTGTAAGCGCCAAATGGCGCTTGCGATAGGAAGTATATCCAACTGAACATCCTTTGTTGAAACGCAAGAAAATCTGCAGGGTATGCTTATTTTGGTGTAGGGGCTTAAAAAAACAGCAGCTCCTTAATTATGAATTTAAATTATATTAACAAATGATAAAATGTGTCAAATAAATATATTAGTAAAGGTACAGCTCCTATTACAATTAAAGTGTATGCGACTGGTGGTATGGAAATTGAACAATATTTAAAATTTTTTTCTAAAGAAGGTTCTATTTCTTCATTCATATCAATCATTAACTGTCTAGCTCGTTGACTAATTTCTAGGCAATTGTTAATTCTCCATAAAACATTCCCCCTATTAAATGGCCTTTTAGTGATTGAGTTCTTTGATAATGTTATCATATAAAAATAAAATAATTAGCCTACATTTTCATGATGCAATTGATGGTTCATTTTTCTAATTGATCAGGCATGAATTTATTTTTGTATAATTTGTGATACCTGATGATATTACAACTTCGTTATTGCTAACCAAATGAATGGTACGCATCCGACTATCATTAAAAGCACCGGTAAAATATATGATATTCTTTTTGGTTTGAATTTTTTTAATACAGGCTCATCTACAGTAATACCTTTATTGGCCAAAATACATCGGGCTTGTTCTGCTACGTGCATATGGTACCCGTTTTCGGATGTCTTACGAAGATATAGTATTTCTTTTTCCTCATTTCCTTCTATTCTGTAAATATTGGCTAAGAGCCAGTATACAACGGTTTTATAGCTTTCACTAAGTGGAGTCTGCAGAACGTTCTCGTAGTATTCAGCAGCTCCGTCTGTAACGTTATTAAGTATATTTAACCGGAATGTCATATCAGTAAGTTGATCTTTCGCTTTATCGTAATCTTTACGGTCAGGTTCGTATTCATCTAATAATTGCTTATAACTGTTTAGCAATTCTGCAGCCTTATCTGAATCTTTTTTTACTATATAAGCCCAGATAAGCTCTCGCGTTAAAATGAGTTTGACGTTTTTATATTTTATGAACTCGGGGTCTGAAAATAATTGTGTTTCAATTTGGATTGCTTTGTCTGGATTACCGTCTACCACATAAGCAGAAGCCAAAGACAATTTTAAGTTAATTTCTATGGCGGACTTTGAGAACCATAATATCTTGCCTTTGTTCATATATAGTATAGCGGGTTCCGCCAATTGTATGAATTGTTTGGTATCACATTGGAGGACTAAAGTATTCCTGACTTTCTGGATAATGACAGAGGCGATCCCATAGGTCAATCGTTTAATACCAATATGAAATAATATTATGCCAACAATCATACATATCAAATATATTATAACCGCTGTATCAAATCTATAATTGTATGAAAATTCCCAATAGAAAAAGAAATACAAAATGTTTATAGCTGTAAATGATGCAAATATTGCACCTCCTAAGGATATTATTGTCGCAGCCCTTTTAAACCATTTAGGCATGCAGTTCACCTCCAAAATATGAAATCAGTCAGCTCCCTTATCCGTCAGCGTTAAAAAAGTATATGCAGCATAAGACAAAGACAATGTACGCACCCCGTTAACATCAAAATAAATATTGCACAGAGTACAAGTTTAAAACTGAGTAATAATGAACCATATGCAGGGAAGACATGCAGTTGCTATACATAATAAAGGTTTGATATATTTGACCTTAGGGAGTTCAACGGGCGCTATAGGCATATTTTTTACCGTGATACCCTTATCCTTCAGTATTTGCCTGGCTTTTTGGGCTGTAAATAGGTTATATCCAAGTTCAGCTGCTTTTTTTAAGCAGTCAATTTCCTGCTCCTCCCTGCCCTCGATCCTGTAAATATTTGCAAGAAGCCAGTATATAGTTGTTCGATAAGTAATTAGCATATTAGGCTCGGAATTCAACAGACCTTCATAATATTCAGCGGCATCGGCTGTATTCCCGCATATGAGATTTAGACGATATTTCATTTCGGTTAGGCTATCTATAAAAAACTGTGAATCATTTTTAGATGAATTGGTATCTTTCAGAGCTTGTTCATAGTCAAATAAATATTTTTTTACATTTTTAACATCATTATTGGTAATATAAGCTATTATTAGATTATGCAAATAATAGAGCATACCATTGCTATTTTTATTGTATTCTGAATGTAAATAGACATCCTTAAAAAGCGCAATTGCCTTTTCACAATCTCCGTTTAACATATAAGCTGTGGCCAGAGAGGTTTTCAATGAAAGTTCGCTTGCTGTTTGACTGTACCATGTTAATCTGCCATTACCAATATATGTTACAGCGGGCTCGACTTGTTTGATAAAGCGTTCAGGATCGCATTGCAAGTATAGAATGGAGGATATTTTAATGTTTTCTATTTCCGCTTTGAACCGAAATATCTTCTTTATACCTGTGTAAAAAAGAATGATTCCTATAACCATGGATATAAAGTACACTATTATACTATTATCAGTTTTATAATTATTAAAATCAAGTAAGAAAAAAAAGAACAGTATATTTTCAACTCCAAACAATGCATAGAGTGTGAACTCCACCCTTCTCAATAATTCATATTTTTTTAACCATTTTGGCATAAACTACTCCTCTGTAAAGGTAAATAAATCTATTACGGATCATTTCCTCTTTATTGTTTTGGCGATCCGCCATTTATACAAAGCAAAACGGATTAACCGCCGCATCTACGCCAAACACCTCTGCCGCCATGCGCCACATAGCCTTTGCATGGATCCGGTCGTGCCATACGAATCTCCGGCATACCTTCCGCAGCGACCACTGCTCCCCATAGCTTCCGTCAAAAACGGCATTGTCCAGATAATCCGCAGAGGATTCCAGCGTCCGGAACGCATCGGCCCTGCAGGAGTAGATATCCGGCCCGTTCTCTGCTTTTATGCCGATCTCACCGAAGTAATAACTGTTGACGTTCTTTGTATGCTCATACATCTCTGTGGCAGTCACGGGGATTTCTCCGTAAAAGGTGCGGCGTCTGGTGAGACAGGTCCTGTTTTTATCAGGGATTGAATCAAAAAGTTTCTGAAATGAGGCGGCGGACCGCATTGCCAGGGATTTCAGACAGGCATATTCCTCCGCAGACAGCGGCGGCCGTTCGCTAAGAAAGATCACATCGGAATCGGCATCGCGGATATCCAGGCTGCTGCTGTGGTCCTCTGCCATCTCAAAGGTGAGTTCACCGGTGAAGGGTGTATGATCCCGCCATAAGATATAGGAACGGATTTCATCATCAAACTTGGCTAAGGCCTCCTCTTTGTTCCGGCCGCGGACATAAGCGCCGATATATGGGTCGGCGTAGATCAGCGAGTCATCATGGTTATGTTCCCAAATATAGGGTACGTTCATATCTTTAGCCTCCGTGACTTTTCAAATGAATGATAAGGCGAATGCATGTTCTGCATCTTCCATTATATATTCTGATCTTATTTTAATCAAGCTCACAGAACAAAAAATAGTAACGTTCCCTCCCCTATAAAGGGGTGAAAATTTTTATACCTTTTAACAGAACCATAAATTACCAGTGTTTTTTGAGTAAAACTCGGGGATAGGCAGCAAAAACAGTGTTATAATTTTAAACACTTTACCCAATCTTACTGCCGCCTTATACTAAAAACTGTACCGAACGCACAATGTGGGCTGCAAAACAGTCGGATGAGGAGGAATAAAAGGTATGGGAAAGAGAGACAGAAAGAGAGTTCTGACGAAGGCGCCGAAGAAGACGAAGAAGCAAAATCTGTTACAGATTATGGGAAATAACTGGCAGCTGTACCTGATGGTAGCCCCTGCGATCGTCTACTTCCTGATCTTCCATTATCTGCCCCTGTATGGCATCCAGATCGCCTTTCGGGATTACCGGGCGGTGGACGGGATAGCGGGCAGCGTCTGGGTGGGTCTGAAGCATTTTAAAACTTTTTTTGAAGCCTACTATTTTAAAAGACTGCTGGCAAATACATTCCTCCTAAATATATACAACCTGCTTTGGAGTTTTCCGGCTCCCCTGATTCTAGCAATCCTGTTAAATCAGGTCAGAAATGCAAAAGCAAAGCAGTTTATACAGACGACAATCTATATTCCCCACTTTATTTCTACCGTAGTACTTGCGGGAATGCTGTATGTCTTCCTCTCGCCAACCGGTGGTATCCTGAATATATTCCGGGGAATGCTCGGACTGCCGGCAGTGGATTTCATGTCTAAAGCGGAGAATTTCCGTTCCATTTATATTATCTCCGGGGTCTGGCAGTCGGCAGGGTTTGGCACAATTCTGTACATCGCGGCGCTGACCGGTATCGACCAGTCCCTATACGAGGCGGCGGAAATTGATGGTGCGAGTATTTGGCAGAAGATCCGGTACATAGATTTGCCCAGTGTTATGTCGGTGGCGATGATGAACTTCATCTTAAACTGCGGGAAGATGCTGAACAGCGATACCAGCAAGGCACTTGTCATGCAGACGCCTGGTAATATTACAAGGTCGGATATCATTGGAGTCTACGTATATAATGTGGGCCTGGGGAGCGGCCAGTTTTCCTATACATCCGCCATCGGACTGTTTATTAACCTAATCAACTTTGTGCTGATCATATCCGTAAATAGAATATCAAAAAAAGTGTCGGACGTGGGGCTGTTTTAGACAGGGAGGAAGAAAAAGCCGATGAAGAAGAAAATGAAGTTGAGTTTTAGTAACAGGATGTTTTATCTGTTTAATTCGGTGGTTTGGATTGTGGTCATGCTGATCGTGCTGTACCCGCTGTATCTGGTAGTTATCGCATCGGTGTCTGATCCGGACGCCATTATCCGTGGGGAGGTCATCTGGCATCCGGTGGATTTTTCACTGATTGGCTATAAGGCGGTGCTCGGGTACAGTGAGCTGATTCGGTCCTATGGGAATTCCCTGTTTTACACCGCGACGGGCATTACGCTCAGTGTTATTGTTACCCTGTTGGCGGCATATGCGCTGTCAAGGCCGAAGTTCCCGGGGAAGACCGCGATCAATCTATACTTTGTGATCACGATGTTCTTTGGAGGCGGTCTGATTCCCACATTCCTGGTGCTGAAGGATGTCGGGCTGTACAACAACCCGCTGATCCTGATCCTGACAGGATGTGTCAGTGTCTGGAACCTCATGGTGGCGCGAACATTTATCCAAACCAGTATTCCCAGTGAGCTTTACGAGGCCGCGGTTTTGGATGGGGCTTCCCACATACAGTTTTTCAAAAAGGTGGTGATGCCCTTGAGCAAGACGATCGTAGCTGTGCTGGCTGTATATTACGGCGTAGCAAAATGGAATGATTATTTTACAGGTCTTGTGTACATAAAGGACAGAAAGCTGCTGCCCCTTCAGACGGTGTTGAGGGAAATTCTGGCTTCTCTGCAGGTGGACAAATCCGGCGACTACATGATTTCCATGGCGGATTCAATGGAGTCTATGAGCGAGGCTCTGCGGATCGCCAACGTCTCCAAATATTGTATCATTGTGATTTCCACAGGCCCTGTCGTCATACTGTATGCTTTCCTGCAGAAGTATTTTGAGAAGGGTGTTATGATCGGTTCTTTAAAGGGATGATTTCGGCACAAAGGTGTTGAGATAGAGTAATAATAAAAAAGGTTTTAGAAGGAGGTTGTTTATGAAAAAGAAAGTAATTGCTGTAGTGTTGGTACTTTCGTTGATTTTGTGCGGGCTTACCGGCTGCCACAGCGCGGACAGTTCGGTGCCTTCGTCATCGAATCAGGAGACATCCGGCCAGGCGGCAGGAGAGAGCTTTAACGAGACGGGGTATCCGATTGTAAATGAGCCACTGACTCTGAAGGTCATGTTTGCCATTCGGGACACGGACGTGCTGACGGAACCGGATACCATGCCGGTTATCCGGGCTCTGGAGGAGAAGACTGGGATTCATCTGGAGTGGGAGGTGGTAAAGAGCAGTGATTGGAGCACAAAACTTAACCTGATGTGGGCTTCCGGGGAATATCCGGATATACTGCTCCATCCCAGCGGCGCTGTGGAAAAAGAAGAATTCGGTGTGGAACAGCATCTGCTGATCCCTCTGGAGGAGATGATAGAGCAGTATATGCCGGTTTATACAGAACGGATCGCGGGAGAAGATGAAGATCCCACAACAAGTCTGATCGCCTCGGACGGGCATACATATTCGATCGGCTATCTGTTTGCCCAGGATATCAGTGTGGAACAGCATTTCTTTATCAACCAGGAATGGCTGGACGCATTGAACCTGAAGACACCAGAGACGATGGATGAGCTGACGGATACACTTAGAGCCTTTAAGAATGGGGATCCCAATGGCAACGGTCAGCCGGATGAGGTCCCGTTACAGATGGGACTGAACGCGGCCGGTTATGGCATTAGATGGCTGCTTCCCATGTTTGGTATACCGCTGGATAGCGGCAGCAGATGGATCTATATCGACGATGATAAGAACGTGCAGCTGGCCCCTGTCCAGGACGGATTCAGGCAGTGCATGGAATGGCTGCATGTGCTGTATGAAGAGGGACTGACAGATCCGGAGTTTATTTCACAGGATAAGAATACTGTGGATACCAAGCTGAAAAGCGATAATGTGGGAATGTTTGTGTGCTGGCGTCTGGAGGCCATGGGATATTCGGACGGGGTAGAGAAGAATGCCACATTGTTCGTTCCCCCGTCACCCGAAGGGACGAAGGTCAGCTGCTACCGATACCTGGAGACCGCAAGCCCAGGAGCGAGTATCACCTGCACTAATGAACATGTGCCAGAGTCACTCCGGCTGCTGGATGCCATGCTGGAAACGGAGACTATGTTTTCTCTTTACTTCGGAGCAGAAGGCAGCGGTGCTGAGGGAAAAGGCTGGGAATACGATAACAACGGCATGATCAATGTCACAAATGACAATACGGCAGATGTCAAAGATTATCTGGATTGTAATGCACTGTTTTTCGCACCCGGCAATTATATCTCATCCACTTATAATCTGCCTTCTCAGAGGATTGAGAAGATTGAATACTGTGATATATATGAGGAGGCCGGTATTGTACAGAAGTACTCTGATAAGTATCTGAACTATGTGCCCCTGACCGCTGAACAGCGGGATTCCACTCAGCTGATTGCCACTGATATAGACAATGCTGTGTGGGAGAACGCGGCGAACTTTGTATCAAAAGGGGTGACGGACGAGAGCTGGGATGCCTTTGTTAAGCTGTTTGCAGATATGGGAGTTGAGGAGAAGTATGTTCAGGTCTATCAGGGAGCGCTGGATCAGATGAAACTTGATTAAGGCAGGGAACTGATCTGGGCCATGCAAACAATCTCGTCATTTTGAATGGCGAGATTGTTTGCGTTTCCCGGACATGGTAAAATAGACAGAACGGTTTGCAGACTCAGCACTATTTGAGGGGGATCACGGATGAACAGAACAGAGGGAAAGTGGAGAAACAGAAATATTTTTCATTATATTGTTGCAGTAAGCACCGTCCTTTTGCTGATATTTCTGTCTATGGGGATATACATTTATCAGTATTATTATCACACTATTTACGCCGATTTTCTTGCCGCAAATGAACGCACATTGGATTACATCATGACCAGGCATGAAAGTGAGATGAAGATCCTGAAGAATATTGTGATTCAGATGAATGTGGAGACAAATATCACAAGATTCCGATTGGAGGAGACACCGGAGAAAAGCCTGAAATTGCGGGATCGCCTTAATCAATACTGGATAGCCAGCGAATTTTTTGAATTTATCTTTTACTGTTACCACAGGGATCATTATGTTTTTAATCAGAATACTTCCCTGGAGATTGATTCCTTTCTTAACAAGGGACTTGTATTAGAGGAGAACAGCCGAGGGATGTTCAAAGAGTTTCTGTATGATGAAAGCGGAGAGATGCTGGCGCTGCCGGAGCAGGAAGTGTGCGGCTATCTGCAGGCAGGATATCTGGTATCCGAACAGTCCACAATTTACATGCTTCCTGTGCTGCCGGACAACATCGGTACGGCCGTATTTGTGGTGAATCAAAAATTTTATAACGAACTGTTGGGGAGCGAGGCTAAGGAACGGAGAAACAATTATATCCTGTACGACGGGCAGATCATTGTCTCCCGGGAAAATTTTGATACGGAGGCCGATGAACTGCTCCGGCAGACGGCAGTTATGGAAGCGGTGCAACAGAAACAGGGGAAGGTGACTATCGGCGGAGAGCATTATCTGCTTACAGCGGAGCGTGGAGTGAGCGGACTCACCTACTGTACTCTGCAGACTATGGATGTTTTTCGTGAGAAGATATTGTCAGAGCAATGGGGGATTTTGTTTTTGCTGCTGGTGTGCAGCGTGCCGGCTGCAATCGCGGTGGTAAGCGCGTCAAGGGCGGTTTCCACCAGAGTGAAGAGACTGAATATGCTGTTAAATCAGAAGGAGGATTCATATAATTATGACAGCATCGAGAGTGGGATACAAATGCTGACAAAAAGCAGCCAGGAATCTACCCGTGAAAATTTGAACCATCGCAAATCTGGCTTTATCAGAAGCTTTGTTCAGAGTGATTACAGGAAGGATGAAATATACCGGGCGGCGCGGGATTCTGGATTTTTGCTGGAAAACATCAGCCTGTTTCTGGTTGTGCTTATGGGTGACAGGGGAGACGGTAATGAGGGAAGGATACACACCCTGATGCTTCAGGAGATTGAGAAGGAAAATACGGTGGAGGGCTGGCAAGTTGGGCTGATTAACAGCGGTCAGAGCCTGTATGTGCTGTTTGGCAGAGAGAGAAAAAGCATGGAAGAGGTGCTGCAGCGGCTGTTTACCTGCGGCCAGGAGCACTGTGAAGAGTTTATCATGGCTGTCAGCGAATACCATGAGGATTTCGAAGAGGGGGCGAAGGCTTATCTTGAGGCGGACGCAGCTTATGACAACCGTTTTTTGGAAGATAACAGCATGATGTTACGCTTTTCATCGTTGGGAGGTCCTGGGACAGTCGAGATGCTGCCGGACGTATATCTGTACAATCTGAAAAAAGCGATCCGTTCGGGCAGTATGCCGGAGGTGCAAAGGACAGTGGGAGATATATGCAATCGGGTGAAGCAGGGAAACCAGACACTTTTGACTTTTCGTATCATGTATAACGACCTGCTCCATTTGCTATTGGAGGAATTTAAAGATGTGGGAACGGACCTGAAGGATGTATACAATGTATTTATGCTGTCCCAATGTCTGAATATCCATGATTTTAGCGATATCCTATGCGAAGCCTGCCGTATGCTGATGGATAACCGACGGGCTACCGAAAAGGAACGGGACAATATGGCTGCCCGCGCGGTTTCCTACATGCAGGAGAATTTCGGTAACCCTGAATTAAATATGGGAATGCTGGCTGAATATCTGGGTATCAGTCCGGTGACTCTTGCGGTGGAGTTCAGGAACAGCGAAAATATCAGCCCTTCCGACTACCTGGTGGCCATACGCATGGAGAAGGCGAAAGAGTTGCTGGAGAATACTAAGCTGCTTGTGAAGGAAGTTAGCCAGGCTGTTGGATACGAGGATGACCATGTGTTTATGAGGCGGTTTAAGAAATATGTGGGAAAGACGCCTAAGGAGTACCGCATGGGCAGAATGTGAATTCAGATGATAATGGAGAAGTGAAGGAAAGGATCAGAAAATGCCAAGAACAGAAGAAATACTTATGACAGGATGGGAATTCGGATTGATGAAATGCGGTCCTTACAGTGTTGCCGAGGCTGCCAAGAAACAGAAGGTGCAGGGAGTGCCTGAAGAGATACCTGATATCCCGGAAGATTTGCGCTTCACATCGGTTAGACTACCTCATGATTGGGCGGTGGACGCACCCTTTGACAGAAATATGGTGCAGGGAGAAGATCAGGGGTTCAGGGACCGCTGGGGTATCGGCTGGTACAGGAGAGCGCTGCGTCTGGAGCATAAATATCCGAGGTACCTGTACTTTATGGAGTTCGGCGGTGTTTACGAGAATTGTACCGTATGGGTGAACGAAAAATGTGCAGGAGGACATAAGTATGGTTACAGTACCTCCTATCAAGCTGAAGGGTGTTTGTCTGTATCAGGAGGCGGGGTGCCTTGGGATAGCCGCGAAGCCGGAGATTTGGCGGGAGCGGCTTCAGCATCTGAAGGAGCTGGGCTGCAACGCAATCCGGGCAGCCCACCATACCTTTGCGGAAGAGTTCATAGATCTGTGTGATGAGATGGGCTTTTATGTGTATGAGGAATGTTTTGATAAATGGCAGGGCGGGCTTTATGGCAGATATTTTGAGCAGGAATGGCAGTCTGATATGGATGCTATGATAAAGCGGGACAGAACCGTCCCAGCGTAGTTATATGGGGTGTGGGAAATGAGGTAGAAAACCAGGGGCAGGAATCTATGCTGAAAATATTGCAGATGCTTAAGAGGTACGCCTTATCTTTGGATGATACACGGCCTGTGTCCTATGCGATGAATCCTCATTTTAAGAGAGAAAGCGATGTGAATCTGTCAGCGATCAAGGATATTCAGCAGTTTGTGGACGAGATATCTGATACAGAAATCTATGACAATCGTGAACGTGTGGAGCGAATTTCGGGTATTGCAGAACTAGTTGATATTATTTCCTGCAATTACCAGGAACAATGGTATTCGCTGATTCATGAAGCCGTGCCAGATAAACTGATTCTGGGTACGGAGCTATACCAATATTTTATGGGGAATGGGGAGCAGATGCAGAATTTTACTGAGAAAAATCCGTCCCTGATTCCATTTGAAAAACCATACTGTATTGGGGGTATGATCTGGACTGGCTACGACTATCCGGGTGAGTCCATGGGTTACCCAGCCAAGGGGTGGGGCGGCGCATTAATCCGCACGAATAATGAGTGCAGGTCAGGGTTCTATCTCATCCAGAGTTATTGGAGAGAGGAGCCAATGGTGCATTTTTCCGTTATGGATTATTTTCTGGCAGATGAAGGGATAAAGGAGCACTGGGATATGCCTGCTTACGCAGATCATTGGCAATTCTCTCGATTCCATAAATGTTTGATTCCATATTCGATTGTCAGTAACTGTGAAGAGGTAGCATTATATCTGAATGGTAAACGATTCTAAATTCCCCGCCCTAAGGATTGCCCTAACAGGTTGATTACGGGATTCCTGCCCTGGCAGCCAGGAACAGTGCGTGTAGTCGGACTGAACGGTGGAAAAGTAGTCTGCAGCCAGGAAACCGTGACGCCGGGGCCTGCCATAAAGCTGCAGTTTGATGGGGGGCTCCGCCATGTGAAAGCGGAGGAAGGGTATCAAATACTGCTGACAGTCAGGGCCGCTGACGGGGAGGGGCATCCATATTTTCGGGAGAGTGGAAAAGTGCGGTTCCGAACAGAAGGTCCGGCTGTGATTCTGGCAGTAGACAACGGAGATATTACAGGAAATGAACCCTATAGGGAAGACCATATTCATATGCATCGGGGATGTGCCAGCGTACTGATTGTGCTGACAGGAGAGCCAGGGCGTGTGTCAGTATGGGCGGACTCGGATGGTATGAGAAGCGGGCAGATCACTCTTTGTGTAGGGTAGATAAGATGGGCTGTATAAAGAGGATTATGGAGGAACAGAATGGAACCATATTTTTATGCAACAGAAGACAGCATTACATTGTACTGGGAATTGCCTGAGGATTCGGGAGTCTATGAAGGGTACCGGATTTTGGTGGATGGGCGTGAGGCAGGAATTACAAACAGAACTCATTATGAGCTGACGGGGCTGGAAGCTGAGAGGAATTATGAGATCAGCTTATATCGGATTCCTAAAACTTTTAAGGAAAACGACGGTTCGAAAGCTAGAGGAAATGCAGTTGAAGAGGCGGAGCAGGAATGTCCCTGGAAAAGAGTTTCCATAACAACAACGCCGCACCGAAGAAGGCTGAATGTTACGCAATCACCTTACCGGGCGGCTGGCGACAGACATACTATGAATACGCTGGTTCTTCAGCAGGCAATTGACGACTGCGGACCTGGAGAAACCGTGTACCTGCCTGCTGGCGTTTACCGTACAGGAGCGCTGCGCCTCCACAGTGACATGGAACTGTATCTGGAGGAAGGGGCAGTGCTTTTAGGGACAGATAACCCGGAGGATTACCTGCCACGTATTTGGAGCCGTTTTGAAGGTACAGAGCTTCCCTGCTACCAAAGCCTTTTAAATTTGGGAGAATTAGATCATGATGCAGGATATAATTGTAAAAATGTGGTGATCCGGGGAGGCGGTACTATTGAGAGCGGAGGAAGAACCTTGGCAGAGAGGGTGATTGCGGATGAAACGGTGCGGCTGAAGGATTATCTGGAGGAATTGGGGGATATGATCCAGGAGTGCGAGAAACCGGAGACCATACCCGGCAGAGTACGTCCCCGGCTGATTAATATGAGTAACTGCCAGAATATTACATTATCGCATGTGACTTTGAAAAATGGAGCCAGTTGGAATGTACATATGATTTATTCAGATCATATTGTGACAGATCATTGCATTTTCTACTCCGAGAATATATGGAATGGGGACGGCTGGGATCCGGACTCGTCCACGGACTGTACAGTCTTTGGCTGTACGTTCTACACAGGAGATGATTCTGTGGCGATAAAGTCCGGTAAAAACCCGGAGGGTAATACGGTTAACCGTCCTTCTGCCCGGATCAGAGTTTTTGACTGTCAATGTGCATTTGGTCACGGAATATGTATCGGAAGCGAGATGTCCGGAGGCGTAGAGGATGTAAGTATCTGGGATTGTGATATGGGAAATTCACTCTGTGGTATCGAAATTAAAGGCACTAAAAAGCGAGGAGGTTATGTTCGCGGGGTAAAGGTAGTAAATGTGAGGAGCGCCAGGGTTTTATTTCATTCCGTGGGCTATAACGATGATGGGGTTGCTGCGAAAGAGCCGCCAGTCTTTGAAAATTGCCGATTTGAAAACCTGGAGATACTGGGGGAATATTATAGCAGACACAGAGGCTATCAGGAATGTGAAGCCATAGAATTATGCGGTTTCGATATGTCTGGCCATGAACTCCGAAATATTATCTTTCGTAATATAACAATTGGCAAAGAAGGACAGAGCAGAAAGCAGACCATCAGTCTGCAGTTTTGTGAAGATATAACATTGGAAAGAGTGCGCTGCCTTTAATAATACACAGCTATTTAGCTAAAAATAAAAAGGGAAAGCGGACATCCCTGTTCCGCTTTCCCATCGTCTTTCCCTAAATTCTTCTATTCTTTCGTCTCCGTCAGATAGGTATCCAAAAGCGCCACCAGCTTCTCAATCTCAATAGGTTTCGTGGTGTGAGCGTTCATCCCGGCGTTTAAAGAGCGTTCCACATCCTCTTTAAATGCATTGGCGCTCATGGCAATGATGGGGATCTCACGCGCTCCCGGCTTGCCGCTTTTGCGGATTTTCCTGGCGGCGGCCAAGCCATCCATCACAGGCATCTGTATATCCATCAGGATCAGATCATAATATCCTTCCGGTTTCTGCAGATAGCCTTTCACTGCTTCTTTCCCGTTTTTCATCCGTTCCACCTGATAATTATAACTGCCAAGCAGTGTCTGGGCGATTTCGGCATTCAGATCGTTATCTTCAGCCAGAAGAATGCGTTTCTCCGAAAGCATTTCCGCAGACCGGATGACCTCTGGCTTCACCGGTTCCCCGGGCATCTGACATTCAGACAGTTTGATCGGTACGGTGAAATAGAACTCAGAGCCGGTTCCGGGCACCTTACCGGTATTATCCCCGTCCACCTGTTCAAATGCATCAAAAATCACCTCCAGGTTTTCGGCGCTGATGCCGCAGCCGGAGTCTTTTACCCGGAAGGTGAATTCCGCCTGCTCTTTTCCCCCGGATTTTTCCTCCGCCACCAGGAAGTCACCCCGATGAGCAGATCGCGGTAAAGCTGTGCACGTTCTTCCTCTGTGGACAGAAGGTAATCCAGATATTCTCCCATTCCGTGAAACTTGTTGAGCGTGATACGCCGTTCAATCCTCCGGTAGATCGTATTTGTCTTATAGATCGTGAAGTCGATGTCCGAATACAGGCTGATCGCATTGAGGATACAGGAATAATCTTCTGCCAGATCCATATGGGTCAGTTCTTCCTGATGCATGGACTGAATGTGAGGATTTTTCAGGTATTCCCTCAGGGAGGAACCGATCTGTGCCACGTTTAAGGTTAAATCCACCATGCCGGTGGCGAGGGCGCTCTGCGGCATGGAGGCATACTGGGCCTCGCCCGGTTTCTGGACGATCACAAGCCCTCCGTTTTCTTTGACAGAACCGATTCCAATGGCCCCGTCAGAGCCGCTTCCGGACAGGATAATGGCCACGGCATGCACGTCGCTAACCGAGGCCAGAGATTATCCATCAGGCTGACGGCATCCGGTGAAAGATGCTGTACAATAATAAACGATGCGCCGGTATCAAGCGGCATATGCTGAAACAGTTCCTGCAATGCCTCGACTCCTCCCGCGGAAGCTCCCACCCCCACATAGCACCGGACATCCTCCTGATCCGGCAGCATATAATCTGCCTGATCGGCGCCTATCTCTTCCATGATACTCTCCTTTCATGCGAGCAATACTATAGCTGGTGTCAGCACACTAGCTATAGTATATATATGTATTTTTAAATCATGACTTTCCCGAATATGCAAAAAACACCTGATGCAGATATCTCCTCATCAAGCATTCTTCCATATCACAGTGTTCGACAAAATGCACATTTATTTGCCATGGATTTCCACATGGATATCCACATAGTTTTCATTCATTTTTCGGTAAAAACTTCGTAAAAAAGCACCAATATATGAAACAAAGTTTCATAAAAAGGCAAAAGCATTGATAAATAGTTTCCAATCCGTATAATGAAAATAGAAACTGCATCGGATACAGTGACTGCCCCGGATTTTCCAATCCGAATGTTCCGGCGATATCCCGGAACATTGGAAAATTTTCAGGGCAGAGAATAAGAGGGTACAATGAAAAATGTTCTGGTAAGACTGCAGGAATATTCTGCCCAGGCCACCACAACGGAGAAAGAGGTGATCGCATTTCTCCTGAAGGAGCCGGAGCAGGCGGCCGGCTGCAGCATACACGAATTGGCGGAAAGGACCTTTTCCTCCACCTCCACAGTCATACGGCTCTGCCAGAAGACGGGATTTCGCGGCTATAAGGAGTTCCAACAATCCCTGCTCTATGAGCTGGCGATCCGCAAGGATTCGGTGGAAAAACAGATGGAGGAGATCCGCAGGGAGGACAGCCTGGAAGAGATCGTCAATAAGGTAACCTATAAGAATATCGTATCCCTGGAGAATACCAGAAAGCTGATCGATATTCCGGTATTGGAGAAATGTGTGGAACTGCTGGTGCAGTGTCGCGCGGTCTACCTGTTCGGTCTGGGCTCTTCCCTGCTTGTGGCAAGGGATGCCTATCTGAAATTCCTGCGCGTAAACAAGGAATGTTTTCTCTGTGACGACTGGCATGCTCAGTATCTGCAGGCCATGAATATACGGGAGGGCAGCATCGCGATCATCATCAGCTATTCCGGCATGACGAAGGAAATGATCTCCTGCGCGAAGAAAATCAAGAAGCAGGATGTTCCGATCATTCTGATCTCGCGGTTTGACGATTCGCCGCTGGCTAAACTGGCGGACTACAATCTTTCCGTGGCGGCGACGGAATTCATCATGCGCAGTGGAGCCATGTCCTCGCGCATCTCACAGCTCAATATCATTGATATTCTGTATACGGCATACATAAATAAGAACTTTGAAGAAAATATGAGGCAGCTGGAACGCACTCATATCAGGAAACAGGAGTAGGAGGTGGAAAATTGGATTCCTATTATGCGTACCTGGAGACGGAGAAGGTCAACCAGGAAACGACACATATTGATCAGTGCAGCACACGGGAGATCCTGCAGTTGATCAACCGGGAGGATGCTTCGGTGGCAAAAGCCGTGAACCGGGCGCTCCCCCAGATCGCAGCCGCGGTGGATACGGCGTATCTGGCGCTGAAGAGAGGGGGACATCTGCTCTATATCGGGGCCGGAACCTCGGGAAGGCTGGGAGTCCTGGATGCCTCGGAGTGCGTGCCCACATTCGGTGTGGAACCGGACCTTGTGCAGGGATGTATCGCCGGCGGAGACAGGGCGCTGCGGACTGCGATTGAGGGCTGCGAGGACGATGCCGCGCTGGGGAAGATGCAGATAGCCGGATGCGGCGTAACCGCAAAGGATGTTGTGGTCGGAATCAGCGCCAGCGGAAGCGCCCCCTTTGTGATTGGCGCTCTGTCAGAGGCCAGGAAAAGAGGGGCAGCGACGGTGGCGGTGGTCAACAATGTATACAGCAGGATGAAGGAAGTTTCCGATATCTGCATCGAAGCGGTCACCGGGCCTGAGGTGATCAGCGGTTCCACCAGAATGAAAGCGGGCACCGCCCAGAAAATGATCTTAAATATGCTCTCCACGGCGGTAATGATTAAGCTGGGTAAGGTGTACGGGAATATGATGGTGGATCTGAAGGCTTCCAATAAAAAGCTGGAAGACCGCGCGGAACGGATCTTCTGCAGCGTTACAGGCAGGAGTATGGAGGAGGCGCAGCGTTATCTGGAGGCTTCCGGCAAAGACACAAAGCTGGCAATAATGATGTGCCTTTCTGGGCTTGGGAGGGAAGAAGCAAAAGACGCGCTGGATGGCTGCGGCGGATTCCTTAGGAATGCTCTTGTCAGGACTGGCATCAAATGCGGGGACTAGCGGATGAATAAGAGGAAGAGATCGTTTAAACAGCTGAAAAAGGACATGTACAGGGCAAGATTCATCTATCTGATGATCCTGCCGGTGGTTGTCTGGTACATCATATTTCAGTACTGGCCGATGAGCTGGCTGTCCATTTCCTTTTTTGACTACAATATGTACAAGGGCTTTGCGGGAAGCGAGTTCATCGGCTTTGAGAACTTCAGCAGATTTTTTAACGGGCTGGACTTCTGGCGGCTGATGCGCAACGTGCTTCTGCTCAATCTGTATGCTCTGGCCGTGGGATTTCCGATGCCGATCATATTTGCCCTGTTTTTAAATGAAATGCGGTTTAAGAAGGCGAAAAAGGTCATACAGACCGTGAGCTTCCTGCCCTATTTCATATCCATGGTGGCATTTGTCTCGATCGTGACCGAATTCCTTTCGCCCTCCACAGGACTGCTGGCGGATATCATGAAATTCTTCGGAAAGGAGCCGGTGTATTTCCTGGGGGATGCCAAATACTTCCGCACGATCATGGTGCTGTCGGGACTGTGGCAGACTATGGGCTACAGCGCCATCGTGTATCTGTCGGCGCTGACGTCGGTGGATGTAAACCTGTATGAGGCAGCTATGGTGGACGGTGCCAACCGTTTCGACCGGCTCTGGCATATCACACTGCCGGGGATCACTCCCACCATCGTCGTCATGCTGATCCTCAAGGTGGGCTCCCTGGTCAACGCCAACTTTGAAAAGATCTATCTGTTCCAGAACTCCGTAAACCTGGAGGTATCCGAGGTCATACAGACCTGGGTATACAAGAGGGGCATGATTAAATACGACTACAGCATGGGCACCACCGCGGGACTGTTTAACGGCCTGCTGGCCCTGATCCTGGTCATTATGGCAAACCGGCTTAGCAAGAAGTATTCGGATTCTGCCGGCATCTGGTAAAGGGGGGACGGTTATGCTTCATAAAAAGATGAGCAGGACGGATTATATCGTGGAAGGGATTCTGCTTCTGATCGGTATCATGACCTGCATCTGTATCTTATACCCGATCGTGAATATACTGGCGGTATCGCTTAGCTCTGACGGCTATGTGCTGCGCCATGAGGTGAGGGTGCTGCCCAAGGGATTTACGCTGCAGGCTTATAAGGATGTGCTGGCCAACGGGGATATCTTGCGATCCTTCGGCAATTCCATCTATATCACGATGGTGGGCTGCGGGGTGAGCCTGATCGCTACATTCTTTGCTGCCTATCCCGTCGCCTGCTGCGAATTTCCGGGGAAGAAAATCTATAATATTTTTGTCCTGATCCCGATGTGGTTCCAGGGCGGAATGATTCCGTCCTATATCTGCATCCAGAAGCTGGGGCTGATTAACAGCTACTGGTCACTGATACTGGGGGCCCTGATCTCCTCCTACCATGTGCTGATCCTGACCAGCTTTCTTAGGGGAATCCCCCGGGAGCTGCTGGAATCCGCCCGCATGGACGGGGCCGGGGAGCTGCGCGTGATGTTCAGGATCGTGGCGCCGCTTGCAAAGGCATCCTTTGCCACCATCGGCCTGTGGGTGATCGCAGCCCATTGGAACGCGTATTTCGGACCGCTTTTATATATCACGGATTCTTCAAAGTTCACATTGCAGCAAGTGCTGCGTGAAATAGTCCTGGAGGCAAACGCCGCCCAGTTCGATCTGGGGACCGCGCGGCCGGGACAGACATCGGTAAAGCTGGCGGATCAGATCCGCTATGCGATACTGATCGTATCCATCGTTCCCATGCTGGTTATTTATCCGTTTGTCCAGAAGTACTTTGTTAAGGGGGTTACTCTGGGGGCGGTGAAAGGCTAGCGCGAACCAAAGTTAAGCGCAGGCCAACCTTCGGTTGGTGACAAGAAAAGAGGAAGCACGCTGAAGCGTGCGCAGGTCATCAACCTTCGGTTGGTGACAAGAAAAAGGAGGAAAGGTAATGAAGAGAGGTAAAGGTAAAAGAGTTTTTGCGGTTGTATTGGCATTGAGTATGATTCTGTCTCTGGCAGGCTGCGGCAATAAGCCGACCGAATCGACAACCGCGCCGGATGCCGGTAAAACACAGGAGGCATCGGAGCCCACAGCGAAGGAAAGCGGGAGCGCTTCCGAAACTGCGGCAGAGTTTTCCTATTTCGGCCCGCTGTGGAAGCCGTATAAGGAATCCACGCCCATATTTGACGAGCTGATGAAGCGCACGGGGATAACGGTAAATTTCGAATGGGCCAACGAAGAAGGTTTTGACACACAGCTGGCCTCTAAGGTGGCGGCAAAAGATCTGCCCGATGTGATCAGCGGCGGCACCGGCGCGCCCAAGGCCATCGATGATCTGATCAAACAGGGGCTGATCGTCCCTCTGACGGATTATCTGGAGAAGGATATGCCCAACTATATGCGGTTCGTGGACGATAAGGACAGGCTGCAGCTGATCAACCAGGAGGACGGTGAAATCTATGGCTTCGGCCTGGTGATGGATGTTCCGCCCGCTTTCAGCACAATGATCCGCAGGGACTGGCTGGATAACCTGAATCTGGAGATGCCGAAGACCTGGGATGAGTGGGTGAATGTATGGAAAGCATTTGCCGCTGAAGACGCTAACGGCAACGGAGATCCTAACGATGAGATCCCCTTCGCAATCAACTATGACTTCTTCAAATTCATCCTGAATATCTTCGGGATGCAGAGCAACGGCACATTTTCAGTGGTGGACGGGGAGTATCTGTACGATCCGGAAAACCCGAATTATGAAACTTTCCTGGACAGCATGAGACAGGTATATGCGGATGGGCTGTTTGCCAAAGAATTTGTTACATTAAAGGGCGCAGATTTTAACACTCTGGGCGCCAGCAACACGCTGGGCAGCCTGGTCGGCTATGCGGAATACGCGAAGAACTATACCATCGCCTGCCGTGAAATCGATGAAGATGCTTTCTTCAGCTGTGTGGTGCCGATCGTGGGACCTGACGGAGCACAGAATATACCGGCCAGGGCGAAGATCACAGCGAGCACCTATGTGAGCGTACAGGCTGTGGAAGACGGCAAGCTGGATGCGATCTTGAAATTCTTTGACTATGTATACAGCGACGAGGGTATTGAACTGACCAATTACGGTATTGAAGGCGAGTACTTTGACCGGGTGGATAACAAACCCGTCCTGAAGGCTCCGTATAATGAGGGATTTGCCGTTGCGAGAGAAAACGGACTGATTCCCAGCACGATTCCCTTCTGCTTTACAGAGGATCTGTATATGCAGATTCTGATGGGCGGCATGAGCTATGACGAGCTGGAAGATTCCGGACAGACATTCATCGACGGTATGACCATCAATGAGCCTTACTATTATGTGGAAGCACCGCTCCTTAAGACAGAGGCTTATGTGGATAATTTTGATCTGCTGGAGCAGCAGACCGCGCTGCGCGACAAATACATCATGGGACAGATAGATAAGGCGGAATACCAGAAACAGTATGAAGCCCTGAAGGCTGCCGGCCTTTCCGATGTGATTGAGCAGGGGAAAGAGGCTTATAAGAAGATATCCCAGTAATGAACCGGCCGGAGCATGCAGATGCTCCGGCCCAAAACGTTCAGCCGGGCTGGGAACTGTATGAGGAGAGGAAAAAAGATGCAGACTGTTTTAGGACTTGACCGGATAGATGAGTTTGAGAGTGCTCTTAGAGGAAAGCGGATCGGACTGATCACAAATTATTCAGGTGTGGACTCCGTTTGGCGGACCAATGTTGACATTTTTACAGAGAGAGAGCTGCAGATCGTAAAGCTGTTTACTCCCGAACACGGGCTGTACGGGACAGGGGCCGGGAGAGGCGTGGAGGATACGGTGTATCCGGAGCACGGCATACCTGTAACCTCCCTGTTTGGGGATAAGGTGAGGCCCGGGGACGGGGATCTCACCGGAATTGATGTGCTGGTCTACGATATACAGGATGTGGGACTTAGGTATTATACCTATATCTATACCATGACTTACTGTATGGAGGCTGCGGCCCGCCTGCATATTCCGTTCCTGCTGCTCGACCGGCCCAATCCCCTGGGCGGCCGGATCGTTTCGGGCGGAACGCTTGAGCTTAAGTTCGCTTCCTTTATCGGTGACTATGGGCTGCCGCTAAGATATGGGCTGACTCCGGGCGAGCTGGGGTATTATTTTATCCGGTACCGGAACCTGGATATGGACTACAGGGTAATTGAGCTCAAAAACTATAACCGGGACTGCTATTTTCCGGATACCAAGGCCGTATGGAACATCCCGAGCCCTGCCCTGCCGGATTACGATACCACTGTATGCTATGCCGGCGGATGCCTGGCAGGAGCGACGACTTTGAGTGACGGGCGCGGGACCGCAAAGCCTTTTCAGATATATGGCGCGCCATATATACATATGGGTGAATTTTACCGGGAGCTGAAGAGGGAAATACAGGATGAGGGCATCCTGCTGCGCCAGCGGGCCTTTATCCCCTCGGAGAGAAAATATGCAGGAGAGGTGTGTTATGGGGTGGAGTTTGCCCCGCTTCGCAAGGACCTGGACTTCATCCCCGCGTCGCTGATCCTGCTGCGCACGGCGGCCAGGCTGTATCCGGAGCAGTTTGCGCTCATAGACAATGAAACCGGCAGGAAACATCTTCATTATCTGACCGGCAGCGAACAGGCGGCCGGATATCTGGAAGGACGCATCTGCCTGGAGGAGCTGCTGGAGGAGTGGCGGGTTCAGGCGAAAGAGTTTGAAGCGGTGACGGAGGATATCCGCATCTACCGTTAGGCATACAAATACGGCTCTGCGCCGTACCGATTATCTTAAAACATGCTCTAAGGCAGCAGGAATCGAGGTTAATATGAGGCTATCAACAACCATCAACTTTTTCATCTATGACGATGACGGCAGTTACCGCGCTTATCTGGAAGATCTGCGCCATTATGCGGCACTGGGCTTTCGGAATCTGGATGCCATCTTCTGTTCGGCCGGCGCGCCCGGCTCTCCGCTTAGGACGGACCGCTTTGAGGAGTGGGCCAAAACCGTACGCAGGGAGGCCGATGAACTGGGCATCACATTTGTGCAGACACATGTGCCCTTTTATAATTTCTGCCATCCGCAGACAGGTATTATAGAAGATACGGAGGAGATCATCCGCAGAGCCATCGTGTGCACCCGCATATTGGGCGCACACTGGACCGTAGCGCATCCGGGGACCGACTTTCAGACCAGCCTTACAGGCGCCGGGTCAAGGAAGAAGAATCTGGAATATTTTTCGCGCCATCTGGAATTTGCAGCGCGGCAGGATGTGGGCATCTGCATAGAAAATATGGCCGACTTTCCCGGCCAGGGCTTTAAGAGAAGCTACTGCGCGACTGTGGAGGAGCTGGCGGAGCTTGTGGATAAACTCCATGAAAGATACGATAATGTGGGGATATGCTGGGACTTCGGCCACGCCAATCTGGTCTATGCCGATCAGGTTCCCTGCCTGGAGTATCTGGGCAGGCGCATTAAAGTCACCCATGTCCACGACAACAGCGGGAGAATGGATGAACACCGCGTGCCCTATATCGGCAATGTAAACTGGGAGGCAGTCATGCCGGCCTTAAAGAGAATCGGCTATGAGGGAGATTTCAGCTTTGAGGTGAAACGCCTCGCCGCCCATGTGCCGGAATCGATTAAGGATTCGATGTGGCGGCACATGATGAAGACCGGCGAATATCTGCTGTCTCTCGTGGAGGGCTAAATATCCAATGGATCGGCGGCCGCCGTCCATTCCCCGATCAGCTGCCGGATGGACTGCTGTCGGCAATCCCTGTCTTCATGAACCGCCCGGCAGACAACCTCATAACGCTTGCTGCCAAGAGGCCAGTCTTCAGGAGAACGGCAGTATCCGGAGAAAAGGGCAAACGCCATAGCTCCGGCCGTGTAGACGTTGGTGACCTCATCGATCACAGCGCCAAGCCGGTATTCTTCCGGAGACTGAAAAAGGGAGCTGCCCCACATCCGTCCCATGTCATTGACACAGGGCTTTTTACGGAAAAAATCGATATCGCATATGACCGTCTTATGGCGCGTAAAGTCATACATGATGCTGCCGTCATAGAAGTCAATGGCGATATATCCCTGGGATGCCGTATATTCAAGGAACGACAGGATGTCCAGATACACCTGCATTCTGGTTTTTGTATCCGTCTGCAGAAACCGCCGCCGCGATTTTGGAAACATTCTTCCCATGCACTCGCCGTCTGCCCATGCAAAGATCATGGCAAAGCCGCCGCCGATCTCTTCGCACCCGAGATATTCAATCAGGTTCGGATGCCGGAGGTCCTGATAGACGGGGACTGTGGACTTGAGCCTGGATATGGCGTCTTCCGGTTTCCCATCATAGCGGGCCGTCGGCGCCCCGGCAAATTTTATAAAATAACGTCTGCCGTCTTTCTCCGTGCCGAAACAGATATTGCCGGAATCCTGTCCGTCAAAGATCCGGAACACCCTGCCATACCGGCTTAGGAAGCTGAAATCAAAAGGTGACTTCAGCATATAGGTCAGGCCGTCCGTTGTCTGCACGCACGGGTTTCCGAGATACCATGAGGGCACAGGCCGGTTCATGTTATCATACCATCCCAGCACTTCGGCCGCCTGCCGTTTCATGGTATCGATTTCTTTCTGGCCGAACGGCACCGCCCAATAGACGGAGGAGAGCGTGTTGCTGGATATGTAGAGGGCCAGAAGCTTCCAGAACTCCATGGGAGGCGTGCCGCCGAAATAGCCGTTGACCATGCCGGTGGCAAACAGATGCGACTTCTGCGCGCACCAGACGATGCGGTTGAATTCTTCCCAGGGGTCTCCGTAATCCCACCTATTAAAATCGATGACGGTCAGGACGCCGGAGGGATCGATGATCATATTGCCGATGTGATAATCGCCGTGCTGAAGGCACTGGGGGCGCCCTTTGAGCAGATGCCGGTGTTCCTCTATGTACCGGAGCATATGATCTGCGCCTTCAAATCCGATGGGGCAGTCGTGATAGCCGCGTATCTTGCGGTCGATCTTGCGGCCGAACCTGCTTTCCCAGCCCTCTCTGCCGGCGGGCGCCGGTATGGAGTGAATCTTATGGAGGATTTGCCCTGCCTGAAGGCCATGGACATACTGCTCTGTGTCCGCCAGCAGGGGGATTTCTTCCTCTGCGGATACCCCGTCGATCCAGCTCTGGATCGAGTACACCCCGTCTTCGCAGGTGCCAAATTCCAGCGGCATACACATGGGAATGCCGAGCGCGGCGATCTGTTTCATGATATCAAACTCAGCTTTTTTCCGCTCATACTGATCAGCGGCGGAGACCCGGTACAGCACTCTGTCCCCGTTCGGGAACACAGCGCTGTATTTTTTGTCCTCAGACCATCCTTTATCTATGGGTTCACATTGTATAAAACGGTCCATAAAACTCTCCTTCTTTAACTGTGAGCGACAGCAGGCGGATGCTCTGTACACGCTCCGGTGCGCTTTATCAGGCATCTTCCTTTAAGGTCTGCATCTGCAGCTGAGCGGTTACCAGCTGGTAGTAGATGCCCTTTTGTTCCAGCAGTTCGTTGTGTGTGCCGCATTCCGCGATCTTATGCCCGTCTATGACGATCAGGCGGTCGGCATCCTTTAATGTGGACAGGCGGTGGGCGATGGCCAGCGTGGTTCTGCCGGCGGTCAGCCTCTGCAGCGCTTTCTGTATCAGGTATTCGCTTTCCGTATCCAGGCTGGATGTGGCCTCGTCCAGGATCAGAAGCTTAGGATCATTTAAAATAGCCCGGGCGATGGCAATCCTCTGCCGTTCACCGCCGGAGAGATTAAAGCCTTTCTCGCCCACATAGGTGTTGTAGCCGTTGGGCGTCTTGCAGATGAAGTCGTGGGCGTTGGCCATTTTGGCGGCGCGGATGATCTCCTCGTAGGTGGCGTCCGGCTTGGCAAAACGCATGTTGTTGAGAATGGTGTCTGAGAAGAGGAAGGTCTCCTGCAGCACCACGCCGATCTGCCGGTGGAAATCTTCCAGCCGGTAATCGTTGATGTTGATCCCGTCGATCAGCAGTTCTCCGTCATCCACATCATACAGGTGCATGACCAGGTTGATCAGCGTGGATTTGCCGGTGCCGGAGGCGCCGACGATGCCGATCATCTCTCCCTTTTTAATCTCAAAATTAATCTTATCCAGCACCGTTTCATAGGAACGGTAGCCGAAACAGACATCTTTAAATACCACATCGCCCTTAATCTCCCGGCTTATGGGATGCTCGGCGTTGTGTATCTTGGGCTGCTCATCCAGCACGTCATAGATACGTTCCAGGCTGGTTAACATCTGCACAATCATTCGGGGCAGGTGGGTCATCCAGCCCAAAGGTCCGTAGAGCATGGTGGCATAGGTGATGAACTGCAGCAGCTGACCCAGCGACAGGCTTCCGTCCAGCGCCTTAAAGCCGCCCAGCGCCGTCACGAAATAGATGCCCATGCCCATGATGAATGTCAGCATGGGGTAAAACGCCGCCCAGAATACCTCATTGTTTTTCTGGATATTGGCATAGGTCTGCGATACCGCCTTAAAGCGCTCGGATTCGTACTGTTCCTTGCCGAAGGATTTCACAACCCTTATGCCGGAGATCACATCCTGCAGCGCGCTGTTATTGTCGTCGCCCTTCTTGGACTGCATGTGGAACCTGCGGTGGATCACCTTGCGAAAGCCCACCGACAGGGAGAAGGCCAGAGGCAGAAATACGATGGACAGAAGCGTCAGGCCGGGGCTGATGGTCAGCATGACGATGATCGCTCCCAGCATCAGCACGATCTGGTAGAAGATGCTGCCAAAGGCATCCTCCATGAATTTCCGTATATTGGCGGAATCATTGTTAATGCGGTTCATCAGTTCGCCGGGACGGCGGTCCTGAATGAAGGAAAGCGTGAGTATCTGGATCCTGTGATACAGCTTTTCACGGATGTCCATGCTGATTCCGGCGCCCAGCTTGGCGCTCCAGAGGCTGCGCAGATAGCGCGTGATGATGGACAGCACGGTGATTACGGCCATGATCAGGATAAAACGGATGACAGCCGGGACATTTCCGTGGCCGGACAGCAGGGTGTCGTCGATAAAACGCTGCTGGAATATGGGGCCGGCCAGGTTGATGGCGGAGGCGAAGAGCATCATGAGCGCCACCTGCAGAAACTGCCGCTTATAATTGGAACAGAGGCGGACAAATTTCATCAGTGTGACATGCTTGCCCTCGCATTTGGGGCAGACTCTGGTGCCGGGAAGGGCTCTGCCGCATTTGGGGCAGGTCTTTTCATATTCCCTGTTTTCCACGGTCCGCCGGCTCCCCTCCATCATGAGCATGCCGCCCTTGGCGATGGATGCGAACCGGGAGATCTGCTTCATGGAGAATCTGGCCACATGCCTGGCGGTGTCCGTGTCCTTTTCCGTCACCACCAGGATGCCGCTGTTGACCTGCGATTCGCATTTCATGGCGGAGAGCTCTGCCAGTTCTTTTTCATATACAATCTGCCTGTCTTCCACGATGATCAGGCGGTTGTTTGTCAGTATGCCGTAGGAGCTGTTAGTGAACTGCCCCTGGCGGTTGATGTCAAAAGGGGAGCTGTAGCGGATCTCCTCCTTATCCCGCAGCTGAAACAGACTTAAGATCTCCTGCGGCAGCTTTACATTTAATTCCATGGATAACCTCGTTTTCTGCACCGGTATCCGGCGCGGTATTTAACTAAAGAAACAGCCCTATTTTTTTCAGCTCCTTATTGGAGAGCTTTCGGGTATCCGGTATCTCAAAACGGTTCTCATCCAGATCCGTGATGAGCAGGCGTGTGTCGGTTAAGTGCACCACCGCGTTGCCGCTCATATGGATGGCAAAGCGGCAGGGGCCGTGATCCGTCACCACGTCAAAATAGGCGAAGCCGTATTCTTCTTTTACATTCTTCACTTTTTTGATGATCGGCGTAAAATAGCGCAGTTCCATCTGTTCGGTCAGCATCTGCCTTGTTTCTTCGTCCACATCCTGATCCAGGTCGTGGATGATGCCGATCTCGCGGGCTTTCTCATCCGCCTCGCGGATGGATATATATAGATTTTTGCCGGTGAAAGGAAAGGTGCGGAACACCTGAACCCTCGCGTAATGTTTATCTTCCGTATCCAGAGAGACAAAGCCGCCCGGTGTGCGCCGGAACGTGCTGTTGTTTCTGTCCAGATAGTTCAGGGCCAGCATGGCTTCGGTTTCCGCCTCCATCTGCTCCAGATCAAATTCTTCTGCGTATAAATCCTGTTCCATAATCTACCTCATTTCTTCATTTCTGTCATTATTCCAGACCCCTCATGGCCAGCGCCTTGGTCTGCAGTTCTCTAAGCTTGTAATAGGTTCCTTTTTTCTGCAAAAGCTCCTCGTGGGTGCCTTCTTCAGTGATGCGGCCCTCATCCATGACCACTAGACGGTCCGCGTCCCGCAGGGTGGAGAGCCGGTGGGCGATGGAGATGGTGGTGCGTCCCTTAATCAGGAAGTTAATGGATGCCTGTATGGCTTTTTCCGTTTCCGTATCCACAGAAGCGGTGGCCTCATCCAGGATCAGAATCTTGGGGTTAGCCAGTATGGCTCTCGCGATGGAGATGCGCTGCCGCTCCCCGCCGGAGAGCTCGCGGCCTGTGGCGCCGATGATCGTGTCATAGCCGTCCGGCATCTTGCAGATGAAATCATGGGCGCTGGCTAAAACCGCGGCCTGCACCACTTCCTCTTTGGTTGCCTCGGGGTTGGCGTATGCGATGTTGCTGTATACGCTGCCCATAAATATGTAGGTTTCCTGTGAGACCATGGCTACATTGCGCCTAAGGTCCAGAAAAGCGATATCCTTTACAGGGACTCCGTCGATCAATATCTCGCCTTCATCCGGGTCGTACAGCCTGGAGATCATGTTGACCAGTGTGGTCTTGCCGGCGCCGGAGCGCCCTACGATGCCCAGCATCCGGCCGGCTTCCACATGGAGGCTGACATTTTTCAGTATGGTTTTGTTCTTATCATAAGAGAAGGTGACATTCTTTAGCTCGATATCGCCGCGCAGATCCTGCATGTGCACCGGATTTTCCTTTTCCGTGATTTCAGGAAGGGAATCGATGATCTCAAACATACGCTGCGCGCTGCTCATGCTTTCCGCCCACCAGTGAAAGCTGAAGGCCAGAAAATCCAGCGGATTGTTCAACTGCGCCACGTAGCTGATGAAGGTGATCAGCACACCCAGCTCCAGATTGCCGTATTTAAAGAGCATGAAGCCGCCCAATCCCCATACCAGCAGGTTGGAGAAGCTCTCCACCGCCGCATAGAGCACGGTGAATCGGTTGTCGAAACGCACCAGATCCACATCGGCGCGCATGAGCTTGCGGTTGTATTTGTCAAAGCGCGTGAGCTCCTTCTCTTCCTGGCCGAAGGCCTTGACCACGCGGGCTCCCGTCAGGTTGTCATTGACCCTGCCGTTTAAGGAGCGGCGGGCCCTGTGCCTGCTGGTAAAGAAGTTAAACAGGATCGGAGCCATCTTATAGCTGGTGAATAAAACCACCGGTATCCAGATCAGCACCGGTATGGCCAGCTTCCAGTTGATCTTAAGCATGATGACGGCTGTGGCGATCAGTGAGAAGATGTTGGAGAACATATAGGGCAGGCCGTCGATAAAGAATCCCGTAACCTCCTCCGAATCCCCCATGACCCTGGTCATCAGGCTGCCGGTCTGTTTGCTGTTGTAAAAACCCATGGACAGGCGGCCCATGGAATCGAACACGTCTGTTTTAAGCTTCATCACCACGCCAGGGATGATCCTGGCATTTAAAACGCCCTGGATGATGCCGAAGATCTGTATGAACAGCTTCGTCATAAACATGGACAGAACCACCAGAAGCAGTGCGGTGACGAATTTGCCGGCCGGAAGGTTTAAAAATTCCAGAAAGTGCTCATCCCTTGCAAGCACCCGGTCGTACAGTATCGTACCGTTTAAGTAAGGCCATACCAGATTGAGCAGTGCGGTTGCGATGATGCAGACGAACATGCCTGCGATGCTGGCCGCGTATGGCTTAAAATAGCCCAATGTACGGAAGAACACGGAGCTTTTGTTCATGCATTTCGGGCAGATCCGGCGCTCCCGGTCCGGATACATGGTGCCGCATTTGGGGCAGTATTCCTCTTCCTTTTCCCCGCGAAGCACTTCCTCCGTAAGCTCCTTACCTTCCTTCAGCGCGGTGAAAACCGCGGCGAAATGGCGCAGCTGCGCCAGATACATGTTGGAGCACAGCGCCAGGCGGATATCCTCCCTGCCCTCCCCTTCGGGCCTGTAAAACAGGACGTTGGTGGCTACCTGTTTGAGCACCTGCATGGAAGCGGTCTCTGACACAGGCAGCAGGCTGGTCTCATAGGATTCGCTCCCCGCCGCTTTTTCCCTGCGGTCCACGCAGCCTTTGTACTGCTTCAGATACATGGGCCCCTTGACGGCCTGGGCGATCAGAACCTGCTTGTTTGTCAGAAGCAGCCAGCCGTCCACATACTTTTCCTCGAAATTCATATCGAAGCGGGCAAAGACAAGACAGCTGTCCTCCGTGATGCCCTGTTCTTCCGCCAGAGTTTTTAATGCAGGCGGAAGCCTGCGGAATATTTCCTTATTCAATGTTTCTTACCGGCACTCGCGTGCCTTTCCCCTTTCTTCTATACTGATAATCGTAACAGTTCAGCTATTTTTGCACAAAAAAAGCCCTTTCCCGGTTACGGAAAAGGGCTGACGGTTTCCTGGATCAGAACGCAGAGCTGGTTTGGGCAGGACACCATGCAGGTTTTTTCGCAAACGGATGCTGTGATGACGGTAAAGTTGTATTGGTAACTAAATTATCTCTGTTACGAAATGCGATGGAACGATTGATTGTTCTGAACATGTTGTCTGCCTCCTTTCTCTAATTTTTCAGCGGTCTTTTATTAGTATAGAACGGCATGGGAGATATGTCAAACGAATTTTTTTGATATTTTATACTTTTTTATGATATATTTCATCTTCTATTGTAGTTTTTATATAAACACAGTGAAATCTTCCAGCGTTGCGCACGGCGTTTTGACAGTGATTTTACCGATTTTATAAAAAATACCGCCGGAAAGTTTACACGGCGGTGTTATTCTGATGCTTGTAAACGACAGGAGGAAAAGAGGGAGCTTGCTGATGATCCGGTATATATGGTTTGACCTGGGCCTTACGCTGGTCGGAAACAATCATGCCGCCATCTATCAAAAGGTGCTGGCGGATCTGGGAGTGAAAAAGGAAATAAACGAAGTCGAGTGTGCATATCATCTGGCCAACAAGTATTTTATGCGGGAGCATCCGGGATGCCTTGGAAAAAAGGAAGGTGTCCGCGGCTATCTGGAAAAGCTGATGGAATACCTGCAGCTTGGCCGGGAAACGCAGCGGTTTCTCATCGGGATGGAGCAGGAAAACCCGTCTGTTTGCTGGAGAAAATTCCCCTTTACGGACGGTGTTTTAAACCGCCTGCACCAACGGGGCATAAAAACCGGGCTGATATCCAACTGGGATCACTCCTGCAGAAGGGTCCTGGAGGAAAACGGCCTGTTAAGCCTTATGGATACCGTTGTGATATCCTCCGAAGCCGGATGTGAGAAACCTGACCGCAGGATATTTGAGAGAGCTCTTTTGCTGGCGGGAGTGGAACCTTCGGAATGCCTTTATGTAGGGGATAATTATTATGATGACGCGGTGGGAGCGTCTGCGGCGGGAATGCGTACGCTTCTGATCAATCCGCCGGGGCGGCTTGGTATTGAAGAGCTTAAGTTTCCCGATGTGATTGAGAGCATACAGGATGTGGAACGCTATACTTATGATTAGAAGAGGAGAAAATGACAATGAAGAAGAATCTGAAAAATATGCTGTGCATTTTTATGGCGGTATCAATGCTGATTTTGGCAGGATGCGGTAACTCTGCGGCAGGAACAGGCGCATCAGGGTCATCCGCCTCCGGAACATCCGCGGTAAGCGCCGGGAGTCCGGAGAGCCAAAAGACAGGAGAGGAAAGCACGGCGCCGGCACAAACGGCGGGCACAGAGAATCAGGGGGAAAAGGTGGTGCGCATCAATGTGGGCTCCGAACCGGACAGCCTGGATCCGTGGATGTCCGCAGCCACCGATACGGAAGCCATCTTTATGAATGTTTTTGAAGGCCTCGTACGCTTTGATGAGGCCGGCAGTATCATTCCGGGACTGGCGGAAAGCTGGGATATCTCCAATGACAGCCTGACCTATACCTTTCATTTAAGAAAGAATGTAACATTTCATAATGGCAGCCCCATGACCTCGGAGGATGTGATCTATACCTATGAAAACCTCTCCGGTTTAAACGGTGAGAAGGCCATCTCATCCAAATTCAGCAGCATCACGAATCTGGAAGCTCCCGACGATTATACCGTGGTTATGACGCTCTCCGATGTGAATGCGGCCTTCCTGCAGTTTAATAAAATAGCCGTGCTGCCCAAAGGCTATGAGGAGCAGGCTGTGGCGCCGGTGGGCACCGGCCCGTTTCGGTTTGTGGAATATGTGCCGGGCCAGAAGGTCGTCCTGGAGAAAAATACGGAGTACTATGATGAGAGCCGCATGCCCATGATCGACAAGGCGGAAATTTATATCATGACGGATGAGAGCGCTGTGGTGACCGCACTGCAGTCCGGACAGCTGGACATTGCGGGTGTATCCGCAGAAAATGCCGAGATCTTAAGCGGTGAATTTGACATCTATAACTCTCCGCAGAATATGGTGCAGATCTTTGCGCTGAACAACAGCGTGAAGCCGTTTGACAATGTGAAGGTGCGCCAGGCCATAAGCTATGTGATCGACAAGCAGCAGGTCATTGACGGCGTGTTCGGAGGTTATGCCACAGAGCTGTATTCCAATTTCAGCCCGGTGATGGGGACCTATTACAATGATCAGCTGGCAGACACATACACGGTGGATATTGAGAAAGCGAAGGAACTGCTGACCGAGGCCGGATATGGGGACGGATTCTCCATGACAATCACTGTTCCGGCCAACTATCAGAAGCATATTGACACGGCCCAGATCATTGTGGAGCAGTTAAAACAGGTGAATATCACGGCGGAAATCCAACTGATCGAGTGGGCGGCATGGCTGGAGGATGTGTACACCAACGCACAGTACCAGACAACCATCGTTGGCCTGACCGGAAAGCTGGATCCCAACGATGTGCTGGGGCGCTATACCACCACCTATGCCAAGAATTTCTTTAAGTATGCCAACCCTGCCTATGACGGGCTGATCGAAAAGGCCATCAAGGAAACAGATGAAACTGTGAGGGCGGAATACTACAAGGAGTGCCAGAAGATTCTCACGGAAGACGCGGCCGCGGTCTGGATCTGCGATCCGAACCTGACCGTAGCTTCCAGAAAAGATTTAAAGGGATATACCTTCTATCCGGTTGGATTTATGGACTTTAGCAAGATGTATTATGAGGACTGACGAATATGATGTACTACTGCAGAAAGGCAGGCGGATTGCTCGTGACGCTGGCGCTGGTATCCCTGATCACCTTCGGGGTGTTCCAGATACTGCCGGGCAATCCGGCCTATATCATACTGGGCGTGGATGCGGATCCGATGCAGATTGAGGCCCTGGAACAGAGCATGGGGCTTGATAAACCGCTGTACCAGAGATATTTCAGCTGGATACGGGGGCTGTTTGCGGGAGACCTGGGGACATCCTTCCGCTATCAGCAGCCGGTGTCCCAGCTGATTACATCGGGGCTTACCGTGACCGGAAGCCTGGCGGTGATGACCATGCTCATGACCGTTCTGATCGGCATACCGGCCGGGATATGGCTGGCCGGGCACGGCGGCAGAAAATACAGCGTAGGTTTTTCCATGCTGTCCCAGATCAGCCTGTCCGTACCGGCATTCTGCATGGGGATTTTCCTGATCAACCTGTTTTCCGTGAGGCTTAAGTGGCTTCCGTCCATCGGGTATATTTCCTGGGCGGAGGACCCGGCAGGATGCATGCGTTCGCTGCTTCTGCCCTCGCTGTCCATCGCCCTGGGTTCTTCAGCCGTGCTGATCCGCTACGTTAAGGTGTCCGTCACCAACCAGCAGAAGCAGGATTATGTCAGGACCGCTTACAGCAAGGGCCTTCGGAAATCAAAGGTGATGTACCGGCACGTGGTGCGCAATTCCCTGATTCCGGTCATCACGATCCTTGGCATGCTGACCGCCGATATCCTGGGTGGCAGCATCATCACGGAGAATGTGTTCTCACTTCCCGGCATCGGCCGCCTGATCTCTGTTTCCATCTCCAGCCGCGACCTGCCGCTTTTGCAGGGGCTGGTGCTTTACCTGGCGGTTATCGTCGTGCTGTGTAATTTTGCCGTGGACCTGGTCTATTCCGTGGTGGACCCCAGAATCAGACTGAAATAAATATCGGGGGATTCTTATGAAGAAATATTTTTCAAGTATCAGTTTTTGCATAGGATTCGGCATGATTGCCCTGATGAGCGCACTGCTGTTAGTGAGCCTGGTGCATCTGCCCTGCGAACCCAATGCGATGGAACTGACCAATAAGCTGTCCGTACCGGGAGCCGCGCACTGGCTTGGCACGGACCAGTTCGGGCGTGACATCTTAAGCCGTGCGATGAAGGGCGTGCAGATTTCCTTTCTGATCGGCGTACTGGTGGTGGTATGCGGAGGAGCCGCGGGCATCGCGGTCGGATCCTTTGCAGGCTATTACGGCGGCAGGGTGGATGAAGTGATCATGAAGCTGATTGACGCACAGATGGCTTTTCCGGGGGTGCTGCTGGCGCTGATGCTGATCGCGGTATTTGGAAACGGCATCTCCAACACGGTTCTCGCGCTGGCAATCATGTCGGTGCCCCGGTTTGCCAGGATGTCCAGAAGCGGCTTCATGAAGTACCGGGATGCGGATTTTGTCAAGGCCGAGAAGGTCCGGGGAGCCGGAGGGCTACGCATCATGTTTGTACATATTCTGCCCAATCTGACGGCAGAGCTTGCGGCCACGGCTTCGCTGGCCTTTGCCGGAGCGGTGATGTCGGAAGCCGGATTAAGCTATCTGGGCATGGGCATCCAGCCGCCTGACCCAAGCCTTGGCAAGATGTTAAGCGAGGCTCAGGACTGCATCCTGCGCGCGGCCTGGTATGTGCTGATTCCCGCCGTCATCATTGCGGTGTTGGTGCTGGGATTCAACCTTTTGGGGGACGGTATTCAGGAAGTGAACGAGGGCAGATAGAATGAACAGTGTGTGTAAAGTGAAGAACTTTTCCTTAAGTTTTGTACAGGATAAGAAAGAATACGCGGCCGTAAGGGATGTGAATATGGAGATAGCCCCCGGGGAGATCGTGGCCTTAATCGGCGAATCGGGCTGCGGGAAATCGGTAACGGCTCTGTCCATGATTGGGCTGCAGCCGGAGAATGCCAGAGTTTCCGGAAGCATTCGCTTTGGGGACGAGGAACTGCTCACTTTAAATGACAGGGAGTGGTCCTTTTACCGCGGGGACAGAATCTCTATGATCTTTCAGGAACCTATGACTGCGCTGAATCCTCTGATTAAAGTGGGAAAACAGATACAGGAAAATGTGCTGCTGCATCAGAAAGTGACCGGAGAAGCAGCCGTAAAGCAGGTCTTAGAGGTATTAAAGCAGGTGGGCCTGCCTGATGTGGAACGGATTTATCAGAGCTATCCCCATCAGCTCTCCGGCGGCCAGCGCCAGCGCATCATGATCGCCATGGCCTTTGTCAATAACCCGGATCTGCTCATCGCTGATGAACCCACCACGGCGTTGGACGTGACAATACAGGCTCAGATCATGGATCTGATGAAAAAGATGAACAGAGAGAGGCAGACGGCGGTGCTTTTGATTTCCCATGACCTGGGAGTGATCCGCGACCTGTGCAGCCGCGTATATATCATGTATGCCGGACGGGTGGTGGAGAGCGGCCCGGTGGAATATGTGCTTAAGGAGCCGGTGCATCCCTATACGAGAGGGCTGGCCGCAGCTATCCCTTCTGCAGGAAGACGGGGCAGGGAGCTGGAATCCATACCGGGCACCGTGGAACCGCTGCAGCGCCGGAGCAAAAAAGGCTGTCCCTTCGCCGGCCGCTGCTTTGGCGCGCAGAGCCTCTGCCATGAGGAGACTCCCCATAGCTACAGCTATCGCGGCAGAGACGTGTACTGTCATCTAAGTCCGGCGGAAATAGAAAAGCGGTCGGCGGAAAGGAAGGCGGATCATGAATGAATCGCTGGTAACTCTGCGCAATGTGACTAAGGTTTATACGGATAAGAAGCGCAGGCAGGTAAAAGCGGTGGATGGCATATCCCTGGATATCTACAGGGGAGAAACTCTGGGCCTGGTGGGGGAATCCGGATGCGGCAAGTCCACCACGGGCAATCTGCTGGTCCATCTGCTGACGGCCACAAGCGGCAGCATCCTGTTTGAAGGCCAGGATATCACCCATATGAGCGAACGCCGTTTTGGAGCCTTCCGAAGCAGTATCCAGATGGTGTTTCAGGATCCCTATGCTTCCATCAATCCGCAGAAAAAGATCGGCTGGCTTCTGGAAGAACCGCTGGTGATCCATCACCGTGAGATGGGTAAAGAGGAGCGGCAGCATATGGTAAAACGCATGCTGCAGGTGGTGGGGCTGGATGAGAGCTATAAAGACCGGTATCCCGGGCAGCTGTCCGGCGGCCAGCGCCAGCGGGTCAGCATCGCTCTGGCACTGATTTTAAATCCGTCCTTTGTGGTCGCGGATGAACCGGTGTCGGCTCTGGACGTATCGGTGCAGGCTCAGATCCTGAATCTGATGAAGAGGCTGCAGAAGGAATATGGCCTGACCTATCTCTTCATCTCCCATGATCTGAATGTGGTGTCCTACATGTCGGACCGGATCGGGGTGATGTATCTGGGCAGTATCGTGGAAATCGGCAGCCAGGAAGAGATCACCTGGCATGCCAGACACCCCTATACACAGGCGCTTTTTTCCGCCTCGGCCAGGGAAGACGGGGAAAAGAGGGAGCGGATTGTGCTGAAGGGGGATGTGCCAAGCCCGTCAAACCCGCCGTCCGGATGTCCCTTCCACACCCGATGCCCTTACTGCACGGATAAATGCAGGCAGGAGAAGCCGCAGCTGCAGGAGATATCCAAAGGCTGGATGGCTGCCTGTCATTACTGCGGGGAGCAGAAACAGGGAGAAACGGCGGCTCTGCCGTATGATGGGGAGGGGATTGCCATATGAAGCTGGCGGCGATTGCAGATTTGCATGTGGACATCAATAAATCTTATCCGGTCCTGGAGTGTCTGGCCGGTTATCTGAAGGACGAGGGGGCGGACGGCGTGCTCATCGCCGGTGATATCAGTGAGGATGTGCTTAAGACCTGCACTTCGGCGGCTGACCTCAAACGGCTGGCCGGGATTCCGGTCTGGTATGTGCCCGGAAATCATGATATGTGGAGCGGAGACTTTCATATCCTGTCCACCGATCAGATTTACCGGACGTTCGAAAAGGACCCAAACTGCCTGTCAAACAAAGGCTGCCTTTTGAAGGGAAGACGCGAAACCTATGCGCTGATCGGCGATATCGGATGGTACGATTACTCTTTCGCGTCTCCTCAATATGATGAGAAGCAGCTGGATGCCATGGAGCTGGAGGGCCGCATCTGGCAGGACCGTCTGAAAAACCAGTGGACGTCTGACAACAGGGGGTGTCTTCGCCGCAGCCTTGAACGGCTGGAGGCTCAGCTTGTAAGGTACAGGGAGTATCCGGCCATCGTGGTCACCCATATGCTGCCGGTGAGGGAGTTCTGTGTGCCGGGAGACCGCGCGCCCTGGGATTACTTTAACGGATTTTTGGGAAGCGAAGCCCTGGGAGAACTTCTTTCCAGGTACCGTGTGAAATATGCTGTCTGCGGACATGTCCATTACAGAAAAAGAATGCGCATCCACGTGCCCGGGGGCGCCGGACAGGGAAAGGCGGAAGCAGCGGGCAGGTATATGACCTGTATCTGTCCGTGCCTGGGGTATCACAGCGAATGGAAGCATACCGGCGTGCACAGCGGGGATCTGCGGTGGCAGATTGAGCATGCCGTGCAGTGGATTGCCATATGAAGCGGACATTTTTGATTGCGGATACCCATTTTGGGGACAGCCGGATCATAGGATATGAGGGCAGACCCTTTGCCGGAACAAAAGAGATGGAAGAGGAGCTCATCCGGCGCTGGAACGAAACGGTGGACCAGGACAGCCGGGTCTTTGTCCTAGGGGATTTTTCTGCCTGCGGACGGGAAGACAACAGGAGAATCCTGTCGCTGCTTGCCGGAGAGAAGTACCTGATCATGGGCAATCATGACCGGTATTTCACTTCGGAGCAGTGGGAGGAGATGGGGTTTATCCATGCCTCATACTGGCCGGTCCTGTTTGAAAACTGGTACTGGCTCTCCCATGAGCCGCTGTACTTGAACAGAAACATGCCCTATGCCAATATATTCGGACATGTACATGCAAGTCCCCAATATGCGGATGTCAGCAGGCAGAGCTTCTGCGTCAGCGCGGAGCGCATGGATTACCGGCCGGCGGCGTGGGAAGAGATTATGATGCGTATGAAAGAGGCGCGTATGGAAGAGGAACGGTGATGTATTGCATCCGGAGGAGGTAAGGGATATAATTGTATACAGTGTAAGATGAACGGAGAGTGGCATATGGGAAAACTGTATATAATTTATTTCAGCCCTACCGGCGGCACCAAAAAGGCGGCAGGTATCATAGGCAGCGCATGGGACTGCGAAAAGGAAGAGATCGATTTGCTGAATCCGGACAGGGATTTGTCGAAATGCCGTTTTGGCGGCGACGACGTCTGTATCGTTGCGGTGCCGAGCTTTGGAGGCCGGGTGCCGGGCACGGCGCTGGAGCGCCTCGCCATGCTTCAGGGCGGCAAAGCCTCCGCCGTGCTTGTGGCGGTCTACGGAAACCGGGATTATGAGGATACGTTGCTGGAACTTAAAGATACCCTGGATGGGGCGGGATTTTTCTGTGCCGCTGCCGTGGCGGCTGTGGCGGAGCATTCCATCATCCATAAATTCGGTGAGGGCAGGCCGGATGACAGAGACAAAAGTGAGCTTGCGGCTTACGCTCAGCGGATCAGGAAACACCTGGAGGACGGCGGAAGCAAAGGCGAGGTGAAGGTCCCGGGCAGCAGGCCCTACCGGGAGTATAACGGGGTGCCGATGAAGCCTGCGGCGGATAAATCCTGCATCCGATGCGGCAGATGTGCCAAGGAGTGCCCGGTCCAGGCGATCCCTCAGGATGATCCGGCGGGCGTGGACAGGGAACGCTGTATTTCCTGCATGCACTGCATAGCGGTATGTCCTGTGAAGGCAAGGCATAACAATAAGCTGTTGTTATCGGCGGCGGCGCAGAAGATGAAGAAGAGCTGCGGCGGCAGGAAGGAAAACCAGCTGTTTCTTCCGTAAGGAGGGGACAGCAGCTATTCATAGCCGGTTACTGTTCGCGGCTGCCGATAAAGCAGCGCATGGCGCAGCTCTTGACAAGGCGCAGGTATTCATGTATAATGAACATTGTTCAGTTTGAGAGGTGAGAGCTATGAATACCGTGGTGACGTCCAGAGAAGCCATTTTGGAAGAATGCAGAAAGATTGTGATGGAACAGGGGATATCCGCTGTGAACATGCGCAGCGTGGCCGCCGCCTGCGGCGTGGCGGTGGGGTCCATCTATAACTATTTTCCGTCAAAGACAGATCTGATCAGCGCTGCGGTGGAAGATGTATGGAAGGATATTTTTCACATGTCAGGGGATTTTTCCGTGTTTGACTGTTTCACGGACTGCCTTGAGTGGCTTTTTGAAAGCATACGGAAAGGATGCGGGAAGTATCCGGGATTTTTTACTCTCCACTCCATGAGCTTTGCGGCCGAAGACAAGGCCAGCGGCAGACGGATGATGGAACAGTACTTCGGACACATCAAACAGAACTTAAAATGTGTTCTAGGCAGGGATTCCGATGTCAGGGCGGATGCTTTTCACGGCGGTTTTACGCAGGATGAATTTGTCGATCTGATATTCATCACTTTGACTTCCATGCTTCTGCAGGGAAGAGAGCGGTGCGGCCCGCTGTTAGAGATGGCGTCTAGATGTATCTATCAATGAACCGCGGTTCTATGGCCGTCGCGGCTGATGCGGCGGGCCTGACGATTTAATTTTCCCACTTACCGGTACGCAGATACAGCGAGGTTTCTCAATGCTATGCGTGCGTTTGGGTGGGAAAAATTTATAACTGAATATGAACGATGTTCATAATAAATATCATATTCTATTTTATTTAAGGAGGAAATGACTATGCAGGCAATTATGGAAACACTGTTTGATGCCGTATATCTTATTACGGTGATTACCCTGGGTGTGATCATGATTCGAAAGAATCAGGGAAAGCGGCAGTATCTGCTCTTTGGGATCATGGCGGTGACGCTGGGGGCAGGGGATGCGTTTCATCTGGTTCCGCGCGCATACGCGCTGTGCACCACCGGGCTGGAAAACTACGCGGCTGCCCTGGGAGTCGGCAAGCTGATTACATCTGTGACGATGACGGTATTTTATATCCTGCTGTACTACGTCTGGCGGCTGCGCTATGAAGTGAAGGGACAAAAAGGGCTGACCTCTGTAGTTTATCTGCTGTCCGCGGTGCGGATCGCGCTGTGCATGTTCCCGCAGAATGCCTGGACCAGCGCCGACGCGCCTTTAAGCTGGGGCATTTACCGCAATATCCCGTTTGCCCTTTTGGGACTTCTGATCATCGTGCTGTTCTTCCGGGAGGCAAAAAAGCATAATGACCGGCCTTTCCGCCATATGTGGCTGACCATCGTATTGAGCTTTGCCTTCTATATACCGGTGGTGCTGTTTGCGGATACATACCCGTTAATCGGCATGCTCATGATCCCTAAGACCTGCGCCTATGTGTGGACAGTGCTGATCGGGTTTATGGATATGCGTTCGGAAAGGAAGGCGGCATGATGAAGAGACTTTGGAAGATTTCTTTTCTGTATTTTATACTGGCCATCGTATGCGGCGTATTTTATCGGGAGTTTACAAAGTATATGGCTTTCGAAGGCCGTACAGCCCTGGCATTTGCCCACGGTCATCTGCTCGTTTTGGGCTGCTTTCTGTTTCTTTTGCTGATGCTTTTATACAGGAGTTTAAAGCTGAATGAAAGCCGGAAGTTTAAGGTATTTCTGGTGCTGTATAACATAGGGCTCCCTCTGACTGTGGTCATGATGTTTGTCCGCGGAGCGGTGCAGGTTCTGGAGATACAGCCCGGCGCGGGAGCAAACGGCGCGATATCCGGCGTGGCGGGGATCGCGCATATCCTCGTCACGGCCGGCTTTGTAACGCTGTTCCTGGCTCTTAAGGAGCGCATAGAGTTGGAGGAGAGGTAAATATAACGATTGTCCGGACGCTGTAAACGGCGCGGGAAGGTATTATACCGCTAATCGGATCCTTTTTGAATAGTTACTGTTCACGGCTGCTTATAAAGCAGCGAATGACAGGGCAGAGTATGGTCCTCATAGGGATCCCTTGAAGCCCTGTCATTCGCGGTAGGTTTACGACAACCGTGAACAGTAACTTTGAATATCCGGCTAAAAGCTGTGAAGTCCTTGAATATTATCCGTGCAGGAAATATAATGATAAAAAGCTTAGAACCGGAGGTAGGGGCGTGAAGTTATTACTGGTGGAAGATGATATGGAGATCAGCACAATGCTGAAGGAGTTTCTGGCTACGGAGAATTTTGAAGTGACCTGTGCCGGGGATGGGGAGAGCGCATGCCGTCTGTTTGACGGCGGTCATTATGACCTGGTGCTGCTGGATCTGATGATACCTAAAAAGAGCGGGATGGATGTGATGCAGTATATACGCAGAAGCAGCATTGTGCCGATCATCATCCTATCGGCTAAGGACAGTGATTCGGATAAAACGCTGGGCTTGGGACTGGGCGCGGACGATTATATTACGAAACCCTTTTCCGTGTCCGAAGTGCTGGCACGCATAAAGGCCAATATAAGGAGAAGCACCAGATGGGCGCAGACGTCCGAGGCGGCAGAGCCGCAGGAGTGCGAGACGATCAGATGCGGTGATCTGATGATGAATCTTACCGATTATACCGTGTCTAACAAAGGAGTAAATGTGGAACTGACAGCAAAAGAGTTTGAGATCCTTAAGCTGTTTATGCAGAATCCCCGGAGGGTTTATACCAAGGAACAGATCTATACCAGTGTTTGGAATGAGGCGTATTTCGGGGATGAAAATGCGGTGAATGTCCATATAAGCAGGCTTCGGAATAAGCTGGAGGAGAATCCGCGCAGCCCGCGGTATGTGATCACCGTATGGGGAATCGGATATAAGCTGGGGGAACAGGCATGAGCGATAAAGCTGTGATATTCGTGTTATCTCTGTGTGCGGCCGCCCTTGCCGGTATGCTTTTATATCAGAGGTATGCCTACAAAAAGGGGATGGCAAAAAAACTGAATGAAATGGCCGCTGCTCTGGAATCTGTTCTTGAAACGGGAGAAGACAGCAGAGTGCTGGTATTTACGGACAACCGGGAACTGATCCGGCTGGCGGACCGGATCAATCTTGTGCTGGAGGACCGCCGGAAAGTGCGCGCCGATTACCGCCGCATGGAGATATCCTTAAAGAGGATGCTCTCAAATATTTCCCATGATATAAAAACCCCGATGACAGTCATTTTGGGCTATCTGGAGATCATGCGGCTGAATACGACAGAAAACGGCGGGATGCTAGCGAAGGTGGAGGAAAGGGCGCAGCGGGTAATGGATCTGATCAATGAGTTTTTTACGCTGGCTAAGCTGGAAGCCGGAGATATGAACATTGAACCGGTCAGGATAAATGTCAATGAAAGCTGCCGCAAAAATCTGCTGGATTTCTACGAGCTTCTGACACAGCAGGGCTTTTTGGTGGAAGCCGGGATCCCGGAGACTCCTATCTATGTGCAGGGAGATGAAGACGCTCTGCAGAGGATTCTGTTCAATCTGATTACCAATGCAGTGCGCTATGGGGCGGAAGGAAAATATCTGGGTATCACGCTGCGGGCGGATGAAAGCAGCGCGTATATTGATGTGACCGACCGCGGCAGAGGGATCGAACCTGCTTTTGCCCGCACGGTGTTTGAACGGCTGTTTACCGCGGAGGATTCCAGGAGCAGCCAGGTGCAGGGAAACGGGCTGGGATTGACCATAGCAAGAAATCTGGCAAGGAGGCTGGGGGGAGATATCACTTTGCGAAGCGAACCGGGCGTGGAGACGGTTTTTACCGTAACGCTGAAGAGGAGCCCCCTTTAGTGCTCTGCCCGGCCACGAAAGGAATTTGTAATAATTGGTCAAGGGTTTTGAAAATCCGTGCCTCTATAATGGATATCAGAAAAGAGAGGAGGCGGCATCATGTCTTATATATTGCAAACAGCCCGTCTGACCAAAAATATAGGCGGAAAAACGCTGGTATCCGATGTAGACCTGCATATCCGCAAGGGGGAAATCTATGGCTTCCTTGGCCCGAACGGAGCAGGTAAAACCACGGTGATGAAGATGATCACAAACCTGTGGAAACCCAGCGGCGGAACCATAGAAATCTTTGGAGAGACCCTCACACCGAAATCTTACGGAGTGCTGGGGCGGATGGGCAGCATCATAGAGTTTCCCACCTTCTACGATCACATGACAGGCAGAGAAAACCTGAGGCTTCATTGTGAGTATATGGGGTTTTACCAGGATGGCAGCATAGACAGTGCTCTTGAGATGCTGGATCTGACCGAGGCGGCCGGACGTCAGGTGAAAAGCTATTCACTGGGAATGAGACAGAGACTGGGGATTGCCAGGGCGGTGCTGACAAGGCCGGAGCTTCTGATCCTGGATGAGCCCACAAACGGTCTGGATCCGGCGGGTATGAAGCAGATAAGAGATCTGTTAAAGACGCTCTGTTCGGAATACGGTATCACGGTGATGGTATCCACCCATATATTGTCGGAGATAGAGAGCATTGCCGATACGATCGGCGTCATTCATCGCGGCTGCCTTAAAAAAGAAGTTTCCATGAAAGAAATAGAAGAGATGAGCCTGGAGTACATTGAGCTTAAGACTCAAGATACAAAGCGGGCGGCCTTTGTGTTAAGCAATGAACTGAACCTTGACCGGTTTAAGATTATGGACGGCGGCAGGATCCGCATCTATGAGGAGAGTGTCCCCATACAGACGCTGTCCAAAACGCTGTCGGAAAATGAAGTGGGAATCGAAGCTATTGGCAGAAAAGCCGGTACGCTGGAAGACTATTTCCTGAAAATTACCGGGGAGGTGGACTGATATGGTTAAGCTTATACGGCTGGAATGGAAAAAGAACAATATAGGCAGGTATATCCGGGCGGCTGTTTTAGTGGCAGCCGCGTTAAGCCTCTTCATATATGCACTGGCCTTTTTTGGCATAGCCAACGATCCGGTAACCGGAGTGCCGGATGCGGCTCCTGGAAACGAAGTTATCTCTTCTTCGGTGGAGCTGTTTACCGGCATGGCATTTCTGATACTGACCGGCGTCATGCTGTCATCCTTCATAGTCAGCGCATACAAAAATAAAACGATGAACCTGATGTTCACCTATCCCATCGGACGCCGCAGGATTCTTGCCTCACAGATGCTCGCTGTCTGGATCTTTAATTGTGGCGCGCTGATTCTGACAAAGCTGCTGATCTACGGATGCCTCCTGATCGGATCGCATTTTATGACTTCCTCATTTGTGCTGGATTTTAATATGGCGGATGCCTGGTTCTATATCCAGCTCATCCTGAAATCCGCTGTGATCGTCAGCATGGGGTTTATTGCGCTCTATATCGGCCTGGCCATGCATTCATCAAAGGCAGCTGTGGTGGCATCTTTTCTGCTGATACTGCTGACACAGGCCAATATTGGGGATTTTACGATGGCGGACAGCGCGGTTCTGCCGGCCGCATTGACGGCGGTCTCACTGATATTCGCAGTTCTCTCCGTATGGAATGTGGAGAAAAAAGATCTGATGTGACCGCCGCATAGGTCTGCTTTTATTCGGATCAAATCCGGATCAGATTGTACTGGCGGCTTCCCAGGCCGATCTTTTCTGCATGGGAGAGACAGCTCTGCCATTCCGATTCCGGGGTGGAGTTGCGGAAATGGTCGTGATGGTCCACGAAATCCGGCTGCTCCATATTGCGGGCCAGCTGGCTGTCCGGCATGGGGCTGGCGGCGAGGCAGGCATCGGCGCAGGCCTGGTCTAAAGCCAGCGGGTCAAAGGACGCGAACATGCCTATATTGGGCAGGATCGGGACATCGTTTTCGCCGTGGCAGTCGCAGTTGGGCGATACGTCCATGACAAGGGAAATATGGAAGTTTGGACGTCCGTCCACCACCGCTTTGGTATATTCCGCCATCTTGCAGTTGAGCTGGTAAACGGCGGAGCTGTCGGTAAAGGAAATGGCATCGAAATTGCACGCCCCCAGGCAGCGGCCGCAGCCCATACAGTTATCCTGATTTACATGCATTTTTTTCGTAGCCGCATCAAATTCCAGCCCATCGTTTGCACATTCCCGGAAGCATCTGCGGCAGCCGCGGCAGAGCTCCTCATCGATATGGGGGATTCCGCTGTTGTGCTGCGCCGCTTTGCCTGCACGGGAACCGCAGCCCATGCCTATGTTTTTGATGGTGCCGCCGAATCCGGTGGCCTCATGGCCCTTAAAGTGGGTTAAGCTGATGAATACATCCGCATCCATGATGGCGTGGCCGATTTTGGCGGATTTTATGTACTCGCCTCCGTTTACCGGCACTTCGATGTCATCGGTACCCTTCAAGCCGTCGCCGATCAGGATCGGACATCCCACCGTCAGTGGCGTAAAGCCGTTCTCCCATGCACATCTTAAATGCTCCAGCGCATTTTTGCGGCTGCCCGGATACAGCGTATTGCAGTCGGTTAAGAAAGGCTGTCCGCCAAGCTCCGACACTACATCCGCCACGGCTTTGGCGTAGTTTGGGCGCAGGAAACTTAAATTCCCCAATTCCCCGAAATGCATCTTGATGGCAACAAATTTGCCGTCCATATCGATATTGCCGATTCCGGCAGCTTTGATCAGCTTTTTAAGCTTGGCCGGCAGTCCGTCACCGAACGCAACGGTATGAAAGTCTGTAAAATAAACATTTGATTTTTCCATTATTTTCACCTCGTGTTTCATTATAACGCCTGCTTTTATTATAACGCTTAGAGTTTACTCTAAGTCAAGCGAAAACGCCTGCAACCACGCCTGCGGCCTGTGTAAATATAAGTAACAGTTCAGATGGCAGGAAAGTATAAATGATGACCAATATTAAATTGAAACTATAAATATTCATATATTTTAAATAAATAACGAAAAATAGTTGTGCAATTTAGTCTTGACACCGGTGTTATAATGAAGGCGTAACAAGAAGTGATACTTAAGTAGACCTGTTTGTTATTTAAAAAGGCCGCTAAGCATTTGGGACACGCACAGATGTGCGCGCAAGCCATCAGCCTGTGGGCGGTGGCAGTCAGCATAAGGAGGAAAAGTCAAATGAATACTTTAAAAGCTGAAAAAAGAGACATGTCCATCAAAGCAAAGAAGCTTAGACGGGAAGGATTTGTGACCGGCAATGTATTTGGCAGAGAGATTCAGGGTTCCATGCCGATTAAGATGGCAAAGGCCGATGCGGAACGTCTTCTCAAGACGAATGGCAAGGGCAGCCAGATCATGCTGGAAGTGGATGGCCGGAACATGGATGTGCTGGTCAAAGAAATTGTATACAACTCGATGAAAAGACAGATCGATGAAATGGATTTTCAGGCGCTGGTGAGCGGAGAGAAGGTTCATTCTGTCGCGGAAGTTGTGCTCCTCGGCCATGACAAGCTTCAGGAGGGTGTCCTGCAGGAACTGCTGCATGAGATTTCATATAAGGCGGTGCCCGCGGCGCTGGTTGAAAAGGTTGAAATCGATGTGAGCACGATGAAGGTCGGAGATACAATCAAGGTAAAGGATCTGCCGATCGCATCCGATAAAGACGTAGACCTGCTGACCGATCCAGAGACGGTGGTGCTGACAGTGACCAAGGTTCACTATTCTGCTTCAGAAGACGAAAGCAGCCAGGAGGCTTAAGACGCAGCCAAATAGCGCAGGGATGACATAAAGCATATAGAATGCCGCATAGGAGCGGGGCATACAGACAACGGTATGCCCCGCTTTATTCTGCGCCCGGCGGGCTGTTTATGTTGCGCCTTGAAGGATTTGTCGATATGCATTTGCCCGTAGGATTTCTAATGCTTGAGAATTCTATTTGTAACATATATAATAAAACGGGAAGGGTTGCATCTGGGGGGAGAGGGAATGAAACGACATGCTTTTTACAGTTTGAGCTTTCAAAATAAATTACTTCTTATATTTCTGCCGCTGCTGTTTTGCTTTATCATCATAACAGGAGGAATCTGTCTATATTTTTCCGGAGAGCAGCTCAAGCTGAATACGGAAAAAATGATGGAAAATACGGTTCATCAGACAAAGATTCTGCTGGAAGATAAGCTGAGTTCCATATTGATGCGAAGCAGTGCGATCGTCGAAAGTACTGCGTACGAATACTTTACGTTCAGCCATGATGTGAGAGATTCGATTGATAAAAAGTATCTGGAATACCGCAGCAGTCTGTCTGGTATGCTTACGGATATGGCTGTGGAATACCCGAGTATGGTGGATTCTATCATTATGTTGGAGAAATCAGGGGACAAGCTGATCTATATGAGGAGTCCGGCACCCTATGTGATGCAGGATACCTATTCCAGCCTGATAAACAGACTCGATGTTCCTGAGAGTCAGGGAAAACTTTGTCACTATATATGGAGCAACGAACATGAGGATGATCTGCTGGCAACGAAAAAAGCGAGACAGGTGCTCACCCTGTACTGTGTAATTGGCAACGAGGATTCAACAGCGGGATCTTTGCTGGCTGTCAACATTCCATCCGCCACGGTTGCAGATGTTCTGGGTAATATTGTAACAGAGAAGGGCAGTTTTGCGGCACTTATATCATCAGAAGGCATATGCTGCAGTGAACAGAACGATGGGGCGTTTCAGCTAAGCGATGCGGATATGAAATATTTAAGCATGCTGTCTGGCAGGGGCGCCAAGCTGCTCACAGATCGGTCCGGCAGTCAGATTATGATAAGTTATGAGGCTCTTGATATCAATGGGTGGGTTCTGGTAAACGGAGTTCCCACCGATAGCATTATGAAGGGCACGGAGCTGGTCAAGCGCATGATCTTTCTCTGCGTAGGCATTATGATAGCGATTGCATGCATTCCGGTTCTTCTGCTATCCCGCTGGATTTCCAGAGATATCTCTTCTTTGGTGGATCAGATCGAGATCTATGAGCTGGGCGATACACAGATATACTTTGAAACAAGAGACCGCAAGGAATTAAGGCGTGTGGCTGATGCGCTGAATAAGATGACCAGAACGATCCAAAAACAGCTGGGGGAGGTCATTTATATTGAAAAAAGTAAGAGGAAAACTGAACTTTTGCTTCTGCAGTCTCAGATTAATCCTCATTTCCTTTATAATACGCTGATTTCTGTAAAATCACTGATTGATCTGGACCGGTATCAACAGGCTAGCAGCATGTTCCAGTCCCTGATTGATTTCTATGTTTTAAGCCTGAATCATGGTCACGAACAGACATCCATATCCAATGAGCTGAAGATAATTAAGAACTATTTGAGCATATTGGAGGTACGTTATAACTATTCTTTTGAATGGATGATTAATGTTGAGGAAGATATCCTGGAATGCGGCATACTGACCCTGACTCTCCAGCCGCTGGTGGAAAATGCGATATCACATGGTATAAAGAATAAAACTGATAAGGGCATAATAGATATTTCAGGATGCTGCTGTGAGGATCAGATTATCCTGACAGTCTGGGACAACGGACAGGGTATATCTCCTGAGGAGTTGGAACGCTTGAACCGGTACATACGGGAACCTTATCCCAAAGAAAAGACAGGCGGACATTTCGGCCTATGGAACAGCAATCAGAGGCTGAAGCTTTATTTCGGTGAGGCATACGGCATAGAGATCGACAGTGAATACAAGAAATACACCAATGTTACAGTCAGAATTCCATATACGCAGACTGGGGGGATGCATAATGAAGATACTGATAGTGGACGACGAGGATATTATACGTGAAGGCATAGTAAAAAGTATTTTATGGAGAGAGAACGGGTTTGATCTGGCAACTCCCTGCCGCAATGGGGAAGAGGCGGTTCAGGTAATTGGCAGCGAGCATCCCGACATCATACTGGCGGACATCAATATGCCTTTTATGAACGGCATAGAACTGGCTTCATGGATTCAGGAACATCATCCTGAAATGAAGGTGCTGTTTTTGACCGGTTATGATGATTTTCAATATGCCAGACAAGCAATTGAACTGAAAGCCGCAGGCTACGTGCTTAAATATGAAAAGCATGAGGTGCTGCTGGGGGAGCTCAAGCGTATCAGCGAGGAAATCAAAAAAGAACGGCGAGAGAAAAAACTGCAGGAGAAGGGAAAATCACAGCTGGCTACACAGCTTATGACGGATCTGATAATCGGGACGGCTAAAATAAACAGCCGCAGCGAGGTGCTTGAGACGCTGGGGTTTGATCAGGGTGATCATACGCTTATCTTGGCACTGGTCAGTATAATACTGCATACAGGTTTGGAGTATGACCAGCCCAATATCAACGGCCTGCATCTTTTTTCTTATATCAATGTTATCGGTGAGGTATGCCGGCCTTTTGCAGATCATGTGCTGTGTAATTCTTATGATAATCAGATCTATGTGCTCTTTGTACGAAAAGGGACAGAAACGGAAAACGCCGATGAGGCAGTGCACCATGCAATGGAAGAGTCTGTGGAAAAACTGGCACAATTTCTTAATGTGGATGGCAGGGTAGGAATCAGCAGTGTGTATCATGATATTTTTAAAACAGATGCTGCTTATAATTCCACCTACAAGGTGCTGCAGTCCATCTCCGGTACAGACTGCCGGCGGATCCTTCATGTCAGGGAGACAGAGTCCGGACTTGCCAGCAATCATGCCGTAATTCGGGAGGCGGCACACTATATAAAGGATAATTATGCGGTGGCCGGCTTGAGTCTGAATGATCTCGCGGAGCATATCCATCTTTCACCGTCCCATCTGTGCAGAATTATTAAAAAATACAGAAACACAAACTTTATGTCCTGGCTTACAATGGTTCGGATCGAAAAAGCCGAGGAACTGATGCGCACCACCGACCGAAAGATTTATGAGATCTGCGAACTGGTGGGTTACAACAATCCGCAGTACTTCAGCGTTGTTTTTAAAAAGTATACGGGGCTGAGCCCCCAGGAGTATAAGCAAAAACTCGAATAATATACATGCATGTTCAGGGCTGCCGCATTGTGGCAGCTCTTTTTACGGTCTGAAACCTGGCTGTTGATGAAAAACGCAAAAAGATCAAACAAAAAGATCAATGTAGTTAATGGGAAATCCGGTCCGCAAAAGCTAAAATATACATATGGCCATCATCGGAAGGAGGTTTTATATTGAAATATAAGCGCATTAAAAAATCATGTTTTCCATATCTATTGATTCTGCCCACGGTACTTCTGATTGTTCTGTTTCTGTTTATACCGATTACACAGGTGTTTAAGCTGAGCCTTCAGGATTATTCTACCAACAGTCTTACGGGAACAGGAACATTTATCGGTATAGCAAATTTTCAAAAGCTTCTGATAAAAGATCAGGTTTTTCAAAAGGCGTTTGGAGTCAGCCTGAAATGGGTTGTCTCTGAAATTGTGGGACAGGTGGTCTTTGGTATGGTCATTGCACTGTTACTCAACCAGAAGGTAAAGTGCCGTGGATTTTTCAGGTCGGTGGCATTTATGCCCTGGGCGGTATCAGGAGTCCTTGCGACCATGCTCTGGACCGTAATGTATAATCAGCATGTGGGGGTTATAAACGATGTACTGAAAAAAATGCACCTGATTAATGAAAATATTGCCTGGCTTTCAAATCCGCGGCTGGCGTTCTGGGCGGTAGCAATAGCTGAGCTCTGGAGGGGCATACCGTTTTTCGCCATTACAATTCTGGCTGGACTGCAGTCCATACCAACAGATATCTATGAGTCCTGTATCATCGATGGCTGCGGTCCACTGCAGAAATTCCGGTTTATTACGCTGCCGCTGCTTAGAGAGACACTTACATTTTCTATACTGTTAAGATGTATATGGGAATTTAATTCAATTGATTTAATATTTACTATGACAAACGGAGGACCGCTGCGCTTGACCACTACAATGCCTGTATATCTGATGCAGCAGGCGGTTGTAGGAGGAAAATACGGATATGGGTCAGCGATGGCGGTCATTATGGCCATTGGTCTGCTGCTTTATTCTGTAGTGTATCTGAAGGTTACGAAATATGGAAAGGAGGGGTAAACGGATATGGGGTACAAAAAATGTAAAAAGTATCTGATGGTATATTTGCCGTTAATTGTAATCGCCTTTTTTACCGCTGCCCCGATACTGTGGAGCATTATTACGTCATTTAAAATGCCGGAAGATGTATTCAAGCTCCCGGTAAAATACATACCGGATCCGGCGACGTTTTCGAATTATATAGTCTCCTGGACCAGAAATAAATTTTCGCAATATTTTATGAACAGTCTGGTCATTGGCCTGGGATCTGTGGTGTTTATTGTCATATTATCGCTGCTGAACGGATATGCACTATCCCGTTTCCGGTTTAAAGGCAAAGGGGTATTCCTGATTCTGCTTTTGCTTACGCAGATTATGCCTGTTGTAATCTATATAGTGCCGCTTTTTCTGATGTTCAACCGCATGGGACTGATCAATACAAGGGGCTCTGTAATTCTGTTCTATATCGTATCACAGACACCGTTTAATACGCTGCTGATGCGGGGATTTATTAATGATGTTCCGGTTGAGATTGAAGAGGCGGCGATGGTGGACGGTGCGGGGAGGCTGTATATCATTGCGAGGATCATACCGAGAATCGTACTGCCGGGAGTGGTTGCTACCAGTGCCTTTGCATTTGTCGGATGTTGGAATGAATTTCAGGTCGCATTTTCTTTTATTATGACGAACACAAAATTTACAATTCCAATAGCCCTTAAGTCGCTGATAGCGGAATCATCAGTTAATCTGGCTTCACTGGCGGCCAGCAGTGTGATTGCGCTTCTTCCTCCGCTGCTTCTGTTTGCCCTGATCCAGAAACATTTGGTAAGCGGCATGGCTTCCGGCGCGGTGAAAGGATGAGTGCGCCCGGCTGCAAAAAATATTAATAAAGAATGGAGCAAGTATGAATCAGACACAGTCATTTGAATTAGAACGCATCTGTCAGGCGACGCGGGATCTGGCAGATCTGATGCGCATCAATATCATACGGCCGGAATCCATCGGATATGCGGATAAAGTACTGAATTTTACGGAGGTACCTGTGTTTCAACCTTTTGGTTCCGGAGATACCTGGGGCGGATTTGATATGCGGGGATGGTTTCATTATGAATTTACCGTGCCTCCGGAAATGGAAGGAAAGGAACTCTGGCTGGATATCACACAGGATAAAAAAAGCTGGTACGCCCAAAGCCCGCAGTTCTTGCTCTACTGCAACCGGAAGCCGCTGCAGGGCATTGATTTAAACCACGAGGAATGTCTGCTGGCAAAAAGTGTCCACGCCGGAGAATGTTATACGGTGGATCTGGATGCATGGTCGGGCATGGCTGTGCGGGAAACTACCTGGAGCGGGATGGAAAACCGGCCGGGGACACTTTTTATGCGTTTTTATAATATAGTGCCGGAAGTGCACGCTCTGTATTACGATTTAAAGGTCCCTTATGAAATACTCAAGCTGATCGGACAGGACAGCGAGGCCGGCATACAGATGCTTCCGCATTTGAGCAGGGCGGTTGACATGCTGAATCTGTGTGCACCTGGCAGCGAAGCGTTCTATCAATCCGTAGAACATGTGAGAAAATATCTTAAAGAATCAGTTTATGATAAGGAAAATAGTCAGGAATCGGTTTGTGCATACAGTGTGGGGCATACTCATATTGATGTGGCATGGCTCTGGCGTTATGCCCATACGCAGATGAAGGTCCAGCGAAGCTTTAGCACTGCGCTTAAGCTGTTAGAAGAGTATCCGGAGTATATATTTATGTCGTCCCAGCCACAGTTATATGAATACCTTGAAAAGAATCTGCCGGATCAGTTTGCAAAAGTGGAAGAGTATGTCCGGCAGGGAAGATGGGAGCCAGAGGGCGGGATGTGGGTAGAGGCTGACTGTAATCTGCCTTCAGGGGAGAGCCTGATACGTCAGTTCTTAATGGGAAAGCAGTATTTTCAGAGTAAATTTGGCATAGAGAGCCGTATTCTATGGCTTCCGGATGTATTCGGATATTCCGCCGCTCTGCCGCAGATTTGTAAAAAATGTGGCATTGATTATTTCATGACTACTAAGATTAGCTGGAATCAGCAGGACAAGATTCCATATGATACCTTTCTATGGAAGGGCATAGACGGAACGGCCCTGTTAACGCATTTTTCACCTGCAAAGCAGTATGATCATGTGGATTACAATCCTTTTGGCTTTGCAAGAAGCCCTCATATTACTTCGTACAATTGTGAGCTGGAACCGGATTATGTAATTGGCGGATGGAAACGGTACAGCCAGAAACAGCTGAACCATTCGTATCTGATTGCTTATGGATATGGAGATGGCGGAGGTGGCACGACCAGACAGATGATTGAAGAAGGACAGAGGATGGAACAGTCTCTGCCTGGATGTCCTAAGGTAGTATTTTCAACGGTTAAAGAATTTTTTCAACACCTGGAAAAAGAGGTGTGCGGTAGGGAGGATCTCCCGGTCTGGAACGGAGAGCTTTATCTGGAGTTTCATCGGGGAACATATACCTCTGTAGGTATGGTAAAGCGCTGGAACCGCCGAGTAGAAAACCTGCTTCAGAAATGCGAGTTCATGATTTCAGCAGCACTCATGTACGATCCGGATTTTCAGCGGGATGAAGCTGCCTGGGATGAGATGCTGAAACAATTTCTGACGAACCAGTTCCATGATGTCCTTCCGGGATCCGCCTTAGGGAGTGTATATCCCGATGTTGAAGAGATCTATCAAAATATATTCAGTGTGCTGCAGAAGCATATGGATGAAGCTGTTGCCATACTTCAGCCGGGTCTGCCCGACGGCCGGCTGGCTGTTATTAATACATTGGGTTTCAGACGCGGTGGTATCGTTAAGTTTGATTTTATATCTGATGCAGAAGTACTCCGATTGAAACATGGGGATGCAGAGGGCTATCCGGCACAGAGAATCGGGAATAACCGATATATTGCGCGTATTCCGGAGGCTGCAGCCTCAGGCATTATACTGTTTGATATATGCGGCCGGTGCGAGACCGTCGAGGATGCGATAAGCTGGGATGGCTGCCATCTGGAAAACAGGTATCTGCTTATAACTTTTGGCGAGGAGGGCACGATCCTGTCCATCTATGATAAGGAGATGAAACGCGAGATATTAAGCGGGCCGGGAAATGTGATTGAAGCGTACGAGGACAGGCCCTACCAGTATGATGCCTGGGAAATCAGCCCCTATTACAGACGAAAACAGTATAAACTGCCCGCGCCGGAAGTTACAGTGACGGAAAAAGGACCTGTACGTATCTGTATCAGGCAGTCAAGGCGCTGGCTTAACTCCAGAATTGATCAGGAAATCTGCTTATATGCGGACAGCCGAAGAATAGACTTTCATACGTTAATTGACTGGCAGGATGAACACATTATGCTGAAAGCGGCGTTTCCCGTGGATATACATGCGGATACGGCTGTCTATGAAATACAGTTTGGAACTACGGTCCGTCCGACACACAGCAATACTTCCTGGGATGCGGAGCGATTTGAAACCTGCGCGCAGCGCTTTGCAGATCTTGCGGAACCTGATTACGGCGCTGCTCTTCTGAATGACTGCAAATACGGGTATGATATACATGACCAGGTTATGCGTCTTACCCTGCTGCGTTCTCCGTCATTCCCTAACGCGGTGGATAAAGGACATCATGAGTTCACATACTCTTTTATGCCTCACAAGGGTGACTGGAGAGAGGCGGAAATACAGAAAGAGGCATACGATTTAAATAATCCGCTGTTTGCCGTCATCGGTAAAGGATCTGCAGATGAGAGCATGCCATGGTGTAAGATGCCGCTGCTGTCCTGCGAAAACGATGGTATATTTGTTGAAACAGTAAAGCCCGCTGAAGACGGTAAAGGGCTGATCGCACGTATATACGAAGGCTTTGGATGCCGCCGGCATGCAGTATTTCATACGGCGTGCTGCACAGAAGTCAGTGAATGCGATATGATGGAAAAAAATATAGAATGTCTGACCGTGAAAGAAGGATGCTTTGCATTGGACTTTCATCCATATGAGATAAAAACAGTCCGGATGCAAAAATAGATGAAACTTTTGCAAAACCACTGCATGGTCATTTGTAATGTTTCTTATTATAATAGAATCACAATTAAGGAGGAGGTACGAATAATGTTAAAAAGATTTACCGCGATGTTTCTGGTGACGGTTATGCTGCTCTGTCTGACTGCCTGCAGCAGTACACCCAAAGAAAGCACACAGGCCGGCGGAACTAAACAGGGGACTGAAATGGAATCTGTAGACGGTCAACAGGAAGAGGAGATCACCCTGACCTTCTGGATGGAGATGACTACTCCGGAATTGGACGAGATTTATCAGGCCGCAGTGGACAGATATATGCAATCGAATCCCAATATTAAGATTGAGTATCTGGGCATACCGGGAAATGCTGCCGATGCAAAAAGCAAGCTTGAGATGGCGTTTTCGGCAAATGCGGCACCGGATGTATTTCAATGTTTTATGCCGGAATTCATAACCAGAGGTAATATTATACCCCTGACGGATTATTTTGAAGCCTCAGATCTAAACGGTAAGATATCGAAAGGTTCTATCGAAGCCAATATTGAATATGACCCCAACAAAAAAGATCTGTATGCGATCCCGTCATCTATCAATGTACGAAATTTCTGGATCCGTACAGATTGGTATAAGGAAAATAGCATTGAGATACCAGAAACGTGGGATGAGTTCTTTGACAGCGTAAAAAAACTGGCGGACCCGGCCAATAACAGATACGGCACCACTATACGCGGCGGAGCTGGCGGCGCTCAGAACCTGGAGTATATGATGTATGCATACTCCGGGATAACCGAAGCGTTTGATGAAAATGGAAAATCTACAATCAATGACCCGCTGAATGTGGAGTTTTGCGAAAAGTACTTATCGCTGTACAAGGAGTATACAGCAGAAGATGATTTAAATAAAGGCTGGACAGAGGTTGCTGCTTCTTTTCAGTCAGGTACAACGGCTTCTATCTTTCACAATCTGGGATCTGCGCAGTTGATTGATGATACATTTGAGGGCGATTACACTAAATTTGAGATTTTCTTAATGCCGCCGAGTGTAAAGGGCTACAGCTGTCATCCGGTGGTAGATGCTCAGGGCTATTCGATTACGGCAGGATGCAGTCATCCCGAAGAGGCATGGGATTTCATTGAGTATATGGTAAGCGATGCGGCACCGGATGTAATCCAGCTAAGGGGAGGTATCCCGGTTGAGGAAGAAGCCGCTAAGGCGGAATGGGTAACCGAAAAGCCATATTATGTTAAATCTGCCGAGTATCTTAATGATCCGGAACTTAAATTCTTCAAAGAGCCTCTCTATTTGACAGAGTATAGAAATATTCTGGCCAATGTGGCGGAGCCAAAGATGCAGGAGGCAATGACTGGGCTTTGCGGTGTACAGGAGTTCCTGGATGAATGGGCGGAGGCGATGACAGAGGAGAAAGCCAACTACGATTCGATTTATGCAAATTAGGATATTGAAATAGAAAGCAGTCCTTCCGGGCATCAGAAAGTGGGAAAGGGCTGCTTTCCTTTTTTGTTCGATAGGAAAATCCTTTTTTGTCGATATACCCAGTCCTGCCATGCACGGAAACTTTATGGCGCTGCGTTCTAAAAATTTCTGCTGAGCGTGACGGCAGAAGACGCTTATCGTTTTTTATTTGGTGATATTCACTTGCCTGTATACACCGTAAAACGTATAATGGATATATCCATAAATCAAAGACATGCAGGAGGAAGATCATGGATATAAAGCTCAAATGGATGGAAGCAAGCCGCCAGACAGCGGGCGGAACACGGTTCGGCGTGCCGTGGCCTAAAGGAGCGCATAAGCAGGAAACACCGCTGTATCTGTACGGCGCGGACGGGAAAGCGGTTCCCGTACAGAATGAGACACAGGCCTGCTGGCCGGACGGTTCGGTTAAATGGACGCTGCACAGCACAGTGTTGGATGCGCCTCAGAATTCCTATACCGTCAGCGACCGTGTGCCGGAGACGCCGGCGGTGCCGGAAACATGTTTAAAGATACATCGGCAGGAGGAATGTGTCACTGTAGATACAGGTGCTGCGGTTTGGACGATGAGGATAAATGACCGCGATATGCTTAAAGTCAGCCATAGAGGAGGCGACAGCAATGGCCGCCTTGTGGCGCTGTGCGAGCGGCGGATCGAGACCGGCGGCTACGATTCGCTCTCCCAGGTATCGCCTTTTGACGGCGTCGCTGAGGTAGTGCGTCTGGAGAAGGCGGGAGAGCTGTCCGCAGTGGTGCGCCTTCGCGGAAGCCATGTTCAGAGGGGGGCCGGAGAACGCGGCCGCAAGTGGCTTCCTTTTGACCTGCGTCTGTACTTTTATGCCGGACAGGCTGCGGTGCGTTTGGTACATACCTTTACCTTTGACGGCAGAGAAGAGGAGGATTTTATCCGGGGCATAGGGCTGGAATTCGATCTGCCCATTGCCGGAGCGCTTCATAACCGTTTTGTGCGCATCGGCGGGGAGAGCGGCCTGTTCTGTGAATCGCCCAAAAGCCTGTGGACCAGAAACGATCCGGACGGCGCATACCGCCGTCAGCTGAAAGGCGAGGTCACTCCTGAAGCACAGGGTATACTTCAGAACGATATGACGGTGTGGAATGACTATAAGATCACACAGCTTTCCAGCGATCATTACGATATATCCAAGCGTACCGGCGATCACTGTGTGTATGTGCGCGGCGCTGCCGGGAAGCGGGCCATGGGAATCGCCTATGCGGGCGGAACAAACGGAGGCATGGCTGTGTTTAAACGCGATTTCTGGCAGAAGTCTCCGGCATCCATGGAGATCCTGGGCATGAAGGAACCCAGAGCAGCGATACGCCTCTGGTTCTACAGCCCCGAAGGGCAGCCCATGGATATGCGCCGCTATGACGACAAGACCCATGTACAGGCCTGCTATGAGGGCTTTGATGAAATGCGCGCTTCCGGCTACGGCATCTCCAACACCAATGAGGCGGTAGTTGAAACCTTCAGCGCGTACCCAGGCAATGAGGAACTGGTAAAACGCGCCGGCAGCTGGCAGGAGCCGAACCTGCTTTTCTGCGGCCCTGAATACATCCTTTCTACGATGGCTCTGGGCGATGCCTGGGGTGTGGAGGACCGTTCAACACCCGGACGCGCAAAGGTGGAAGGTTATCTGGACGATCTGTTTGAGCAGCATAAACGCATCCGCGAGGAATTTGACCAGTATGGCTTCTGGGATTACGGAGATATCCGCCACACCTATGACACGTTCCGCCATAACTGGCTCTATGATATGGGCGGTTATGCGTGGCAGAACACCGAGCTGGTGCCGAATCTGTGGCTGTGGTACGGATTTCTGCGATCCGGCAGGCCGGATTATTTCCGCTGGGCGGAGGCGATGACACGCCATACCTCAGAATGCGACCTCTATCACCTGGGACCGTATAAGATGCTGGGAAGCAGGCACAATGTGGTGCACTGGGGCTGCGGCTGCAAGGAATGCCGCATCGGGCTGACACAGCTGCATAAGGTATATTATTATCTGACCGGCGATGAGCGGATCGGGGATATCATGGAGATGGAGAAGGATGTGGATTTTGCCGTTGCGGCGATGGATCCGCTGCGCCAGTATTTCCCGCCGGATCCGGACTACCCCTGTCACGCGCGCTTTGGGCCGGATATGATGGTATTTGCCGGGAACTGGCTGACCCATTGGGAGCGCACGAACGATACGCGCTACCGTGATAAAATCCTGAATCTTTTATCACATTTTGCCGGCCCGGACGGCTTTGCGTCTTCCTCGATCTGGGGGTATGACCCGCATACGGGCAATATGAAGCAGATGACGAAAACACCGCCCAGCCACTTCAACTACTGTTTCGGCAGCGAGTATGTATGGCCGGAGGTGCTGGCTGTGCTGGACGATCCGGCGCTGTGGAAATCCTTCTTAAATGCCGGGCTGGTTTATTCTTCAGCCGGCGATCCGGATGGCCTGGACGAAGGGTGGGAGAGAGAGCCCAATACCGGAAAAGGCATACATAAGGGAGAGGGGTCACCGCGGGGCCGCCTAAGCACTTATGCCAACGGCGTCGCCGCCTATACGGCCGGCAAGGCCGGTGATCAGGTCCTGGCTAAGCAGTGTTGGGAAGATCTGCTGCGCGATGAAGAGCACAAACAGCACGATGCGGTGGCCGTGCCCATCATTGTGCGTGAGATCGACGAGGCCGGTGTGCACAAAATCATACATGAAGCCGGTCACCTGACCGGAAACGGCACCGGACAGTGGGGCGCCCATGCGATTGTGATGCTGGCGCATATCGGTGATTATCTGGAAGAAGAATGAGATGGGAAACGCCTTCATGTGTGTTGTTTAAGTAGAAAAAGGGGTGGGGATATGCTATATTTTACATAGCAGATAAGGTTAATTTAATATACGGCAAATTGTAACTGTTTAGGAGGCCTATTATTCAAATATTAATTCAGGTCTTCCCATAAATGCATTTTTTATAGCTTCAACCGCATTTTTCCCATGTTTCTTGGCAGTGCCAATATAGGACATTACGGCTAAGTAATCACGGATTCCTTCTTCGGTTCTGAAGCAACCGGATACCTTAGTTTTTGTCTTGATCATGCGCAGATTTCTTTCCGCCTGATTGTTGTCAAAATCTATTTGGAAGTCCTTTAGAAAATGGCAGACTTCACCCTTGTATTTTTGCAGGCGTTCAATGAGTGCCAGTACTTTCCCTTTTTTAGGGCGCCCCTTTTTCTTTGCTTCCGTTGTAACCATTGGGTTTTCAGCAAATGCTACTTGGATGATTGCATCATACTCTTCATTATAATATTGAATCGTATGTTCATCAGCACCTGACAGATTCATTGCTATTGCGTCTTCTTTTGGCTTTTTCATATTCAAAAGAAGCTTTTTGAATCTAGGTGCCCATGTTTGCTCTGGATGGTTTTCTATTACTCCATTCCATTCAATTCAATTCATATGGTCAAAATGCGGTGGATAAGTATAAAATTTCAAGGTTCAAGTGTTGCTAAAACTATTCAAAATCCACGGACTGTGGCTTTGAAACATAGTTATTTAAGATGTCTGTGGAGTAATCCACAGCAAATCAAGTCTCATGATTATTGAGGAAGATTTATTCACAGAAATCATGGAACAGATTGCAAAACAGATTTTCATCTGGACCTAAAGTGGGGTCCTAAACAGTTACTATTCAAGATCGTGTCTCTGGCTGCATGGTTGGATATTCTATACAGTAGCTGCCAGCTTTCAGGATTACTGCCGGAACTGACTGCTCGGATCTATCATCAGACAAACTGTGTCCGTATGGTTGAGGGATTTCATCGATGAGTGGAAGCGGAACTACCTGCTGGCATTCCCTGATGACACGATGATTCGCTGCCGGTATTTCGCAGGCTCTTTTGCGAAGCTTTGTTATCTTGCTGTAAAAGCTGCTGATCGGGATCCCGTGCTGTTCGCACCAGATTTTGTCCCCGAGCCCGCTTGTACGGCATTCTTGTATCAGTTCCATCCATTCCTGATCAGTACGTGGGGCATTCTTCGGTTTCTCATTCATAGTTTTTTATGCTCCTTCCTTTTTGGGAGAAGTCAGTTACTTGCTTCGAAGAGATGTAGTAAACGAATACAAAGTAGGCAGCTGAGAACCAGCTGGAATCGTACTTCTCCTTTAATGTCTCTATTATTGCACAAGAGGATGGAATTGTGGAACGGTGGGTTATTCATCGCTTACTGCTTTTTTTTGGAAGCACATCCTTGATATATAATTTTACCACACGATATACTTCCTCAAACGGCGGCTTATTCACGCCGCCCGCAAAACGGAACTTTTCGTAAGAGTGCTGTAAATCCTCGGTTCTGCGAAGAAAGCCGTTAAAGGTATCCAAGTTTTTGCCGCTGTTTTTCAGTGTTTGAATAACATCGGCACTGTCAAAATCAAAAACCTTTGAAATATAATATAGGTCTACGACATCTTTTATTCTGCGAAACACCTTATCGGTAGAAATTGCAGAAACCTTATCAGCTATCATTTGAGAAGGGGATACACCACGAAAACGCAATCCTTCCACCTCATAAAGCTTTGTGGGAGGAATAGGGCGGTTTACATCAATATCCATAGAAAAGAGTATTTCGCCCGTTTCTCGGTTGGCCAGTTCAAAACCGGCAGAGCGTCCTTCGCCATACATTCGGTAAATGCTAACCTCCAAATCAGTGCCGCATTTTTTAATAGCGCTTTGCAAGGATTCAACCATCTGCTCGGCTGTCGGTGGCGTGTCAGAGTTCCAGTTGGCGTCAATATCTACGGTATGACGAATATCTTCTGTGAAGCCTGCTTCCATCAGGCAGGCTTTAAGCACCATTGATCCCTTAAAGCTAATGGGAATCCCGCTGTCATATATAGCCTTCATCACCTCATACATCAGTTTTTCTTCTGCCGTAATATTCATTAAAAATCACCTCTTAATTTCCGTAATATTCTATTGCTTCATCTGCTAATCTGTCAAACTTATCCTGATATTCGGGGGCTACGGAAATTCCTTCCAAGCTCTCGCCGTTGCGATAATAGTAGCGGCTGATTGCTTCCGTAATGCCCTGCATATCCAAGATAGATTCATTGGCAAGAGCATCTGTCACCGTTCTGTTAAAGTCGGTATAGAACAGTCCGTTCTTTTCCTTTACATTGTAGGAGCTGATCTGATTGCCAAGAACAACTACACCGTTAAAGCGAGAAACCGAGTCGTCACCATATACCCATATAATATACTCATCGCTGCGCCCTCTGAAATTGCCCTGACACATCAGCGCTTCATCTAATGCAAAAACGACGGATTCTCCAATACATTCACGGACAGCCTTAAGCCAAGCGAGAGCGCCGACATAGTCGCTTCTTTTTGGCAGGTCGCTTTTTTGCGGACTGTACTTCGGCAATACGGTTGTCTTTCGGTTGACAAGGTCTGCCCGTGTACGGCTTTCCAACAGATTTATAATATATTCCGGCGGCTTACGCACGCCTGCTTCCCAATTCTGAACGGTACGAAATGGAATATTATATCGTGCGGCAAATTCGCTTTGGGTGTCGCCTAACCGAGTTCTCATTTCACGAATATTCATCATCATTATCACCTCACCAATACAATACACCCAATGAGTGCATTATGTCAATAGCGTTTCCAAAAGTTCAGATTTTATTCGTAAATCAAAACGGGGTGTTAGGGGCGGCAGCCCCTAAAGAGTAAATCGGCTAAACAGCCGATTTTGAGTTGGAACTTGCCGTACAAGTTCCCTGCTTGTTACAGTATGAGACACGTATTACTGTCCTTCGTTTCTCTCAACCTTTCTCAAATAGGAAATGCCGTTCTTTTCTCTCTCAAAGGTGAGTGTTAGCGTTGCTCCTTCTTCAATCTCAGGGATACCGAGATAGCCGGTGTTCTGCCAAGCGGAAGCGTCTCTGCAATTTCCGTGTGCGACTCATAAAACTGATTGACGGCAGTAATAATCGCCTTGTTCTTAGAATCCGTACATTTTCAAATGTTCCCAAGCACTGCGGTCAGTTTCGTTATCCAAGTTAAACCGCAGGCTCATTCGCTTGATACTCATAACGCACCGCCGCCGACTACATAAAGCTTCATCAGCTTTGAGTCATAACCGTGTTCCCGGAGCCTGCGGAAAATGCCTTCTACATACTCTTTTGCGGTGTCGGTGATTGTTTTCAGATAGTCACCGTCAATATCCGCTGTTCCGAAACGAAGCACACGGGTAATCATTTCTTCGGGTGGCTCTGCGTGATGAATTCTCATCAGATTCTCACAGATTTGAAGCATACACTGGTGCGTTCCGAATTTCTCGGTAAAACAGCGGCGGGGATTTGGGTTTTTGTCGTTGACGAACATAATGTTCATCGTGCCGTTTCCGATATCGCAGAGCATATTTACACCCGAAAAATCAGATAAGTTGTTGACGATAGCGGCAAATCCCTGCGGATAAATATCTGCACCGACAATACGGATGTGATAATCCTTACCTTTAAAATTGAAATTTTGCCGATTTCGGTTGAGAATATGCAAACTGTAAAAGAGGTAATAAAAAAATATAAGATAGAAAAGATAAAAAGTGATTTTATTAAGTCTATCGTAGATGAGCGATTGAACTAATTTAAAGGTGCAGGATAGTAATATTCAAATAGATTCTTTTGGTATGTATCTTGACAGTTCATTTAACAGCTGTTACAATCTAAACATACCGAAAGTATGTATGTAAATGAAGAGGTGAGGTCATCAGCCTTGGGCCGGTGACAGGAAAAGAGGAAGCGCACTGATGTGCGCGCAGGTCATCAGCCTTCGGCTGGTGACAGGAAAGGAAGGAAAGTATGGCACGCAACAAATATCCCGAGGTGACGGTAGAACGGATCCTGGATGCTGCCCAGCGTTTGTTTTTGGTGAAAGGGTATGAAAACACGACGATCCAGGATATCGTGGATGAGCTGGGGGGGCTGACCAAAGGAGCTGTTTACCACCATTTCAAGTCCAAGGAGGAAATTATGGACGCGGTGGGAGACAGGATGTTTACGGAAAACAATCCTTTTGAAGCCGTGATGGGGCGAAATGACTTGAACGGCCTGCAGAAGCTTCGGGAAATGATACGGCTGAATCAGTCGGACCGGGCCAGGATGGATATGAACATCCAATCTCTGCCTATCCTCAAGAATCCGCGGGTGCTGGTGGGAATGATTGAGTCCAACCGCCAGACACTGACACCCTATTTCCAGCGGCTGATCGAGGAGGGAAACAGGGACGGATCCATCCGCACGGAGTACACCAGAGAGGTCGCGGAGCTTATTCCGCTGCTGACCAGCCTTTGGCTTGCGCCGACAGTCTACCCGGCCACCGCGGAGGGGATGCTTAGGAAATTTCAGTTTATAGGCGAAATGCTGGATAAGATGGGGGTTCCTATAGTGGATGATGAGATAATGGAACTGGCCCGGCAGTATTTTATTGAGATAGAAAGCTCCGACAAGACAGCGGATAAATAGAGTTGCCTGCCAGAGCTTGTTTGAAAATTGCTTCCCGTAAAATGTGTGTCATACTCTCAGGATAGCGTTTTCAAACAAGCGAAGGCAGCTTTATTTTAAATACATACATTCATACGGTAGGTATGATAAATAAAAATAGACTGTAAGAATTGGAGGTATCAGGAATGACTGAATACGAATTTGACAGATGTATCGAAGCGGCGGCCCAGAGGTTCGAACGCCGTGTGGAGGAGGCTGCCGACAGGCTGGATCGGGGCGTAAGCGTTGCCTGGCACAAGAGCCGGACTCTCCGTATAACCTTAAAGAGCATTTCACTGGCTGCGGAGGCAGGACTGATGCTTGGAGCCGCCAGGCTGGCTAAGCAGGGACACCATACAGCCGCGTTTTGGTGCTTTATTCTCGGCGCAGCGGGGCTGGCGGCAGACATTGTAACGGCGATTGCATTCAGAAGGAGATAGACATATGAAACAAAAATTATTTACCAGAAATTTCACTTTTCTGATCCTGGGGCAGGCCAGCTCGCTGATCGGCAATAATACGCTGAAGTTTGCACTGTCCATGTATGTGCTGGAGCGTACCGGATCGGCGGCTGTCTTTGCGGGGCTGCTTGCAGTGGCTATGGTTCCCACTATCCTGCTTTCGCCCTTTGGCGGGATGCTGGCGGACCGGATGAACCGGCGGAATATCATGGTGGTGCTGGATGTTATTTCAGGATTATCGGTGTTTGCGGTATTTTTGCTGTTTGGAGAAGGAAGCGGGATATATCTCATCGGCGCACTGCTGGTGGTCCTGTCTGTGCTGGGAGCCTTTGAGTCACTAACTGTCCAGGCCTGCGTCCCCCAGATGCAGAGCGGAGATAATATCTTAAAAGGCAATGCGGTCGTAAATCAGATTTCTGCGGTTGCCGCGTTTACTACACCTTTTGCAGGAAGCATATTCTATACGGCGTTCGGCATCCGGTCTGTACTGCTGGCCGCGGTGATCTGCTTCTTTTTAACCGCGTTCCTGGAGTGCTTTATACGGCTGGAGCACAAGCCCGCGGCAAAACAGAGCATCACACAAATTGTAAAAGAGGATCTGGCAGCCAGCATGAGATTTCTTAGCAGGGAGCAGCCAGGCGTTTTAAAACTGCTGCTTTTGGCTGCTCTGGTCAGCTTTTTCGTGATGGGGACGGCTGTGGTAGGATTTCCGTTTCTGGTGCGCACCGTGCTGGGGCTTTCTGCTGAGCATTACGGCGTCGCGGAAAGCGCTATGGGTCTGGCCGCCATATTGGGGGGGCTTGCTGCGGGTCTGCTGGCAGGTAAGCTGCAGTTTACAAAACTCTACTGGCTGATGATCGGTTTGGGGATTTGTCTGCTTCCCTCCGGTGCAGTATTTTTGCTGCCGGCGCCCTCATTTGCCAAATACCTGGTTCTGGTGCTGGCATTCTGCGCCGGGCAGGCGGCCTGCAATATGTTTTCCATATTTGCGCTTTCAGCCATTCAGGAGCGCACGCCCTCACATCTGACCGGTAAGGTGATGTCCTGTGTATTCACGGTTTCCATGTGTGCCCAGCCGTTGGGACAGATTGTGTACGGATATCTTTTTGATACTTTTTCCGAAAATGTGAGTCTGGTGCTGCTGCCCACAGGTATCATCATCTGCGTGATCGGCGTGCTGTCGGCAGGTTTCTTTTCGGGATTTGGAAAGGAAGAGGAGAAGATTCTGCAGTTTAACATTTTGTAAATATTTTATAATCATTTCAAAAACAATCTCCCGGTAAAGTAAACCTAACAAAACAAAAAAGGAGATTTTAGCATGAAAAAAAGCAGTTTTGCAGGTCTTATATTCGGAACCGTCAGCACAATATTGTTTGCGTTGGGAATGTGCATGGCTTTGCTGCCTCAATGGGGCGTGTTTTTGCCGGGCGTTACCGTCGGGTGCGCCGGTCTGGCGGTTGGGCTGGCCGGTATGATTACATGGCGCAGGATGGAGCATAAGCCTCCGGTCAGACTCAGCAAAAAAACGGCGGGCGCAGTTTTTCTGTGCATTGCTGGTGTGCTGGTGCTGGGGACGGGCATGTGCCTTACGATGGTATGGGGCAGGATGATACCGGGCATTGTGATCGGGATTCTTGGAATTGTATTGCTGCTGTCGCTGTTTCCCATATGCAGAGGCATAAAATAAGAGGAGGTTATTGAGAAATGAGCAATTACAGATTGAAAACACCTAAGAAGGTGGAGACTGCTGTTACAGGCAGCTATAAAAAAATCGAAAATAATTTTGTTGAAACTTTTCTGGAGAAGATACCGGATGACGGAAGTGAAGACAAAAAATCAGTGTAGAAAAGGAGCCTGGTGCGGAAGATGGCTTTTCCGCGCTTCTGATTTAAACAAAACTTTAACATTTATATGGTATAATATCGATAGATATTATACTTGCGCTGATTTCCGTCTGCGCAGCAGACAATTTCCCCGGGAAATCATGCGCATCCCCCGGAGGGGTCATGTCAGCCTGCTGACATGATATAATATCGACAGATATTATACCTGCGCTGATTTCCGTCTGCGCAGCAGAGCGGAGGTATGTGATATGTTCAAGCTTTTGATTGTAGAAGATGACCATGAACTCAATCACGCTGTCTGCACTTATCTGGGGCAGAACGGTTTTGAAGCGGTTGGCTGTACGGATGTCCGGGAAGCGTATGAGGCGATGTATGGAAATATATTCGATCTGATTATCTCGGATATCATGATGCCGGAAACGGATGGCTTTGAGTTTGCTAAGACGGTGCGTGAATTAAATCAGAATATCCCTATCCTGTTCATGACAGCAAGGGATGACATGACTTCCAAACGGAAGGGATTTAAGATTGGAATAGACGACTATATGGTGAAACCGGTGGATCTTGACGAGCTGCTGCTAAGGATCGGAGCGCTGCTGCGCCGTGCCAGAATCGCGTCAGATAAGAGGCTGGAGATAGGGAGCCTCCTGCTGGATGCGCAGGAGCATGCGGCCTATTTAAACGGCGAGCAGGTTTTGCTGACGGTCAGGGAATTTAACCTGCTTTTTAAGCTGCTGTCCTATCCAAAGAAGACATTTACCCGCTCACAGCTGATGGATGAGTTCTGGGATACGGAAACCACCTCAGGGCTTCGGACGGTGGATGTGTATATGACCAAGCTGAGGGATAAATTATCCGGCTGCAGTGATTTTGAAATCGTTACGGTCCATGGGCTTGGCTATAAGGCGGTGCTGAAGTGAAAAAGAAATCGCAGGTTCAAAAAAGCATGTTTTCCTTGTGGAATTTAATCATTTTTTTTCTGCTGGTAGCGTTTACCGTTACTTGCTGTTTCCTGATGTTCTTTTCCGGAGCGGATATCCCGGAGGATATAATACGCGCCAGGGCGGGAAAGACATTCTGTAATGTGCTGGTGTTAAGCGTTCTGTTCTCACTGATTGATTATCTGCGCAGAAAGCTTACCGTACAGCAGCCGGTAAACCGCATCCTGGAGGCGACGCGAAGGATGACCCGTGGAGATTTCACCGCGCGCATTGAGCCGTTGCACCGGATGGGAGCAAAAAATGAGTTTGATATCATCATAGAGAATTTCAATCATATGGCGGAGGAGGTGGCCGGCATAGAGACGATGAAAACAGATTTTATTGCCGATGTCTCCCATGAGCTGAAAACTCCGCTGTCCGTCATACAAAACTATGCTGCGATGCTCAAAGTTCCAGATCTGCCAGAGGATAAGAGAATGGAATATGCCGGCACCGTTGCCGATGCGGCACGGCGATTTTCGGAGATGATCACGAATATACTGAAGCTGAACAAGCTGGAGAACCAGCAGATTTTCCCGGAAGCGCAGAGATATAACCTTGGAGAACAGCTATGTGAATGCCTCCTGGCGTTCGAAAATACCTGGGAACAGAAAGAATTGGGGCTGGATATACAGATAGAGGAAGATGTGCTGGTGGAGGCGGACCGGGAACTACTGAATCTGGTGTGGAACAATCTGTTCTCTAACGCCATGAAATTTACCCCACCCTGCGGCAGAGTGGCCGTTCGTCTGGAGACCGACAATGCGGATGCCGTTGTCACGGTTACCGATACCGGCTGTGGGATGAGCCGGGAGACAGGACAGCATATCTTTGAAAAATTCTACCAGGGGGATGCCTCGCACGGCACCCAGGGAAACGGCCTGGGCCTGGCGCTTGTAAAACGGATCATAGATATCACGGGAGCGGAGATATCCGTCACCAGCGAATTAGGCAAAGGCAGCTGTTTTACCGTAAGGTTTGGGAGGATTGAAAATGGCGGGGCTTAAGAAGAGTATCCTGTGGCTGCTGCAGCCTAAAACTGTGCCGGCTCTCCTGATCACTGTGACAGGAACCGTACTTTTAACCTATACATTTATGACCGGACAGAATGACACGGCTTTTGGGTATATCTCGTATATAGTGTCTGCCTATACCCTGACCGTCTGGCTGATACGTTTTCCTCGCTCGATGCGGGGATTGAGAAAATGGCTGCATAAAACCGTGTTTGCGGACCGTTTCTTAAGTGACCGGGATTACAGAGCAAAGCTTTCGGTGTATGCAGGGCTGTTCATCAATCTGGGTTATGCGGTGTTTAAGCTGGCCGAAAGCCTGGTGTTTCGCTCGGAGTGGCTCGCTGCGACCGCCGTCTATTACTTGGCGCTGGGTTTTATGAGGTTCATGCTGATGGCTGGCATCCGCCGCATGAAAAAAGAGGAAGCGGTTTTGCCTGGACGAATCAGGCAGCTGCGCCGTTACCGACAGACGGGCTGGCTGATGCTTTTACTTAATCTGTCCATGGCCGGCATGATCATTCAGATGATATGGAAGAACCGCAGTTTTTACTACCCGGACTGGACGATCTACGCATCGGCAGCATATACCTTTTATTCAGTTACCGTTGCGGTGATAAACGTTATAAAATACCGTCAAATGGATTCTCCGCTGCTGTCCGCGGCCAAGATGCTCAGCATGGCAGCGGCTCTGATGTCCCTATTTGCGCTTCAGACATCCATGCTCTCGCAATTCGGCGGCGATATGGCCTGCCGTTATTGGATGAATATTCTGACGGGAAGCTGTGTATGTCTGCTGGTGCTTATACTGGCGGCGTATATGATCATTCGGTCCGGCCGCCAGTTGGATTTCCTGGCCGGTGAGAGGAGTTAATCATGGATAAACAGGATCAGTCATTTCATTATACTTATTCTGCAAAACAAAAAGAGGAGATAGACGGCATACGCCAGAAGTACCTTCCCAGAACGGAGGATAAGATGGAACAGCTCCGACGGCTCGACAGGAGCACGGAAACGCTGGGCATGGTGGCTGCGCTGGCTGTCGGCGTCACTGGAACCCTGGTGTTTGGCCTGGGCATGTGCTGTGTAACGGTATGGGGCAATGCGCTGTTCGTTTTGGGCATACCGGTGGGACTGATCGGGATCGCCGGCATGGCCGCGGCCTTTCCTCTGTATAAGTGGATCACCAGGGCGAGGAGGGCAAAGATCGCTCCGGAGATATTAAAGCTGGCGGACGAAGTCCAGAAGGGGATCTAATGCGGCCGAATTGTCTGCCGGAAGGTTAAAGACACGCAGACTCCGCCTTCAGGCGGATTTTCTATGTGCATGGATCCGCCGTGGGCTTCTGTGATCCGGCGCACCAGCAGCAGACCCAGCCCGTGCCGCAGATTCAGCCGTTCATCGGTACTCTCCATGTAATGCGGAGTTTCTGCCAGCTCTTTTTGCTTTTGGAGGGTCAGACCGACCCCGTTGTCCCGGACGCTGACAGTGAGATCTCCGTCCGACTGAAGAAGAGCCAGCGTGATATTGCAGCCGGATGGATTGTGGTGTATGCTGTTTTGCACAAGATTGCCGACCGCACGTGTGATCAGACGGGCGTCACATTCCATCACGGCTTCTTCTGTGCCGGGTCCGATTAAAAGTTCCACAGAAGTACGGTCTTCAAGCCCTCCGTTCAGCAGATCCGCCACATAGGAACGAAGCAGGGCGGACAGGCGCACCCTTTCTCTGTGAAGCGGCTGCATCTCGTATTCCAGCTGTGAAACCAGATTCAGATCCTGCACCAGCTCCCGGATCCTGACACTCTGCCGGCGGATGATGCCGGCCTGTTCCCGGATCGGCTGACCAGCTTCTATATTATCCTCAATCTTTGCGGCGTATCCCATGATCATGGACAGCGGGGTCCTGATATCATGGGATACACCGCTGATCCAGTTCGCGCGGGCCTCATTCTGCCTGTTAAGGACCCGGGATGCTCTGTTGATACTGTCTGCAACCTCCGCCAGATCCCCGTTCAGTTTAAGATGCACCGGTTTTTCATCGGACAGAGCCTCTATGGATTCGATAATGGGATCGGTATTACGCATAATTTTGCGTTTGGATACGTAATATAGTGCAAACAGCAGCAGGATGTCCGCCGCGAGGACCGCGGTGATATATACCGGCAGTGTCCTGACCGTGCGGACGGACAGATAGTTTCCGGTGAGCTTGGTATAGCTGTCTTTGGGATAGCCCAATACCAGCAGGCCGTCATCCGTGTTCCTGACAAAAACGGGATAATCGTTCAGATAACCTCTGGAAAAGAGAGCCACATCCTGGAGGGAGTAGTGATTGGGGAGGCCTGCAGGCGTTCCGGCAGTCCAAACGCAGTTCCCGTCTATATCCAGATACATGGCCCAGATATGATTGGCTTCCAGTATGTGCCGCGCATCTTCCGTGATCCCGTCTGCCGATGAGGCCTCTGACGCTGTCTCCAGCATGTTCTGCGGGGAGGCTTCCCCATAATCTTTCGCAATAATTTTATAAAAAGTGATGCCGAATGTGAGCACATTGAGTATTACAAGTGCGATGATAACGGAGGCGAATGTGAGCAGATGCCTGGAAATATATTTACCGAATGATTTCATGGATTCACGTCCTTGTCTTAAGCTTATAGCCCAGTCCCTTAACGGTGATGAGTGAAACCGGTCTGGAGGGGTCTGCTTCTATTTTTTCCCGGACACGCCTTACATGAGCGTTCAGGCTGTTTTCATATCCGAACGGATTGTCTCCCCACAGCGCCTCGCACAGCGCATCTGTGGTGATGATCCTGCCTCCGTTTCGGGCAAGTGTTTCCAGCAGCGCGTATTCTTTGGCAGTGAGGGGGATCGTCACGCCGTCTTTTATGACTTCGGCGCGGCTGAAATCAACGGTACATGCGTCGAGCTTAAGCAGGGGGGCCTCATCTTTAAAACAGCGGCGGAGAACCGCATAAACCCGCAGCAGGAATTCCTGGGGCATGAAGGGTTTTACGATATAATCATCGGCTCCAAGCCCCAGACCGGCCAGCTTGTCAGAGGCTTCATCCCTCGCTGTCAGAAAGATTACGGGCATGTCAGAGACATTGCGGATCTGTCTGTAAAGGGCAAAGCCGTCGCCGTCCGGCAGCATCACATCGAGCACCGCCAGATCCGGCCGCCCGCATCGCACGGCGGCTAATCCCTCACGGACAGTAGAAACAGCGGTGATATCCTGAAACCCATCGTCTTTTAAAATCGCAGAAACCATGTTCAGAAGATCCGGCTCATCGTCAACCAGCAGGATCTTTTTGCTGTGTAAAAAGGAATTGTCCATGATGTTTACCTCCTTGCCGATATTATATCATGTCAGCAGTTTGACGTGTGGCATTCGGGGTAAAAGTAAGGTAAAAGTAAGGCAGCGGAAATGTGGGTTTCAGGATGGCACCGTATGATGGATATAACGAATCAGGAAGCACACAGAAGTGGTCATCAACCTTCGGTTGGTGACAGTGAAAGAGGAAGCACACTGAAGTGTGCGCAGGTCATCAACCTTCGGTTGGTGACAGTGAAAGGAGTGGATATATCTATGGATTACATCATCACAACGGATCAGCTCACAAAAAAGTATAAGGATTTCATTTCCGTCAATCATGTTTCCCTTCATGTCCGAAGAGGAAGCATCTACGGGTTTCTCGGCCCAAACGGGGCCGGGAAATCGACTACGATGAAGATGCTGCTGGGGCTTGCGGCTCCCACATCGGGGAGCTTTACTGTGGACGGAAAGCATTTTCCCGGCGAGCGCAGGGAGATCCTGAAGGAAATCGGTTCGTTCATTGAATCGCCGTCCTATTACGCCAACCTGACAGGCAGGGAGAATCTGGACATCATCCGCAGGATTTTAGGGCTCTCGGCGGATGCGGTGGACGATGCGCTGGAGTTGGTGGGGCTCGCGGAGTTTGGCGGACGTCTGGCCAGGAAATATTCCCTCGGCATGAAGCAGCGCCTGGGACTTGCCGGCGCGCTGATCGGCCGTCCGCCCATCCTGATATTGGATGAACCTACAAACGGCCTTGATCCGTCCGGAATCCATGAGATCCGCGGCCTGGTCAAATCTCTGCCCGGCCTCTATGACTGTTCGGTGCTGATATCCTCCCACATGCTCTCTGAGATTGAGCTGATTGCGGATGATATCGGCATACTGAACCACGGACGCCTTTTATTTGAGGGAAGCCTTGAAAAGCTGCGGGAAAACGCTTCGAATATGGGATTTGCTTCCGACAATCTGGAGGAGATGTTCCTCACCATGATCGATCAGGACAATGCGGCCAGAAAGCAGAGGGCGGTAATATGAGAACGCTTATGATTGAGCTTGGCAAAGAAAAGAGGACAGGCGTGATCCCCGTGCTGCTTGCAGCCGGGATACTGGGAGCCGCATATGCCTTTGTAAATTTCCTGGTGCGCAGGAAAACGCTGCTGAATCTTCCTCTGGACCCGATGGACGTCCTCATGACCCAGCTCTACGGCATGCTCGTTGTGCTCAATATGTTCGGAATCGTATGTGCGGCCTGTATGGTCTTTTACATGGAATTTAAGGGGAATGCGGTGAGGAAGATATTCACGCTTCCGGTGAGCACTGCGGGAATCTATTTCTGTAAATTCCTGATAGTAAGCGCGGCATTTCTGGCCGCGGTCATCCTGCAGAATCTTTCACTGGCGCGGATCGGCGTGACAAATCTGCCGGAGGGAGCATTTGATTGGGAAACGCTGCTGGTCTTTGCAGGATACTCATATGTTACCTCCATGCCGGTGCTGGCCTTCATGCTGTTTATTTCATCGCGGTTTGAGAATCTGTGGGTGCCGCTGGGAATCGGGGTGGCAGGGTTCTTAACCGGCATGGCGTTTGCATCCACGGATGCAGGGCTGTTTCTGCTCCATCCGTTCGTCCTGATGTTAAAGCCGGCAGTGGCCATGAGCGCCCGGGCGGATACGGCGGTCTGCGTTGCATCGCTGTCTGAGACCGCCCTTTTTCTTACCGCCGGACTTTGGGCGGCCAAAAATATGCGCTGTGAATGAGGAGGGCCGAAATGAATTTCTTAGACCTGCTGAAAATTGAATTTATGAAAGTGAGACGCTCGAGGATCATTCCTTTGATCTTTATCGCTCCGCTGCTGGTGGTGAGCACGGGAATCGCTAACTTGAGCAGATACTTTACGCCGGAATACACGGATGCATGGCCGGCCATGTTTATCCAGAGCGCCCTGGTCTACGCCTACTATCTGCTGCCCTTCAGCATGATTGTGGTGTGTGTGATGATCGCCGGACGGGAAACACAGAACAGCGGCATCCTGAAGATGCTGGCTCTGCCGGTCAGCCGGTATGCGCTTTCGATGGCAAAATTCTGTGTTCTCCTGTTTTATCTGTTTATGGAGATGGCGGTATTTTTCGGAATGTTCGCCGCTGCAGGCCTGATAGCGGTTAAGACGGCGGGAATAGCCGAAGCCCTTCCGGCGCCGTATCTGCTGAAATGGTGCGCCGGACTGTTTATTACAATGCTTCCCTGCACGGCCGCGATGTGGGCCGTCACAGTTGTGTTTGAAAAGCCGCTGCTGTCGGTTGGCCTGAACCTGCTGCTGGTAATCCCTGGGGTCCTGGCCGCCAATACACCGATCTGGATCTTATATCCTTACTGTTACAGCGGCTATCTGGTAACCTGTTCGCTCCACGATTTTACAGCCGCATCCTCCGGCGGGACATTTGCACTGATGCCCTTTGTACCATGTGCAGCCCTGGTCCTTGTATTGATGCTGGGGCTGGCTGTCACCCGATTTGGGAAGAAAGAGATGAGGTAAATAAAGATGGAAAATAAAAAATACCAAAAGTTAAGCAAAGCAGCACTGATCATCAGCATACTGCCGTTAGCGGCGCTGCTTGCGGGCCCTCTGCACATAGGCCTGTCCGAAACGGCGCGCAGCATATGGGCTGTGACCAATATCGTGCTGGCTGCCGCCGGCCTGATCCTGTCGGTTATCTGTGTAAAAAACAGTGAAAGCCGCAGCCCGGTCAATGTGCTGGCAGTCTGCATCAATGCCCTGTGGGGGCTGGTTATAGCCGGCATTCTCATAGTGGCGGTATTTATTAATTATATCATGCCGGAAGCCGCGTTTTGAACGCGGCTTCAACCAACCCCGTAAAACCTTTCCCCTGAAGTTTGCGTCGGTTCAGGTATCCTGCCGCCGAAGCCGCCTGCGGCATTTTGTGTCAGACCCAGCATGGTGCTGAAACGATACATCAGCCCTTTAAAGTGGGACGGCCGGATGACCTCCAATTCCCTGACAGCGCCGTAATCCCGGAAATGCAGGATCCGTATGCCCTTTTCCTGATAGCGCCGCAGTATATGGGTTAAATCATTCGGGATGGAGTCCGCATGGACGAATACCTGCCCGATTCCCTGGTGGATCATAAAATCGGCGGAGGGCATATCCTGCGGAAATACACACCAGCGGTTATCGTATCTGCCCGGCTGCTTTGCCTGCCCGTTCATGCGGTTAGCGTCCAGCAGAAATGCGGGAGGCGCATCCGTTGGAAGGGCCGCATCAGAAAGCTGCGCCGCGCCGTTGTACAGCACGCTTATGATGCCGCTTACATTTACGGATGCGGCCTGATTGTTAGGGGCCGGCACGCCGTTATAAAGCGGCACCGGCCGGTACCCCAGCTGCGCCAGCGAAAGCCCCTCCAGCACGCCGCTGGCCCCCGGCTGATCGGTGATGACCGCTGTATATCCGTCCGGCCGCGGCGCCCATGAAACTTCGGGCAGAGTAATCGGCCAGGGATCGGACTGCGGGGGGTGCGCGAACAGAACCGGCTTGGCCCACTGGGTCCAGAGGGCGTCATCCGGCGCCCATATGCGATAGGTATTGTATCTTTCATCCATTGTGCATGTCCTCCTTTATAGTGTTATAGGATCAGCGCTTTTCTTCCACTAGCAGCGGGATATCCTTCGCTCTGGCGTCTATGCGGGGATAGGGGCTGACGCGGCCGTAAAAGCCCGCCGCCCTTCCATCCACTGTAAAAACTCCTATGCAGAGATGATACGGTTCGCCGTCCGCCGACAGGATGGGTTTGCTTTCAAAGCGTTTTTGAGCGATCCAGTCCTTTGGGTTCCTGCGGACCGTTTTCTGAATCTGCGCGTATTCCTTGGCGGTCAGCGCTTCACGGATGGAGATGCCTTCCCCCACCCGGCCCAGCGCCGGCTTGTAGATCCAGCCCTCTCCCGGACCGCACAGATTAGGAGCGCAGGTTTCAGGCAGCAGCGCCTTCCATGCCGTGAGTTTAGTCCCCAGAGAGTCCCAGACAAGAGGCAGGCGTTTGGACTGCGCAAATACTGAGATCGGATGGTTGCAGGAAGGGGTCAGGGTATCGTAATATCCGCCCCAATCCGAACGCCGGGGCAGGTTTGCCAGCCATTCCAGAGGAAAGAAGCGGACAATGCCGTCCACCGGCCCGGTTTCGCCCCGGATCAGACTGACCGCACGCTTCTGCTCCCAGACGATGTGGTCAGGCGCGGCATACAGCGAGCGGTAACCGTTCTCCTCAAAATAATCCCCTAAAAACTGCATGACCTGGCGGTCATCCGCATAGGAGGTGCAGTGCACAAAGGCGATCCTGGCCCCGGGCTCAACCCTCTTTTGAAAGGCTTCCAGCAGGTGACGGGCCGTGTTTTCGTGGGGAATATATCCGGGAAAGCAGCGCTGTGCGATGGCCGGCAGCACCGATGCTTCCGCCAGCCCGCCAGGCACGTCGCTGTTCACCTCGGAGACCGCCCAGCCCTCGGTGGTGGGATGAAAATCAAACCGCATCAGCCGGACATGCTTTGCGGGGTCATAATGATCCATGCGGCCGATGGCTTTTTCCACCGCACGGGGAAAACCGAGCTTTTTGATGAGTTCCGGCCGGCCCTTGATGGATTCCTCCATCCGCATGGTTTCGTCCGTCAGCTTCTCCGCCCATTCTTCCAGCTGTCGGGCGGTCGCGCGGTCCAGCAGCACCGCATGATCCGCTACGGTATTGTGATCCTCTACCTGAGGATCCCATTTATATGCCCGAAAGATGGCTTCATACCGGTATTCGGAGTAATAGTCCGCAGGTATGCGGGCAAGTACAGGTCCGTTCATGGCATCACCTCCCTGATCTTTAAAATCAAATTAACCGTAACCGAAGGCGGCAGAGACAGCGCTATGTATGCAAAGGCCAGGTAAAGGCCGGCGCACAGAAGAGAGAGTAAGACTCCCGCCGCTTCATTCCTGTAACCGTCCTGCAGGGCAAGGGAGATAAGCTTTTCCGCAAGAAAGGCAAATAGGGCCAGCGGCAGCACAGGCCAGCCCACCGTAAATTCCAGAACCGTATAGTACAGGCTGGTCCAGTCGCCCCCCGACGCCCGGGCAAGGATCAGGCCGCTGGCAATCAGGTATGCCCCGAAACGGATGCCGCAACCCATATCCCGTCCCACGGTGATACGCTCTGTGATCCCGCAGCAGTGGCCCAGGAGCAGTGCCAGGCAGAACCACACGGCAAACCCCAGGCTGCCCGCGATCAGTATGACCCACCAGCCGGGTCCGTCACCGATGTTGGCGCCCGCGTATATGAGAGTCACGCCGATAAAGCCGCCCACCATGGGAAACAGCGCGGCTTTGTTGTCCAGATAGACGGCATCGCAGGCGGAAGCCAGATCGAAACGTTCCAGCAGATGCATTCCTCCCAGCAGCCAGGCATAGCCCAGGACTATATAGAAGAATACCCAGAATCCTACCACATCGTAGGATGCCATCGTCTGCAGGGTGAACAGTATAATCATGAAAGCGGCAGCCGGCAGCAATCCGAGAACCAGCCGGCCCGCCAGACCGCGGCTGGCCGGCCAGGCACACAGTAACGGCCGGTACCAGAAGTATAAAAACCTGGCTGCCAGGAACAGTCCGCCGAAAAACAGAAAGATTTCTGTCTCATACCAATAGGATGCGAAAGCGGTAAGCGTAAAGACGATTAAATCCATAACGGGATACCTCCTGGGAAAGTGTATAATTTTCTTCGGAATCTCTGCTGCGCAGATGAAAATCAGTGCGGGTATAAGGTCTATTGACATTATACCATGTCAGCAAGCTGACATGGCCCCTCCGGGGATGCGCATGATTTTCTACGGTAATTGTCTGCTTCGCAGACGAAAATCAGCGCGGGTATAATATCTATCGATATTATACCGTATCTGGCGGCATACTTCACTGTGTTTTTAGTGTTTATCAGTAACACTTTTTTTCCATATGCCCGTTTCTGATTTTAAATAGAAGATTCCTGTAAATACTGTAAAATATAATCGTAACAAACACTTACCCTTATACATACAGGAGGATTACAATGAAAAAGAAGGTATTGGTATTTGCATTGATTCTAAGCATGCTTCTCGGTCTTACGGCATGTAAAGGTTCAGACTCTCCCACACAGCCCCCGTCATCGGATGCCGGAGAGACCGCATCTGTGGAAACGCCCGCAGCTTCCGGCAGCTCTGCGGAAACAGAAGGGGAGAAGGACGGCGCTCTGGATTTCTCGGGGATCACGCTCAACATCGCTCACTCCACCACCGGGGAGGTTGGAGATGCCCTGCAGGCCCAGTTTGACGCCTTTGAAGAGCTGACAGGCTGTAAGATCGAGGTGGAACTGCTCTCTTCGGATTCCGAAGAAGCTGTCTATACGCTGGAGGTCCGCGCCGCTACCGGCAACCTGCCGGATATTTTCCAGAGCTCCATCGGCGCACAGCTGGACAAGCTGGATCCGGCCGCCAATATTTACGATCTGTCCGGACAGGACTGGATCCGTGAAAATGTGGCGTCCTCTTACCTGGATCTCGTGTCCGATAAGGAAACCGGCGCTGTTTACTGTATCCCCATGACCACCTCCAATGTGGCCGGATGCTTCTATAACAAGGATGTCTATGAGGAGCTGAATCTGGAAATCCCCACCACTTGGGAAGAGTTTTTGGCCAACTGTGAAATCATCAAGACACAGACTGACAAGGTTCCCGTATCCACCCCTTACAGCGACGGGGCGGGTTCCCAGATCCTGTTTTTGTCCCAGTATTATTATGTGTGGAACGAAGATCCCGAATTTGCGGATAAGTACACAAACCGTGAGATCACGCTGCACGAGTCGGAAACCTATATGAGAGGCCTTTACAAGCTCAACGACCTCTATACAAAGGGATATCAGGATGAAGATCCTCTCTCCGTCAGCTTTGAAAAATCAGCCACGGATCTGGCGAACGGCGACGCTGTCATGACCTTCTCCCGCACCAATATCATGGCGACGCTTTCAAAGGTTGCGCCCGATCAGGTGGAGAGCATCGGATTTTTCCCTCTTCCCGACCAGTCGGCAGAGGAGCGCGGCGTAGCGACCTGGATGCCGGTGGCATGGTGTGTCGGAGCCAATATCGATTCTGAAAAGGAAGCCTGCGCGCTGGCCCTGATGGAATACCTGACCACAGGTGAAGCCATCGATGCGTACTGCCAGGTAACTACCCCTACCGGCGCATTCATGCTCAATAACGTGACTCTGCCCGACAGCATTTCGAGCGCTGCCAGAGAAGCACAGGAATGGGTGGCTAAGGCCTCCACTTCCGTTATGGAATATACCTGCAGCATCAAGGGTTCCAATATGGTTACCATCCTGCAGATGGCGGAGACCGGCGAATATTCCCCGGAGGAAGCGATCGCGGAGATCGAAAAGGACAATGCCACCGATGCGCAGCAAAAGGGCGTAGAGGGCTGGTAAATCCAAAGCAGCTGTAACTATAAAAACAGACGGCAGAATACGCTCTTCGGTGTTTTCTGCCGTCTGCTGCTTCACAGGGAGCGCCCCATTTATAAAAGAGGGAGAATATATTTATGCAAAAGCTTAACAGGAAGACTTATCCCATCTGGCTGGCAGCCCCAGGGCTGATCATCTATATCATTGTTTTTATCATTCCGACCTTTGCGTCCTTTTACTTTTCCATGACGATCTGGAATCTGAAGGAAGCCAGGTTTGTCGGACTGGAAAACTTTATTACCTTTTTCTCAATGACGAATACCAGGACAGCGCTGATCAATACGGCTATCTTTGCCCTGACCACCTGCTCTGTCAAAATAATAGGAGGGCTTTTGCTGGCCCGCTATGTCTCCAGCGGCATACGAAGCGGTAACTATCTGAAAATCGTGATCTTCTTCCCCTATCTCCTGGGTAACGTCGTGGTGGCGCTGGCTTTCCGCGCTCTGTTAGAGCCTGCCGGAACCGTCAATCAGTTTCTGCAGTTCCTGGGTTTTGATGCGGTCCGCTGGCTTACAGACAAGCACTTTGCGCTGCTGTCCTGTATCATAGCCGATATCTGGAAAGGAATCGGCACGGTGACGATCATCCTGATCGCCGGCATGTGCGCGATACCGAAGTCCTACTATGAGGCGTCGGCCATTGACGGCGCAACGCCCTGGATGGCCTTCCGTAAGATCACGCTGCCGCTGCTGATCCCTTCGTTTAACACCGTGCTGACCCTGTGCTTAATCGGCGGACTTAGGAGTTATGACCTTATACAGGCGCTGACCGGAGGCGGCCCCGGCTATGCCTCTGAGGTCCTTGGAACGGCGATCTACAAGCTCTTTGCCAGGGGAAGCTACGGACTGGCCACTGCCGGAAATGTGATTTTATTTATCGCCGTCGCCGTGATCGTATTTCCGATCAATTCCTACGTCTCGAAGCGGGAGGTTGATATGTCATGATTAAAAAGAGAAGTGCTTTTTCCAAGATTACCGAGATACTGCTGGTGGCATTGACCTTTGTGACACATTGGCTTATATTTTATTTTGTGATCGTCACCGCCTGCAAGACAACCGGGGAGGCCGCGCAGCTGACGCTTAAGCTGCCCGGAGAATGGGATCTGTTTGAGAATATCGCGTTTATCTTCCAGTATCAGCACCACGCTCTGCTGAAAGCCTTTAAAAACAGCGCGGTCATAACTGTGGGTTCGGTGCTGTTTCTGGTATTCACCTCTTCGGCCACCGCGCTGATCATGCAGCGCAGATCCGGGCTCCTTAGCAGGGCTTCCAATAAACTGATCGTCGCGGGACTCATTGTCCCCGCTTCTGTCATCCCCACCTACTGGATGCTGAATATGCTGCATGTGGCCAATACGCTGTTTGGACTCTGCCTGGTGGAGGTCGCCACCATGTTTCCGTTCGCAGTCATGCTGTATAAGGGATACATAAGCTCCGTGCCGCGGGAGATCGATGAGGCGGCCGTCATCGACGGATGCGGCCCCATCGCGCTGTATACCAAAATCATTTTCCCGCTGATCAAACCGATCACGGCGACCGTAGTGATCCTTCGCTCCGTGCTGATTTATAATGACTTTCAGAACCCGCAGTATTATATGTCGGGCTCCAGCACGCAGACCGTGCAGCTGTTTGTGTATTCGTTAAAATCGGCCTGGACCACCGACTACGGGCATTTATTTACGGCGGCGATCGTGGTTTCCCTTCCTCTGATCCTGCTGTACATATTCCTGAACCAGAAAATCCTGGAGGGTATGACGGCCGGCTCGGTAAAAGGCTGAAAGAAGTGAAGGCAGGCGCGCCCTGCAGAAAGGATTCGCTGCATATGATGAAGAAAAAAGGAAGTTTTCTAAGCAAATTATTACTGACCTACTCCATCGCCGCGCTGCTTCCGCTGTTCTGCATCACAGCCGTCCTTTTCCGCCTGAAATGGAATGCCACCAAACAGGAGATGCAGAGCGCGGTGGACTATACCGGAGAGCTTCTGGGCGTACAGCTGGAGTCGATCCGCAACACCATGTCCTTCATATCCCTGGACCTCTTATCCAATGAGAAATTCCTGACAGCCGCCAAGGGATTAAATGACAGCGAAAGCTCCGCCTACGAGAATGCCAACAATTACAGCACGCTGGCCAGGGCCATCAGTTCCTATTCCTACAGCAGCTCTTCCTACCGCATCGTTTTCTTCAGCGATGAGGGATACTTTATGACCAATGAGGGCTATAACCGCCAGTACAACTATGCCTACCGCCTGCCGCAGGGATCTCTGGAGGCCTTTGACTGGATTAATACCGCCCGGACCAATTACGGGAAGGAAATCCTCCTTCCGGTGTCCGACGTTTCGGTCCCTAATGTGGATACGGAAAGTTTTTCCCTTGTCCGGTCGGTGAGGAGCCCGGGCAGGGTCATCGGTTTTCTGGCTGTCCAGCTCACGGGAGAAAATCTGACACAGCTCCTTGAGACAGGCGGCCTTTATGACATTGAGATGATGCTGCTGTGCGATGATAAGGTGCTGTATCAGAGCAGCCGTTTCCCGGGCGCTAAGGGCGGCGCGGCAGATCCGGATGCTCTGCGGGAGACGCTGAAGGATGAATACCTGGTCTCCGTATCCCGCCCCCAAAACAGTCCCCTGTGCGTAGTAACGATTGCTTCTAAAAACAATATCCTTCACAAAAACTGGGAGGACTTTGCGATTACCGGAGTCACAGGATTCAGCGTCGCCATACTGACATTCCTGGTAATCTGTGTGTTCGCGCATATGATGTCTTCGCCGCTGACACTCTTTACGAAGAAAATGCAGGACACTACGGTGCAGAATCTAAGCGAGGATTCCCTGGAAATCAGCCGGGTTCCCTTTCGTGAGATACAGATTCTCTATGCTGAATTTTCCAAAATGAGGCGGCGCCTGGATGTCATGATAGAAAATGAGATCACCCTCAAGACGCTGCAGTCAAAGGAGCGTTTAAGCTATCTGCAGGCGCAGATCAACCCTCATTTCCTCCATAATACCCTGAACATCATCGGGATCATGGGCGCGGATGTGGGGGATGACCGGATCTACGATTCCTGCCAGATGCTGTCCCAGGTATTAAAATATGCCATCACCGAAAAGGAAAGCAGCTTTGCCACCTTTGAAGAGGAGCTGGAAAATACAGAAAGATATCTCCAGCTGATGAAGCTGCGTTTTGAGGATAAGCTTACCTTTAAAATCGAATGTGATGAGGAAATCCGCAGGCAGAAGACTCTGCGGATCATCCTGCAGCCCTTTGTGGAAAATATTTTTGAACATGCCTTTGATCCCAGCCACACACAGCTTGCCATCGAGATCTGGGGCTGCGTGAGAAACGGCTGCTGGTACATCTCCATACATGACAACGGCGCCGGCATGCCGGAGGATGCGCTTCTTAAGATGAAGGAGGATATTCATGAAATGCTTCAGGAGGCGGCCGCGCTGCGGGCCCCCCTGCGTGAAAATGCAAATATTGGAATCAAGAATACACTGGTCAGGATGTCGCTGTATTATGGAAACGATTTTCGGTATACTATTAACAACGCAGCTGCCGGTGGCTTTATCGTCACCTTGGAAGGGAAAGTAGGTGAATCGTTTGAACAGTCAGAAATCTGACGGACTGCGGGCAGTCATAGTAGAGGACGAACCGCCGATGCTCCGCTTTCTGTACAGACTTGTCTCGAGGACTGAGATATTTACGGCGATTGCCCAATGTACCAACGCGGAGGAAGCTCTGCCCGTGATCGGGCAGCAGAAACCTCAGCTTTTGATTTCGGATATAAGGATGACAGGTATGAGCGGACTGGCCCTTGCAGAAAAGGTCAGAAAGTTGTCGCCTGATATCCACATTGTGATCATCACAGGCTACAAGTCTTTTGAATATGCCAAAACGGCGATTGATTTGAACATTGACGCCTTTATCACCAAACCCGTGGACCAGGCAGAACTAAGGGATGTGCTGCTGAAAATCCGGGATGCCTGCCTCACAAAACGCTACACCGTCGCGAGGTCCCTTCTGGAAAGGGCCTTCCTGACCGACGACGAGGCACTGTTTGCCAGGCAGCTTGAGGATTTGGGATGCCTGCCCTGCCGCGTGCTGATGGTCTACTATACCGGCGATATGGCCCGGCTCTTTGACTGCATCACCCGGATAGAGAAAAGGATTTATTGGATTCACTATAAAAACTCGGTGGTCTTTCTGGCGGATCAGATGTCTTCCACCGAACTGTTCCGCTATATCTGCGTCAAATTCTCCGGCGCACCCAGACAAAAACGCACTGCCGTATGCATCCGGCTGGAGCCAGCTCCAGGCGCAGAACCGACAATAGCGGGTATCAAGGATTTCTACCGCACGAGACTGCTTCAGAGCATAATTCCCGGCAGCTTTTGTACCTGTTCGGGGACATCCAAAGTATCAGGGGACAGCCCGGAGACCGGAGGTGATGAAGGTTTATGCAGTCAGCTGGAGCTTTCGATCCTGTCGCGGAACCGTCAGAGGCTGATGCAGGGATTAAAGCAGCTGTTCACCCTTTGGCAGGAGCATCAGGTGACGGTCGCCTGCCTTAGAAAGAGGATCCACTGGATCATCGCCCTCTGTGAAAAGGCCGGCATCCTGAATACAGAGCGCATTTCCCTCAATGACCGGATCGACGAAGATATTCTCTGCCTGGACAGCTATGAGGAGATTAAATGCTATATAACCGGCATCCTGGACGAAAATTTAAGCATGGACAGCCCCTCCGCAGCGAAAAGCGACAGGGAGCTTTTTGGACAGATAAAGGATTTGGTGCTGCAGAACCTGGAACATAACTACTCCCTGCAGGAAATATGCGGCATGTTTCATGTCAGCCAGCCCTATGTGAGGAAGACATTCATCCGCTATACCGGTAAAACTTATAATGATTTTGTCCTTGATGAAAAGATCGCCCATGCTGTGAAGTTAATCGGCAGCAATCCCGCGATCCAGGTAAAGGATCTGGCCCTGGCCCTCGGCTATGAGCAGCTGTATTTCAGCACCGTTTTTAAAAAGAAGGTGGGGGTGACGCCCTCGCAGTACAGACAGTCCATCACGCCTGCGGATCAGACAGGCGAAGACAGGAGGATATGATGAAGCTTCATTTATTGGAAAACTGCATGGCCGGCGGCTATGCGCAGTTCGGGAGCATCTGGAAAAAGGGGGCGGTTCATGACTGCCGTTTCCGCCTTATAAATGAAAAGAAGGAAGATGTTTTCGTACAGTCCAGGATCACGGCCTACTGGCCGGACGGCAGCATAAAATGGGCTGCGCACACGGCCGACAGCCGCGCTGTGGGGGAGTGCGCCGAGATCATCCCAGGCGGAGGCGGCGCGCCCGAAAGCCGTGCAAAATGCACGGAGACAAAAGGGGGATGGAGATTCTGTTCCCCCACCCTGTCCCTGGAAATCCCCAAATCGGGGGACGTGATTTTCCGGGATCTTAAGGTGAACGGAAGGCTTCGGATGAAGAACGCATACCTGAAGCTGCTTCTGGAGAGGCATTTTCATGTGGCCGGGCTGGATACGCAGATCCAGTATTCGGGCAGAGGAGTGCTTAAGAGCGCTGTCATGGAGGAGAGCGGCCCTCTGATGTGGAGCTTTCGCTTAGAGGGTATCCATGAGCTGACGGAAATCGGAGAACAGAAAATTCCGTTCATCTTAAGGCTCAAGCTGTATCATGATACGGACCGGATTGACATACAGCATACATTCCTTTTTGACGGTGATGAAAGGACCGATTTCCTGAAGGGGATCGGTATAGCGGCAACTTGTCCGCTTTCGGGCGAGACCTTTGACAGACATATTCGATTCGGCACAGATTACGGTTCGTTCCATGAGGCCGCGAGCCTCATGCTGGTGTGGGACCATAAGCGCCCAGGACCGATCTATGAGAGGCAGATCAGGGGACTGCCCCTGGAAAAGCCATGTATACAGCCCTGCATACAGTCATGCATGCAGTCATACATGCAGCCATACATACAGCCATACATATCGTCCGCGGAGGAGTTTGAGCGGCTGAAGGATATCGCGCAGAATTGTCCGGTCTGGGATCATTATGAGCTGGCGCAGGACAGCGATATGCATTTTGGCATCCGCAAGCGGACCGCCGGGACGGACCGTTGTTTTCTGGACGCGCTGCACGGCAAAAGGGCGCCGGGCGTCATGGCGTTTGGCGGCAGCAACGGCAGCATCCTCATGGGCCTGAAAGATTTCTGGCAGAAATACCCGTCGGGGCTGGAGCTTCAGGGGCTGGCTGCAGATGCGGCCGAGGCTGTCATTTGGATCTATTCGCCCTCCGCGAGAGCCTATGATTACAGGCACTATGACCATCGCGCTTATGCCGAAACCTGTTATGAAGGGTTTCCGGAAGTCGGCGCAACACCCTATGGTGTGGCCAATACCAACGACTGCAGCATCGCCTTTCAGGATGAAATAATTCCTTCGGAGGATGATCTGAACCGCTTTGCGCACTCTGTGAACGATCCGCCGGTGTATTTTGGAGAACCGGCTTACTACCATGATCTGCGCGCGTTTGGCTATTGGAGCCTTCCCTCCAGACAGACGCAGGCGCTTGCCTGGATTGAGGAGGAACTGGACCGGGCCGTGGATTTTTATCTGAAGGAAGTGGAAGCCAGACACTGGTACGGCATGTATGACTATGGGGATGTGATGCATACCTACGACCGTTTCCGCCACATCTGGCGCTACGATATCGGCGGCTACGCCTGGCAGAACACCGAGCTCATGCCCACCATGTGGCTGTGGCTGGCCTTTTTGCGGAGCGGCCGCGGGGAGATATTAAAGCTGGCGGAGGCGATGACGCGCCATGCCTCCGACGTGGATGTCTATCATCTCGGCAAGCTGAAAGGCCTGGGAACAAGGCATGGCGTGCGCCATTGGGGATGCTCCTGCAAGGAGATACGCATCGGCATGGCGGGACATTACAGATTCCACTATTACCTGCTCTGTGACCGGCGTTTTGAGGATGTGTTCGAGGACACGAAGGATGCCGATTACAGCCTGCTTTCCATGGATCCCCTGCGGTATGTTTACGGCAGCGGGCAGTCCCAGCTGCCCACCCATGCCAGAAGCGGCCCGGACTGGGCGGCTATGGTATCGAACTGGATGACCCAGTGGGAACGCGGCCAGGATGAACAGTATCTGCAGAAGATTCTTACGGGCATGGAAGATATTAAGGCGGCGCCGCTGGGGCTTATGTCGGGGCCTGACTTCGAATACGACCCCGCCACAGGGCATCTAAGATATATCGGAGAGAGCGCGACCGGGGGCATACATCTCCAGATCTCCCTGGGAGGGCCCCAGGTCTGGATGGAGCTGGCCGACCTTCTGGGGGATGAGAAATGGTCAGAGCTGATCGCACAATACGGCAGATTTTATTACCTGTCTCCGGAGGAAAAGCGGGAAGAGAGCCGCGGCCTTGTCGGAGAGCGGGTGTTCCTGTATCCTGTTATGGCCGCGGCTATGGCCGCCTACGGCGCGGCAAAGCTTGGGGATCATGGGCTGGCCCTGCGCACCGTGCAGTATCTGTTTCGGGCGCTATTGCCGGATGACTGCGACACGGGATTTGCCGTAAGCACGCTGGCGGACTGCGGCAACCGGTCTGTGCTGTCCGAAATCCCCTGGATCACCACAAACTTTACCTCCCAGTGGTGCCTTAACGCCATCATGGTGCTTGAATTTATCAGGGACGCTATACCGGAAACGCTTGAGGAGGTGAGGGGGCTGCTGGCGGATTTCCCTAAGGAGGAGCTGTTTCGGACGTGCTGATTTGAGGATTAGTTATGCTTATTCACAGTGCCGCAAACTTCCCGCGCATGGAGGGGCATACTCTGTCCCTCTATGTGCTGTTTTATCGGCAGCCGTGACTCTACGGTGCGCAGATTGTAAGTGAAGCGAGTCTGCTGTACAATGGGCTCATGAATGAATATAAAGAGAGGATGCAGCTGTACGGCGGGCATAACAGGTCATGAAACAGCTGCAGGAATAGAATTTATGGGCTACGTTACAGGAAAGACAGTTAAGAAATTAAGGGAGAAGCTGAAGATTACGCAAAAGGAGCTGGCAGAACGTATCAATGTGAGCGATAAGACGATCTCGAAATGGGAGACGGAGAAAGGGCTGCCTGACATTGGAATCCTGGAGGAGCTTGCAAAAGCGCTGGGCGTATCTGCGGCCGAGCTGCTGACCGGTGATTTTAAGGAAAATGAAAATCCTTCGGGAAATATGAAAAAAATGCATTTTTATGTCTGCCCTGTCTGCGGCAATATCATCACAGCTGTCGGGCAGAGCAGCATCTCCTGCTGCGGGGTTTCACTGCCGGAGCTTCTGGCCGAACCGGAGGAGGATGCGCATGGGATATCGGTTGAAACGGTGGATCATGAATATTGCGTAACCATGACACATCCCATGGAAAAGAAGCATTATATTTCTTTCATAGCATATGTTACTGCGGACAGCTGTGAGGTGGTTAAGCTGTACCCGGAACAGGGGATATCGGTTCGGTTCAGAAAGAAAGGGCATGGTATCCTGTATGCGTACTGCAACAGGCATGGGATGTTTGCTGTTCACAGTTACCGTAAACTTCCCGCGCATGACAGGCCAGAGTATGCTCCTCATTGGGACCCGCTCTCGCTCCGTGAAGCGCGCAGCGGTTCTAACGCTGCAGACTACGCAGCGAAAGAACCGGCGGGCTTCAAGGGATCCCTATGAGGACCATACCCTGCCCTCTCATACGCTGCTTTATCGGCAGCGTGTGAACAGTAACCATGGATGTTTTAGGAGGTTTGTTTAGTTTAATATAAATCTTGACATATTCAGAGTAAAATGGTACCATAAAAATCCAAAACCAACTATTTGGAAGTGGATTTTTTTGGAGGTTAGCTCCATTTTTCGCCACGCGGCTGTTTAATTGCAGCTGCGCGGCGTTTTTTGTTTCATAGGGGGTGCTCTGCACAGTACGATCTGTGAAATCGAAATTACTCCGTTAGGACTGCACTAGTACCTCGTATACCAAATAGCTACACTTTATTACTGGCCTATTTTTCCGATAGCACGGATCAAAAAGCCTCAACGTAGCCCGCTACGGTGCTAAGCGCCAGTGGCGCTTGTTTAGCACGGACCGTAATGGAATGTAGACCTGCGTTTTTTGATCCGCACTCCCGAAAAAATATGCTCAGTAAAAAGTATAGCTATTTGGTTTACGATGTACTAGGCGGGAAGGTAGTATGCTGTGAAAGTGATCCGCCGCAGGCGGAGACTCCGCTCGTGGGATCCTTTTTCGCCTTGGGCTAAGCGTAAGGTTGAAATTTGAAGAATTTAAAAAGGAAGCACGCTGAAGCGTGCGCAGGTCATCAGCCCTTGGCTGGTGACATGAGAAAGGACAAGATATAAGATGGAACAGACATTCATGAAAGAAAGGCCGGTGCTGCCTCTGGTGGTGACCATGGCGCTTCCAATGACCATATCCATGCTGGTTAATTCACTGTACAACATAATAGACAGCTTTTATGTGGCAAAAATCAGTGAGAATGCCATGACGGCACTGTCGCTGGTATTTCCTGCGCAGAATCTGGTAAATGCGGTCACCGTGGGTTTCGCCATAGGCGTGAACGCGGTTATTGCCTTCCAGCTTGGGGCGGGAAATCAGAAACTGGCGGATGCGGCCGCGACGGCTGGGATGATCCTGAATATACTGCATGGACTGATACTAAGCGTTGTATGTATCGCGGGCATGCCGGCATTTTTATCGGCGTTTACAGAGGATGCGCAGATTCTTCAGATGGGAACTGCTTATTCGAATGTGGCATTTTTATTCTGTATACCGATCGGCGCCGGTGTATGTTATGAAAAGATCTTTCAGGCGGTAGGGCAGATGAAGGTCTCGATGCTCAGCATGATGGCCGGCTGCGTGGTCAATATTGTGCTGGATCCGTTCCTGATATTCGGCATCGGCTTCTTTCCGGAAATGGGGATCGAAGGTGCTGCTGTCGCAACAGGGATCGGCCAGATGACTTCCCTGCTCATTTATGTATTCATATATCTAAGGAAAACCGGGAAGGTGCCGGTGCGCATCTCGTTTAAACATATGGCCGGCGCGAAACAGGTGATCGGCAGGATGTACGGCATAGGGATTCCGGCCGCGCTGAACATGGCGCTTTCGTCACTGATGCTGACGGTCTTAAACGGTCTTCTGGCCGCCTACTCCGCCGCATATGTGCTGGTTCTGGGGGTTTACTATAAGCTGCAGACCTTCCTGTATCTGACCGCCAACGGGATCGTCCAGGGCATGCGTCCGATCTGCGGTTACAACTACGGAGCAGGGGAGTATAAGAGGGTGAAGGATATTTTTAAGGCGGGCCTGGGACTCATCAGCGTCGTGATGTTAGTGGGAACCGGTTTAAGCGTATGCTTCCCCACAGGGCTGTTCGGATTGTTTACCGACAGTCAGGAAACCGTCGCTCTGGGAAGAGAGGCACTGCTCATTATCAGCAGAGGCTTCCTCATATCGGGCATATCCGTCGCGGTTACAGGAGTGCTGGAGGGACTGGGAAAAGGCATGGAGTCCCTGATGATATCACTGGCAAGATACATTGCCGTGATACTGCCGCTGGCATTTTTATTAAGCCAAATGATGGGGGCTGCGGGCGTCTGGAATGCCTTTTGGGTAACGGAAGTGATTGCGGCTGTTCTGGCGGCTGTGCTGATTGGCCGGGTGATGAGGCGTGAGCTTAAGCAGAGGGTGGAGCAATAGCAGCTGTATGCCGGAAGCTGCGGGGAGTATGAGCACTATTTTGATTAAATAGTGAGGGCGGCGGAGCTGTAAATGGCTCTGCCGCCCTAGAGCGCGTTTTAAAATTCATTTCCGCAATCTGCACGCCCCACATTGCGGTATATTACCTCCAAATTCGGTCAACGTAGCCCGCTACGCCTCCCTCATTTGGAGGCAATCTCCCACAATGTGTGACGCACATCTTACGGAAAGCAATTTTCAAACACGCCCTAATTTATTTTGTGGGTCTTCCGGTATGCATTTCATAGTGATGAAACACTGTAATGCGATTGGAGTTAAGAGCAGGCTGTAGACAGGATCTGCGGACTCATTCTATAATGATAGAAAGAAGAAAAACAGTAAGTACACGAAAGTGTGCATAGGTCATCAGGCCGAGGCCGTTGACAGGGAAAGGAGATCCTGAATGAATGTAGAAGCGTATAATCTGGATTCCCTTAGAAAGCTGATCAGAGATCTTCAGTCAGAGAATAAGGCACTTAAAATGCTTTTGGAGAAAGCCGGTATCCCATATGCGGAAAGCGAGGCGTTTTTAAGTACACCTAACATGTCGGAGGAATATGATCCGGATCAGGGAGCCAGAATCAGCCAGCAGTATATTGACCGAAAGCTGGCAACCCAATTCTTTGCTATGTTTTGGGGCAGAGAAGATGTGTTTGCTAAGAGGGCGAAGAGCGGCAATTATTATCCCCAGTGCAGTAACCGCTGGAATCCGCTATGCCCGAAGCAAAGGGGAGAAAGGCAGCAGTGCGAGGAGTGTGCGCATACAAGCTGGACAAAGCTTACGCCGGAACTTCTGATAAAACATTTGACGGGATACCGCGAAGATGGAACGGATGTAATCGGGGTATATCCACTGCTGACTGACGGAACCTGCAGATTTCTTGTATTTGATTTTGATAACCATGAAAAAGAAGCGGAAAAGATGGATTTTGCGAATGAGGATGACGAATGGCATGAGGAGGTGGACGCCCTTCGTCTGATATGCAGACAGAACGGAATCGATGCGCTGGTAGAACGGTCCCGCTCCGGCCGGGGCGCGCATGTATGGATCTTTTTTCGTAAGGCTGTATCGGCAGAGACGGCAAGACGTTTTGGTTATCTGCTGCTTGATATGGGAGCTTCCACGGTCAATCTGAAATCATTCCGCTATTATGACCGGATGTACCCTTCACAGAATGTGGCAAATTCTATCGGAAACCTGATCGCACTGCCTTTGCAGGGACAGGCACTTAAAAACGGAAACAGTGCTTTTGTAGATGAGAACTGGAATGCGTATCCGGACCAATGGAACGCATTGTTTCGAACGAAAAGACTGTCACAGGAAGAAATAGACCAGTATATAGCGAAATGGTCAGGTGAACTCTGTCCTGATAACAAAGATCGCCCCAAACCCTGGAAGCGCTACAACGGTTTTTTCGCATCGGATGTAACCGGTACGTTACATATTGTGCTGGCAGACGGTGTGTATGTGGATGCTTTAAATTTAAAACCCCGCCTGCAGAATCAGATACGCGGTATGGCGGCATTTGATAATCCCATTTTTTATAAAAACAGGCGGATGGGTTATTCGAATTATTATAATTTCAGCACCGTCTATTTGGGAACGGATGTGGACGGCTATATTAGAATTCCCAGAGGGCTTTTGGAGAATGTGGCGGATGAATGCAGGAAAGCGAAGATTGCATTTGAAATAACCGACCATAGAGAAAAAGGCCGTCCAATCCGCGTATCCTTTAAGGGGGAGCTGCGGGTGCAGCAGGATCTGGCCGCGCAACACCTTCTGACATTTGATAACGGAATATTGAGCGCAGCAACTGCGTTCGGCAAGACTGTGGTTTGCAGCTATCTGATTGCCAGCAGAAAAGTAAATACACTGATCTTGCTGGAAAGCACAGAACTAATTGCACAGTGGGAAGATGAACTTAATCGGTTTCTGGAGGTTGATGAAGAACCGCCGAACTACCGGACAAAAACCGGACGTATAAAACAGCGTACAAGCGTTATAGGCACATTAAAGGGCGGAAGGGACACCATGACCGGAATTATCGACATTGCTATGATCGGTTCGCTGTATAAAAAAGGAACCTTCCATGAGAACCTGAACGCATATGGGATGATAATCATGGATGAATGCCACCACGCAGCATCTGCCACGGCGCAGGAAATACTAAAAAGAGTGAATGCAAAGTATGTATACGGTGTATCCGCCACTCCGATGCGAAGCGATAATCTTGAAAAAATTAATTATATGCTTCTGGGACCTGTGAGACACAGATATACGGCTTTGGAGCGGACAGAGGAGCAGGGAATCTCTCATCTTGTTATGCCCAGGTATACGAGGGTCATAGGCACATCCGAATGCAGGTATGACATAAATGCGGCATATGCCCTTATAAGCGGAAGCACTGTGAGAAACAGCCAGATACTGGAGGATATAAGGGCATGTGTAAAACAGGGGAGGACACCCGTGGTGCTCACGAGATATAAAGAACACGCGAAGCTGCTTTATGACAGTGTGAAACAGGACGCGGATTATGTCTTCATCCTATACGGGGATAATACTGCAAAAGAAAATGAGGCCGTAAGATCTGGACTGAAAGGAGTGCCCCGCAGCAAATCGCTGATATTGGTGGCTGCAGGACAGAAAATCGGTGAAGGCTTTGACTTTCCAAGGCTGGATACGCTTATGCTGGCCGCTCCGGTATCATTTGCCGGCAGACTGGAACAGTATGTCGGGCGTTTGAACCGTGATTATGAAGGGAAAAAGGACGTCATTGTATATGATTATATAGATCCCCATATTCAGAAATTTGACAACATGTATCAGAAACGTCTCCGCACATATAAAAAGATAGGTTTTCAGGTTGTGACCGATATTGCAGCAGATAAACAGGATGTAAATGCGATTTATGATTCCGGCAATTACACAACAGTTTTTGAACAGGACCTAATAGAAGCAGAGAAAGAAATCGTGATTTCCAGTCCCGGGTTAACACAGGAAAAAGTCAGCCGCTTTACATATCTGATGAAACCGAGACAGGAGTCAGGAATCAAAATAACCGTTATTACAGAGGATCCGGAGAACTCTTCCTATGGCAGCGCGGCATTTTCCCATCAGCTGATTGCTCAAATGAAAGAAGCAGGGATTCAGATAAAAATTGCAGAGGACGAAGCGGAACGCTTTGCAGTTATCGACCAAATGCTGGTGTGGCATGGAGGGATGAATCTATTGGGAAAAGAAGATGTCTGGGATAATCTCATTAGGGTCAGAGATAGGAAGGCGGCAGCGGAGTTGCTGGAGGCAGGGCTGGGATAAAGCAGATGCGTAGGGGACGGCTAATGGATGCTATTTGCATCAGTAATATACTATTCAAGGAATGATGAGGAGAATAAGAAGCGATGCTTGCAAATTACCGGTATCGGCAATAAAACGATGAAAACAAAAAGCGAATATATTAAAATTGCCGATAGTGTGGTATACTAGGTATAAAGGCTGCGGATATGTTTGTAATGGGCTGCTTGAATAAACTCGATGTTAAAATTATAAAAGTCTTGCCATGATTCATAAATATCTTTTTGAGGAAAATAGTATTGACCACATAGGCGGAGGATATCAGATGCGTTACCTTTCTGTTACAGAAACAGCAAAAAAATGGAGTATATCAGAACGAAGCGTTCGCAATTATTGCGCTCATGGGCGTGTACCGGGCGCTTTCCTTATCGGAAAGACCTGGACGATTCCGGAAAATGCAGAGAAGCCGGAACGCTCCAATAAGAAAAAAGAACAGCCGACAACATTGTTGGATATTTTGCAGGATGAAAAAGCAAATAAATATTTCGGCGGTATTTATCATAAGACACAGATTGATTTGACATACAACTCTAATCATATCGAAGGCAGCCGTTTGACACACGATCAGACTAGATATATTTTCGAAACGAATACGATCGGTGTGGAGAATGAAGTGCTGAATGTGGATGATGTGATTGAAACATCAAATCACTTCCGTTGTATTGATATAATTATTGACAATGCGAAAGCAGCATTGACGGAAAAATTTATTAAAGAACTTCATTCTATTTTGAAAACAGGAACCAGCGATTCAAGAAAAGATTGGTTTGCTGTTGGCGACTATAAAAAGATGCCGAACGAAGTCGGCGGAATGGAAACTGCCCTTCCAGAAGATGTTGCCGATAGAATGAAGGAAATACTTACAGAGTACAATTCCAAAGAAGAGAAGACTCTGGAAGATATTCTGGATTTTCATGTGAAATTTGAGAGAATACATCCATTTCAAGATGGCAACGGTCGAGTTGGCAGACTGATTATGTTTAAGGAATGCCTGAATTATAATATTGTTCCGTTCATTATTGATGATAATTTGAAGCTGTTCTATTATCGCGGTTTGAAAGAATGGAATAATGAAAAAGGTTATTTGACGGATACCTGTTTGACGGCGCAGGACAAATATAAAACGTATTTGGATTATTTCAGAATTGTGTATTAAAAAGGAAGGACTTGCAAGTATGTCAGAGGCAAAGAACTGGCAGTTTGAGCTTGAAGCATATATTAAACAGGGCGAACCAGGAGGAAAAGAATAAATGAAAAGAGAAATGACAATCCCTGCGTTGAAGAAGAGATTGGCAGAGTTAGAGAGAAAAGAACTGGAAAAAATGCTGTGCGATGTATATAAAAATTGTGATCAGGCAGAACAGATGTTGAATCTTACCCTGCTAGATGAAACGTATGGAAAAAAACTGTTAGAACAGTATCAGGTGATATATGCTCTAAGTGACTTCTTAATCATGATTGTGTCATGGTTAGTGAAGCAATCACTTAGAGCATTTTTGTTTCAGGAGGTACAGCTATGAGAAACGAAAAAATTACCCCACTGTACGAGCGCCTGAGCCGGGACGATGAGTTACAGGGCGAGAGCAATTCCATTTCCAATCAAAAGCAGATGTTAGAGGATTTTGCCCGCCGGAATGGGCTGCCAAACCCTACGCACTTTACCGATGATGGTATCTCAGGTACCCGTTTTGACCGTCCCGGATTTTTGGCGATGATGGAGGAAGTGGAGGCAGGGCGTGTAGAGGCAATCGTCATCAAGGACATGAGCCGGTTGGGGCGCGACTATCTAAAGGTCGGTCAAGTTATGGAGGTTTTGCGGCAGCGCGGAGTTCGGCTGATTGCGATCAATGATGGTGTGGACAGTCTGAAAGGTGATGACGATTTTACCCCGTTCCGCAACATCATGAATGAATTTTACGCCCGTGATACCAGCCGGAAAATCCGCTCTGTGTTTAAGTCAAAAGGCATGAGCGGTAAGCACCTGACAGGCACCGTGATTTACGGCTACTTGTGGGATGAAAACCGGGAACATTGGCTGGTAGATGAGGAAGCCGCCGAAGTGGTACGCCGTATCTTTTCCCTTACGCTGGAGGGATATGGGCCTTATCAGATCGCCTACAAATTATCCGCAGACCGGATTGAAATTCCTGTCGTACACCTTGCTCGCTTCAACGAGGGTGTGAACCGTTCAAAGCCGGTCAAAGACCCCTATGGATGGGGATCATCTACCATCGTGAATATTTTGAAAAAACGAGAGTATTTGGGGCACACCATCAATTTCAAGACCCGCAAGCACTTTAAGGACAAGAAAAGCCACTATGTTTCTGAGGACGAGTGGACGATCTTTGAGAATACCCATGAAGCCATTATCGACCAGCAGACCTTTGATCTGGTGCAGAAAATCCGCAGCAATGTACGGCGTTATCCAAACGGCTGGGGCGAAGCGGCTTCCCTCACAGGCTTGCTCTATTGTGCCGATTGTGGCAGCAAGATGTATGTCCACCGCACCAACAATGGCAAGCGGATTTCTCAATATACCTGTTCCAATTATACCAAAGTTCCGTGTGGGACACTATGCCCTACACAACACCGTATCAATGAGAGTGCTGTTCTGACATTGGTTTCCGACACGCTCCGGGCTATCGCTGAATATTCCAGAAATGATCGGACGGAATTTATTCACACCGTTCAGGAAACGCAGGTTGCCCAACAGAGTGCCGATATAGCGAAAAAGCGCAGGCGTCTGGCCGCTGCTCAAAAGAGAGCCGGAGAACTGGAAAAACTGATTTGCAAAATCTATGAGGACAACGCCCTCGGCAAACTGCCGGATGCACGATATAGGGCGCTTGATGCACAGTATGCCAAAGAGCAGGACGCACTTGAGATTGAAATTGCGGAGCTGGAAAAGGCTGTTACCGGCTACGAACAGAGCCAGAAATCAGCGGAGAAATTTATAGCCCTGATTGATAAGTACGAGAATTTTGACACTCTGACAAACACCATGCTCAACGAGTTTGTAGAGAAAATCCTTGTCCACGAACGCGCCCGAAAAGGCAGCCAGGACACCACGCAGGAAATTGAAATCTACTTCAATTTTTTAGGACGCTACATCCCACCATCTTTACAGCCGGTTCCTTTAACCCCGGAGGAACAGGAAGAACTGCGAAAAAAAGAAGAACGCAAGGACAGGCTTCATCAGAACTATTTGAAGCGGAAAGCCAGCGGCGCACAAAAACGGTATGAGGACAAAATCAAGGCGAAGAAAAAAGCGGAAATGGACGCTAAGAAAGCCTTGATCCGGGCTGAGAATATGAAAAAAGGTATTTTTTCTACTGTCGGGCAGCTGCCGAAAGAAGAACCGCGCAAAGCAACCAGCGCAGCAGTCTAATCATCATGGAGCAAAGGAGAATGAATATGAGTAAGTTGACTTACATTCGTTGTGGAGATTATGATATACCCAACCTAAAACTTTCTGTGCAGCCGGAAACTTCTATCGGCAAGTACGGCAGGATGCGAAAATCCTACCTGAAGGAACATCGTCCTATTCTCTACAACCAACTGCTGATGAGCGAGAAGTTGTATCCACACCTGTTAGAGATTGACCGGACAGCGCAGGAGCGCATGGACACCATGCTGCCTCACATGATGGAGACTGCGGGTGTCACGGAAGAACTGAAAGCCTGTGATCCTATGCGCTGGGTAGGACTGATGAACACATTAACGGCACAGATTGAGGAAATTTTAATCAGGGAACTGATTTGCAGCTGAATGGGAGGTGTGGGAAATGCTGACCTTTGAAAAGGTTCTGGAAGTGTTTCAGGCATATCTGGATGATGATCCTCTGTATGAGGTGGTGCAGACCAGCCACGGTTATACATTGATGGCATGGGAACCTCACCGGAATGACTGGTACAGCGCCGAAATACAGAAAACTCCGGAGGATTTGCGAAACGCCTTGCTGGATACATACGCCAACTTTCTGGAAGATAAGATTACCGGAAATGACCGCGATCTGACTGTGACAGAAACCGGAGAAATCCAGCAGAGGTGCCGGGAACTTTGGGAAAAGTGCCGGGAAACTTGATATAGAAACGCTAGAAGGAGGCCGCGATTATGCGTCCTCCTTCTGCTTCGCAGTCTGTTCCATTTTGAGCGCCCCGTCTATGGCACCTTCGATAATCGGCAGGTATTGTTCAGGACAGAGCTTCAGCTTGTGGCTGACCCGCTGTCGCTGATCGCTTTCTTCCCGCATGATCTCCGGGTTAAAATATCGCTCTACGGGAAGTCCGCAGACCTTAATCAACTGGATCATCACGGGCAGGCTCGGAATCGCACCTTGATTTTCAATGTTGGCAAGATACCGCCATTCAATCCCAACCATTTCTGCCAATGTTTTTCGTGCCAGACGCTTTGCCTCTCGTGCGGCTTTGACATCTGCGCCGAAGGTTTCAAAACCGGGACAATCTTCAACTTTCGCCATATAACATCACCCAGTTACATTGTATAATTCATACTTTGCCTGCGGAATGTTGCTATATGTAGGTTGGTTGAAGTTTATAATTCACATTCCGTTTCTTGCATTGTTCGAGAAAGAGAACTATAATGTACTCTGTGGAGGTGCGAAATGGACTATATAACATTGAAAGAGGCCGCCGAGAAATGGGGCGTGACACCTCGTAGGGTAAATTATTATTGTGCCGGAGGGCGTATCCCCGGCGCTGTGAAAATGGCGAGTATTTGGCTGCTCCCTAAAACTGCGGAGAAGCCGCTTGATGGCCGGACAAAACAAGGAAAGGAACTAAAAAATGCAAAGGATACTTTATGTAGAAGATGATTTAAGCCTAATTGACGGTCTACAATATACTTTAGAAATAAGTGGATATACAGTAGACAATGCCAAAACTAAAAAAGAAGCTTTAGTATTATTCAAAAAGAATACTTATGATTTGCTGTTACTGGATGTTACTCTTCCAGACGGTACGGGATTTGATGTTTGCAAAGAGATACGGAACAGTTCAACAGTCCCTATTATATTTTTAACAGCATCGGATCAGGAAATCAGTATTGTCCGGGGGCTCGATATGGGTGCCGACGATTATATTACAAAGCCATTCAAACTGAATGAATTGTTATCCCGAATTAAGGCAATCCTGCGCCGCTCCTTGCAATTTTCTAAAGCGGACACTATTCTGGAAGCCAATGGTATTCGTGTAGATACGGCGGAACGGCTCGTTTGGAAAAATGATGAACCGCTTGACCTCCCGCTGGTGGAATACAAATTACTATGTTTGTTCATGCAAAATCCTAATCACCTTATGCCGCGAGAAATGATCCTGGATAGGATGTGGGATGGCAACGGAAACTTTGTGGATGACAATACCTTGTCTGTGTATATCCGGCGGCTGAGAAACAAAATTGAGGACACACCCAATCAGCCTAAATACTTGCTGACGGAACGAGGTATCGGCTATAAATGGGTCGTTGAGTGAGGACAAGGTATGGGCAAATTAGGGAAAGAAACAAAGAATCTACTGTTGGCAATCACCGTCATCTGCCTTATTTCATTTCTACTTGCCGCAGGACTTTCGTTTTTACTTGCAAAGGACTTCCAACATGAGATGTTGCTCCATGACTATGGTGTTTCCGGCTACCAGCTGAACCATGAGGATAAATTGCAGATTTCAGCTTTTACTGCTCACCCCAACGAAAGCGATATAGAACGAGGCAAAGAAGCGCTAGCCTCTATTGGATACAGTGAAGCAACATCTATGCAGCTATTGCCCACTGTTCGGGAATATCGCAATCAGACGATGCTGTATCTATTCTTGCTGCTGTTGTTTCTGTTCGGTATGGTATATCTGGTTCTGCTGTTTTATCTGCGACGCCAGCATAGAGCTATTGATGATGCAGGAAGTAAGATTCGAGAATTTTTGGATGGCAATTCCATGTCCAGAATTGAATGTTCCCAAACCGGTGATTGGTATAGCCTTTTCCATGATGTCAATGAAATGGCGACTATTCTCTCCGCCCATGCAGAGAGCCAGAAGCAGACAAAGGAGTTCTTACAGGACATCATTTCGGATGTATCACATCAGATTAAAACGCCGCTATCTGCTTTGAAAATGTACCATGAAATCATAAGTAGTCATAAAGGAGAAGCCGAAACGGTGGCGAACTTTTCGGAAAAATCTCAACGAGAGATTAAGCGAATGGAGAACGTCATTTATACACTGCTCAAACTGGCGCGCCTGGATGCGGGAATTATACAGATGGAAAAAGCAGAAGAAAATGTTTCCGCTCTCATGCAAGATGTTTTGGAACGATTTGAAACATGGGCAGAACAGGATCACAAAGAGATCACCCTTTCGGGTAAGGATGATATTTCTCTTAATTGCGATGCACTATGGATGTCAGAGGCGATTGGAAATATCGTCAAAAATGCTTTGGAACACACACAACCGGGCGGTCACATTTCGGTGCAATGGACACAATCACCCCTGTTGACTCAGATCGTCATTACAGATGATGGCAAAGGTATCCACCAAGAGGACTTATACAACATTTTCAAACGCTTTTACCGCAGCCGCTTTTCGTCAGATGTGCATGGGATAGGATTGGGCTTACCGCTGGCTAAATCTATTGTGGAGGCACATGGGGGAACTATTTCTGTAACCAGCACACTCGATGTTGGAACTACCTTCACATTGAACTTTTTCAGCCTTACAAATGAGTAAGATGCAGGTCACTTGGAAGTAAGCCGAAGGGGGTATGATGTGACCATAAGGAGGTACTGCGTATGAATATTCTTGAAGTACAGGACTTGTGCAAAACCTATGGAAAAGGTGAAGCAGCGGTTCAAGCGTTGCGTCATGCAACATTTTCGGTTCGCAAAGGTGAATTTATTGCCATTATTGGTGAATCCGGCTCCGGCAAAAGTACGTTGCTGAATGTCGTGGGTGCTCTGGACAAAGCCACTTCCGGCAAGGTGTGGATCGACGGTCAGGATATTTTCTCAATGCCGGAGAAAAAACTGACCGTGTTCCGGCGGCAACACATCGGTTTTATCTTTCAGTCATTTAATCTGATCCCGGAACTGAATGTAGAACAGAACATCACTTTTCCGCTGCTGCTTGACTACAAGCGGCCAGACCAGAGGTTTGTCAACGAGCTGCTGAATGTTTTGGGACTGACCGAACGCCGTCATCATCTTCCCAGTCAGCTCTCCGGTGGCCAGCAACAGCGTGTCGCTATCGGCAGGGCTTTGGTTACACGACCTGCACTGATTTTGGCGGACGAGCCGACCGGCAATCTGGACAGTAAAAATAGTCAGGAAGTCTTGGCTCTCCTGCAAACCATGTCGGCCAAGTACCAGCAAACCATTTTGATGATTACCCACAACAAAAATCATGCAAGTGCGGCAGACCGCATTTTCAATATGTCTGATGGTGTGCTGAAGGAGTTGGGGGCGAGCCGGAAATGAAACACTACCTCGACTTGGTTTCTATCTCCAACAAGGTTCACCGCAGGCAAAGCCGCATGACACGCATTTGCATTGTGCTGGCGGTTTTCCTGGTTGCAGTCATGTTTGGACTGGCCGATATGTATTTGAAAAGCATGACGGATGAAACCCGGCATCAAACTGGAGATTGGCATTGTAAAATCACAGCTATTGACGAAAAAACATCCGAATATATTGCTGCCCGCCCTGAAATAGACTTGTCTGGCTGGCAAGGCAACATTCCCGCAGAAATCGGCTGCACAGTGGCAGATCAGCCCGTTTCTGTTGCAGGGATGGACGAGACAATATTTTCTGAAATTTATTTAGGTTCTGTCCTTTCAGGTGAGTTCCCTGAGATAGCTGGACAGGTAGCTGTTTCATCTACATTAGCACAAACAGCAGGAATTTCGTTGGGAGATACTCTTACTTTGAACTCTCCTGATGGGAGTACAATGCAACTGGCGATTACGGGAATTATGGAGGATGATGCCGCCAATATGATCTCGGGAAGTGCCAGTGCAATCCTTTTGACACCTGAAGGGCTGTCAAACATTCAAACTGCGGATCTAAGCGGCAACTGGCAGTATGTCGTTCGGTTCTCGCTGCTCACTAATGTTGGTTCCAGCATTGCTGATATTCAGCAGCAAAACGGCATATCTGATGCACAAATCACTCAAAATGAAGAACTGCTCAGTATGCTCGGGCAGCTGCCGGGTTCCAATATGTCGCAGATATACACAATGGCATTTCTGCTTTCTTTGGTGGTAATGGGAACTTGTGTTATGATGATTTCCAGTAGTTTGAATAGTAATGTCAGCCAGCGCATGGAGTTTTTCGGTTTACTGCGCTGTTTGGGAGCCACTCGTCGCCAAGTATTGCGCTTTGTGCGCCGTGAGGCTTTACAGTGGTGCATTACCGCCATACCCATTGGTATCGGGTTAAGTATCGTGGTGGTTTGGGGACTGTGTGCAGTCATGCGGCAGCTCAGCACTGTATGGTTTGGTTATATGCCTATCTTTGGCATTAGCTGGCTAAGCATTGGTGTGAGCATTGTATTGGGACTTATTACAGTTCTATTGGCGGCTCGGACCCCCGCAAAAATGGCAGCAAAGGTTTCCCCATTGGAGGCTGTCACAGGCAATACACAGCAGGAATCCTCGTTCCGCCATGCGGCAAACACTCGGCGGTGGCATGTAGAGGTAGCACTTGGTATCCATCATGCCAAGGCCAAACGGCGCAGCTATATTCTGATGACAGGTGCATTTGCAATCTGCATCACCTTGTTTTTAGGGTTCTGTACGCTGGTTCCCTTTATGGAAAACGCATTTATGCCGAAAGAATGGTCGCCCGAGCTTTCCATTGTCAGTGACACAAATACTTGTTCCATTCCGGCGGATCGAAGGGATGCCGTAGTACAAAATTCCGCTGTTAGTCGAGTGTTTGGCAGAATGTTTGCTTATGATGTTCCTGCCCAAATTAGCGGCACAAACCATAACAGCAATCTAATCTCCTATGAAGAAAATCAGTTCCGCTGGGCGCAAGATCAACTAATTGCAGGTTCCATAGATACTGTAACGAACACGCCGGGACAGGTCTTGTTTGTGGCAAACACAGGAACAGAAGTGCAGGTGGGAGATACCATTACACTGACAATAAACGGGAAGGATCAAACAGTTACGGTAGGGGGTGTTTTGTCTGACAGCCTATTGGCTCGTGCAGAGGGAACGGAAACACTGATCTGCTCCGAGGAAACTTTTTCGCAGCTGACGGGTGAGACTGGATATACTATCCTGGATGTCCAGTTCCGCTTTGGTTCTGATGAAGAAGATGTTGCCGAGGTTGAAGCATTGTTCGGTGAAGGAGTCACTTTCACTGATGTCTTAATCCAAGCACAGCAACAACGCGGCCTTTATTATGCTTTTGCAACATTGGTATATGGTTTCCTGTCAATCATTGTAGCCATTACGATTTTCCATATTATGAATACCATCAGCATGGGAGTTTCCGCCCGAACTCGTCAATATGGAGTAATGCGTGCCATTGGCATGAGTAATCAACAGCTTACACGCATGATTTCTGCAGAAGCTGCCTCGTATGCCATAAGTGGTGTCATATTGGGATGTATTTTCGGATTGCTGTTTCATTGGTTCCTGTACTCCAGCCTTATCACTCGCACATTCGGAAATCCCTGGGGTGTTCCGTGGCTGGAATTGTGCTTGATCGTAGGCGTGATTCTCGCAACCACGGCGCTGGCTGTACGAGGCCCAGCAAGAAGATTACACGCTATGTCGATTGTGGAAAATATCAGTTCACAGTAAAACAAACGGAAAACTTAACACCATCATAAATCTGAAAGGCTGTCCCGCCAAAACTGGTAGGACAGCCTTTTTGATTGTATGACAATAAAATAAACCACCTGCTATGCAGGTGGTGGGAATAATCTTTAGATATAAGTATGAGCTCCTGTGCTAATATAGATGTGGGTCTGCAAAACCACAAATGAAAGCACAGGAGGTCCAAATAATGGACGTGAATAGTTTAGCTCATACAAAATGGGAATGCAAGTATCATATCGTATTTGCACCAAAATATCGGAGACAGATAATTTATAAAGCAATAAGAGCAGATGTAGGAGAAATCTTGGGATCATTATGCCGAAGAAAAGGAATTGAAATTATTGAAGCAGAATGCTGCCCAGATCATATACATATGCTTGTAAGAATTCCGCCAAAGTATTCTGTATCAGAAATAGTAGGATATTTAAAGGGAAAAAGTTCCCTGATGATATTTGAACGCCATGCAAATTTAAAATATAAGTATGGAAACAGGCATTTCTGGTGCCGTGGATATTATGTAGACACAGTGGGGAAAAATACTGCAAAAATCAAAGAGTATATTCAGAATCAGTTAAAAGAGGATTTACAGTATGACCAGATGTCATTAGTAGAGTATATCGACCCGTTCACGGGTGAGCCGGTGAAGAAATACAATAAGTAAATCCCGCTTGGAGCGGAAGTAGGAAGTCAAAGCAAACCAGCAAGCCTCTTTTGAGGATGCGCCGGAGTAAGGAAGCACTGAAAAAGCCCCCAGTTTGGGGGCTGCTGTAAATGTGGTGCAGTTAGCAGACTTCAGTGCGCCTTCCGGGCGCAAGCAGGTAATATCCCCTTCTAGGGGGAGAACATGCCACCCGCTAAGCGGGTGGTCATGACTTGCCTTACACATGAGTAAGCTGGAAGTCATTTAGAAGTAAGGTTGATTTTCTAAACTGAGAACAAATAAAAGTGTTTCTGCCGGACGACGGCAAAGAAAAAAAGCCGTCGTAAAGCAGATACATTCACGCGCCTATGAAGCGGCGGCTTTGATTTTCAGAGCCGCCGTTTCTTTTCGTCTATCCCAATCTAACGACGACCTAACACCGTGTAAATCCACGGCGGCATATAGGAGGATTGCCGCCGTGTCTATTTTTGTCTTTTTTCACAGTACCCATGACCTGCACCAGCTAAAAAAAGCCTGTTCCCAGCAGCGGAGCAATGCGGCCAGTGGTATGCACTATACCATGTAATTAAACAGCAAAATATATTCCATGACGCTCGTATGGCTTTATGCCGTCCGGGCGCTTTTTTGTCCCTATGGAGCCGGAACATCGGGTCAACATGGCCCGAACTTTATCCTCGGTGCCGTTCTCCGCCACCCCATTCAGATTTTCCCGAAAAAATCTGAATGGAGGAAAGGCAGATGGAAGTTACCATCAATTATAACGGACAAGCTGTGGCCGTGGAGGTCACGCTGGAAGTTTATGAATTTCTTGACCGGGCCGATCACAAAACGGAGAACCTGTTCCATGAACAGCGGCGGCATTGGGATGGCCGGGAGTTTGACGAGTACATCATTACCACCGAGGGTGTAGGGGTCTACGGCGAAACGCCGGAAGAATACCTTTGCCGCATGGAAACGCTTCATGAGCTGATGGCTGTTCTGGACACCTGCACCAATGTCCAGCGCAGCCGGTTCCTGCTCTATGCGCTTGACGGGCTGAGCCTTGCAGAGATCGGTGTGCTGTGCGGCTGCTCCAAAGTGGCTGTGTATCAAAGTGTGGAGGCGGTCAGAAAAAATTTTATAAATTTCTTTGAAAACAGGCTTAACGAATGACCTGTTTTCTGGCTACCAAGTGAAAGGGATCATTTCCCTTATCTCAGCGAGGGGCGGACAGCCGACGAGCTGCCCGCCTCTCCGATTTTCAGGAGGTAAGCCTATGAAAACAATCAATCTGCGGTGGATGTATCCCCACTACCGGCATGACGAGTTTGTGGATGTTACGGACGAGGTATGGGCAGCGATGTATCAGGCCCAGCGGGAGATGGAGAACTATGAGCGTCGGAAAGTCTACCACCGCGCCTACTACTCTCTGGACGCATACAGCTGGCTGGAAAATTACGCACTGGAACACAGCAGATCGCCGGAAGATATTTTGCTGGAACGAGAAGAAATGACCACCCACCTGCACCTGATAGCAGCTCTGCCGGTGGCTCTGGCTCATGCCACTCCGACACAGGCCCGCCGTGTTCACGCCTACTATATTGACGGTATCAAGCAGCCGGAAATCTCCCGGAGAGAGGGTATCCATAGCAGTAAGGTCAGCGTTGCCATCCGTCGGGGTCTGCGGAATATGCGCCGCTGCTATGATGACCTTTTTCAAACAGAGTGAGGGCGTGCCTATGCAGACCATCAATCTCAAACAATATTATCCATTTTGCAAAGAGGACATTTTTGTGGAGGTGTCCGATGAGATCGTCGAAGCGTTTCTTCTGGATAAGAGGGCCGAGGCTTCCAGAGAGCGCAAGATGTTCCGATATAAGGCGTTTTACTCCCTCGATTGTAACGACGGAATCGAAAATGCTGCAATCGGCTGGGCGCAGCCATCGCCAGAGGATCATCTGATAGAAAAAGAGGAATTAGCCGAATACGAAGAACTGATACGGCGATTGTACGAAGCCATTTCTTCCCTGCCACCTATGCAGGCCCGCCGTGTCCATGCCCGCTATATGCTGGGTATGAAAGTGAAAGATATTGCCGCAATGGAGGGTATCACACCATCGCAGGCGGGAAAATCCATCCACGCTGCACTGCGGGGGCTACGCCGGTACTTTGCGCGTCAGAAATGGACGGTCAATCTATGAGCGTTTCCAAAGAAAAGAGGTGCATGACATGAACGAAAAAATTACAGCCCACCCCTCAAAAGAAGAACGGGAGAAAGTCCTGAAGGAGATCTGGCAGCTTGAAAACCGCAAGAAGATTTTAGAGAACAAGCAGCGGAATGAAGAACGCAGGGTTCGCACCCGCCGCTTGATTGAGCGCGGAGCCATTTTAGAGGGGATTTTCCCGCTGGCTCCTAACCTTTCCGGCGCAGAGGTCAAAGCATTTCTGATTGCCCTGTCCCACCTTCCGGGGGCTGTGGAATTGACTGCAATCCTTCCAAAATCCGGGGACACGCCATAAGTCCCTTGTTTACAAGGGCGCACTTATACACCGTTGCCGGTGCTGTGCGCCCTGCCGGGGGCATTGCGTACTTCGTCCGCGATGGGAAGCTACGCTCCCCAAACCCCTTGTGCGCTCTGCACAGCCAAACACCCGCTTTGCGTTTGTCCGGCTCCACAGAGCCTGTTATCCCCTCACTGAAAGGAGGTGTTCCCCATAGATTTCTGTCATATCCCCGTCAGTATCATCAAGCGCAGCGCAGGCCGTTCTGCCGTTGCCGCAGCTGCTTACCGCAGCGGAACCAAGATGACAAATGAATGGGATGGAATGACCCACGACTACACCCGGAAAGGCGGCATTGTCCATGCGGAGATCATGCTGACCGCCCACGCCCCGCCGGAATTTGCAGACCGTTCTATCCTCTGGAACAGCGTGGAGCAAATCGAGAAAGCAAGGGACAGTCAGCTTGCCCGCGAGATTGAAGCAGCCCTGCCCCGTGAACTGTCCGGCGAACAACAGCTTGCCCTTGTGCGTGCCTATGTGAAGGACAACTTTGTAGACAAAGGAATGTGTGCCGACTTTGCTATCCATGACAAGGGAACCGGCAATCCTCATGTCCATATCATGCTGACGCTCCGGCCTCTGAAAGAAAATGGACAGTGGGGCGCAAAGTGCCGCAAGGCATACGATCTGGACGAGAACGGACAGCGTATCCCGGATGGGAAAGGCGGCTGGAAAAATCATCGGGAGGATACGACCGACTGGAACGATAAAGGAAATGTGGAGATTTGGCGGGCAGCGTGGGCAGCCTACACCAACCGGGCGCTGGAATCTGCCGGTAGACCGGAGCGCATTGACCACCGCAGCTACAAGCGGCAGGGCATTGATAAAATTCCCTCTGTCCATCTGGGGCCAGCTGCCAGCCAAATGGAAAAGCGCGGTATCCGCACCGACAAGGGGGAAGTAAACCGACAGATCGCCGCCGACAACAAACTGCTGAAAGAAATTAAAGCCCGCATTACCCGTCTTTATCGCTGGTCGAAAGACGAAGCGGAAAAACCACAAACACAGCAAAGCAGCTTGACTGCTTTGTGGGGGGCCCAGCAGCAGTTGAACACTCCCCGCACCCGCACCGGCAAAATCCGGGCTTTGCAGGAAAGCGCTGCACTATTTAGCTTTTTACAGGCAAACGGCATCCAGTCTATGCAGCAGCTTCATGAAAAAATCGCTGATATGAACAGCCGTTACTATGACCTGCGGGGAAAGATCGTCAAGGCTGAGCGCCGGATCGCCATTCTTACCGAACGCGGGGAGATGTGGGAACAGTACAACCAGTACAAGTCCATCCACAAACAGCTTGCCAAAGTAAAGCCGGAAAAGCGGGAACAGTTTGAGCAGCGCCACAGCCGGGAACTGATCCTGTATGACGCAGCAGCCCGGTATCTGAAAGAATTGAAAGACAGCGGCGAGGGAATCACCCCGAAGGCATGGCAGCGGGAGATCGACCAGCTGACCGCCGGAAAGCAGACGGACACGCTTGCCATGAAATCCATGAGGGAGGATTTGAAAGCAGTGGAACGGCTCCGCAAAACCGCCGAGCAGCTGTCCCGACAGGAACGGGACAAGTCTCACGACCGTGGGCCGGAGCGGTAAAGGCTACCGCGTTTTGGCGTACCTCTGTCAAGTGCGTCGCGTTTCACGACATACCTTTGCATACAGAAAAACCGCCGTACAGGTTTCCCCATACGGCGGCAGACTGTTTATTTGCCGAACAAGTCGCTGTGTGTGCCGGTGCGGGCCAGCGTCAGCACCAGAACATCATCCTCTATGCGGTAGACAAGCAGCCAGTCCGGGAGAATATGACATTCCCGATGGCCTGCCCAATCGCCGGACAGGTCATGGTCGCGGTTCTTATCCGGCAGCGGCTCGCCCATTGCCAGCAATGCTACGACCTGCTCCAGCAGCTCGATCTTCAAGCCACGCTTGATGGCTCGTTTGTAGTCCTTTTTGAAACTGGTCGTGTACTTGACGGTATATTTGGTTTCTTTCATCTTTTCAGGTCAGCAAACAACTCGTCAAGGTCATTGTAGCCCTTTACAGACGGGTCTTTTGCAATCCTTTCCGCTTCCAGCATGGCAGCAACCGTTTCTTTGTTCGGCTGTTCCAGCCTTACCTCAAAGGGAATGCCGCCTTCACGAAGCGACTGGCGCACAAAGATGTTAAACGCCGTAGTCAGGTTCATGCCAAGTTCAGTAAACAGTGCGTCCGCCTGTGCTTTCAAATCTGCGTCCATGCGGATACTGATGTTTGTGGTATTTCCAGCCATACGATCAACCCCTTTCTGCTGGCAATTATAGTATATGCCACTTGCACGAAGAAAACAATACTTTACACGAATATTTAACAATAAATTCATTCGAGGAGGTTAGCTACACTATGAAAGAAATCATTTATGAAGAACAACAAGACTGAACCTATCCCTGTCATGGATTACCGCCAGTACCGCAGAGCGCGGAGGCTGGTGCATGAGTGCTGCAACTACATCGACGGAAACTGTATCGCCCTGGACGATGAGGAGGAATGTGTCTGTGTCCAGTCTATTTCCTACTCCCTGTTGTGCAGGTGGTTTCGAGCGGCGGTATTACCGCAGGATAAGGAACTGGAAACGGCGCTGTTCCACCGGCTGAATGATAAGAAATGTGCCGTATGCGGGGCGCTGTTTACCCCCGGTTCCAATCGGGCCAAATACTGCCCGGAATGTGCCGCACGCATGAAGCGGATCAACGCCACAAAGCGCAAGCGGAAACAACGGGAGAAATGTCACGCTTTAGGGGCTGAAAAACCCTTGTAAATCAAGGCTTTTTTCGAGGGTGTCAACGGTAAGCTGATAGATTTATCCTCTGACCCCTAAAATAGCCTTAAAATGCGTACAGAATCCCAAGAGAACCCCTAAGGAGGAACCCTATGTCAGACAATCGAAAATATTATTACCTGAAACTCAAAGAAAACTATTTTGACGATGATTCCATCGTGCTGCTGGAAAGTATGCAGGACGGTGTGCTGTATTCCAACATTCTGCTCAAGCTATACCTGAAATCGCTGAAACATGGCGGGCGGCTCCAGCTTGACGAGGACATCCCTTACACGGCGCAGATGATCGCCACCATTACCCGCCAGCAGATCGGCACTGTTGAGAGAGCCTTGCAGATATTTCTGAAGCTGGGTCTTGTGGAAGTGCTGGACAGCGGCACATTCTACATGAGCAACATCGAACTTTTAATCGGCCAGTCCTCTACCGAGGCCGAGCGAAAGCGGGCTGCGAGGCTCCAAAATAAGGCTCTTTCTGCGCTCCGGACAAGTGGCGGACATTTGTCCGACATTCGTCCACCAGAGATAGAGATAGAGTTAGAGAAAGAGATAGAGATAAAGAGAGAGATAGAGAAGGTACGCCCTGAAACGGGGCGCCCTTCCCACACCTATGGCCGTTACCAGAATGTTTTCCTGACGGATGAAGAACTGGCAGACTTGCAGGCCAGCTTTCCTGCTGTATGGGAACAGTACATCGAAAAACTGTCCGAGTACATGGCTTCTACCGGCAAGCGTTATCAGAGCCATGCAGCGACCATCCGGCGCTGGGCCGGTGAGGACGCTAAAAAAACCGTCACACCCTCACGCAACCGGGATTACAGCGTAAAGGAGGATGAAACTGTATGATTGAGATTACCGCAGAAATCCGGGCGTTCATCGACAAGGCAGCTGCCGGTGTGGAATTGGCTGAGGACGAGTATATAGACCCGTCAGACGGGCTCATTCACTGTAAGAAATGCGGCGGCCAGAGGCAGACCGTTGTGCCATGCTTTGGGAAATCCGGCTACTTTGTGCCGCGTTGCATCTGCCAGTGCCAGCGGGAAGCTGAGGAGCAGCGCAAGGCTGCTGAAGAACGGCAGCGCCGTATGGAGCGTATCAAACGCCGAAAGGCACAGGGCTTGCAAGACCGTTATCTGTACGACTACACATTTTCCAATGATAACGGGCAAAACCCATTGATGGACAAGGCTCACGCCTATGTGGAGAACTGGAAAGAGGCATATAAGAGCAATATCGGGCTTTTGCTGTTTGGAGATGTGGGAACCGGCAAATCTTTTTTCGCCGGATGTATTGCCAATGCTTTGCTTGACCAGGATGTGCCGGTGTTGATGACGAACTTTCCTACCATTCTGAACCGCCTGACCGGGATGTTCTCTGAGGACAGGTCGGAGTTTATTGCCAGCTTTGATGAGTATGACTTGCTTATCATTGACGATTTGGGTGTAGAGCGCAGTACCGAATATGCTATGGAGCAGATGTTTTTCGTCATTGACAGCCGCTATCGCAGCCGCAGACCCATGATTATCACAACAAACTTGAAACTGTCCGAGCTGAAAAAACCGCCTGATCTGGCCCACGCCCGTATCTATGACCGTATTTTGGAACGGTGTGCGCCGATCCTCTTTGATGGGAAGAATTTTCGGGAAGAAAATGCCGGTGCTACCCGACAGACAGCAAAAGACATTGTAAACAGTAAGCACGACTGATTTTTTACCGGGCGGCACAGACCCGTTCGGAGAAAGGAGCGCCATGAACAAAGAACCCCGTACTATGCAGGTGGCAGACGCCGTTACTGCGTCCAGAGCGCCGGAAAACACGCCGGCGATGGTAAAGAAAATCGGTAAGACGACCTACAAGGTTCATGTCCATTTCAGCAATACCAGCACAGAAACCATGAGCGATAAAATCAAGCGTATGCTCAAAAATGAAATTCAGCAGATGTGACAGACTGATAAACGAAGCCGCCTTGTGCTAAACTGATGATGGTACACACCAAAATTTTTGTCAAGGAGGACACAAAAATGCTTTACACAGAAAAAGAGAAACATGAAATTGAGCGAGTAAAGGAAGTCTTTGCGGAACATCTGCGGCAAAGCCCTGATTTTGAACTGCTCTGGTCGGACAAGGTGGGCTATGTCTGGCTGACGATTGGCGTAAATCCTGTCTATGTGGATACCGGTATCAGGATAGAATCAGCCGCCGATCTCTGCGGCAGGTGTTTGGACGATGTTGCTACGGATGTTTTGTATATGACGGGCAACGATCATGCACTGGAAGCAGCCGACCCGCTGGAATTAGCCGAAATCAAGCGGCGCTGGGAGCCATATATCAACCAGCTGCCAGACTATGCATATCTCTGCAAAGACCTGCTGAACGGAAAAATGTAATCTATCAAACGAGGTGTCAGGAGCCATACAGTGCTTCTGGCACCTTTTTTGTAGATTTTTTGTGAATTTGATTAAAAAGTCCTTGACAATTTGTCTCTGGAGAAACTGGATAAAATATTTTTTCCATATGATATAGTGCGCGTAGGATTCTCGCTTTCAATGGCGAAGAAAGTTCTGTCGGATTTAAAGAAGGTATGCCAGAATATTGAATTGATTGCAGAACTTAAATTATATTTTGTGGAATGTGGAACTGAATTCACAAATATGTATGGAGATATTGATGGAAGCTTTTACAATGTAGTTTGCGATATGTTCTGTGATGTAATAAAAATTGTTTCTGGTGATAGAACTTTGTTTGAAAAATGGAATGACAGGCTTGTTAATATTGTTCAAGAGTCAGACGGAATCGGATGGGGATTTCATGACTATCTGGTAGAGGAGTATTATGGTGTTCCATGGGTAGAAGAGGAATAAAAAAGATTAAGCAGATCTGGAAAGCTGTGCAATGCTGCTTACCTATTGGAATATTGGCAAGCGAATTGTGGGACAGGAAATGGGTGGCAGTGAACGTGCAGTGTACGATAGAGGTTTAATTTCCGCATTGGCAGAAGATTTGATAAGGAGTTTGGCAAAAATTCTTACATCAAATTTTATCAGTGCTTTCCCGTTAAGATTGTGAACGCATGCGTTCACAATCTTAACGGGACACATATCAGGAGCCTTCTTCGTGTTGCGGATGTATGCACTCCTTTGTGCAACGTTTATTATGATTTTTGCTCCAATGCCAACCCAATCAGCCGATCGGCCTGATCTGTCATGAACAGAGGAATGTTCAGCACATCATCATCCAGTTTCATATTATCCAGGG
>NZ_QUEE01000006.1 GCF_003477885.1 Lachnotalea sp. AF33-28
AAAGTGCGTAAGTTTGGTTACCGGTAACTTACACACTTTATTTTACACTCCCGCAGATAAATTTTTATTTATATTTAAGGTAAGAGCTGCGATTGTATCCAACAATTCAAATTCATTTTTGCTTAATTCATCGTCAGACTTGCTCATTAATTCCCATATAGACCAATCGAAGCTCATTTCTATTCCACTTAAATACGGTACTATTTCAATTTTATTTAGTGCGGCAAAATCGCGTAGCAACTGCCCTCTAACAAACCACAATCCGTGTAAATCGTCAATGCCACATATATTAGGAGATATAGTACCCTCACGACACATTTGCCACGCTTTCCCGGCAGTAATAAAGTCTTGATCGGTTAAATCGTGGGGATTGGGTACATGTAATTCGGCTTGAATAGATAGTTGATTATAGCCCCATGTATTCAGTTTGCTTAATTGAAATGGATCTATCTGAGGATCATTCATAACCCATCTTTCTCCATTCCAATACTCTACTATCCAGTGGTCTTCTAAAGAACCTTTCCAGCCTAAGTAGACAGAAAATCCGCAACGGCTTCTTGCCGGTATTCCTTTTGCCCGTAGAATTGCACATGATAGAGTAGAAAAACGACAACAATCACCAATTACTCTATTTTCCGGTAGGCGAGGAATTGTTAATGATCGTTGATCTGCATTAATAATTTCACCAAGTAAATCTGACATATACAGACTATTACTTAAGCTCCGATGCTTTTGTTCGATATTATAAACCTTTATCCAACCACCATGTATCATTAACCCTTGAACAATTTGGCATATAAATTCGGGGTTATCAGTCAGTTCATCAATCGTTTCCATATAACCAGCAAGATTAGTAAGTTTACCGGCGGTGCTGTAATACTCCAATTCATTCAACATAATCTATCTCCCTGCACATTATATAAATTTTCTTCGCTACAAATTCTAGTTTACATTCCATTCTTCTCTTAATATTGCATACTGATATTTATCGCACCACTCATAATTCAAAGCACTATTACCTCTATAATTTTTTACATAATGTGCCTCTCGTCGCATCCCTATTTTTTCCATAATTCCATAGGAACCCATATTTAAAGTATTACAGTCTGCAATAATTCTTCTTAACCCTAGCGTTTCAAATCCTAACTTAAGTAATGTCTTTCCTATCTCCGTTCCATAACCTTTTCGCCAATAATTTCTATGTAATTCCCACGCCAATTCTGCAGGATCCTTATTAGTAAAAGCAAGTTCACAAGACCCAATAGTTTCTCCTGTATGCTTCAAAACTACCGCATATCTATAATTGATACAAGGATTTTGTTCAGCACATTGTATTCCCCATTGAAGATACTTTCTAACATCATCTTCATTTTTAGGTTCACTTGAACGATATTTCATATTTTCGAGATTACTGAGTATATCATAAAAAACCGGGAAATCTCTGTTTTCATATTTACGAAAAAGCAAACGCTCAGATTCTATTTCTATATAATGCATAAGATACCTCCATAAATTCTAATTTGCCGCTTTGCTAATCAACTTCGCGTTTAATCACTGTTACCTGTAAATCCTTTACGTCAATCAAACTCTCCTGTCTGCATTTAGGACAGTAAAGCGGGAAGTTTTTCAGTTCTGTATCTGCCCGTATCTGTAACCTTGTTTTATTGCCACAACAGGGCAGCGTACCCATTATATTTCCTGCCTTAGAATATTACCTTTCTGCAATTAAATTTGATACGCATATTTTCATATGGCTATTCACCGTTAGAACACCCCAAGTTTTTTTGTTGGCAGGTGAAGCGGGTGGTATAAAAACAGCTTCTGCAATTATATTACTTTCAATTTTCCCTAAGTTGGTAATGCTATAACCATTTTGAGAACCATATCCAAACATATTTCTTCCTATGAATGTTCCTACTTTACTTCCGAAATCTCCCAATGTAGATATTGTAACAGCGTCAATCAACTCTGGCAGCATATGTATATAACAGGCAAGCACAAGCATTTCTTTCTGTGGGTGTTGACATATGTTTATGACTTGTGACGCTACGCGCTTTGCAAGGGTAATAACATTTTCCTCGTTCTTTTTCACGGAAACGCTAAAAGCAGTCGAATAATTCCCCATTGCTCCCTGTTTGTAACATTTTGCCTGATTACGAATATCGGCTGCAATAACCACCTTATTTGTATTCTCTTCCAACATCATCTTTGCAATCAGCCAGTCGTTTACAGTAACACTCTTTTGTTTGCATAAAATTAGTATTTCTTCTAACTCCTGATTACAAACGGTGAAGATTTCCCGTTTCATTTTGTGTTTTTGAATATAGGCTTTTTCAAATGCGCTATATTCCTCATACATAACTTGCTGCCCCTCTTTTTTCCATCTTCTATTTGCGTCGCCTATTATCAATTTACTGATAAGAGGTAAATCGCTGTTTGAGGGAAGATCGTTTAAGCATTGAATTAAGCGTTCCGGGGCAAATTGCGGTATTACTCCGTTAGCATAATGCTCTGCAAATTCTTCTGCCAGTTGTAGAAGCCCTCTACCGTCACACAAAAGATGGTGGGCGATAAAAAGTATTTGAAATTCATTTTTCTTTGGATAAACCACTACTTTTAGCAGACATTCATTCATGACATTCCACCCACGGACAGATATTTCCTCATAATCCTGTTGCCACAAAAAAGCGTCTTCTTTTACCATTACAGGAATATTCAAATAATCCTGTATTTGATAATAAAATCTGCCAGTGTCCGTTTCCGCTGCAATTAAACTTTGCAGAAACGGGTGCGCTTTTTGAAGAGTGTCTATGCTTTGTTTTAGCTGCCCTTCATCATAATTGTTTTCTATTTTTGCCATAATCCCAAAGTGCATATTAGGACACATAAAATGCGCACGTTCTGTATACACATAATTTTTAACCGATTTCATATTTTTTCTCCAATTCATTATTTTCCCGCATAGCAATATCATTCAACACCTTGTCCTGATGTGCTTCAATGGCTAACAAGATTAACAAAACAGCAAATACGGCTCCTGTCAAAAACAAAGTAATTGAAGAAAGCCAATACCACCTTGCCGCCCATAATAAAATACTGATTACAAATAATACGCCGATGAGTTTCATCATGGTAAGCCCTGGTTCAAGCATATTCAGCTTATATTTGTAGCGGTTATTATAGTTCATATTCTTATGTTTCATTTGCCGAACCTCCCCTGTTTTCATTGTGATATAATTTGAAACTGGTACATGCTTCAATAAGTAACTGCCTTATTTCTTCGGGCGCAATGTTCGTTGTGTTCGTAGAAACAATCGTTGCTATACCATGCGCAAATATCCATGTTTTCACAAACACTTCCGGTTCAATCGGAATAGGAACGTGCTTAGCCAAATCGTAAAGGCTTTCAAGTCTTGTTCCGCTATCTGACATACATAGAAGATGGAACAGATTTTTTTCATTTTGAGCCAGTTCCACATACTTTAATCCCATGTTTACAAAATAGGGGGTTTCTGTATCAAAAGGCTTTTGTAGCATGGTTTCTTCAAATAGTTTTTGCGCTTTTTTGTAAACTTCTTCCTTTAGTTCTTCCATATTATGAAAAGCATGAAACACTGGTTGAGTAGAGCATTTTAATTCACTGGCAAGCAAACGTGCGGTTACTTTTTCAAAACCATATACTTTTGTTAACTCAAATGCTTTTTCAATAATAGCTTCTCGGGGTATCTTAACTTTTGGTGGCATAACGTCCTCCCTTTTAATAACTAAGATATATATCAATGTTATTATATGCTGCGAAAAGATGTTTGTCAATTCCTCCGTAGCAGGACAAAGTGAAGTATGATTTTAAGGCTTTCGGGCAAGCCATAAAAGAAGCAAGAAAGGCAAAGGGTATCTCGCGCAACCAGTTAGCGGACAGGCTGAACATTGCGCCGCGCTATATCGCGTCCATTGAGAACAGCGGGCAGCACCCAAGCCTACAAATTTTTTATGAGCTTGTCACCTTTTTAGATGTGTCGGTAAACCAGTTCTTTTTCCCAAATGAGGAAACAGAAAAATCTACCGGGCGGCGGCAGCTCGACAGTCTGCTTGCCGATATGAATTTTGCTTACTGCAAAGTCGCATGAACACTATATTTTTACTGCGGGAGTAGGCGGCATCGGGGTTGGTTCGAACATTGTAAAAAAGAGCCTTATTGAAAACGGAGAGAATGAGAGAATAATTGAATATCCTTCAAAGATTATCTATGACAGACAGTATTCATCAATTTCAATGGCAGATCACAGTGATTTTGATTGGAACAAATCTTCAGCGGTGCTACAAGGTATAGTACGAAAACCGCTCTATCCACAGGAAATATCTTACGCTTAACCAGTGCAAAACCGGTAATCAAAGATATACAAAAAAATGAAGTCGTTTTTGCATAAAAAAACAGAAAACCCTATTGAACAAAGGGTTTTCCGCTTCTTATACCTAGTGCAGATGGCGGGACTTGAACCCGCACGGGCGTTATGCCCACATGAACCTGAATCATGCGCGTATGCCAATTCCGCCACATCTGCCTGTTTCATTTGGCACGTCCATAATTGTACGAAAAAAAGCGGCAAATGTCAAGAGAAATTTTCATTGAATTTATCGGATGGTTACTGATCACGTCTGCCGATAAAGCAGCGGATGACAGGGCAGAGTATGGTCCTCATAGGGATCCCGCAAAGCCCGCCGGTTCTTTCGCTGCGTAGTTTGCAGCGTTAGAACCGCTGCGCGCTTCACGGAGCGAGAGCGTGTCCCAATGAGGACCATACTCTGCCCTGTCATCCGCGGGACGTTTACGGCAACTGTGAATAGTAACCGGATGCTTCATCCCTGTATGTGTCACTGTTTTTTTTGCTGCTTTTCCGGTATTCTCCGGCGCTGACTCCGAAATACTGCCGAAACGTGTGGGCGAAGTGTTCGGAGGAAGAATATCCGGTTTCTTCGGCTATGCGGGCGATGGAGAGTGTGCCGGATTTCAGCATCACAGTGGCGGCGGACATGCGGGCTTCGGTGCGCTTTTTCTGAAAGGTGCTGTTATAGTACTGGCGCATCAGCCGTTCTGCCTGGCGGGGGCTGACATTGATGCGGGCTGCGAGCTTTTCCAGGGTGATATCCTTATAGTCATACAGGAAAGCCTCTTCAATGGACAGAAGGGACGTCTGGACGTTTAAACCTGCGCCGGTATCCAGGCGGATCGGCGGATTGCCCGTGTAATTGCGCACCAGGCAGATGATCAGCTGCTGAAACAGCGCTGACAGCTGCGCATGGTGGCCGATGTTTTTATACTCCATTTCATAGAAAATCATCTGAAGGACAGGGCGGATATTCTGGGAATCATGGCCGAACCAGAAGGGGTGTTCCTGAAAGATGGGCAGGATGGAGCCGGAGGCTGAAGCTCTGATGCCGTCCTGGGTCATCCGCAGATAGATGCAGTATTCCACCATCGGATCCTCGCGGCAGGTGATCTGCTCATGAAGCACATAAGGGCCTGTGACATACAGCGTATTTCTGTCAATGGCATAGGTCCTGCCGTCGATGACGGCGGTCCCCTTTCCGGAGATGATGTAGTGGATCTCATAACAGCCTTTCCCGTGGGAGTGGCTGGGGATAAAACGTTCGAATCTCTCCAACGCGGCCATAGGAACATGAAAAGGCATATTTTCCATTTGAAACGTATAATTTAAACCGCTGTATTTCATATCCGTCCCTCCAATGTCACCAACCGAAGGTTGATGACCTGTGCGCGCATCAGCGCGCTTCCTATAATGTCACCAACCGAAGGTTGATGACCTGCGCGCGCATCCGTGCGCCTCCTCTTCTCGCTTATATATTAACCTACGGTCCATGCTGTTGACAAGCTGAAATTGCTGCGGAAAATTGCTGCCGGCCTATGATGAGACGAATATGCGAAAAGGCGACAGCCATGCGATGAAAACGGCAGGTTTGGCACTTGGAATTTAAGCTGTTTCTGACTATGATGTATGTGAAATCAATTTTGGTCGTGCACTGGTGCACCAGATGTGCAGAAACGGAGATTAATATGGGAAAAATGATGGGAGCAATTTTACCGGGCAACAGCACTGTGGAGCTGAAGGAATTTGACATACCGAAGCCGGGCCATGGACAGGTGCTGGTTCAGACAAAGGCGACGACGATCTGCGGGAGCGATATCCGCTGCATCTACAGGAAACATGTGGGCAAAGGGCCGGAAGGCTATATTCCGGGAACCATCGCCGGCCATGAACCCTGTGGAATTATTGTGGAGGAGGGGGAAGGCCTGAAGCGCTTTAAGAAGGGCGACCGCGTGATCGTATATCACATTTCCGGCTGCGGCGTATGCAACGACTGCCGGAGAGGCTACTATATATCCTGTAAAAGTGAGTTCCGCCAGGCTTACGGATGGCAGAGAGACGGCGGCATGGCCCCATACATACTGTGTGAGGAGAAGGATCTGATTGCCCTGCCGGATGAACTGACTTACAAGGACGGCGCTCAGGTCGCATGTGGGTTCGGCACAGTGTACGAAGCGATCGAGAAGGTGGGCGTGTGCGGCAATGATGCGGTTTTAGTGACCGGCCTGGGCCCTGTGGGACTGGCGGCGCTGATGCTGTGCAGGGCCATGGGCGCGAATCAGCTGATCGGCGTGGAGATGTCGGATTACCGCATCGAGCTGGCAAAGAAGCTGGGGCTTGTGGATTATGTATGCAAGCCCGGGGAGGACGCTCTGGATCATATAATGAATGCCACGAAAGGCCGGGGGGTGGAGCGCGCCTTCGATGCCAGCGCCAACGACAGCGCGAGGCATCTGGCTATACAGGCGACCAGGGAATGGGGAAAGATCGCCTTTGTCGGCGAGGGAGGCACCTGCACTTTTCAGCCGAGCCCCGATATCATACATGGGCAGAAGACGATCTACGGTTCCTGGGTTACCTCGCTCTGGAGGATGGAAGAGCTGGTTGAGCGCCTGGTAAGATGGAATATTCATCCGGAAGAACTCATCACCCATGAATTTGCACTTTCACAGGCGGCGGAGGCATATGCGCTGATGGCCAGCGGGGAGTGCGGCAAGGTTGCGGTTACATTTGAATAATCGGATAGAGGAAGCACACAAAAGTGTGCACAGGTGATCAGTCGGACGGCTGATGACAGAGAAAGGAACAGGCTGGAACTGATGAAAGAAACTGTAAAGAATATACCGACTGTCAGGCTGGCTTCCGGTGAGGAGATACCGGCTATAGGGCTTGGAACTTTTGGCTCGGATAAATACACGGCAGAACAGGTGGGAGATGCGGTATACGGCGCCGTATGCTGCGGATACCGCATGCTGGACTGCGCTTCTGTATACCAGAATGAGGACAGGATCGGCAATGTGCTGGAACGGCTGTTTCAAGACGGAGTGGCTGCAAGAGAAGATCTGTTCATCACCGGAAAGGTGTGGAACGACATGCACGGTGAGGGACAGGTGATCGCATCCTGCAGGAAAAGCCTGGAGGATCTGCGGATTTCCAGCTTTGATCTGTATCTCGTGCATTGGCCCTTCCCCAATTATCATGCGCCTGGTTGCAGCGGGGACAGCAGAAACCCCGATTCCAGGCCCTTTAGGACGGAGGAGTTCATGCAGGTATGGCGTCAGTGCGAGCAGCTGGTGGAAATGGGGCTGACAAGGTATATCGGCATGTCCAATATGACCATCCCCAAACTGGAAGCTGTACTGCCGCTGTGCAATGTGAAACCTGCGGCGCTGGAACTGGAATGCCATCCTGGTTTTCAGCAGCCGGAGCTGTTTGACTATGCGCTGGCGCATCATATACAGCCGATCGGTTATTGCCCGCTGGGTTCGCCCTCACGCCCGGAGCGGGACAGGACCGCAGAGGATGTGGCGGATACGGCTATGCCCGAGATCGTCAGAATCGCAAAACGTCATAACGTGCATCCGGCTCTCATCTGCCTGAAATGGGCTGTGCAGCGAGGTGTGATACCGATCCCCTTTTCAGTGAAGGAGCCGCAGTATATCAGCAATCTGAAAGCGGTAACCGAAGATCCGCTGACGGATGAAGAGATGGAGTGCATACGCCTGGCCGACAAAAACTGCAGGCTGGTCAAAGGCCAGGTATTCCTGTGGGAAGGCGCGAACGGCTGGGAGGATCTGTGGGATACAGACGGCAGGATCGCCGGCAGCTGAATATTTTTCGCTGCGGGGGCATATTGCAACGGATATTATGAGACGATGTATACGGCTATATAGAGCAATATGGCCGGGATATAGTATATAGGAAGGGGTACATTATGTATGATATGCAGCCATATTTAGATACAATCGAAGAAGTGATAAAGGCAGGGCCGTTTCAGGATACCTGGGAATCCCTGTCGCAGTACCGCGTGCCGGGATGGTACCAAAAGGCGAAGTTCGGCATCTTTATCCACTGGGGCGTATACAGCGTGCCCGCATTTTCCAGCGAGTGGTATCCGCGCAACATGTACATAGAGGGGCATGCGGTCTATGAGCATCATATAAAAACTTATGGGGAGCATAAGAAATTCGGCTACAAGGATTTCATTCCGATGTTTACTGCGGATAGGTTTGATCCAAAGGAGTGGCTGGATCTGTTTGAGAAAGCCGGCGCAAGCTATGTGGTGCCGGTGGCGGAACACCATGACGGATTCCAGATGTACCGTAGTGAGATTTCACATTTTAACGCGTGGGAGATGGGGCCAAAAAGGGATGTGCTGGGAGAACTGACAAAAGAGTGTGAGGCGAGAGGAATCATTAACGGAGCGTCTTCCCACCGGATTGAGCATTGGTTCTTTATGGGCCATGGGAAGCATTTTGACAGCGATATAAAAGAACCTCTTAAGCGCGGCGATCTGTACTGGCCCTCCATGCCGGAGCCGGCGGATCACCACGATCTTTTTAGCACGCCGGTCCCTACAGAGGAATTCCTTTCGGACTGGCTGGTCCGTACCTGTGAGATCATAGACCGCTATCATCCGAGGATCCTCTATTTCGACTGGTGGATACAGCACAGCAGCGCGAAGCCATACCTGAAAAAGCTGGCTGCCTACTATTATAACCGTGCTGCCGAGTGGGGGGAAGAGGTGGTCATCAACTATAAGCATGACGCCTTCTTATTCGGCACCGCGGTTCCGGATGTGGAGCGGGGGCAGTTTGCCGATGTAAAGCCCTATATCTGGCAGACCGATACGGCGATCGCACTCAATTCCTGGTGCTATACGGAGAATAATGATTTCCGCCCGGCGGCGGACATCCTCCGTGATCTGGTGGACATTGTCAGCAAAAACGGCCGGCTGCTTCTTAATGTCGGACCGAAAGCGGATGGCACATTCACAAAAGAGGACCGGGAGGTACTTCTGACGATTGGCAGATGGCTTGAGGTAAACAAAGAGGCCATCAATGGTACGGATGTATGGAGAACTTATGGGGAAGGTCCCACAAAGATTGTGGAAGGACAGTTTTCTGACGGAGTTAAAAAGAATTTCATCAGTGAGGACTTCCGCTTCACCACAGCACATGGCATTCTCTATGCCACCGCGCTTAAGGGAAGCGCCGACGGCTCCTACTGTATTAAGTCCCTGGCAGAGCAGGATGCTTCCAGGATGGCCAATTTTCACGGAATCATCCGGGAGGTACAGGTGCTTGGGCAGGCACAGGCGCCATGCTGGGAGAGGGATCAGGAAGGCTTGAAGATCCGCGCGGAAGCGGGGGGAGATCTCCCGGTGGTATTTAAGATCAGAATAGATTAAAATTCAGACAAATACATATATAAAAACTGCCAGGCAGTCCGCCTGGCAGTTTTTAATGGGTTTCCCGATGATTAAGCAAGACAAACATTGACTGCCTGAAGTCCGCGATTGCCCTGAATTGTATCGAAAACTACACTCTGGCCATCGTCCAGAGATTTAAAGCCATCAGCTGCAATGCCGGAGAAATGAACGAATACATCCTCGCCTGCCAAGGTTTATTTTAAGTTCCTGATAAAAAAGTGTTACTATTCACGGCTGCCGATCAAGCAGCGTATAGCGGGGCGTTTATGACAGCCGTGAATCAGTTGCGAAAAAACTGCTTGACTCTCCTCTAAGGTCAGGTTGTATACTTATCCCAGATTCGAATCACAGTTACCAAAACCCGCCGGCAGCTATGTGCAGGAGTGGTATGAAATAACCACGGTACAGCACATCGGCTGAATATTCGGGCAGAAATCAAAGGATCCCGCTTGCGGGATTCTCCGCTTGCGGCTGGTCGATCTTGCGACAGAATTCCTTCCCGCCGCGTATAAGGAGGCAGATATGCTAAGCATCGGACAGTTTTCCAAGGTATGCCAGGTCAGCATAAAGACGCTGCACCACTATGACAGGATCGGGCTGATGAAGCCCTGCCGCGTAGAGGAAGAGAGTGGATACCGGTATTATGACAGGGAGCAGATCCCCACAATGCTGCTGATCCAGAGGCTGAAACGCTATGGCTTTTCGCTGTCGGAGATCAGGGAGATACTCTGCTGCAGCGAAAAGGAAGTCCTCTTTGCAAAGCTGGAGAAACAGAAAAGAGCCATAAAAACACAACTGGATCTGACTTTCCAGGTGATCCGGGAGATGGAGAGCCATATCCGGAATTTTGAAAGGACAGGTGATATTATGGGATATCAGGAAAACTATGAAATACAGATCAAAAATTCAGAAGAAAGAAGCCTGCTGTGCAGCAGACAAATCATGCCGGTGGCAGATTTCGGAAAATACTTCGGCAAAGTCTATGAGAGGATTGCCAGAGAACATCTTACTGTGAGCGGAAGGGAAATCAGCATCTATCACGATCAGGAGTTCAACCCTGAAAGCAGCGACATAGAAGTGGCGGTTCCCATAAAAGAAACGGAGAAGGCCGACCGCGTGATGCCGCCGATGCTCTGTGCGGTGACAGTGCATAAGGGAAGCTATTCCAGCCTTTCTGATGCATACGGAGCGCTGATGCGCTGGGTGGAGCAGAACGGGTATGAGATGACGGACAGCCCTTTTGAAGTTTACCTAAAATCACAGTTCGACCGGCAGCCGGTGGAAGAGTGGGAGACGGAAATCTATTTCCCTGTAAAAATGAAAGAGTGACACTGACTGGCAGAATGAGCGAGGGGACTGGGCCGCTGCACAATGTGCATAGCCCAGCCCCCTCGCTCTGATTTACAGAACCTGCGCGTAAAAGAAATCCGTGCGCCTTTCCTGCTTACAATGCGGTTAACAGATCAAGCACGGTCTCAAGCTCTTCCTGCTTTACAATATCCGCGTCCCTGCCTGCCAGCACACAATCGGTAAAATAGCGGATCTCATTGTAGTAGCCATCGGTCTGCGGCAAATTGATAGTTCCGGACTGCTGTTCATCGGCGCCCGCCTGGAAGGTCTTTCCGTCTTTCTCATAAACCATGAGGCGTCCGGCTTCATTGGCAATTACCGCACGCTCAAACTGGAAGCGGAAGGAAGCCTGGAAGGGATAGGGTGAGGCATACCAGGAAGCTTCCGCAGATATAAAGAAATCATCGTATTCATATACTGCGTGCAGATAATCCTGCGTTTCGCATTTGCTGCGAAACGCGGTGGATTTGTTCGGGCGCCCGAATGCGTAAACCATGAAATCCACGTCATGTATATGCAGATCAAAAGGAACCAGCCCGCTGCGCTTTTCATCCGTCATCCAGTTATCCCAGCTCCAGCCCGGGCGCGTGCCCAGGCGTCCCATGACGCCGGACAGCAGTTTTCCGTAGCGCCCGCTGTCATACGCATCTTTCAGATACAGATATTCCGGCCAGAAACGCAGCACCTGGGCGACCATAAAGCGGACACGGTTTTTGGCCGCCGTCTCATACAGGCGGGCAGCGTCTTTTTTGTGCAGGGAAATTGGTTTCTCACAGATCACATGTATGCCGCGTTCCATAGCAAACGCTGCGTATTCCGCGTGCAGATAAGTGGGCAGACAGATATCCAGTATGTCCAGATTTTCTTTGTCCAGCATTTCCTTCGCATCGGTATAGTGGGGAAGACCGACGTAAGCCTCCATCTGCTCGGGGCGTATATCGCAGAGCGCACAAAGCTCTGCCTCCTTAATGCGTTTCCATGCGGGAATATGTGTGCCGCTGATCCCGCCCACTCCTAAAACTCCAACTCTTAACATGGCTTTATCCTCCATAGACTTCCGAAATAATTTTCTCCAGGTACTCTTTTGCATACAGGATATCCGCGGCCTGTTCGGCCCCTTCTATTTCCCGTTCAATGGTGACATAGGAATCGTAACCGAGTTCCTTTAATTTTTGAAAGAGAGCCCGAAAATCCACTTTGCCGTCCCCCAGACGTACCTCTGTGCCCAGATCGTGGCCGTTTATGGGATACAGCCCGTCTTTGGCGTGGAGATTGCGCACATGCCGGCCGAACACATCCAGCGCGTCGACCGGATTTGCCTTGCCGTACAGGATCAGATTGGCCGTATCCAGATTGATGCCCAGATTATCGCAGCCCACCTCTTCAAAGCAGCGCAGCATGGTCACCGGCGTCTCCTGCCCCGTTTCAAAGAGCAGGTACTGCTTATGCCCCGCCAGATGCTGTGCTACGGTGCGCACCGCATCGCAGAATGGCTCAAAATTCGGGTCATAGGGATTTTCCGGTATGAAGCCCATATGGGTTACCACGTCCGTCACGCCCAGCAGATGGGCGAAATCGGAACCGTCACACAGATTTTTAATGCGCATTTCGCGGAACTCTTCGGGAACCAGGCCCAGCGTTTTCTGGCCTTCGTAAAAGTTCCAGGTACAGGGGCCTTCCCACCCGCACCAGAATGCGGAGATCTGCACGCCGTTCTCCTCCAGAATCTGTTTCATAGTTACCGCGTTTTCTTCCGTCCAGAGGCTCGGATCCCAGCAGAGCAGCTGTATGGTATCAAAGCCCTGTTCCCGCACTAATTTTACTTTGTGCTCCATCGTTTCCATGCTGACAAAGTTTACGCAGACACCTACATTCATAGAAAATACCTCCTGAAAATGATTGTTAATCCGTTGATCTCATGATAACATGGTAGTGAGTGATCAGACCGCTCATACCCATATTATAGCGTCAGGCCGTTTCGGCAGGTATGCTGATTTTGATCATTACCAGCACAAATTTGACTTTTAAGAGGGGGGATTTGCATATGAAGCTGGACGGACAAAAAGAGCTGACTCCCGTTATTTACGGGGATTCTGTCATAAAACTGCTGAAGGTGAAACTGCCGGCACATGTGCGGGGATTTCATACCCACTGGCATGAACGCATGGAACTGCTTCTCATAGACAGAGGAACGCTGAAGGTGCAGGTCGGGGATGAAGGATTTGAGGCCTGTGAGGGGGACCTGGTAATTGTGAATCCGGAATGCCCGCACGCCGGCGATGCAGGAGCTAAGGGCGTGGAATACCGGGCCTTTATGTTCAGTCCGGGAGGGCTGGGAAGCGATAATCCCTCTTCATGGAAGTATCTGGAACCGCTTCAGAGCCTGCAGAACAGATTTTTATCCCATATACACGATGAGGAAATAAAGAATGTGCTGGACCGGATAGACGGAGAGTACAGCCGGCAGCAGAAAGGGCGCGCCCTGGTGATCACGGGCCTGGTTTATCTGCTGCTCGGTATGCTCTACCGCAGCTATCAGGACAGCAGCCGCTCCTTCCTGCCTGCGGATGACAGGTTTAAGGATATACTGGATTACATCGCCGGTCATTACTGCGAAGCGCTCACCACCGAAGATCTGGGCCGGCGCTTTGGCTATAATGAAGCATATTTCTGCCGGCGCTTCCGCATGGCCACGGGTCTAAGTCCCATGGAGTACATACGGATCCTGCGGCTGGAAAAGGCCAGCGCTATGCTGAAATCTCAGGACGCCAAGATAACATCTGTCGCGCTGGCCTGCGGATTCGAAGATCCCAATTATTTTACCAGGCGGTTTAAAGAACTGTTCGGCTCTGCACCGTCAAAATACCGGGATGAAAATGCGGCGGCGGCCCTTTCTGATTTAATTTGAATACTCCTGAGCGTTTCTTGAATGCTTCCTATCCGTTCGATCATTGCGGCGCAGTGGAAATAGGGGGTCAATACAATCGAAAAAGATTGTTGAAACAAAATATGATAAAAATAAAATGTAATTAAATTCAAGCAATTAAATTCAAGAAAAATCTTGACATTTTTTAAAGTGTTGCTTACAATATATAGGCATGCCAAATGCAGCATTTGCAGATGTGGCGGAATTGGCATACGCGCATGATTCAGGTTCATGTGGGCATAACGCCCGTGCGGGTTCAAGTCCCGCCATCTGCATCTTGTTCAGCCTTCCTATATGGAGGGCTTTTTTCATTGATTTTAACGGTTTAAGTGCGGTACATAAGATTAAGGAACTGGGGATGAGGTATAAAGCTATGAAACGTAAGACAGACGCGGCCTTCTATCGGAATTTTTTTACGATTTTTATTGCGCTGGTCCTGCAGAATGTGGTGACCTTGAGCGTAAACCTGGCGGATAATATGATGCTGGGGGCGTACAGCGAGACCGCGCTCTCCGGTGTGGCGGCGGTGAACCAGATACAGTTCATATATCAGCAGATACTGATGGCGCTGGGGGACGGGCTGGTCATATTCTGCAGCCAGTACTGGGGCAGGCGGCAGACGGAACCGATGAAAAAAATAGCGGCTGTTGCCATGAGAGCGGGCCTTACTGCGGCAGTCCTCTTATTCGGGCTGGTAAGCTTCTTCCCTCACCAGGCGATGGAGTTGTTTACGACGGAGGAAGCCATCATAGGCGAAGGTATGCGCTACCTGTCCGTCATCAGGTTTACCTATTTCTTTTTTGCGGTGACGCAGATACTGCTGGCTACGCTCCGAAGTGTGGAAGTGGTGAAGATTGCCCTGTATCTGTCCGTTATGACGTTTTGTGTGAACTGCGGAATCAATTATGTGCTGATCTACGGTCATTTCGGCGCACCGGAGCTGGGGGCGGCGGGCGCGGCCATCGGTACGCTGGCTGCCAGAATGCTGGAAGTGCTGGTGCTGATCGTCTACATAGCGAGGAAGGAAAAGCATTTGAACCTTGGAATCCGCACCTATCTGCACACGGATAAGCAGCTTTCCAGGGACTATTTTAAGATTACGGCGCCGATGCTGTTCGTACAGGGGCTCTGGGGTGTCAACACAGCGCTGCAGACCGTTATTTTAGGCCATATGACAGCAGCGGCCATAGCTGCAAACAGCGTGGCGTCCACCCTGTTTTTAATGGTGAAATCCATGGCGGTAGGGGCATCTTCCACCGCGTCTGTGATTATAGGAAAAACAATCGGCACTGGCGATCTGGATCTGGTGAAACACTATTCCAGGATGATGCAGAGGATGTTTCTGCTCATCGGCATTGTTTCCGGAATTGTATTGTTCTTCATCCGCATTCCTATTTTGAGCCTTTATGATCTGGCGCCGGAAACCAAAAAGATGGCGGATACTTTCCTGATGATCCTAAGTGTTGTGATCGTCGGCATGTCCTATCAGATGCCCACGAACAACGGAATTATCCGCGGCGGCGGCAGCGCCATGTTTGTGGTGAAGATGGATCTGATCAGCATCTGGGGGATCGTCATTCCGCTGTCGTTTATTATGGCGTTTGTAGTAAAGGCATCTCCGGCTGCAGTGGTCTGCTGCCTGAATGCGGATCAGATCTTTAAATGTGTGCCGGCTTTTATAAAATCCAATTATGGGAACTGGGTGCGGAAGCTGACGAGGGAATAAGGCTGCTGCAATAATCGGCATAACGTTGAAATATTCATCAAAAGAGAATATAATGTAGAAAAGCGGTGAGGAAGCACACTGAAGTGTGCGTAGGTCATCAGCCTTCGGCTGGTGACAGTGATTATAGGGGGTGAGGGTATGAGATATTTGATTTGGTCCGTAATCGGCTTTATTTTCGGAAGCTGTATGTTCAGCTATTGGATACCGAAATATTTTTTGAATGTGGATGTGACAAAAAAGTCGGATGACGGTAATCCGGGAGCGGCGAATGTGTTCACCAATGCCGGCTTAAAAACAGGGATTCTCTGCCTTGCACTGGATATTGGAAAGGGAATACTGCCCGTCTATATGGCGTGCCGTGTCCTGGATCCCGATGCGCTGGGGTTCGCCTTTGTGCTGGCGGCTCCGGTGTTCGGCCATGCTCTGTCCCCGTTTATGAAGTTTAAGGGAGGAAAGGCAATTGCGGTTTCCTTTGGCGTGCTGATCGGTGCGCTGCCTTTTGATCAGGCGCTGTGGCTGCTGGTGTTCAGCTTCCTGTTCTTCAGCCTGGTATTAAAGATCAATCCTCACGGAGCCAGAGTAATCGTGACCTACATAATCTTTTCCGTCGCTGTCATACGCTGTATCGGATGGGGGAGCGTAACCGCCGGCTGTATGCTGATATCCGCCATTGTCATGGCGCGCCATATTCACAGCTTCACGTTTAAGGATATCACGGTGCAGATCGGTGCACATCAGTTGGAGAACAGGCTGGCGGATAAAAAGAATGGAGATAAACAGGCATGAAGGTTTTAGTGATATCCTGCAATACCGGAGGCGGCCACAACAGCGCGGGCCACGCGGTGGAAGAGCAGCTGAAAAAAGAAGGGATAGATGTGCGGTTTTTGGATATGTTTTCCCTAAGCGGAGAGAAACTGTCCAAAAAGGTGTCGGACTGCTATATATTCAGCACACGCTATCCGGCCCTGTTTAAAGCGGCTTATATGGCGGGGAGCCTGATCAGCAGCCCCAGACATAAATCACCGGTCTACTATGCCAATAAGGCATACTGCAAACGTCTGTACCGGTACCTTAAAGAGAACCGGTTTGATGTGGTGGTGACCAGCCATCTGTTTCCGGCGGAGGCTCTGACGGCGCTGAAGAAATCGGGGCGTCTTGATGCGAAAACTGTGGCCGTGGCTACGGATTATACCAGCATCCCCTTTTGGGAGGAAACAGAGCTGGACAAATATATCATTCCCCATCCGGACCTGGTGGAGGAATTTGCTATGAGGGGGCTTCCAAGGGAGAAGCTGTATCCTCTGGGGATACCCGTCAGCGGCCGTTTTCAATGTCAAATAAGCAGGGAAGAAGCGAGAGAATGGATCCGGGCCAACATATTCCCGCAGCTGGACTGTGGAAAGCGTCTGTACCTGATCATGTCCGGCAGCATGGGATTTGGAAATTCCGAAAAGCTGATCAGTGAACTTCTGAAACGCTACGAGGACCATATCACCGTTCTGACGGTGTGCGGAACCAATGAAAAACTGAAAGACCGGCTGACAGGCGCATTCGGGGCCAATGAAAATGTGCTGATCACCGGATTTACGAAACAGGTGGCCATCTGCATGAAGGCCTGTGATGTGCTGTTTACAAAGCCGGGAGGCCTTTCCACAACAGAGGCGGCGGTGGCGAATGTTCCGCTGGTCCATACGGCCCCTATACCGGGCTGTGAAACAAAAAATGCGCTGTTTTTCAGCGAAAGAGGCATGTCCTGCTCCAGCAGCAAGGTGAAAGAGCAGATCACCTATGCGGAAAAACTGTGTATGGACAGAAATTACAGGGAATGCCAGCTGGAGGCACAGAGGGCGAATATCCCACACAATGCGGCAGAAAATATAGTGAGGGAACTGATGGATACGCTATGATCAGTGATGACGATCTATAGTACCGGTCCGTTATTCGACAGTATCGGATCATCTGAAAGATATTAAAAAATGAGCAGGATGAAGCATCCGGCTCATTTTTTGGGTGGTGCGCCCGGCGGCATCCGTTTTAGTGATTGGATCCGCCCGGCATATCATTCATTTTTTCCGTCTCAATGCCGGCCAGCATGACAATGCCGATGCCATGAGTATCATTGAGCCGCCAGGATAAATCGTTGGCGTAATACTCCTTGCTGAAGGAATAACCGGATCCGCGGCATACGCCGTATACATTGCCATACTTGTCTACGGAGATGCCGCACAGAGCCTTCCAGCCCTTGTTAACCGCTTCGCGGTAAAGGGCGGGATCGGTCAGCCAGCCATAGCGCACACCTCTGGAAAAGGCATATAAAAACATGGCGGTGCAGGAGGTCTCCTTATAGGAGTCCGGAAAAGTGAGCACCTGGCGCCACATGCCTTCCGGTCCCTGAAGGCGCAGCACACCGCTGCACATTTCCCGGAAAAATGCCAGGATCTCCGGGTAGTCCGGATGGTCTTCGGGAAGAACTGCCAGAAGTTCAGTGGTGGAAAACAGCACCCAGCCGTTGCCGCGGCCCCACGGCACCTTGGTCTGCAGGCCATAGTGGACGTCGTAGATATGGGACATGATCTGCAGATCCGGCATGTACAGGTATTTTTTAAAATTCTTAACCTGTCTGGCCGCGTCATCCAGGAATGCGGCATCACCGGACAGCTGATAATAGCGGCATAAAAACGGAATGCTCATGTACATATCATCCGCCCACATGGTTTCATCCATGATCTTGATATAGGAGTGGTTGCGGTAAAAGGTGCCGTCGGGAAGGCGCTGCTGGCGGTCCCTGATATATTCCGCGATATAGTCCGCGATCACGCGGCCGTCTGCAAGCTCATGATCCTTCATATATTCCAGCATCATGGAACCGAAGGAACCGCAGTCGTCCAGGCTGTCCAGCGTGGTCAGGAGATGGTGGAAGGATGCCGCGCCGAATGCATGTTTGTCCCACTGGCAGTATTCGAAGTGGGAGGCGGACTGCTCAAGATGGGCGGTGATATACGCATCCATTTCCCGGCTGCCCGTCATGCGCGCTGTCTGCAGCATGCCATACAGGGTGACGCCCAGAGGATAACTCCACTCCCCGAAATTAACGGATTCGTTGAATATGCGCAGGTAACAGCCGGGCTGGTCGGTGCGCCAGAACGTATCGCCTCCCGTGGCGGGCAGCGGCTTCTTAAAGGAGAGAACCCTGTCCAAATCCAGGTCCGCATCCGGCGTGAAGGGCCCCGCGTAGAGCCAGTTCAGATGATGCTGAGTGTTTTCTAAAGGAACCGGACATTCCAGGGATGCTCCCCCGCAGTTTAATTTACAGTCTTCGGCCAGCACTAAAAGCGTATGGCGGCCGGGACCGGCGCTTACCGCTACAGATCCGTCTCCTTCCCAAGGTGTGACGGATACGCGGTCAATCCAAAGCCTGCGGCAGTTTTTCAGGCGCCCGGTGACGGTCACATCGGCGCTGCCGTCGCAGACAAAAGCTGAGGCTGACAGATACAGCCCGCTGTTTCCTCCATAGATGCGGCGAATTGGCGTGAGGGCTTTTTCATCGCTGTTCCATTCGGTGCGAGGATACCATCTGACCGGTATCTCCGCTTCGGACTGCCAGAGCCGGGGCAGCTCTTCCAGCGGGCGGTCCATGGGTTCACTGTAGATCATGCCGCTCATCCCTTTCTTTTCCAGTGTGGGAGAGTAGAAGGCGATCCGCATCCCTTTATAGGAGCCAGCGCCTACCCGGCAGCCGCAGCCCAGAGGCGTGCGCACGCACAGGAACAGTATGCTGTTTTCTCCTTCTTTTAATTTCAGGGACATGTTGGTGAGCGCGGTGCTGAAGCGCTCTTCATACAGCCCGCTGCGGTATACGTATTCCCCGTTGACATAGACGAATACGGGGCCGTAGGCGGCGAAACGGAAATTATAGTTGCCTTCTGCAGGGACTTTGAGCATCCCCCACGCATAGGCATAGCTTTCCAATTTCATATCCGGGAATTTGTCGTGGAGCTTGATCTCCAGCAGATAATCGTCGGTGCAGCGAAATCCCAGAGTGCTGCAGGGACGGTATACCGGCGGCTTGGGCGGATGAGAGTCTATGTAATGTCCGGCAATAGTCTTAAGGACCGGCGCAACATCGGTGCCGATGCACTGGGCGACGCTGTCTTTCTGTTCAAAATAGTCACACATAGTTTAAGTTCCTCCTGATTTTTGGATGTTTGATCCATAGTTCTTCTTCATTATAGAAAAGAATCAGCGCGGTGACAAGTCTTTCTCTCCGAATACGCTGCGGATGCAGTCCAGCAGCCGGTCATTGTCCTCCGTTCTCATAAAGCAGAATCGGAAATAGTTCCCGTCCAGATTGTGGAAGCTGCTGCAGTTTCGCACCATCATGCCCCGGCGGATTGCGGCTTCGAACAGATCCTGGGCATTTTTCTCCCCGTCTGTGATGTGCACCAGTATGAAATTCGCATAGGGAGGATAGTATTTCAGGTTTGCGATGCCATCCAGCCCGGCACAGATGCGTTCTCTCTCCGTGGAGATCAGGCGGCGCGTTTCGTTGATATAGTCTGTATCGGCGAACATGATTTTGCCCGCAGTTTCCGCCAGCGAGTTAACGGTCCAGGGATTTTTCTTTGACGTAAATTCTGCCTTGAGCTCTTCGTTTCCGGTTACCGCGTATCCCAGCCTTAAACCCGGTGCGGCGAAGAATTTGGATACGCCCCGCAGCACGATCAGGTTGTCGAACTTTTCCGTCAGCGGAATCGCCGTGATATTTTCGGTGTCAGGTGCAAATTCCGCATAAGTCTCATCGGACATGACGAAGATTCGCTGACTGCGGCAGAAGACAAGCAGCTCTTCCATCTGGGCAGCGCTAACCGCGCTGGAGGTGGGGTTGTTGGGATTGCAGAGCACCAGCAGCCTGCGGTATCCCTGACCGCCCGCGCCTGCGGCTTGGGGATCATCCGTAAGAAACTCTTTCAAATCCTCTGTGGATATGCGGAAATCGTCGGACTCTTTCAGATTATAGAAGCGGATTTCGGAACCGGACAGGGAGAGTTCCCGTTCATACTCCGAGTAAGAGGGGCCGAGCACCACCGCATCCTTTGGCCGGAAAAACTGAATGGTCAGGGAAATCAGCTCCGTGGAACCGTTGCCCACCATGATATTATGCCAGTCCGCCCCGGTGTAGCTGCCGATGGCCTGACGCAGCCCGCAGTAATCACGGTCCGGATAGGAGGAGAGGCAGTCCAGATTTTTGGCCAGCTCCTCTTTGAGATGTTCTGATAGACCTAAGGGATTAACATTGGCGGCAAAACCGATGATATCCTCTTTTCGTATGCCGTAATATTCCGCCACCTTTTCTAAGTCGCTGCCGTGAAACTGTGGGGCGGCTGTGCGTGTTTCGCTCATATCTTTATTACCTCCGTGATCATAGAATGCCGCATAGGGACATGCGCTTTCGCATGATAACGCTATTATAGCACATAAGCCGGGGGGTTACTATTCACAGTTGCCGTAAACTTTTCGCGCATGTCGGGGCGGCAGTGTATGGTAACGTCGGGGAAAAAATATGCGAAAAAATAAAAAATCCGGTTGCATAATTGAACCAAATATGGCATAATAAAACCGTTGCTGATGTGTTTCTGGCGGCAGTAATTCCACCTAATATCCCGGGGGTATAGCTCAGTTGGGACGAGCGCTTGCATGGCATGCAAGAGGCCGTGGGTTCAAATCCCACTATCTCCATTTTAAAAGCCTTGTGTTTACAGGGCTTTTTATTTTTGCATTTTATGTAACTGGTCACAGGCTGCATTTTGTGGTAGTATGACAGTAAAAATATATCTTCTTGGAGGTTTCATATGTGTACGGTTAACATTCTTGCCATAGGCAACAGCTTTTCTGAGGACGCATGCCGCTATCTGCATCAGACCGCGGCGGCATCCGGCATTGAGACAAACGTGGTGAATCTATACATAGGGGGCTGCTCCTTAGAACAGCACTGGCTGAATATTGAGAGCAATGCTCCGGCCTATCAATATCAGAAAAACGGCGTTCCCACGGAGCGCTTTGTGTCGGTGGAGGAAGCCTTAAAAGAGGCAAAATGGGATTATATTGTGACACAGCAGGCCAGTTTTGACAGCGGCTGGGAGGATACCTATGAGCCGTTTCTGGGCCTCATGACAGAATACCTGCGGGAACAGGCGGGCGGGGCCAGAATCCTGCTTCAGAAAACCTGGGCATATGAGTGGAACAGCCCCCACAAAAATTTTATGAGATATCATCGGAACCAGCTGGAGATGTATGTGATGGTAAGCGGCTGCTACGAGCACATGGCCCAAAAGTACGGATTAGGACTGATTCCCAGCGCGGATATCATCCAAAAGCTGCGCGGCACCGAGCCGTTTATCGTACAGGAAGGCGGCATATCGCTCTGCCGGGACGGACACCATATGAGCTTATTGTACGGCAGATATGCGCTGGCTCTCATATGGGTTAAGACTCTGTTCGGGGAGTCGGTGAGCGAGAATACATATATACCGTTTGATGAAAATCAGCCGGAGGAACAGGCGGATCCCAAAAACCTGGATGTCATCCGGCAAACAGTGGAGGATTGGAGGAATTGATCGGTGAAAATACTGAACCTTGCAGGAAGCTGGCGCTTTGCCGCCGATGAACAGAATCAGGGATATGCGCAGGAGTATTACAGGAAGCGTCTGCCCGGGGAGGGATTTATGCTGCCCGGAAGCGCCTGTGAGAACGGCATCGGCAAAAAGCAGGAATGGTATCAGGATTTAAACCGTGATACCGTGCGCTGCTTAAGGGAAAAATACAGCTATACGGGGGCGCTCTGGCTGCAGCGCGAGATCTGCGTGCCGGAAGAGTTTAGAGACCGATATATCACCCTGTATTTGGAACGGGTAAATATCGCTTCCGAGCTGTGGATTGACGGGGAGAAAATCGACCGGCAGATCATATCGCTTAGCGCACCCCATATCTATCGGCTGACCGGGCGGATAAGCCCGGGACCGCATACGGTCACTCTGCGCATCGATAATTCGGATCTCATACATATGGACGGCATGGCCAGCGGTTACAGCCTGGATACACAGGGCATCTGGTGCGGGATCATAGGAAAAATCGAGCTTAGGTGTGAGGAGATCTTTCACATATCGAACCTGCAGCTCTTTCCGAACAGGCAGAGCGTTACCGTAAGGCTGACCGCGGCGGGGGACTGTCCGAATTTCAGAGACCGGAAGCAGGTGAAAGTCCGCCTTACGGCCTTTAGGCCGGATGGGACCTCTTTTGCTGCCGCAGAATATGACAGGGTGCTGTTTCAGTCCAGGCAGATCCTGCATCTGGAATACCCGATGGACGGTGAGATCACGTATTGGGATGAATTCCATCCGGCGGTTTATACGATGAAGGCGGAGCTGGTCTATGGGGAATCCGTCAACAGGCATGCGGAAACCTTCGGCATGCGGACCGTTGAAGCAAAGGGCAGGGAATTTCTTCTAAACGGCCGGCCCATCGCCCTTAGGGGTACCCTGGACTGCGGCATACATCCGCTGACGGGATACCCGCCCGTATCCGAGGCGGAATGGGAATGGAAATTCCGGCAGATCAAACAGTACGGGCTGAACCATGTCCGCTTTCACGCGTGGTGTCCGCCGGAGGCGGCTTTTGCCGCCGCGGACCGCGTCGGTATCTATCTGCAGGCGGAAATGCCGCTGTGGCTCAACCGGGATGTGTGCGCGCTGGAAACAGGAGACGACCCCGCCCATGCGCTGTTCTACCACCGGGAAGCCCTGAACATATCGCGTTTTTACGGAAACCATCCGTCATTTCTGTTTTTCTCCAACGGCAATGAGCTGATGGGAGATTTTGAAATGCTGGAACAGCTGACGGAGCAGATCAAAGCGTTGGACGGACGGCGGCTCTATACGCTGACCTCCAATTTCGACCGCCCCGTAACGCCGGCGGATGATTATTTCAGCGCGTTTGAGGCGAATGGCATGGGCATCCGCGCTCAGATGTATGCGGATGTGATTTCAGAGCATACGAGGCTGTCCTATCAGGAACAGGTGGAGAACATGCCGGTGCCCATCGTTTCGTTTGAGGTGGGGCAGTACTGTGTCTACCCCGATGTGGATTCGGTGAAAGACTACAGCGGCTGCATGATGCCGGTGAACTTCGAAGTGATCCGGCGCAGCATGACCGCCGCAGGCGTCTATCCGATGCTGTCAGAGTATATTAAGGCCTCCGGCCGTCTGGCCGCCCTGCTGTATAAAGAGGATATCGAGAGCGTCCTTAGGACTGAGAGAATGGGCGGTTTTCAGCTGCTGGGCATAAGCGATTATACCGGCCAGTGCACGGCCACGGTCGGGATTCTGGATGCTTTTTGGAAAAGCAAGGGCATTATAGAACCGGAAGAGTTTCGGGAGTTTTGTTCTCCCGTGGTGCCGCTTTTGATGGCGGACAGGGTATTTACCTCCGACGAGTGCCTGGATGCACAGTTCATGCTGTACGATTACGGGGAAGAGTTCAGGGAGAGCATCACCTTTACGCTGAATCTCTACGCGGAAGGGAGACTTCTTAAAAGCCTTTGCACCGATGAACGCCATGTGAAGGTCCCTCTGGATTTTATCCGGAGGCCGTCCGTGCTGGAGGCGGAGCTCTTGGCGGGCGGGCATAAAAACCGCTGGAATCTGTATGTCTACCCAAGCGGCGATATAGAATGCGCGGTACCGGTCCTTAAGGCGGACTCGCTGGAATTGGAGGAACTGCTTATAAAGGGCGGGAGAGCAGTTGTTACGGCGGATGGCCTGAATAAACCGATACAGGGCACATTTACACCTGTATTCTGGTCTCCGGCATATTTTCCGTCGGATAATTCCTGCGGCGTGCTCTGTGACAGCGGCCATCCTGCGCTGCAGGATTTCCCTACGGAAAGGTACGGAGGATTTCAGTGGAGACACCCTCTGGAACACTCGCTGGGAGCGCCGCTGACCGGCTTCCCGGAGGGATTTTCGGCCATCGTGGAGCCGGCGCCCAACTTCGTTTCCAACATCAGGCGTTCGCCGCTGTTTGAGGCACGCGTAGAAAATGCGGAGATCCTGTTCTGCGGCTTCGACTTATCGGTGGAGGAAAAAACGGTGAAGCAGTTGAAAAACAGCATATACCGGTATGTTTCATCCGGACAGTTTCATCCCGTCCAGCGGCTGGATCGGGAAACCTTTATGGGGTTATTCGGCCGGGAAACAAAATGAGGGAGGATCAAAGGGACATGTATTCGATAAAATATAATTTTATGGCAGGAACAGGCGGGGAAGGCATCCCGGTCGAGGCCGGGGATACCTATAAAGAAGACAGGGGATGCGGTTTCCTGGATTTTGCGCCGCTTAAGGAGCGGCCGCAGGACCGCTTTACCGGCAGCGCAGGCTGGCAGATCCGGGATATTACCGGCAGTCAGCTGCCGGACGTGCAGCGCATTACTACGCGATGGGGCGTGGAATCGGCGCAGGAGGGATGGCCCCTTCGGTTTCGCGCAAAAGTTCCGGAGCAGGGAGTCTATGCGGTTACGGTGACGATCTGCGGCGGAGAGCAGGGAATACCGCAGATTGCCGTATACTCCGGCCGGCGCAATACGGTGCGGCGGGATATCGCAGTTCTGCCCGGCGAAAGCTTTGTCTGCCGGTTTTATGTGCATGTATGTGAGTACATACCCGTGATGGGCCGCCCGCCCGTTGAGGATCTTTCGGTTTATATCAGCGTGCTGGGCAGCAACGCGCGCCTTAGCGGGCTTACGGTGGAACGGTCAGAGGCGCCCACAGTTTTCATCGCAGGGGACTCCATAGTGGCGGACTACGAGGGATACTGTCCTTATAACCCGATTGTTAACGGCGGGAGCTGGGGCCATAACCTGCTTCAGTATTTTGACAGAGCGGCGGTGGTGAACCAGGCCCACGGCGGCATGACGACCAACTGCTTTCGGGATGACGGGCACTGGGATATCGTGGACAGGCATATCCGGACGGGAGACGTATTCCTGTTTCAGTTCGGACATAATGATCAGAAAAGGCGCAATCTGGCCGCGTTTGCCGGCTATGCGGCCAACCTGCGCTGGTATGTGCGGCGTGTCCGCGAGAAAGGCGCATATCCGGTCATTGTGACCTCTTTAAGCCGCATGCCGGAACAGGATGAAAACGGCTGGTACGATCTGCTGGAAGATCACGCGCTTGCCTGCTTAAGAACCGGGAAAGAGCTGAACGTGCCGGTGATCGATCTGCACCGTTACAGCTTTGAGCTGTTCTGCAGCATGGAGAAGGATAAACTGAAGGGATATTTTAATGACAGGGCCCATACCAACGACTATGGGGCCATGCTTGTGGCGGAATTTATCGCCGGGCAGATACAAAAGCAGCGGATAGAACCTCTGTGCTCCTGCATGAACGGCCTGTTTCCCAAACCGTGGGTTCCGGATGAGTCCCTAAGGCCTGCCGATGGGCTGTCTCCGGCAAAGAAGCCTGAAAAGCCCATTCTTCCTACGGATCTGCCCGAGCTCCCCTATGCGGACTGCAGGCAGATCCGGCAGCTGGATATCCTGAAGGAAGCGATGGTAAAGGGACTGCTGGACCCCTGCCTGAAGTTTTTCCACCCCTTTGATGAGATGCCGAGAGGGCAGTTCCTCTATGTATTTTTTAAAGCGGTGAAGGCCCCGAAACAGCGCCCTTATCAGGGAAGATACTGCGATATATACCGGTATGAGTTTGACGCTTCGGCAGTACAGGCGGCATTGGATGCCGGTCTGGTGGATGAGTCGACCACTATGAATGACCGTTTCAGGCCGGACGACGGCCTGACCGGAGGGGAACTGGTGAGCTTTATGATCCGAAGCCTGCATGAGCCGGAGGATCGGGAGTACGATCTGGCGGAATGCGAGCAGCAGGCGAAAGGGCTGGGTCTGCTTTGGGAAGGTTACGGCAGGCATGTCAAGGTAAACCGCGTCGATTGCGTGGCGGCGCTGGTGCATTTGATGAATGTCACGGAAGCGGAAAAAAATGGATTGCCAAAACGTTATTGACATATGTCATAAACGTATTATAATAGAGGTATCTGCGAAAGAATGAAAATAAGGAGATGACAGTATGCCACGACCTCCCAAACACAGGCGCGTCTGTGCGTTGCCGAAGAGCCGGAGTTTCGGCCCCGATGATTGCAGCGGATCAGAAGATACGGCGGTTTCAATGGGATTGGATGAATATGAAACTCTGCGGCTGATCGATCTGCTGGGTTATACACAGGATGAATGCGCCGGTCAGATGGGAGTGGCCCGCACTACGGTCCAGGCCGTTTATAACTGTGCAAGGAAAAAGCTGGCGGATATGCTGGTTAACGGGAAGAGGCTGGTGATCGAAGGCGGAAATTATGAGCTCTGCGGCATAGCCCAAAGCTGCTGCGGCAGAGGGGCGGGGGGCTGCAGGCGAAGGAGCTGTCAGGCAGACGACCATATTATAAGAAGAGGAGATGTTCCCATGAAATTTGCGGTAACTTATGAAAACGGCCAGGTGTTCCAGCATTTTGGACATACGGAGCAGTTTAAAGTGTATGAAGCGGAAAACGGAAAGATTGTATCACAGAAGATCATAGATGCCGACGGTGCCGGACACGGTGCGCTAGCCGGATTTTTAAAGGACAACGGCGTGGATGTGCTGATCTGCGGAGGGATAGGCGGCGGCGCGAGAAGCGCGCTTGCAGAAGCCGGCATCGAGCTGTATCCCGGCGCTTCCGGATCTGCGGATGAGCAGGCGGAGGCGTTTATCAGAGGAGAGCTTCAGTATGATCCGGATACCCAGTGTTCCCACCATGACCATGAGCATCATGAAGGACATGACGGACACTGCGGCGGACATTGCGGCCACTGATAAATCTTTTACTGAGTGTACTTAAGCCACGCATCCCCGGATTTTTATGTCGGAAACAGACCGTTGTCCACGCATACCTGACGAATCAACCTCATACAGATCCAGTAGTTTTGCTGCCGTGTGTCCGGCGCGGATTCCTTCAGTGAATTGAGTTCATCCGGATCGCGCAGCCAGTCCGCACGAAGCAGTCCGAGCTGCAGACAGCGGCGGGCCTCATTCAGCGCCTCTTGTGATTTCCCCTGTTCCTGGAGTGTTTTCAGGACGGCAAGGGACGCCTCCTCGTATAAAGGATGGAGAAAACAGCCGCTCTGACTGTCATAAGCAAGCGTTAGGAAATGGGCTTTGTATTCCGCTTGTACGGTCATATATTCCGGCCGTTCAGAAGTGTTTTGGATATAAAAATAGTAGAGACAGGCAATTTTCCCCGTCCCGCATTTGCGAAGTATGCGTCCCAGCCGTTGTATGCGCTGACGTTCCACGGAGGATGAGGAAAGCACAATTCCCACACTGGTGGAAGGAATATCAAATCCTTCGTCCAGCGCCCTGCAGGTAACCAGGATGCGGATCTGACCGCTCCGGTATCTGTCCAGGGCGCTTTTTTTGGCATCTGTGTCCATGAGGGAATAATAACGTCCCACCTGACCGGAAAACATGCCGCTTAGACGGTTAAAGACTAAATCGGTCTGTTCAATGCGTTCCCCAAACAGAATAATCCGCGAATCGGATGGAAGGGTGTCAATCAGACTGCAGGCGGCGCTTATCCTGGCATCGGCGCAGTATAGAACGGATACGCGTTGATGGATGAGGGATAATACATTTTTTGCCAGCTTCACGGTCTCGGGGGAAGCTTCCTGGACGGAAAGTCTGCGCAGGGCGTGATAAAAGCGGACTCCTTTCAGCTTGCAGATAGAGGGATAGCGGGTGTTCAGCGAACTTATAGCGTAAATCAGTTTGTCCGTGATTTCCTGATAGCGCTGATTTTCAACAGGCGTGAAAGAAAGCGCTATGTTGAAAATCGCATAGGGAACCATAAGCGCGGTCCCGGTGGCTTCCGCAAGTCCGTAGCGATAGATCTCCGGTCCCAGAGAGGGTACCAGATATTGTTCGTATCCGGCCGTATAAGGAGTAGCGGACAGCCCCATCGTGAACAGTGAACCGCTGCGGCCGGAAAGATGCGGTATAAAGTCAAATATTTTCCGGTTTTCTTCGCTGGCATAATGGTGGCATTCATCTGCGATCAGGAAAACAGAGCAGCCCTGTTCCAGATCTTCAAGGATATGGCGTGAAAGTGTATAGCGCGCGGAATTGATCACATAGATCATATATGGCAGGGAGGAAGAGCATTTGCATGCGCCATAGTAAAAGCCGATTTCCTGTCGGGAAATGCCGCCAAATTTTTGAAGGGCAGAAGCCCACTGGGCGGTAAGAACGGTCTGCGGGACGATGATTTTGATCCGCAATACCCCTCCCAGCCTGCTTTGCAGCTGTTTTGCAGCGGATATGGCCAGTACTGTTTTGCCGGCTCCGGTCATCACATGGACGATACCGCGGCAGTTATTATTAAACCAGGCTTTCAGACATTCCTTCTGCCAGGGATACAGCTCCAGTTTCATGGGATACGGCCTCCTTTGCTGCGCAGACGGAAATCAGCGCGGTATAATATCTGTCGATATTATAGCATGTCAGCAAGCCGACATGGCCCCTCCGGGGGGATGCGCATGATTTCCCAGGGAAATTGTCTGCTGCGCAGACGGAAATCAGCGCGGTATAATATCTGTCGATATTATACCATGTCATTGTCATATCCGGAAATAAAATGTTGAAATGTGGAATGATATTATGTATACTTCTATATAATGGAATGCCGATATGGCAGCAATAATGCTGGCAGCTAATATAACAGAACAGAAAGGATTCAAAATGAATTACGAAGAATTATATCAGGAATATCAGCTTTTGGCTAAAGAATTAAAAGACAGGACAGCTGTCATTCAAAAACTGCAGAAGTCCATACAGAAAGAAATGGAAAGCGGAGACCTGAAAAGCTTTGACAGGGATATTGTGCTGGCGAAGGAAGCGGCTGACCGGCAGCAGCAGATCCTGCAGGATATGAAGTCTTTGGCAGAAGGCTTTAACAGACAGGAATATTTTGAAAATGGAGACTTTGCCAGTCAGATGCTGGAATGCTGCAGCGAGAGCGGAGTGGATGTTAAGGGCGAATTTCCCGTTTATGAGATGTTCCCCTACAGAGTTCGTTTTGATACAGAGAATCAGGATATTTATGTGGACCGTAAAAAAGTGCAGTGCATGCGTCCGCTAAGCTTTGTACAGGGTATTAAGGACGGACAGGCCAGACTTATGAAGGCTCCGTTTAATGCCGTAAGCTTTGTGAATGAACTGGCGGAGGCCTATGACACTGCGGTGTTAAAACAGAATAAGGGAAAAGATGCGGACATCTATCTGACCAAGCTGTATAAGCTGTTGGCGCCCATGGGCAGATTCCGCAGGGATTACGATCAGCAGAGCTATGCGTTTGACCTGGCGCGCCTGTATTCCTCCGATGTGACCGAAACAAAGGACGGAAGAAGATTTCAGTTTGGGCCCAGCAGAAATAATATTCAGGCTATCCGCATACTGGATCAGGCCGGCCAGGAGCAGTATCTGGCAACTATCCGGTTCTTTCGGTGAGTGCTGACTGATCCGAACTAAGTGTGGCAGGAGGAATAGGGTGGATATACAGATGAATGAACAGGCGGCAATGGCCGTACCGGAAGAAACATCGTACAAAGAACCGGCTGCTGTGGAGGATCCGGATAACGGCATGTTGGAGGAAATGTCGGCGGGCATTTCTTTTCAAACGGATTTTTGGAGGGAAAAATACTTAAGGGAATATATCCGGGAAGGCGGCAGTAAGATTAAGTTTATCACCGGCCGGCAAGGCAGCGGTAAATCCCATCTGCTGCGGCTTGCCGCCCGGATAGCTGAAGAGGAAAAATATGTGACAGCCACGTTTTCGGCCAAAGAGATCTGGATGCATGACTTCCGCGAGATCTATGTGGAAATTCTGAATCAGAGCCGGCTTTTTGACTGCCTGAAACGGTGTGGGGACAAGATAATCGAAAATATGGGGTTTGACTGCGGCGTAATACCGCAGGATATGACCTTTATGGACTACTTATCCGGCGAGGGGCTGGCGGATGCCATTACCCGCAGGGAGATTCGGCTGCAGTTAAAGGAAATGTTTCTGGACAATCCTCTCATCGACAACAACTTTGCTCTGGCATGCAGCCTGCTGACAGGCGGCATTTTGGGGCACCCCATTCTAGAGGAGCAGAATCGGGAACTACTGTTGGGATGGATGAGAGGGGACCGAGGAGTCAAGATCCCTTCCCTTCGTTCACTGGGGCTGTCCCCGGTCCGGATCACCAAAGTCAACGCAAGGCATATGTTGCGTTCCTTAGCTTCGGTGATACAGATGGCAGGTTATTCAGGACTTTTTGTCGCGGTTGACGATCTGGAGATTCTGATCGGCAAATCAGGACTGACTCCGATGCATTATACGAAGCTGAAGAGAGAGGACACATACGAAAGTATACGCCAGCTGATCGATGATATCGACAGTCTGAAAAACATCATGTTTGTCTTTGCGTTTAACCGGGAGCTTTTGGATAATGACAGTGCCGGCATTAAGTCCTATCAGGCGCTGTGGATGCGGATTCAAAATGAAATTATCAGCCGCAGGTTTAACCGTTTTACGGATATTGTAGATATGGACAGGCTCGCAGAACAGGAATACACGGCTGAAACAGTTATGGAGATGTCAGAGAAACTTGTTAAGGCTGCCAATAGCTGCCGTGCGGTTCCGGTTGACCGTGATACGGCCGAGGCCATCCTGCTTCAGGCAAAAGTAGGAGCCGTCGGCATACCGGGGCTTGTAAGCAGGGCTACTCTGGGAGGGAGAGAATGATGTTTGATTATGAGGCACGTCATGTGATAGAAGCTTTGCGGTCCGGCATCCCTTCCCGGGCGGTAGGCCAGTATTTTTCGGAAGCCCGTCCCAGGATTATGAAGGAAATATCGGATGATCTGGACCGGGTTCGTGATACGGGCCGGTCGGCCGGCAAAGTGATTGCCGGGAAATACGGTGAGGGAAAGACACATCTGCTGAACACAGTTTTTAGCCTGGCACATTCCAACAATATGGTGGTCTCTTATCTTTCTCTAAGTAAAGAGGCACCGTTTGACAAGCTGTTTCTGCTGTATCAAAAACTGGTGAATAACACATATCTGCCAAGACGCGTACAGCCGGGATTTATCCAGGAGTTGGAGAAGATGACGCCGAACAGCCCTCTGGCCAATGAGATGCTGCTGTATGGGGCCAGGGAACTGGAGACGGATAAGCTGTATTATCTGCTCCGCTCTTATCTGAATACAGAGGACCAGGATGAAAAATTCCTGCTTCAGTCGGATTTGGAAGGAGACTTTATCGCCAATGCGTCTCTTCGTCAGATTTACAGGCGCATTTTTCAGCAGAGCGTAAAATATAATGTGAATTTCAGCAAAACGAAACACTACATGGACTATTACTGCTTTTTAAGCCATCTGTTTGTTCAGATGGGGTACAACGGATGGGTGATACTGTTCGACGAAACCGAACTCATCGGCAGGCTGGGAAAGAAAGCAAGACTGAAGGCATATAGAAATATGGCAGAATTTTTGATGCCGGGCAAAGGGATGGAATCTACCTATACTATGTTTGCGCTGGGGGCATCCTATGCGGAAGATGTAGTGGAAGGCAAGCATGATTTTGAAAATTTGGAAGAGCTTTATCCGGAGGATCAGGAACCCATGAAGGCCGTACTGGAAACCGTCATCAGGGCAGAGCAGCTTCAGCCTCTTACAGAAGCGGAAATATCTGAAATCCTGCAGAAGCTGCAGGTGTTTCACGGCAGGGCCTATAACTGGTCTCCGGAGGTGTCCGTAGAAACGCTGGCCAGAGCTACCCGTTCCGGCGGATATCTGCTGCGCACGAAGATAAGGGCGGCGATCGAATATCTGGATCAGATGTATCAATACGGACAGGCTCAGGATACACAGGTCGGAGAGCTGGGAAAAGAGAGCTTTGAAGAGGATGTGCCGTCCTTAGCATAGGAGCATGGAATATACAGCCGCGGCCGATTTTACGGCGCGGCTGTTGCCGTCTGCTGCCATCGTTCTTGTCCGGAAGCGCGGCGTACATCGAAAAACAACGGATATATCAGAAGAGGAGGTATTATTTATGAACAAAAAAGAGGAATTTTTCCCCGACGGGACGCCGATTGATCCCTGGTTTTATGATACCTGCTTGCCGGAGCTTTTTGAGCTTGGCACGCAGTATGTGCTGACACAGCATGGGATTCTGGATGACGGAAAGGTCTATACGGAGCAGATCCAGAACCTGATCGACACGGCGGCTGCAAATGGCGGCGGTGTGATTGTGGTTCCGGCGGGGACCTATCTGACAGGCTCTCTGTTTTTCAGACAGGGCGTCCATCTCTATGTGGCGGAGGGGGGAACGCTTAAAGGAAGTGACGATATATCGGATTACAGGCTGTGTGAGACTCGCATTGAAGGCGAGTCCTGCCGGTATTTCGCGGCTTTGATCAATGCGGACGGAGTGGACGGCTTTACGATGTGCGGCCCGGGGACCGTAGACGGGAACGGGCTGCGTTCCTGGAAGGCGTTCTGGCTTCGCAGGACATGGAATCCTAAATGCACCAATAAGGATGAGCAGCGGCCGAGACTTGTATTTATCTCCAACTGCAGGAACGTCACCGTCGCCGGCCTGCGTCTGCAGAATGCCCATTTCTGGACCAACCATATTTACAGGAGCAGCCGCGTGAAGTACCTTGGCTGCCGGATTTTCTCCCCTGTGACTCCTGTAAAAGCACCCAGCACGGACGCTATCGATATCGATGTCTGCACGGATTTCCTGGTGAAGGACTGCTATATTGAGGTGAACGATGATGCGGTGGCGTTAAAGGGAGGAAAGGGCCCCTGGGCGGACAGTGCCCCGGAAAACGGCTCCAATGAGAGGATCATTGTGGAAGACTGTACCTTCGGCTACTGTCCGGCGTGTCTTACCTGCGGGTCCGAATCGATCCATAACCGCAATGTTATCCTAAGGCGCGGAAAAGTCCTGGCAGGAAATAATCTGCTGTGTCTGAAGATGCGCCCTGACACGCCTTCTCATTATGAGTATATCACGGTGGAGGATATCGAGGCCAAGGTGATGAATTTTATTAATATAAATCCCTGGACACAGTTTTACGATATGAAAGGGCGTACAGATAAGCCGCTGTCCGCTGCGGACCATATTACGATGCGCAACTGTGTCTGTGAGTGCGATACCTATTTCAATGTGGAAAAGAGGGAAGATCAGTACCGCCTCTGTGACTTTACGTTTGAAAATCTGCGGATTACCGCAAAGGAAAGCAGATTTTTGGAGGATGCGGTGGAGAACATGGCCGTGATAAATGTGGATGTAAGCGAGAGATAAGGAAAGAGAGTAATGTACATATTATTGTTAATCATTGCCGGGGAATGTCTGCTGGCCGCCGCTGCGGATATTCTGTTTCATAAAATATGGAAAGCGAACCGGTCTCCGGGCCAGTGGATGCTGCTGTGCAGCATTTTAGTGGCAGCGGTTGTATGCACATTTTGGGGAGCCGGAGGAGCATGGAATCAGTATAGAGTGGATAAGAATGCTCTCTATCTGTCATACCGTTATCTGATGGACGGCGAGCCGGAGACGGCGTTAGAGGCCGCGGCCGGACAGCACATTGGCAGCGATCAGAGCGGTATGCTGCGCCTGCTGTCTGCCTGCCGGCAGGGAGATACGATGTCCGCATGGTTTCTGTCAAACCGTCTTCTCAACGAGAATGAGATCAGCGGAAAAGACAGGGAGCTGGTAGAGGAAATACGTGCGGAGGCAGATCCGGATGCGGCTGGAGCAGCGGATGAAGAATGGGCTGCCGAAATGATACAAAAGGCTTACCGGAACCGCGAGTTTCATGAGACCGGGGAGCTGGAGGAGTGGTATCTGCTGGATAAAAAGGTTCGCTCCGGAGATTTTACGGGCCTGTCCTATGATAAAGTCAGTGATATGATTTCACAGTACGGAAATGATGAGAGGTTATGGAAACTGGCGGTTCGATGTGTTATGGCCGACGGTGACTATAAAAGCGCCCGGCAGTATGCCAGGGATCTGCTCGCGCACAGAGACTCGGCGGAAAATCGGATTATCTATACGGATGTGATTGCGGAGAGCGCAATGCGCGGATATTCGGAGCTGGAGGAAGACGATAAAGAAGTGGAGGGACTCCTCAAAGAAGCGGCAGCCCTGCGGGAAGAAGCATCCCAATATGAAGAGGGGGATGTGAAAAAGGATAGGCTTATCAACCGTGCTGCAAAACTGGAAGCAGAAGCTTCCCGGGTGGAAATTAGGCGGGCAGTCAATTATCTCCAGGCCAAAAAACCGGTGTTTTATGACCGCAGCGGACTGTATGACATACAGATTGCCAAGCTGTATCTGGCCTGTGATGAGAGGGATAAGGCCAGGGAACTCATCTATGATGTGATTACCAGCTATTCGGTGATGGATGATCGGTCACCGCTGAAAGAATCCCTGACGGCCGTGATCGATGCCTATAACCAGTCCGATATGGACCATACCAGCCCGCTTCTCTCATCCAGTGTGGATGAACTTGTACGGGTACAGAGCCAGGGCGTGATACAGCCGGAGAACGGCAATGTGAACGGCGATATGGCGGACTATATCACTTCAACGCTCAAATACGATAAGATCGGCATACATATTGGCAGGATTGATACCGCCGGTTATCCGATGATACGGGCATATGTCAATGTAAATGGAGAGAAAGACGGTATCTTCGGGATGGCCAGCCATTTTAAGGAGAAAGATTTCTCATTGATAGATACGCAGTACGGCATTAAGGATTTCAGGCTGACGGATGAAGGAAAACTGTCCCATGTAAGCATAGCGATCGTGCTGGACAGCAGCGGGAGCATGGATGGAAGTCCGTTCCGGGATTCACAGACTGCAGCCAGGGCATGTATAGAAAAGATGGATCCCGCCGGCCAGGGACTGGCTCTCGTCAGCTATAACACGGATGCTGCTGTGGTTACCTCCCTCACTTCCTCTAAGGAAACTTTGATCAGAGGGGTGGATTCCCTAAGCAGCGGAGGCGGTACCAATATACCCGCTGGCATCGAGGCAGGTATGTCCGCACTGGCCGGAGCAGATCAGACCAGGGCGCTGATTTTAATGAGCGACGGACAGGATCAGAACACAGAGGCCATGGACTTAGCGATCAGCAGGGCGGTAAAGGAAAATATTGCGGTCTTCACGGTGGGCCTCGGGGATGTGGATGCATCATATCTGCAGGATATCGCTTCCCGGACCGGCGGCAAATACCTGCAGGCATCCAGTTCGGTGGAGTTGGAGGACATCTATGTGACCCTCCAGAAATACATAGTAAATAATTATTGTTTTGAATATACGGTTACGAAGAATCCGGAAACGGATCCGAGAAACCTGACGGTCAGCCTGCCCGCAGAGAGCGTCAGCGCCAGCAGGGATTATACCATATCCTCCGGCGCAAAGGCTTTTGAAATACAAGATGAAGGCATACGTTTTGTGCCGGAAGGTGACCTGGCTGTAACCGCCGTGACACCGGGAAATATGTCCGTGGGCAGTCTGGAAAAGGGTGTCAGAGTGACTGTGACGGGCAGCGGTTTCACGGACGGAATGCATTTTAGTGCCGGAGCCCTTGAGCTTACGGAAATTACGGTAACGGATGAACACACGGCCACCGGATTGCTTAAAGGTAAGCTGCCCGGCGGCAGCTATCCGGTGCAAGCGGTCCTGCCGGATGGGCGTACAGTTATGAAGGAGAACGCGCTGCTTATCTTCCGTGCCGGAACTACCCAGTCCGTGCGGATCGGTACTAATATCATCACTGCCGATACAATCGGCCAGACTGGAGACCGCAGCTTCACGGCTATGGGAAATGTCATGATCAACGGCTTTATTCACAGCGGTGACGCGCTGACAGTTACAGCCTATGAGCTTCCCAAGGACTGCGAGCTGAAACCGCAGCAGACCGCCTGGCTGGGCAGCAGCGGGGCTTTGTCCGGAAACAGCAGGCTGTATATCAGTTATGCGCAAGCCAGGGAGAACGGCACCGGATCGGCTCTGTTCGCAAATCTGGTGTTGGGCGGCAGAGATATGGTGGTCAGGGACGGGGAGTTTGCGGTGGGAATTTCCGGATCGGATACGGATTTCGAGAAAAACCTGCATGACTATAATATCAGGATACCGTTTCTTGTGGATGTGGATGCAGCGGATATAAAGCTGTATGCGGACCGAATTCAGATTCATGTGGATACGCTGAGCGCTAAAACTATTATGGATTCGGTGAAAGAAGGATTAAGCGGCAACGTGCTGTTGTCCGGAAAAGAAAAGAGCGCTGTGGATGCCAGGGAAAAAGTGGAAAAACGCAGCGATACTTTCAAGTTTAAGTGTAAAGAGGCTCTGGATGGAAGCGTGGATCTGGCGCTGACGGCGGAAGATATCCGCATCGGAATCGAGGCGGAGCTAAATCTGCGGGATTCGTTACAGTTTGGAGTGATTGGCCTAAGCAAAGTGGGGCTGAAGCTCAACTCGCTGGACCCAGACCATGAGTATTGGAAGCTTTGCGGGGCTATTGATTTTTCAAGCATTGTCAAAGGCTTCGGCGGCAGCGGAATGGAAGGGCTAAGCGGTGATATTTCATCCTATTACTGGTGCTTTGACCAGATGAACGTGAAGGCCGAACTAAACCCCGGCTTCGGAGTCTACAATGTGCTGTATATTGATGAACTGGGGATGGGAATGGAAGGCGTCAGCACGGTCTTTCTGAATACCTCCTGGGTGCCAGAGGGGATAAAGCGGCTGATTTTTACAGACGATAACCTAGCGGCTGTGGATACGAAGGATGTAGTTTTGAAAGGGCTTGTGGGAGCGGATGTAAATCTGTTCAAAACATTTAAGCTGAAGGTACCTGAGGAGATGTCTAAATGGGGAGAGTTAGGGAACATCGACGGTACAATACAGTTGAATTTCTCCGAAGCCAGCTTTGGCGCGGAGGCGGATTTAAATCTGCTGGGACAGAAGATGGCCGATGCGGCGATCGCTTTCGGCAGGCCGGGCCTTTCCGTAAAGGCGGGACTGGAGCTGGAGGCCGCACTGGGAATCCTGGACTGCAGTATCGGGGGCAGCGTGGATTTTGGGATTGATGCCGGATGGGATAAGTTTTCGCTTTCCATGGGGATCGACGGACATATCGACTGCGGATTCCTGAATGTGCATCATCAGGGAAAAGGTGAGCTGGTGCTGACTGCGGAATATGACGGCTCCTACTTTGCTGCGGAGCTTCACAGGGACAACTTGGTATCAAAATACTGGTATGACAGCGACGGAAAGCCTCTGATCTGGGAACGCTTCCATACACAGACATACTTTGACTAGGAGGGTGCGGTTATGAAAAAATGGATGGTCCTTCCGCTGCTTGCGGTTCTTCTGCTGATGCCAGTGCGGACCGTGTATGCTGCCAAGCAGACTGTGGAGATAGAACTCACAGAAGCCTGTGATGACTGCATATTTAGCATAGTCTGGGAGCATGAGGAACAGACTGCAGAGGTTACTGTCACTTCACCGGACGGCCGCACATTCGGAACAACCCTTACACCTTTACAAACCTCCGTTTCCGAAGGCGCGGTGTATATCAATGTGGGGGATGCGGCTGCCGGTATCTGGCAGGTAACTATTACCGGGGAAAAGCTGGGAAGGGTGGACATCGATGCCGGAGAGCTGCCGGGGAATATGAATATAGATTCTTTTCATGTAGAGCGGTGGGAGGACCGGTTTTATGCGGACTGGAGTGTTTCGGATTGCCGGGAGGATCTGAAGATCCGGATTTTTGCTGCTTCGGATAAGAACGGATCTGGCGCCAGAGAGGTGAAATCGCTCAATGCCGCCCCGCAGGGCGGAACAGAGTTTGACGTTACGGGTCTGGAAAATGGCAGCTGCTATTTCTATATAAGAGTATCCGATGACAGCGGCGCGTTCAGCATAGCCTATGCGGATGAAACCTTTGACTATGAGGATCCCGGTTCTGCGGAAGCCCTGACCGGGGTGAGGGCCTTTTTGGTAAACGACAGCATCTATATCGCCTGGGACGGCGAGACGGATCAGGTTAAACTCATGCTGTTTGACCCGAATTCCGGGGAACTGTTAAGAGAAGAGGTGACCGGGGAAAGCAGCGGAGTGCTGGCTTTCCCGCAAGGAATGGATAAGGTCCTGGCAGGTGCGGCGGTGTATGACGGCCGCCGTCTGGGTAAATACGATAAAATCCCGGTGGAAAAAGGCACGTTTTTTGAAGCATCTGTCACTTATCCGGATTTGGACGCAACGAATGAGTCAGGCATCCCGGTACAGGTTACAGCAGAGGAAGGTGCCAGAATTTCTGCCGTGCTCAATGATCGATTATACCTGGAGGATGAGACGGATCAGGGCGAATACAGAGTGAACCTTAAGGAGGGGGAAAACAGCATTGTCTTTATAGTTACCGGCGCAGCCGGAAACATGCGGACCTTTCCCAAGGAAATCTATTATGACAGGACACCTCCCCAGCTCGCGGTCACAAGCGATGTGGACAAAACGAAAACAGACAGTGACCATGTATATCTGGAAGGCTACACAGAAGCGGGAGCCAGTCTCACCTGCAACGGAGAGCCGGTTGAGCTCCAGGGCAGCTATTTCCAAATCCGCTGCCCTCTTAAGCCGGGTAAAAATACGCTGGAACTGAAAGCCTTCGACATCGCGGGCAACGAGTCTCTTTACATGGCTGCGGTGGAGAGAACCGTATGGACGGCCAGGCAGTGGTATGCCATCATCGCCATCGCGGCTGCCCTCCTGCTTGCGGTGATCTATACGGTGAAATTCATCCGGTTAAAGCGGGAGCGCACACAAGCGCGCTGATAATAAAGTAAAGGAGAAACTATCATGAAAAAGGCTGGAATATGTGCCGGAATACTCACCGTATTGACGGTCGCCTATGCGTTGTATGCCCTGTGGATGACTTGGGGCGAAAAGCTCTTATATCTGGACAGCCGTCTGGGACGGTGGCTGGCGTCTACCTGGAAACTGTCATGGCTGGTTTTCTGCCTGCTGCTGATTGTGGATACCGTCCTTATTCTGGCGGCCTTGCGTGTCCGTAGAAAAACCAAAGCCAGTTAGAAGCCATGCATCACAGCTTCTGCATGTACTCGCTGGGAGTTATCCCGGTATATTTTTTGAATACCTGGCCGAAATAGCGCGGATTATTTCCGAATCCCACCTCCTGGGCGATGTCCTGAATATTGGTGTTGTGATATACCCGCATCAGCTCCTTGGCCCGCTCCATGCGTTTTTTGTTGAGATATTCGGAGAATTTCTCGCCCTCCGTGCGCAGAAACAGCTTGCTTAGATAGCCGACACTGATAAACAGCAGATGCTCCGCCAGCCACTTCAGCGAGAGATTCTCGGAATCCAGATGCTGATCTACATAGAGCTTCAGTTTTTCCACGGGCGATTCTAAAGAGGCGGTGCCTTTGGCGGCAAAACGCTGCTTAAGTATCAGATCACAGGTAAAGTCCAGTATATCCTGCACACTGCTTAAGGTATAGAGATTTTGCAAGTCCTGTGCATGCAGAAAGCTTTCTGCGCCTTGATTCTGAATCTGCAGCAGCAGGCGGATCGCGATGACCTGAGCGGTGATGAGGCTGTTAACCGGCGAGAATATCTCCCGCAGTGCCTGTATGATCTCTGCGGTTTCGGATGCATGTAGTACTGTCTCTTCTGTCTTCCCAATCTTAAGCGGTTCCGTCAGGCTGTTTCGGACTTCTTCCGGGCGGCCGGACGGATCTGTAAACAGGATCCGGCCGTAACGGGATACCTTCATAATCAGAACTTCCAGCGCCTCATGCAGCGATCCGTAGTGGTAGAAACGGGTCTCATATCCCACGGTCTGGCCCGGATAGGAACGGGAGAGCACATAGTTATTCAATGCGCTCTCGGCAGTCAGATCCTTTATGCGAAGCAGCAGGGAGAGATTATTTTTAACATAGACAGGCGGAAACAGCATGGCGATGCCGTTTTTTTTCAGAAACTGAAAAATGTCTGTTAAAAAAGCGCTAAGCTGCGGCTCCTCCAAAAAGGAACACAGACAGAATGCGGTTTTTTCCGGGGAAAATTTCAGAAAACCGGAGTAATTATGAAAGAGTTTCTTTAATTCCAGCGGGCTGTTTAACGATTCCAGCAGCAGGCTTTTCTGCAGGGGATACTTAAGATCCAAAAGGATGGATTCTCTGCGTTGTTGTTCCTTCTCTGCCCGAATGCGGGCGTCTTCGCTGATTTTTTTCAGCGTTTCTTCCAGATCTTCTCTGCGTGTGGGCTTGAGATGGTAGTACCGCACCCCGTATTTCATGGCTTTCTGGGCGAATTTAAAGTCGCTGTAGCCGGACAGTACGATAAACTCGATGTCTTTATCCAGCAGAACCGCCCGTTCGATCAGTTCCAGTCCGTCCAGTATCGGCATCTTAATATCAGTGATGACGATATCCGGGTAGCTGTCGCAGATCATATTATAAGCTTCCATGCCGTTGGCCGCGGCGCCCACCAGTTCACAGCCCAGGCTTTCCCACGGTATCATTTTAGATATGGAATTTCGGATGATCTCTTCATCATCCGCAAGCAGCACTCTAAGCATGTTCTTTTACCTCCCCCATCGGTATACGGAAATATACAACGGCCCGGTCTTTCTGATTCATAAAGTGCAGACCGCAGGAATCTCCATAGATCAGTTTCAGGCGCGCGTCTATGTTGGTTAAGCCCACGCCGCTCCCCTCCTGACGTATCCTGCGGTTTTGCAGGCGTTCCCACAGATCGGCGTCAAAACGGGACCCCGTGTTGGCCACATAGACGGTCAGGATTTTGCCTTCTTGTGCGAGACGCAGGTTGATCCGGCAGGGTTCATCAGAGCATTCAAGGGAGTGGCGGATCGCATTTTCCACGAGCGGCTGTATGGACAGCTTGGGTATGGAGATTGTAAGGCAGCTATCGGGAATCTCCTTTTCAAATATCAGGCGGTCACGGAAACGGATTTTCTGAATGCGGATATAGTTGTCCAGGAAGTCCAGCTCGGTGGACAAAAGAATGCGGTCGGACTGCTCCGAGATGGCTGCACGGAACAGTTTGCCCAGGCAGAAGGACATCTCGCTGATATCCTCCGCCCCGTAAGTCTGTGCCATCCAGTTGATGGAGTCCAGCACATTGTAGAGAAAATGCGGGTTGATCTGCTGCTCCAGCATCTTGATTGTGGCATCCTTTAAGAGCAGCTGTTTGACATAGTTGTCATTGATAAGCCTGCGGTAACTGCATACCATCTGATCGAAGCGCTGGTGGATTACGCCGATCTCATCGCCCCTAAGTTCATAATGATAAGCACATGGCATGAGATCCAGATTGCCCTCCTCAAAGTAGGCCATCTTTTTTTCCAGAATATGAAAATGCCGGATGATACTGCGTATGATAAGATAAATGAACAGCATGGCGGTCAGGGCGGCGCATACAAACAGAAACATACATAGACGCATCACCATATTCAGCCGGGAGAACAGACGGTTATAGTCAGAGAAATTCACATAGGTCCATCCGGTCACAGGGAGTGTGCCGGAAGTGATGAAAAAAGCCTGTCCTCCTATTTTTTCTATCCTATAGGGAGCGGCGCTTTGCCGGTAGTCTTCGCAGTAAGATTTGTAAGGGGATTCGGAAGGGTAGATGGCAGCGCCTTCTTCCGATACAAACGCGATATCCAGATCCGCCCTCGTGATGTCCGCTGTGTTTAACAGCCTGTCTACCAACCGGTTCATATCCACCTTCACATAGAGTGTGGCCAGACTGTCCAGCTTTAGATAAGCTTTCTGCCGGATCTGCCGGACACAGAATACAGAATCTGTACCGGACGCGCCTCCTGTCCAGATCAGCCTGCCCTTTGCTTCATCCGCCATACCGTTTACCGTTTGCAGATCCAGTTCATCCAGGTCATTGGATGTGCCCATATGAATGATCTGGTCCGGCAGTACCAGCGAAATATAGGAAATGGCGCTGCTGGCATCCAGATAAGAATACAGGCAGTCATAAATTATCCGGCGTGCGCGTGTGCGTTTAGCGGGATCCGGGCTGTCCTTTAAAACGGTCAGGTTGTACTGGACTGTTTCATCCGCCACCATATAATCCGTCATTGTGGAGATGGCCTTTAGTTCGGTTTCCAGATCTGACGTGATATATTTAAGAGCCATGGCGTTCTTTTCATACAGCTCTTCATTATAGCAGACGGTTAGATAACGGATGGATGCAAGGCCGGCCAGACTGACAAAGCATATGGACAGCAGGATGATCAGATTCAGTTTGCCTGTAAGACCGATATTTCTCCATATTTCTTTTATTCGATGCCTCATATCCCCATATTCCCCCCATCTTTCAGCTAGTGCACTAGTCACATTATACACAATTTGACTGAAAACTGAAAGAAGAGGGGAATATAAAAACGCTTTTTTAAACATGAAAGAGCTGTTTTTTGATTTTTCAAACCGGTGAAAATGCATTATGATGTTTGTATGACAGTCAATTGCACGAAAGAGTGTATACTTCATCAGCCTTCGGCTGGTGATATGGGGAAGGGGGATGAAAATGGCAGTTAGGGTTGCACTGATCGGCTGCGGAGAATTGGCGAGAGACTATTATGCTCCTGCATTTCGGCGGCTGGCTAAAGAAGGCGCGGCGGTGCTTGCTGCCTGCTGCGATTGTGATGAGGACAAGAGCAGGGCATATGCTGTCGAAACCGGTTTTGAAAAAAGCTATTCGGATGTAAAACGTATGATCAGGGAAAGCGGCCCGGACTGTATGCTGATTGCCACACCGGTCACGGTCACTGCAAAAACCGCGGCGGACCTAAGCCGGTTCTGTATCCCAATGATGATTGAAAAACCGCCGGCTTTAAATGCTGTGGACGGTGAACTGCTGAAGCAGGCGCTGCAGAAAAACGGCGTGCTGCATCAGATCGCCTTTAACCGTCACTACATGCCGTTAATCAGGGAGCTGAAGAGCCGGCTTAAGGTCAGCGGGGATATACAGAATGTTCAGGTGCTGATGAGCCGTTACAGGAGGACGGAACCGACCTTTTATACTACAGCGATCCACAGCGTGGATCTGGCCCGCTATCTGGCTGGGGCTCCTTATGAAAAGGTGCGTATCTCATATCAGAGCCTGCCGCAGTATGGCGGGGGAGTGGACAATATTTTCATGGACTGCCGGTTTAAAAACGGAGTGAGCGGCCAGGTCAGCACTCTCGTATGCAGCGGCACTGTGAATGAGCGGGTGATGGTGACCTGCGATGACCGCTCATTTTTTGCCAGATTGCCCGTCTGGGGATGCAGCGACTGTCCAGGCACTCTGGAAGTACATGAGCAGGGGCTGCCCGTCTCGGTAAAAAGCGGCAGGGAGATCAGCGACGGTCCGGGTGCCAGCGAGATGAACGGATTCTATGCGGAGATCAGGGGCTTTCTGCAGGCGGTGGAATCCGGACGGCAGCCGGAGGAATCCATGGAGTATGCGATGCAGGCCGTAAAAATCGGTGAGTGCATTAATAACCGCATGAACGAGTTTGAAGAGGACTGACTGGTGCAGATCACAGTAAGTTTAACGGGTTCGGCGGCGGCAAGAGAGGAAGCACACTGAAGTGTGCGCAGGTCATCAACCTTCGGTTGGTGACAGAGAAATAGGAAGCACACTGAAGTGTGCGTAGGTCATCAACCTTCGGTTGGTGACAGAGAAATAGGGGGATGAAAGTGACAGAAGAAGAGTTATGGAGAAAAATTGATCTGGTGGTGGATCGGCTGATCCATCTGGGCGGAGCGGATTATGATATGGATCGCACCACGGACGAGGACTCCCACCGCCAGGGGCTGGTGGCCAGGGATTTCGGCATTGAGGAGTGGGACTGGCCCCAGGGAGTGGGGCTTTATGGGCTGGACCGGCTGCAGAAGATATGCGGAGACAGCCGGTATGAAGAATTTCTGGAACAATGGTTTGATAAAAATTTTGATATGGGACTTCCTTCGTGGAACGTCAATACCACAGCGCCATTTCTCACGCTTTTAGAGCTGGCAGAGAGGCGGAATCGGGATGATTACCGTCAGGCCTGCCGGGAGCGCGCCTGCTGGGTTATGGAGAATCTTCCCCGCACCAGGGAGGGCGGATTCCAGCATGTGACAAGCGCGGTGGGAGACCGGCAGGCTGTTCGTCTCAATGACGGACAACTGTGGATCGATACGATATTTATGGCAGTGCTGTTTTTAAACAAAGCGGGACATTTGTACGGCAGACAGGATTACCTGGACGAATCCGTCCGCCAGGTGCTGCTGCATGTAAAGTACCTGTATGAAAAGAAAAACGGTTTGTTTTATCACGGCTGGAGTTTCCCGAGAAATGACAATTTCGGCGGCATTTTCTGGTGCAGGGGAAATTCCTGGTTTACTTTCGGAATCATGGAATTTCTGGAGCAGAGCAGGGACAGCATGAACAGAGGGATATATACATATCTGGCGGATACGCTGAGAGCGCAGGTAAAGACTCTGATTTCCCTGCAGTCTCCGTCCGGCCTGTGGCACACCGTACTGGATGATGCCAGCAGCTATGAAGAGGTGTCCGGTTCTGCGGGGATTGCGGCCGGAATCCTGAAGGGAGTGACGGCCGGCATTCTGGACCGCTCCTGTCTGAAACCGGCGAAAAAAGCCATTGAAGCGATCTGCTCTAATATCTCGGAAGACGGGACTGTGCAGAATGTTTCGGCAGGAACCGGCATCGGAATGAATGCGCAGTTCTATAAGGATATCATGATCACGCCCATGGCATACGGTCAGTCACTGACACTGGCTGCGCTGTGTGAGGCCGTGCATATCTCGCGCAGGTCATCAGCCTTCGGGTGGTGACGGTAAAATAGGGAGCACACAAAAGTGTGCAGTGAGGAGGATGTGTTTATGAAGAAAAGGATGATTTCGGTTTTACTTGCAATGGTTCTGGTGCTTTGTACGCTGTGCGGATGTTCCTCAAATGAGGGTAATGCAGACACTTCGGCCGATCAAACGGCGGCAGGGACTACAACCTTGGCCGGTGGGGAGAACAGGAGCACTTCAGACAATGCGGGAGAGTCTGTGACCCTGCGCCTGTGCTGGTGGGGAAGCCAGACTAGAAATGATCTGACACAGAAGGCAATTGAACTGTATATGGAAAAGAACCCAAATGTGGTGATTGAAACCGAATTTACGGACTGGTCCGGCTACTGGGATAAGCTGGCCACACAGGCAGCGGGCGGCGGCCTGCCGGACATCATACAGATGGATTATTCCTATCTGAATCAGTATGCTTCCAGCAATCAGCTCGCGGATTTGAACGGTTTTATTGAATCCGGCGTGATTGATACGGAAAATATCAGCAGCAGCATTATCGAGAGCGGTTCGGTGGACGGTAAATGCTATGCGCTCTCTTTAGGCAGCACCGCGCCTATGGTGCTGTATGATAAGGCCACCGCAGATGCGGCGGGAGTGGAGATCCCCATGCAGCCCACGCTGGAAGAATACGTTGATATCTGCCAGAAGATTTATGAAAAGACCGGCGTGCCGTCTTATTTTGAGAGCGGCATTACCATGATACAGTATATTGCCAGAGCCAGGGGCTCTGAGATCTATGAGGAGCTGGAAAATGGTGTCCTGGATTCCACACTGGAGCATTTCCAGTGGGTGGAGAAGCTGGCACAGGCAGAATTCTGTATCTCACCGGAGCTGCTGTCGGAAAAGAATCCCCAGGTTGTGGAATCCATGCCCATCATTGATCTGTCCACCTGGAATGTATTTTCTTTTTCCAACGCTTATGTCAGCATAAACGATGCCTGCGGCGGAGAGAGGGAGCTGGGAGTATTTATGTATCCTACGCTTCCGGATGAAAAGAAGCAGCCTGAATACTTAAAACCCACCATGTTCTTCTCCGTGACTGAAACCTCTAAATATAAAGAAGAAGCGGCAAAGTTTATTGACTGGTTTGTAAATGATAAGGAATGCAATGCCATACTGGGAGGCGAGAGGGGGATCCCGGCCAATACGGCGGTTGCGGAGAGCGTAAAGGGACAGGTGGATGCCATCGGTGCCGTAGCCTATGATTTCGTGGCGGAGGTAAATAAGGTGGCGACTACGGTGGACCCGCCGAATCCGGCAGGCTACAGCGAGGTGGAAGCGGTCCTGACCACACTGGTGGAAGATATCCGATACGGCAATATCACAGCCCAGGAGGCCGCAAAGCAGTTTGTGCCTCAGGCCCAGACCATATTAAAAGAGGCTGCACAATAACCTGTGCGGCGGACATAAGGAGTGCCCGATGAGAGCAAAGAAAAAAAGCTGGAAACAACAACTGAATCAGGGGAAGGTCGCAGGATATATATTTATCCTGCCCTTCATCATCGGGTTTGTGTGCTTTATCAGCTTTCCGATGATCATGTCCCTGGCCTTCTCATTTACAAAATACGACATACTGACGGCTCCCAAATTTGCAGGGCTGGACAATTACATCACGATGTTTACACAGGATAAGCTGTTCTGGAAAACGTTTGGTGTCACGATGTACTATGTGTTTTTCTCGGTTCCGCTGAGGCTTATTATGGCGCTGCTTGTGGCGCTGCTCCTGGTGAAATCCTCCAGGCTGTCCGGGTTTTACCGGACCGTCTACTACCTGCCTTCCATCATTGGTTCCAGCGTGGCGGTGGCGATCCTATGGAAACGTATGTTTGCCAGCGACGGAGTGATCAACGCGCTGCTGGGTCTGGTGGGAATAGACAGCGCCACAGCATGGCTTGGCAGAACAGATACTGCGATCTGGACACTGATCCTGCTGGCCGTATGGCAGTTTGGATCGTCCATGCTGATTTTCCTGGCAGGCTTAAAACAGATACCGGCCTATCTGTATGAGGCGGCTACGGTGGATGGGGCCGGAGCCATCACTAAATTTTTTAAAGTTACGCTGCCCATGCTGACGCCCACGATCTTCTTTAATCTGATCAATCAGCTGATCAACGGATTTATGGCGTTTACCCAGAGCTTTATCATAACGGAAGGCAAGCCGCAGAACAGCACTCTGTTCTATGTGGTCTATATGTACCAGAATTCCTTCAAGTACAACAAGCTTGGGTACGGCTGCGCCATGGCCTGGTTTATGGTGCTTGTGGTCGGAGGGCTGACGGCCCTGATCTTTCTGTCGCAGAAAAAATGGGTCTACTATGAATCGGAAAGGTGAGTGTGATGAAGAGCATGTCGATGAAAAAGAGGCTGGGGAGCACCTGCTATCATACCGTTGTCTTTGCCTTTGCGTGTGTGATGATCTATCCGGTGATCTGGATGGTCATGGGTTCCTTCAAGACCACGAACGAGATTTTTCAGTCCGCCCAGAAGCTGCTGCCGGAAAGCTTCCGTCCGGATAACTATGTCAACGGATGGAAGGGGTTCGCAGGTTTTTCTTTCGCAATATTTTTTAAGAACTCCCTGTTTATTTCAACTGTGGCCACAGCCGGAGCTGTGATTTCTTCGGTAATCGTAGCATACGGTTTTGCCCGTTGTGAATTCCGGTTCAAAAATTTCTGGTTCGGGTGCATGCTGCTGTCCATGATGCTGCCGTTTCAGATCATCATGATTCCGCAGTACATTATGTTCAATAAAATGGGATGGGTCGGGACCTATCTGCCCCTGATCATCCCGCAATTTTGCAGCCAGGGCTTCTTTGTCTTCTTAAATGTGCAGTTCATACGCGGTATACCGAAGGATCTGGATGAGGCCGCGCGCATAGACGGGGCAAATACCTACAGCATCTTTGTGAGGATCATACTGCCGTTAATCAAATCCTCCCTTGTGACCAGCGCCATCTTTTCTTTTATGTGGAGATGGGACGATTTTCTGGCAGCGCTGCTTTATCTCAATAAGCCCAGCCGCTATCCGGTCAGCCTCGCGCTGAAACTGTTTTCAGATCCGACGGTGGGATCGGACTGGGGAGCGATGTTTGCTATGGCAACGCTGTCCCTGGTGCCGATTTTCATCATATTTCTGACCATGCAGAAATATCTGGTGGAAGGGATCGCATCAACCGGCATTAAAGGATGAGCTTTTGAAGCAGATTGTTGAATATTTGTAATTATCTTTAAAATTTGAAATATACGTGGAAGATCAGCACAGATATAATGAAACGGAAGGTGTATCTTATAGTTTAGTTACAAACGGAGGTTACGAATGGAGAGGATGAAAGCGCTGGTGCAGTATGCACCCTATGACAGCAGGTATGAAGAGGTGGAGAAACCAACGGCGGGGCCCGGAGAAATTGTGCTGAAGGTAAAGGGCTGCGGAATCTGCGCAGGAGATCTGAAAGCATATCACGGAGGAATACGCATCTGGGGAACCTGTGAAGAGGACCGGTATATCGAGGCCCCTGTGACAGGCGGGCATGAGTTTTTCGGAGAAGTGACACAGATAGGAGAGGGAGTCGATAGCTGTGAGATCGGAGACCTGCTGGCTGTGGAGCAGATCGTTCCCTGCGGGGAATGCGGTTTCTGCAGGGAAGGAAAGTATTGGATGTGTGAAGGCTCCGCTGTATACGGTTTTAAACAGCATGCCGCAGGAGGCTTTGCCGAATACGTAAAGGTACATAAAAACAGCATCATACATAAGATTCCCGAAGCGTTCACGCCGGAGCAGGCTGTATTGATTGAGCCCCTTGCCTGCGGTATGCATGCGGTGGAGCTGGCTGGGATCCGTCACAGCGATGTGGTTGTGATTGCCGGATTAGGGGCGATCGGAACGGCCATGGTGAATATGGCAAAGCTTTCCTTGCCGGCCATGGTGATAGGTCTGGATGTGAAGGAGCACCGACTTATGCTGGGGAAGGAATACGGAGCGGATGCGGCTTTCAACCCGGCAGCGGATAATATTGATGAGGAGATCAGAAAAATGACCAAAGGAAAGGGCTGTGATGTTTATATCGAAGCTTCCGGCAGCCCGGCCAGCGTGAAGCAGGGTCTGCGCCTGCTGCGCAACCATGGAAGATATGTCCAGATGGGCGTGTTTGCAGAAGAAGTGAGCGCGGACTGGAATGTGATCGGGGATGGAAAAGAGCTGACGATCCTTGGCTCCCATCTCTCCGCCCTCACCTTTCCGGCCGTGATCGAGGGGATACGCACCGGACTTTTGAAAACAGACGGGCTGATTTCCCATATATTTAAGCTGGCGGACTGGCAGCAGGCCTTTGAAGCGGCAGAGAAAGATCCCCTCGCCATGAAGGTGATGCTGGAACCATGAACAAAGAGATAAGAACGGCGATCATCGGATACGGAAATATGGGCAGACGCTATGCGGCTGCGATAAGGAGCCACGCGATAGACGGACTGCGGCTGACGGGGATCTGCTGCCGCAGGGACTTAGTGCAGCAGGAGATCAGACGGCTTTATCCGGAAGTATCAGTCTATGGGGACGAGGCCGAACTGTTTTCCCATTCCGACAGTTATGACGCGCTGATTATCGCGACACCCCACAGGGAGCATGTCCGGCTGGCTGAGAGCGCCCTTTTAAAAGGAATCCATGTATTGTGTGAAAAGCCTCTCGGAGTCAGCATGTTACAAGCTGGCCGGCTAACCGGGATACAGCGGCAGTCAGGAGCGGCTTTTGCCATGATTTTTAATTGGAGGACGAGGCCCTGCTACCGCCGAATCAAAGAAATCGTGGAGGAAGGGCGGCTGGGCAGGATCAGCCATGTGATATGGATTGCCAACCTGTGGTACAGGACGCCGGCCTATCACAGACTGGGACCCTGGAGAAGCAGCTGGAGGGGGGAGGGAGGAGGTCTTCTGATCAATCAGATGCAGCATATATTCGATATCTGGCTATGGCTGTTCGGCATGCCGGATGCAGTGAGAGCGGCGGTGGAATTCGGCAAATTCAGTGAAATCGCTGTGGATGACAGTGCGGATCTGCTGTTTGAATACGAAAACGGCCTTCGGGGCATCTGTATCACGTCCAGCGGGGAATCTCCGGGCAGCAATCATCTGGAGATTCACGGAAGCAGAGGTAAGCTGGTTGCGGACCAGGAAACGCTTAAGCTTTATGTGAATGAGGTGAGCACGGAAGAATTCGCCGGCAGAGAGGACGGCGCGCTGACCGGCATTCCGTTTACAGAGTCCGAACTGGATCTCCCTGAAACAAAGGAGGAATATGCTGCCATCCTGCAGAACTTTGCGGATCACCTCCTGAAGGGCACTGCACTGACGGCCCCCGCGAGCGCGGGGCTGGCTGCCCTCGAGATGGCTAACGGCGCATATCTGGCTGCGTGGCTGGGCCGCCGGGTGGAATATCCGGTGGATCGGGAATTATATGAGCGTCTGCTCAAACAGAAAGAAAATGCGCAGTTACATGACGAAACGATGCCAGTCTGATGCAATGCGGGTGTATAGTTATTCATAACGATGCGGCAGGAGGTTCGGAATGAAATATACACCAAGTCATCAGACGGTTTCATCGAGGGGGTTCGTCCGGGAGCAGGACCGGACTTTGGAACAAAAAAATATAAGGATAAAAATGAGGATCAGACGCCGGCGCAGAAAACGGTGCATCCGGATCGCGGCTGTTATGCTGGCGCTTCTTGTATGGCTGGCAGCTGATACTTCCAGGCGCGGATATGTCAATCTGGCTGCGAGGGATCCGGCTTTGGCAGAACATGTTGTGACGCAGGACGATAGAAAGTACTATACGGTGGGAGCCGCGGGCAGCGATAAAACATCTGTTTATGATAATGAAAGAACGGAGGAAGAAAGCGGTGGGGATGATCTGCTTATACTGGTAAATCCGTGGAATGAGCTGCCGGAAGATTATGAGGTGGAGCTTGTACAGCTGCGCAATGATCAGGCGGTGGATGAACGCTGTTATTCAGCCCTGCAGAAGATGATGGATGACTGCAGGGAAGAAGGGCTGGAGCCGTTGATCTGCTCTTCATACCGCACTGTAAAAAGGCAGGAGGAGCTGTATCAGAAAAAGGTGAAGGAATTTAAGGCGCAGGGGCTGGCGCTTAAGGCTGCGAAAGAGGAAGCGGCCCGGGTGGTTGCGCTGCCGGGCACCAGCGAGCATCATCTGGGGCTGGCGGTGGATATCGTGGATATGAATTACCAGCAGCTGGATACCCATCAGGAAACGACAAAGGTTCAGAAATGGATGAAAGAAAACAGCTGGCGGTACGGGTTTATCCTCCGTTACCCCAGTGGAAAGAGCGATATCACCGGCATCATCTATGAGCCGTGGCATTACCGCTATGTCGGTAAGGAAGCCGCGGCAGAGATCTATGAGCAGGGAATCTGCCTGGAAGAATATCTGGAAACTTTGAAACTTTAAGAAGGAAAAGAGCGCAGCAGACCGAAACGATACCGGTTTGCTGCGTTTTTGTGCTATCACAGCCTTTTCATGAGAGCGGGTCTGCTGATATGACGGATCTTATTGATCAGAAAGCAGTCGACGACGATAAGCACAGCCAGATAGAGCAAGGCTCCGGGCAGCAGAGCATTCATCAGACAGACTGCAAGGGCGGGCAGCAGGAAACAGACACCCAGCAGTGTGGAGAGATAGAGTCCCTTTCTGGGATTTTTTGCTGTCAGGCTCAATATTCCGGAGAGAAATGTCATAGCTGCGCTAAGCGCCATCCCCACCCCATAAAGGAGTATCAGTTGTCCACCGCTGTAAAGCAGCCCCCCTCGCCCCCATTCCCGTATAGCTATCACATTGGCAGCAGCCAGACTTAATACGGAGGAAAGCAGGAGCATAAACAGCGATACCAGAAGCGGCAGCGCACATTTGCCCAGAAGGAGCGCACCGATGGAAACCGGGGTGGAGAGGAGGGATTCGCCGGTGCGGTAGACCTTTTCCCCGCCTGCCGAATAGGCCATGAGATTGGAAGAAACACGGGGGAGCATCAGTATGGTCAAGAGGATGGCATAATTGAGATCAAGCTGTCCGGTGTAGTGGTAAAACAGCCAAAGCACGATTGCCGGCGCAGGTATAAGAATGGCAAAATTGACAAGCAGTAGCTTCAGCGTGCGAAGATAACGCCATTCATGAAAGAACACACTGTATGCCTGTGAGTGCACGGCACTGCCAGACTTAAACCGGCCATGCGGTCTGCCGGCGGCCCGGCCTTCTGCCTCCATAAATCCGGAACGGCCCAGTTTGCGTATGGATAAGACACATACCAGGGTGAATACAGCCAGGAATCCGATATAAAGGATACAGACAGCTATGGAAGGAAACCACAGTTCATCCTGGCCGCTTGTCAGCAGTACTGTAATAATCACTGTAAGGAAGGCCAGCAGATAGCCGGCCGGCGCCGATCTGCGGCTGGCAGCCCGCACATCTACTGATTTGGCGGAGACTAAGCATCCCCAGAGCGCGAAGCCGCATAATGTGAGCAGAGATACAGCCGTGCACAGCATCCATGCGGCCGGGCGTACAGCGCTTCCGATCCCCAAAGCCTCAGAAACGGCCAGCATGCATCCAAACATCAGCAGATAGTGGCAGGAAGCGCACAGGATAGAAAAGAGCGCCTTGCCGGTCATGTATGACTGAGAGGACAGAGGTGTTGACAGCAGCGATTCCAGGGTCCGGTTTTCTCTTTCTCCGGCCACGGATTCCGCATTCCACTGCTTTTGCAGGGACAGGGTGGCAAAAATGGCAAGAGAGAATACAGATCCGGCATTTCTGGACAGAAGAGGAAAGAGTATGCCGAATATGGCAATACCCCCGATATAGAACAAAAGCATGCCTTTATCCTGCAAAAACAGCCGGCACTGATGGCGCAATACGAATCCGGTCTGTTTCATCTGCCGTCACCGCCTTCCAGCATCAGATAGAGCTTTTCAAGGCTGAAAACACCGTTCTCCATGTATTCAGGATGCTTCTGCAGTTCATCCATATTGCCGGTGAATATGTCGCGTCCATGGCGGAAGACGATGATTTTACTGCATAGCTTCTGCGCTTCTTCCAAATTATGCGTGGTCAGCACGATGGTGGCATGGCTGTCCTTAACAAGAGAGAGTAACATTTTGCGAAGCTCCATGGTGCTGACCGGATCCAGCCCGTTTGTGGGCTCATCCAGCAGAAGGAGTTTGGGCCGGTGCAGCATGGCGCGGATCAGTGCTGTTTTCTTTTTCATGCCTGTGGAAAAGCCCTTAACGGGCAGATCACATTTATCCGGCATTTCAAACAGTTCCAGCAGATCATGGATCCTGCGGTCGGCTTCCCCGCGGGGAAGTCCGTAGATATCGGCGTAGTAGATCAGGTTCTCATAGACGGACAGAGGTTCGTAGAGGCCGGTGTCCTCAGATAACACGCCGCACATACTGCGCACCGCCTCTCCGTCTTTGACCGGACTGCGGCCGAATACGGACACATTCCCCTGATCTGGCTCAAGCAGCCCTAAAAGCAGGCGCAGCGTGGTGGTTTTGCCTGCGCCGTTATGCCCGAGAAAAGCGCATACATCCCCCTCCCTGATACTGCAGTTTAAGCCGTCTAATGCGTGCACGCTGCCAAAACTTTTATATACTTCTGTTAACTCGATTACAGACATGGCGGACTCCCTTAAGAATTTTATAGTTCCCTTGATTATACTATTCGGGATGGGGCTTGTAAAGCTGCGGACAAGGAAGCCGTAATTTTATGTTTTGCGATTATTACAGACGGCAACGCCTGGTCGTTTTAAGTATCAAATGCAGCTGAATACCGAAAACGGTATGAACTGCTTTAACGATACATTGGAATATCTGGGAGAGTATCTTAAGGTTAACCAATATGACCCGCGCGAATACATACGCTTGATTAACAAAAAAGCACTATCGATTCAGCGGCACAATCGGTATATAATAGAAATTGCTTATTGTGTTAATCCTGCTTTTTTTTTATAGTTTAAATATCATAGAAGATTAGGGAGGAAGTTTCTTATGGCGTGGATGCGGTTCCAAATCAGCCAACACATTAAAACGGCGGGCATGCCGGTATCTGTTGACGTTCTGTTTCCTGAACATCGGAAAAATAATTGCGAAAAAGTAAAAACGCTGTATCTGCTTCATGGTTATCATGGAGACAGAACAGACTGGCTGCTTAAGACGAATCTGCTGAGAAAAGTGGAAGGATATCCCATCGCAGTGGTACTGCCGGACGGCTTAAACAGTTTTTATGTAAATCTGCCCAGCACGCACTATTTTTCTGATTACTTGTGCCAGGAATTGCCGCAGTATCTGGAAAGTATACTGCCATTGTCAGACCAAAGAGAAGATAAATATATAGCTGGTTTATCCATGGGGGGATATGGGGCTTTTCGGCAGGCACTAAATCACCCTGAGGTATTTGGCGCAGCCGCCTCATTTTCAGGAGTAATGGATATCCGAGCCATGTATCAAATGCATATGACCACAACGCCGGTCAGCCACATTTTTGGACCGGAAGATAAACTGGGAGAAAGTGGAAACGATTTGTTTGCTGCTGCCCGGAGGTTGTCGGAGGAAAAAGTGGATGTTCCAAAGCTGATGCAGCTGTGTGGAACAGAAGATCCTCTCCTGGAGCCAAACCGGAAGTTTGCGCAGGCGCTGAAAGAATTGAATATTCCAGTGATGTATGAGGAAAGTCCGGGAGCGCATGATTGGGATTACTGGGAGCAGTGCCTTGATAAATTGCTAAACTTTCTGGAAATCGGAAAGGAGGTTACGTTATGAGCTTTGTTGAGTTGAACTTTTATTCGGATACTCTGCAGATGAAGGTAGACGTGAATGTGGTAGTTCCCGATTGTGAGCCTGGAAAAAAGACAAAAGTTTTATGGCTTTATCATGGCGGTTATGGCGATCACAGCGATTGGGTGCACAACACGAATGTTGTGCGTATGGCAAAAGAGCGCGGCATTGCAGTTGTAATGCCCGGAGTACATAATTCCTGCTTTGTAAATATGGTGAATGGACCTGCTTATGGCACTTACGTAGGTGTGGAATTGCCAACGGTATTAAGATCGATGTTTACTGTTTTCTCAGCAGAGCGTACCGATAATTATGTATGCGGATTTTCAAACGGCGGTTATGGCTGTATTAAAATCGGCCTGACTTATCCGGAAACCTTTGGATATATAGGTGCGTTTGCTGCCGGTGACCAGGAAGATAATGAATTTCATAATAGTGCGGACGGCTGGTCAGGAAACAGAATCGCCATGTTTGGAACGGGAGAAATAAAGGGGACGGAATACTCGCTGAAGCACTGTGCACGGGAATTGCTGCGCAGCAAAAGAACACTGCCTGTCGTGTACCATGCCTGTGGCGAGTTCGATCCCTGGCACGATAAAAACCAGCTGGTACGCAATTTCTTTGAAGGGCTGGAAGGAAATCCGTTTCATTATCATTATAAGGAATATACGGGTTTAGGCCATACAAACGTATTCCGCGAGACCGCATTGAATGATTTCCTGAATTACCATAAAATTGGAACTGACAGCCGCCTTAGATAAGTATCACTGTCAAATATTTTGGGCTATGGTATGTTTACCACAGCCCCTTTTTGATGTTACAGAAGGATTCGATTGGTTAAATAGAGCAACAGCCATAAAGCGACGGCCCGCAGCAAGTATGGTATGCCGGGGCATACTTGAAATCACTTACGCATATAATTTAATAAACTAATTACTCATTATCTTTTCACATCTAAAAAAAAGATAAAAATTATGTTATAATATTAAAAATAATAAGCGGACAAAATATGCCCGCTAACAATTTTCTGTGCATTGCACATAAGAGACCGGAATACGGTCTCTATGTGCTCATAGCAATAAAAATAAGGGGGGACAAGCTTTGAGGCGCAAAGTGCAATATAAAAAAGGGATATTCTTTTATCTTTTATTGCTGCCGCTGCTTGCTGTTTTAATTGTTGGGGCAGGGTCCTATGGAATCTATATAAATGAAATGGAGAAAAGGCTGAACATATCCCTGGAGGCGGCTGGCGAGCAGCTCGAAAACAGAGTGGATAACGTAGTTTACAATATCAGTAAACTATATCTTGAGGCAGCTGACAGCACTGCGGTAAAGGAACTTGCAAGAAAAGACGCAAGAGAAATTTTTTATGTTGGCCTTAAAGACACATTGCAGGAATTGCAGGGCCCATATTACCTGCGGGATTATATTGATGGGTTCAGCCTGATTAATATAGAGTATGGGTGGATATTGTCGAATCGCGGCTTATATTCCTTAAATGATGCCCTGAATAAAGCGGAAGTTGAAAGATTATTTCAGATTGCTGCAGATCATGGACGGCAAAATTCGTGGTGGATGAACCAGCTTGAGGATAATTTTGGAACAGATAAGATAAATCGATTGGAAGTGAATTTAAGGGGATTGACTCGTGTCATAAAGGTTCCTCCGATGGCCAGGGATTGTACTTCCCTGCTTGTTGTCAATATCAATATGCAGAAATTATCCGGTCTGATTTCTGACGGGATCGGGGAATATGGAATGACCGTATTGGACGAAGCGGGTTTACTGGTATATACGAATCAGAAGGATCAGGAAGAATTAAATGAGGTTTTTAAAGCAGGGAATAATGCAAAGAATTCCGGGATGATCATCGGCGAGGAAGGCCAGAGTTTGCGTATGGCTGTCAGTAAATCTACGGCATCGGGTTGGGTATATGTTGCCAGCTATGACAGATCCATCGTAAGCCAGGGAGCGAAAGAGATATTAATATTGGCCATTTTAGTAGTCGCGGTACTTAGCGCAGTGTTTATCATGGCATTATACGGCACTGAGAAGATTTATTATCCTGTGAGCCAATTGGTGAAGTATGCGTTAAATCTCAATAAAGAACCAGGAGAAAATCAGGAAGATACAGAGCAAAAAGAGAAAAATCAAAATGAGTTTTTATATATTAGTAAAACGATGAATAAGCTGGCGTCTTCAAAGGCAGATTTGGAGATTATGTTGGAGGAACAGAAAATTCAACTTCAGGAGCTTCTGATGCACAGAATTTTAGCTGGTGAAATCAGTGCTGACATAATTCCGGCAAGAGCACAACAGTTAGGTCTGAAACATACGGGTTGCCTGTACGTGGTTTCCACGGCTGTGAGAGCCAATATGGAAGATGGAGAAATTGTTCCGGAAGACACACAGCAGGACATTATTTCCTTAGCGTTGGTAAAAAATATTCCAGATAAATTAACCTCTTTTTTGCTGTTGAGACCGTTTTGGAATGGCACGGTTATTTTTTCTGTTTTGTGCGGTGAAGATAAAGAAGCTCTGCAGGAGGGCGTATTGAATTACCAGCATGATCTGGCGGTTTATGCAACACAGGAATATAATTGTCAGGTATACAGCGGGGTTAGTGATTTGTTTTTTGAATTGTCCCATTCCCAGGAAGCATATCGTGAAAGTCTGGAGGCATTAAAAAATAATGAGTTGTTGAAAAAAGACTCAGAGCAGGTAGTCCAGGAAAAGTATGATCTCGTTTTTTATTCTGATTTTACAGCGAGGTATAAGAATGCATTGCACTGTGATCTGTCCTATGAAGCGCAGATCCGGGATGCGGTGGTTAATGGGGAACTGGATCGGGCGTTCGCTGTAACCGATAATTTTGTAAATGCTCTCATAGAAAACAAAGTGATACTGCAGGAACGAACACTGGCATTGTATAAATATCTGGTAGCAATATTGTCGGTGGCAGGACAAGCCGGTTTATCTGCCAATGAAATATTTGAGGAAAAAGACAAAGACCTGTTTTCCATGATAAGCGTTATATACGAATGGGATCAGATCAGAAATTTCTATAAGAGGAAGGTAATCAGTCCGCTGATCAGCCGCCTGAATTTGTTCAGGGAAGGAAGCGTGGATTCCGTTTTGAACAGGGTGATCAGCCTGGTGAAAGAAAGGGAAGGGAATATAACTTTGGCAGAATGTGCAGATAATTTGGGGCATCATCCCAGCTATATATGGAAAATTATGACAAGCCGAATGAATGTTACCTTCAGTGAATATCTGGCAGCATATAAATTAGAGCTTGCAAAAAAAATGCTGCTGGAAACGGAAATGACGGTTGCTGAAATTGCAGAAAGGCTGAATTATACTAGCGCGCAAAACTTTAACCGCTTTTTTACGAAGTATGAAAACGTATCGCCTGGGAAATACAGAAAAATGAATAAAGGTTAATGATAAATTATGCTGAATATATGGCTGAGATGCTTGGGTGCGGCTGGTCCTTGAATGTATATGGACCAGCTGCTTTTTTGCGTATAGTGGGCGCATTTGTCAATAAACACAATAAAATGTACTAAACAAAGGTATCATTTTATTGCCATTACAGCTTTTTGGAAAGAGTGGCGCATGAACTATGTGCATAATACATATATGAAAATATAAAGAACATTGAATTTATGGGAAAAATGCTGTAGTCTTGGATTGAATCGGAAGTAAACAAGGAGGATGTAGAATATGGCTGGAAAAACAGCACTGATTAACAAAACTAAAAAACAACCATTTCATATTTATTTTAAGCATCATTGGTGGTTGTATGCGATGTTTTTACCGGGAGCGATTTATTTTATAGTATTTAAGTATATACCAATCACGAACCTGGTAATCGCATTTCAGGATTATAATCCCTGGCTGGGATTGTTTAAGAGTCCATTTGTAGGATGGAAGCACTTTGAGAACTTTTTTAAAGGTAATGATTTCTTTATGCTGCTAAGGAACACATTGGCGATTTCATTTTTAAATCTGATATTTTATTTCCCCATGCCGATTATAGTAGCATTGCTGCTAAACGAGATAAAAAATTATCGTTATAAAAGCAGTATTCAAACCATGATATACATACCATATTTTATTTCCATGGTTATTGTTGCCAGTATCACTTATACATTATTAAATGAGCGTGACGGTGTTATTAATATGATTATCAAGGAATTTTCCGGGGAAACGGTAAAATTTCTGTCTGGAAAGGAATATTTCAGAGGCATAATCGTAATACAGAATATTTGGAAAGAAACCGGTTGGGGAATGATAATTTTTCTTGCGGCACTGGCCGGAGTTGATATGGAGCTTTATGAAGCTGCCAGAGTCGATGGAGCTGGACGATGGAAACAGATGTGGCATATCACGCTGCCGGCTATCCGGGGAACGATCGTCATAATGCTGATCTTAAGAGTCGGAGCAATATTAAACACCGGATTTGAGCAGATCTTCCTGATGTCAAACTCTCTGAACCGGTCTGTTGCAGAAGTATTTGATACCTATGTTTATCGTCTGGGAATAACCAATGGCCAGTATTCTTTTTCAACCGCTGTCGGTCTGTTTAAGGGTATTGTCGGCTGTATTATGGTGCTGGGTACGAACTGGGTAGCAAAAAGATGCGGCGAGACAGGCATTTATTAGGAGGAAAACGGGATGATAAAGCAAAAAAGAAGCAATAAAATTAAAGGCAGTTTAGGCGACCGCATATCCATAACCGGGATATACATATTTGCCGGCCTGATCGGTATCATCTGTATATTGCCGTTTTTATATGTGGTGGGCGGCTCCTTTGCTACTGAAAAAGAGCTGACGGAGAAAGCGTTTTTAATCGTACCATCCGAATTTTCTCTGAATGCTTTTAAGTTTATAATCGATGACGGCAGAATTTTTAACGGATTGAAAAACTCCATCATTGTTACTGTATGGGGAACGATTCTGGCAATGGTTATGACAACCACTTTTGCCTATCCTCTCTCGAGAAGCGATTTCCGGGGCAGAAACCTGTCATTGAATCTGGTAATCGTTACGATGGTTTTCTCCGGGGGAATGATTCCTGGCTATCTGCTGGTTAAATCACTTGGAATGCTTGATTCCTATTGGGCTCTGACATTGCCAGGTGCCATCAGCGCGTTTAATATGGTTATCGTTAAAAACTTTTTCCAGAATATACCGAGAGAATTGGAAGAAGCTGCTACTATAGACGGGTGTTCAGACTTTGATATATTTGTTAAAATAGTACTTCCGTTATCGAAACCTGTATTGGCTTCCATCAGCCTGTTCTATGCGGTTGGTTTATGGAATGATTATTTTAACTGCATGCTTTATATCAATGATTCCAGTAAGCATACGGCTCAGTTGATATTGAGATCAATTGTAATACTGGCTCAGGGCTTTGATTTGACCGGTTCCAGACTGGATTTCGGTCTGGCAGGAGCACCGCCGGAGCAGGCAGTGAAACTGGCAACTACGGTAGTGACAACCATACCGATTCTAATCGTATACCCTTTTATACAAAAGTTCTTTACCAAAGGTGTAATGATTGGTGCAGTCAAAGGATGATGGAGTGTCGTCAGGATATTTACCGGTTATTCCGGTTAATATAAAATGCTGTATCACTTTGTACTGTTATAATACAGATTGAACAGCTCAAAATCACAAATAGGAGGAGAAAACATGAAACAACACAAGAAAACGGTAGCATTGTTATTGGCTGTCCTTGTTTTGGTTGTGGCTTGTCTGGGCGGTTGCGCAGACAAAGATGCCGGCAGCACGGGCAAAACGGAACCAGCTACGCAGGGTACGACAAGTGCTCAGGGAAGTACGGGGGATACAACCGCAGCAGCAGAACCAGGTGATTTCCATGCCGAATTGCCGGATGATTTTGAAATCACTATTATGGTGAATGACTGGAACGGAAATCCCAACAGCGGCGATCACAGCGAAGAAATTCGTCAGATGCTGGAAGAACATACCGGATACAAAATTAATGTTATGTGGGTTACCAGCGATAACTATAATGACAAGCTCAGCACAATTTTAGCCGGCGGCAAAGAGGGGCTTCCCAAGATCCTGTTCGTTCCGATAACGAATGGCGTGGTAATCAGCGCTGCGGCAAACGGGGCGTTTCATCCGATTGAAGACTACCTGTATAATTCGGAGGTTTATCCGAATATATCGCAGGCGGATCCGCAGATTAATCAGTCATTTACTATTGACGGACATCTGTATGGTTTATATATGCAGGCCAGCACGGTGGGCAGATATGGATTCGGATACAGACAGGATTGGGCGGATAAGCTTGGCATTGAAGCACCAAAGACAATTCAGGATGTTTACGATCTGTTGTATGCCTTCACATATGACGATCCGGATGGTAACGGTAAAGAAGATACCTATGGATTAAACCTCTGCAGTTATACGGGACCGCTGGATATTATGCAGACCTGGTTTGGCTGCGGCAATGAGTGGGTAGAGGACGAAAGCGGCCAGCTGGTTCCGGTACATATGACCGAAGAGTATATGGAAGCTCTGGATTGGTTTAAGAAGTTGTATGACGACGGACTGATTTCCAGCGACTGGGCAATCCGTGATACGGGTACTTGGAAAGACGACAATAATAATGGAATAGCAGGCGCATTTTGTGATTGTACGGACAATGTAAGAAGAATATGGGATTATTACGAACAGAATGGAATACCCAGTGTTACAGATTCTTCGAAGACAGCAACGATGGGAATGATTCCCGGCATAGCAAAGGATGAAAATTCCGATCCTAAGACGCTTGCGGCAGCTCCAACCTACGCGTTTGCCATCACACAGGCTGCAGAGAGCGATGCGGAGGTTCAGGCATGTCTGGAGTTCCTTGACAAGATGTGTGATGATGAGGCACTAATGCTTGCTATGTATGGCCTGCAGGATATTCATTGGGAGTATAATGAAAACAATGAAGTTGTGAAAATCCATCCGGAAGATCAAGCGCTGCATAAAGCGTATAATGGCCTGAACCAGCTGACACCCTATATTCCAAACAGAACTCCGTCAAATTATACCATTGCTCAGGATGAGCAGACCAAAATGCAGGAGGCCACATACAGTGCTTCTGAAAAGATTGCAGTGTTCAATCCGGCCAGCGGGTATCTTAGCAATTCAGCTACCTATATCTCCAACGGCGGTAATCTGGATTTAATTATCGATGATGCCAGAACACAGTATATTGTGGGTGATATCGATAAGGAAGGATTGCAGAGCGCATGGGAGCTTTGGCTGACTTCCGGCGGGCAGGATGTTATCAATGAGGTAAACGAACAGCATAAAGCAAACAAATAATTGAATAATGTTTATCTTTTCCGGCATCGGCAGGACTTATGCCGATGCCGGAAAAAGCATGTCGTCTTCTGATGCAGAAGTATTTATTTAAAAATTGGGAGGATTGAGAATGAAGAGATCAATTCATAGAATGGCTTCTGCCTTATTGGCAGCGATATTAATACTCACTATGGCTGCTGGCTGCACAAAGGACACTTCAAAGGAAACGAAAGCGCCGGATACTACGGCAGGAAGTACCGAGAAGGAGACTGAAGGTAATACAGATGATTGGCATGCACAGCTGCCCGAAGGCTTTGCGATTACACTGATGTTGAACGATTTTGAAGGAAGCCCGAACAGCGGTGAATATGGCGAACAAATACTGAATATGATTAAAGAGTATACGGGCTATGATATACAGATTCAATGGGTTACAAGTGATAACTTTGATGATAAGCTGGGCACGGTTCTGGCCAGCGGCGTGGAAAATATGCCGATGATTATACCTGTGAATGCTACAAAAGGGCTCATTATTAATTCCGCGCTGGCGGGGGCGTTTAATCCGTTAGAGGACTATATCGGCAATGCGCAGGACTATCCGAATCTGTCCCTGTATGATCAGGATATCGCAAATACCTTTACCATTAACGGGCATTTATACGGCGCTTATATGAATTCCGCCAGAATCGGACGCTTTGGCCTTAGCTATCGTACGGACTGGGCTGAGAAGCTGGGGATCGGTGTACCTAAGACTGTTGATGATGTATATAATCTGTTTTATCAGTTTACTTATGGAGATCCTGACGGTAACGGTAAGAACGATACATATGCACTGAATCTTTGTAAATATACCGGACCGTTGGATGTCATGCAAACCTGGTTTGGGGTAGGCAATAAATGGATTGAAGATGAAAACGGCGATATGGTTCCTGTTCATATGACAAAAGAGTATATGGATGCGCTGAGCTGGTTCAAAAAATTATATGATGAAGGCCTGATTGCCAATGACTGGGTAATCCGTGATACAGGAACCTGGAAAGATGACAATTATAATTCGGTAGCGGGCGCATATTGTGATTGTATAGATGATGGCAGAAGAATATGGGATTACTTCACACAGAATGATATCAAGAGCATAACGAATCCGGAGGAAACGGCTACCATGACGTTTGTGCCGGGTGTTTCAGTGGATGGTACGGATCCGCATACGCTTGCCAGTGCTCCCACCACTTTTTTTGCTGTTACAAAAGCGGCCAAGTCTGAGGCAGAAGTCAAAGCATGTCTTGAATTTTTAGACAAAATGGGCGATGATGAGATGTTGATGCTGATCATGTATGGACTGGAAGGAATCCATTGGGAACTGAATGAAGCTGGTGAGGTTGTACAGATCACCCCGGAAGATAAGATGCTGCATAAAGGATATACAGGGTTAAATCAGATGAGTCCTTATCAGCCGAATCCGAATCCAACAAACTATGTGATTTATCGTACACCGGCTGCTATTGCACAGGATGATGCGTTTGCTGAAGCCGGTAAAATCGCAGTGCTTAATCCTGCGATGGGATATTTGGGAAATTCACCTACTTATGCTACGAACGGCGGTAATCTTGATCTGATTCTGGATGATGCCAGAACCCAGTATATCGTAGGGGATATTGATGAAGCGGGTCTGCAGGCGGCGTGGGATCAATGGCTGGCGTCCGGCGGACAGCAGGTAATCGATGAAGTAAACGAACAGCATAATCAGAACAAATAGTTTACGGCAAATATCCATGACTGCTTACATGCGAGCACGACGCAGCCCTGGCTGCTTGACTTACTTTTAAAGTAAACGGACATGACGACTGACAGCCTCCTTATCTATACCGGCTTGCCCGTCTAATGTCTGTACAGATGTTAAAGCAAGCTTGCCCATCTGCACAGCAGCTGTCCGGGGCTTTCATAGTAAATAGCGAGAGCTGCTGCCGGTGGCAGCGGCTCTCTGCCATTGTAGATTCAGGTATTTGGGGCTGACTTCATTCATCACCAATGCTAATGTGCCCAACAGAGGGCAGCAGGTTGGTCTTCCGACTGATGCGGTAGTGGAGACCAAGGCCTGCAAACACAGATCAATATCTGGCTGTATAACAGATTCCGATTGCGCATTTTTGCAGCTGTTGATAGAATAATGTTGACTGTCCGACAGTTAAAGTCAAAAATGAGAAGGAGAGAAAACAGCAATGGAACAGCTGATTGTGTTAGGCACGGGAAATGCCGCAGTGACAAAGTACTATAATACCTGTTTTGCCCTTGCGCGGGAAGACAGGTATTTTCTTGTGGACACAGGGGGCGGAAACGGGATACTGGCAGCGCTTGATAAGAGCGGGATACCGGTACATGCGATTCATGACATTTTCATATCCCACGAGCACTGCGATCATCTGCTGGGCGTTGTATGGATGATCCGCATGATTGCCACAGCAATGAAAAAGGGAAGTTACGAGGGAAACTGTACTATTTACTGCCACCGGGGGCTGGTAAGCGTGATCGATACGATTGCGAAGCTGACAATACAGGGAAAATTCTATAGGATGGTGGGAGAAAGGATCCTTCTGGAAGGCGTGGAAGACAGGGAGCACAGGAAAATACTGGAGTATGACGTGGAATTTTTTGACATACATTCCACAAAGGCAAAGCAGTACGGATTTACTACGGTTCTTGATAATGGAAGGAAGCTGACATTTCTCGGCGACGAACCCTATAACGAAGCTAACCGCACGCAGGTGCAGGGATGCGCCTGGCTGCTGCATGAGGCCTTCTGCATGGATGGGGAGGCGGCGAAGTTCAGCCCCTATGAGAAGCATCACAGCACGGTTAAGGATGCTTGTGAACTGGCAGAGCGCATGCGGATTCCCCGGCTGGTGCTCTGGCACACGGAGGACAGCCATTATGGAGAGAGAAAAAAGCTGTACCGTGCGGAAGGACAAAAATACTACAGCGGCGAATTGTATGTGCCTGACGATCTGGAGCGCATAGAGTTGTAACGCTGCAATAATTATAATAAGTATTTCCTTTTGCCTTTCAGAATGATATAATTAAGATATCGTTGTAAGCTCTTACAAAAAAGATGGGCGAACGAAGAGGAGGATGCTAACATGGCAATCGGAGATAAAATCCAGAATCACTTCACAACTGAGACCGATCAGTTTACCGGTATTAAGGTGACACGGCTTACCGAACCGGACCACACAAGCCATCACATGTACTTTTACAACCGCATGACCACCGCGGACGGGAGCAAGCTGCTGATGAGCCAGGAGAGAGAAAACGGGCGCCAGCTTTATCTCATGGATCTTGCCACTGGCGAGGCGGAGCAGCTGACCGACGGCACGGGCGTGGCGGATTACGACGGTCTGATTTTCCCCAATGATAAGGAGCTGTTCTTTTCACAGGATGGGGTTTATTACCGCATGGATCTGGATACGAAAGAAAAAAGCGAGATCTACCGTTCTCCGGAAGGCTGGAGGGGCGGGGCAGCCGGCATGAGCGACGATTTCCGCTTTATGGCGATCATTGAGACGAAACAGGATACCACGGCGACACAGGGCAAAAAGGCGGCCGGCTGGAATTCCTTTGCAGCCAATTGTCTGGCAAAGCCTCTCTGCAGAGTCGTATACATAGATGTGGATCAGAAGACCAGCCGTGTGGTTCTGGAGCAGAACTGCTGGTTCGGACATCCGCAGATCAGACCGGGCGATCCCGATACCATCATGTTCTGCCATGAGGGCCCTTACGATCTGATCGATGCCAGGCTGTGGCTGGTTCAGTCGGACGGAAGCAATCTGCGCTGCTGCCGTGAGCAGCCGAATGATCTGATACTGACCCATGAGTTCTGGCTGCCGGACGGATCGAAGCTGGCATTTGTATACAGGGAAACCACCGGCGATAAGATTGAGAATATCCGCATGATCGATCCGGTGACGCTGGAGGAAGAGATATTGATGCCCTGTTCCCCCTATGCACATTTCATCTGTGATAAGCAGAACAAATATATGGTGGGCGATTCACAGAGCGGCGATGTGCCGATTCACATGCTGACCGAGGAAGACCGCAGGAAGGCGAAGGAATCAGTGGGCAATGATTTTCTGTATCTGGTGGATGTGGAAAAACGCAGGGAATACAAGCTCTGTTACCACGGAACCTCCTGGTCTGCCGAGTATGGCAATTCTCAGGACACACATCCCCATCCGTTTTTTACAGAGGATAACAAAAGCGTCATCTTTACCTCCGATAAGGCGGGACGGCCCTGCATCTATAAGATCGACCTGAAGGATGTACCGTTTTTGAATAACTGATGTATTCAGGTACGTCCCGGCGTATTTGCTGTGAGCCGCATGCCCGGCTCTGCATGACCGAATACATCTGTGCTTCCCGGCAATCTGCCGGAGACGTTGCCTTTGAGGGGTTTACTGACCACTTATAGAGGAGGGAAGTCTTATCTGCCTGCAAGATAAAAACAGCCGTCCGGGTTATCATACCCGGGTGGCTGTTTTGACCTTGTCCTGCGGCGCGCGTTTTAAACGGCTGGACATAGTTATTCTTCTTTTGCGGAAACCTTTTTGCGGAAATTCTCCGTTCTGAAATCCAGCATTTTGTTCATCTCATAGTAAAGGGGATGGTTATCGATGGTCCCCAGGTCAGAAGAAATCATGTGAGCAATCAGTTCAAAAAACGGCAGATTATGCAGGCAGGAAAACGGCTCTTCACAGGGGTCACTGATGCGGAGCGCATGGCTGTCATCGACACCGGGATCATTCGAGAGGATGAAGACTTTGTCGCTGACACAGCGTAAAGCATGATACAGGCTGGCGGCATGCCCGCTGGTACCGTCATTGTTATCGATCACAAACAGCGTGTAATCCGGAGCCAGCTGCAAGGCCGGTCCGTGAAGCACCTCGTCCAGTTCATAGGCGACTGCCAGAACCTTGACCGTCTCCCCGATTTTTAGGGCCCCTTCCAGCGCGGTTCCGTAATTGGAGCCGCATCCGCACACATAGACGCGGTCCATGGAGGAGAGGGTTTTATAGTTCGTCTTTACAAAGCGTTCCGTGGCGGCACATACCTCTTTGTGATTCTTCATCGCTTTGCGTATCTGATCCATGCAGTAGGCCGTTTGATCACCATAGCCCTTTTCCCTGGCAGCATATGCAGCGAACAGCATCAGATATGACACCAGCGTGACAACACCCAGGGTCACATAACCGACACTTTCGTGTCCGCAGCCCCAGTCCAGGATATGGTCGCAGTATTCCTTAAAATCGCTTTCCACATTGCCTGTCAGGGCTATGGTTTCATGACCGTTTTCCTTCAGCCGTTTCAGTACCTCAATCCCATTGGTGCTGGCCCCGCTCTGTGAGATGATGAACATGAAATCATCCTCCCGCAGGAGATCGCAGTCGTAATGCGCAAAGGTATAGGGGGTGATGATTTTTATATCGGTTTTCAGCGTGCGCGCCAGATAAATCCTGGCGCACTGAGCGGCCGTATAGCTGGAACCGGATGCGGCGATCACGATATTCCTGTAGTTGCTGCGGCAGTACAGCTCCACCAGGGGCTTCACTAGTTCTTCAGCCCTGTCCAGGTTGGCAGTTACCTGGTCAGGCGTCGCATAGATATAGTCTCTCATTGTCATTTTGGTATCCATTTCGAATCCCTCCTTGTGTGTAGAGTGTGATAGATAATCTCAGTTTACCGCCATCAGATGTTTTCGTCAAATAAAAAATAGTAAGCAGCGATTGACCCTCAAATTATGCATAAATGTTTGCCCAGTGTTTAGCCCTGCCGCTGCAGCTACCTTCCGGTAAACTGCCTGCGTCTGCGGCTTACCACCAGCGCGATGGAAAAGACAGCCGCGGCAAATCCCAGCTGAAGACCTATTCCCTGCCACAGGTGTACGGTATCGGCAGCAGTCAGATCCGGATTTACAAATAATATCCGGTTAATGGTCATATACCAGTAGGTGGGCATCAGACGGGAAACCGCCAGCACCTTGGAACTGATGAGCTCCAGCGGCACAAAGATACCGCCCAGAAAGCATAGACTTAAGGCGATTGTGTTGGCCAGCCCGGCTACGGCCATGTCATTCTTTGCAATATAGCCGCACAGGCAAGCCAGGGCGGTGGCACACAGTGTAAACGCCGCGGCATTCAGGATGATCCAGCCGGCCTGCGTAAACGTAACCTCTCCGTGGCTTAGGACAAAACCGATGGTCAGCAGCGAGATCAGCAAAAACAGCGTGAAGCAGAGCGTTCCCAAAGCAAGCTGCAGATTGAATGCCCTAAGCTTAGTGCCGGAACAGATACATCTGCGGTAGACGTCCGGCTGATAAAATACCACCAGCACCGGACATATGCAGGATAGCATGATGCAGAGCGATATATAAGAGTAGAAGAGAAAATAATAATAGGATCCCGGCAGCTGGTCCTGGCTGGTAACCTGCTGGCCGTCCTGAAATGCGATATCCGTACGGATACTGGCCAGTGAACGGGCGGATGCCAGCGCTTCTTCCTCTGTGCTGCCAGCATCCATATAAGCGCTTACATTTCCAAGATAATCATTCAACTGGGAAGTGATAAGCGGGCCGGCCTGGGCATTGTCAGGCGAAGAAACGCTTTGCAGCGGAATCGATCCGTCAGAGGCAAATTTTAAGCCGAACCCTTTCGGAATGATGAGAAGACAGGAAACCTCCTGACGGTATAACGCGTCCTGCATGGCGTTTTTCCCATCGTTTATATCGGTCAGGGTGTGGCTGTCATCCAGAAATGCAAGGAGTCCCTTAGACATCAATGAATGATCCCGGTCGATCACCCCTACATTGAGGGAGGTTTCTTCATACTGGCCCTCTGCCGACTGGGCCGTAAGGCCGCTGATCAGCAGAAAAATGACCAGGAAGATGCCGTAATACAGGATGATCATATATTTTTTTGAGTTCACAATCTGTAAGAAGAGCTTAAATGCTGGCATATTTTTTCCTCCTCATAAGCAGGATGCCGGCGCATCCCATGGCGATGGTAAGAACGGCCAGTGTCACAATGTTTAAGGTATACCGCGTATAATCGTCATAGAAAGCCAGGCAGTAAAAGGAATTGGCGATGAGCTGGGCCGGATTGATCCGGTTGATGACCGGCACATATTTTTCAATAAGAACCGGAATGAGATTGATCATCTGACCCGCCAGAAAGCAGCAGGACATACAGATGGAAACGCTGATACCGATTTTTGCGCTTAAACTCTGCCGGTTGCTGCTGCCTAAGAGTATGCCAAATGCGATGCCGAACATACAGCCCACAATTCCCGTGAACACTGTGAGAAAGACATGGGAGCCGAAGTCGATACCCAGTCCGAAGGCCAGATAGGCGAACAGCAGGAGCAGCACGGCGACAGCGACGGTCAGAACCGCCAGATAATCCCCGCATATCATCTTCCAGCGTTTCACAGGGGCCAGTGTGCGGCGGACGGCCAGCGGCGACAGATTGCCCTGCAGATCGGCTGACATCACGAGCCCGTAGAAAGAAGCGTACATACAGCTCATGGCGACCAGCGCATAGAAAAACTGAAGCGAGGAATTGGCCGGCCTTCCGCTTAAAGTGGTATCCTCTGCAAAAACGGCGGCACTCATGCCGGCTGCAGCTTCAAGTCCTGCGGGATTCTCACGGGCGATGTCCGCAAAAAGGGCTGATTTCCTCTGATAGCTGTCCAGCACGGATTTTAAGATGCTCTGCTCGATGCCGGAGGAACGCAGAATCAGCTGCAGTGCATCATAATACTCTATGATGCCGGCTATCCGCTCCTCTTCAAGGAGTGCAGAGGCTTCTTCAGCACCGGTGACGGTGAGCTTTAACACCTCCTGGCGTTCCAGCTCCTTAAGAAAGGAAAGCAGCGCTGTTTTCCCTTCGCCTTCGCCTTGTATGACAACTGCTGCAGGTACTGGTGGGAATGACTTGTCAGACAGGCTGCTGCCAAAGCTTATATAGAACAGCGTGGATAATATAAACGGAAAGATCGCGCACCAGAAAAAGGTGGATCTGTTTACAACAATTGATTTTAGCCTCAGTCGGTAGTGTGTCCAGAACATTGCGGGCTCCTCCTTTCGCCGTCTAATCACGCAGCTGTTTTCCCGTGATTTCCAGGAAAACATCGTTGAGAGTGGGAAGCTGTGAATACACTTCCCCGAAGATTAGGTCATGGCTGGTTAGATATTCCAGTATTCTCATAAGGTTGTGGCGCCCGCGGGTACACTGGATGATGAGATCCTCGTCCCGGTAATCGGCGCTAAAAACACAGTCCAGCCCGCGTATGGCACTAAGATGCCGGTCATCCAGCTCCAGCATATGGATCCGGACGGTCTCACCGGCAGGAATCATGGATTTGAGCTCTTCTGCCGTGCCGACGGCCAGCATACGGCCCTTATCCATGATGGCGATGCGGGTCGCGATCTGCTCCACTTCTTCCATATAGTGGCTGGTATAGACAATGGTCGCGCCCTTTTTATTAAGCTCTTGTATGCCCTCCAGTATCTTGTTTCTGCTCTGCGGGTCCACGGCCACTGTGGGTTCATCCATAAAGAGCAGCTTCGGTTTGTGTGCGATGCCGCAGGCGATATTGAGCCTGCGAAGCAGGCCGCCGGAGAGCTTCTTAGGGCGGAATTTACGGTATTCCGTCAGCCCTGTAAATTCCAGAGCCTCCTCTGACAGGACGCGGCAGCGCTTTTTATCTGCTATATACAGGCTGCAAAAATAGTAGATATTTTCATATACGGTCAACTCATCGAACACGGCCACATTCTGCTGGATCACTCCGATTTCCTGTTTCAGATCATAGGAATCCGGTTTCATGGGACGGCCAAATACCTGTATGCTGCCCTTGTCATAGGTGAGCAGGGAGAGGATGCAGTTGATTGTCGTGGTTTTGCCGGAGCCATTAGGCCCCAGCAGGCCGAATATCTCACCTTCCCGGATATCCAGACTGAAGTGGTCCAGTGCCAGCAGGTCTTTATAGCGCTTTACCAGATTTTCTACCTTTACAACAGATGCTTCCATAATTTCCTCCATTTTTTACGGATAATACATGAGAGTTTCATTTAAACGCTTGTAGCTTTTGAAAAGTAACGTTATACTAATTCTGATAACTCTATCATACCGTTTGTATAAACGATTGGGTAGTGAACGATGTCAGATTCGTGCATGACATTTGTCATACGAATTGATTGGCAGCACACCGAAGCGTGCGCAGGTTATTAGCTTTCGTTTCGTGACATGAGAGGGAGGGCGCAGGATGGAAAGGCTGGGGGATAAGCTAATCATAGCAGCGGGCTGTTTCGTTGTGGCAATGGGTATGGGAATGGATGTGCCGGAGATAGCAGCGCTGCTTTACGGAGTGACGTTTACCTGTCTGTATGAGTACTGCAGGGACCGCAGGCTGCTGTATGGCGGCTGTCTCATTTATCTGTCCGTTATGATATTTGTTCCGGGATTTCTGCTATTGCTGCCGCTGATTTTCTACGATCTGGCAGGAAGTAAGGCTGAGAGAAAAGAAATATATGGGCTATTGCTGTTTCTGCCGGCCGTCCTGGCCGTTCTGATCATACATGTCCTGACCGGACGGACCGATGTTTCCGCCGCACTGTTCGTGCTGTTTATAACCGGGGGTGCCTGTTACCTGGCGGTTCGAACAAAGCGGCTGCTGTGGCTTTTGGAAGATTATAAAGAGCAACGTGACAGCAGCCGCGAACTGGAGCTGTGGCTGAAGGAGAAGAACCGTTCGCTGATGGAAACACAGGACTATGAAGTCCGTTTGGCGACTTTAAAGGAACGCAACCGAATCGCCCGTGAGATTCACGACAATGTGGGGCATATGCTGTCGCGCTCGATTCTGCAGACAGCGGCGCTCGGCCTGGCTGTGCGCGAGGACGGCGTTAAGGAGCAGCTGAAATCTCTGTCCGATACGCTGAATCTGGCGATGGACAGCATAAGAGAAAGCGTGCATGATCTCCATGACGATTCCCTGAATCTGGAGAATGCCATAAGGGGAATACTCAAGGAATATCCCGGATATCAGATGCATTATGATTATGAGATATCGTCGGATATGGCCCGTGAAATCAAATATTGCATGCTGGCTGTAGTTAAGGAAGCGCTGTCCAATGTTGTGAAGCACAGCAGCGCTTCAGCCATACGTATTGTTGTTCAGGAATTTCAGAATTATTATCAGCTGCTGTTTCAGGATAACGGGGAATCCGTTAACCAGGAAATCGGAGCGCGCGGAATGGGTTTAGGTAATATGAAAGAGAGGGTGCAGGCTCTGGGAGGCACTCTGCATATACGAAGAGAGGGAGGCTTTCGGATATTTGTTTCAATTCCGAAAAACTGATCTGCAGATGGAGGGTTTGATGGACATAGTGATAGTGGATGACGATAAGCTGGTGGCATCTTCTCTGAAGATCATACTGGAGGCGGATCCGGAAGTGAAGGTGGCGGCGATGGGATACAGCGGTGCCGAAGCTATGGCGCTGTACCGGCAGCACCGGCCGGATATCCTGCTGCTGGATATCCGCATGGGAGAGATGAGCGGTCTGGAGGCGGCAAAGCGCATTCTTGAGGAAGATGGCAGCGCGCTGATTTTGTTCCTAACCACGTTTTCCGACGATGAATATATTATAAAGGCTCTGAAGATCGGGGCGAGGGGGTATTTGCTGAAGCAGGATTTTGCGGGCATACTGCCGGCTCTGCGTGCAGTTTTGTCCGGGCAGACCGTGTTCGGCGGTGAGATTGTCTCCCGTCTGCCCGATATCCTGGATGCGAAGGGAGAAAAGGGCCGGAAGGATTACAGTACACTCGGGATCAGTGACAGGGAATGGGAGGTGACGGCGCTGGTGGCGGAAGGCTTAAGCAATCGGGAAATCGCTGCCAGGCTGTATTTAAGCGAAGGGACCGTGCGCAATTATATCAGCACTGTTCTGGAAAAGCTTAAGCTGCGTGACAGGACGCAGCTGGCGGTATTTTATCTGAAGAGATAGGATGACATGAAACGAGAGAGGAATGGTGTACAGATATGAGACTGATACTGATCAGACACGGCGATCCGGATTATGCCAATGATACGCTCACAGAAAAAGGCGAGCGGGAGGCCCGGCTTCTGGCCGGACGTGTATCCGGCTGGAAGATGGATGAGATCTACTGTTCTCCGCTGGGAAGAGCGAAGAAAACAGCGCAGCTGGCGCTTAGAGAGCGTTTTAAAGAAGCGGTGATTCTTGATTGGATGCAGGAGTTTACAGGCAGAATCACTGATCCGGAAAGCGGCCGCAAGAGGATTCCCTGGGATCTCATGCCAGGGTTCTGGACCGAGGAGGAACGTTTTTACGGGAAGGACAGCTGGGGGGAGCCGGACCTCATGAGGGATGGGGGAGTGAAAGAGATCTATCAGGAAGTCTGCCGGAACCTGGATTTATTTTTAGAGGATCACGGCTACCGCAGAGAAGGGCGTCTGTACAGGGCGGATGAGAGGGCGGCAGACCAGAATATCGTGGTATTTGCTCATATGGGCATCAATCTGGTTTTCATGTCCCACTTGCTCGGCATATCGCCGGTGCTGCTCTGGCAGGGATTTTTCCTGCCGACCACCTCCGTGACCGTGCTGGGCACGGAGGAGCGTGTGAAAGGGCAGGTTTATTTCCGCTGCCAGGCATCTGGCAGTACCACTCATCTCTATGATGGCGGGGAGCCGGTTTCGCGCGCCGGTTATTTTACAGAACCGTTTCAGGGATAGAAAAAAAGGGGCTGCACGCCCCTTTTTTAGTTCCTTAGTGATTCTTTTTCAATTTACTGTGAGTTTTGCTTCCTATGCCTGCGCCGTTTCAGATACCGGATTGGATGCGGCACCGAATGTTTGCGCAGTTTGCTGTAGAAGTTGAAGTAAAAGAAGAACAGGACGGAAGTGACTAACCAGGTCAGCGGATAGCTGAATACAACCGTCTGTATTTCCCTGCGGAAAGGAACCACGACCCAGATCCACAGCACTCTTAGAGCACAGACACCGAGGCAGGTGATGATCATCGGTATCCAGCAGTCGCCCACTCCTCTTAAGGAACCGGAATAAATTTCGATGCAGACATAGGTGACAAACGTAGGAACCAGGAATTTTAATATGCCGGAACCGATGGCAAGTACGGACGGATCCGTGCTGAACAGCAGATATACATAACTGCCGAAGAAATACAGTATGGCGCTTAAGAAAATGGTAGCGGCAAAGCTCATGCCCATGCAGACATGGATGCCCTTGTATACGCGGTCCTTTTTGTTGGCGCCGTAATTCTGTCCGACAAAGGTGGTGATCGATATGCCGAACGCGCTGATGATCATCCAGAAAACACTGTCGATCTTGCTGTAAGCAGTCCATGCGGCTACCGTATCCGTACCCAGAGAATTCACTCCGGACTGGATGATGATATTGGAGAAAGAATACATCACCGACTGCAGACCGGCCGGAAAACCGATGCGGATGATACGTGCCAGCAGATGTTTGTCTATGTGTATCTCCCGTGGGTTCAGATGGTAAGAATCCTTTGAACGGACCAGCACGATGATGACCAACACAGCGCTGACCATCTGAGAAATGATCGTAGCGAGTGCTACGCCCATTACGTCCCAATGAAAAACAAGCACAAACAGAATGTCCAGCACGATATTGGTGAAGCAGCTGGCCAGCAGAAAATAGAGCGGACGCTTGGAATCGCCGATCGCCCTTAGAATGCCGGTCCCTATATTGTAGATGAGGTTGCCGATGATCCCCAGGAAGTAGATCCGTATGTATGTGAGGGAATAGGGCATGACATCTTCCGGTGTGTTCATCGCCCGCAGAGCGATGGGCGCGAAAACAATGCCTATGATCATGAGGAGCACGCCGCCCACCAGGGAAAATGCGATGGCGGTATGTACGGCTGTACTCACCCGATCCCCTCTCTTAGCGCCGTAATACTGGGATATGATAACGGTCGCGCCCGAGGCCAGTCCGACAAAAAAGCCTACCAGCAGGTTGATGATGGTAGCGGTGCCGCCGCCAACCGCCGCCAGTGCTTCTTTGCCTACGAAACGCCCGACAATGACCGCATCCGCCGTATTGTAGAGCTGCTGGAAAAAGGTACCGAACAGGATCGGGAAGAAGAACAGCAGCAGCTGTTTCCAGATCACCCCTTCTGTTATTTTGTTTTCCGCCGTGATTTTGGCGGCTGCCGTGGCCGTCTGGCTCTGTGTTTTCTTGCCCATAATTCATCTCTTTCCAAATGATATTCTTGCTGTTATCAGGCCGCCGTGCGGCGGCATTGATATAAAAATAATAAAGGATATGATACAAACTGTGTTTATATCCATCCTTGTCCTAAATCCCATTATAAACGTTTTCTTAAAAAGCACAAGATGGAAAGTGATTGTTGTTTGTTTCAATCCGTCCGCTGGTTACGATTCACAGCTGCCGCCATATATAAGTTATTCTGCGCAAATCATATTGTCTTTTCATCGTTAAACTATATATAGACACAAATTGCAACTATACATCAATATATTGAAATGTTCAGGGGATTCAGACAGATGCTCTCTTCCATTCTGGTACAGTTATATGGACTTCAAAAAAGATATGGTTCATTTGAATAATATTAATGAAACGGCATGTGTCGAAACTATATTCATAATAAAACGGATTTATGCGTATATTGCTGCGAGCATATGGCTCAAATGAGTAGTAATACATATACTCATTGGATCTATCATTCTCTAAATCGAGGCATTAAAATATATATCAACAGGCAGGTGATAGAGCATGATAATATTAGAGCGGATAGAGCAGTTGATGAAAGAGCGCGGTCTATCGAAAAAGAAACTGGCGAAAGCCGCAGGACTTTCTGATTCTACGATTTCAAACCTTTTTAAAAGGCATAATGACCCGTCATTTGCAACACTGAAGTCCATATGCGATGGCTTGGGCATAACGTTGATGCAGTTTTTCGCTGAAGAAGGTGAGGCTGTGGTACTTACCCGTGAGCAGCAGAAACTGTTCGCGGCATGGAATATTTTATCCGTTAAGCAAAGGAAACTCATGCTTGAATTTGTCGATACTTTTCAGGAAGAGTTCGGGGAAACGGCAGATCGGGAATCTTAATGTTTTTCTTGGGTTTCACTAAAATGTTCAACAAGCAAAAAATAGCCCTCCAAACTGGAGCGCTATTTTTTGATTAAAAGTTTAAAATGCGGGAAAAGGGACTTGAACCCTCACGGTAATTCAACCACATGATCCTTAGTCATGCCTGTCTGCCAATTCCAGCATTCCCGCTTATCACTGATATGTCAGCAACGGAAATAATTATAGCATTGACTTTAAAATATTTCAACTACTTTTTTAAAAAATTACAAATTCATAATTTAGAAAGCTACTGTTTACGGTTAAAGAGGTTTTCCGTTTTTTAATTGTATCACTTTCAGTATAGCTATTAATATGCTAAGTTAAACATTTGGTATATTTTTTGTATAAATTCTTTCCACCTGTCATATAGTGATTAATATGGTACAACCTTATAAACAAATCAAAGGAGATAATATTATGGCAAGAGGACAGAGGAAAACGGTATTAGAAAAATTAAACGAAGAACTGGCCGGTGTGCAGGAAAGTATCTCGGCATATGAAAGGTCAATTGTTACTCTGAAAGCCAGGGCAAAGGAGCTGGAAGAGCAAATTCAAAATGCTGAACTAAAAGAACTTCATAATCTTATGCTCGAAAAGAATATCAGCGTTGATGCTCTTAAAGAGATTATAAATGGCGGGATGATAGAAGAGGAACAACAGAGGGCGTAGGCAATAAAAGGGCTGTCGTGATTAGGCGGCCCCCAATAAAGAAGTATTGTTATAGCAAACGGCATAGCCATTTTGGCTATGCCGTTTTGCTGTCTGTTTCGTTGGTGTCCGGTAAATCAATCAATCACACCGATACAGTTATAGCTGATTTCCACCTGCTGCACCAGCTTTTCCAGCACCACGGCCCTGACTTTTCTTGCTGGTGTCCCTTGTGTACCATTCGTTGAAAAATATCGTATTCATGGTGGGCTTATCGTCAGCAGCATAATAACAGCAATTAAATACAGGCAGGGATAGGAAATAGCGTCTGCGCTTTTCTTACCCCTGCCTTATAAACTCAGGATTTCGTATAAAATTGACTTCATTCTTTCCGTTGGAGCATTCATACAAAATTCTTCTAACCATTTCTCATATCTTTTTATATCAAGGTCAGTGATTCGCGTCCGCATATATTCTTCGAATTCATCAATCGCAATTTTACAGATATTTCTGCTGAAAAATTCAGCTGCAAGCTCATCAAATCCCAAACTGAATAAAATGTACATGATCCGAGAGAAATCTAATGCGGACAGACCGGCGTCCCCGCCACCGAACATGATTTCACTGTCATGTTCGGTGCTGCAAAGGTCAAAAATAAGCATTTGCTTTGACAGTTCGGACTGTGTAATTGTATCAAAAAGACATGTAAACATATTCACTCACCAAACTCCTTATTATCAACATTGTAGTCTGCATAGCGACTATAGTCAAGTATATAACTATGTTTTAAGCTAAAAATAAGACATGGGAGAGAAATATATGATTGATTATAGTCCTTTTTGGAGCACATTAAATAATTCACCTGAATCAACATACTCATTAATCCAGAAGTATCAGATTTCAAGTGCAACGATCGACAGGCTGAGAAACAATAAGCCCCTGACTACGACTACAGTAAATGATCTGTGCAGGATTTTGTGCTGCAGAGTGGAGGATATCATGCGATACATTCCCTCCGAAGAGGATCAGAGACTTTAGTTTGCATTTATGATGCAACAACGTAAGATAATTTTAAGAAGGAAATCCTATACTTTACGATGTGAACGTGCTACAATATTTTTTACGTGAAGTCCGGGTTAATACCGCTTTTCAGATAAAGAGCAGGAGATATAGAGTATGAATTCAAGTGTTTATTACAAAAAGAGACGAAAAAAAGCAAAAATTGCCACATTGATGGGGGAGATTTTTTTCTTTCCGTTGGTTTTTATTTATCTGGAGATCGCTTTCCATATTTATATGCGGCTCAGCCTGAAGTATATACCGGTGTATCTGCTGTTTTCCATCCCGGTGGGCTGTGTCTGCTCGCTGCTGACCATGAATTTTACCCGCAAGGCCAACCGCATCATCGCTTATGTGCTCACCTGTTTCGCATCGCTGATATTCTGTATAGAGATTGTCTGCAAGGCTGTCCTGCAGCAGTATTATCAGCTGTTCAGTTCCGCGGAAACAGCTGCCAACAATAAGCTGCTGGATTACTTTGACGCCATTGTATCCGGCGTGCTGAATAACTGGTTCGGACTGCTTTTAATGCTGGTTCCGGTGATATTTATATTTGCGGTCGGCAGGAATCTGTTCCATTTTAAAAGAAAACATTTAAACCTGTCGGTGTTTGTGCTGATCATCGCGGTGTTTGCCCATATACTGGGTCTGGTCACCCTAAGACTGCCGTGGAAGGGGGACTTCAAACCATCCATGCTCTACAGTACCGATACCAATGTGGATGACCAGGTGGAGCAGCTGGGACTGATCACCATGCTGCGTTTGGATGTCAAACACAGCATATTCGGCGCGAAGAACCCGATCGGCGAAGCTGATTTTGATTTCTCCGGTGTGAACGGTCCTGCGGGGGAAACGTCGGAGGCGCAGACGGATGCTTCTACTTCAGCGAATGAGATACCCACAGAGACAGAGCCGCCTCTGGATACCTCACCGAATGTGATGAATATCGATTTCGATGCGCGTATTGCCGGCGATACCAATGACACGGTTAAGTGGCTGGATCAGTATTTCCAGAACGTAACACCCACCAATAAGAATGAGTATACCGGTATGTTCAAGGATTACAACGTGATCTTTTTCTCTCTGGAAGGCTTTGACCGGCTGCTGATCGATAAGGACAGGACGCCTACTCTTTATCGCATGGCAAATGAAGGCTTTGTATTTAATAATTTTTATACCCCTCTCCACTATACCAGCACCTCCGGCGGAGAGTTCCAGAACATGGTGGGACTGTATCCGAAGAACGGCAACCCTATCAGCATGAAGGAAACCGGTGTGCAGAAGACCAACTTGTATTTCACCCTGGGCAACCAGCTGAAACGTCAGGGTTATCTGACCATGGGGTATCATAATAACAGGGAGATGTACGGGCGCCGCGAGTCACATCCCAATATGGGCTATGACTGGAAGCAGGGAGACGAGGGCTTCACCATGGAGACCAGCTCAGCCGGCAACAATGTCTGGCCGCAGTCCGATCTGTATATGATGGAGCAGACCGTGGATGAGTATATTAACAGCGAGCAGCCGTTCCATATTTACTATATGTCCGTCAGCGGCCATATGCCTTATAACTTCACCGGAGATCAGATGGCAGTGAGAAATAAGGAGATCGTGGAAGGCCTTCCTTATTCGGAAACCACAAAGGCATATATCGCGGCCAATCAGGAAGTGGAAAAGGCGGCGGCCTATCTGCTTGAGAGGCTGGAACAGGCCGGAAAGCTGGATAAGACGCTGATCGTGATGGTGCCGGATCATATACCGTATTTTGATATTGCCACGCTGGAAGAACTGGCGGGCAAGAGTTTCGGCGGAGCTGAAATTGAAAACCTGAAGGAATCGGATCTGGATTTCGATGTTTATAGAAACTCCCTGATCATGTGGTCCGGAAGCATGGAGCAGCCAGTACAGGTGGATAAGGTCTGCGGACAGGTGGATATCCTGCCCACAGTGTCCAACCTTCTGGGCTTGGAATATGATTCCCGCCTGTTAGCCGGCACGGATATCCTGTCGGATTCCCAGCCGCTGGTGATCTTCTCCTCCAGAAGCTGGCTGACGGATAAGGGGCTCTATAACCGCTACAGCGGAGAATTCACTTTGGCCGAAGGTGTGACCATGAGCCAGGAAGAGATAGACAGCTATGTCAGCACGATGAAGAAGATCGTCAAATATAAGCTGGACAGCACGGATATGATCATTGAGACGGATTATTATAACCAGCTGTTTCCAAGATAGAACACGGTTTTAATCGAACTGAATAGGAAATAAACTGACACTAAACAAACCCTGTGTGACTGCTGAAAAGAGGATACACAGCGTTTGATCAAAGAAGCGTTGCTCATAACGGAAAGCTGGTTATGATGCATCGCTTCTTCTTTTTGCAGGACAGGTAAATATTTGTGGGTAAAGTAAAAATATGAACGTATACCGCCGTCTGGAATCGCTTTAAAATAAAAATAAGCCTTACCAAACAGCGAAAGGGGATAAAATAGGTATGAAAAGTTGGAAGAGGGTATCATGCTGTATTTTAGGTATTGCTATGGCGTTTACCGGATTGTTTGCGGTCAGGCCTCTGACTTCCCGGGCGGAAGGGGATACGGTTTACGATGTCTGGATACAGAATTCGGCGGACCGGGCATTTGACAGTTCTGTGATGCCAGACTATCCGGAAACGCAGATTAGGCTGTATGCTGCCCGAAACGAGTATGAGGCAGCCCAGGTTCTTGTCCGAGGAACAACGGAGCTTACTGGGCTGCATCTGGAGGCGGGGGCGCTTACGGGGGAAACAGGGGAGATCGGTGCTGACCATATCTCCGTATTCCGTGAATATTCGGTATCTGCGGCGGTTCCGGGAGAGGTGGAACCCACTCCGGATGGCAGCGACAGCTATACGGATGCGTTGCTGCCCAATGAGGTGATCACACAGAAGGCGGGCGTGACGCAGCCTTACTGGGTGAGAATTTATGTGCCCGAGGGGCAGGCTCCGGGTCTGTATGAAGGCACGATAAAGGTGATCGCTGATCAGGGCGAACAGCGGGTGTCGGTCAGCGTGCTTGTATATGATGTTACTATTCCGAGCACCGATGAGTCGGAATTTAAAATGCTCAACTGGTTCGGTTCCGCCGGATGTGATTTCGGTGCATTGGAATCCTCTGTGCCCAGCCAGTACAATGTGAAAATGTATGACGAAAACTGGTGGCGGGTGATGGAAAGCTTTGCAAGGGATCTCGCCATCCACCGCAATAATGTGGAGTTCATCGATTTTCAGGCGCTGCTTATGCCCGACAGCTCTGTGGACAGCGACGGGAATTATCATTTCGACTGGAGCAAGTTCGACCGTCTTGTGGATATCTTCCTCGACGCAGGCGCTCTGCAGTACATATATGCCCCGGGCAGCTACCTCACCATGGAATCTGGAAAATCCATGCATCTGTGGGTGTTGAAGGCCGATCCGAATGGCGGGCTTGCACGTGTAAAAATGCCAATCTATACGGATCAGGCCAACGATGTGGTGGATCCTGCGGTTACGGAATATATGAAGACGTTATTCTCCGCGCTGCGCAGTCACATGCAGGATAAATATCCCGATCTGGTCGGCAGCTTCTATCTTTCCGGCCAGGATGAGCCTTCGGACAACGAACAGATCCGGGCCGCCAATTGGTTTTATTCTGAAGCCTGCAAGTATTATCCGGAGCTGCGCAGCAATGAGGCACACAGCCGATTTTTTACGAATCTGACGGAGACCAGCACCCTGTGCCCGGTTCTGGATGTCTATGAGAACAACCAGAGCTATTTTCAGAGAATGAGGGAAGCGGGCAAGGAACTGTGGTTCTATACCTGTATAGGCCCTCAGGGCAGCTATCTCAACAGATTTATTCCCTACCATCTGGCGAAGACCAGACTAATACCCTGGTATGTATATCAGGTGGGCGGCAGCGGATACCTGCATTGGGGCTACTGCTGGTGGAGAACCTCTGATACTATGGATAGCAGGCAGACCGGTGACGAATGGCTGGTCCGCCCGGATAAGAAAAACTATGATGTATTTACCAGTGTGCGTAATGAGGCGCAGCTGGACGGGATTGAAGATTTTGAACTGCTGAGTATTCTGGAGAAAAAAGATCCGGATAGAGCCGACGCCATTGCAGACAGCCTGATCCAGAGCGCTACCGTATACTCCCGCAGCGGATCTTCGGTCAATCAGGCGCATAAAGCTCTGCTGGATGAGATTGCGGGAATGCCGGCAGAGCCTGTGGAAACACCGGTTTTCTCTGAAGACTTTTCATCCGGCTATGATAATAACTGGATCAGAAAGAACGGTGCCTGGAGCATCTATGACGGCAAGTACTGGTTCTGGGGCGTAGGCGCAAACCGGGAAGGGATGTCTTCGCTTCGGGACTGGACACTTGGGGACGGTGTAATTGAGCTGGATTTACAGCTGGAGGACACATTTAACAACGATGATACCATGTGGGGCGGCATCACTTTCCGTAAGCCGTCTGCGTCCGATACGATGTGGACAGGAGGCTACACCCTGTATCTGCGCAAGAACGGCGAGCTGGAGCTGCTTAGAGGAAATCCTTTTGCCAGCATGGGGAAAGCGCAGATTTCCATGCCGGAGGATGGACGGGTATGCTTAAGGATCTCTATGAACGGCGATACGATTACAGTCAGCCAGGCCGGCAGCAAAGATATGCTGATCCGGGCGTCAGACACAGCATTTCAGGACGGTTATATCAGCCTGGTGGGGACCGGAGCCAATGTAGCTTATCATAGGGTTGCGCTGTCCAGCTATGCCGGCGCGTCCAAAAACAGATATCATGAGGTGATTGCTGATCAAAGCTATCAGGACAGCTTTGACGGTTCGGGTGAGGGCTGGAATTTGGACCCGACCGCAGGCTTTAAGGATGGTGTTCTGGAGACCGCAGGGAGCACGGCTGTGGGGCTCTATGACCGAATCTATCATAAAGCCTCCATCACCTTTGACATGACGCTGACAGGTGAGCAGAGCGCGGTGGACTCGAAAGACTACTGGGGCGGCATAGCCTTCGGAAAGGAGACACCGGGCGGATCCATTTGGGACCGCGGGGGTTACATGCTCCTGCTGCGCAGAAACGGTACGGTAGATCTCATAAACAAATCCGGAACTGTTGCCACGGGACATACGGATGTGGATTATACCCATGGAGTGCAGGTTACTGTAGAGCGTGGCAGCGCTTTTGTCAGGGTGTATCTCGGCGGAGACAGCACGCCCGTGCTGGAGGCGGATGCACCTGATTATACCGGCGGATTTTTCGCATTTCACAGCGACGGAGGCAGAGTGCTGTATGACAACCTGTCGATTACGGGTCTTAAGGCAATGGACGGATTTGTGCTTTTGGATGATTTCAACGGTGATTTGGGCAGGTGGTCACAGGCCAACTATGCGGATTATACAATGATTGAAAACGGAGCTGCGGTCACGAAAGGTGTGATTGTGAAGGAAAATCCGGATGCAGGCATTGCGGGAAAGGGAGTATCACCGGATCTGATCTATCATGAAGAAACTTTTGATAACGCGGTATTCTCCTTTGATGTAAGGGTCGATGATGCGGCGCTGCATGAAAATTGGGCCGGAGCATTCTTTCATTCCGGCGGTACGGGCGGCTTCTGGGCGGACAGGGGATATCTGGTCTACGTGACGAACCTCAATCAGCTCGTTCTCTATCAGCATGGCGTGGGAAATCTAGCCACTGCGGCGCTGCCTGTGGATGTGACACAGAATTATATAAATATTCAGGTGGAGCTGAACAACGGATCGATTAAAATATATGTCAATTACTCAGATCAGCCGGTTATTTCGGCTTCGGATGAAGATATGACGTATTCCAGCGGTTATTTCGGCCTGATGTCCGACTATGCGGATGCCAGCTTTGACAATGTGATGGTAAAGAGGCTGGCGCCCCCGGAAAAGCCGGAGGAAGAAGAGCTGGTGCAGGATCAGCCCTTCTCGGACGATTTTGAAAACGGCATGGATCAATGGAGAGTGCTTAGAAAATCAGAGGGAAACTGGGAAATCACTGACGGCAGACTTTACTGTGAGGGCTTAAGCGGCGCCAATGCCGCCCTGGCGATGGTGAGGGGACATAAGTACACAAATGCTGTGATTGACTTCGACATGACAATGCACTCCACCAATTCCTGGGCTGGTATCTCCATACGCCGAAGCAATCCGACGGATACGATCTGGGTCAGCGGATATTTTCTTTATTATGATCAGTCTGTCGGTGATCTGAAACTGTTTAAGACTAATGTCGGGGATGTTTCCAAAGCCAATATCGGGATCCGCGATGGTGAAACCGTTCATTTTACAGTCGAAATGGAGGATAACCATATCAGGGTATTTGTAAATGGCACGGACACACCGGCCATCGATTATACCGATGCAGATAATGCCTTTGTAAACGGCACTGTCGCGCTGTGCTCCTATATGGCGAAGGTGACCTTTGATAATTTTAAGATCGGCATTCCGGATGAAAAACCGGGGGAGCCTATCCTGAATGAAGACTATAAAAAGGGATTTGAAGAGCAGATTGACTGGATGATTCAGCAGCAGAATAATGGGGTGTGGACTTATGAGAACGGTGCGTGGACGGCGCAGAGCAAGAGCAGCGATTACTCACAGATTGTGCTGAAAAACCGTACCTATACAGATGGGACCATTTCATTTGACATGCAGCAGACCCATGGTACGGCAGATAAATGGAGCTATTGTGCATTTCGAAGAACAAATCCGGATGACGGGCTGTGGGCCAGCGGATATTTCCTGTTTTACAGCCAGGCGGGGGGCTGGGTTAAACTTTATAAAACAGGCGAGGGTGAGCTGGGTACTGCCGATGTGGGAGTATCGGACGGTGCTGTCAGGCATTTTAAAATTGAGATGGAGGGAAATACCTTCAGGATTTATGTGGATGATATGCAGACTCCTGCCCTGACAGCGGTGGAAGAAACTTCTGTATCGGAAAACAGGATTGACGCGGACTCGCTGTCAGGCAATGAACTGGCAGAGAGCGGCGCGGATAGCGGCGTTTCAGGGAACAGCATTTCAGGGAACAGCATTTCAGGGAACAGCATTTCGGAAAACAGCGTTTCAGGAAACCGCGCCTCTGGGAACAGTATAAACGGAGGACAGGAAATCACTAAAACGGTTTCTCCTCTGCATGTGGGCATCCATGCACTTTCGGCAGCGGCGGAGAAGCTGGCTATGACCTGCACGGATGAGGCGGGCACCTATCCGCAGGGATATATAGCCTTTGGCGTAATCGATTATGCCGGTGCCGTGTTCTCCAATCCGGTGATTCTGGCGGCGGATAAAGAAGAGCCGGAGGAGACAACTGAAGAAACAACGGAGGAAACTAAGGAGGAAACCCAGGAACCAACACCGGAAGAGTCCCGGCAGGAGAACCTTCCGGAAAATCCCGGAAACGGAAATCAGCAGACTTTCTGCGGTGAAGAAACGGTTCCGGTCCCTGCAAGCAGTGAAACGTCCTCTGCGGCCGAAAAAACCGGTTCGAATGAGTCCGCGGTTTCTGCAAGCACGGGAGATCCGTGGGGGTTCAACGCGGCGTTTCTTGTGTGTGCGGCCGCCATTACAGCCGCAGCACCGGTGATTCACTGCCGGCTTAGAAAAAATAGAAGAAATCATTCATAAATTGGTACAGACCTTCAGGGCAGAAATGCCTTGAGGGTCTGTTCCTGCCTTTTACAATTTGACCGTCCGTATAATTTCGGATTGCGGTTCTAGCTGCAAGGAATTATGATAATAACAGCTGCATATCTGACAGATTATATTTGGGGGGAGACTCGTCATGGACCAATATAAGATCAAATGGACAAATTCAATTAAAACCAAGCTTCTGGTGGTTTTATTCACACTGGTGCTGTTCAACATCGGGATATCCTGCCTTTTCTTCAACGGAACAGCTTCCATCGCGCGCAATGCGATCTATGACAAGATGGCGGCGCAGGCGGAGTACTATCAGAATTCACTGGAATTTCAAATTGAAGGGCTGAAAAACCAGCAGAACCTGTTCTTTTCAGACCGAAAGCTTACATACCTGGCGCAGCCGGGGCTGATCGGCAGCGACTATGAGCGGCGGGAGGCGCTGCTTAGTGTACAGGCGAAGCTGGCACAGCTGCAGTGGTCCAGCCAGCTGGTGTCGGGCATAACGCTTTATATTCCTTATTCGGGCTATGTGATCACTCCTTCTTCCATTTCCGATTTTAAGCAGGAGGATGAGCAGAAGGTTTACGGCTGGCTTAAAGAGCCGGGTAAGCTTACATATGACGGGACTTCACTGTATATGACGGCGGCGGACGCACCGGTCGCTGACGGAAGCCTGCCGTTTTTTATGCTGTATATAGCGATAGACCAGAGCGTGATCAGAAATACTCTGAAGGATTTAAACCAGACGGACGGAAGCTCCTTCTGGTATCAGCCGGAGTATGAGCTTTTGCTGTATGACAGCCAGGATAAAAAAGAAATGTCGGATATGGTGCTGGCTTCCTTGGAGGAGATGTTTGGTGAGGCGGATTCCCTCCATACGATCCGCTTAGGGGGCAGGTCTTATCTGGTTTCCGTTTCGGCGCCGGGGACATTGGGGAGGCTGATTCAGTATTACCAGGAAGAAAATGTGATGAGCGATCTGTTCCGCTATTCGGGCTATTTTTCAGCTTTTGTTCTGGCTGCCATTGCTCTGACTGTGCTGATGTCCGGCTATGTGGAACGTCTGATTCACCGGCCGCTAAGAAAATTAAACGCGGCTTTCGGTGTGCTGCAGGGCGGAAATATGGATATCAGCATCCGGCATGATGTACAGGATGAGTTCGGGTACCTTTATGAAGGATTTAATCATATGGCCCGTGAGCTGAAGCGGCTGATTGAGGAGGTTTATGTTCAGAAGGATCTCAAGCAGAAGGCTGAGCTGAAGCAGCTGCAGGCTCAGATCAATCCGCATTTCCTTTATAACAGTTTTTTTGCCTTGAGCAGGAGGATTAAGCGGGGAGATATGGAAAACGCAGAAATCATGGCGGATTATTTGGGGACCTATTTCCGGTTTCTGACCAGGAATACGGCGGATGTGGTGCCTCTTTCGCTTGAAATGGAGCATGCAGAGAGCTATGCGATGGTGCAAGGTGCCAGGTTCGCCTCGCGGATAAAGGTGGATTGGGAAACTCTGCCGAAGCGGTTTGAAGGTCTCCTGGTTCCCCGCCTGATTGTGCAGCCCCTTCTGGAAAACGCCTTTTCCCATGGCCTGGAGGACAAGGAGGAGGACGGTCTGCTCCGCCTGTCCTATGAAATTAGAGGCCGCAGCCTGTACATCCATGTGGAGGACAATGGGGAGGCCAAAGAGGAACAGATCGCTGCTTTGAGGGAGCGGTTAAGAGAGGATTATCATGGAGAGATAACAGCAATTTCCAATATACACAGGAGGCTGAAATCCTATTATAAAGGAAAGAGCGGCCTGGAGGCAGGGCGCAGCGCTATGGGAGGAATCAGGGTCAGTATCGGATTTGAGGAGGAAATATGGAATGAACAGCCTGTTGATAGTAGATGATGAGATAGAGATCCTTCAGTGGCTGAAGGATCTGTTTTCATACGAATGTGATAGGGAACTGGATGTATATACGGCGTCTTCCGGCAGAAAGGCGATTGAGCTGCTCAATCATATGAGATTTGATGTAGTCCTTACGGATATTAAGATGCCGGGAATGGACGGCATTAAGCTCTACCGCCATATCAGGGAAAACTGGCCTATGGCCAGGGTCGTATTTTTAACAGGATATCGGGATCATGAGACTCTGTATGAAATAGTAAAGAACCGGGAGGTCCGTTACGTTTTGAAAAATGAAGGGGATGCCCTGATTCTAAAGACAGTGACGGATGCATTTAAGGAGCTGGAACAAACGATCCGTGAGAAAAACCGGCAGCTGCAGCAGGCCCGGATTGTGGAAAAGGCGATTTATTGGCTGCAGAAAGAACGGGTGGAACAGATTCTCTACCGCACTCTGGATAAAGAACCAAGCCAGCAGATGCTGGATGAGGTGGAGATCCCGATACAGGCAGATTATCCGGTATTGATGTTCACCGCCAGAGTCGGAAAAAAGGATAACCAGAACGGGCAGTCGTTTAGGATACACGCTCAGGTCGGGGAATATATAAAGGAATATATGCCCCCCTCCTTAAGGGTTTTCTACACGTTTCCCGACTCGGATACACTGCTGCTTCTGATACAGCCCAGGATTCTGGATGAGTATACGGACTGGCGGAAAAATTTTTCCATAGCCAAAGGCGCTCTTGAGTATATACAGAACGGCTGCGAGGAGCAGCTGAGGCTGATCCTTTCCTTTGCGGTATTTCGGGAGCCCGCCGGCATGGATCGGCTGGCAGAACGGTACTGGGAATGCAGGGGCGGGTTGATCCGTATGGGTGAAAATGAGATTCCGGTGATCCTTGACATGGAAGAGGTGGAAAAATGGGGAAGGCCCTCCATTGACAGCAGAAATATCATATCCAAGATCCCTATTCTGTCGGGTTTTTTAGAACAGCGCAGAAAGGAGGAGTTCTATGAACTGCTCAAGAACATGACTGTGCCGTTGTTAGGCGTGCGCAGCAAGAACGATACGGCCGCGCTGGAGGTGTATTTCAATATCTCTATGATGTTTTTAAAATATATCAATATTCATCAGCTGAATGAACGCCTTTCCTTTCATATCGCACTCTATAAACTGACGAGGACTGACGAGCATAAGGACTGGACAGAAGCTGTGCAGTACTTGTTTGACCTGTCGGACGCGCTGTTTTTAGTGCTGGGCAGCGAGGAGGAGGATCGCACTGACCTGGCTATGAAGAGGATCGAAAGCTATATTCATACGCATATAGACAGTGATCTGACCCTGAACCGGCTGGCGGAGGTCGGTGGGTTTAATGCATCCTATCTGTCAAGGGTCTTTAAGCAGACTCATGCCTGCAACCTTTCCGAGTACATCACACAGGAACGGATTAAAAAAGCGAGAAAGTATCTGTCCGATACCGATCTGAAGATACTGAAGGTGGCGGAGCAGGTGGGATATTACTCCGCGCATTCCTTCACCAGGGCTTTTAAAACCTGCACGGGCCTCTCGCCCGCAGAATACCGCAGCCGTTATCGCAGAACTGAGATTTAAGAGCCAGGGTATGAAAACGACGGCGTAAAATATTGTTCTCAATGTAAAATAATGCACGTAGGAAAATGCGGGCGGGGCGCTTACAATAGAGCTATCAGGAGATGAGAGAAAATAGATAGGATAAGAGCTCTCGCTTCAGTTGGTAACAATTAAAGGAGGAAAGGTATATGAGAAAGAAAAGTATGAACAAGATCCTTACGCTCACATTGGCGTTTGCCATGACGGCATCGCTGGCGGCCTGCGGCGGCAAAGACACCGCTGAGACAACAGCTTCTGCCTCGGCAAAGGAAACCACTGCAGTAAAGGGAACCGATGCGACAGAGGGAAGCACGGCGGCCGTCAGCCAGGTTCCGTCGGAAAAGAATCTGTACGGGTTTGAAGACCCCGTTACTCTTAAAATCGGGTTAGGGATTGCGGCGGACTTCGAATATCCGGAAGGAGAGAGCGCAACCGACAATCAATGGGTAACGCTTTATAAGGAAAATAATATCAATCTGGATATCATCTATCAGGTAGATGCATCACAGGAGGGGACCAAGCTGGCTACGGCGATTACATCCGGCAATTATCCGGATATTATTTTTACCGGAGGAGCAGATTATGTCAATTACGCCAGAACCGGCGTTACTGCTGATATAACGGATTTGTATGAGGAATATGCATCGGATGAACTGAAGGCATATATGGAAAGCGATGGCGGCGTAGGTCTGGAATCCGCTAAAGTGGACGGCCGTTTGTACGGACTTCCTCTTCTGGGCAATTCATATGATTCTGTGATGATTATGTTTATTAGGGAAGACTGGCTGTCCCGGCTTGGGCTGGATGTTCCCACAACCATGGAAGAGCTTCATGAGGTAGCCTATGCTTTTACGCATAACGATCCGGACGGAAACGGTGCGGACGATACATACGGACTGGCACTCAACGGCAAGGATGTATTTGCGTATAACAGCGGCATTCAGGCGTTTTTTGAAGGTTATGGCGCGATCCCCGGATATTGGGAAAACGTATTCACCTTTATCGAGAAAGACGGAAATGTGGTCTGGGGCGGCGCTTTGGCAGATGAGATGAAGGCCGGGCTGACTCTGCTGAAGGAGATGTATGCGGACGGTTCCATCGCAAAGGATTTCGGCGTAATGGATAATGACAGGATTACGGAAGAGATGACCGCAGGCAAATGCGGAATCATGTTTGCACCCATGTGGGGAGCGATGTCTCCTGCCGGCCAGCTGGTTCAGAGCAATACAGATGTACATTTTGCAGCGGCTCCGATACCGGACGGAATGGGCGAAGGATCCTCCAAGGCTTATTTTACAAATTCAGGCTCCAGTTATTATACTGTGAGCAGCAAGTGCGAGAATCCGGAAGTGCTGATCAAACTGATGAACTTAAGCGTCAGCAAGCTCTGCGATATGGAAAACCCTGATTTTACACGTTTTTATGAAAATTCAGAGTGGAAATGTGCACTGACAAGGACGCTGGCGCCCCTCAAGAATTACGATAACTATCTGAAAGACCAGGAAGCGTTAAAGACAGGTGATACATCAGTGCTGAACGCGGAACAGATGGGCGACTATGAAAAGATGAAAGTGTACTTAGACGGCATGGCTTCCGGCAACCCGGATGTGACAGATCCCGACTTCCAGACAGGCATCAGTCTCTATACCGTATTTGGCGATCCGCAGGGCGGCTACGCAGCTCTGGAGCAGATCATGAAGAGCGGGGATCTGAATGTCAGCGCTTACAACACCATAGTGACCGAGACCATGGCGGCGAAATTCCCTACCTTAAACAAGCTGGCTATGGAAACCATTATCAAGATCATCACCGGCGATGATATCAGCACCTACGATGCGTTCTTAGAGAACTGGGCGAAGCTGGGCGGTGACGAGGTAACTGCCGAAGCGCAGAGCTGGTATGATGTGAATATGAAATAAAGCTATTAAAAAATAAAATGTGGGCCGGGACAAAGGACAACGGAGCATAAAGTCCGCCGTGTTCCGGCCCTCACTATACCCAAAGGAGTGATTCCAGTGACTGGAAAGACCGCTGTAAGAAAAAAGAGAACGGGACAGAACCGTATGATCTTTCATGCCATGCTGTTTCTGCCATGCCTTTTTTTATTGATTTTTAATTACCTGCCCATAGCGGGCATCGTGATGGCATTTCAGGATTTTCATCCCGGCTTGGGGTTCTTAGGGTCTAAGTGGGTGGGAATGGAAAACTTTCATACGCTGTGTCTGCTGCCGGATACCTGGCCGGCCATACGCAATACGCTGATCATCGCCGTGGGCAAAATCATTGGCAATCTGGTGATCCCGGTCGCCTTTGCGCTGATGCTCAATGAGGTGCGCAGGAAAAGCTTTAAAAGAACCGTACAGACCATCACCTATCTGCCGTATTTCCTTTCCTGGGTGGTGCTAAGCGGCATACTGATTAATTTCCTTTCTCCGGGAAGCACGGCGGATGCCTGCGGATTATTCAATACGATTCTTATGAAAACGGGGCTGATTAAAGAGCCTGTGTATTTCCTGGGAACCAAGAGCACTTTTCGGGGGACTATGATCGTCAGTGACATCTGGAAAAATTTTGGATTCAATACAATCGTCTATCTGGCGGCCCTCACCGGCGTGGACCCGGGACTTTATGAGGCGGCCGCGGTGGACGGAGCAGGGCGGCTGCGCCAGACCTTTCATATCACACTGCCGGGCATTGCGCCGTTTATCGCGCTGATGACGATACTGTCCATTGGAAATGTATTAAGCGCGGGATTTGATCAGATATTCAATCTGTACAGCCCGGCAGTTTATGAGACGGGCGATATCATCGATACGCTGGTGTACCGGCTGGGCCTGATCAATCAGCAGTATTCGCTTTCAGCGGCCGTAGGAGTGTTCAAATCGGCGGTATCCATGATTTTAATAGTGAGTGGGTATAAGCTGGCGGATAAATATGCCGGTTACAGAGTATTTTAAGGAGGGGAAGTCATGATAAGCAATTCGAAGAGCAGAAAAGTGTTTCAGGTAATTAATACCGTGGTGATCATCGCGGTTACAGCCAGCTGTCTGATCCCCCTGCTGAATGTGCTGGCCATATCCTTAAGCAATTCGCAGGCGATCGTTGCCAATGAAGTCGGTATCTGGCCGAAGATGTTCACAGCGGATGCCTATTCCTATGTGATGAAGAGCACGAAGTTCTGGACCTCCGCAGCGGTATCGTTAAAGCGTGTTGTGATCGGAGTGCCCTTAAGCATCCTGCTCACCCTGCTGGCGGCCTATCCGCTCTCGAAGCCCGAACTGGCCTTTCCGGCCAGAAAGTACTACGTGGCCTATCTGCTGGTGGTCATGGTGTTTAACGGCGGTCTGATCCCCACCTATTACGTGATCTCCCAGCTGAATATGATCGATACGATCTGGGCGCTGACACTGCCCTGTGCGGTCAATATCTTCAATATAATCCTGGTCATGAATTTTTTCAGGAATATTCCGGCGGAGCTGGAGGAATCCGCCATGCTGGACGGAGCCAGCCAATGGACGGTACTCACCAGAATCTACCTGCCGCTTTCCAAGCCCTCAGTGGCAACCATCACGCTGTTCTGCCTGGTGAATCACTGGAATTCCTGGTTTGACGGCTTGATCTATTCTAATTATACATACAATTATCCGCTGCAGTCCTATCTGCAGACCATTGTAACATCCACCAGGGACGCCCTGTTTGAAGGGGATGTTAAGGCCATCATGGATATGATGAATTTAAATACTACCAACATCAAATCGGCGCAGATCTTTATCTCCATGCTGCCGCTGCTGGTGATCTACCCCTTCCTGCAGAAATATTTTACAGCCGGGCTGACCCTGGGAAGTGTCAAAGGCTGATCCGTCTTAACCGACCGTTTCGTTCTCTTCCAGCATTCTCTGACAGGCGATGGCCAGAGCGCCGGGGCCGATATGACAGGCTACGCTTAGAGAGAGCGGATCGGTGTGAACGGGCAGGCCGGGATATGTTTCTTTAAGCTCTGCGGCAAGCTCCTCTGCGGCCTCTTTGTCGTAGGTATAGGCGATGTAGAGCCAGATCTTATTGTCTTTATAATAGCCGGCGTATTTATTTTCCAGATCCTTCTGTATCGCGTCCATCATGATGCGCTTGCCCTGTTTGATGCCTCTGGCTTTGGAGAACGCGTCCAGCTTTTCACCATTGATCTGCAGCACCGGCTTGAGATTTAAAATAGTGCCGATGGCAGCGGCGGCGGGAGTGATCCTTCCGCCCTTTTTTAAATACTTTAAAGTATCCACCATGATATAGATGCTGGATTCCATCTTCGTATCTTCCAGGCGCTGCCTGATCTGCGCCGCGCTCATTCCGGCTTCAGCCATCTTAAGTGCGTCCAATGCGGACTGGCGCTGCGTTACTGAAATTCGGTGATTATTGACCACCTGCACCTTACCGTCATAGTCAGCGGCCAAAGCCAGCGCTGTCTCACAGGAGCCGGACAGCCCGCTGGACATGGGTATATGCACAATCTCATCATAATCCTTTAAAAGTTCTTCCCACAGATCCAGTACGGTACCCGCCGCGGGCTGGCTGGTCCCGATATCTGCATCATCGTTTAATTTCTCATAAAATTCCTGCTGGGTGAGATCGATGTCTTCGAAATAATCCTTTCCGTTGATAGTAAAAGGCATCGGAATGACATGAATCCCCAGATCTTTTGCCTGCTGCTGCGTAATTCCGCTATTGCTATCGGTAACAACCGCTACTTTGTTCATTCTTATTCTCCTCGTTAAGTTTTGGAATACTGTGTATTCTGAATAAAAAGGCCGGCAGCGTTTATCGTTGTCCAGCCTTAGGGTTCATTGTATCATAAATGATCGGGGGATTCTACTGGCTTTGAATGGTTTAATAAATAATTTATTACTAGTAGTAACCTTCAAAATATGCCGGCGTTGGGACCTGCCGGATAGCGGTGTTTAATACTACTTGCACCGGTTATATGTGCTGTTACACTAGTTTCCTTGAACGCTGTGAAGTCTGCTGTAAAGACCGTCTTCCTTAAGCAGCTGTTCATGGGTACCCTTTTGTACAATTCGGCCTTCCTCCAGAACAAGTATCTGGTCAGCCCCCCGGATCGTGGAAAGGCGGTGGGCAATGGCAATGATGGTGCGCGTTCCCGCCAGCTCATTGATGGCTTGCTGGATCTCCTTTTCCGTCTCCACATCCACTGAAGCGGTCGCCTCATCCAGGATGATGATGGGGGATTTGCGCAGGATTGCCCTGGCGATGGCGATCCGCTGTTTTTGACCGCCGGATAGACGCATACCCCGTTCTCCAACCATTGTTTCATATTGATCCGGCATTTCCATAATGCTGTCATGGATGCGGGCAGCCTTAGCGGCCTGCACGATTTCTTCTTTGCCGGCGCTTGGGTCCGCATAGGCGATGTTGTCCGCAATGGTGCCGTTAAACAAAAAGGTGTCCTGCAGCACAGGGGAGATGCATTGGCGCAGGCTTTCCAGGGTAACACTGCGGATGTCTTTGCCATCGATCAGGATATGTCCTCCGGTGGGATCGTAAAAACGGAAAAGCAGCTGTGTAAGCGTGGTCTTGCCGACGCCGGTGGGGCCAACAAGGGCGATCATCTGGCCGGATTCGCAGGAAAAGCTGATGTCGCGCAGCACGGGCACGCCGTTTTCATATTGAAAGGAAACCGAGTCAAAGCGAACAGCTCCTTTGACAGTTCCTATATCCCTGGCGCCGGGAACATCCTGTATTTCAGACGGTGTATCCAGAATAGCCATAACCCTTTCAGCGCCTGCATAAGCCTGCTGTGTATCTTCCAGCAGACGTGCCAGCCCTGAGATCGGTGTATAAAAGAGCGAGAGATACAGCAGGAAGGCTACGATATCCGATACGGAAATCTGATGGTGAAAGGCCAGCACACCTCCTACCCCAACCACAATGACGGTACCTATGGAGGAGAGAAATTCCACAGCGGGATGAAAAAAAGCGCTGATATTCAATGCGTGCAGCATGGCTCCGGTATAGGCGGAAGCCTGGCCGTGCACCTGACCGGTTTCGTATTCCTCCTGTCCGAATGCCTGAATTTCATGAATACCTGACAGATTGTCCTGAAGCTTCGCATTTAACTGGGCCAGGGCCTTTTGGGATTTTCGGAAATTCGGACGCACTTTGGCGGCAAAAACCCAGCCTGAGAAGAGTATGAACGGGATCGGTATGCAGGTCAGCAGCGCAAGCCACGCATTGATGGTGAGCAGTATGATCATGACGCCGACCACCGTGACCGCGTTGGTGATCATCTCCGGAATGATATGGGCATATAAGAGCTCAAAAGTGGCTGTGTCATTGACCACCCGGCTCATCAAATCCCCTGTCTGCTTATCATGGAAAAAGGACATGGAAAAGGACTGGATGTGCCGGTATACCCGGATGCGCATTTCTTCCACCAGATTCCAGGCCGCCTTGTGGGCCAGATAATTGCTCAAGTAGCGGAACAGAATTTTTGCCAGATACAAAGCGACCAGCAGCGCAGTCAGCCCTGCGATTTTATTGAGAGCGGATTGATCCACGCCCCGCTCCACATAGGAGGTCATGGTGGAGAGCACCTTCGGTGCCGCCAGGTTCACCAGTGTGAGCAGAAAAGTGGAAAGAATTGCAATAATGTAGAGAGTGCGGTAACGTATGGCCTCTTTACCAAGGCGTAAGAGCAGTTTCATGATAAATCCTCCGGTTTCCGGCACATGTTGCAGAAGAAGATCCGCGCCGGTTTATTCTATCAATATCTTCTTAAGTTTTTGGCGGCCGCTTCCATCAGTTTGGGGATGGGCAGGTTGAACGGGCATTTCTTTGTGCAGGCACCGCAGCTGATACAGTGGTCCGGCGTGCCCGAATCCGGGACTTCTTTTGTATATTCTTCGGTGATCCGGTGCATCTGGGACCAGTCCACCCCGCCGAATACCTCCCAGCGGTTCCAGTATTTCAGCACATCCGGTATGGGGATGCCCTGCGGGCAGGGGCGGCAGTAGCCACAGCCTCTGCAGTAATTTTTCACCTTAATATCCACCTTTGCGATAACGGCCCGCCGATTCTCCTCGGTCATATCTATATAGCTGTTTACCGCATGAAGGGCGATGTTAAGATACTCCGCCTTATCCAGTCCGGGTATGACGGTGGAGACGTAGGGACTGGACATGGCAAATTTCAGACATTCCTCTGCGGTGACGGAAAATCCCATCTGGCGGCTGCGCTCTTCGCTCAGCACCCCGCCGCCTAAAGGCTTCATGACGATCACGCCCAGATCCATGGCGGCGCAGAGCGGAAACAGTGTGTCTTCGGCTTCCAGATTCGTGGGGTTGTAGGCGAGCATGGCGGCTTCAAAGATGCCTGTGCGGATGATCTCTTCACCGATGCCGCAGTCATGGGTGGAGACGCCGATATGGCGGATGCGTCCTTTGGACCTTAGCTCCTGCACGTAATCCAGGATGCCGTTGGACCGAACCTTGTCCCAGTTCTCCCGCGTGCTCACATCATGGATGAACAGAATGTCCAGATAATCAGTCTGCAGATTGCTGAGTATGGTTTCAAAATCCTGCTGAAACTGTTTGAAATCCCGGTTAATGATCTTGGAGGAAAGATAAAAACGGTCCCGCAGACGAAGCTTTTTTAACGCATGGCCGAGGCGGATCTCACTCTCACCGTAGCCGCGGGCCGTATCTATGTAATTGATTCCGTTTTGATGAGCGGCCTTAACGATCTCTGAAGCCGTTTCCTGTGTGACGGAACCGTATTTCAGCGCTCCAATTCCCAGGGCGGATACCTGCAGTTCTGTTTTACCCAGACGTCTGTATTCCATTTGTTCTCCATTTCCGCGCCTCATTTGCGCAACATAATATATTGATGTTAGGGGGTTCGTAATGCACATGATTTCCTAGGGAAATTGTCTGCTACGCAGACGGAAATCAGCGCAGGTATAATATCTGTCGATATTATATCATGTCAGCAAGCTGACATGCCCCTCCGGGGGGATGCGCATGATTTCCTAGAGAAATTGTCTGCTGCGCAGACGGAAATCAGCGCAGGTATAATATCTGTCGATATTATACCATACAGGAACACGGTGAAAAAGAATGGATATTGCACAATGAAAAAGATTTTTCAAACTATATTGATTATTTCGCTACTGTTCACACGCTGCCGATAAAGCAGCGTATGAGAGGACCATACCCTGCCTCTCATTCGCGGGAATTTTTCGGTAACTGTGATCAGTAACATTATTTCAGAAAGGAAAGGTCAGTCGGCCAGGACAAGCTACTCAAATGAAAAGTAATGTGCTAAAATATGAATCAGCATAGTGTGCAGGGAAAGGTCAGGTAATGAATATGGAAATTTTATTCGGAACATCGAATCCTGCAAAGCTGGCGGCGATGAGAAAAGCAGTTGTGCCGTTGGGGATTAAGATAGCAGGTTTAAAGGATATGAACCGGCCGGTGCCGGCTATTGAGGAAAACGGTGCGGATCCGCTTGAAAATGCGCAGATAAAAGCAACGGCTTTTTATAGGGCCTTTCATATGCCGGTATTCTCCTGCGATTCCGGCTTGTATTTTGAGGGAATCGAGGATTCATTGCAGCCAGGTACGCATGTCAGAAGAGTGAACGGAAAAGAATTGACAGATGAGGAAATGATAGGCTACTATTCCAAATTGGCATTAAAATACAATGGCCGTTTAGTCGGTAGATACATAAATGCAATCTGTCTGATCTTGGATGAGGAACACATTTACTGCAGCATGGATGAGTCCCTGGGCACGGAACCGTTCCTGTTGGTTGGAACTCCCCATGAAAAACGGGTGCCAGGTTTCCCGCTCGATGCCCTGTCTGTGGATCTTAAAACAAATAAGTATTATTATGATCTGCCTGACCGTACGGTTGCGGAGTCAGATGTGGACGGATTTGTAGATTTTTTTATAAAGTCTCTGAATTGTTGAAAATTCGGTGCATGGCATTCACGTTCCAATACTCATGCCGGGCAAAGGAGTGTATAGTGACAAGCAGGGGCTGCGTATGTTATACTAACATCATCGAATCAGCGCTGTGAAAGCCTGCGCGGACACGGCTGCGGGCTGTGACCGGCAGACATAAAAAATAGGCAGCACACGAAGGTGTGCGCAGGTCATCAACCTTCGGTTGGTGACAGGAAAAGCGGAAGCACGCTGAAGCGTGCGCAGGTCATCAACCTTCGGTTGGTGACAAGAGAAAAGGGGGATTTAGCATGGCTAAAACAGATAAAAGCAGATACATAATCGAAACCGTCCCGCTGGAGACGTATGAGAAAATACGGACCGGTGGGGCGGACTTTTCTGTCAAGCGCAGAGCACTGGCCGATCATTATCCCTGGGGTGGGGAGTATCGCCCATTGACTTGGGGTGAAGTGGCGTTTGTGCCGGAAAGGGGATTTCTTGTACAGTTGACCTGTGTGGAGGCGGCGCCCAGTACAGTATGGAAAAATCCGCAGGATCCTGTATACAGGGACAGCTGTATGGAATTTTTCGTGAACTTTCGTCCCAAGCAGCCGGAATGCGGTTATCTGAACTTCGAAACGAATGCATCTTCCGCCATGCTGTGTGGTTACGGAAAAGGCAGGCAGGAGCGGCAGGCGGTTCCTTATCTGAATTATCCGGATATGGATATACGCACGGATATCAAGGAGGACCGCTGGAGCGTCCGGTATCTGATTCCGCTAAGCCTGATCGATGACTATTACGGGCCGGGAGAGTTTGGGCCGGGCAGCGAACTGCGCGGGAATTTCTATAAGTGCGGGGATGATACACCGATCCCCCATTATGGCTGCTGGTCCGTGATCGTGAGCGGAAAGCCGGATTTCCACAGGCCGGAGTGTTTTGGAAGCCTGATTATAGAGTAAGCACTACGCAAGGTACACGAGCTAATTAAGAAAGTATATGTTGAAATGGTAAAGTGGAAAGATAAGTTACTTTAATACACAATTTTTGGAGGTGTCTATATGAGTTTGACTTTTTGTGAATTGTCAGATATGTACAGCGAGATCTTCCATCGCTTTCAGAAAATTGAATTAAAAGAATGGAAGGGAGAAGCAGCTACTTTGGAGCTAATGAAACAATGTGGAGAATTAGCCAAATGGGTAATGATGAAAGAAAAATACTATGCTTTTACAGAAGATATTAAGACTATCAATAGTCGTTTGGAGAATGAGTTAGCAGATGTTATGGCTCAACTGTTCCGAATTGCTTATATTTATAATATTGATTTAGAAAAAGCTTATATTGATGCTAGAAAAGAGGAAGATCTCTATTTGAAATCTCGAAATGTTTAAATGAGATTATTAAAGGGTAGCACATGGATGCGCACAGGTTATCCACTTGGCAGTTGGTGACAATCTGCGCGCTTCACGGAGCGAAAGCGTGTCCAAATGAGGAGCATACCCTGCCACTCTTATGTGCAGGAACTTTATGGTAACTGTGAATAGGCAGCACACTAGAATCGCTACAAATTCTGCTGCCGGTACTGGCTCGGAGTGATGCCATACTTACGGATAAAAACCTTTGTGAAATAGCTTTGATCGGAAAAGCCGCACTGCTCCGCAATGGCGTTGATCGGCACGTCGGTTTTATCCAGCAGTTTCCCTGCGGCATCCAGCCTGGTCCTGGTCAGAAAATCATTGATCGTTTCGCCATAGGCCTTTTTAAATGCGTTGGTCAGGGTGGATTTGCTGCAGAAAAAACGCTGGCACAGAAGATCAATGGTGATCCTGTCCTCATAATGCCGCGCGATATAATGCCGCGCTTTGGCTGCCATCCCTTTTCCGTCTATGTTCAGCTTGTTGCTTAAAGTGATATAAGCGGCGCAGATATTCATGATTGTCAGGCAGGATAAAATCTTATCTTTGGAAATGACAGGTATCCGGTCAATCAGACAGGCGAGCTGTTCATGGTCGCCGGAATAGGCCTTTGCGGCCGCCAGGGTCTGTTCCCTGCTTTGCGCCAGCGTATCCAGTGTCTGCCCCATCATCAGATAGCCAGTCAGCACGCCGAACTGGTAGAGGGGTGCCACCGCTTCATAGAGCCCGAAGCGGCACTGGTAAATGTAAGGCTCACCGGTTTCTTTTACCGTGGCAAAGGCTCTGGCATCACACTCATGGCAGAGCGCCCTTCCGGCTTTATTCTGCTGGATATGGCTGCAAAATGGAGAAATGACCGCAGGATAAGCGGCTATCTCCTTCCTGTCCGTATCATAGATACAGATACGCAGCCCGGATATCTTGTACAGCTCTTTCAATATCGTCTCAATCGTATAATCAGACCCCATAATTCCTCCTAATAAATGTCACCAACCGCAGGTTGATGACCTACGCGCACATCAGTGCGCTTCCTTTTATAAATGTCACCAACCGCAGGCTGATGACCTGTAATGGTAAAATAGATAACTGTGTCCGATAATACAAAATATTATACTATATTTCAGTGCAAAAAAACAGTCCGTTTGATATGATAATTACAACAAAAACGGCTGTAAACCGTAACTGATGACCGGCGCACAGTAAAAAGTTTTAAGAAGCGCAGAAAGGAAGACAAGGATGCAGAAAAAACCAACGTTAGTGATTATGGCGGCAGGAATGGGGAGCCGTTACGGCGGATTAAAACAGATGGATCCGGTGGATGAGAAGGGCAATCTGATTATAGACTTTTCCATCTATGATGCGGTGAGAGCCGGATTTGATAAAGTGGTATTTATCATCACCCATGCGATTGAAGAGGAATTTAAGGAGCGGATCGGCAACCGGGTGGGACGGTATATAAAGGTAGAATATGTATACCAGCAGCTTGATCATCTGCCGGAGGGGTATCGGGTCCCGGAGGGCAGGGTGAAGCCATGGGGAACCGGCCATGCGGTGGCCAGCTGCCTGGGTGTGGTGGACGGCCCTTTTGCGGTGATCAACGCCGATGACTTTTATGGACGGCAGGCGTTTACGATGATCTGCGATTTCCTGAAACATGCGGAGGATGGCGATGGCTATTATCAGTATGCCATGGTCGGATATGAGCTGGAAAATACGCTGACGGAGAACGGTTCTGTGGCCCGCGGTATCTGTGAAATCGATGAAAACGGCATGCTTTCCGGCATCTGCGAGCGCACCCGAATTGAGAAACGGGGGGACGGCGCAGCCTTTACCGAAGACGGAGGACAGACCTGGACAGCGCTTCCAAAGGGATGCACGGTATCCATGAATATGTGGGGATTTACGGAGAGCCTGCTTGGTGAGCTGAATGAACGCTTCCGCCGTTTCCTGGACACTGAGGCGGAGAAAAATCCTCTTAAGAGTGAGTATTTTCTGCCGTTTGTGGTCAATGAACTGCTTCAGGAAAAGAAAGCGGTTGTGACGGTGAAAAAGACTTCGGATAAGTGGTATGGGGTAACTTATAAGGAAGATAAGCAGGTGGTGATGGATGCGGTCCGCGCCATGAAGTCTGCGGGAGTATATCCGGATGTACTGGACCTTGAAAAGGCAATGGTGTAAAATATAAACTGACTATAAAAAAGAAGAAAGGAAGAGGAACATGGCAATTTTAGTGACCGGCGGAGCCGGATATATTGGCAGCCATACCTGTGTAGAGCTGCAGAATGCGGGCTATGATGTGGTTGTGGTGGATAACCTCTGCAATTCCAGCGAAGAATCGTTAAAGAGAGTGGAACAGATCACTGGAAAGAAAGCAAAATTTTATAAAGTGGATCTGTTGGATGAGGCAGGACTCACCAAAGTATTTGAGCAGGAGGAAATCACATCCGTCATCCATTTTGCAGGATTAAAGGCGGTGGGCGAATCAGTGGAAAAGCCTCTGGAATATTACTGGAACAATATTACGGGTTCCCTGATTCTCTGCAGAGTGATGAGAAGTTTCGGAGTTAAGAATCTGGTGTTCAGCTCTTCCGCCACCGTATACGGCAATCCTCATACCGTGCCGATCAGGGAAGATTTCCCCTTATCCGTAACGAATCCTTACGGCAGGACGAAGCTGATGCTGGAGGATATATTCCGGGATCTGTATGTGGCCGATCAAAGCTGGAACATCATCCTGCTGCGCTATTTCAACCCGATCGGCGCGCATAAAAGCGGAACGATCGGAGAGGATCCGAAGGGGATACCGAACAATCTGGTGCCCTATATCACACAGGTGGCTGTGGGCAAAAGAGAGATGGTAAACGTGTTCGGAAACGATTATGATACACCGGACGGCACCGGCGTCCGGGATTATATCCATGTGGTGGATCTGGCTAAGGGCCATGTGAAGGCTGTGGAAAAACTGGCGGAGAAAAAAGGCGTGCTGACCTATAATCTGGGCACCGGCATCGGCTATTCCGTTCTGGATATGATCAAGAGCTTCAGCAAGGTGGTTGGCAGGGAACTGCCGTACCGCGTCTGTCCGCGCCGGCCTGGGGATATCGCTACCTGTTACGCGGACCCTTCTCTGGCAAAGGCGGAGCTGGGCTGGGAGGCGCAGCTGGGCCTGGAGGAAATGTGCGAGGATTCCTGGAGATGGCAGAAGAATAATCCGGACGGATACGGAAAATAAAGACGAGAGGTAGAGTGGTGATGGAGAGGGAACAGCTTTGCAGCAAAATCGCGGATGCGATTGCCAATATGCAGTTTAAGGGTGAAGTAAAAGAGTACAGGGGTTACGGCAACGGGCATATCAATGACACGTTTCTGGTGACATCTCTCTTGGAGGACGGTAGTGAGCAACGGTATATCCTGCAGCGCATGAACCATGAGATATTCAGGCAGCCGGAAGAGCTTATGGAAAATATCAGCCGGGTGACCGGTTTCCTAAGGGAAAAGATCATCCGCAATCAGGGAGATCCCAACAGGGAGACAATGAACCTGATCACCACAAAGGACGGGGGATATTTTTACAAGGATGAGATCGGCAGCTACTGGAGGGCATTTTTATTCATCGAAAGGGCCACCAGCTTTGATCAGGTACAGAGCCCAAAGGATTTTTATGAAAGCGCTGTGGCATTCGGACATTTCCAGAACATGCTTTCCGACTACCCTGCCCAGACGCTGCATGAGACCATTCCGGATTTCCATAACACCCCGGTGCGTTTTAAGCGCTTTCAGCAGGTGGTGAAAGAGGATATCTGCGGCAGAGCTGCCGGGGTGCAGGACGAGATCCGTTTCTATCTGGAGCACGGGGAAGAGATGGGCACGACCATGCGCCTGCTTGAGAGCGGCAGACTGCCTCTCCGTGTCACCCATAACGATACCAAACTCAATAATATCATGATCGATAATGAGAGCGGCAAGGGAATCTGTGTGATCGATCTGGATACGGTGATGCCTGGACTTTCGATCAATGATTTCGGGGATTCCATCCGTTTCGGCGCCAACACGGCGGCGGAAGATGAGCAGGACTTAAGCCGGGTTTCCCTGGATCTGGATCTGTTCGACTGCTATACGGACGGCTATCTGGAAGGCTGCTGCGGCAGCCTGACCAAGAAGGAAATTGAGATGCTTCCCATGGGCGCAAAGCTGATGACCATGGAGTGCGGCATGCGCTTCCTGACCGACTATCTGGAGGGGGATGTGTATTTCAAGACTCACCGTCCGGGGCATAATCTGGACCGCACCAGGACGCAGATCGCTCTGGTAAAGGATATGGAGAGAAAATGGGATGCGATGAGAAGCATCGTGTTCAAACACAGCTGACAGAGTGGAAAGGAATATGTTAATGACGAAAAGTAAGAGAGTAGAGGCCCCCCTGTTTCGGGATCCGATTTACGACGGAGCATCCGATCCGACGGTGATATGGAACCGCGAAGAAGGATGTTATTATATGTTTTACACCCAGAGGAGATCCACTTCCGTGCAGGTGGGCTATTCCAGCATCCACGGTTCGGCCATCGGCGTAGCGTCTTCTACGGACGGAACCGGCTGGCTGTACCGCGGGACGCTGCCCGGCCTTGATTTCGAGCCGGGGCACAATACCTTCTGGGCGCCGGAAATCCTCTATGCCAACGGGGAGTATCATATGTATGTATCCTATATCACGGGCATACCGACGAACTGGAACTATGGAAGGAAAATACTGCATTATACGGCGGACAATCTCTGGAAGTGGAAATACAGAGGGGAAATACCGCTGTCAAGCGGCCGGGTCATTGATGCATGCGTATATGAAGTGGAGCCGGGGACCTATAAGATGTGGTATAAGGACGAGGCCCATGGAAGCCATACTTTCAGCGCGGTGAGCAGGGACCTGTATCACTGGGAGGTGCTTCGAGAAGAGATCGCCGACTGCGCCCATGAGGGCCCGAACGTGTTCGAATTCGGAGGGGTAAAATGGATGATCACGGATTTCTGGAATGGGCTTGGCGTATACCGCTCGGACGATTTTACGAACTGGGCGCGTTGTGACAAGGCGCTGCTCGATGTGCCCGGCACCAGGGCCGGTGACGGCGCGCTGGGCCATCACGCGGATGTGCTGGTGGTCAACGGGGAGGCCTATATGTTTTATTTCTGCCATCCCTACGAGCAGAAAAAGGGGGAGGAATTTGACGGCCGCCATGCCCTGACCGCCATACAGGCCACCAGGCTGACTACGGACGGCTGTGGGCTTTACTGTAACCGCAACGAGGAGTTTGAGTGGAGGCTTTGATCAGCTCCACTCTCTGCGGTATGCCAATGGGGTGAGCCCCTCCCGTTTTTCAAACTGCCGGATAAAGTGGCTGACATGACTCATGCCGCAGGCACAGGCAATTTCACCCACCGTTTTGCCGGAATAGCAGAGCAGTTCCTTGGCGTAACTGATGCGGGCGGTGATCAGGGATTCGTGGACGGTGGTTCCGGTATATTTTTTAAATTCTCTGGACAGATGATATTTGCTGACGCTGTATTTTTCTGCCAGGCTGTCCAGAGTGAGCTCATTTCTAAAATTCTGTTCTATATCCCTTGTGACAGCCTTAATATAATCCGGTATATCGGAATAGACGGCGTTTTCATCCGGACGCATAAATAGAAGCTCCGTCAGAAGGCTGACGATCAAACTGGAAGAGACCGCCTCGGTGAATCGGTCTTTTCTTTGGTTTACCGCCACAAGGCGTTTAAGCGCGCTTTCAAATATAAACGGTTGATCCGGCATAAACGGTGTGAAGCCGGAAGAAAAGATCTGTTCATAGTACCCCTTTGCGCTGCCTCCGTAGAAATGAATCCATAAAAGTTCCCAGTGTTCGCCGGGCGGACATCTGTAGCGGTGATAGTCCATACAGTCAATCAGAACCGCGCTTCCTGCAGCCAGTTCCCAGGATTCTCCCTGATACTTAAGAAGTCCCCTGCCGGAGACTGTATAAATCAGCAGATAAGAGTGCAGATTCCGCCGCTCGGTATAGTAATCCTCATCGGTTTTAAAATAGCCCGCCTCCTGAAGATAGAAGAAAGTTTTTCTGGCCGCGTTTGTGGGCGTGAGGATCAGGCGCACGGAATCCTCCGACCAGGCCGGGGAATAGTGTTCAACCAGCCGGTTATCCTTTTCGGTTCTCATAATGATCTCCTTAATAGAGCAAGAATCTGTTATTTACAGTCAAGATCGGGTGATGTATTATCTATAATCCGATTATATAATAGATATAATTGAAGCGCAATTAAATGTTATCTATGGGAGGTAGTGACTATGGGACTGGAGAAACTTAAAAAAACAAAGCGGCCGAGAATCGGCCTGTATTCCATGGGGCTTAGATATTACTGGGATCAGTTTCCGGGCCTTAGAGAACGGCTGATCGGCTACGGAACATTTATTGAGGAGAAGATCGCCGGATTTTCGGAGGCGGAAGTGTTCAACTACGGGCTGGTGGACTGCCCGGAGGAGGGGGCTAAGGCTGGAGAGTATTTTAACGCAAATCAGGTGGACTTGATTTTTGCCCATTCCGCCACTTATGTGACCAGCGCATCTATTCTGCCGCTGCATCAGAGATGTAAAGCCCCTGTGATCATCCTGAATCTGCAGCCGGCAGTCCGGATCAACTATCCGAAGACCACCACAGGGGAATGGCTGGCGCACTGCGGGGCCTGTCCTGTGCCGGAGCTGACCAACGCCTTTGCGCGCAGCGGGATAGGCTACCGTGTGATCAACGGTCTGCTGGGACTGGAGCGGACGCCGGAGATCTCCCTTGCAGATGAAACCACCGCAGGACGGCCGGAAGCGGTAAAGGCCTGGAACCAGGTGGAAGAATGGGTGACGGCTGCGGCGGTCAGGGCCGGAATCGCTGGTTCCAGATTCGGATTTCTGGGAAACACCTACTGCGGTATGCTGGATATGTACAGCGATTTCACGATGCTGCAGGCGCAGACCGGCATGCATGTTGAGGTGCTGGAGATGTGTGATCTGGACCGGATGTTAAGGCAGGTGACTGCAGATGAGGCGGCGGCCAAGCAGGAGGAGATCCGGGAGTTTTTTGAGATCAGTGAGGATTCACCCTCGGACCCCATAGCCAGAAAGCCTACATCTGAACAGATGGACTGGTCGGCCCGGGTTGCCTGCGCATTGGACCGGCTGGTGAAGGAGTACGATCTGGATGCGCTGACTTATTATTACCACGGAGCTTTGGGCGGCGAATACGAAAAGCTGCAGAGCGGGTTTATTGTAGGCCTTTCCCTGCTTACGGCCAGGGGCATTCCCTGTTCCGGAGAAGGGGATTTAAAGACCTGCCTCGCCATGAAGATGTGCGATATCGCAGGCAGAGGCGGCAGCTTCTGTGAGATCGTGGTGACAGATTATGAGGACGGCACGATTCTGCTGGGCCATGACGGGCCGTTTCATCTGGCCATCGCCAAGGGACGTCCGATCTTAAGGGGCATGGGGCTTTATCACGGCAAACAGGGTACGGGTGTGTCCGTGGAAGCAAAGGTGCGCACAGGAGAGATCACCAACCTAGGCTGTACACAGACCGCGGACGGCAGGCTCAAGTTTATTATATCTGAGGCGGAATCCACCGACGGGCCGATCATGACCATCGGAAATACCCAGACGCCCGTGAGATTTAAGACGGACCCGGACACCTATATGGACGCGTGGTTCGCTGAGGCTCCCACCCACCATTTCGCCATGAGCGTGGGGCATAACGCGTCCTTGTTTGAGAAAGCCGCTTATCTGATGGGAGTACAGAAGACGGTAATTTGAATTATGCGCCTTCTGATGCATTATAAATCAGAAGCCGTGTTACTATCTATGGTTGTCGATAAAGTAGCGGATGGTGGGGCAGAGTATGTTCCTCATAGGGATCCCTCGAAGCCCGCCGGTTCTTTCGCTGTGTAGTTTGCAGCGTTAGAACCGCTGCGCGCTTCACGGAGCGAGAGCGTGTCCCAATGAGGAACATACTCTGCCCCACCATACGCGGGAAGTTTACGTCAACTGTAATAGCAACACATCCGTACATTGAGAATGAAAATACATGGGATTAGGTATTGACATTAAAATACAGTAAGATATACTGTTAATAGTAGTATTTAAAACTATGTATGTTTGATATGGAGGATCTGTAGATGAGTGATTATATGATAACCTGCTGTTCCACAGCCGATATGCCGCTGGCATATTTAAAAGAGAAGAATATCCCCTTTGCCTGCTTTCATTTTCAGATGGATGGGAAGGAATATCTGGATGACCTCGGGCAGACCATAACCTTTGAAGAGTTTTACAACCGGATCAGGGGCGGTGCGATGCCCGTGACCTCCCAGGTCAATGCGGAGGAATTCGTGGATCTGTGGGAACCGATCCTGAAGGAGGGGAAGGATTTGCTGCATATTTCCCTGTCTTCCGGCCTGTCCGGCGAGATCAACTCCGCCAGGATCGCACAGGAGGAGCTTAAGGAGAAGTATCCCAAACGCACGGTAAAGGTGGTGGATTCTCTGGGAGCGTCCTCAGGTTACGGCCTGATAGTGGATACCGCATATGAAAAACGCGCCGCGGGAGCTTCCCTGGAAGAGCTGTACCAATGGCTGGAGGATAATAAGCTTCATATGCATCACTGGTTTTTCTCCACAGATCTGACCCATTATAAAAGGGGCGGCCGCATCTCAGCGGCGTCCGCCACCATGGGGACCCTGCTCAATATCTGTCCGCTGATGAATATGAACGATAAGGGAGAGCTGATTCCACGCAGAAAAATACGCGGCAAGAAGCAGGTAATAAAAGAGATCGTCCGGATGATGGAAGTGCATGCCAACGGCGGCCTGGAGTATTCCGGCAAATGTTTTATCTCCAATTCCGCCTGTATGGAGGATGCCAGAGCGGTTGCGGAGCTGATTGAGAGCAGATTTCCCAAGCTGAATGGGAAAGTCATGATCAACAGTGTGGGAACAGTGATCGGTTCCCATACCGGTCCGGGAACGGTGGCGTTGTTTTTCTGGGGAGACGAAAGAGTGGACTGACAGAATATAATGAGACAGGGGGCGGGAATTCCCGCCCCTTGTCTTAGAGCGTGTTTTGAAATTCATTTCCGCAATCTGTACGCTCTTAGCATTTTCAGGATCTCTTCAGTTTTGGGAGGGCAGCCCATGCAGCAGGGCTTAAATCCGGACGCACACCGTCCCACCCCCGGACCGCTGCCGGAGCTGTTCTGATACTTCTGGCCGATTTTAACCGGGTGTCCTTTTAATGCCCGAAGTTCACCGCAATCCTCCATCCTTGCCAGAGCCTGGATCAGGTTGGCATAGCAGGCGGAGCACGCGTCTTTTGCTTCTGTATACTTTGCCAGGCTCTGGACACGTCGGGAAGAAGCGGGGGAGGCCAGGGTGGTGTCCCTGTTGAGCTCGATAATGTCCGCGCGGTCGATATCACAGCTGCCCACACCGATATCTGCGGCTATCCGGATATATTCGATGTCCGCAGGCCGGTATCCCATGCAGGAAGCGATATAACTGTCCGTCAGTACCGGGTCCGAACCGGCGAAGATCCGGTTCATACGGACCGGATTGCCCCCCTCTTCAAAATCCAGATCGCCGCAGATCCCGTCGGCAACGACAAAATCGGGGCGCAGCAGTTTATTCAGATAGGCGATGGGCCTGTGCAGTCCCAGGGTATGGAAGTGGCGCTTCTCACGGTCGGAGATGCAGCCCTTCATATTTTTCAGCGCGCCGGTCACATAGGTCTGGCAATGCCCTTTCAGCACCGGCAGATCGATCAGAAAATCTGTTTCCAGCGCTTTATTGCAGATTTCCATGGAGATTCCGCCATAGCTTTGTACGCTGACGGAATCTTTTTTCGTATCGAACAGGGGAACGCCGTACTTCTTGGAGATGAGGTCATAGCCGCAGACCTTAAATGCCCTGCCTGTATCGTCCCCCACCCAGGAGCCTTCCAGTATCAGAAGGTTATGATAGCCGTATTTCTGCAGATATTCAATCACGCCCTCCACAATTTCGGGGGTGGTGGTGGCTCCTGTAGAGGAAGGTTTGGCGACCACCAGATTGGGTTTTAGCCCGATCAGGCTGTCATGGGAGGGAATCCTTCCTTTCAGATCAACAGCCTCCAGAAGGGAGGCTGTCATTTCCTTTATATGATCACCGTAAATAACATAAATCTGATTCTCGTTCATCTATGCTCTCCGTTTCACCGTGTATTCCTCTGAAATATCCACAGGCTGACTAAGCGATGATCTCCTGTCTGGACTTACCGTTTATCTTCTTCATCTGATTATAGCAGAACTGCAGGATATCCTTCCTGGTGACGATTCCGATAAATACCCGGTGATCGTCAATCACAGGCACGAAATTCTGGTGCATGGCCATGTTTAAAAGATCTTCGATATCGGCGTCGATCCGTACCGGGCGGTTATCCGACCGCCTCGCGATCTGTGAGATCGGAGTTTTTTCCGCGTCGCGGAAATTGAGATAGTAGTGGTTTTTGATAGCGAACAGCAGATCGCCCTCTGTGATGGTTCCTATATATTCGCCCTTCTGGTTGATGATCGGCATGGAAGAGTAACGGTGATATTCCATCTTCTCTAGGACCTGTCTTACGGTATCATCCTGATTTATGTAAGCGACGTCACTTTTCGGGGTAAGAAAAAATAGGATGTTCATAACTCGCCTTCTTTCCTGTTTTATTTACGTCTTCATTATAATCCAGTTAAAGAAGATAGTCAAAAGCTCACAGAAACTTTAACAAAAAATTCAGTATTTAGTAAGAAATGCCGGTTCGCAAGCGTTTCGCGCATGTCGGGGCAGAGGGGACAGTTAAAAAGGGCTGTGAAAAAGAATTTAAAAACTTCATTTTTTCACAGCCTCTATTTATCTGCAGCAGATTTAACAAACAGTTATTTCAACCGTTCCTCCAGCGCCTTCACCACAGTTTCCAGCACCTTGATGCGCGCATAATATTTATCGTTGGCTTCCACCACAACCCAGGGGGCATAGGTGGTGGAGGTGTGGATCAGCATCTCATCCACGGCGGCTTCGTATTCATCCCATTTGGCCCGGTTGCGCCAGTCCTCATCGGTGATTTTCCACTGCTTTTCAGGGTTTTCCTGGCGTTCCTTAAAGCGGCGCTCCTGTTCGTCCTTATCGATGTGCATCCAGAACTTGATCACAACGGTGCCGTGGCTGGCCAGCGCACTCTCCATCTCATTGATTTCGCGGTAAGCACGTTTCCATTCTTCCTCGGAACAAAAGCCTTCTATGCGTTCCACCATCACGCGGCCGTACCAGGAACGGTCGAAGACCGCGATGTGCCCGTCCTTGGGAAAGTTCTGCCAGAACCGCCAGAGATAGTGATGGGACTTCTCAATATCGTTGGGCGCACAGACAGGATTTACCACATAACCGCGGGGATCCAGCTTTTCTGTCAGGCGCTTGATGGCTCCGCCCTTGCCGCCTGCGTCCCATCCTTCGAAAGCCAGCACAACGGGAACGCGCTTTTTATAGAGCTCGCTGTGGAGGATGGCGATACGTTTCTGAAGATCGTTCAGCTTTTCCTTATATACCTCTTTGGATAAAGATCTGCTTAAATCCACACCGCCCAGAACGGAAGTGGCATAGGGAAGCTTCAAAGCTTCGGGGCTGTCTTTTGCCGCATCCTGTTCCTTTTCCAGGATCTTCTGCGTCTGCTTTTCTTTAAGAGCATCCTCCAGCCGGGCTGCAACTGCGGAGAGAATCTTGGCAGCTGCGTATTCTCTGTCGGTGGATTCCACAATGGTCCAGTGGGCATAGGCCTGGTCGGTGCGTTCCAGCATCTCTTCGTTCATCTGGAGATATTCGTCATAGTGTTTGTTTCTCTTAATATCGTTTTTGGAAACCCGCCAGGAGGTAGCTTTGGAGTCCAGCAGCTTTTTAAAGCGGGCTTCCTGCTCCTTCTTGGAGATTACCAGGAAAAATTTGATGATGATGGTCCCGTCATCCGTAAGCTGACGTTCGAAGCTGTTGATCTCCTCAAAAGAGTCATTGAGTCTCGCGTCATCGGTCAGGCCGTCAAAGCGGTCCACCAGCACACGGCGGTACCAGCTGCGGTCAAATATGGTGATGCGGCCCTTTTCAGGAAGCCTTGTCCAGAAGCGCCAGAGAAAGGGATGGAATTTTTCTTCTTCGGTTTCTTTCTGTGTGGTGAACACCTGAAAGCCTCTGGGGTCCAGCGGCCCTATGAGCTGGCTGATCAAAGTCCCCTTGCCGGCGGCATCCAGCCCTTCAAATACGATCACTACCGGAATCTGTGCAGATCTGCAGGCCCGCTGCAGCCGGGACAGCCGGGGTTCCAGCTGCTCCATCGCCTCTTTATACTCTTTTTTCCCCATCTTTTGGTTCAGCGCTACTTTTTCCAACATAAACGTTCCTCCTCTCACTGTAGGACCACATATTCTGTTAGCTTTAGTATGGCATATCCTGGGAGAATTATCAATCAAAATGTAACAGTTCAGACGGCGGGAAAAGTGATGCTATACACTGTTTGATCAGTTGCTGTTGACTAAATTGGTCAATGATAGTACAATGATGATTGACTGATCTGGTCAAAGAAGAGGAGGCGGATCATATTGAACGAAAAATTTTACGCTTTGCCGTTTGCAAAACAGAATGCAATCATAAACGCCGCGTCGAAGGTATTTTCAAAATCCGATTACAAACACGCCACGACGGATGCGATTGTAAAAGAGGCTGGCATTTCCAAAGGGCTGCTGTTTCACTATTTTGGAAATAAGAAAGGGTTGTATCTGTTTCTGTACCGATACTGCATCGATTTTTTGCGCAGGGAAATTCCTAAATATGCCAATTCACAGGAAACAGACTTTTTTGATATTCTCTTTCAGACACAGCGGGCGAAAGTCGCAATCATGAAACAGCACCCTTATATGATGCAGTATCTGATGACCGCCTATTTTGAAAAAGATGAAGAGGTGGCGGAAGATCTGGGCCTGCAGAATACGGATATCATAGGGCAGAGCATCGAGGCTGTGCTTCGCCGCACGGATTATACAAAGTTTAAGGACGGCGTGGACGTCAGAAAGGTGCTTAAGATGATTGTCTGGACTTCGGACGGCATGGTCAGAGACGCCATCGCGTATGCAGAGAATGAAGCGCCGAGATTTGCAGTGCCGGATGAAATGGAAACAGTGCCGGATGCAATCGATGTGGAAAAGCTGAATGAGGAGCTTCTAGGCTATCTGGAGATGCTGCGGAAGTATCTGTATAAAGAAGAGGGATAATTAATGAGGAAGCACGCAAAAAGCGTGCGCAGGTCATCAACCTGCGGTTGGTGACATTAAAGCGGAAGCACGCAAAAAGCGTGCGTAGGTCATCAACCTGCGGTTGGTGACATTAAAGAGGAGGGTGAAGGATGGATGTAATTGAAATAAGCCATATTACCAAGGACTATGGGCAGAATCGGGGTGTTTTCGATGTCAGCTTTGCTGTCAGGCAGGGAGAGGTCCTGGGATTTCTGGGCCCCAACGGCGCCGGAAAGACAACCACGATCCGGCAGCTCATGGGCTTTATAAGGCCGGACAGCGGTAAGGTATCCATACAGGGGATGGACTGCTTCCGGGATGCGGATAAGATACAGGGACATCTGGGATATCTGCCGGGGGAAATCGCTTTTATAGATTCTATGAACGGTATGGAGTTCATCCGTTTTGCTGCGGATATGAAGAATATGAAGGATCTGAAGCGCGCCAGGGAACTGATGGAACTGTTTGAGCTGAATGCAGCCGGTAAGCTTAAGAAGATGTCAAAGGGGATGAAGCAGAAAATCGGAATTATCTGCGCATTCATGAATCCGGCGGCGGACATCTATATATTGGATGAGCCAAGCAACGGCCTGGATCCGGTGATGCAGAACCGCTTTATCGATCTGATCCTGTCGGAGAAGAAAAAGGGCAAAACGATTCTGATGTCCTCGCATATGTTTGAAGAAATTGAGAGGACCTGCGACCGTGCGGCCATTATCCGCGAAGGCAGGCTGGTCGCAGTGGAGGATATGGATAAACTGAAAGAGGGACGACAGAAGATCGTGGAGATCACATTCGGGGAGGCGGCCATGGCCGAAGAATTTGCGGCAGGATGCAGGGAAGCTGTTTATGAGGCCGGCAGCAGGACGGTGACAGCCAAAGTGGGGAAGAATCTGGATGCATTTATAAAACGAGCGGGCGGATATACCGTGGCGGATCTGGATGTGCGCACACAGAGCCTGGAGGAATTCTTCCTGCATTTCTACGGAGAGGGGGGCAAGAAACAATGAACTTTACGCTGTTTAAAAAAGAAAGTAAATCCAATTGGCTGCTGCTTGTCATATTTTTAGGCGTGCTCAGCGTATATGGCAGCATGATCACAATGATGTTTGATCCCAAAATGGGAGACAGCCTGAAGGCAATGGCGGACAGCATGCCGGATCTGTTCGCAGCATTCGGCATGCTCAACGTAGGCACAACGCTTCTGGAATTTGTATCCGGATACCTCTACGGGGTGCTGTTTATAGCGTTTCCCGGCGTATTTATCATAATCTTAACCAACCGGCTGGCGGCCAGATATGTGGATAACGGCTCCATGGCATATCTGCTGGCCGCGCCGGTGAAACGCCGCCGCATCATGCTGACACAGGCTGTGTTTTTGCTGCTGTGCCTGCTTGTCATGGTGGGCTTTGTCACCGGGCTCATACTGGCCTTCGGTGAGATGCTATTTCCGGGTGAGCTTGATATACCGGCCTTTCTGCGCCTCAATGCGGGGCTTCTGGGCCTGCTCATCTTTTTCGGCGGAGCATGCTTCTGCGCCTCCTGTTTCTGTAATGAGTCGAAGACGGCCTCCGCGGTCGGTACAGGGGTTGTTGTATACTCACTGCTGATGCAGATGCTTTCCAGAGTGGGGGATAAGTTTGAGTTTCTGAGATATGCGACTCCCCTGACGCTGTTTGATGTGGACGGGTTATGTGCGGGGGACGCGAAGGCATGGCTGGGATGCGCTGCCCTGTATGCGGCCGGAATTGCGTGTACGGTGATTGGGATTGTACGGTTTGACAGGAGGGATCTTCCGCTCTGATTCATGCGGAAAAGCCGGCAGATGGCCGCAGTACAAAGAATGCAGATAACAGGCCCGGATACAGTCATTACACAGACTGTATCCGGGCCTGTTATCTGCGCCTGGCGCTGTTCATCCGTTTCAGCGCCGGTGATTTACAGCATACTCCTCACATGCTTCGATCACATACCGCACCTTTTTCGGGTCCTGGTCAGTCTGAACCGAACAGTCGCCGCAGAGGATGGTGCCAGTCTGTCCAGCCAGTGTTAGCTGTGCGGCGGTATGTTCTTTGATCTGTTTTTCGTCCCCGAGGTATAATATACCGTTGGGAGTGTTGTCAAACCCGCCCATCAGAGCGGTATTCGGCTTGAAAAATGAACGTGCCTGCCGTAAATCCATATCTTTTTCAATCCCTGCCGACCAGTTCACGGTTTTGTAATCGTAGTTCTTCCAGAGCTCGAGATTATTGGGCACCCCGGTCCAGGAACACAGGTGGGTGATATTGTAATCGGACAGGGAATTAGCGTGCGCGAGAAGGCGGCGGTCCCAGGGGCTTAGATATTCCTCATACTCTTCTTTCGAAAAACGCCAGTCTTCGCCGTTCTGCAGGGCCACAAAGATGCCGGTGATGCCCGTTTCCCGCATTAACAGGTCACAGAGCAGAAAGGTATTTTCCTCAATCACCTTCATGGCTTCGGTCAGTATATCCCTGTTTTCCCGGTACAGCTCCATGATGCGCGTTTCACCGCCTATGGTATGTTTGATGGTGGTGAATGGGGTGAAGACCATATAGTAGGTACATCCGCCGTCCTTTATCCCCTCCGTGATGCGGGCCGCCCGGTCCAGCTGTCCCGTGAAATATCGGTCGTTCCTGCTATAGCCCTTCAGGTCCTTCCAGTCCGCCAGATTCTGCACCGGCACACCTTTCCGGTATTCCATATATCCGTCAGGCTCGATACATAGGAAATCCATATTGCAGTCATGATACCATTTCAGCTGTGCCGAAACGGCATTGTCTTCCAGATCTTCTTTTGTCATACAGTGAGTATAAAAGGTGACCGGCACCCGGTCCACCGGCTTACAGTCCATAGCGTTTAACAGGCGCGTGCGCTTATCCATGGGTATACCTCCGTTTATAAAATGATGGAGCCATTATAGCATCTGCTGTCCTCCTGTTTCAAACTGAAAACATACAAAAAAAGTTAAAAATCGACCATTCAGCCGCAGGGGAATATGGAAAACGCCATGTCATTTTTAGTTACGGAACGGCTCTTTTTGCGCCACTGCAGGGGCGTGGTGCCCATGATCTGCGTGAAGTTCCTGTTGTAGCTGGTATTGCCGGAAAACCCTACCTGCAAGGCGATATCCAGCACGGTATCCTCGGTGCTATATAAGAGCTCACAGGATTTATTGATGCGTATGCGGTTGAGGTAATTTAAGGGGCCTTCCCCCATGATGGATTTAAACAACCTCCTGAAATGCGTGAGACTTAGACAGCAGCGTGCGGAAAGCTCTTCGATGCGGACCGGCTCCATGTAATGGCTGTCGATGTACTGGATCGCGGGATAGATCACCAGCTTGGATCTTAAATTTGAAAAATGGGATTCGGATTCCCTCGGCAGAAAGCGCAGCAGCTCGATCAAAAAGGAGATGCACAGACAGGCGGCGCTGATGCGGTAATTTTCACGTTTTCCTTCCATTTCATGCAGTATCTGCTGCAGCAATAGCCTCATATGCGGATAGCTTTGGACGGAGATGATGTTGGGAAAATCCGGCGAATCGAACATCAGGAGGGAGGCGTTTGGCAGTTCTCCGTGCAGATATTCCTTAAACAGGCGCTGCGTGTCAATATAGAGATATTCCCACTGGCTGTCCGTCCCATCGCAGCTCTTGGTTATGTGCATGGTGTTGGGGCAGACGATATAGAGATCGCCTGCAGTAAATCCGCAGGTCTTCCCCTCCACGAGAGCGATGCCTTCCCCCCGGTTGCAAAGGCCGATCTCCAAACAGTTATGGCAATGCAGGAACGTGATTTCATCATCCGGTATGTTCCATTCATCCGTAAATGCGATGACGGGAAAATCAGCGCGGTACGGTCAATCTTGCATCCGATGAAATGATCAGGGCAGCACAGACCCTGAAGGCCATGATCGATGCCGGAATCATGATGGATTTTCCGGATGAATGGAACGACCGTATCACCGCATTAAACAACGGTCAGATCTGCACGCTGCCATATCCGGCATGGTATAACATTGTGATGAAAGATTCTGTGGCGGATCAGAGCGGCCTGTGGGCCTATGCGCCCATGCCCGCATTTGAGGGCACGTCCGGCAATGTGAGCCTGGGCGGTTCCGTGGCGGCAATTTCCGCCTCGACAAAATATCCGAAGACCGCGAAAGCATTTGTGGAATTCTCTCTGATGAATGCAAATCAGGCGGACATCCTCTACGGGCAGAGCCAGTTTGAAGCTTATAAGCCCTACTATGATGCGGAATGCTATAAAGAAGTGGATGCATATTTCGGTGTGGCAATCGGTGAGACCTTTGCCAGGTGGGTGGATTCGCCTAAGATTGATTTCGGATACTATTTCACCGATGTGGCGGATGCGCTGGCGACGGCGATCGGAGAGATATTCATTAACGGAACCGATCCTGCCCAGGCCCTAAGTGCGGCCAATGAAGCGGCACAGAGGGCGATTGACAGTTATTGATGTGGATGGGGCCGCCGCAGCCGGTTTGCGGCGGTCCCTTTTTAGATGACAGGCAGAGCCTGACGGAGGTTTTTATGAGAAGGTCAATTTATCATAGGTCGGTACCGTATCTGTTTCTATTGCCGTTTATCGCATTCTTTTTTGTATTTATGGCTTATCCCATTGTGTTTTCGCTGATGCTCTGTTTCGGCAAATATAAGAGCGCTTCTTTTACATTTACCGGAATTGGCAATTTTTCCTTTGTTCTTTCCGATCCTCTCTTTTTTAAAGCGCTTTTCAATACCTTTCTCATGATGGTGATACAGGTGCCGGTGCAGACCGCCCTTGCGCTTATCCTGGCGAGCCTTCTCAATGTGAAAAAGCTCAAGGGCAAAGGGATCATGAGAATGGTGGTTTTTATGCCGGTTTTGCTGGATGCGGTGAGCTATTCCATTGTTTTCGGGATGTTCTTTAATTATGAAAACGGTATCGTGAACAATGTGATACGCCTGCTGGGAGGGGACGGGCTGCAGTGGCTGAATTTGGGATGGCTGGCGAAAACTGTGCTGATCATCGCCATCACATGGCGGTGGACGGGATATAATACGGTGATCATGTTAAGCGGGCTGCAGAATATACCGGAAGACCTGTATGAAGCGGCTTCGATTGATGGGGCGGGGCGCATCCGGCAGTTCTTTGCCATCACGGTGCCCGGGTTAAAGCAGGTGCTGATTTTTGCGGTGATCCTGTCTGTGAACGGCATGCTGCAGCTTTTTACGGAGCCGTATCTGCTTACCGGAGGGGGGCCGGTTAATGAGACGCTGACCATCGTGCAATACCTGTATAAGAAAGGCTTTAAATCCTTTGATTTCGGCGTCGCTTCCGCAGGCTCTTACATACTGGTCCTGATCATTGCCGCTCTGACCTTCCTGCAGATAAAAGTGACAAAGGAGGATAAAGGCAGATGAAAACAAAAAGAAACGGTTTCGCTTATGGCATCCTGTTAGTGAGCTGCGCCGTCGCGCTGTTCCCGTTTTTGTGGTCGGCGTTTGCGGCCACTCATACCAACACACAGATTTATCAGATTCAGTGGGCACTGCGCCCCGGCACCAGGCTGCTGTCCAATCTGAAAGACCTGACGGCCTCCTTCCCTCTTGGCAGGAATATGTTCAGCAGCCTTTTTATCGCTCTTGTCTATACCCTGGGAATACTGCTCATCGATTCTATGGCGGGCTTTGCCTTTGCAAAGTATGAGTTTAAAGGGAAGGGATTTCTGTTTGCGCTCTGCCTGATGGCTATGTTCATACCGACCCAGGTCACATTGATCCCTCTGTTTATTGAGATGACGGCGTTTCACATGATTGATACCTACTGGTCGGTGATCCTGCCCGGATTTGCCTCCATATTCGGCGTGTTTCTGATGCGGCAGAATTTCATGGCATTCCCGGGGGAACTGATGGAGTCGGCCAGGATTGACGGGGCGGGGGACTTCCGGATTTTTGCCAGAATTGTGATTCCGACCATGAAGCCGGCTCTGGCCTCTCTCGGAATCCTCTCGTTTGTAAATCAGTGGGGGAATTTCATGTGGCCGCTGATCACGCTGAATACGAAGGAAAAATACACAATGCCTCTGGTCCTTTCTCTGATGGTACAGCCGGGATATGTGACAAACTATGGCTCCGTGATGGCCGGGGCCATGCTGGCGCTTCTGCCCGTGCTGGTATTCTTCCTGCTTTTCCAGAAAAATTTTATAGACGGCATGCTATGCGGGGCGGTTAAAGGATAAGAGCGTCAGGAAAATCCCCCGATTCCGGATTTTATACCGCATTTTCGATTTTCGGAATTTACACCGAAAACCGGTTTGCGGTATGATAAAAGGAAAATGGGGGGAGAATGCTATGCGGCGAAAATTTCGGTTGAACTGGATGAAGGACAGAAAGCTGTTTGTGAAGTTTCTTGTATTCATGGTTTCGGCAAATATCCTGATCATGGCGGTCATGTCCGTCCTATTTCATTATGAGTACAAAAAGAGCATCATGAAGAGCTTCGGTGAATCCGGTGAACAGCTGCTGCTCGAAGTGAAAAATTCAGTGGAGCTGGTTTTTGACAACATCATGCGCAGCAGCATACAGGTCTATAACGACCGGTCGGTGAAGCGCTTTATGGATGCCGACGCCTCAAAACTCGGCAGCTATGATATTATGCAGCCGGTGAAGGAGAAGCTGCAGCAGCTTAGGCTCTCCTGCAATTATGTGCATTCCGTATACCTGTATGCGCAGCGCAGCGGCAGGGTGTTCTCCACCGCCTATGGCCTGGCGGACGCAGAAGAACTGCCGGATCAGGCATTCCTTGCATGGTATGAGGCGAAAACTCCGACCATACAGATTATGAACACCCATCCGATGCGCCTGTCCCGTTATACAAAAGAATCGCTGGATGCCATTTCGGTATTCACGCTGCTGCCGATCAGCGGCTATGAGAGCGCACAGGGGGCGATGGTGGTGAACATCGACCAGAAACAGATCTATGAGAAGATCCTGGACAAACTGGCCATGGATGAACGGGCGCCCTTCTACATACTGGATGACAGCGGCCAGATCATTATGGCCAAGGACAGCGGCCAGCTTTACCGCAATATAGAAGAGTTGGATTTCTATAAAGAAAGGACTGAAGAGACATCCCGCCATTTTCTCGTCACCATAGAGGGTGGGGAGTATATGGCTATCACGGACAGCCTGCCTGAATACGGATGGCAGATTCTGTCCTTTTATCCCCTGGAATCCGTGCATACATCGACGGTCCGTATGGGACGCTTTCTGATCCTTTTCGATCTGGCCGCTATACTGATCTGCTTTGTAATGGCATGCCTGTTCTTTAATGAGAATACGAAGGATATCGATCAGCTGCTGACCAGGATGAATGAGCAGATATCCGGAAGCGGCCGGCCGGTTGACAGGGGCCGGATCTACCAGCAGGTGCGCAGGACCATATCCGAAAATGCGGATCTGACCAAGAGCCTGAATGAGACCAGAGGTCTGCTCAAAGAGAGGGTGCTGGTCAGCCTGATCCACGGCACGAAGAGCCGGGAAGAAACAGATGCGGACCTGGAGCATTATGAGATCGCTATGGCAAAAACAGATCTGCTGGTGGCGATCATAGTGCTGGAGGAGTTTGATGAGACTCTGAAAAAGCAGGATATAAAGCCGGATCTCGCATCCCTAAGCGTCACCAACATACTACAGAAAAACCGATTTGAGAATTCCCAGACTGTATATACGGATATCTCCGAAATCGTGCTTTTTATAGACGGAAGCCGTTATAAGGTATCCGAAATCAATGCGGGGCTTCTGGAGATCATCCGCCTCCTGCATCAGAATCTCGGAATCCGCGCGTTTGCCGGGATCTGTGATGAAAAAACAGATGTCTATCATATCCGCCAGGCCTATAAAAATGCCAAGGAAGCGGTCCGAAGCAGATATTTCTGTCAGGGCGATGTGGTGTATTACAGCGATATCAGAGGCGGAGACCAGACACAGTTTTATTATCCCTTTGAGTTAGAGAAATATTTTGAACAGGCAGTCTGTCTGGGAGATACAGGGGAGGCGATGCGGCTTCTGGATGAATTCATGGAGGATGTGGCGGGGCGCGCATATGCCAGACATTCCGGCAATATCAAGTTTCTGCTGCTGCAGTTTAACAGCTTTCTGATCAATACGGCCAATAAACTGAACATCCCCATGGATCAGATTTACAGCAATGACAATGTCATTAAAAATATCTTCTTTATCCGCGGCAAGGAGGACGCGAAGTTTTTCTTTTCCGCGCTGCTTAAAAAGATGATTCGGGTCTATGAACAGACGCGCAGCGACAAGACCTCCCGCTATTATGAGAGAATCATGGAGTGCATCCGTGAAAACTACCGGGACAGCGCGTTTAACATGGACCGCTTAAGCGATTCTGTCGGGATCAGCCCCACCTATATCAATCAGATTTTAAACGGGAGGGAGAACCGGCCCTTTAACCAGCTGGTCAACGAGATGAGGATTAACGCGGCGGTAGAGTGCCTGGAAAGCGGGGAATATAAGATCCAGGAGATCGCGGAAATGGTAGGCTTCAGCAGTTCCAAATATTTTATCAGCGTATTTAAAAAGATCATGGGAGTGACGCCCGGCAACTATCAAAAATAGCCGGCGCGCTTTGCAGCGGTCGGACAGCATCTCATAAGAGAGATGATGTCCGGCCGCTTTTTGCTGCCGCTATGCGGCCGCAGGCGGAGAATCCCGCTTGCCGGATTTTTTTCATCATGACTGTGGTGGAAAACAGTACATATTTTTGATTTGTGCCATATACAATTACTGGGATTTTCTATTGATTTCTGATAATTAGAATTTACGGCATATATTTTCTGCACTACAATAGAGCCAGTACAGCACCGGCGCAGCGGATGCAACAGATCCGCATACCGGCATATCACAGCAGGCGGCATGAAACCGCAGCATAAAAAGAAGGAGAGGGTAAGGCAGAGGATGAAACCACAGGGGCTTACAGCAAAAAGAAAAAAGCCGGGCGGCGGATACTTCCGCAAATACGCGTTTCTGCACCTTATGGTGCTGCCCGGGCTGATTTATTTTCTGGTATTTAAGTATACGCCGATGTATGGGCTGATCATTGCGTTTAAGAATTACAGAGGTGCGGCCGGAGGGCTGCAGGGGATCTTTCAGGCGGATTGGGTGGGGCTTGACAATTTCATTACGTTTTTTAAGTCCGTATATTTTACAAGAGTGCTGCGCAATACGCTGCTGATCAGCTTTTACCGCATTATTTTCATGTTTCCGGCTCCGGTGCTTCTGGCGCTCATGATCAACGAGATCGGAAACAGGCATGCAAAAAAAACGGTGCAGACCATCACTTATATGCCGTATTTCCTGTCATGGGTGGTGGTGGCGGGACTGATGAACATCCTGCTCTCACCGACCAGCGGCCCGATCAACGCGATTTTGGAAAAGATCGGATTGGAACCCATATATTTCATGGGGGATTCCCGGTATTTCCGCAGTATGCTGGTAATCAGTGAAATCTGGAAAAATATCGGATACAGCTCCATCGTGTACCTGGCCGCTATATCCACCATCGACCAGGAGCAGTTTGAAGCAGCGCGCGTGGACGGCGCGAACAGGCTGCAGCAGATCCGTTATATCACGCTGCCGGCCATCAGCGGCATCGTGGCGGTCATGCTGATCCTTTCCGTGGGAAGGATATTGGACGATAACTTCGAACAGATCCTGAACATGTACAGCCCGGCCGTATATGAAGTATCGGATGTGTTTGAAACCTACATATACCGGTCCGGCATCGTGGACGGAAACTTTTCCTATACGGCGGCGGTGGGGCTGTTTAAGTCATTTATCGCGCTGCTTTTGATCTGGGGCACGGATCGGGTGACCAAAAAGCTCGGTTCCGACGGACTGTTTTAGGGGGTGGATGAATTGAAGAAAAAAGGTTTAAACGGGGACCAGGTGTTTAAGGCGGCAAACAGCGTACTGCTTCTCGTTGTCTGTCTGATCATGCTGTATCCGATGTTTTATGTGCTGGGACACTCGCTGATGTCGGACGTGGAACGTGCATCCAATCCTCTGCGGCTGGTGCCGAGGGCATTGGACTTATCCGGTTACCGGTTTGTCCTGTTTTCCGGGACGAGCATCGGGACGGCCTATAAGATAACCATACTGCGGACAGCCGCGGGAACGCTGTTTAATGTGGCGGTCACAGCGCTGTTAGCCTACCCGCTGTCCAGGAAATACTATCCCGGCAGAAAGGCGCTGACGAAGATCGTTGTATTTACGATGTGGTTCAGCGGCGGCATGATACCGACCTTTCTGCTGATTAAGACGCTGAAGCTGACAAATAACTTCTGGGTCTATATTCTTCCGGGACTGGTAAATCCATTCAACCTGATTATCTTGCGCAATTTCTTTATGCAGCTGCCGCCTTCCCTGGAGGAATCGGCAAAGCTGGACGGCGCCAACGATTTTGTGGTATTTACAAGGATCGTATTGCCGCTGTCCAAGGCGTCCATCGCGACGATCGCCCTGTTCTACGCCGTAACGCACTGGAATTCCTGGTATGATTCCATGCTTTATGTGGGCGATAAATCCCTTTGGTCGCTGCAGTATGTCCTAAAGCAGATCATCTCCAGCGCCAGCGTGACCAACATGGCCACGGCCAGCACCGTGCTGGAGAACATACCGCCGGCGGAGACGGTGAAGATGGCTACGATCGTGGTCTCCACAATCCCGATCCTGTGTGTGTATCCTTTCCTGCAGAAATACTTTGTCAAAGGTGTTCTTGTGGGTTCGATAAAGGAGTAGGGTATTATTCACAGTTACCGAAAAGTTCCCGCACAAGAGAGGGCAGGGTATGGCCCTCATTGGGACACGCTCTCGCTCCGTGAAGCGCGCAGCGGTTCTAACGCTGCACATTACGCAGCGAAAGAACCGGCGGGCTTCAAGGATCCCTATGAGGGCCATACCCTGTCCTCTCTTGCGCTGCTTTATCGGCAGCTTTGAATAATAGTAGGTGTAACAAGGAGTGAAGCGAGAGCTGCAAAAAAGAAATGCGCATAATAGCGCGCCTGCCATCAGCCTTTGGCTGGTGACAAAAGAAAGGAAGGAGAAAGAGAATGAAAAAGAAACTATTGGCATTACTGCTGGCGTTAACCGTGACATGTGCACTCGCCGCATGCGGTGAAAAGGGCAGCGGCGCTGAAACAACGGCCGGGACAGACGGCAATGCGGGGACAGTTAAGACGCAGCAGTCCACAGAGGGAGAGGTAAAAACGGCAGACGAAGATCCCGTGATATTCGTGACCCGCGGCTACAACAATGTGGAAAACAAGGCGGATAATGAGGAAATCAGGCAGGCCATCATCGAGGCATCCGGCATAAATTTTGAATATGTGATTGTGCCAAGCGAAAACTGGGATGACCTGGTGAATATTAAGATCGCGGCATCGGAAGAGTTTGATATGCTCAATATCATTAATGACAACGGCGACTGGTCCAAGTATTCCAAAAGAAACGCCCTGGTGCCGATGAATGACCTGATCGAACAGTACGGACAGAACATTCTGAAGGTTATGGGCGATTTTGACAGCCCGGTGTGGAAATCCTGCAAGGATGCTTCCGGCAATATCTACGCGCTTCCAAGGCAGGAAAGCTGGACGAAAGGCGGAGTGCCCTTTATCCGTGCGGACTGGCTGGAGGCGCTGGGGATGGAGACGCCGGCCACGATTACGGAGCTGGAGGCCTATTTTGAAGCGGTGAAAAATACGGACTTAAACGGAAACGGTGAGAATGACGAGATTCCCTATATACCTTATGCATCCAGCCTGCTGTCCACCTTCCGTCCATATTTTCTGGGATTTCACGGAGAACGGTACCTGGCGGATGACGGAACTGTTATGCCCTGGTACATGGATGAAAACGCGTACCAGATGCTGGAAACTTTCCACAGATGGTACGAAAAAGGCTGGCTCTATAAGGAGTATCTGACGATTACAACCGAACAGATCCAGGATCTGGTGATGGCGGACCGCATCGGCTGCGGCGCCGGCTGGTACAACGCGCCCATGGCGCCTACGGACACGGTCAGAAAATCCAACCCTGATTCAAAGATGGACTGGATTTCTCTGCCGAACCTGACGGATTTCCCAGAAGGCGGCATGCCGGCCTGGACCACCAATCCCATCAATGTGGCGGCCGTTGTGATGTCGGCCACCAATCAGAATCCGGAGACCGCGGTCAAACTGGTGGACTGGATGTTTGCTTCCACAGAGAACTACATGCTCTGCACCTACGGAATCGAGGGAAAGCACTGGGAATGGACCGACGATTCGCATAAAACATTCCGCCGGCTGGATACGGAAAACTATAACATAGGATTTTATCAGTTCGTGGAATGGTTTGATACCGATATCTTCCCGAAAGAAGAAATCGACCAGGATAATTACCGGAACAACGCTATAGAGAAGATGCAGCAGGCGATTAACCGGATGGAAGTGGCGGAGACCTTTGACTATTATATCCCCTATGACTTTACAGGTACGGAGGCGGAGATGCTCAACAACGACGCGGATACGATTATTGAAGAGGCCGCGGCCAAGGTAGTCTCCGGGGAATTCGGACAGAGCGAATGGGAAAACGCGGTGAAGACGGCCTGGGATACGGATGGAACCGTACGTTCAAAGGTCTGGACGGAGCAGTATAAGGCATTTACAACCGAGTGAGCAATTGAAAGCCTGGGGCGGGGCGGTTGAACGGCATACCGCTTACCCGCCCCGAAAGAAGGAAACGAAAATGGAACAGGTTAAGATCTATACACTGGAAAATGAAACGCTTGGAGTGTCGGTGAGCAATGCGGGCGCGACGGTTCTGTCACTGGAACTAAAGGAGGACGGACGTCCCCCCTGTGATGTGCTGCTGGGCACGCCGGATCCGGGGAGCAGACTGCTCCCTGGCCCGATGTTCGGCGCCACACTGGGGCGGACGGCCGGCAAGACGATGCCGCCCGCTTACCGCTGTCAGGGAAAAGAGATCCGGCTGGATCCGAACCGGCAGACCTATCACTGCCATGGCGGTTTCAAAGGATTTGACAAACAGATCTATGAAGTAAAACAGGAGAGCGCGGCATCCATAACCATGTGCCGCATGAGTCCGGACGGGGAAGGCGGTTATCCGGGAAATCTTCAGGTGAAGATCCGATTTTCGCTGGAACATCGGGCCTTGTGTATCGGGTACATGGCGAAATCCGACAGGGATACCGTTGTCAGCATCAGCAACCATCTCTATTTCAACCTGAATGGGCAGGGAAACGGGGACGTGCTGGGGCATACGGTCCGGATCCCGTCCGGCAGGGTGCTGCATATCGACGGGCAGGGCGTTTCCGACGGCGGCATCCGGCAGACTGCGGGGACGCCCTTTGACTTTACAAGGCCCTGCCGGATCGGTGAACAGATGGCAAAGGAAGATGAACAGCTTAAGTTTGCCGGAGGCTTCGATCATACCTATCTTCGGGAAGTAAGTGCTGCAGAACCTGTGCTGGAAGCATGGGGGGACCGTTCGGACATCCGGATGCGGGTATATACGGATCTGCCTGCCATTCAGTTTTATGTGGCAGATTTTGAAGGAACCGGCATCATGGGCAAGGGCGGCCGCTCCTATCGCGGCAGGGACGGCTTCTGTGTGGAACCGCTGTTCCCGCCAAATGCCATGAATACGGATTTGTCGCCCAAGCCCGTGCTCAAGGCGGGGGATACGTGGCACTACACGGTCAGATACGCGTTCGATATTGGAAATGAGGGATGAGATGAGAGAAAAACTATTAATGGATTATGGATGGAAATTCCATCCGGATGATCTTAAATATCCGGAACCGGTGAATTTCAGCCATTATTACAACCGGACAAAGGCGGAATCCGGCAAGGGGCCGGCCAATCCCTGCTTTTATGATCTGGATTGGCAGGAGGTGGATCTGCCCCATGACTACGCGGTGGAATCCGCGCCTGACCCGTCCTATACCAACGCTCTGGGATTTATGCGAAGGCAGAACGCCTGGTACCGCAGGCTCTTTTCCCTGTCGCCGGAGGATGAGGGGAAGAGGATCTGTCTGCAGTTTGACGGCGTGGCCACCCACTGTACGGTATGGGTCAACGGACAGCTGCTGATGCGTAATTTCTGCGGTTATACTTCTTTTACAGTGGATATCACCGACGCCGCCAATTATGGGGAGCTGTTAAATCTGGTGGCGGTTTATGTGGATACATCGGAATTTGAAGGCTGGTGGTATGAGGGCGCCGGTATCTACCGGCATGTATGGATGATCAAAACGGCGGATGTTTCCGTAGGGGAATGGGGCACTTTTGTAAAGCCCGTCCGAAAGGAAGACGGCAGCTGGGAGGTGGAAACGGAAACCCGGCTGCGCAATGACAGCCTGCGGGAACGGACGGTGAAGCTGACCACCGCTTTGGACGGTCCGGGCATGGCATCATCCGAGGTGACGCTCCCTGCAAAGGAAACGGTGACCGTGCGCCAGACCTTCTGTGCGGGGAATCCGCGCCTCTGGTCCTTGGAGGATCCGTACCTGTATCAGGCCGTATCTTCGGTGGAGGAAAACGGCAGACTGCTGGATCGGACAGAGACAGAGTTCGGGTTCAGGGAGATCCGTTTTTCTGCGGAGGAAGGTTTCTTCTTAAACGGAAAGCCGGTGAAGCTGAAAGGAGTCTGCAGCCATGAGGACCAGGGGAACCTGGGCACAGCGCTGCCGGATGATATCCGCAGGCAGAGGCTTGCCATGATCAAATCCATGGGCTGCAACGCTCTGCGCTGTTCCCATAACCCTCCTGCGCCGGAGACGCTTTCGCTCTGTGACCGGCTGGGAATCCTGGTCATGGATGAGAACCGGTGGTTCGGCAGCTCGGCGGAGGTCCTGGGAGAGCTTGAGAGCATGATCCGGCGGGACAGGAACCATCCCTGCATCATCATGTGGTCCATGGCCAATGAGGAAGCGCTGCAGACCACGGCCAAGGGGCGCAGAATCTTAAATTCCATGCGTGTGTTCGCGAGAAAGCTTGACGATACAAGGCCGATCATGATGGCCATGGATAACGGGCTGCTCTCCGATGCCACCACTACTTCGGCGGATGTCATCGGCATCAACTACAATGAAGGATTATATGACAGCATACACAGCATGTTTCCCAACCAGCCCATGGTGGCCTCTGAGATCGGCGGAAAGATTCTGGAGTACGGAGTGATGGGAGATGCCAGCGGCGAGGACTGGGAGGCGGTCAATACCCGGCCGTTTATGATGGGGATGTTTAAATGGGTGGCCTTCGGCTACCGCGGTGAATCCAGAGGATGGCCGCGCATCTATTCCAGGAGCGGTATCATAGAGATGAACGCCAGACCTAAGGAAAATACCTGGTTTTATAAACAGATGTGGGGGGAGCAGGAATTCACGAAGATCTACCCGATCCATTGGAACTGGCAGGGGAAAGAAGGGGAAACTATTCCTGTCCGCGTCTATACGGCCGGTGAGGAGACGGAACTGTTCTTAAACGGAGTATCCCTGGGGCGCCTCACGGTCAATCCGACCCGCAGAACCACCTGGCAGGTGCCCTATCGGGAGGGCGTCTTAACGGCGGTTTCCTACCGGTCCGGGAGGGCGGTCAGCGAGGATTCGGTCATGACAACAGAAGCTCCGGCAAGGGTGCGTCTGACTCCCGACAGGGATGCGCTGCATGCCGACCGGAGGAGCGTTGTCACTTTTGACGCTTCGCTGGAAGACGGAAAAGGCCGTCCGGTTCTGTGGGAGAATGCCTGTGTGGAATTTGAGGTGGAAGGGCCGGCCGTGCTCCTGGCTGCAGGTAACAGCGATCCATACGAACATCTGGGAGCCAGAGTGCCCAGACGGAAACTGCATAACGGAAGCTGTCAGCTGATTTTAAGGGCGGGCAGCACGGCGGGAGCGGTGAAGGTGACGGCGTCCTGCAAAGGCCTGGAGCCGGCGGAATATACGCTTCCGATACTGCCCTGCGAAAGAGAGCCCCATGTGCCTGTGGAGATCGAGACGGATGCGCTGACCTATTTTGCCCGCATGACGGAACAGAATTAAGGTGTGACCGGCAGCCTGTGGGATGCTGCGGAACATGGACAGAACAAAGGTGCGCTTTGCGCACATATGGGCGTATTCTGCCTGCATAACAGAAACAAGGAAGCGAGGAAAAGGAATGAAATATCGCAGTTTAGGAACAGACGGGCCGAAGGTGTCGGCGGTGGGCCTGGGAACCTGGGCCATGGCGGGGAATTCCTATGGGAAGGTGGACGATGCGGAGAGCATACGGGCGATCTGCCGGGCGCTGGAAGAAGGCATCAATCTGGTGGATACGGCGGCCAGCTATGGAGGCGGCTATTCGGAAAAGGTGGTGGGGATGGGATTAAAGGGCAGGAGGCAGCAGGCTTTCCTGTGCACGAAATGCGGCATCCATCCCAATAAAGAGCGTACGGCCCTGGAATATGACCTGAAGCCCGAAAGCATAAGAGGAGAACTGGAAAATTCTCTGAAGAATCTGCAGACGGATTACATAGACCTTTACCAATTCCACTATCCGGACCCGTCCACCCCCATTGCCGAAAGTCTGGGGGAACTGAAGCGGCTTAGGGAAGAAGGAAAAATCCGGTATATCGGGCTGTCCAATTTCAGCCTGGAGCAGATCCGGGAAGCGGTTTCGGTTTGGAAACCGGACAGCGTGCAGGTGCAGTTTTCTCTGCTGGAACAGTCAGGGCGTGAGATCCTGCACTACTGTAGGGAGCAGGAAATCGGGGTTTTAACTTACGGCTCCATCGCGGGCGGTATGCTTAGCGGTAAGTTTCAGGAGCCTCCGGTTTTTCAGCCGCAGGATACAAGAGAGCGTTTTTATCCGTATTTTAAGGAACCGGCGTTTAGCCGCTGCCGCAGGCTGGTGGACGTGCTGGAAGAGATCGCAGGATCCCACGGATGGCCTGTTTCGGCCGCCGCCATCGCCTGGGTGAATCAGCAGGAGGGTGTTACCTGCGCGCTGGTGGGAGCGAAAACTCCCCTGCAGGCTTCGGCCAATGCCGGGGCCGGGGACTGTGAGCTTAAAGAAGAGGAGCTTAAGAAGATCGAAAGGGCCTGGTTAAGGTTACAGGACGAGTCTGCAGAAACCGTAAAAGAGGGAAATGAAACTTAAAGACAGGAGGAGACGGCATGTTTGTTTTGGGAGTGGCCCCTACCAGGAGGGATACGAAGGATTTTGAGCTTTGTTATGCACATGAGCGCAAGGCTGCAGTGCTGGAAGCTATACGAAAGTTTGCACGGGAGCAGGGGGATATCCGGGTCGTGGATATCGATTTCCTGAATGAGGAAGGACTGATGATCGATCCGGAGGATGCGGACCGGGTATACCGGCATTTCCTGGAGCAGGGGGTGGACGCCGTGATCGCGCCCCACTGTAATTTTGGAGCGGAGGAGCCGGTGGCGCGCTTAGGGAGGCTGATGGGAAAGCCGTTTCTTTTGTGGGGCCCCAGGGATGAGGCGCCTCCCGCATCCGGACCGCGCCAGACCGACACCCAGTGCGGCTTGTTTGCCAGCGGCATGATGTTAAACCGCTATAACGTCAGATATACATATCTGGAGAACTGCCGGCTGGATTCTCCCGTCTTTTATGAGGGGCTGGATCATTTCATCCGGGTGGCCAATGTGGTGAAAGCATTTTTAGGCTTAAGGATCGCGCAGATCAGCCTGCGCCCCAGGACTTTTTTGTCGGTGAAAGTGAATGAGAACCAGCTGCTGGAGAAGTTCGGCATCGATATCGTGACCGTTGATTATACGGAGATTACATCGGAAATCCGCCGGGTGCTGGAGGAGGAAGCGGATGCGGTGAAAGAAAGGGCGGGCGGAATCCGCAGCCGGTATGACGCATCCTCCATGCAGGAGGAGACCCTGCACAATATGGCGGCCATGGAGCTTGGCATCCGGCATCTGGCAGACAAATACGGCTGCAGCTGTGTGGCCAGCGAATGCTGGAGGACCTTCAGCGTGCCCTTCGGCATCATGCCCTGCGCCGGATTCGGCGATCTGATTCAGGAGGGGCTGCCCGTCGCCTGTGAGGGGGATATCCACGGAGTGATTTCTTCCGTGCTGCTATCGGCGGCCGCTATGGGCAGAAAGCCGCATTTCCTGGCCGATATTACAATCCGCCATCCTAAGAACGACAACGCGGAGCTGTTGTGGCACTGCGGACCGTTTCCTTCCTCCCTGGCAAAGAAAGGGGTGAGGCCCGTGCTCAATTCCTGCCTGGGACAGTTCGAACTGGAGAGCGGGGCGCTGACTCTGTGCCGGTTTGGGGATGACCATGGGCGGTACCGGCTGTTTGCGGATGAGGCGGTCACCACCGACGGGCCGCCCACCAACGGCAACTATGTGTGGATCGAAACAAAAGACTGGCCGGCCTGGGAGAGAAAACTGGTAACGGGCCCTTATATCCACCACATATCCGGCATACACGGCCGTTACGCTTCGGTGCTAAGGGATGCCTGCGGATATCTGGGAATTGAGGCGGACCGGGCGGAGTGTTAAACCCGTCTGAACTGTTACGAAATGACAGCAGATATATGAAAAAGAGAAAGCGAAAGGAGAGCTGAATAAAATGGCTTTGATAAAAGCATGCGATATTATGAAAATGGCGGATCAGGGAGGTTATGCGGCGATCGGATTCGACGCGTTTAATCTGGAGAGCATCATGTATATCATTGAGACGGCAGAGGAGCTTAACACGCCGGTCATCCTCATGATCTATCCGGCGATGAAGGCCAATATGCCCTACAGCACCTTTGCGGCAGTGACGAAGGATCTGGCCGAAAAGGCGTCCGTGCCGGTGGGTCTGATGCTGGATCACGGCCCTGATTTTGAGGATGCGATGGCGGCTGTAGCGGCGGGATTTACCAGCATTATGATCGATTATTCCCATCTGGAATATGAGGACAATGTCAGGCTGACGCGGGAAGTAGTAAAGACCTGTCATGCGCTGGGCATCGATGTGGAAGGGGAGCTGGGCCATGTGGGCATAGCGGCCAATGAAGCGGATTATACGGATGCAAAGAATTTTACGGAGGTGGATAAAGCGCTGGATTATCTGGAGCGGACGCAGGTGGATGCGCTGGCGATCTCTATCGGGACAGCCCACGGAAATTACGTTTCGGCGCCCAATCTGGATATGGAGCGGTTAAAAGAGATTAACGCTGTCACCGATGTCCCGCTGGTGCTGCACGGCGGCACCGGTGTGCCGGAGGAGCAGATCCGTGAAGCCATTTCGCTGGGCATCAACAAGCTGAATATGGCCACAGGCTATAACCTGAAAATGTATGATGTCATGAAGAAGTATATCGTGGAGGGAAAGGGCAGGCCACGCGCCACGGATCTGCTGCTGGGAACGAAGGAAGAGATTAAGGAATATATACGGCACGCGATGAAGCTGGCACGCCCCTGACGGTATGGAGGAAAAGCGGCATGGATGTGATTGGAATCGGAGAGTTATGCCTGGATATGGTGATGGAAGTCGGCCGTATTCCTGCTACGGACAGCTTTGTCCCTATGCTGGATATGAGCTGGCAGGGCGGAGGGAAGGTGCCTACCGCCCTGGCCGCCCTGACCAGGCTGGGAGCGGAGGCGGGGATCATAGCGATTACCGGCGATGACAGTTACGGCAGCTTCTGCCGGAAAGATTTCGAGAAAAACGGGATCGATACCTCCCGGCTTATAGTACAGGAACAGGCCGCCACAAATTTCTGCGTGTGCCTGGCGGAACAGGAGACCGGCGGCAGAAGCTTCATCGGCCGCCTGGGAAGCGTCAGGGAACTGACAGAGGAGGATCTGGATTTACATTATATTGAACAGGCGTCCATCCTGCATATATGGCAGATCAATCCTGTGATACTCACCGCAGTTTCCGGGGCCAGGGCGAAAGGCGTGAAGATCTCCATCGATGCGGACCGCTATTCGGACAGCATCCGGGACAATCTGGCGCAGATCGATTATTTTATCGGATCGGAATTTTTTTACCGCGGCATGTTCCGTGTGCAGGAAGCGGATGAGGAAGGACTGGAGGCGAATCTGAAGCTGCTGTATGACAGCGGGCCGGAGATTGCGGTGATCACACTGGGCAGCCGCGGCTGCGCGGTATACAGTGAGGAGGGCTACCACCGTGTGGAGGCCTTCCATAATATTCAGGTGAAAGATACCACCGGGGCGGGAGATGTATTCCACGGAGGATATCTGTATGCGCTGCTTAAGGGCAGGAATGCCGTGGAGGCGGCCAGGTTCGCGTCGGCGGTATCCGCGCTGAAATGTACGGTGCTGGGAGGCCGGGCCGGCATACCGGATCTTGAAGAGACCGAGCGTTTTTTAAAGGACGGCAGCGTGAGTAAAGACCGGTGCCGGGAATGGATCGAATTTTACCGTAAGGGGCCGGCAGGGGAATCGATGTGCGGAGGGAGCTATGAGACCGGAAGAAATTAAAAAAGCAGTATTTCAGAAAATAGATGAAAATCGGGATACAATCACAGGCTGGGCCAATGACCTGCTGCGGATGCCGGAGCTGGGCTTTCGGGAGGTGAAGACGGCCGGCTATATGAAGCGGCAGTTTGCCGCTCTGGGGCTTTCGGATATACGGGAGGGGCTGGTGCTTACCGGCGTCAGCGGCCGTTACGCCGGCGCAGAGCATGCCGGAACCGTGGGTGTTATGGGAGAGCTGGACGCGCTGGTATGCGAGGGCCATCCGTATGCGGATCCGTCCACCAATGCCGCGCATGCCTGCGGCCACTATGTACAGCTGACCTCTGTTCTGGGCTGTGCCCTGGCGCTGCGGGATTACATGCAGTATCTGGGCGGGGATGTGGAGTTTATCGCCGTTCCGTGTGAGGAGGGCGTCAGTCTGGATTACAGGGATTACCTGGAAAAAGAGCGGGGACTTAGGCTCTTTGGCGGAAAACAGGAGTTTATACGCCGCGGCTATGTGAATGATTTGGACGCTGTGGTCATGATGCACACAGCTCCGGTGCCGGAAACCGTGATCGATCTACCGACAGGCGGCAGGACATTCGGAGGAAAGAAGATTACCATAGAAGGGAAAGCCGCCCATTCCGGCGGTGAGAGCCATCTGGGAGTCAATGCGCTGCAATGTGCGAACCTGATCATAAGCGGCATCAATGCCATACGGGAAACCTTCCGGACAGAGGATCTGCTCAATGTCAATGTAATACTCACGGAGGGGGGAACCTCTGCAGGAATCATCCCCGGCCGTGCGGTGCTGGAAGTGAACATACGGGCCGGCAGCACGGACGCGGTTGAGCGGGCCGGCAGCAGGATCGACCGTATTGCAGAGGGCTGCGCCTATGCGCTGGGGGCCGATGTAAAGATCAGGGATTATCCGGGCTATCTGCCTCTGCATGATGCGGGGTATCTGGTGGATGTGATGCGGGAGAACGCGGAAGCGCTGATCGGAAAAGAGCATGTCAGCGTAACGGGGGGAACGCCGGCGATTATGACGGACACCGGCGATCTAAGTCATTGTCTGCCGGCGGTGCAGGCAAGTATCGGCGGAGGGTTTTATGGAATGCATCACTGCAGGGATTTTGTGATGAAGGATGAAGAAGCAGCCTATATTCTTCCTGTAAAGCTGCTGGCCGGCGCCGTGGTGGATCTGTTGGCAGACCGGGCGGAGAAACTGAAACGGGTGAAGGAATCCTTTGATTACCCCTTCGGGCAGGAACCGGCCGAAGAATATGCCAAAAGGTACGGCGTATCTGTTCCCGCAAGCAATAGAGGCAGTCAGAAGCTGCCGGATAGGAGCTGTGGCAGCCAGGCGCCGGACAGGCGCTGTTCTGCCGGTACTGCGGAAGAAAGCCGCGGCACCGATGCATCGGAAAGGGGCGGCGGAAGATGAAACATGCAAAAAACACGGCGGTGTTTGCTTACGCGTTTTCATTTGCGCTGTTCTATACGGTGTCCGGCATCTTTCTGCCGTATTTCAGGGAGACCTATCAGGTCTCCCTGTCGCTGTCGGGAACGGTTGTGTCACTGCAGAGTCTGGGGGAGCTTGCCGGCATGGCATTAGGCGGACTGCTGGGGAAACGGATGGACGGAAAAAAAGGGCTGTGCCTGTCTGCCGCGCTGCTGGCGCTATTGTTGCTGCTGATCGGTATCAGGCCGCCCTTTCCCGTGTTAATGGCCGCATTTTTCCTGACCGGAATCTGTTCCGGCATCTATATCTTAAGCGGGAGCCTTACTATTACACAGGCTTATCCGAACACTATTTCCCGCCATATGAATCTCCTGTATGCGTCATTTGGAGCGGGCTCTTTTTTGGGACCGTACCTGCCGGCGTTTTTGTTTGGGCGCGGACTGCTGTGGGCCGGCGTGTACAGGATATACGGGATCTCCTGTGTCCTCATCGCTGTTGTGTTATATGCAGCTGTCGGCAGGGAAAATGAAGGTGCAGAGACCGGCGGCCGGATTTGCTCCCGGCTGGAACATGAAAAGGGGACAATTGGGGAGAAGAAAACTGGAAAGAACAAACCTGGGAAGAACAAATCCGTACCCGCAGGAAAGCTGGTCCATCCATCCTTTCTTTTACTCTGCCTGGCCGGTTTTCTCTACATCGGCCATCAGATCGGAGCGATATCCTGGATTCCTTCTTACTTCCGGGATTTAAGAGGGATGGGACAGGGGGCGGTCAGCATGCTTCAATCCGCTTATTTTTTAGGTATGATTGCGGGGCGCCTGCTCTGCAGCGTGCGTTTCACCGGAGAAACCATGCAGAAATACTGCCTGACTGCCGGCAATATCGCGGGTGGGCTCTGCTTCGCGGCAGCGGTTTACCTGCAGACACCCATAGCCTGCGGAGGACTGCTGTTTTTAGCAGGAACCATGACCGGAGCCACGTATCCTCTGCTAATTAGCAGCGGATGTGCCGCACATCCGGACCAGGCCGCCAGAATCACATCGATTTTAGGCGTAGTAAGCTCTTTGGGCGGAGCTGCCGTGTCCGCCACAGCGGGCATGGTGGCACAGAGATTTACCTATACTCCGGCAATGTTATTTATCGGAGCGCTGCCTGTACTGTGCGGTTGCTGTATGCTGATTAGAAAGCGGATATCCGGCAGTTAGGCCGGTCCACAAATTATAGACTTCCTCTGCAAACGCATCCCTGCTATAATCGGGAGAAGAACGTGTTATGGAATTATGAGAAGCAGGAGGAGATGTGAGATGTTTCAGCCGGATTACCGCAATTTAGTGGACTGTGCCAGAAATAAGGAAGCGGCGAGACTGCCGCTGTACGAACACAATGTTTCGTTTGAAAAGATCGGTGAGATCATGAATGCCGATATGATGTCTTTGTATCAGGGGGATGAAAAGGACATCCATGAGTTCTTTCGGGTATATAGCCGCTTTTTTAAGGAGTACGGATATGATGCGGTGACCTTTGAGATATGCATCGGAGAGGCTATGCCGGGATCGGGAGCCCTGGGAGACTGCAGGGTGACACCGGTGATTCAGAGTGAGGAAGATTTCCGAAACTATCCGTGGGAAGAAGTGCCGGAATATTATTTTGAGAAGTTCGGCAAATATTTCCGGGCTCTGCGGGATGAAATGCCGGAAGGCATGAAAGCGGTCGGAGGCGTGGGAAACGGGATTTTTGAATGTGTGCAGGAACTGACCGGCTATCAGAACCTCTGCTACATGTCTGTGGATGAGGAGGAGATGTATCAGGGCCTTTTCCGGAAGGTTGGAGAGACAAACCAAAAGATCTGGAAGCGCTTTATGAAGGAGTATGGCGACATTTACTGTGTGTTAAGGTTCGGGGATGATCTGGGCTATAAGAGCAACACTCTCCTGTCCACGGATGATATCAGACAACTCATTTTGCCGGAATACAAGCCGATTGTGGATCTGGTGCACAGCTATGGGAAACCGTTTCTGCTGCATTCCTGCGGCAGGATATTCAGTGTGATGGAAGATCTGATCAGCTGGGTGGGAATAGACGCGAAGCACTCCAACGAGGACCAGATCGCTCCGTTTTCGGTATGGGTGGAGAAATACGGAGACAGAATCGGTAATTTCGGAGGTATAGATGTGGATGTGGTCTGCAATTACACAAAGCCGGAATTAAAGGAATATATACTGGATGTTATTGCAAAAAGCCGGAATCACGGAGGGTTTGCCATTGGAACCGGCAACTCCATCCCCTCCTATGTGCCTACGGACAATTATCTGAATATGATTGAGATTGTAAGAGAGTACAGGGGAGATTTCTAAACGATTGACAAAATCATTCAACAGGCCCGCCCGCTTTACCGGCATAGCTTCGGTAAAGCGGGCGGGCCTGTTCTGGCCGGAGCTGTAACAAAAGAGGTAACGGGAGTAATCACCCCCTATACGATAAGAATGTCAATAAACGCCACCAAATATCATTTTTAGCCATATATTTGATTGTTAAAAAGTGTTATTATAATATGGATAAATACTAAATTTTTGTTATATATGTATAGATTGAGCGGAATATAAATATTCAAAAGCGATTACCTGTAAGGAAATCTATATTGGTACTAAGCAACTAATCTATGGAACGAACCGCAGTAAAGTCTGATTTCAATATCAATTGTGATAATAAAATCAGACTTCCGGAAGATCAACAGCAGGAGAAGGAGAATATGAATAAAGGTGTAATAAACAATATGTGGTATGTACTATTCAAAGCATGGAAATATGAGAAAAGGCTGTTGATCGTTATTGTTTTACAGACCGTGATCGGCGTGATCCTGCCTCTTGCCGCTGCGGCGCTTCCGGCATGGGTGGTTGATGGTATCGGAAATGGCATGGATCATATGTCAGCAGTAAAGATTGCTGCGGTACTCGTATTATTATTGGTCAGCAATACCGCGATAACATATCTTTTAAGTATGCATGGAACATATTTACTTAACAGTAAGATGGGGTTCCTATCCTCTTTATTCAGAAAAGAGATGGAAATAAATTATGCATATGCAGAAAGTCCGGAAGGTCAGAATAAGTTTCAAAATGCACTTATGTCAATATTAAACGATCATCAGGGAATCCCGGGGATGCTTTCTTTGATCGCTCCGCTTACAAGTAACATTTTAGGGTTGATCGTAAATATGATCATTATTGTTGAATTTAATGTGTGGATCGTCGTTGTGCTTACTGCTACGGCGTTCATCCATCTTTTGATAGCGGCTGCGGTTCGCAAAAAACAGGATACCCTGAGAGAGCCTCTTGCAGATTCATCACGAAAGCTGGGCTATCTCTATGAATATATGTGCGGAAATATAAGCGCCAGGGAAATAAAGATCTTTGATATGCACAAATGGATCACAACGGTCCTTGATAATGTGACGAAAAGACGTCTCGGGTTAGCCAAAAAAAGTGCAGGATTTAACTTGTTCCTATCTGTTTCGGACTGTGTCATGTTGGCGCTAAGAGATGCTTTTGCATATTTTGTAACATTTTGGGCCGTCTATACCGGGAAGATAGAGGTTTGGGAATTTGTTTTTTATTTTGGGATTATAACCTGTATATCTTCTTTTTTTACAGGGTTGACCAATACATTATCTTCTTTTGGACAGAGGAATCTGGAGGTCCATACGTTCCGGGAATTTATGGATCAGGACTGCAAGGATGAAGGAATCGGACCGGATGAGAGGAAACCGGTCACAATTGAACTTAGGGATGTATCCTTTCGGTTTAGTAATGAGGGGCCTTACATATTAAGGCATATAGATTTGACGCTGCATGAGAAGGAGAAGATCGCTTTCGTCGGGGAGAACGGGGCAGGAAAGAGTACATTGGTCAAGATCATCTGCGGGCTGTATAAACCCACGGAAGGGAAGGTGCTGGTCAATGGGGTCAATCTTGAAGAAATAAGATTGTCAGAGTATCACAAGCTTTTGGCAACGGCTTTCCAGGATATACATATAATGCCGATGACAATTGGTGAGAATATCGCTTTTGGAGAAGCGGATTCTTATGTGGAAGAGATTCGAAGATGTTTGGAAGCGGCCGGCTTAGGCAATGAATTTTTGGATGTCAAAAAGCCCCTTACAAGAATATTGGATGCAGACGGATTGGTGCCATCCGGCGGACAGGAACAGAAGCTGATCCTGGCAAGGGTAGCGTTCAAGCTTTTATATAAAAATGCACAGGTCCTGATTTTGGACGAACCGACGGCGGCGATGGATGCAATATCCGAAAAAGCGTTTTATGAAAAATATCTGAGTCTGTCGCAAGATAGGAGTTGTATATTGATCTCTCATCGATTGAAGTCAACAAGCTTCTGTGACGTTATTGTCGTTATGGAAAAAGGTCAGATCGTAGAGCGTGGAACGCACGGGGAACTCATGGATGGGGATACGCGGTACAGAACGATGTATGAACTTCAGAGCAGTTATTACCGGTAAGAGGATGAGAGGCAGGTAGATTATGAAGGAAGTAAAGCTTTATATGAATCATCTGACAAGGATGTTTTCCCGCTTGTTTTGTTTAGTTCCGCAGGCGTTCGTCGCAGTACTGTTTATAGCTGTGTTTGAGGCAGTACTGCCCTATGTAAATGTGATTGCTATGCAATTGATGATTGACGGTCTTATGGGTAAAGAACCGGTTAAATCATTAATGACCATTGTGCTTGTCACGATAGGAATCAATGTGTTCCTCAGACTGGTCCTGGGAGAATTGAAAAGACGGCGCGAGATTTTGGTAGTCCGGTTAGAGCTGAAATTTCAGAAGGAACTTAGTATTCACGAATCGAATTTATCGCTTGTGGATGTTGAATCTGCAAGAGTCAAGGAACTGAAAAGAAATATTGAGCAGGCCAAGATGAGAAGCGGCGGGGTGGAGAATGTTATTTTTGATTTTGAAATACTCGTAAGGAATGCGGTGTCGTTGATAACGGCGGCTGCTGTCTTTTCACGTATATTCCTTATGCAGACAAATGCGGGAGAAGTATCCTTCTGGACATCTCCGTACCCGGTGTTCATTTTAGTATGTATCGTTATCATCAGTACATTGGTCACCTTCCGGCTGCAGTCGGCGCAAAACATCCGTGTGTCTGAGTTGAATGATGAGGTAAACCGGACAAATGGAAGTGCTTTTGCGTATATGCAGTTTATTTCCAATTATCATTTTGGGAAAGACATCCGTGTGAACGGCCTGAAGGATTATCTGTGCGGTTTTTTTGATGGCCTTTGGACGTCCTCGATCGGATATACGCTTTGGCAGAAGCTTGGAAAAGAAAAAGCAAAGATACCTTGTATCACCGTTGTCTGCAACGGAATCTTAAACATTTTCATATATATGCTGGCCATAGGAAAAGCCTGTGCCAAAGAGATCTCTGTTGGTAATGTCGTAGTATATATCAATAGCATCCAGTCATTCATCCAGTCCATTGTTGAGCTGATCGGGTCGGGTGGAGAAATCGTTGGCCATGGCATGCTGATGAAGCCATTTCTTGAGCTTTTAGATATGGAAGAAGAATTGCCGGTGGAAAAAGGGAGAACGGTTCCGCCAAATTTCCGGGAACTGTCTTTTGAACATGTTTATTTCAAATACCCGGAGCAGGATCAGTGGGTGCTTGAAAATGTCAGCTTTACTTTAAAAAGGGAGCAAAGGATGGCTCTGGTAGGAGAAAACGGTGCGGGAAAGAGTACGCTGATCAAGTTGATCTGCCGGTTTTACGAACCGAATCGGGGCAGCATCAAGATCGACGGCGTTGATGTGCGCGAATATGATAAAAGGCAGTATTGGAATTTAATCGGAGCTGTTTTTCAGGATTTTTCGCTGCCTGCCCTTGGAATTGGGAATGTAATCTCCTGCATGAACGATTTTGATGAGCAAAAAGAGCGTGCTATTCTGCAAAAGGTCGGTATGGATAAATGGCTGTCAAAGCAGGAACTTACATTTGACCGATGCGTCTACAATGATTTTTCTGATAACGGCATAGAAATATCGGGGGGCGAAAGCCAAAAAATAGCGATTGCCCGCGCCGTATACAAGGATGCGCCTATTATGATCCTGGATGAACCCACCGCGGCGCTTGATCCTATTTCCGAGGCGTCTATTTACCGGGATTTCCATGAGATCTGCAAAGATAAGTCCTGTGTTTTTATTTCACATAGACTGTACAGCTGCAGGTTATGCGACTTTATCCTGGTACTCCATAACGGGAAACTAATCCAGCAGGGGACACATGAGGAACTGGTAGGATATGCCGGAAAATATAAAGAACTTTGGGATTCGCAGGCGGGATTGTATAACGAAATAGGGTGAAGATCCGAAGGACTGACAGACGATAAAATCATTCAAAAGGCCAGCCCGCTTTACCGGTATAGCTTCGGTAAAGCGGGCTGGCCTGCCCTTAGCTTATGCTTTGGCCTGCATGGAGAACTTTTGTTTCATCTGTTCTACCTGTTGCTGTGGTGCCTGTTCCATAGGATACCATCCTTTGGCCGACATTTCCTTATACAGTTGATCCTGCATTTTAAGCGAATCGTTTAAAGCACATTCAAATGCCTGATGAACATTCTGGGTGGAAGATTCAATGGTGCCGTGCATAAATAAATCACAGACACCTTTTTCCAGTAATAAAATATCCTGCATTAAATTTTTGTCATCCATGGACAGCCTCCTCACTTTAGATCACCTGCCGTCTGACCGGTGATACTTTCACGCATCCGTGTATTTTCTTCCTTACAGTAAATTATAAAACTGGCCGAACATTTTCTGATGTTCCTGCGCCATCTGTTCCACGCAGTTCTTCAGGTTCTGATCCTGAAGCTGGCTTGCTGTTTCTTTACATTTGGTCTGAAAGTACTGTTCATGTCCTAATGCATCTTCAATATAGAGAAGTTCTTTGCTGGTCATCGCTTATCACCTCCGGGCGTATTGAAGGTCTGTGAAATCCTTCTGTAATAGAATAACCGGAGAGTGCAGATGGCATACTGATGAGTATAAGGTAAGAATGTTAAAATTTTGAAAAAGTCCAGAAGATGCGCCATCTGGACTTTTACTCAAAGTTACCGATTACAAAATTGTGCATATTTAGCTGGACATGAGTTCCTTCAGCTGCTCCAGCACGCCGTGGCCTCCTGTGATGGAGATGGTGCCGACCTTATCGCAGATGCGCTCCAGATACTCCAGCTCCTTGAGCTGATAAAGCGTCTTGTTCTCCTCCATCAGCCGTGCAGTGTTTAACAGGCTTCTGGTGGATGCCACTTCCTCCCTGCGTGTGATCACGTTGGCCTGGGCCTTCTTTTCCGCCACCAGCACTGTGTTCATGATATCGCGGATCTCACCGGGCAGGATGATATCCTTGATGCCTGCCTGCAGGATTTCCACGCAGTAATCCTCCTGGACCTCTTTTAAGCGGTCAAAGACGTACTGTCCGATCTCTTCTTTCTGTGCCAGCAGATCATCCAGGCGGAAACGGCCGATATACTCGCGCATCACCAGCTGGGCGCAGGTGTAGAGCTGGTCTTTTAGGCCGTCTATCTTCTGGACAAGCTTTAGAGGATCGGTGATCCGGTAGGAGAGGATGACATTTAAACGGATCCCCACCTTATCGGCTGTCAGGATCTCCTGCCCGTTTATTTCCAGGCGCTGCATCTTCATGTTAAAGATTTTACAGGATACCTTTGCAGCATAGTTCCAGAAATAATAGGTGCCGGTTGCCAGCTGCTTTTCAAACCGGTTGTCGAAATACAGAAGGCCGGTTTCGCCCTCGCCGATCTCGATTTTTTTGTACAGCCTGGAAGGCATCAGATCACGGTAGATCTTGGGCAGCGTATCGTCCATATAGGGCGCGGTGATATCGATCAGGCGGAATTCGTTCTTTTCGAATACATTCCAGCACAGGGCTTCCCTGTCGGTCAGAACCGCCTTATAGGTATCGTTTACAAAATGCAGGGCGATGCAGTTGTCCGGAATCTGTACGCGCATAACCCTGGAAGCGAAATCTTCATGCTTCATCAGCAGCTCCACAGGGATGTCGCAGGTTTTGACATATCCGGTCATGGGAACGGTCTTCACATCATAGCCAAGAGCTGCGGGATAGCGGTACTTTCCCGCGGTCAGCAGTTTCTGATATACTCCGTTGCGGCACAGATAGCCGCATTCATTTTCTTTAATTATGTATTTCATATGTTCCTCCATACTGCCTCTTCCCGGTGTACCGACACATATATATGCAGTCAAACAGCACACTGGAGGCTTAAAAATTGATGTTGCAGTCCGCTTCGCACAGGAAATGCGGATGATACCGGGGATATCAGCCGTTCACGGCCGCCGGAACCGGACGGGACAGGGCTGCATCGCGCTTTTTTGTTTCAAGCGCGTTCCCGGGCGGTCTGGGCGGCTTAGAAGGGCCGTCCGCAGCATCATGCTGGCATTTTCCCGTGCTTCTGTCAGAGGCGTCCCCGGTACCGCGCCTTGCGGCGGGAACCGGGAGGCGGTGCAGAGTGTGCACCGGCTGCCTTTTCAGAAGGAAGCTTTCTGCGTTTTGCTGGTTCCATTCCTTTGGGGAGATGGATCATAGAATGATTGCTATACCACTTAGCTATCTGTCTTTTCTGACAGAGGAGGATTCGAACCTCCGACACATCATGAGCGCCCGGCTGCCTGGAATACCGCATCGGCAGAGCCGCCGGTACCGCGGAGGAAGCGTGGAAAAGGTTTCATACGAACCTGATCCATGCATAATCCCCGGCGCACAGGCAGTGTTCCCTCTGTTTTAGCAGAGGGAGAGCACGCCCGAAGAACAGCCGCGCATATATAAAAAACTGTATTCGGCCGTCAGATATTCCGGCCGGCAGTTCTTTATCCTTTCACAACGCCCGCTGTGCGCAGACGTTTCACCGGTATGACCAAGTCGCTCTGACAGGCCATCACCGCATCAATGTCTTTGTAAGCGAAGCGGCTTTCCTCCGCCACATCCTGCTTATTTTTCTTCCCGAGCACCACGCCCCGGCTGTTTAAATCCAGCATCACCTGCTCGCAGGAGAAGGCGGCCATGGCGCCTTTTCTGGAAAAGCGCCTGCCGGCGCCGTGCGAGGAGGAGCAGAAGCTCTCTTTATTGCCCGTTCCCATGACGATATAGCTGTAAGAGCCCATGGCGCCCGGTATGACGGTGATTTCACCGTTGTTCGCCCGGGTGGCTCCTTTTCTGTGTACCCAGACATCCCTGTCATAGTGATGCTCCAGCGCGGCATAATTGTGGTGGCAGTTGATCTCGCCGGAGAATTCCAGAGTCAGATCGGTATATTTGCCGATCCACTTTTCAAAGACGGATTTTACGGACAGCATCATCTTTTCACGGTTTTCCCTGGCAAATTCCAGGCAGAGATTCATCCAGTTTAAGTAAGCCCGGCCCTCTTTGCTGTCTGTAGGTAAAAAAGCCAGACGGTATTCATCAGGCACATCGCTGTACCATCTGCGGTTTAGCTCTCGGGCTTTCGTATGGAAATAATCGCATACGCTCTTGCCGAAGTGCCGGCTGCCGGAATGGATCATAATACCCAGGTATCCTTCGTCATCCACCTGTACCTCGATGAAATGATTGCCTCCGCCCAGCGTCCCAATCTGGAAATAACCGGCATCCAGCTGGCCTAAAAGCTCCCCGTCCTTTTCATACAGATCGAACTCCTCAAAGGCTTTATCCAGCGTGTAGCAGGGCATCGCCGTCTTATGATGGGCAAACCCCACAGGGACATTGCGCAGTATATCGCCGATGATGCCCTGCAGCAGGGTACCGTTTCCGGTGGTGATCCCCTCAATTTCCTCCAGACGGATGTTGGTCTGGGTGTAGGCCATGCCACAGCCGATATCCACGCCCACAGCGTTAGGTATAATGACATCGCAGGCAGCGATGACGCCCCCGATGGGCATGCCCATGCCGGCATGGGTATCCGGCATCAGGCAGACCCACTTATGGAGGAAAGGAAGCCGGGAAAGGTGGTATGCCTGTGTCAGACAGGTCTCTTCCAGATCCTCTTTTCCGTTCAGCCAGACCCGTATCGGGTATTTCGTAGATTCATCAGAGATAACAAACATACAAATCACTTCCTTTCCTAATATATTAGCCGCGATCCGGCAGCTCATTTCCCATCCGGGATTAATTTGTTTGTTGTTTGCTATGGCTATATCATACAGGAAGATAATGGATGAATCATTTAAAAAAAGTTGCGAACATTAGAAGCCGGCTGTAGCTTTACGGCATCTATGAACAGATTACTGTTCACACGCTGCCGATAAAGCAGCGTATGAGAGGACAGGGTATGGTTCTCATAGGGATCCCTTGAAGCCCGCCGGTACTTATTGCTGTGTATTTTACAGCATTAGTACCGCTGCGCGCTTCACGGAGCGAGAGCGGGTCCCAATGAGGACCATACCCTGTCCTCTCATACGCGGGAAGTTTTCGGTAACTGTGAACAGTAACAGCCTGGACCATTCGCAGTTGCGCCATTCTGTAATGTGCGTTAAGATGGATACATTGATACAAGCTTTAAGGAGGAAATCCATGGCGGAGTTTCAGGAACTGATTAAAAATTTTGAGAAGATCAGAGACTATATGAGAGAATTCTTTGTCTACGGCTGCAAAGTGCGCCAGGACTTCACCGGCAAGAGCCTGCGCACCTATGATAATGAGCGCCGGAGAATCGAATGTTTCCTGGGAGATTACATCCGTTCCGAATATACATCCAAGGGGAAACAGATCTACATCAGCGTGGACAGCAAGAACATCGCCCAAAATCCGCTCTATGCGGCCTGGAAGGCGAAGAGCTTTACCGATAACGACATCATGCTTCATTTTTTTATCACGGACATCCTGTGGGACGGCAAAGAAAGAACGGTAACCGGCCTGACCGACCGGATCCTGGAGGAGTACGGGGTGGAATTTGAGGAACAGACCGTGCGTTTGAAACTGAAAGAATACGAAGAGGAGGAGATCCTGCAGAGCAGGAAACAGGGAAAAGCCCTGTATTACCGCTTGGCTGAGCCGGAGGCATTTGAATCCTCCCCGCTCTATGAACACCTGATGGACGCGGTTAAGCTGTTTCAGGAGATATCGGCCTTCGGTTTTATCGGCAGCACCGTTTTGGACCGGGAGAGAACCGGCAACGATCTGTTCAGTTTTAAACACCACTATCTGGTCCACACGCTGGAGGACGGCGTGCTCAATGAACTGCTGGAAACCATGCGCAGGCGCTGCAGAGTGCGGTTTGAGAACCGGAGCGCCCGTTCCGGCAGGGTCACACAGCAGGAGGGCGTTCCGCTGTCCGTATTTGTCAGCACGCAGACCGGCCGCCGTTACCTCTGCATATATTTGGAAGCAAAGCGGCGATTTGTCAACATGCGGCTGGATGCGATCTGCAGGGTGGTCAGGCTGGAGGAATATCCGGATTATGAAAAACGGCAGGAGGAGCTGCGCCGGAACCGAAAAGCCTGCTGGGGAGTATCCTTTTCCGGGAGTTCACGCAGCCTGCGCATGGAGGAAATCTGTCTGAAGCTGCGCATCGACGAAAAGAGGGAGGAATATGTGACGGACCGCCTGCGGCGGGAAGGCAGGGGAGGGGAAGTGCTGCGCATAGATGAGCATACCGTCCTGTACAGCGGAACCTTTTTCGACTGCAATGAGATGCTGCCCTGGATCAAAACCTTTACCGGAAGGATATTGGATATACAGGTGAGCAATCCGGCAGTTGCGGATAAGCTGACGAACGATCTGGACAGAATGTATCAGATGTACACAGACACTGCTAAGGAAGGATAGAGATGGATTTATTTTCTAAGACATACAGCTGTTATTATCAGGTGGTGGGCCGTATCCTGGAAGCGTCCCGAAAACGCCCCGTCAGCAGAAAAGAGATGGAGGAACTGGCGGGCCGCTGGGGCTTTTCTGAAAGTGCGCTTTACATAGTGCCCAAGCTCATGTCCGGCCAGTGGGCGCTTCTTCGGGAGGAGCCCAAAGGCTCTTATCTGTCCCGCTGCGGCAGCGACGTAAAGCTGCCTCTCACAGCCCTGCAGAAAAGCTGGCTGAAATCCGTCCTGCAGGATCCGAGGATATACCTGTTTTTTTCAGAGGAGGAAGTGTGCCGGCTGCAAGAGGATCTTAAGGAGGAACCGCTGCTCTTTAAATCCGGCGATTTCTATTATTTCGACCGCTGTCAGGACGGCGATCCGTACGGTGAAGACACATACAGAAGAAATTTCCGCACCATGACCGAAGCAGTCCGCAGCCGCCATTTGATCGAAACGGATTACCGGCCGGCGGACGGCCGCCGGCGCAGCATCCGCCTTTTCCCGTTCCGCATCCAATATTCCGCCAAAGACGATAAGTTCAGAGTGGAGGGGATGCGCCTGAAGGAAAACGGCGGAGGCTATTCACAGGCCATAACCCTGAACATGGCCAGAATCGTCTCCTGCCGGGACGCGGGGCCGGCTTATACCCTTCCGGATACGGAGGCCCTGATCGCCTCGATGAGAGCGGAAGAACCGGTGCTCATCGAGATATCCGGCGAGCGCAATTCCATGGAACGCTGCATGCTGCATTTCGCCAGCTATGAAAAGCGGACGGAGTATATCGAAGAACGGGGAGTATACCGCTGTGAGATCTATTATGACAGGCAGGATGAGACAGAACTCCTGATCCAGCTTTTGTCCTTCGGTCCGGTCATACGCGTCCTGGGCCCAGCTCCATTCCTGCGCCAGGTAAAAGAGCGGGTGAAGAGGCAGTATCACCTGCTGCACGATATCATCCCGTCATCAGACTGAAGGGGCGCAGTGTTTGAGCGCCGCCTGGACGAATCCCGCAAAGAGCGGATGGGGTCTGTTGGGCCGTGATTTGAATTCCGGATGTCCCTGCGTTCCGATAAACCACGGATGGTCCGGAATCTCACACATTTCCACGATCCTGCCGTCTGGGGACAGTCCGGACAGCCTCATCCCGTGATCGGTCAGGGCCTTCCGGTAATCATTGTTCACCTCATAGCGGTGCCTGTGACGCTCGCAGACGGTTTCCTGTCCATAGACCTCATAGGCTCTGGATCCCTTCTCCAGCACGCAGGGATATGCGCCAAGCCGCAGAGTTCCGCCGATATCCTCTATGCCGTTCTGGTCCGGCATCAGGTGAATCACCGGATGGGAGGTGCCGGGCGCCAGCTCACTGCTGTGAGCGTCCGCATATCCGACCACATCCCTGGCGTATTCGACGATGGACAGCTGCATGCCCAGGCACAGGCCGAGAAACGGGATCCGATGCTCTCTGGCATAGCGGATCGCCTGGATCTTGCCTTCAATCCCCCTGTCTCCAAAGCCGCCGGGCACGAGGATGCCCTGCATGCTGCCCAGAATCTCTCCCGCGTTATCGGCATTCACAGATTCTGAATCCACCCAGTGGATATGAACCTTAGCGCGGTTGGCACAGCCGGCCGCCCGCAGCGCCTCCACGACGCTGATATAGGCATCGTGGAGCTGGATGTATTTGCCTACCAGGGCGATGTGCACATCGTGTTCAGGCTGTTTCCATCTTTCGATCATGGCGGTCCATTCGGACAGATCCGGTTTGGGGCAGGACAGATTCAGGCATTCACAGGCGACCTCCGCCAGATGCTCCTTTTCCATGGCCAGAGGCGCTTCATACAGGATGTCCACATCCAGATTCTGAAGCACGTGGCTGCTGGGCACATTGCAGAAAAGGGCGATCTTATCCTTAATATGGGCATCCAGAGGATACTCCGAGCGGCATACGATGATATCGGGCTGGATTCCCATGCCCTGCAGCTGTTTAACGCTGGCCTGGGTCGGTTTGGTTTTCATTTCTCCGGAGGCTTTCAGATAGGGGATCAGAGTCACATGGATCATGATGGCGTTTTCCCTGCCCACCTCGTGCTGAAACTGGCGGATGGCCTCAAGGAACGGCTGGCTTTCAATATCGCCCACCGTGCCGCCCACCTCGATGATGGCGATTTCTGTTTTATCTGCCTGATCCGCGGAATAATTGCGGTAAAAGCGGTTTTTAATTTCATTTGTAATATGGGGGATTACCTGTACTGTGCCGCCGCCGAAGTCGCCGCGGCGTTCTTTTTGAAGCACGGACCAGTAGATTTTACCGGTGGTGACGTTAGAATTTTTATTGAGACTTTCATCGATGAACCGTTCATAATGTCCGAGATCCAGATCTGTTTCGGCGCCGTCGTCGGTGACAAAAACTTCACCGTGCTGGATGGGGTTCATGGTGCCTGGGTCGATATTGATGTACGGGTCAAACTTCTGCATGGTGACGGCATAGCCCCGCGCTTTCAAAAGCCGCCCGAGTGAAGCGGCAGTGATGCCCTTGCCGAGTCCGGATACAACGCCGCCGGTTACAAACACGTATTTCACAGCCATGGTATTTACCTCCTGTTTTTTCTTGCCCCAACCTTTCGTGTGCTGGCGGGCTGACATGTTTACGTTTAGTCTGACAGCACAACGGGGTGACGGCCTGCGCGCACATCCGTGCGCATCTTTTCAATAGTATGGGCAGATTCATGGGATTTAAATAGATATAAATAAATCTGCTTGCAAAAAATAACTAATATATTATACACGATTAATAGTTAGCTGACTAGAGGCAATCTGCAGAAATTTGTCCGCATGAATTTATAAAACATTAATATTTGTGATGAAGATTTCACAGAGAACCTGCTTGATTTCTTGACGAACTATCTCTATAATGAAAAAGAACACTATGGCGGGCGCTGCGTTTTGTCAGGCCCGTGTTGTGATAAGGGAGAAAGCGAATGAATGAACAGAATCAAAACAACGGCGGAGGCCAGAATAACGGAGGCGGAGGCAAGTTCCCGAAGAACAGCCAGACCGTAATTATACTGGTAATCACCGCGCTCATGACTTTGTTCAGTGTGTCGATGCTAAGCAGCTGGTTTCGCAGCTCGACGACGGAACAGATCACATACAGCGATTTTATGAAGATGCTGGATGAGCATAAAGTGGCGGCGGTGCAGATTGACCGCCAATCCTATAAATTTGTAATTGAACCGGCGGAGGATAAGGATGAGGAATCCAAGAATCCGCTGGCTCCCAAGATGACCTATTATACCGGCATTGTGGAGGATGAAAGCCTGGTTCCCCGCCTGATGGATGAGGGGATCATTGTGGATGGAAAAATACCCGAAACCGGCTCCTCCATCATCGATTTTATCCTGATCTATGCGGTTCCCGTGCTGCTTGTCTGGCTGGTGATGGGTTTTTTCCTAAGAAAAGCAGGCGGTGGCGGCGGCATGATGGGCGTGGGCAAATCCAATGCCAAGGTCTATGTGCAGAAGGAAACCGGCGTTACGTTCCGCGATGTGGCCGGACAGGATGAGGCGAAGGAGTCTCTGACTGAAATCGTGGATTTTCTGCATAATCCCGGACGCTACGGAAGAATCGGCGCCAAGCTGCCAAAGGGAGCGCTCCTTGTGGGGCCGCCCGGCACTGGTAAGACATTGCTTGCCAAGGCGGTTGCCGGCGAGGCGAAGGTGCCGTTCTTTTCACTGTCCGGTTCCGATTTTGTGGAAATGTTTGTCGGCGTCGGCGCATCCCGTGTGCGCGACCTGTTCAAACAGGCGCAGCAGCAGGCGCCCTGCATCATATTCATCGATGAGATCGACGCCATCGGCAAGAGCCGTGACAGCCGTTACGGCGGGGGCAATGACGAGCGGGAGCAGACCTTAAACCAGCTGCTTTCGGAGATGGACGGTTTTGACACTTCCAAGGGCGTATTTATTCTGGCCGCCACCAACCGGCCGGAGATTCTGGATAAGGCACTGCTGCGTCCGGGCCGTTTTGACCGCCGGATCATCGTGGACCGTCCGGATTTAAAAGGGCGTATTGATATCCTGAAGGTCCATTCCAAGGATGTGCTGCTGGATGAATCCGTGGATCTGGAAGCGATTGCGCTGGCCACTTCCGGCGCCGTGGGCTCCGATCTGGCCAACATGATCAATGAGGCTGCGATCAATGCCGTAAAGCACGGCCGCCAGGTGGTATCCCAGGCGGATCTGTTTGAAGCCGTGGAGGTGGTGCTGGTTGGCAAGGAAAAGAAGGACCGCATCATGAGCAAGGAAGAGCGCAAAATCGTCTCCTATCATGAGGTGGGCCATGCGCTCGTCAGCGCGCTGCAGAAGGACTCGGAGCCTGTGCAGAAGATTACGATTGTGCCCAGAACCATGGGCGCGCTGGGTTATGTGATGAATGTGCCGGAGGAAGAAAAATATCTGAATACGGAAGCGGAGCTTCGGGCGATGCTGATTCAGTTTTTGGCCGGCCGGGCGGCGGAAGAGATCGTGTTTGACACTGTCACCACCGGCGCTTCCAATGATATAGAGAAGGCGACTTCCATCGCCAGAGCCATGGTGACTCAGTACGGCATGTCCAAGGAATTCGGTCTCATGGGGCTTGAAACTGTGGAAAGCCAGTATCTGGAAGGCCGCAGCGTGTTAAACTGCGCCGATCAGACTGCCGCCGGTGTGGACCGGGTGGTTATGGAGATGCTGAAAGAGTCCTACGAGAAGGCAAAGGCGCTGCTTCGGGCAAACCGTATTGCGCTGGATCGGATCGCGGCATTTCTGATTGAAAAGGAAACCATTACCGGCAAGGAGTTCATGAAGATCCTCCATGAAATCCAGGAGGATACAAGGCGTGCCGAGAGCTTTCTGGATACGTCTGATCCGGGCCCTGTGCCGGATGACTGGGAGGAAGGCCCCCTTCCAATGTAAATAAATGAAGACAGACCCCGCTCTTTCCGAAATGCGGGGTCTGTTCTGTGAATGGGAGGAGAATATGTTTCAGCTGGAAGAAGAATTAAAAAAGCTGCCCGGCAAGCCGGGTGTCTATCTGATGCATAACGATCAGGATGAGATCATTTATGTGGGCAAAGCAATCAGCCTGAAAAACCGTGTGCGGCAGTATTTTCAGAGCAGCCGTGGAAAGTCCTCCAAGATAGAGAAAATGGTATCCCATATCGCGTGGTTTGAATATATTATTACTGACTCGGAGCTGGAGGCGCTGGTGCTGGAATGCAATCTGATCAAAGAACATCAGCCCCGGTATAACACCATGCTCAAGGACGACAAAACCTATCCTTATATCAAGGTGACGGTGCAGGAAGACTTTCCGCGGGTCCTGTTTTCACGGGATATGAAAAAGGATAAATCCCGGTATTTCGGGCCGTATACCAGCGCGGGCGCGGTGAAGGACACGATCAACCTGATCCACAGGCTCTATAAGATCCGTACCTGCCACCGCGCGCTGCCGGAGAACATAGGCAAGGAGCGCCCCTGCCTGAACTATCACATCAAGCAGTGCGACGCTCCCTGCCAGGGCTATATCTCCAAAGAGGAGTACCGAAAGAACGTGGACCAGGTCCTGGACTTCTTAAGCGGTAATTACAACGCTATTTTAAAGCGGCTGGAGGCACAGATGAATGAGGCTGCAGAGGAGCTGGATTTTGAATCGGCCGCCGGCTACAGGGAGCTTTTATTCAGCGTGCAGAAGGTGGCTCAGAAACAGAAGATTACCGACAGCGGCAATGAGGACCGGGATGTGATCGGACTGGCTGTGGACGGAAGCGATGCGGTGGTGCAGGTATTTTTCGTCCGGGAAGGGAAGATGATCGGAAGGGACCATTTCCAGATCTCGGTGGGTGACGGGGATACCCCGTCCCAGATACTGACCGGCTTTGTCAAGCAGTTTTACTCGGGCACGCCCTTTATCCCCAAGGAGCTGTTTCTGCAGACGCCCATTGAGGATGAAGAGCTGATCGTGAAATGGCTGGAGGCCAAACGGGGCCAGAAGGTGACAATCCGCGTGCCGCAAAAGGGCGAAAAGGCGCGCCTGGTGGAGCTGGCCGAGAAAAACGCCGGCCTGATCCTGTCACAGGACCGGGAAAAGCTGAAGAAAGAGCATGTAAAGACCGTCGGCGCCATGAACAGCCTCGCAGAGATACTGGGGCTTAAACAGGTCCGCCGCGTGGAGGCATTTGATATTTCCAATATCAGCGGATTTGAATCGGTGGGCTCCATGGTGGTGTTTGAAGATGGGAAGCCGAAGCGCAACGACTACCGTAAATTTCGCATAAAATCGGTGATAGGCGCCAACGACTATGCGTCCATGGAGGAAGTTTTAAGCCGCCGGTTCCTGCACGGCCTCGAGGAGATGCGCCGCATGAGAGAAGACGGTCAGGATGAAAAAATGGGCGGATTCACCAGGTTCCCGGATCTGATTATGATGGACGGCGGCAGGGGCCAGGTCAATATCGCCCTTAAGGTCATGGACCGGCTGTCGCTTACAATTCCGGTCTGCGGTATGGTGAAGGATGACAACCATAGAACGAGAGGCTTGTATTACCAGAACGTGGAGCTGGAGATTGATACTCATTCCGAGATGTTCCGGCTGATCACCAGGATACAGGATGAAGCGCACCGTTTCGCCATCGAGTATCACAGAAGCTTGAGAAGCAAAGGTCAGGTGCATTCCATCCTGGACGATATAGAGGGGGTGGGCCCCGTACGCAGAAAGGCGCTGATGCGTCATTTTCAGACAATTGATGAGATAAAATCGGCCAGTGTGGAAGATTTAAAAAGTCTGCCGGAAATGAATGAAAACGTGGCGGAAAATATTTACAGATTTTTTCATGCCCAGCAATAAGTCTTGTCACCGGGCTTTTCCTGTGTTAGTATATTTAATAATCCGGAAACGCGGCCTGCGGATCCGGAAGAATATGTGAAGAAATCCGCCGGAGCTGATGCACAGAGGGCTTTGTGCCGGCTGCGGTGAGGAAATGGAGGAGCGAAATGGCAGGTGTTAGGGTATCAACATTGATCGAAAAATTCGGGCTGCGCCATCTGACCGAATCGATCGACACCACAGAGATCATATTAACTCATCCGGATATCAACCGTCCGGCTCTGCAGTTAACAGGCTTTTACGATCACTTTGACAGCGACCGCGTACAGATTATCGGTTTTGTGGAACAGGAGTATTTAAAGCAGCTGACCAGAGAGCAGAGAAAGGACTGTTATGAGAAACTCTTTTCCAACAATATCCCCTGCCTGATCTGCAGCCGCAGCTATCAGCCGGGAGAGGATATGCACAGCACGGCGCTCAAATACGGTGTGCCGCTGCTGGTATCCGATAAGACCACCTCAGATCTGATGGCGGAGGTGATCCGCTGGCTGAAGGTGCAGTTAGCTCCTACCATCAGCATACACGGCGTGCTCGTGGATGTATTCGGCGAGGGCGTACTGATTATGGGCGAGAGCGGCATCGGCAAGAGCGAGGCTGCGCTGGAACTGATCAAGCGCGGCCACCGTCTGGTCAGCGATGACGTGGTGGAAATCCGTAAGGTCAGCGATGATACCTTGATCGGCAGCGCTCCCGGCATCACCCGGCATTTCATAGAGCTGCGCGGCATCGGAATCATTGATGTCAAAACGCTTTTTGGCGTAGAGAGCGTAAAAAATACTCAGAGCATCGACATGGTGATCAAGCTGGAAGAGTGGGACCGCGATAAGGAATACGACCGTCTGGGTCTGGATGACCAGTATACGGAATTTTTGGGCAATAAGGTGATCTGTCATTCCATACCGATCCGTCCGGGCAGAAATCTGGCGATCATAGTGGAGTCGGCGGCCGTCAATTACCGTCAGAAAAAGATGGGCTATAATGCGGCCCAGGAGCTGTATAAGAGAGTTCAGGACAATTTGGCAAGAGGTGCGGTGGATATCATATAATGGAAAGATTAGAACAGATTTTGTCAGAGATCGCCGGAAGAGAAAATGTACGCGAAAATGAACCTATGAAAAACCATACAACTTTTCGGGCCGGCGGAGCGGCAAGACTGTTTGTCACGCCAGAGGATGAAGACGCTCTGGTACGGCTGGAAAAAACCTGTCAAAGTGCGGGGGTTTCGTATACTGTGGTCGGAAACGGCAGCAATCTGCTGGTTTCCGACAGCGGATACGACGGAGTGATCATACAGCTGGGGAGCCGCTTTGCCCACTGCAGACGGGATGGAGACGTGCTGGAAGCCGAAGCCGGGATACTCCTGTCAAAGCTGGCGCGTTTTGCCTGCGATCAGGGGCTGTCCGGCCTGGAATTCGCCTCCGGCATCCCGGGAAGCCTTGGCGGCGCAGCGGTGATGAACGCGGGAGCCTATGGCGGCGAGATGGCCCATGTCCTAGTGGACGCGCTGGTGCTGACAGAGAGCGGCGAGCGGATGGTGATCCCTGCGGAACAGATGGAGCTTGGATACCGCAGCAGCCTGATTATGAAGCGGGGCTATACGGTCCTGAAAGCCCGGGTGAGACTTGTGCCGGGCGATAAGCGGCAGATTCAGGACAGGATGGATGAGTTAAACCGGAGACGGAAGGAAAAACAGCCTTTGGAATACCCCAGCGCCGGCAGCACCTTTAAGAGGCCGGCAGGATATTTTGCGGGCAAATTGATCCAGGACTGCGGCCTTGCGGGTTTTCAGATCGGAGGAGCCGCCGTTTCTGAAAAGCACTGCGGGTTTGTGATCAATAAGGATCAGGCCAGCGCTCGGGATATCTATCTGCTGTGCAGGGAAATACAGAAAAGAGTTTATGACCGTTTTCAGGTCCCCATGGAAATGGAAGTGAGGCTCCTGGGGGATTTTTCGTAACACGGAGGTTAACATGTCATTTTCAGGTAATGTAAAAGAGGAACTTTCCCGGCAGACAGGAACTGCCAGGCATTGTCAGATAGCGGAAATTGCGGCACTGCTTTCCATGTGCGGGCACATCAATGCCACCGCAAACGGCGGCTTATGCCTGATACTTCATACGGAAAACGCAGCAGTTGCAAGAAAGTACTTTACATTACTGAAAAAAACATTTAGTATAAATACTGAAATATGCGTCAGACGCAATGCCTACCTGAAAAAGAGCCGCACCTATGTGCTGGCGGTGAACCGGCAGGAGGATGTGAGGCGGATCCTGCAGGCTGTGAAGATGGATGCCATGCGGGGGAGCCTGGCGGAGCAGGACACTCTGGTCAGCAGCCTTCTGGTGATGAGCTCCTGCTGTAAGCGCGCGTTTATACGCGGGGCTTTTCTGGCATCTGGCTCCATGAGCGACCCCAACAAGGCATATCATCTGGAAATTGTATTGAGTTCCAGGACGAAGGCGGAGCAATTGCGGACCCTGATCGCTTCTTTTGACATCGATGCAAAAATCGTTGTGCGAAAGAAGTACCATGTGTTATATATAAAAGAAGGCGTGAAGATTGTAGAGCTTTTAAATGTGATGGAGGCTCATGTAGCGCTCATGGAATTGGAAAATGTGCGCATACTAAAGGAAATCAGCGGATCGGTGAACCGCAAGGTGAACTGTGAAACCGCGAACATCGGAAAAACGATATCAGCTGCTGTGGAGCAGATCAATGATATAAATCTTATACGCGATACCATTGGACTTTCCGGATTGCCGGAGCAGCTTGAAGAGGTTGCGCTGGCCAGGCTTGCTGCGCCGGAGGCGACGCTTTTGGAGCTGGGGGATTCGCTGAATCCGCCGGTGGGAAAATCCGGAGTCAATCACAGGCTAAGGAAACTGAAAGACTTAGCAGACAGTATCAGAAAAGATAGGGAGGATATGTAATGGCAACGAAAACAATCACCATTGGAATTCCGACAGGGCTTGAGGCAAGGCCGGTAGCGGTATTGGTTCAGGTGGCAAGTCAGTTCGAGAGCTCGATCTATGTGGAGACGGAGGACAAGAGGGTGAATGCCAAGAGCATCATGGGTATGATGACCCTTGGGCTGACATCCGGCGAGCAGGTTACGGTTTCCGCATCCGGTTCGGACGAGGAAGAGGCGTTAAATCAGATTGAAAAGTACTTAAGCAGCGACAAATAGCCGAAGTCTTAGGATATGGGGATTAGACGGTGAACTTATAGATTACTGACGGGGATGCATCCGGAAATGGGGACAGGGTATATTATGACTGTCCCCATTTCCCCTATATGGGCCGTGATACAAAAGTGAGGAAAGACATGGCATTTACCCATTTACATGTTCATACGGAATACAGTCTGCTGGACGGTTCCAGCAAGATAGAGGAGCTGGTGCACAGGGCCAAAGAGCTGGGGATGGACAGTATGGCCATCACCGACCACGGCGTCATGTACGGCGTGATCGACTTCTACCGTGCCGCCAGAAAGGAAGGCATTAATCCGATCATCGGATGCGAGGTATATGTGGCCAACGGTTCCCGTTTTAACAAAGAGGCGGGACAGGGGGAGGACAGATACTACCATCTGGTGCTTCTGGCTGAAAACAATACCGGATACGCGAACCTGGTGAAGATCGTCTCCAAGGGTTTCGTGGAAGGCTTTTATTATAAACCCAGAGTGGATTACGAGGTGCTCCGGGAGTATCATGAGGGAATCATCGCCTTAAGCGCCTGCCTGGCCGGCGAGGTTCAGCGCTACCTTGCCAGGGGCTTCTATGAAGAGGGCAAAAAGGCCGCCCTGCGCTATCAGGAGATATTCGGCAGGGACAACTTTTTCCTGGAAATCCAGGATCACGGCATACCGGATCAGAAGACGGTCAACGCTGCGCAGCTCCGGCTGTCCAAAGAGCTGGGCATTGATCTGGTAGCCACCAACGATATCCACTATATCTATGCGCAGGACGCCGAACCCCACGATATCCTCCTATGCCTGCAGACCGGCAAGAAGCTTTCGGACGAGAACCGCATGCGCTACGAGGGCGGGCAGTACTACTGCAAGTCGGAGGAAGAGATGCGGGAGGTATTTCCCTATGCGCCCGAGGCCATCGAGAATACCCATAAGATCGCAGAGCGCTGCCATGTGGAAATCGAGTTCGGCGTTACGAAACTGCCGAAATTTGACGTGCCCGAAGGCTTTACCTCCTGGGAATATCTCAACAGGATGTGTGAGGAAGGTTTTGAAAAAAGATATCCGCAGGATGACGGGACACTGCGTGAACGCATGAATTACGAGCTGGACGTCATCCATACCATGGGCTATGTGGATTATTTCCTGATCGTTTCGGACTTTATCAAATATGCCAAATCAAAAGATATCATGGTCGGCCCTGGCCGCGGTTCGGCCGCCGGCAGCATCGTGTCCTACTGCTTGGAAATCACCGATATCGATCCGGTGAAATACAGCCTGCTGTTTGAGCGGTTTTTAAACCCGGAACGCGTGTCCATGCCGGATATCGATATAGATTTCTGCTTCGAACGGCGGCAGGAGGTCATTGATTACGTGGTGGAGAAATACGGCAAGGACCGGGTGGTTCAGATCGTCACCTTCGGTACGATGGCCGCCAAGGGCGTGATCCGGGATGTGGGACGGGTCATGGACCTGCCTTATTCCCTCTGCGATTCCATCGCCAAGATGATTCCCGCAGAGCTCAATATCACGATCGAAAAGGCGCTGAAGACCAACCGGGAATTAAAGAGCCTGTACGAGACGGATGAGACGGTAAAAACGCTGATCGATACTTCACTGCGCCTGGAGGGCCTTCCCAGGCATACCTCCATGCACGCGGCGGGTGTTGTGATCAGCCAGAAGCCGGTGGAGGAGTATGTGCCTTTATCCAGAGCACAGGACGGCACGATCACCACCCAGTTCACGATGACCACGCTGGAAGAGCTGGGTCTGCTCAAGATGGATTTTCTGGGACTGCGCACCCTGACTGTAATCCAAAATGCCGTGAAACTTGTGAACCGACAGGGGATCGGTTTTAAACTGGAGGATGTGGACTACAGCGATAAAGCGGTGCTGGCCAGCATCAGCACCGGCAGGAACGACGGTGTGTTTCAGCTGGAAAGCTCCGGGATGAAGAGCTTTATGAAAGAGCTCAAGCCGGAGAGCCTGGAAGACATCATCGCCGGCATCTCCCTTTACCGTCCGGGCCCCATGGATTTCATACCGAAATATCTGAAAGGCAAGAATAATCCGGAATCCATCACCTATCACTGCCCGCAGCTGGAGCCGATCCTTAGCCCGACCTATGGCTGTATCGTCTATCAGGAGCAGGTAATGCAGATTGTGCGGGATCTGGGCGGCTATACACTGGGACGAAGCGACCTGGTGCGGCGCGCTATGAGCAAGAAAAAAGGCGATGTGATGGAGCGGGAACGCAAGAACTTCATCTACGGCAATCCCGAAGAGAATGTGAAGGGCTGTATCAATAACGGAATACCGGAGGAGATCGCCAGCATCATCTATGACGAGATGATTGATTTTGCGAAATACGCCTTTAACAAATCCCACGCGGCAGCTTACGCCGTGGTATCCTACCAGACCGCTTATCTGAAATACTATTATCCGGTGGAATTTATGGCTGCGCTGATGACCTCGGTCATCGACAACAGCGCCAAGGTTTCGGAGTATATACTGACCTGCAAGCAGATGGGCATCGATATCCTGCCTCCGGACATCAACGATGGAGAATGGGATTTCTCCGTTTCCGGCGGTAAAATCCGCTATGGGCTGTCGGCGATTAAAAGCGTGCGCCGCAACATCATAGATACTGTGGTGGAAGAGCGGAATCAGGGAGGGCCTTTTACCAGCCTGCGGGATTTCATATACCGCCTGACAGCCAGAGAGGTGAACAAGAGGACGGTGGAAAGCTTCATCAAATCAGGCGCGCTGGACAGTCTGCCGGGCACCAGACAGCAGAAGCTGCTCATATATGCGGATCTTCTGGAGCAGAAGACCCAGGAAAAGAAATCCTCTGTGGAGGGCCAAATGAGCCTGTTCGACCTCATGGGCGAAGAGTCCAAAGAGTACGATATCAAATTCCCGGATGTGGGCGAGTTTCCCAGGGAGGTGCTGCTGGCCTTTGAAAAAGAGGTGCTGGGCATCTACATCAGCGGACATCCGCTGGAGGATGACGCGGCGCTGTGGAAGAAAAATATTACGGCCAAAACCTCTGATTTCTATGTAAACGAGGAGGAGGGCATTGCTTCCGGCCTGACGGACGGCAGAAAATATGTGGTGGGCGGCATGATCAATGCGATCAGTGTCAAGACTACCAAACAGAACCGAATGATGGCATTTCTCACGCTGGAGGATCTGGTGGGCAATATGGAGGTCATGCTCTTTCCGAGAGAGTATGAGACATACAGGCCTTTGCTTATAGAGGACAGCAAGGTGTTCATTTCCGGCAGAGCGGATTTCAGCAACGAAGAGGCGGGCAAGCTGATCTGTGAAAAAATCATACCGTTTGCCGATGCCCCGAAGGAGCTGTGGATTCAGTTCGACGACAAAGAAGCCTTTGACAGAAACCAGAACAGATTAAGCCGGCTGATACAGGATTCCGACGGACGGGATCCCGTTGTGATCTACCTTAGCAGAGAACATGCGGTCAAACGGATGCCGCCTTCTTACAGCGTACTGATACAGCCGCAGCTGCTTGAAATGTTGAATAAAAACTTTGGTGAAAAAAATGTCAAAGTTGTAGCAAAGAGTATTGAAAACTTTTAGGATATCGATTAGAATAGGGAATGTGGCTTGAATCAGTTGGAGGAGTGACGAATATGGCAAAAGAGGTAAAAACCATCGGTGTGCTGACAAGCGGCGGAGATGCGCCGGGCATGAATGCGGCGATCCGTGCGGTTGTGAGAACAGCACTTTTTAACGGTCTGAAGGTAAAGGGAATTATGCGCGGCTATGCCGGTTTGCTCAATGAAGAAATTATTGATATGTGTTCCACCAGCGTATCAGATATCATCAACCGCGGCGGTACCATCCTGTACACGGCCAGATGCCAGGAATTTACCACGGCAGAAGGGCAGAAGCTGGGCGCGGAAATCTGTAAAAAGCATAATATAGACGGGCTGGTGGTGATCGGCGGTGATGGCTCTTTCAGAGGGGCGCAGAAGCTGGCCGCACTGGGTATCAATACCATCGGACTTCCCGGCACCATCGATCTGGATATCGCATGTACGGACTATACGATCGGTTTTGATACGGCTGTGAACACGGCCATGGAGGCCATCGATAAGGTGCGCGATACCTCCACTTCCCATGAGAGATGCAGCATTATTGAGGTGATGGGCAGAAACGCCGGCTACATCGCGCTCTGGTGCGGCATTGCCAACGGTGCGGAAGATGTGCTGCTTCCCGAGCGGTATGACAATGATGAGCAGGCGCTGATCAATAAGATCATAGAAAACCGCAAGCGCGGCAAGAAGCACCATATCATCATCAATGCCGAGGGCATAGGCCATTCGGCCAGTATGGCCAGAAGGATTGAAGCCGCCACAGGAATTGAAACCAGAGCAACAATTTTGGGCCACATGCAGAGAGGCGGTACACCTACCTGCAAAGACCGCGTATACGCATCCATCATGGGCGCCAAGGCGGTGGAGCTTTTGCTGGCAGGCAAGAGCAAACGCGTGGTCGGTTATAAACACGGGGAATATGTGGATTTTGATATCGATGAAGCGCTGGCTATGGTGAAGGACATACCGGAAGACCAGTACGAAATTTGCAGACACCTTGTGAGATAAACAGCGAATCAGAGCGAATACTTTATATGTGGGGACAGACTCCATGGGGCATAAAACGGCAGTACGTTTTGTCCGCCCGCGGAGGACTGTCCCCGCGTCGGATTATATATTGATTTTTTTGTAATAACTCACTATAATGTTAATTACATACATTGTGAAGAGAACCGTAATCAGAGAACAGGTGGGAAAAGCATGCCGGACAGCAAATATGATTTTAGTAAAGAAGAATTAAATATCGGCGAGACATCACCGGATAAACCGGCGGATTTTTCTGACCCGGACGATCTGTTTGATTTACTGATAGAAAAAATCAGGAAGTATCATCCGTCCGACGACACCACGATGATCAGCAAAGCCTACGAGGTGGCCAGAAACGCGCATGCAGGCCAACTGCGAAAGTCAGGCGAGCCCTATATCATCCATCCGCTGTGCGTGGCGATCATACTGGCGGATCTGGAGCTGGATAAGGAGAGCATCATCGCCGCTATCCTCCATGATGTGGTGGAGGACACCGTGATGACCAATGAGGAAATCACCGCGGAGTTCGGCGAAGAGGTGGCCAACCTCGTGGACGGCGTTACCAAGCTGACGAGGCTGTCCTGGTCGGCGGATAAGGTGGAGATCCAGGCGGAAAATCTTCGGAAGATGTTTCTGGCCATGGCCAAGGATATCCGTGTGATCATCATCAAACTGGCGGACCGGCTTCACAATATGCGCACCCTGCAGTATATGAGGCCCGAGAAGCAGAAGGAAATCGCCAAGGAAACGATGGAGATTTACGCCCCCATCGCCCAGCGCCTGGGCATTTCCAAGATCAAGATCGAGCTGGATGACCTTTCCCTGAAATATTTAAAGCCGGACGTATACTACGACCTCAAGCAGAATATCGCGCTGCGAAAAACTGCCAGGGAAGCTTTTGTCCAGCAGATTGTGGACGAGGTGTCCTCCCATATCAGCGAAGCTGGTATCAAGGCGGAAGTGAGCGGAAGGGTGAAGCACTTCTTCAGCATCTATAAGAAGATGGTCAACCAGGATAAGACCCTGGATCAAATTTATGATCTGTTTGCGATCCGCATCATTGTGGACACGGTGAAGGACTGCTACGCGGCCCTGGGGGTGATCCATGAGATGTATAAGCCGATTCCGGGGCGGTTTAAAGACTATATCGCGATGCCCAAACCCAATATGTATCAGTCCCTGCATACAACGCTGATCGGCAGCAACGGCCAGCCTTTCGAGGTGCAGATCCGTACCTATGACATGCACCGCACGGCGGAATACGGCATCGCAGCCCACTGGAAATACAAAGAGGGCGCCAACGGACAGAAGGTCCCGGAAAGCGAAGCGGAAAAGATGAGCTGGCTGCGCCAGATCTTGGAATGGCAGCGGGATATGGATAACAAGGAATTCATGAATTCCCTGAAGAACGACCTGGACCTGTTTTCGGACAGCGTTTACTGCTTCACTCCTACAGGTGATGTGAAGAACCTGCCGAGAGGTTCAACACCGGTGGACTTCGCCTACAGCATTCACAGCGCGGTGGGCAACAAGATGGTGGGCGCCCGTGTGAACGGCAAACTGGTTCCCATCGATTACGTGATACAAAACGGTGACCGGGTGGAGATCATCACCTCCCAGAATTCCAAGGGCCCCAGCCGCGACTGGCTGATGACGGTGAAGAGCTCCCAGGCGAGAAATAAAATCAATCAGTGGTTTAAGAGCCAGTCCAAAGAGGACAATATCTTAAAGGGCAAAGAGCTGATCGATAAGTACTGCAAAACAAAGGGGATCGTATTCAGCGATCTCTCCAAACCGGAGTTTATGGATAAGGTACTGCGCAAATACGGCTTCAGGGACTGGGATGCGGTGCTGGCGGCCATCGGCCACGGCGGCATGAAGGAAGGCCAGGTCATCAACAAGCTCCTTGAGGAGTATGAAAAGAAGCACAAGAAGGAGATCACCGATGAGGCAGTGCTGGAAGCTGCTTCCGACGGCAAAGAAAAGGTGACCGTACAGAAATCCAACGGCGGCATTGTGGTCAAAGGCATACACGATCTGGCCGTGCGATTTTCCAAATGCTGCAGCCCTGTGCCCGGCGATGAGATCGTGGGATTTGTCACCCGGGGAAGAGGCATTTCCATTCACCGTACGGACTGCGTGAATGTGATGAACCTGCCTGAGATAGAGCGGGCCAGGCTGATTGACGCCGAGTGGCAGGTGCCGGAAAATAAAGTGGCGGATGAAAAATACTCCACTGAAATTAAGATATATGCCAATAACCGCATCGGTATCTTCGTGGATATTTCCAAGATATTTACCGAGCGGCAGATCGATATCACTTCCATGAATGTCAGGACCAGCAAACAGGGGTTAGCCACCATCACCATGACCTTTGATATCAGAGATAAAGAGGAGCTGGGGCGTCTGGTTGAAAAGCTGCGCCAGGTGGAGAGCGTGCTGGACATTGAAAGGACCAGGGGCTGACGGCCGGGAGTGTGAACGCTGCAGGAGGGATTCCGGATGATGAAGATGGAGATAACGGGTTGTACCGTTGGAGAGATTGGAACGAATTGCTACCTGGCCGTCAACAGGGACACGAAAGAAGCTCTGATTGTGGATCCCGGGGACAATGCCATGCTGATCATGACCAGATGCGGGGAGCTGGGGATTAAGCCATCAGCGATCCTGCTGACCCATGGGCATTTTGACCATGTGCTGGCCGTACCCGAGCTGCGTCAGGCGCTGAAGCTTCCGGTCTACATGATGGAAGAGGAACAGAATGTGCTGGGGGATGCCAGTATGAATCTGTCTGCGATCATGGCCTCGTCGCCCATACGTCTGAAAGCTGATCATCTGCTGAAGGACGGGGATCAGATTGAACTCGCGGGCTTTTGCTTCCGGGTGATTCATACGCCCGGCCATACGGTGGGGAGCTGCTGTTATTACGAAGAGGAAGAGCAGGTGCTGTTTTCCGGCGATACGCTGTTTGAAGGTTCCTATGGAAGAACCGATTTCCCTACAGGAAGCATATCTGAGCTGATCCGTTCCATCCAGGACAAGCTTCTGATCCTGCCGGATGAGGTGAAGGTATATCCCGGTCATATGGGGGATACCACGATCGCTGTGGAAAAACGTTATAATCCGGCGGCGGCCCGTTTTTGATGAGGTATATGTATGAGGGTGCTTGAAGCACCCTTATTTATATCATAGAAAATTATATAATAGGAAATCACAGCCTATGAAATAAAAAACGTTCCGGATGAATACTGCGTATCCGGCCGTTAAGATGGCGCATTAACGCAGGCGCAGACAGGTTTAGAGCATGATACGGTTAATATTAAATGACACCAGTTTTGAATATGATATCCGGGGGCTTTTGATGGCATTTTATCCCGGAGAGGAGATCACGGTTAAAGAAGAGCCGGCGGATCGGATTGTGGAGGCGGATCTGACAGAAAGCGGCCAGCGCATCACTGTCTCTTATTCCGACAACAGCCGGGATAAGACGGAGCAGTATGCCTCCGGCGTGCCGGCAGAGCGCCAGCAGCAGAAAAATCAGCTGAAGAGGCTGCTATATGAGGCGCTGTCCAAGGATACCGGCCGGCAGCTTCCCTGGGGCACTCTGACCGGCATAAGGCCCACCAAGATCCCCATGGGTCTTCTGGAACAGGGCGCGAGAGAAGAGGAGACCGCACGGTATATGCAGGAAACCTATCTGACCGGGCCGGAGAAAACAGCGTTAAGCATTGAGATCGCAAAGCGGGAAATGGGGCTGCTGAAACAGCTGGATTATGAAAACGGCTACAGCCTGTATGTGGGAATTCCGTTCTGCCCTACCACCTGCCTGTACTGTTCTTTCACCTCCAACCCGGCGGGCGCCTGGATGCCGCGGATGGAGGAATATCTGGAGGCGGTATTTCAGGAAATCGACTATGTGAAAGAGGCTTTCCGCGATAAGAAACTGAATACGGTCTATATCGGCGGGGGCACGCCGACCACGCTGACCGCCGGACAGCTGGACAGGCTGCTGGGCAGAATTGAAGAGAGCTTTTCCCTGGAACATCTGCTGGAGTTTACGGTGGAAGCGGGGAGACCCGACAGCATAACCGCAGAAAAGCTGGAGGCGGTCCGCCGGCACAGAGTCAGCAGGATATCCATCAATCCGCAGACCATGAAGCAGGAGACGCTTAAGATCATCGGCCGGCACCATACCGTAGAGGATATCGTCGATGTATTCCATATGGCCAGAGCCATGGGCTTTGACAATATCAACATGGATCTGATCCTGGGGCTGCCCGGCGAGGGGACGGAGGATGTCCGGCGCACCATGGAGGAGCTGAAGAAGCTGAAGCCGGACAACATCACGGTTCATTCTCTGGCCATCAAGAGGGCATCGCGGCTGAATCTGCTCTGGGAACAGTATGAACATATGGATATGGTCAATAATCAGGAACAAATGAAGATTACCGAGAATGCGGCCAGAGAGCTGGGCATGTCCCCGTACTACCTGTACCGGCAGAAAAATATGGCCGGCAATCTTGAAAATGTGGGCTACGCGCTGCCGGGAAAGGCGGGCATATACAATATCCTGATCATGGAGGAGAAACAGTCCATAGTCGCTTTGGGCGCGGGCTCCATCACAAAGGCGGTTTATCCGGGCGGCCGTATCGAGCGCGCGGACAATGTGAAGGATGTGAATCAGTATCTGCAGAGGATTGACGAGATGATTGAGAGGAAGAGACGGCTGTTTGATGGAGAAAGGGCGCTCTGACACCGGCAAAAGAGTATAAAATAAAAAATGCACTTGCAAAATCTGTGCGGTCTATTAAAATGTATATAGAATGTCACCGGCTGGGTGGCTGATCGCATTAAACTCTGGAGGAAATAAGAATGGCATTAACGAAAAAGCCGGTTACCGGCATGAAGGATATCCTGCCTGCGGAAATGCAGATCAGGGATTATGTCACCGGACTGATTAAGGAAACTTATAAGGGCTTCGGTTTTTCACCGATTGAGACCCCCTGTGTGGAGCATATTGGCAATCTGTGCAGCAAGCAGGGCGGAGATAATGAAAAGCTGATCTTTAAGATATTAAAGCGCGGCGAGAAGCTGAATCTGGATGCGGCGCAGGCGGAGGCCGATCTGGTGGACAGCGGATTGAGATATGATTTGACCGTGCCGCTGTCCCGCTTTTATGCAAACCATGCCAATGAGCTGCCGTCCCCTTTTAAGGCACTGCAGATCGGCAGTGTGTGGCGCGCGGACAGGCCACAGAAGGGGAGGTTCCGCCAGTTCGTGCAGTGCGATATCGATATATTGGGGGATCCGACTTATCTGGCGGAAATCGAGCTGATCCAGGCTACGACCACGCTGCTTGGCAGGCTGGATTTTAAAAATTTTAAGATCAGGATCAACGAGCGCCGCATCTTAAAGGCGATGGCGGCCTACAGCGGTTTTGCGGAGGAGAACTTTGATCAGGTATTTATTATCCTGGATAAGATGGACAAGATCGGCCTGGACGGTGTGGAAAATGAACTGGTGGAATCCGGATTTGCCAGGGAAAGTGTGGATAAATACCTGGATCTGTTCAGAAAACTGGAAAAGCAGGAAGACGGCATCGGCTTCTTAGGCGAAAAGCTGGCGGACTGTCTGCCGAAGGAGGTTTCCGACAGCCTGAAAAACATTATCCGGAGTGTGGAGGCCACAAAGGCGGCGGAATTTGAGATCTGCTTTGACCCGACCCTTGTCAGGGGAATGTCTTACTATACCGGCACGATCTTTGAGATAGAGATGGCGGAATTTAACAGCAGTGTGGGCGGCGGCGGCCGTTATGATGAGATGATCGGGAAATTCACCGGCCTGAATACGCCGGCCTGCGGTTTTTCCATCGGTTTTGAGCGCATCATCACGATTCTCCTGGACCGGGGATTTGAGGTTCCGAAAAGCGCGCAGAAGAAAGCATATTTGATCGAGAAGGGAACCTCCGATGAAAAGCTCTGTGAGATATTGAAGGAGGCCCGCGCGGAGCGCGAAAACGGCAGCCAGGTGCTGATCGCGTGGATGAATAAAAATAAGAAGTTTCAGAAAGATAAGCTGACCCAGGAGGGCTGCACCGAGTTTAAGGAATTTTTTAACCGGGATTAAAGCGGCAGATGGGATAGACGGAACAAAAAATTACCAGGAGGAACAGATTATGGCAGAGTCCATGAAGGGGCTTCACAGAACACATAGATGTACGGAGGTATCCAGCAGAAATATCGGAGAGACGGTTACCGTCATGGGCTGGGTGCAGAAAAGAAGAAATCTGGGGAGCTTGATTTTTATCGATTTGAGAGACCGCTCCGGTCTTTTGCAGCTGATTTTTGATGAGAATGATGTGGGAAGCGAAGGCTTCGCAAAGGCGGAGCAGCTGCGCAGCGAGTACGTGATCGCAGCGGTCGGCCGTGTGGAGGCCCGCTCCGGAGCGGTGAATGAGAATCTGGCCACCGGAGATATTGAGATCCGCGTAAAGAGTGTGCGGATTCTGTCCGAATCACAGACACCTCCGTTCCCGATTGAGGAGAACAGCCAGACGAAGGAAGAGCTGCGGCTGAAATACCGTTATCTGGACCTTCGCAGGCCCGATATACAGAGGAAGCTCATGGTGAAGAGCCGTGTGGCCGTGATGGCCAGGAATTTCATGGCCAATGAGGGATTTCTGGAAATCGAGACGCCGATGCTGACGAAGAGCACTCCGGAGGGTGCCAGGGACTATCTGGTGCCCAGCCGCGTGCATCCCGGCTCTTTTTATGCGCTGCCCCAATCCCCGCAGCTGTTTAAGCAGCTGTTGATGTGTTCCGGCTATGACCGCTACTTCCAGATCGCAAGATGTTTCCGCGATGAGGATCTGCGCGCGGACAGACAGCCCGAATTCACTCAGATGGATATGGAGCTGTCCTTTGTGGATATAGACGATGTGATCGATGTGAATGAAAGGCTGCTTAAGGCGCTGTTTAAGGAGATCTGCGATGTGGATGTCAAGCTGCCGATCCGCCGTATGCCTTATGCGGAGGCCATGGACCGTTTCGGTTCGGATAAGCCGGACCTTCGTTTTGGCATGGAGCTGAAGAATGTGACGGATGCGGTGCGCGGCTGCGAATTCGCGGTCTTTAAAAATGCGGTGGACAACGGCGGCTCCGTCAGAGGCATCAATGCCAAGGGACAGGGCGCGATGCCGCGCAAGAAGATCGATGCGCTGGTGGAATTTGCTAAGGGATATGGTGCAAAGGGACTGGCCTACCTAGCGGTCAACGAGGATGGCACCTATAAATCCTCCTTTGCGAAATTCATGAAGCCGGAAGAGCTGGACGCAATTGTGGCCGCTATGGAAGGCGAGCCGGGAGATCTGCTGCTGTTTGCGGCGGACAGAAATAAAGTGGTATTTGACGTGCTGGGCAGCCTGCGCCTGGAACTGGCTAAAAATATGGGGCTGCTGGATAAAGAACGTTTTGAATTTGTATGGATCACGGAATTCCCTCTGCTGGAGTACTCGGAGGAAGAGGGCAGATATATGGCCATGCACCATCCTTTTACAATGCCCATGGAAGAGGACCTGCCTATGATCGACACCGATCCCGGAGCGGTGCGCGCCAAGGCATACGATATTGTGCTGAACGGCTGTGAAATCGGCGGAGGGTCCGTCAGAATCCACCAGGAAGAGATACAGGAAAAGATGTTTGAGGTGCTTGGATTTACGAAGGAGAGGGCACACGAACAGTTTGGATTTCTGCTGGATGCCTTCCAGTATGGAGTGCCGCCCCATGCAGGGCTGGCCTACGGCCTGGACCGCCTGGTAATGCTGATGACCGGCGCAGAGAGCATCCGTGAAGTGATCGCCTTCCCGAAGGTAAAGGATGCCTCCTGCCTGATGACGGAGGCGCCCGGCCGGGTGGATGAAAAGCAGCTGGAGGAACTGGAAATCTCTGTAGCGGAACAGGGCGTATGAGAAATAGAACAAGACCCATTGCATGGGTGAACTGGGCGATCGTAGTTTTAAACGTGGCTTACTTTATCGTGCTGGAATTGGGCGGTTCCAGCCTGAATGCGGACTATATGGTGCAGATGGGGGCGGTCTATCCGCCCGCCATCCTGGAAGGACATGAATATTACCGGCTTCTGACCAGCGTGTTTATGCATTTTGGCATATCCCATCTGTTTAATAACATGCTGGTGCTGGTATTTTTGGGAGACAATCTGGAACGCGCGCTGGGACATATCAACTATCTGCTGTTTTATTTGCTGGCAGGGATCGGTTCCAGCCTGGTTTCTGTGTTTTATTATGCTGAAGTGGGGCGCAATGTGGTTTCTGCCGGCGCTTCCGGCGCCATATTTGGCGTTGTGGGAGGCTTGATCTGCATTGTGGCGATGAACCGCGGCAGGCTGGAGGATCTGACCAGCCGGCAGCTGATTTTCCTGGCAGCGCTTTCCTTATACCACGGTTTTACGAGTATCGGCGTCAGCAATGTGGCCCATGTCAGCGGACTTGTTCTGGGACTGATTCTGGGATTTATCCTGTATCCCCGCAGCCATATGCGGGAAAATCTGCGGCGCAGGGAGGAAGAGCGGGCGCTGAAGGAGCGGGTTGCACAGGAGGGCGCCGGTTATCTAAGCCCCCGGGCCAGGGAAATCCTCGCAGAGGAGCAGCGGACCGTATCCAGAATGCGGATTTTCCAGGGAGCAGCCCTGGTGCTGATGGCCGCTTCCTTTCTGACCGGCTGGCTGGTTTTTCTGGTCATGTCGGCCGCCATTTACATGCTGATGCGGAAAAATATTGAGAAATACCGGGGCGAGCGTATCGTGAAACTGCTGACAGATGAGTGCGACCCGGCTGCCTTCCGCGAGCTGATGGTATTTGCCGGCCGCAGCGGGTTTCGCACACCGCAGGAGATGCAGGCGAATCTGCTTAACATCTGCGCAGCCGATATTGAACTGGGAGATTTTCGGGAAGCGGAGACCATACTGGAAAAGATCAGAGAAGACTCTCTTTCTCCGGCGCTTAAGATCTCCTATTGGTACCGCGTGCTCCAGATCGACTTTGAAAAGGGCGGTACGAACGCCTATGATTTCCATTTAAAGACCTTTATGGAGCTTCCGGACAGGGTGGTGCTCACAGGCAAGACAAAGGCGGCCTATGAGGTACAGAAGGCGTATGCCCTCTATTACCGGGCATATATGGAGGGCGATCTGAAGCTTCAGAAAGTGCAGCTGGCGAAGATACAGCTGGCGGTCAAATGTCCCAGGGATCAGGTGGCCTATCAGTACTGGCTGGGATGCACCAGAAAGCAGGAGGGCGATCTGGCGGGAGCCAGACAGTGTTTCTCCTATGTTGCTTCCAGCGGAAACCGGACGCGCTTTGCACAGCTGGCGCAGAGGAAGTTATAGAGGGCAGGGATATTATTTTTGAAAGAATATGGCGTAACCTTAAAATGAGGTTACGCCGTTTTAGTTAATAGAAATATTCCCATATTGGAATAACTAATGCGTATTGAATTAATATATGCTATAATGGGAATAATTGTACAGGAGGTGTTGCCATGATTCAGAGAAAAGAATATCTAAGCCAGCTTGCTGCCTGGAGAGATGAGCAGGTTATAAAAGTTATTACTGGTATCCGGAGGTGTGGAAAATCTACGCTCATGCTGCAATTTCAGGATTACCTGAAGGCGGACGGTGTAGAGGAAAGTCAGATTATCGCTGTGAACTTTGAAGAATTGGAATATGAAGAACTGCTGGATTATAAAAAGCTATACGCCTATTTGAAAGAACGGATTGACCCGGAGAAGAAAAATTATATTTTTCTGGATGAAATCCAGCGGGTTTTGTCCTATGAAAAGGTTGTGGACAGTCTTTATATAAAAGATTATGCAGACATTTACCTCACTGGTTCAAACTCTTATATGCTTTCGGGAGACTTGGCAACTCTGCTGACCGGCAGATATGTTGAGATTAAGATGCTGCCTTTATCATTCCGGGAATTCTGTGAATTTACAGGCATGTCCTCTGACTCCGCTTTTGCTGAATATATAAAAGTAGGCGGTCTGCCTTATGTGGCAGCGATGGACAGACGGATAGAAAAGGCAGATACCTATTTGGAAGGAATCTATAATACCGTTATTGTCCGTGATATCGAAGAACGGCAGAGCAGAAAAGATTCGGATGCCGGGAAACGCAAAATCAATGATATCGCACTCCTGAAATCCATTGCAAAATACCTGGCAAGTGTGATTGGAAGTCCTGTGTCGATCAAAAGTGTTACGGATTATCTGATTTCAAGCGGCAGAAAAGTTTCTCCTAATACCGTTGATGACTATATTGATGCATTGACGGAAGCATTTGTTTTTTATGAGGCAGAACGGTTCGACATCGTCGGCAAAGAACTTCTCCGGACAAACCGTAAATACTACATGGTAGATTTAGGGTTACGCAATCATGTATTTGCAAAGCGGAGATACGATCTTGGCTTCACAGTGGAAAATGTTGTGTATTTTGAATTGCTTCGGAGAGGCTATAAGGTCAATATCGGCAAGGTGGGAACTACGGAGGTGGATTTTGTGGCAAGTAAGAATGGGGAATTTCAGTATATTCAGGTAACTGCTGATATGACCGCAGAAGAAACCTTTGAGCGTGAAATGCGTTCACTTCGGCTGATTAAAGATAACTATGAAAAGATGATTCTTACACTGGATCGGTATTCCGTCGGAAATTACGAGGGAATACGGGTGGTAAATATTATTGATTGGCTGATGGGATAGACGATGACGGCGGCCCTGTGCTGTGAACTTCACCGACCTCGGCCGTTGGTGGGGTACGAATCCTAAAACGAAAACGCAGGAAGAAATTGATATCATGGGAACAGACAAGGACACTGCCTTGTTTGCTGAATGCAAGTGGATAAACGAAAAAGTTGACCTCGGTGTGCTTGAAACTCTTGCGGAGCGCAGCAGAGCTGGGCAATGTAACGCTTGTACCCTATGAGGATATTTTGAAGGAAGCATCTGTGAATGAAATTGGCATACCAGAATTCGTGTTTATTTTTTTTGTTTGTTTTCGGTCAGTTCACGGATTTCCTCTACTGTCAGGGCTCGGTACTCTCCTGGCGCAAGGGTGGGGTCAAGTTTCAGGCTGCCCATAGAAATTCGTTTCAGATACAGCACTTTTTTACCTTTCGCTTCGAACATCCTTTTTACCTGGTGGAAACGTCCCTCGGTGATGGTGAGTTCAATTTCCGATTCCGGACCGGAGGAGAGAATCCGCAGGTCGGCCGGGAGCGTGGGCTTTGGATCTCCGATATCCACGCCTTCCCTGAACGCGGCAGCGTCCTCTTCGGTGACGGTGCCGTCGATTCTGGCATAGTAGGTTTTGGATACATGTTTTCCGGGAGCCAGAAGATTATGCGCAAGAGGACCATCATTGGTGATCAGAATCAGCCCTTCTGTATCCTTATCCAAACGGCCTGTGGGAAAAAGATCCTTCCGCTTTTTGGAACGGATCAGATCCAGAACGGTTCTTTCACGGCTGTCTTCAGTGGCCGTGATGACTCCGGCCGGTTTATTTAAGAGATAGTACTCGTATTCCGTATAGGAGATCTCCTCATTGCGGCACACCACATGGTCCGTTTCCGGATTCACTTTATAATCCGGGCTTTTTACAATCACGCCGTTGACCGCAGTCCGGCCTTTTCGGATGAACTGCTTTACCTCTGCCCTCGAGCCGCATCCCATGTCTGCAAGAAATTTATCAAGTCGGATCATATTCATATCAGCCTCATTTTTTCAGGATTGTATCCACAATACCGCACAGTATTCCGCCTATGGGAAAAACAACCCATGCCGGATGCCAGGCGCTCAGGAGAGAACCGCTTAAGAAAAAGACCAGCGTTGCGATACACATGATCAGGCTGCAGATCTTGTCGGATGTTTTTTTGCGCCGTTTGGCAATAGCCTTTGGATCCGTCTCTATGCGCATGGATGCCTTCACATCGGCGAATTTGCTGTTCGAGATATTTGCCACGATGATGATGGCGACGCCCAGCATCATAAACAGCAGCATTGCGATGACGGGCATATTGGAATCCGCACCGAAGAAGGTTTCTAAAAAGAGCAGCGAGATGATTCCCAGAAAAAACATGCACACTCCGGCCGCGATTGCCAGCGCATATTTGGTTTTAAAGGCCCGGTATTCCTCTAACGGCGTGGGTGCCAGAGGGTCCTGATACCAGATTGCCGGGTCCACGCCCAGGCTGGCTTTCAGCTCTTCCACGTTGCCGAACTGTGAGACCACCAGCCCGAATGCTTCATCTTCATTTTTTCCTTCGGACAAAAGCCTCTCATAGTGCGTTTTCATAAGGGACTGGAGGTTGGATTTTGTTTTAGTTACGACCTCCGCTTCCGGCCATCCGGAAAATACATTTTGAATATAAGTTTCTATCTTATCCATAATCAGCTCTTAAAGTCCTTTCTGCTGTCACCAGCCTTAAGCGGATGACCTGCGCACACATCAGTGTGCTTCCTCTTTCGTCTTTTAGCTCGGCTGTCCGAAGGCAAGATAAATCAGCACGGCGGCCCCAAGCTCAAGTAACAGGATGCAGGGGATCCCCGCGGTAAATTTTTTATGCTTTGTTTTGTGACGGAAATAGTACATGCCCATGAGACTTCCTGCGCTCCCTCCGGCTGCGGCGATCAGGAGCAGTGTTTTCTCCGGAATCCGCCACTTCCCGCGGCGGGCCCGTGATTTATCAATGCCCATACTTATAAAACCGGCCAGGTTTGCGGCAAGAAGCCATAATATCAGCCATTCCATTGGCACACCTTTTCAAGCAGCCCGGCGATCTTTTCCAGACCGCGCCGGTCCGTTCCGTCGAACCGGCTTTTTACAGGACTGTCGATATCCAGAACCCCTATGGGCATTCCGCCGCCGTCATGCAGCGGTATTACTATCTCAGAGCGGGACGCGCTGTCACAGGCGATGTGTCCGGGAAACGCCAGGACATCCTCCACCAGTTCCGTCCGGTTCCCGACAAATGCGGTGCCGCAGACGCCCTTGCCCAAAGGGATATGTACGCAGGCCGTCTTCCCCTGAAAAGGCCCTAAGACCAGTTCTCCATTTTTAAACCGATAAAATCCTGCCCAGTTGATATCAGGCAAAGCTTCCATCAGCAGTGCGCTGATATTCGCCATATTGGCGACCGCATCCTGTTCGCCCTCGGTCAGTGAGACCGCCTGCCTGTAAAGAAGCGAATACAGCTCTTCTTTATCTGTCATATCTTAGCTCACTTTCATCTTAACATTGTCGCGAGACGCTGTCTCAATCATTAGTTTATCACATACCTGCTGCCCGGGCAAGAAAATTGTAACAATTAAGACGGTGCCTCCCGTGTTGCGTTACTGTTCACACGCGGGAAGTTTACGGCAACTGTGAACTGTTACCATTTGTGAAGCCCGTGATATAAATAATCATTGATTTTATGATAGTATTCGTTTAAAATATTTTATGATCGCTATTAAAATCAGGCGGGTGCAGGTTATCCGCCGTTTTTATGCATCGCGCGCAAAGCGGCCGGTTCGGCCAGACGGTGCCGGATACGCATGTATCAGCACACTGCGCGCTCATAGGTAAAAAAATCACGGAGGTAGGGAAATGTACTCATTTGAAGAAGTCTCCGGCTTTGATCCGGAACTGGCGGAAGCGATTACGCTGGAAATTGGCCGTCAGAACAGCCATATTGAGCTGATAGCGTCCGAGAACTTTGTAAGCAAGGCCGTTATGGCAGCTATGGGAAGCCCGTTAACGAACAAATACGCGGAAGGCTATCCGGGAAAGCGCTATTATGGCGGATGTGAGTTTGTGGATATTGCTGAAAATCTTGCGATTGCCCGTGCGAAAGAGCTGTTTGGCTGTGAATATGCCAATGTGCAGCCTCATTCCGGCGCTCAGGCCAATATGGCTATATTTTTTGCCATGCTGACACCCGGAGATACGGTGATGGGTATGAATCTAAACCATGGCGGACATCTGACACACGGAAGCCCGGTGAATATGTCCGGCAAGTATTTCAATATCGTGCCCTACGGCGTGAATGATGAAGGTTTTATAGATTACGATGAAGTGAGGAGGCTCGCTCTGGAATGCCGTCCGAAACTGATCGTGGCGGGGGCCAGCGCATATGCCCGTGAGATCGATTTTAAGAAATTCCGCGAAATTGCCGATGAGGCGGGAGCTTATCTGATGGTGGATATGGCGCATATCGCCGGACTGGTGGCCGCGGGGCTTCACATGAGCCCGATTCCCTACGCCCATGTCACCACCACCACGACCCACAAGACTTTAAGAGGTCCCAGAGGCGGTATGATCCTCTCCAGCAATGAAGTGAATGAGAAATTCAACTTTAATAAGGCGGTATTCCCGGGCATTCAGGGAGGCCCTCTGATGCATGTGATCGCGGCCAAGGCTGTCTGCTTTAAAGAGGCGTTAGACCCCAGCTTTAAGACGTATCAGGGTCAGATCGTGAAAAACGCAAAGGCTCTGGCAGAAAGCCTGATGAAACGCGGATTCAGGCTGGTATCCGGCGGTACTGACAACCACCTGATGCTGGTGGATTTAAGGAACATGGGCGTGACCGGCAAAGCGGCTGAGAAACTGCTGGATGCAGCCAATATCACCTGCAATAAGAATACGATCCCTAACGATCCGGAGAAGCCCTTTGTTACCAGCGGCATTCGTCTGGGAACGCCAGCCGTTACCACAAGGGGCATGAAAGAAGCCGATATGGACACCATTGCCGAAGCAATTTATCTGGTTGTAAAGGACGTGGAAGGAAACAAAGATAAGGCTCTCGCCCTGGTGAAGGAGCTGACGGACAAATATCCGCTGTACTAGGATACTGATGGATCTGTGCGCCCCGTAAGCATTGTGACGTTCTGCTTTCGGCCGGCAGATGCTTATGGGGCAGGAAAGGACAAACGCATGGGTTTCTTTGATATATGGAAAAGCAAAGAGAAAGGCAAGTTTCAGTTTCAAATTGAAGACACCTTCGCATTAAAGGACGGCAGCGCTGTCATAGCCGGACTTGTTTTGAGCGGAACGGTAGCGGTAGGCGACAGAGTGAGCTATGTGGACAGAGATCTTCAGCCAGTATTTGAATGTCGGATCTCAGGAATCGAGCAGCCTGGGGCCGGCCGCATGAATCAGGCGTCCAGCAGCGCTGCCGGCAGGTACGGCGCTCATTTCGCGTTCCTGATAAAGGAGCACAGCAAGTCGGAGTTCGAAAAAGAAAATTATTTGATTCAATCGGATAATATGACCGGGATTGTTTTATAGCAGTACAAAAGCAGGGAAAGCCTCCGTGGACCGGGGGCTTTCCTTTTTCTTCTTATTTATCACTTCGGAATCTTATTCAGTATATCGTTGAGGATCAGCAGCATATCCTGACCGCCCTGCGGCGCTGCGGAATCGGACATGCCGCTCATCATGCCTGCAATCTGTTCCAGCGGCATATCTTTCATCATGCCCATCATGGAGCGCTTCAGCTTCATGCCGGAGACGGCGCTCATTACCTGGATCAGCGCGCTTCCGGCCTCTTCATGTTCAAGAATATCCCCAACCGTATCCTTAATTGAAAAATACCCGGGGCGGATCTCCAGCGGTTTCACATCCTGGTAATCCTCCAATTTAAACCAGTTGGCCGCGCCGTCACCGTCATCGTCATCTTCCGGAGGGAGCGTGTAGACCGCGGGAAGCACGCTGGTCTTTTCCAGCGTGATGGAATCGCTTTGGCTGCCCGCAACGGCGCAGATCATGGTGAAACGGCCGGTGAGAGGGACACACTTAAAGCAGAATACATGGCTGCCGCTTATGGTTGCGAAAAGTTCCCCGTCGATATACAGCGAGATACATGGCTGGTTGCTGTAAACTTTAACGTCCGTGTATTCGCCCGTCCTCTGCGAGTATCCGGAGCCGGCCAGGTGTACGAAGGGATCACTGCTCCAGTACGCTTTGTAGACATAGAAGGAGTCCTTGCAGATCTTCCTGTCCATGGTCACCAGCCCTTTGTTGTTGCGGCCCTTTATGCCGCCCTCATCCCTGGCGTCGCATCCGAAATCAAACATATTCCAGACGTGGGTGGCCCACAGCCAGGGGCGTTCATCAATGATCTTTGCCATGTGTTCATGATAGAGCGCCTGGTAGTCTTCGGAATAATCCTTGACTTTCGGATCGTCACTGTGATAGGTGAGGATGCCTTCTGCGCCGTATTCGGAGAGACCCAGCGGTATCTGCGGGTGCATTTCATGAAATGCGTCCAGCCAGACCTCATTCTGTTCCATGGCCCCGCCGTACCATCCGAAATAATGGTTATAGCTGACCAGATCCGTGATCTCATTTAAAGGGCTTTCTTTGGGCACCAGGGACATCTGTGCGATGGTGGTGGGCCTTGTGGGATCCAGCTCGTGGGTCAGATCGTTCAGGGCGCGGAGGTTTTCTGCCAGCCCGGGACGTTCTCCGCCGATCGTGATCTCGTTGGCGATCCCCCAGAAGCAGATAGAGGGATGGTTGTAATTCTGTATGATGAGTTCTTTCATCTGCAGGATACAGTTTTCATGTGCGGCGGGGTCCTCATTCATCACTGAGATGAAGGGGATTTCCGCCCAAACCACCATGCCGGCTTCGTCACAGGCGTCGTAGAACTCCTGGCTGTGCTGATAATGGGCCAGACGGACTGTGTTCGCGCCGATCTCCCGGATCAGCTCCATGTCGGCCAGATGCTGCGCAGGCGTCAAGGCATTGCCCGCGCCCAGGATATCCTGATGGCGGGAGACCCCGCGCAGGGGCATGGGCTTACCGTTCAGGATAAAGCCCTTCTGCGGATCGACCTTAAAGCTGCGGACTCCGAAACGTGTGCTGACCTCATCGATGACCTCATTACGGCGGACCAGGTGTGCCTTTAATTCATACAGATAGGGATCCTCCACACCCTGCCACAGATGGGGATTCATGAGCATCAGTTTCGTCTTCACAGCGGGGTTTGCGGGACATACCGCGCGGCCGGCCATGCGGCCTTCACGGTCCCGGATTTCAAAACATACGGACAGATCCTCGGCGGGGTTTGTAAGAAACGCCTCCAGAGTAAGAACCGCGTGCCCGCCGTCTATTTCTGACGAGACTGTAATCCCTCTGCTGCCCAGATAATCCAGGTCAAAATGGCTGTCCGCAACGCCGATCAGATTCACCCCGCGGTATAGGCCGCCGTAAAAAGTGAAATCCGCAACCTGCGGATAGACATGATCCATCGGGCTATTATCCACGAGGATGGCCAGCAGATTATTTTCTTCTTTCAAGAGATCGGTGATATCCATGCGGAAGATGGAATAGCCGCCCTCATGTCTCCCCGCCTTCATACCGTTAATATAGACTTCTGCGGTGTTTGCTGCGGCCTCTGTCTCCAGATAGATGCGGTCACCCAAGGGGCGGTCGAAGCTGCGGACATAACAGCAGCTGCCCCGGTAATAATCGTTTCCGCCATCCTGCCCGTCCGAAGCATTCCAGGTATGGGGCAGGTCTACAAATTCCCATTCGCCTGGCAGCGATGCGGGCGGCTGTGTGACATCTTTTTTAAACATCCAGAATTTGTTCAAATTTTTTACTGTACGCATAGAACTTCCTTCCTTATCAATTATTTTCTTTTGCGGCATTTTCTTCGCGCCGCCTGTTCAGCACGGCGGTATTTTCCTCCACCGCTTTTTTGGACAGCGGATAGCCGAAGAACATGATTAAAAACACTCCCAGATAGCAGACCGCCGGCACCAGTGTGGAAACGCTGTAGATATTGTCGGCCACCTGCTGCGTCTGGGACGGCGCTTCCGAGATGTAGCCGATGGCCGTCAGAGCGAAGCCGCCCACACCGCCTGCCAGGGCCTGGCCGAGCTTTCGTGAAAACGAGTAGACGGCGTAGACGGTTCCGTCCTCTCTCTGTCCGGTCCGGATCTCCTGATAATCGATCACATCCGTGATATAGGCCCAGACGATCATGTTAAAGAATCCGATACCGATGGAGCCGATGAACATGAGAGCAATAAAAACACCCAGGCTCCTGGTGCGGATAAAAAACAGCACAAAATAAGCGATGGCAGCGATCAGTGCGCCGATGCTTCCCGCTTCCTTTTTGCCGATCCGTTTGGAGATGCTCACCGCGAAGGGAGCCACCAGCAATACGCCGCCCATGCTGATCACGCTGACTACGGCGAGGATTTTGGCGTTGCGGAAATAATCCATAAACAGAAAGTTATTCATATTCTGTGAAAGCAGCGTAGCCAGAAGAAGCAGCAGTGCGGAACCTATGATGGCTAAAAGGGCACGGTTGGTGAAAAGGCCGGACAGCATGGTGCCCACCGGCATGGTGTGCCCGGAGGATTTTGGCGGGATATGCACCCGCTCCCTGCACAGCCTGTAACACAGGACATAACAGATCACAGCCAGCGCTGAAAAAACCAGCGCGATGTAGGTGAAGTTTTCCGGTATTACGATCTGGTTGCCGCCGGCGTCTTCCGTATACAGATACAATGGAACTAAAATGCCGATGGCAAGTCCGGCAAGGGATGCGCCGATGCTTCGGAAGGTGGAAAGCGAAGCACGTTCGGCCGGATCGGAACTGATGACGGAAGCCATGGAGCCATAGGGGATATTGATGCTGGTATAAAAGATGCTTCCCCACAGAATATAAGTGATGATCATATAGGCCATCTTGCCGGCATAGGGCCAGTCGCGGACAAAATAGAGGTACATCAGGGAGCTGGCTATGGCTACCGGTATGCACATCCTACGGATCCAGGGACGGAACCGGCCGTCTTTTGCGGGCCTGGCGGTATCCACGATGCGCCCCATGGTCACATCTGTAAACGCATCTACCAGCCGCGCCGCGAGAAACAGAAAGCCGACAGCCGCACCGTTGATTCCGAGAACTTTCGTATAAAATACCATCAGGTAGCTGCTGGCAAAAATAAATGTAAAGTCGTTGCCGAAATCCCCGAACATATAACCCAATTTATCCTTTATGCCGAAGGGGCTGACCTTTTTTTCACTATTATCAGACATAATAGAATCTCCTTCCTGGAATAAATTCTGATAAGTAACAAAAACTTGACTATAACAGCATTCCCCATCTTCGCGTTTTTCAATCCGATAACAAAGGAGTAATTATGAAAGTTAAGGAACTGAATCATATCCGAATCTGGAAGCTGTCCATAGGATGCATACTTGCCTATCTGGCGGCCTCAAATCTGGAACTTAATTACGCCACCGCGGTGATCACGATCACACTGCTTAGCATACAGCATACGAGAAGAGATACCGTAAGCCTGGCATTCAAAAGAGTCTGTTCCTTCGGACTCGGTTCGGTGATCGCGGCAGCATGTTTCACCCTGCTTAAGTTTTCCGTATTTTCTCTGTTTTTATACCTGGTTTTGATGATCGCGGCCTGTATGCTTTTAAAAGTGGAAGAAGGGCTGACGATGACGACGGTCCTCATGCTGCACCTGTGGAATACGGGTGCCATCACAGCGAGGGGGCTGCTTAATGAGGCGGCTCTTATGACGATCGGCATACTGCTGGGGTTTCTGATGAACAGCTATATGCCTGGACAGATCCGGCAGATACGAAAGGACCAGTTAAAGATCGACGATATGATGCAGCAGATACTGTTTCAGGCGGCAGGTGCGATTCAGGAAAAGCTTGCATGGCAGCCTGATTGGGAGCGCTTGGAGCAGCTGTTGGAGGAAGCCAAAAAAAGGGCGGAAGTTTATCGGAAAAATTCGTTTCGCATGGAGGATGACTATTTCCTGCGTTATGTGGAAATGAGGGAAAAGCAGGCAATTCTGCTAAGGAAAATATTTGGAAATACTTCAAGGCTTCTGACCGTCCCTAAGGAAGGAGAGATCGTGGCCGGCTTCATCCGCGCCGTTTCAGATTCCTTTCATGAGCTGAACAATGCGAAGGCTCTGTTATCTGCACTGGCCGTCATGCGCAGCCAGTTTCGGCAGGGGAAGCTTCCCGGCACCAGAAAAGAATTTGAATCCAGGGCTGTTCTGTATGAGATGGTGCATGATCTGCAGGAGTTTTTAAGGATTAAGAGGAGATTTGCGGAGGAAGTGACGGAAGGGCAGAAAAAGCTTTACTGGCAGGAGCATATAGAAAAGGTCCCCACAGAAGATAAGGGACCTTCGGAATCATAATCACAGCGGATAAAAGACCGGCCGGCGTTTCTCAAAGACAGCATATTCTGTGAATCCGCAGGCCTTTATGATCTTAGCGGCCTCCGCGAATCCGTAACCTAAGTGCTCCGGTTTATGGGCATCCGAACCCAGCGTGATCAGTTCTCCGCCAAGCTGGCGGTAGCGTGTCAAAATGGTGGGAAGGGGGTGTATGGTGCCCAGGCCGTATTTCAATCCGGCGGTATTGCATTCCAGCGCGATCTGCTTTTGGATCAGCAGTTCCAGTATCGGATCAATCAGATCGCGGTATTGCTCATAGGAATAATTTTGATTTTTGTGCGGACCGTATCTGACCACATAGTCCAGATGCCCCAGCGCATCAAAACAGCTGTGTACTTTTAAATTGTCATATACACATTGAAAGTATTCGCGGTAAGCCTCTGTTTCCGTGCGGCCTTCATAGAAGTTACTGTAATAGGGATCCATATCGCGCACGATATGGACGGAACCGATTACATAATCGAAAGGATAGCTCTCCGTGTAATCCTCCAGCCTTTCTTTCAGATGGGGCATCAGCCCCAGTTCCACACCGATCCGTATGGGGATACGGCCGCTGTATGCCGATTTGAGGCGCAGCATATCGTCAAAATATCTGTCCGTATCAAACGTAAAGGAATGCTCATATTGAGGCGGAAAGTCGAAATCCTGATGATCGGTTATGCAAAGAAGCGGCATATCCAGGGAAACAGCTCTGTCCGCCTGGCTGCCGGCGGGTGTCTGCGAGTCACTGGAGAATTGGGAATGAACATGGGTATCAGCAAGCATGCGGGGCCCTCCTAAGTAAACTTATGCTTTGAATATAAAATAACTGCTGGGAAATGTCAACGGGAACCCTTTACAAATACCTGTAAATCACGTAAAATGTTATGAAAGAAACCGGAAAGGATATGAGACTATGGATGAAAGAATCAAAACACTTGCGTATAACCTTGTAAACTATTCCTGCAGAGTGCAGGAGGGTGAAAAGGTGTTGATACATTATACGGGAGAGGATACCGTTTCTCTGGCCAGACAGCTGGTAAAAGAGGTATATAAAGCGAAGGGGATTCCTTTTACCACCTATACCGAGCCCTCAGTACAGAGGGAGCTGCTGCTTGGCTGCGGCGAAAAACAGCTGAACCTGATGGCGGAAGTGGATGCCCTTTTGATGTCCCGGATGGACTGCTACATCGGCGTACGCGGGGGAAATAACGCAGCGGAACTGGCTGATGTGCCTTCCGACCGCATGTCCCTGTATTCCAAGCTCTATGGCACGCCTGTGCATCATGAGATCCGGGTGCCCAAGACCAAATGGGTGGTGCTTCGTTATCCGAATCCTGCTATGGCCCAGAGCGCTAATACGAGCCTGGAGGCGTTTGAGGATTTTTACTTTAATGTCTGCAATCTGGATTACTCCAAGATGGGGGAGGCGATGCAGCCGCTTAAGGAGCTGATGGAACGGACCGACCGCGTGCGCATTACGGGCAGGGGAACGGATCTTTCATTTTCCATTAAGGGTATTCCGGCGATTCCCTGCGCAGGGGAGATGAATATTCCGGACGGCGAGATCTTTACGGCACCGGTGAAGGATTCCGTAAACGGCGTGCTTTCCTATAATACTCCCAGCGTTTATCAGGGCTTTACCTTTGAGGATATCCGGCTGACCTTCGAAAACGGAAAGATTGTTAAGGCGGAAGCGAACAATACCGAGCTGATCAACGGGGTATTTGATACCGATGAAGGCGCCAGATATGTGGGTGAGTTCGCCATCGGCGTGAATCCCTATGTATTGACGCCCATGAAGGACACGTTGTTTGATGAAAAGATCATGGGTTCCTTCCATTTCACACCGGGCAACTGCTATGATGAGGCGCCCAACGGCAACCGTTCCGCCATCCACTGGGATCTGGTCTGCATCCAGACACCGGAATACGGCGGCGGAGAGATTTATTTTGATGACGTACTGGTGCGCAAGGACGGCAGATTTATGCTTCCCGAGCTTCAGGCATTGAACCCCGAAAACCTGAAGTAAAGCTGAAGCACGCTGAAGCGTGAGCAGGTCATCAACCTGCAGTTGGTGACATGAAAGAGGAGGCACGGATTGATGAATTGGAAAAAAAGCCTGGCGGCTGTGTTGATTTTGGCAATGACGGTATCGGTATCGGCCTGCAGGAAGGAGGAGACTCCCACAGGAACCGAATCAGTTCCCTCATCGGACTTTGCGGAAGGGACGGCCGGCTCTAATGAAAGCAGTCAGGGAGAAAGCGGCGGCACAGGCGGATCGGCGGGCCAGGGAAAGACCATGATTGTGGGAAGCTCGGTCTTGGGCGGGGTATTTTCACCCTTTTACTATGCCAATGAAGCGGACCGTCAGCTGCTGGAGCTGGTTTTTGAAACGCCCTGTGCGATCAACAGCAGCAATGAGCTGACAGACCGGGCGGGGCACGTGGAGGAGGAAACAGTCACTTCGGATTCCGGCTCGGCGCAGACGAAATATACGGTAAGCCTTCAGCCGAACATGACATTTTCTGACGGTGAACCGGTGACGATAGACGATTATCTGTTTACACTGTATGTCCTTTCGGATCCCTTCTATGACGGATCGCTGGAGAACCTTAGGGAACTTGGCATCGCAGGACTGGAAAGCTACTATTATGATAATAAAGATCCTGGCGCTGCCGCGGCGAATTTACAGAAAAATATAGACCGCGCGGTAAAGGATATCACGGACGACAGCCTGAAGCAGTGGATGAAGGACAGCAGCCTGGCGGGCTGGTGGGACGGCAGTATGCCGGGCAATGCGGACGGCCGCGGCATGACATGGACGGATTACATGGCGGGACTGGGCGCGGATCTAAGCGGCCTGGACGCCGGAAACGCGGATGGGGTGTTTGAAAAGCTGGTGGAATGTGAATTCACCTATTATCGCGATGATTATTACAGGCGCTATGTAAAAGAGATTACAAAAAATAAGACCGTGGAATATATGCAGGCAGCACTGGCCGAAGGGGCAGAAGTTACGGAGATATCCGGGATTGAGCGGGTGGATGATTATACCTGCACCATAGTTACGGACGGCTATCATGCCGGCGCTCTGCGCCGCCTGGCGCTTCTTCCCATCGTCCCTTCCCATTATTACGGGGACGGGGCTGTGGTGAAAGGAAATCTGGAAACGGTGCAGGCCAGAAACGCGGAACCGATGGGCATGGGGCCTTATGTGTTTCAGGGCTATGAAAACTATGTGGTGACCATGACGGCTAACAGCGGCTATTATCGCGGCGCGCCCAAAGCATCCGAGCTTAAGGTGCAGGAATTAAACGAGAATCAGAAACTGGAGGCCGTGCTTTCCGGCGCGGTGGATATCACGCAGCTGACGGCCACTCCGGAAGCATTTTCCCGATGTGAGGGCGCGGGCGTCAGCTATCTGCTGTCGGATGATACCGGTTTTCAGTATATCGGCATCAATGCGGACAGAGTCAGTTCCTCGGATCTGCGAAAAGGCCTGATGAGCCTCATAGACAGAGAATCCGCGGTGTCTTCCTATTACGGGGGCCTGGCCGATATCGTGGAGCGCCCCATGTCGCCTGCCGCCCCGGAGTATCCGGCCGGTGCGGGCAGCTATTACAGCTACGATATTGAGCAGGCAAAAGCGTTCTTTAAGGAAGCCGGCTACACCTCCAAAGACGGCCAGCTCTCCCACAAGAAGGACGGACAGCTGACGGTGAATATCGGCGTGGTGCGTCCGGTGGAAAACCCCATGATGCAGCTGGTAAACCAGCTTAAATCTGCGCTGGAGAGCCTGGGGGCGGCCTGTAACATTATCGAGTACCAGTACGATATCATGTGGGACAAGGCTGACCGGGAAACGCTGGATATGTGGGTCGGAACGATGGAAGGACTGACCGACAGCGATCTGTCCAGATCCTATGATATATCCGACAATCATTTCGGACTGAAGGATGAGAAGCTTAAAAGCGCAATCGATGAGGGAATCGGTCTTTCGGATCTGGAGCAGCGCAGGGCGAAGGTAGCGGAGACCCTGGACCTTCTGATGCAGAAGGCTGTGGTGCTGCCGGTCTGCCAGACTGTGAACATGACGGTTTATAACACCGATATGCTGAAGTCAGAGACGCTGCCAGGCCAGATTTCCCCTTATGAAGGTTATGAGGAGGGAATATATGGGATTGAAATGAAGTAACACTGGGCGTTGATTGAAACAATATAATGAAGAATTGATATAAAGCAGGCAAACTATACATATTTGTATGATTTGCCTGCTTTATTATTATAAAAACGATATATCCTCTGATTTTTAAAGAAAAATGTATAGTTTTCTAAAGAATAGCAGCCTTTTTTAATAGATTTTGACCGGAATGTAATGATATGATTTTGATGGGCTCACAAACGTTTGGAGTTTACGAATAAGCACACCGATGTGTGCGTAGATCATCAACCTTTCAGTTGTCGACAGAAAGGAGGGAGGTAATGGCAGATCGCGGCTTGAAACTTGCATTCAGCACACTTTGCTGTATGGGATGGACGGTAGATCGTGTGATTGCTTACTGCCAGGAATATGGATTTGAAGGGATCGAGCTTCGGTTAGGAGAGAACGCCATCATGTCAGCCGGCATGACGGAGGCAGAGAGAATCCGTGCGGCAGTGAAACTTCGAAGTGCTGGAATTGATGTCACGGATATCGCTTCCAGCGTATGCATTAAGGGAATATCGACAGAGGAACTGAATCTGGCGGGTCAGGAACTTAGAAGCGCATTTGAGGTAGCTGAAAATTTTGAAGCCAGGGGTATCCGTATCTTCTTGGGAAATTTTATGAGAAGATATGATGATCCGACAGAGGGGATAGATTCCGGCAATCTTGAGGAGTTTCTGAAAAAGTACTGCGTTGAGGCGCGAAACAGGGGGCTTCAGCTCTGGATTGAAACTCATAATGAGTATGCAAAGGGAGAGGATCTTCGCAAGCTTTTGGATCAGGTATGTCAGGAAAACTGCAAAGTGATATGGGATGTGCTGCATCCGTTGGAGGATGGAGAAGATCCGGAGGAAACTTGGAAGTGGCTGAAAAAGGACTGCGTACATGTACATATTAAAGATGGAAAACCTTTTGGAGATGCCATCCATCATGATTGGAAATATACGTTTATTGGAGAGGGGCTTGTACCGTTGAGCAGGATTGTCGATATACTGCGGCGAGGTGGGTATAAGGGATACTATTCGCTGGAATGGGAATCGGCCTGGAGAGAAGAGTTAAATGTCCCGGAAGCAGGAGCGGAAGCAGTGCTGCCGGCCTATGCGGAGTATATGAGACATCTCATATACTAACAGTTTCAGTTGCCGCGGCGGACTGATCCGGGCGGAAAGGGGAAATTATATATGACTAGAAAGATACAGATATCTGACAGTAAAACCAGAAATAACCTCAGTCTGTTCCTGATGTGTGTGCCGGCACTGGTATTTTTACTGTTGTTTAATTATCTGCCAATGTTCGGGGCTGTTGTGGCTTTCAAAAGGTATAGCATCGCAGAGGGAATCTGGGGAAGTCCCTGGTGCGGGCTGCAGAATTTCCGTTTTTTGTTCAGTACGGTGGATGCGTGGAGGATAACGAGGAATACCATTCTCTATAATCTAACGTTTATTATTCTGAATACGATGATTTCCCTGGCGCTCGCCTTTGCACTGGACGGGCTGAAAAAGAAATCCGGTTTGAAATTTTTTCAGACAGTAAATTTTTTTCCGCACTTTCTGTCTTGGGTCGTGGCGGGATTCATGCTCTATGCATTTTTGCAGCCGCAATATGGGCTGCTCAATCGTCTGCTGGGTCTGTTCGGAATGGAAGGGGTAAAATGGTATATGGATGCATCCTGCTGGATTGTGATTCTGCCGGTAATGTATGTATGGAAAAATGCAGGATATACTTCATTGATCTATTATTCCGGACTTCTGGGCATAGACAGCAGCATTGTGGAAGCGGCGCGTATGGACGGGGCAAATCCCCGACAGGTGCTGTTTTGGGTGAAGCTGCCGGAGCTAAGGCCGTTGATCATTACCATGTTGCTGCTGGCGGTCGGTAAAATATTTTATGCGGATTTCGGGCTCTTTTACAACCTCCCTCGTAATATAGGCATTCTTTATGAGACAACGGATGTAATTGATACATATGTATACCGGTCTCTTAAAATTACAGGGGATATTGGCATGGGGGCGGCGGCTGGCCTGTATCAGTCACTCCTTGGCTTTTTACTCGTAATGGTGACTAATACAATCGTTAAAAAGACTGAACCGGACAGTGCACTGTTTTAAGGGGGTGAAAATTTGAGATCAGCGAGGAATAGAAAAAAGAAATGGAGTTTCGAACATGTTTTAGGTTTATTGATTCTGTGTTTGTTCTCGTTGCTGTGCATAGTGCCCATATGGTCTGTCATAAGCATTGCCCTTTCGGATGAGGCAATGATCTCACAATACGGATATTCTTTGATACCAAGGGGAATTACTTTGGATGCATTCCGTTATGTGATGGATTCTGCAGGATGGCAGCTGGCGAAAGCATATGGCGTTACGATAACCACAACCGCAGCCGGAACTGTATTGAGCCTGGTGTTTATGTCAATGATGGCATATGCACTGGCCAGACCCGACTTTAGGTGGGCCAGAATTTTTGGGTTTCTTGTATATTTTACACTGCTGTTTAACGGGGGGATGGTTCCTGGGTATATGGTGGTGACACGGGTGCTGCATCTAAAGGATACATTGGGTGCGCTGATATTTCCTTATGTGATTGGTGCCTGGAACCTTCTGCTCATGCGCACATTCTTCAAAGGCATTCCCTACGAGCTGATTGAGGCGGCTAAAATAGATGGAGCTGGTAATTTCAGTATTTATCTTAAGGTAACGGTGCCGCTGTGCAAAGCGGCGTTTGCAACGATCGGTGTGCTGGTTGCACTGCAATACTGGAATGACTGGTGGCTGCCGCTTTTATACATTGACAGCAATAAACTCGCCAACCTGCAGTATCTGCTATACCGGATTATGGCCAATATACAGGCAATTTCGGAAATGGCAGCTTCTGGTGCGGTGGATGTTGACTTTTCCAATATACCGTCCGAAACAGTACGTATGGCAATGTGTATTCTGGCGGCAGGGCCGATGCTGGTGGTGTTTCCGTTCTTCCAGAAGTTTTTTGCAAAGGGGATCATGGCGGGAAGCATAAAAGGATAGATTAAGTGATACAAAAAAATACTGAAAACAAGAGAAGAAAGGTGGATCTCATTATGAAGAGAGGAACAATTAAAAACTGGATGGCGGCTTTGCTGTGCGTATTCCTTATCACAGGCATACTATCGGGGTGCAGGAACAGCGCGGAAAAGCCCTCGAACGATGATTCGACTGCACTGCTTACAACAGAAGAAACAGAAGGCACCGACTCGAATAACGATTCGGAGGAAACTGGGCTGGATTATGTGGAGCTTGTATGGCATGGGAGTCAGATGGTATCTAAAGACAATGAAAAGGTTCAGGAGAAAATCAACGAGTACCTGAGGGAAAAGTTAAATTGCACATTTAAATTTGTTACCGGCGATGACAGTAATATTGATCAAAAATTCTCAGTTATTCTGGCCAGCGGAGAACAGAGCGATATCATGTGGACCAGCAACCATCGCAACGATACCTTCGCAAATATCTCCAAGGGGGCGTTTCTTCCACTGAATGATTTGCTGAAGCAATATGCTCCGACCATGTATGAGGCGATCCCGGAATATGTGTGGAACTCGGTTACAGTCAATGGCAGTATTTATGCTGTGCCTGGCTATTTGCCCTACACGATGCAGCCCACGTTGCTTTTGAATAAAGATATCGTTGATTCTGTAGGGTATGATATGAGCCAGGTGGATACAATCATGGACCTGGAACCGCTGTTTGATAAGATATTGGAAAAATATCCTGACAAGATCTGTGTGGATGCCTCGCAGGGCTGGCTGGTAAGCTATGCCACTGCAGGCGTATTTGATCGGATTGAAAAATATTCAACCGTCGGCATCAATGTGGATGACCCTAATGCAAAGGTCACCACACAGTACTTAAGTGAATTTGGACAGGAGATCTTTAAGCTGGCCGAAAGATGGTATGAAGCAGGTTATTTTGATCCTAATGTCAATGCGGTTCAGGACAGTTCCGGAGACCGTAAAAATCAGAAGGTCGTGGGCTGGTTTCAACATATCGCCTATGACGGTTATGGATCAGATTTGGTAAAAGGAAATATGGGATTTGAGATGTATGAAGTACCATGTACAAACGAGCCTCCTTTGGTTGCAACCACCACAGTTTGCGGAAGCATGCATGCGATTCCTATCTCCAGTAAGAATCCAGAGCGGGCCATGATGGTTATGGAACTGATTTTTACGGATAAATATCTGCAGGACCTGTTTGCATATGGCATAGAGGGTGAACATTTTAACTATACGGATGACGGAAAAGTGGTTAAGACGGAAAGCGGAATGAACGGCTATAAGGAATTGGCAGCCGTAAAAAATATTAAGGTACAGTCAGTACTGGACAATTATCCGGATAACTATGTAGAGCTGGTTGAAGCCTATAATGACAGCGCACGGCCGTCACCGCTGATCGGATTCACTTATGATTCGGCGGATACGTCACCTCTGCTGGCCTCGGTCAAGTCTGTATGGGATGAATATTTTGTGACGCTGGCCTGCGGAATGGTGGATTATGATACGGTATATCCGCAGTTTGCAGCGAAGATGGAGCAGGCTGGGATCGATGAGTTGATTGCTGATGTACAAAGGCAGGTAGATGAATTCCTGAAAACAAAGCGATAGAAAAGAGGCTGGAGAAATAGAAATGACAGACAAGTATATGATTCTGGTCGAGGGACAGGCAGGCCGCCATTATGACATAGTAGAGTTGGAATGGCACAGTGACAGAAACAAGAACATTTCAAGATATTGGGATATAGGGGAAAATGACCCGGATTATGAAATAGTGATGAAAGAACGGGAAAATTCGGCATGTGATGTGTTCTTTCCTGTAGTGGATATTGAAGTTGGTGCGGATATGTATGGAAAGATAGAATTTGGATCCGAACCTGTCCGGTATACATTTAATTATCATACGGATAATACGGTTTACGCAGGAAAACGCAGTATTGCGGTCAAGGGAGAGCAGCTGGAACCGTGGGAAAATATGTTATACGTAACACCTCGAACGGCCGGTCCTGCTTCCTTCTGTATTGTTAAAAGGATGAGGGTGCGCCCGGCTTCACAGTGTATGATTCGCGCTTCTATAAAGTGCTTGTCGGACAATACGGCAGGAATGGTGAGATGTTATGGGCTGGATAGTGCGGGAAACAGAGAATGGATATTTGATCAGCGGGTTAATTCGCGGCGCCCGGCAGAGGTACAGGAACCTCTTAAGGGCACCTTATCAAAAGATGAGCTGAAAGAGGCAATTATTAGAACTTCTTCTTATCTGCAGAGAGCGGTAATACGATCGGAACACAGTCTCTTCAATGAAGGAATCTTTAGTTTTTATGACAGGGAAGCTGGGACTTACCGGTTAAGTCCCTGGATGTGGCATTGGGGAACTTCCATCTATGCTCTTCTTAGCGCTGCCTGTCAGGATTTCTTTAATCAAAACCAACAAGAGAGACTGCTAAGGGATGCGTGGGGAATCGGAAATACATCTTTGAGATTTCAGGTTTATAATAAAGAGCATGTGACAGATGGATTTGGAACCTTCCGTGACGATGTGCGTGCTGCAGAGCCTGGAATGCTGGAATACATTACCTGCGGCAGTGACAGCAACTATCTGAGCGGATGGGGATGGATGCCGCTGTATCAGGCTACCGGGGACGGACGCTATCTAAGCGGAGCACAGAAGCTGGCTGCGGCTACAGGGCGGATGCTGGATACATTTGACCTGCCGCCACAGGATTATGCTTCCCTTGAAGCGGACTGGACCGCACATACACTGGATGAATCAGGATTCGGAACAGAAGGCCTTGCAGAATTATATGCGGAAGAACCCACAGAAGAATTAAAGGCGTTGATAAAGACGTATATCGATGCACACATAGCCAAGCTGGAACGCAGTGACGGTATGTGGGACAGGGCATGGCTTAGGAGAGAACAGCGAGCCGAGAAACTGATCTACCATACCCGTGCGGCCGCCTGGGCCATGGAAGGACTGCTCTCCAGCGCTAAGGTGTTACCGGAAGGTGCCTATCTATCCAAGGCGGTCCGGCTTGCGGAACATATGCTTAAAAATCAACAACCGGACGGACACTGGAATTACAGGTATAACGAGAAAGACGCGACTGTAGCCGGCGTCAGCGATAAAGGAACGGCGGTTTGGAGCATTCTGATGTCCAGACTCTATGATTTTACAGGAGAGACAAGGTATCTGGAAGCATCGAGGAAGGCTCTGGCCTGGTGCCTTAAAAATTTGTATACAGGGGAGGATGAACTGGAAAGAGGCGCGGTGGAGGCGACCAGCCCGCAATCCGCAGTCATCTACCGCAGATGGTTTCCGATCACCTGTGTCTATGCCACAGCATTTATCTGCACAGCGGCTTGTATGGAGTATGAACGGATGAGCGGAACCTATAAGCCGTGGAATAAATTGGAGAGCTCAAAACAGTTTAACCGGTTTAGAAAATAGAGTATACTGGAATCGGGCAGGGAAATAACCGGAATATAAGGGGGATGGTAGAATGAGAATTATGTCTAAAAGAGAGCACCTGGCGGATTATCAAAAAAGCGTCAGATTTCTGGTTGTTTCTCTGTCCCTGCTGGCCTGTTCCATACTCATTGTGATTTTATTGATGATATACTTTGCCAAAGCACAGAAGGAAACTGTTGAAAAATCCATGATAAACCAGTTAAACCAGACTCATCACAATTTGCTTATGACCACCCGGAATATGGAGTATCTGGCCAGACAGATTTATTTTGATCCGGCTCTGACAGCCTACAGCGTCGGCACAGACCGGGCGGATTTCGCACAGAGTGTGGCTGCGGCTAATCAGCTTAGCATGTATCTGGCAAATTATAATTATCTGCATTCGATTTATTATTATAATGCGAGGCTTAATGAATTTTACACTTCACATACCGGGAATGTGTTTAAACGGGAGGTGTTCTTTGATGTAGGAGCAGCGGATCTGGTATCTGATTTTTTGGATTATGACGGATTACTGATCAGGCGCACTATACCGGTGCCATATCAGCAAGTCGAAAAGGAAGTATATACGGTGTTTTGCTATGACAAGTCAGCGGCCAATCAGGAACAGCGCAATATTGTAATGATCAATATGAATGCGGAGTATATACTGCAGTATCTTCAGGCAAATAATCAGGAAAATGGACAGGAAAGCAGCGGCTGTACCGTATTGCTGAATAAGGAAGGGGAGCTTTTAGGAATTACTCCCCATGATTATATGGGCGGTGGTGATATACAGGCTATTCGGGAACAGGTGCTTGACCGTGAGGATGTCCGACGTAATTTTACTGTCAGTATAGAAGGCAAAAAAATGTTTGTGGTATTTATGCCTTCGGAAAGCGTGAACTGGATACTTGTCGGCATACAACCCTACGACCGATTGTTTCATCAGGCGAACCGGATGTTTATAACTGTTCTCATTGTGAGCTTCATTGTTGTGGGAGTACTTACCGTATTCATTGCACTTTTGCCCGGAAAGGTGATAACACCTATGGCCGCGATGGAGAGCCTTGTAGAAATTGAAAAAAGCAATCGCCAGAGCATGGCCTGGATTATGCAGCAACAATATCTTAAAATGCTTCTGCACACTGATATGCGTAATAACAGGGACGAGGTTAAAACTAAGCTGTCATGGCTGGAGTGCAGGATAAATATGGATGCGGAATATCTGCTGTTTTTGTTCGTATTTGATTTCGAACGCATGATGATGGAGGACAAACCGGCAGAACAGATCAAACGACAGGTGATGCAAAGGATAACAGAGGTTTACTGTTCGCAGGAACTGGAACTGGATAATTTTTTCGTGGATATGGATTTTAATCAGATTGTCTGGGCGGTGAGCCGGGAACATGCTGGGCTGATCAGTGAAGATAACTATTATATTCTGCGCCATATGATCGAAGAGGTACATCAGAAGACACAGGTTTGGTTTTCTGTGATAGTGAGTGAAAACAGTGCAGATCTGTTTGGTCTGGAACGGATTTATGCTAAAACTGGATCGTGTCAGGAACAGCTCTTTATCACAGGTCCTGGCAGTATCATAGAGGCTGTAAACCAAGCGAAGATTCAACAGGCGGATTATATTTATCCGTCCTTATTGGAAGAACATATGCTCAATGCTATCCGCCAGGGAGACGGGATGGAAGGCATGAACTGTTTCGATAAACTGATTGACAAAGCGGTGGCAGCAGGACAGAGCAATGTAGTGATGTTTACTCTAAGGCATGCCGCTATGAGTCTGAAAACTTTGCTGTCCTCGTATAAAAGCGCAGAGCCATTGCCAGAAGGTATACATGATGTGATACCTGGCCTGGATCTTTATAACTGCAAAACAGTGAAAGAGGCGAGAGAACTGTTTTGCCAGGCGATTTTAGAATTGTCAGAGCTGTATCAGAAGCCGCAGGATTCCAGGCACAATCAGATCGTCAGTGATGCCGTTCAGATCATTAAGGACAGCTATGGAGATCCGGACCTGGATCTGAACCGTCTCGCCGGGGAGGCGAAGCTTTCCGCAGTATATTTCGGAAGGATGTTTAAAAAGATAACAGGTAAAACTGCCGGCAACTACATACAGGAGTACCGGATAGAGATGGCGAAGGAACTGTTGGATAAGACGCAGGACAGTGTCCAGAAGATTGCGGAGAAGACAGGATTTTCGAGTACCAGTTATTTCAGCACGGTGTTCCGCAAACTGTGCCGGATGTCTCCCAATGAATACCGCCACAGACCGGAGAATGAACAGAAAATGTAATAAGAAGGAGTAGAGCAATGAATATATTGGTATTGTTACCGGAGGGCCCTGTCCGCGATCGTTTTTTTACAGAGGAAAACAGAATGGAACTGGAATGTCTCGGAACCGTAACATGGAATTGCTTAGGCAGGCATTACAGCCAGGAGGAACTAAGAGAGTTGCTTGGCGGGACGGATGTGGTTGTGACGGGATGGGGAACGCCCGGTGTAAAGGGAAGCATGATCAAACAGGTACGAAGGCAGCTTCTAGCTCATATGGGCGGAAGCGTTGCGCCATATACGGATCAGTCTGCATTCGATAAAGGGCTGGAAGTGACCTGTGCTAATGAGATATTTGCAAAAAGCGTGGCGGAGGGCACAATGGCTTACATCCTGGCGGGATTAAGGCAAATTCCGTTCTGGGACAGGAATTTAAAGGCAGGAGAATGGAGGAACGACACCTTTTCCAACCATTCGCTGATGAAAAAACGTGTAGGAATTACCGGATACGGAGCGGTAGCGAGAAATCTGCTGCCGCTGCTTAAGGCGTTTGATGCTGAGATTCTGCTTAACAGCAGCCACCTGTCTGAAGAGGACTGCAGCAGGCTGAAGGTGAAGCAGGCATCTTTGGATGAAATCTTTGAAACTTGTGATGTGATTTCCCTGCACAATGGCTTGAATGAGGAAACAGGCGGCATGATTACCCGAAGGCTTTTGGAGAAGATAAAGAAAGATGCACTGTTTGTAAATACGGCCAGAGGAGGACTCGTGGATGAGGAGGCGCTGGCAGATTTGCTGCAGGCGGAACGTTTCTATGCGGTGCTTGATGTCTATCAAACGGAACCTCTGCCTGTAAATTCAAGGTTTTGTAAGCTGTCACGAGCTATTTTAATGCCGCATATGGCGGGCCCTGCGAGTGACCTGTACGGTTTGTGCGGAAAAACAGTGGTGGAAGAAATCGCAAGATTCGTACGGGGAGAGGCGCTTAAGTACGAAGTGAAGGCGGAGTCCCTTTCCTATATGACAGCGAAAGGGTAAAGCGACCATCACGGGCTAATCCGTACGGTAAATGTGCGGAGTCAGAAAATCACCTCTTAATATCAATAATTTATTCTTTTATGTAATGGTCTGCATGGGCTGGGGCTGAAATTCGTCATCCATATCATGCGCGGGATCCCCCGCCTGGCTGCCCATATGCATTGTCCTGTGTCCGGCACGGATGTGACGGCGGATATGGTGGCCGACCGGGTTCCATCTGCGGATGGAACCCGGATATTTTTTTGCGCCTGTCAGCACACATTTCACAAAGTAGAGACTGCTTAATAAGTATAGTGCAGCACTTCCGGAAGAACTTCATCCGTGCCGAAAGACCGTCTGTGTATCGCTGCGTACGGCAGGAGGATACGAAGAGAGTATAAATGTCATAAAACATCACTGGAACGCATGCGGATATATTTTTATAATAAAGGCAGAATGCCAGGAATGCGCCTGTTTAAAATGCGCGCCGGCAATTGAAATCCGGAAGGAGCAAATATGATGGATACAGTAAAAAGCAGCCGGAGGGACTGCTTATGCCTGAACGGCGAGTGGGACTTTATGCCGTATCTGGACCGGGAGGCCGCGGATGAGCTGCCGGATCCCATTGTCTATGAAGAGGAAAAGGTATGCGTGCCTTCTTCCTGGAGAGGATTTGACGATAAATTTCATATCCCGGAGTATGATTTCGCTCCGATGGATGTCTTTGCCTATCCTAAGCATTGGGCAAAAGCGGAGGCCGGACTGCTGCATCGGACGTTTCGTGTACCGGAAGAATGGAAGGGGAAAAAGATCGTCCTGCGATGCGACGGCGTGTTTCAGAAATCGGTCATATGGCTGGATCGGATAAAGGCCGGCACCTTTTCAGAGGCGTTTCTTCCGATCTGTCTGGATATCACTCCCCTGGTCAGATACGGAGAAGAACAGGAACTCTATGTCCAATGCGGCCCGTTTGATACGGTGGAGATCCCCTCCGGCGCGAGGAAGACAACCGGGCTCGGCGGAAACTGGTTCGGGCGCTTTGCCAGGGGGATCTGGCAGGATATTTACCTAAGCGCGCTGCCTTTTGCGCGGGTGGAAGACGTGGAAATCACGACGTCTGTGAGAAACGGCATAATCGAGGGCAGGATACTGGTGGAAAATGAAGCGGATACTCCTCTGTGCGGAACACTGGCTATCCGCGTATCGGAATGGAAGTCCGGACGGGTCATGTGGGAGGCAGAACAGAGCATCGTTCTAAATCCGCTGTCTGAAAAGGAAATATACTATAAAAGGCCATGGAAGGATGCCGTTTACTGGGATACGGAGAATCCGTTTCTTTACTGCTGGGAGACAAAACTGACCGCAGCAGACGGTCGCTACGATGTGCATACCGTGCGTTTTGGCTTCAGGGAGTTTTGGACGGAGGGAGATCTGTTTTATCTCAACGGCATTCCGATAAAGCTTCGGGGGGATTCCTGGCATTTCCAGGGAGCTGTGCAGCAGACGAAGGCATATGCAGAAAACTGGTTTAGCATCTGCAGGGAGAGCGGCGTGAACAGCGTCCGTCTTCATGCGGAGCCGCATCCGGCATATTATCTGGATGCCGCGGATGAGATGGGCATGCTGATCGTGGATGAAACGGCCATTTACGGATCGGGAAAAGCCATGGACGCTTCCTGTCCGGTTTTTCTGGATAACTGCAGGAGACATGTACAGGAACTGGTAAAACGGGATCGAAACCATCCGAGCGTGGTGATCTGGAGCCTGGAAAATGAAATGCGCTGGGTGGAAGGGCGGGATGTATATAAAAAACATATTCCCGGCCTGATGGCGCTGATGCATGCTGCGGATCATGCAGGCAGGCCGATCTCCCTGGACGGGGATAACCGCCTCATATCCGGTGAACATACGGAAATTGCCAGCCTTCACTATAATATTGACGGCACCATCAGCCAGTGGGATCACAGCACGCCGCTGACAATCGGGGAGCACGGAGGCCATTGGTATCTATGCCCTCAGAACGCTTCGATGTATGAGGGGATGGGAGTCTATACGGATTCGGAAGTCTGCTGCCATGCGGTGGCCCTGAAGGAAAAGCTGTTTCTGGAATATGCGAGGCGCATGGATGTGACCGGCATCTCCAGCTTTAATATCGCGCATTATTTTGCTGTCAGCATGCCGGACCGGGATATCCCGCTTCCGCCTGTGGACCGCGAGGGCAGATGGGGAGTATATCCGAAACTGATCCGCAAGTATTCTATGACCATAGGAAACGGGATTCTGGAGAAATACGGATACCCTCGGTATAAGCCAAACCCTGCCTATCCGCTGATCGCGGAGGCGATGCGCCCCGTAACGGCCATCTTAAGAGAGTATGATCAGGCCTTTTACGAGGGCAGGGCATTTATCCGAACCTTTGATATATATCATGATGTGCAAAGCAGAGTATCACTCCGCCTGGAGGTGGAGTGCGTGCAGGAAAAAAGAAGCGTCTGCCGGACCGCCTTTTGCCTGGACATGGATCCGGCCGGCCATGAGGTCAGAACCGTGGAAGTGCTGCCCTGTCTCTGCGGCGGGGATGAACCGGAGACCATGATACTTAGCTGGCGGCTTTTTGCCGGCGAGAAGATGGTAGAAAAAAAGGAAAAAAGCTATAAGATCTTTCCGGCATTCCGAGGGACGGATAAGCGGATGAGTACGGCTTTCCTCTATGTGGGAATAAACGGATCCGAGTACAGGCTGCTTGAACGGCAGTTTGGAAATGTGACCCTGTGGGAAGAACAGGAGCAGATGCCGGATGGAGCGCTTATCATTATCGGAAGCCACCAGACCGACCGATTCGAGTGGCTGGAAGAGCGGATGGACGGATGGATCCGGGACGGACATCCCATCCTGTGCCTGGCACAGCACGCGTTTGCGTATGGGGACCTGGAATTGGAATGCAGGATGTATCTGGGAGCCTATGAGGGCTGCCGGAGCCATCCGCTGCTTATGGGGATGGACCGGAATGCGTTTTTCTATTGGAACGGGGAGATCAGTGAGGCTGGGCCGGTTCCGGACTTTTTATGGGCGTACCGCAAAGCAGAGGCCGGCAATATACGCTACCCTCTGGAATGCGGCTGCGGGGATTTCGGAGACGGCGGCGATCTGTGGTCGGCTCTGGTGGAATACCGCTTTGATGAATCCTCTATGCTGCTCTGTCAGCTGGAACTGGAACAGTATTATGAGAAAGTTCCCTATGCCGCACAGCTTTTGGAGCGGATGGCTGCTTACCTGCTCATGAGACAGGAAGAGATACGGCAGAAGGAAAGAAAGGTGTTATATATCGGCTGTGAGGAAGGCAGCAGCCTGCCCGGTCTGCTGGATGAGACAAAAGCGGCCTGGAAGATGCTTTTTGAAGACGGTATCCAGACGGAGAAGCTGCCGGAGCGGGGCTGCCTGTTAGCAGATGCGGCCTGGATAAAAGGGAGGGAAACCTGGCTTTCCCAATGGGCTGCGGGCGGAGGGCATCTGCTGATTCAGGGGTTAAGGCCCGGCATGGAGGAGAGCATTGCGCTGCTTGCCGGCGCGGATATAGAGATTCTTCCGGAAACGGTCTGGCAGTTTGAAACACTTGACGGTGACTTTTTAAGGGATATCTCCATTGCGGACTGCTATGGCATGGATCTGGTGCATATGTGTCCAAGAAGAGTAGAAAACAGAAAACTGTGTGAGTATACCGTACAAAGCGGTGAGGGCAGCATGCTCGCCCGCAGAACCGCAAAAACGGTGTGGGAAGATACCTTCGTTAAGAAACATTCCGCGGAGTACTGCCGCCGCTCTCTGGTGGAGATCAACCGGCGGAAGGAGGAAACGCGCGGCGGCTGTGCCTGGCAGTTCGATTTGGGCAGGGGACGGATACTGATCAGCCAGATTGCGGCGGACGGCGGTTACGGTAAATCCGTGCGGCTGTATACGGGGATACTGGATCGGGAACATATTTCGTTTGCCAGAAAGAGCTTCCGGACCGAAGCGGCGTTTCGCGCCAGGGAAGAGATGAGGCAGGCAGTTAACGAATGGATGGTTCTTCCCTGTGAACCGTGGCAGGACTTGGAGGCGATGCGCAGGTATTATACCGATCCTGAATATTCCCTTAATAATTTAGGTGAGGGGCTGTACGGATGGATGAAAAAGGCGGAAAAGTGCAGAAGCGACGGAGGCTGGGTCTTAGTGGACCAATGGAATGGATGTCCCCTGTTTATGACATGTTTTGTCTGTACGGAAGTAAAGACCGAAGTCCGGCTCTGCCTTAATGCCAGCCGAAGCGCACGTGTTTACTGTAACGGTGAACCGGCAGGGGATACTGTCTGGCTGAAACCCGGGAGCAATGTGTTCTGTGTGGAAGCTAAGCCGGGTAAAGAGCCGTTTCGGATGCGGCTGCGCCTGACGGATGGCGGCGGACATGCACTGGCAGGCAGGCTGTGGTACCGTCTGACTGTGGATGAGATTGATCCCAAATAGAGGACAAAAAGGAGAATAGCATGTTAGAAAGAATAAAGAAAAAGCTGACGGATGAAAAAGATCTGTGTGTGGTTTATCTGGGAGGGTCCATTACGGAAGGAGCTGGCGCATCGGCGCAGGACAGGAGATGGGCATCCCGTATACAGGCGTGGCTTGAGGAAAACTGGCCGGATACGCGCTGGAGGAGCCATAACGCGGGAATCGGCGGGACGAACTCAGAGTTTGGCGTATTCCGCCTCCAGCACGATGTCCTGTCCCAAAAGCCGGATCTGGTATTTGTGGAGTTCGCCGTGAATGATTATAAGACGGATGGGAACCAGTGCAGAAATGCAATGGAAGGTATTGTCCGGGGAATATGGACAAAACTGCCTGAGACGGAGATCGTGTTTGTATTGACGGCGACCGTAAAGATGGAAGAGGAGTGTTATCGTATAGGACAGGTTCCCGAGTCGGTCATCATCCATGAGCAGGTAGCCTCTTATTATCATATCCCTGTGATCCATGTGGGAGAAGAACTGCTTGAGCAGATCCGCAGGGAAGGGGCTGCTCCTGAAACCTATCTGCCGGATGGGGTGCATCCCAATGACAGGGGGCACGCCGTTTACTACGAAACGATAAAAGAATACCTGCTGAAGGGAATCTACGGTTTGGCCCGCCGTCCACTGCCTCCGCCCATGGGAGATTTGAGGTACGGCAATGTGCGGATGCTTGATGCGGTGAAAACTGCAGAGACGGATTTTTGCAGAGAGGCCATCTCCCTCTGCGGCCGGTATACCGGGTATATCAGCAGCAATGTGCCGGGACAGGCCGGCAGAGTAGAATTTGACGGCACAGGAATCGGCGTCTACTGGATGATCGGTGCGGATTCCGGCATCATGGAATACCGGATCGACGGGGGGAAGATGCAGGCCAAGTCATCCTGGGATACCTATGCGCTACGGTTTGACCGGTGCAATCACTGTATGCTCGCATCGGGGCTTGAGGAAGGAAGACACGTCCTTGAATTTAAGGTGTCGGGGGATAAAGACGAAGGTTCTCTCGGGCATTTCCTGCGGATTGCCGCGTTTTTGGTGATGTAGATTGCCTGCATCGGGAAATTCCTATTGAATAAAAAATAAGGAGGAACTGTATGGATCAGTTGTTAAATCCGGAAAATGCATTTTTTAGCATTGTACGGAAGATTGTGGATCTCGTGTGGCTTAGTGTTCTGTGGGCGGTCTGCTCCGTATTTGTGGTTACGGCCGGAGCGGCCACCAGCGGTCTGTATTATGCGGTGGTGAAGAATATCCGGAGGGGGCGCAGTTATCCTTCCCGGGAATTCTTTTATGGAATGAAAGAAAACTTTTGGAAAGCTACCGCAGTGTGGATGGTGATCCTTATGTTTCTCGCCATGATGCTGGTGGGCGATGTACCGCTCTTTGCCGCATTTTTTAAGCTGGAGACGGCCGGAGACGCCGCTTTTTCCGCGCTGTTTTTCCTGAAGCTGCTCATCCCGGCACTTGTATTTCTGTACGCATTTCCTATGATGAGCCGCTTTGAGATGAACGTAGTTGCCATATTCGAAAAATCACTGATCCTGTCCTTACGTCACATCATCCGTACGGTCTCGCTGGTGCTGCTCTTATTTGCGACAATCGTTCTGGCAGCCGCGGAACCGCTGTTTTTGCTGTTCTTTTTGCCCGGTCTATACTGCCTGGCAGCTTCTTATCTGCTGGAGCCTGTGTGGAAACGCTATACAAAAGCCCTTAATGACGGTGAAGAACCGGAAACGGATGCGTGGTATATGGAGTAAACCGGATGTCAGATCTTATAGGGAAAATACAGATAGAAGACAGTCCCCTCATTTTCTGCGCTCTCGATCTGCATTGAAAATTCATCCCCATAGAGAAGGTGCATGCGCAGCGCCACGTTGTGCAGCCCTATGTGCTCTTTGGGGTCGGGATCGAAGTCTGTTACCGCTTCCCGCAGCGTTTCCAGGGTTTTTGCCGGCATGCCTGCGCCGTTGTCGCGTATGGAAAGGCAGCATTTCCCGTCCTCACATGTAAACGAAATCCAGATGTGGCTGTCCGGCGTGATCTGCTTGGACAGTCCGTGGAAGACCGCGTTTTCCACGATGGGCTGAATGAACAGCTTGGGCACCAGCGTGTTCTGGCTGTCTTCCTGAACGGAGATGGAGATGCCGAGTTGATTTCCATAACGCAGGGTTAGGATATCCAGATAACTTCTCGTAAAGTCCAGCTCCGTTTCCAGCGGAACCAGATCCGTGGATTCAATGGCATAGCGCAGCAGACGGCTTAGGGCCAGCGTCAGCTTCGGCACCTGATGCCGGTAGCCCAGGGCTTCCGATTCCAGCATATGGATCATATTGAGCGTATTGAACAGAAAATGAGGGTTGATCTGGGCCTGAAGCGCCATCATCCTGGTCTGGTTCAGCAGACTGACACGGGCGTTTAGCTCGTCAGAGAGCTGTTTATTGCTCTGCATATAGAAAGTGATCTGCTGTGCGATGTATTTGATATCCCGGTCGTTGACCAGTTCCACAGGGGAGGTCTTGGGGGACTGGAGCATGGTGATCAGGGAACGGATCGGTTTGGTAGCGCGGAAGGTGAAGAACAGGGACATCAGGATGCTTGCAAAAAGGATGACAAAAAGCAGGGACGCGGTGAGGGCTCTGGCATAGGAGAGACGCTGCGAATAGTCCGAGAGCTCAGAAACAATCACGTAGCTGAAAGGGTATTCCTTAGAATGCATCTGGTTATAGGTATAGGTTTTATTTCCGTTTTCAAAGAGGTGAAACGCTTCCTCGCTGCTGCCGTCAAACTGTGAGAGGGCGGGTACCGCCGTAAGAGGTTCTAACAGTTCCTTCTGACCGTCCCGGTACATGATCTCTCCATCGTCCGTTACGATATAGATGGACTGTGTTTTGCTGGAGGTCGGCATGAGCTCCGGCAGTTTGGAGAGGTTCAAATTGATGACAATGGCAGAATTTCCCTCTTTGCCGGGAATCTGCTTCATGAGACAAAGCAGGTAGGGAAAGATCCCGTTCTTACAGCGTGGGTATAAAATATAACCGTCCGGATTGTCGGAGAGATGATCCATCCAGTTATCGTCGGACAGATAGGAGACGGGAATGTGCTGCGTGGAAGTCAGGACCGTCTGCTGGATCCCTGAGTAAAGATAGATGGAATCGATGGTGTTCTGGCGGCTGCTGTAGGATTTCAGCTGCTCCTGAAGGCGGGAATACATTCCGTCTAAAAAAGCTTCAGGATTGCTGGAATGGAAATAAATGCTGCACAGATCCTCCGTATCCAGGATGGCCATGATATACCGGGCGTCCTTTATGAAATCATCCACCGAATTTTTCAGCGTCTCCACCTGATTTCTGCCGCTTGTCAGGGATTCCTGTTCGATAATCGTCCTGGAATTATGATAGATGTAGAAGGCGAATATGGAGAATAGGAATAAAATACAGAAAAACAGCAGCAGGAAATTGCGGAAAAAGTAGCGGCTTGAGAAAAAACGGCGCGCGCTTAGCGCCTTAAGCATTTTCATCATTAAAATCCCCCATCTTCAGTATAATGCGGCGGTATTCAGTCGGGCTGTAGGACGTATACTGCCGGAAATTTATGAAAAAGCGGTTCCGGCTCTGATAACCGACCGCTTTGGCGATATCGCCGACCTTCATACGCGTACCGAGGAGTTCTACTGCTTTTTTCATGCGCACGGTGGTCAGATAATTCAGAAAACTCATGCCGGTCTTCTGTTTAAAATACCTGCTGAAGTAAGCGGAAGACAGATAAACTGTGTCGGCCACGTCCTCTCTGGTCAGGTCCATAGAATAGTGCGTCTCAATGAAATCGATGGCCTTTTGGATCACACTGCTGTCCTGAACCGTATCCGTATTCGCATCGTTACTTCCCGCTTTGAGTCCTGAACCCGGAAGGGGGAGACTGCTCCCGGCGCTTCCTCTGCGGGTATCCAGCAGTTTTTTCAGTGATGAAAAACAGTAGACCGAGTCGATGGAACAGATGAGATGGAGATTCTGCTCAATCTGATCCAGCAGCAGGCCCGTGTCAAGGCGCCCCGGCTCCTCTCCGGTGATCAGTATGAAGTCGTAGTGGAAGCGCGTTTTCATGACCAGATAGGCATGGGTGTCGGGAAAGGTCATTTTGACCATATTCAGAAGCGCTGTGGGCAGCGTCTCCAGCCCATAACTCCATTGAAAGTCCCGGTCGGATTCCCTGGTGCAGGAGATTCTTAACAGGACTCCCGCGCTTTTCTCCAGAGTAAACGGAAAATTCATCTTATGAAAATGCTGTTCTAACATTTCAGGGGTGGAATAGGCCTTAGTCAGCAGATCAATGAAAAACAGTTCGTATTCTTCGGAGGAATAATCCATATCCCTGCGCATGGAATAGAGCTGCTGCAGGGCATTTCTGCAGGAGTCCATGCTCGCGGTAAGCTCTTCGAAATCGATGGGTTTTAACAGATAGTTGCTGACATTATAACGGAGCGCCTGCTTGGCATACTCAAATTCACTGTATCCGCTGATGATGATCACCATTGTGTTTGGACAGGACTCCTGAATGAAGCGGGCCAGCTCCAGGCCGTCCATCTTCGGCATGCGTATATCGGTGATGACGATGTCCGCAGTATGGGTCTTCAGCCAGTCCGCCGCCTCCCTCCCGTTGGAAAATGTCCCCTCTATTTCATAGCCGTTTAATTCTGTCAGTATGAAATTTTTTAAAGATACTCTTGTAATCATTTCATCATCCACAATGATAATGCGCATATCCCGTATCCCCCGTTTCGTTTGTATCGTTTTTCATTATTATATGATAAATGTATCGTTTTCACAATCAGATGCCGTAACTTGGAAATGAAACGATACCGGATGTAACAAAACATCACTGGAAGAGACCTGAAATATTCCGTTATAATTGTTTCATCAATACGGAAGGGGCTTTTAAGAAATGGAGAAAGTCAGAAAGAAAAAAACGATGAACAGCGCCGTTTTCCGTGAAAACTTTTGGCTGACAATGATGGTTCTGCCAGGCGCGCTGCTGCTGTTGATTTTTAATTACGTTCCCATGGTGGGAGTGGTGATGGCATTTAAGAAATATAATCCGATTCTGGGAATCTGGGGAAGTCCGTGGTGCGGATTGGATAACTTTGAGTTCTTCTTCACATCACAGGATGCGGTCAGAGTGATCCGCAATACGCTGGGCTACAGCGTTACCTTTCTGGTGCTGGATCTGATCGCCGGGGTCGGGCTGGCGATTATGTTTTACAATCTAAGGTCCCGCAGAGCTCTTAAGTTTTACAATACGGTGGTGATCCTTCCGCGATTTATGTCCATGGTAATTATTGCGTTTATTGTATACACGCTGCTGAATCCTTCCTACGGAATATTTAATACCATAATAAAAAGCCTGGGCGGAAACGGAGTGCAGTGGTATATGCAGCCAGTCTACTGGCCGGTTATACTGACCGCGGTACATATCTGGCAGACGGTGGGAATGAACAGCATCATCTATTACGCGTCCTTAATGGGGCTGGATGAATCGCTGATCGAGGCGGCACAGCTGGACGGAGCCAACAAATGGAAACAGACCCTGCATGTTGTGATTCCTCATCTGGTACCGGTCATGGTGATCACCACGATCCTCGGCATCGGACATCTCTTTTCCGGAGATTTCGGACTTTTCTACCAGGTGACAAAGGATGTGGGGCTCCTTTATCCGACGACGGACATTATCAACACCTATACATTCCGTGCCCTGCAGAACGGGGCTCTGGAAAAGTCTACGGCTGTGGGCCTGTTCCAGTCGCTGACCGGACTGATACTGGTTGTAACCACAAACGGTATCGTGCGCAAGATCAGCCCGGACAACAGTATGTTTTAAAAGCGAGGTTAATGTGATGAAAAATGAAATGCTTCCCGCCGGCAGGCGGAAAAAGAAAATATCCTGGGGACAGGCCGTTCTTCATCTGATTTTTATCGTTATGGTGCTGATGTATCTGATCCCGTTTTTACTGGTGATATCAATTTCCTTTTCAGATGAGGCCTCGGTGATCAAAGAAGGCTATTCGCTGATTCCGCACCAGTTTTCCCTGGCAGCCTATAAGCTGGCGTTCCGAAACCCGGAACAGATGCTTCAGTCCTATAAAGTCACGATTATATTCACGCTGGCTGCCACCGCACTGTCGGTGCTGGTTATGGGAGTAATGGCATATCCACTGGCCAGACCGAATTTTAAATTGAGAAAGCCCTTCACATTTTTTGTGGTGTTCACCATGCTGTTTTCAGGCGGACTGGTGCCCAGCTACATATTGAATGTACAGTATCTTCACTTGAACGATACGATGTGGATCTATATCCTGCCCGGTTTGATCTCGGCCTACAATCTGATCATTATCCGGACAAATTATAAGAGCCTCCCGAATGAACTGATTGAAGCTGCCAAAGTGGATGGAGCAAAGGAGCTCTACATCTGTTTTAAGATTGTAATGCCGCTCTGCAAACCGGTTTTAGCATCCGTCGGGTTCCTCTTCTTAGTGGCAAAGTGGAATGACTGGATGACCTCACTTCTCTATATACATGACGCGAAACTGTATTCCCTGCAGTATTTGCTGCAGAAGATCTTAAAGGAATCAGAGTATTTGAAACAGCTGGCGGAGACCGGCCAGCTCATGGGCGGAGAGGTATTCCCTTCGGAAAGCTTCCGGTATGCGATGGCGCTGCTGGCGGCAGGTCCGGTGCTGGTAGTTTTCCCGTTTTTCCAGAAATACTTTGCCAAGGGCATGACATTGGGCGGAGTAAAAGGCTGATAGACAGGCTTAATCGCCGGTTTTATACAACAGGCGCAGCAAATATTTAATGAAAAGGAGAGTAAGACAATGAAACTTACAAGAAAGGTATTGGCACTTGCAATGGCGTTTATCATGACGCTTGCACTTGCCGGCTGTGGAAATAAATCCACAGGAGAAACTACGACTGCAGCTGAAAAGGAAACAACAACTGCAGCGGCTTCAACCGCGGCACAGGCCGGGGAGGGCGGCGACGAATCCAAAGAGCCCGTCAAGCTGGTATGGTGGTACCGCGGCAACGGAGAGCAGAAGGACACCAAGATGGTGCAGGAAGCGCTGAATGAAAAACTGAAAACATATCCGGGGCTGGAACATGTGACGGTGGAACTGAAATGCTATACGGCCTCTGAATATAAGCAGGCGGTTACGCTGGCACAGTCTTCCCGCGAGCAGATCGATATTTTAAATACGGTGAATCTGGACTTCTCGGAAGAGGTGGAAAAAGGCAGCCTGGTTCCGCTGGATGATCTGATTGCATCTGTGGACGGACTGAAGGATATACTGCCTGACTGGTTATGGGAACTTGGCAGCGTGGACGGACAGATTTACATGGTGCCGAATTACCAGAGAGCGTCGAACATGAATTATCTGGTAACGCCTACAGAATGGCTGGAGAAATACGGTGATGCCGAAAAGATTGAGGAAACATTGAAAATGGATGACAGCCACCTGGCTGAGAAAGCCGCTGTACTGGAAGAGTATGTAAGAAATGTACAGGCAGGCGAAGGCGCAACCCATTACATGCCTCCGATGGGATCCATGGTTTACAGCGGATTCGGCATCAACGATTTTACGGATACCATTTACGGAGATTATATTAAAGATGCGAACGGCAATACCGTATTTAATAAGTATGTTACGGAAAAGATGAAGCAGGCTTTTGAGCTTTCTGCAAAAGAATATGAAGAGGGCCTGATTCATCCCGATATCCTCACAATTAATTCTAAGGATTTTGACGGAGCCAACATGTTAAATGACGTTTCCTACGTATTCTGCATCAATAACCAGTTTGGCGATTCGGAACGTGTTTCACAGATTTACAGCACCATGTACGGCATGGATATCACAGCGATCCCTACAAAAGAGCAGTACTATATCATCAACACATGGGGAGCGGGCGGCAACGGTATTTCCTCCAGCTGCGAGCATCCGGAAGAAGCGATACGCTTTATTAACGCTATGACTTCTGAAGAAGGAAAAGAACTGTATAATCTTATGGTTTATGGAATTGAAGATGTTCATTACAAAAAAATCGATGACAACCATATAGAGACCCTGGAGTATTCAGGAACTCAGGGCGGTGTGGATACCTCCTATGCCGCTATGAAATGGATCATCGGCAATACGTTTAACGCTTATCTGAACCAGGCATGCACGGACGATGAAGTGGAACTGTCCTTACAGCTGAATGAGTCCGATTCCAATATTAAATCAGATCTGATCGGCTGTACATTTAAGACAGACGCAATCAAGACGGAACTGGAGCAGACCACCGCTGTGGTAACAGAGTACAGCAAACCTCTGATGTACGGCGTAATGGGAAGCGGATGGGAAAGTACATACAGTGATTTCATTGATAAGATGAAGAATGCCGGAGTAGAGAAGGCTGCCGCAGAACTGCAGTCTCAAGTAGACGCGTTCTTGGCAAAATAATGACCGGAGAACCGCGGCTGGCTGTTTGGAAGAACGGCCGCCGCGGTTTTATGTAAATCAGGAGCAAAGGCGGGAATGGAGCGATTTATGGAAAATAAGGATTGGATGCAGCGGCTGCTGCATAGAAAAATTGACAATGAGAGCGAACGGTACGACGAGGCGGAGGCCATGCTCACAGTGCGCCAGGAGAACTGGAAGGGCGGTTACCACACCAGAAAGACCGGTATCCTGCACCCTCTTAGGGATGCGGCTGAGTATGCGGACGCGATTTTCCAGGCTGGGCGGACAGATTTATTTGAGCGGGGGGAGCAGGTGATACAAAAGGTCTGCCATCTGCAGGATGACCGGCCGGACAGCCGGACCTTTGGCCTATGGTCCTACTATATGGAGGAACCCTTAGACAGCATGATTGCGCCGGATTATAACTGGGCGGACTTTATATCAAAATGCCTTCTGGGCATCCGGATTCTGGCCGGGGAACGCGTGTCGGAAGAAACAAAAGAGATGATGGATCAGTCCATAAGGCGGGCGGCCCTTTGCAGCATTAAGAGAAATGTGGGGCTGGATTATACCAATATAGCCCTGATGAGCAGCATGACGATCCTGTCGGCGGGAGAGCTGTTGAAAGACTGTGCAATCCTTCAGGCAGGAAAAGACCGTCTGGAGAAGCTTTACAGATACACGGAATTTAACGGCTCGTTTTCCGAGTACAACAGCTCCGCATATATCCTTGTGGCGCTGAATGAAATCGCCAGAATGAGGAGATTTTTCCATGATCCTGAATGTCTTGCCATGGCTGAAGCGTTTAACAGCTATGCCTGGGACTGCCTCTCCAACCATTACAACCCGTGGATCAACCAACTTGCGCCTCCCCAGGCAAGAGCGTATTCGGATCTGGATAAGGGCGCTCTGGCCTGGAATGTTTTTCTGGGAACCGGAGGAAGGTTTGGCCGTATTCCGGGAGGAGCTGCGGATGTTTCTGATCCGGACTGGCCGGATCAGGTTTCTTTGGACCAGATATCTGTGGAATCCCTGCTTTACCCGCCGGAATGCCCTGATGTATATCTCTGCCGCTTTACAGAGAAAGAAAGATTTCTGGCCCATACATACTATAAAAAGAACGGATTGAGAGAGGCTGGGACCGATACCACGATTATAAGGGATTTGGATCATCCTGATCTTAAAGCGTATTCGTTTTTGACGGAGAAATACTCCATGGGCATCTTTGAAGCATCGGACTGCTGGAATCAGAGACGCAACGGCATGGTGGTCTGGGGTGAGGGAAATCCGGCCTATATGCGCATCCGGGGGTTGATCGGGGATTACGATTTCTGTTCCGCCATGGTGTACGGTGTGCAGGAGAATAACCGGATGGCCGGACATCTGGGATTTGTATCGGACCGCGGAAGCTTCCATTATATCCTGGACAAGCAAAAAGACGGCGTCTATGAAACCGACAGACTCTGTTTTTGTTTTGAACTGGGAGGACGGGAAGACCTTGCCTTTGAAAAGGACGGCGATGCCTATGTGATACGTGACAAAGAACTGACCGTAAAGGTGAAGATCTATCAGTTCGTTTTTGACGGGAAACCGGTGGACGCCCATATAGGCGATGATGGGAAAAGGCTTTATCTCACAGGTTATGAAGGAGAGAAGAAGCTGCTTGATATAAAACAGCTTGAGAAGACCTACGGTGTCTTTTCGATTGAAGTCCTGGAAAATTGCAGCAAAGAGGACGGGAGCTGCGGGGGAACGTCAGAGGTTCAGGTTGAAACCAGGCTGGACAATGAAATACTGCACTCAGAAGGAAGGTTCGGCCAAAGCGCCTGGACGCTGGAATCACCGGTTTTTGCCGTGCCGTTTTTGGAAGCGTCCCGCATATGCAGCGCCGGAAGCGGCCTGAAAGGTAAAAGAAAGCTATGATCAAAGGAAATGGTAAAGATATGTGTATAAACGAACATCATAATCTGGATCCGCTGATCCGTAAAATTATGGATAAAATGCAGCACATGGAAAATGAGGGAGGGGTGGAGGAAACCTGCCCCATCAGCATCATCTCGATGGATGCCTGGGAATGGCCCCAGGGTGTGGCGCTGTTTGCGATGTATCAGTATTACCGGGACACGAAAGACCCGCAAATCCTGACGTTTTTAACCGGATGGTTTGACCGGCAGATTCAAAAAGGCCTTCCGGAACAAAATGTGAATACGACCTGCCCGATGCTCACCCTCTCCTGTCTCTATGAAGAGACGGGTAAGGAGAGCTACCTGCCCCTGCTGCGGCAATGGGCCGATGGGGTATATCATGGGATGCCGAGAGCCGGTGAGGGCGCCATCCAGCATGTGGTCAGCGGCGGGCAGAACGAGGGGCAGGTGTGGGACGATACGCTCTATATGACCGTTTTATTTCTGGCCCGGATGGGACAGCTGCTCGGCCGGGAAGACTATGTCCAGGAGAGCATCCGCCAGTTCCTGGTGCACATCAAATACCTGACCGACCGGAAGACCGGGCTGTTATTTCACGGCTGGACATTCTTAGGCAGACATCATTTCGGAGAGGCGTTGTGGGGAAGAGGAAATTCCTGGTATACAGCGGGACTGGTGGATTATCTGGAACTGCTGGAAGGAAATGACGGAGTCCGTCAGTTTCTGCTGACGACGCTGGAAGAGCAGGTAAAAGCGCTGAAAGCCTGCCAGGATGATTCCGGACTGTGGCATACGCTGCTGGATGATGCCACCTCTTATCTGGAAACCAGCGCCACCAGCGCTTTCGCCTACGGCATTTTAAAAGCGGTGCGGATGGGATATCTGGATCAAAAATACGAGGAAACCGGTTTGAAGGCAGTAAACGGGGTCATAAAGCAGATCACTTGTGACGGCTGTGTACAGGGGGTTTCCTATGGCACCCCGGTATTTGCCAACAGGGAAGATTACAGGAATATTCCTGTCTGCCCCATGCCTTACGGCCAGTCCATGGCACTGATGATGCTTGTGGAGGCCGGTAAGCATTTCAGAGAATAGAAAAGGAAGCATATGGATCAGAGAATTGAAAAATCGGAAAAAATTATGACGGAAATCATACAGCAGGCGGTGGATCTGTGTGAAAAGACCGGCGGGGGGAAGGTGATTCTCCCCCCGGGGATGTATGTATGCGGCACTCTGTGTCTGAAAGACCATGTAACACTGTGGCTGGAAGAGGGGGCCGTGCTGCTGGGGAGCGGGCGGATTGAGGATTATCCGGATAATGAGACCTGCTTTACGGATGCGGTGGGACATGTGAGGGGAAAAGCGCTGATCTATGCCTGTAACAAAACCGATACAGGAATTGGCGGCCCAGGGATGATCAACGGCCGGGGCTATCTGTATCCGGAGGGACACCCTTCCCATCTGGTGCGGCCGTTTCTGATCCGGCTGGTCGGCTGCCGTCAGGTACATATAGAGGGGATACAGCTGGTTCAGGCGGCGGCCTGGTGCCTCCATCTGCAGGACTGCGAGGAGGTAACGGTACGCCGGGTCAGGATTTCCTCCCGCTGCAACGGCAATAATGACGGAATCGATATCGACGGCTGCCGTCAGGTTGAGGTGACCGGATGTGAGATCGACAGCGGGGATGATGCCATCTGCCTGAAATCCACCTCCAGCAGGTGCTGTAGGTCCGTCCGGATATCGGACTGTACCGTGACCTCCAGATGGGCCGGATTTAAAATCGGGACCGAGTCGGTGGGGGATTTTTCCGATATCACGGTGGAAAACTGCCGTTTCTACGATGTGGAAGGCTGCGGAATCAAGATTGTTCCGGTGGACGGAGGATGTGTGGACGGCGTAACGGTCCGGAATGTACATATGATCCGGTGCACCGGCCCGATCTTTATCAGCGGAGGAAACCGTCTGCGCCGGTATTATGAGGTTTCAAAGGCGCGGCCGGGGACGATAAAAAATATCCTGATGGAGGATATCAGGGCGGATGTAAAACAGGCCGGAGGCGGACTCTATCAGGGCAGGCCCTGGGGAAATGCCGAAGGAGGCGTGGTGATCTCCGGACTGTGGGACTATCCGGCAGAAAACATTACCCTGCGTAACTGTGACTTTGCAATGCCGGGCGGCAGGGAAGCTTATCAAAAGCAGGCTGTGCCGGAAATGGGTGAACAGTATCCGGAATTTCATCTGTTTGACCCGCTTCCCTCGTGGGGAGCATATCTGCGCCACGGCAGGAATATAAAACTGGAGGACTGCAGATTTACGGCGTCAAAGAAGGATGTGCGCCCTGCAGTCGTCAGAGAGGATATCATACCATGATTCAATGCGGCAAACCGAGTGAGTATTACAGATTTTTGGATTCTGATAAAGAAATAGAATTTATGCGTTACGACATGCCCACGCCGTGGATGAACTACCTTTCCAACGGCATGCTGCATGCCATGATTTCCCATGCCGGAGGCGGGGTGGCATTTTATAAATCCCCGCAGATCTGGCGGATCAACCATTACCGTTTTTTCCATCTGCCCACGGACAGGAGCGGATTTTATACCTATATCAAGGATGGAGGGGAGGTCTGGTGCCCCACCGGCATGCCGGTAAAGACGCAGCCCGAACGCTGGAAAAGCATACACGGACTGGGCTATACCAGATTTGAGGCCGAGAGAAAGGGACTGAAGGCGCAGGCTCTTTATTTTATCGGCAGCAGGGAGAACTCCATGATATGGAATCTGAAGCTCACATCCGACTGTGACCGCGAAATAGCAGTCTATCCCTTTGTGGAGCTTGGCATGATGGAGTTTATGCGTGAGCTGCAGTGGCAGTGCTACAATAAGCATCAGCTGAAGGTCAGCTATATGGAAGAGGAACAGGCCTTGGTGTACCGCTATGGCGTAGAAAACCAGCCCAGGCCGGATGAGACTCCTCTGATCTATTTCGCTGCCACAGAGCCGGTATTGAGCTTTGAAGGGGATCGGGATGAGTTTATCGGACCTTACCGGAGTGAGGAGGAGCCGGCCGGAGTTTTGGAGGATACGTTAGGTAATTCCGTCCTTTGGGGCGGGGATCCCTGCTTTGCCTTTCAGATTCCGGTTAAGCTGAAAGCCGGAGAGGAGAAAGAAATCTCAATTTTTCTAGGCACCGGCATGACGGAAGAGGAGATCCGCGCTTCTCTGTCTAATCAGAGGGAGCCAGGTTTTGTGGAGGAATCCTTTCGGGAGTTGAATGCATCCTGGAAAGAGCATCTGGAGCATTTTACATGCTGCGTGCCGGATGAGGATACGGAGCGGATGATCAATGTATGGAACCCGTATCAGGCCCAGAGAAACTTCATGTTCTCCAGAAACCTGTCCTATTATGCAACAGGAACTTTCCGCGGCGTGGGATACCGGGATACGGCGCAGGACATACTGGCCATGATTCCGTTTGATCTTACGGCCTCGAAGGAAAAGGTCCGTCTGCTGCTTTCCCAGCAGTACGCGGACGGCCATGTCAATCATTATTTTTTCCCGACGGAAGGATATGAGCCGGTGACCACCGTCCATTCCGACGACCATCTATGGACCGTCCTCGCGGTGCATAACATCCTCTGCGAGGAGGGAAGCTATGATTTCCTTTATGAGACGGTCCGTTTTTATGATGGCGGAGAGGGAACCGTCTATCAGCATCTGAAAAGAGCCATGGAATTTACGGCAGCACATCTGGGCAGAGAGGGCTTTCCGCTGATGCTCCGTTCCGACTGGAACGATGCGCTTTTCCGTGTATGCAGGGAGGGAAAGGGCGAGAGCATCTGGACTTCCATGCAGTATGGCATGATGCTCAAAAAGATGGAAATGATGGCTCTTGCCATGGGGGATGCGCCTCTTGCCAAAGAGTATGAGACAAGCTATCAAAGCCAGAAAAAACTGGTCAATACCAAAGCCTGGGACGGTGCATGGTACCGCAGGGCCATCATGGATAACGGCGAATATGTGGGCTGCGCCGACAGTGAAGAGGCGAGGATATGGCTGAATGCACAGAGCTGGGCCGTCCTTTCAGGGATGGGGGACAGAGAAAAGTGTGAAAGAGCCATGGACAGCGTTTATGAATTGCTCAACACACCTCTGGGGATCAAGAAGATCGATCCGCCGATCGTGAACTTCCCGGATCCTAAGGATCCTCTGACCAATTACAACCCGGGTACGGGGGAAAACGGTTCGGTGTTCTGCCATGCCAATACCTGGGCGGTGATCGCCGAATGCATGCTGGGCCATGGTGACCGGGCGTATGAGTATTACCGTAAACTGATTCCGGCGGTGGCCATGGAACATGCGGGCGTCTGGAGATATAAGGCGGAACCCTACGCATACGCTTCCAACATATTCGGGCCGGACAGCCTGCGTTTCGGTCTGGCCAATGTATCATGGCTGACAGGCACGGCCGCATGGATGTATGTGGCCGTCACCCAGTATCTGCTGGGCATCCGCCCGGTCATGGAGGGACTTCTCATCGATCCCTGCCTGCCTTCGGGCTGGAACAGCATTGAGATCACCCGCCGGTTCAGAGGCTCGCTCTACCATATCAGAATTGTCAGAAATCCGGAGTGTAAAGGTCAGAAAAGGCTTTTTGTGGATGGAATACAGATGCGGGATAATCTGATCATCCCGACTCCGGCAAAAGGAGTACATGAGGCGGTGCTGGAGTTATAATATTAAATCGCTTTAAATTCCATTCAGCGCCTCCAATATGCGGCGTACACGGGCAGCTTCCAGCTGCCCCGGCGCAGAAGCGTTTAAAGCCGTGGCAAAGGTTAAGGCAGAGCCGAAGAATTCACCGCATACCCGGCTGAAAGCGCCGTATTCCCCCATGGCCATGGTGATAAAAGGCCGGTCTGCAAACTTCTCCCGCATCTCCAGCGTGGCGGACAAGAGCGTGAGCGTGTCCAGCCTGGATTTCGGCATAACCGCGATTTTAGGCATGTCGGCGCCCAGCCGCTGCATGTGCGTGAGCTTTTCGATCAGCGCTTCTTTGGGAGGAGTTGTAGTAAAATCGTGGCTGGATACCACCACCCGCACTCCGCAGGCATGCGCGTTGAGCAACAGGCTGTTCACCGGAGCGTCTCCCTGGGAAAGCTCTGCATCCAGCAGATCGATACAGCCGGATTTACAAGCCGTCCGGCACAGCAGGTGATAGTCTTCCGGAGAAATGCGCTTCTGTCCGCCTTCATCATTGGTACGGAAGGTAAAGAGCAGAGGGATATCCTTTAGGATGTCTCTTAAGGCGGATAGCATCATCCTGACTTCGATCAGGCTGTCCGACTGTTCAAAATAATCCACGCGCCATTCCACCAAATCGGGGGAAGCGGATAACAGAGCGCGGGCCTCGTCGGCCAGATCTCTTTTGCCTGAGGAAGTCAGCGGGATACATATTTTAGGCATTCCGGTGCCGAATACGGCGGATCTGATCTGTAACGGTTTTATCATAGGACTCATCCTCCTGATAGGATAATTTACAGGGTATCTTCTATGAGACAGGTGACCTTCTCGATAACGCTGTCATCCATCCTGCGGTCCAGGAAATACTCGCATGCGTACTTGGCCTGGGCGGTGAGCATACAAAGCCCGGTGACCCCTTTCATTCCAAGCGTTTTGGCCTGGGCGGTGAGACGGGTCTCCTTAGGATTATAAATGATATCCAGCACCGCTTCACAGGCAGTAAAAGGGGTAAGGTCGATGGGGGATGCGTCAGCATTGGGATACATGCCCACCGGGGTAGTGTTGACGATGACGGCGGCATCCGTATGTGCCCGGCGGCATTCCTCATACGTCAGGGCTCCGTCCTTGCCGCTGCGGCTCACAGACAGAAGGGGGGATGCGTTCAGCGCTTTTACGACGGCACAGACGGCAGCGCTGGCCCCGCCGGTGCCGAGCACCAGCACCTTTTTTCCTTCCATATCGATCTGATTGCGGCGGACCATGTACAGAAAGCCGTCGTAATCCGTGTTGTGGCCGATGAGACGCCCCTCTTTATTAACGATTGTGTTGACAGCGCCGATCTGCGCGGCATGGCTGTCCAGCTCGTCCAGATAGGGGATCACATCCTTTTTGTAAGGGATGGTGACATTGATCGCCTTAAACTCTTTCTTTTTCATAAAAAGCGGAAATTCTTCCCTGGTTAAAGGCACCAGATCATATGTATAATCTGCCAGCTGCTCATGTATCAGCTTGGAATAGCTGTGTCCCAGCTTCTCTCCAATCAGCCCGTATTCCATGGCGGGACCTCCTTAATATTACGATTTGGCGGGGATGCGCATGATTTCCTGTGGAAACTGTCTGCTTTGCAGACAAAAATCAGGCGCAGGTATAATGTTTTACATTAAGTAACAGTTCAGACGGCTCATCTTCTTGACCGAAAAAACCGGTCAAGAAGCATCGGATGTCCATCCGATGTGAAAAATAGCACAAAAACAGTCTTATGAGCAAACTCAACGTCTGCTTTTGCACTATTTTCCCGCCGTCTGAACTGTTACTACATTATATCAAAAACAGAGAACAAAATACAAGTATGGATTGACAAACATTACAGCGCCGGATATTCTAAAGTTACTGTTCACACGCTGCCGATCAAGCAGCGTATGAGAGGGCAGGGTATGGTCCTCATAGGGATCCCTTGAAGCCCGCCGGTACTTATTGCTGTGTATTTTACAGCATTAGTACCGCTGCGCGCTTCACGGAGCGAGAGCGGGTCCCAATGAGGACCATACCCTGCCCTCTCATACGCGGGAATTTTTCGGTAACTGTGAACAGTAACATTCTAAAATGTAACAGTTCAGACGGCTCTTGTCCGTTCAGATCAGGAGGATGAATGAAAGCGGAAGATATACTGGAGTTTTATAAGATTTTGGAGAAGATGAAGTGCAATACCCGGCATTCGTGGACCGCAAACGGGCGGCAGGAGAGCGTGGCGGACCATTCCTTCAGCACGGCTTTTCTGGCGATGCTGATTGCGGACGAGTTCCCCGATCTGGATATGGACCGGGTAATCCGCATGTGTCTGCTTCACGATATCGGAGAAGCGGTGACGGGGGATATCCCCTGTTTCGAAAAAAAGGAATCGGACGAAGTCTGTGAGGGCAATGCGGTGAGAAACCTGTTTTCGTCCCTGCCGGCCAGGGAGGGCGGCAGATTTTCGGCGCTGTGGGAAGAGATGGAAAAGAAAGAATCACCGGAAGCCAAGCTTTATAAGATACTGGACCGTATTGATGCGGTGATGGAGCATAACGAAGCGGATATCTCCTCCTGGCTGCCCCTGGAGTATGAGCTCCAGGTGACTTACGGCAGGGAGGAGGCCAAAGCCTTTCCTTTTACGGAGGAGTGGAGGGAGGCTGTGGTTCGGGCGACAATGGAAAAAATTGCGGACAGCGGATCACAGCCGGCTTAAGCAGCATGTGACTGCATTTTAATTCAGCACGCTCCTGCGGTATCCCACACAGGCTGCGGCGAAATACAGGATATAGATCATCAGAAATATACCCAGCCCTACAGCGACGGATGCCCGGAAGGCGGCCGGTGAGATCATTGTCTGCAGCATTGTGTTCACGCAGGAGGAAATGAATATGGAGAGCGGAACCGGAAGCAGCAGAGGAATACCGAAATACAAAAGCAGCTGGTGGAAGATCAGCCTGCCGATCCTGGCATCCGGTACGCCCAGTTTGGATAGAATGCTGTAGCGGAATCTGTATTTGGAGGCTTCGCTTAGCTGCTGTACGGCCAGGATGGAAGCTGCTGTGCATATGAATATTAAGCCGGTATAGTACAGACTGAAGCCGAACACGAGTATGGAGGAGCGGCTGGTCGAGAGCTGATTTCCTTTTGTGTCCCAGGCATTGGCACTCCAGTCGCTGAAATGCCGGTCGCCTTTAAATCGGTCGGTCAGATACTGCCAGTCCTCCGGAGTGGTATCTTCCAGTGTATCGATGGCCAGCGTGGTATAAGGGATATCGAGTCCGACGGTCAGTTCATCGGGAAGAACGATGATGCAGCCGGCACCGATGCTGCCGTTTTGTGAAAGCGGTTCATCATAGACCGCCTGCAGGGTCAGGCCGGTGCCGTTTATGCTGTACGGCAGCGCCCCCTTTTCGTCCGCAGCACGTTTGATCTGCGCGTAAGCGTGGAGGATATACCGGCCTCCTTCCAGTGTTACCGGTTCGTATCCCAGCATCTGCCGCATCGCCGCGTAATCGCTGAAAGAAACCGCATAATCCTCCTCCACATATGAATCCAGCTCCAGCGCGTCATATAAGGTCCTCTGGCCGCAGTCATAAATGGGAATCCGGAGGCTGGCTTTTATACCGCGGGTCCTTTCAAAGTATTCTTCGGCTTCTGCAAATACGGAAGTGTCTTTGGCAGAGACCTGCGCGTCAAAGGTGCAGCGGTTTAAAGCGGAAAGCTCAAAAAAACGGTTAAAAAGCATGGCGCTCTGCATGCAGGCCAGGGTGAGCGTCAGCAGCATGGCCAGGGTTCCGACCGTAACGCTCATAGTCTTTAATTTGGCCGACAGATTTCTGTAGATGAACAGGTGATCCTTTGCGTATTTCCGCTCATTACCGCCCAGAAAAAGCTTGACCAGGAAGGCTGCCAGCGTGATGTAAGCGCCGTAGAGGCCGCCGATGATCAGCGTGATGCCGGCAGACAGCATAGCTGCAGAAAACAGAGCGGTGTTATGAAAAATGAGGTAGAGGAGCACACAGCCTGCAGCCAGAAGCGCGACGGACAACATGCAGAGGAACCAATGCCCCTTTTTCCCGGACAGCAGGGCTGTCTCATTTTGTTTTTCCGCATATATCAGACTGCAGATTTTTATTTTCTTCAGCCGTTTTTTCATCCGCAGAAGGGAGAACGTGTAGATCAGCAGCACATAAAAGAATGTAAGCAGCACCGCCGGAATAGAAAAAACGTCCCTGACCGCATACCTCACTTCAAACAGATTCATGATGACCATCGTGAGAATCTGGTAAAGGAAGGTCCCGATACACAGGGCGGCAGCGAAGGCGGCCCCTCCCATGATCATATTCTCCAGCAGAACCATCCGGGATATTCTGCCGCTGCCGATGCCTAAGAGCATATAGGTGCCCAGTTCCCGGCTGCGTTTCTCCAGCATAAAACGGTTCATATAATTCACCAGCCATGCGATGACGGCGATTACGATGACGGAGATAAAACAGATGACCGGGGCGAGACTTCCCATGATCTGACTAATCCCTCTTATTTCTTCTGAAAAGACAACCATATTAAACGCGTACATGAGGGAAAAGGCGATGGTGACCGTCAGCAGATATACGCTGTAGTCCCGCATGGAGCGCTTCGCATTCCGCAGAGCAAGTTTAAAGAGCATCGGACACGTCACCTCCCAGCAGTGTTACGACATCCATGATCTCATTAAAGAATATGCGCCTGTTCTTATCCCCCTTCACCAATTCGTTGAATATCCTTCCGTCCCGGAGAAAGAGAATCCTGCTGCAGTAGCTGGCTGAAAAGATATCATGGGTGACCATCATAACAGTGGCATGCATGCTGCGGTTCATCTGTGTGAAACATTCCAACAGCATGCTGGCCGACTTGGAATCCAGGGCGCCGGTGGGTTCATCCGCCAGTATCAGGCTGGGCCGTGCAATCAGCGCTCTGGCACAGGCACAGCGCTGCCGCTGTCCGCCGGACACTTCATAGGGAAACTTGGAAAGGATATCGCTTATGCCGAGTTCCTGCGCCACTTGCGCCACTTCTCCCGCGATTTTAGAGGCAGGGGTTCCCTGAATGACAGGGGCGAGCGCAATATTCTCTTCAATGGTCAGGGTATCCAGCAGATTGAAATCCTGAAAGACAAACCCCAGATTTTTTTGCCGGAATTCGGCCAGAGCGTCTTCCTTTAATTCCGTAATGTCCCTGTCCCTTAGATAGATATGTCCTGCAGTTGCGGTATCGATGGTGGAAATGCAGTTTAGCAGCGTTGTCTTCCCGCTTCCGGAGGCGCCCATGATCCCCAGAAATTCTCCTTCATTTACCGTGAAGCTGATTTGGTCCAGAGCTTTGGTCACCATAGTTTTGGTGCCGTAATATTTTTCGAGTTCTTCAATTCTTAGCAGTGCATCCATACTATACCTCTTCTATGCTTTATACAGAATATCATAGCAGGAGCAGCAGTTATTTTGTACTTACAAATTTGTTAGCACCGGTCAGTCTCTGCGGTCCGGATGCAGAAAGGTGCCTGTGGGAAATCCGATGGTGATTCGGGTGCTCTCCCGGTAAACCGAGTCGGCAGTTATCGAAAGTCCCAGCTTTAAGCAGAGCTTTTTGCACAGATACAGCCCCATGCCGGTGGATTTATTGCCGTTTCTTATGCTGCCGATAAAGCCTTTGTCAAATATTCTTGGCAGGTCCTCCTGCCGTATGCCGCGGCCGTTATCCTCGATAGTGAGATAGACGCCGCCCGGCGTATGGTTTGCCGATATACGGATCCAAGCGCCTGATGAACGGCGGTATTTGACGGCGTTGGCGAGTATCTGCCCTAAGATATAGGTGAGCCATTTTTCGTCCGTGCAGACCGTATCGGGCGTTTCTTTTATCTGCAGAGAGATCTTTTCTTCCAGAAGCAGTGTCCTGTTTAGCAGCAGGGCGGGCCTTAGCGCGTCAAACAGGGGGAATTCTTTGACAAAATAATCTTTTTCAACGTTTTCACTGCGCGCATAATAGAGCGCCTGTTCCACCAGATAATCGATCCGGCTTAGTTCTTTCCCTATGCGCAGATGATTGCCGTCCGGATGGTTCCGGCAGATTAAGTCAACCGCAGTAATCGGCGTTTTGACCTCATGTATCCATTCCTCGATATATTCCTTATACTGTCTTTGGGAGTTTTTCAGGCGGTTTACTTGTTCCAGCATGGATTTGGAAGCTGCACGCAGAATCGATTGATACTGTCTCTCCACGGACGTACGGGGCTTGTCAAGCATCTCGCAGATCAGATATTTCTGGTCCAGCAGATTAAGCTGTGCGGATATCTGCATGTATTTTCTTTTAAGGCGCACATAATCCGCCCTCCACACGGCGGACAGTACCGCCATCCAGATTACGAGTATGGGAAGGAGGACGGCCGGACTGTTTCCAAGTAATGAAAGGTACAGGCTCAATGCGGCCGCACAGAACAGATTCAAAAATATCAGCATCAGTTTATCGGACAGATAATTCAAGACGGTCATATAAAATCCTCCTGTTCCGCATCGTTTACGGTAAGCCCTTTTTGGGGGACCGTAACAATCAGATCCTTAAGGCCCAGCTCCTTCAGCCTGTTTCTCAATCTGGAAAGATTGACATTCAGTATATTCTCATCCACATAGTATTTGTTCTCCCAAAGATATTCGATCAGAGAATCCTTAGTCACAACAGTCCCTTTATTCAGAAAGAGACAGTAGAGGATCTTCATTTCATTTTTGGACAGATTCAGGGTGAGCCCCTGCCAAGAAACCTGACCGTCCAGGATATTCAGGGAGACGCCCCCTGCCCGGACGGTTTCGGAGGCTGCGTTTTTTTGGCGGAAAAGAATGCGGTTGATGCGCGCCAGAAGAACCGGAAGGCTGTATGGTTTGCAAATGAAATCATCTCCGCCTGTGAGTATGCCGGCCAGTTCATCCTTTTCATCGGTTCTGCCTGTGACAAAAATGATCGGGACGGATGATCTGCTTCGGATATCCATACAGAGTTTCAGACCGTCGCAGGCTCCCAGACTGATGTCCAGAAGGATGAGCTCGGGCAAAAAGGCTGTACACAGTCCCCGCACCGCATCTGCCATTTCTTCCTGGCTGTCCGGATAATGTTCCAGGCAGACGGCCGGATGGCCGTTTGCCCCAAGGAAGGCAGCCAGTTCCTGCCGGATGTCGGCGTTATCTTCAATGATCAGTATCATTTATATCTCCTTAGTGTGCTTCTTTTAACTGCAGATCAGCAGATTTTCTCTATCATATCATAAAGAAAACGGATGAAACTATAAACTTTAAAAAAAAATTTAAAAAAGAGTGTAATAAATAGCGCATTTGAACGTTACTATAGTGCAACAGTTAATGAACCTCATGGTCACCAACTAATTAATAAGAAAGGATGAATGGGAGATGGTGTACGGCAGAACCGAAAAAAAGGTAATGAAAGCAGAGTATGTACCGGTAAACACAGCAAGGGGACAGGAATTCACAGAGGAGAAAAAGCTGAAGATTTGGAATAGCATCGTAAAAACAATCGAACAGCAGAGACCTTCCTACAAAAGTTAAAAAAATTTATCGATATACTTTTGCAAACAGAAGCAGTGGGTTCTGAATTTGGTACCTGATAAAATTCCTCTATCTACATTACAATATAGTAGAACGGCGAAAAGCCGATTAAGGAGGGCGATTTTATCATGACAGATGGCGAGCAAATAACAGAGCGGCTGAAAGAACTGCTAAAGGCCAGGCATATGAGCCGGTACCGGCTGTCTCAGCTGACCGGAATCAGCCAATCTTCTTTATGCTATTTATTTCAAAAGAAAAATGTTCCCGGACTTGTAACGCTTCGGAAGATCTGTGATGCGCTGGGGATCACTCTGGCGCAGTTTTTCTGCGAAGAGGAGTATGTATACTTGTCATGGGAACAGAAACAGTGGCTGGATATCCTGTCATCCCTGCCGGAAGAAGAGCGCAGGCTTTTATGGGCTTATGCCGCAGGCCTTTTAGGCAGGGCTGAGATGGAATATGGGAATCCTAGTAAGAAGGCCGGGGAAGGAAACTGAAAAGTGCCGTATTTCTTTCCGCGGCCGCATGTTCTTTTTTTAAAACAAAGAGGGAATTCATTGCCTTTTCACTTATTTTTAACAATAAAGGATTTGCAATTTACTATTAAAATATGTATAATTAATAGCAGTATAAGTTTAACACACTGTTAATGCTTATTATTCTATAGGAGGAAGTATAACAATGGCTAGAAAAATGAAAACCATGGATGGTAACCATGCGGCTTCACATGTTTCTTATGCGTTTACGGAAGTTGCGGCTATTTATCCGATTACACCTTCATCCGTTATGGCGGAAGCCGTGGATGAATGGGCAACAGACGGAAGACAGAATATTTTCGGACAGACCGTGCAGGTAACGGAAATGCAGTCCGAGGCGGGTGCTGCCGGTACCGTTCACGGTTCCTTATCAGCAGGCGCGCTGACTACAACTTTTACAGCATCCCAGGGCTTGCTGCTGATGATACCCAACCTGTATAAAATTGCCGGCGAACAGCTGCCGGGTGTGTTCGATGTTTCCGCCCGTGCGATTGCAAGCCATGCATTATCCATCTTCGGTGATCATTCCGATGTATACGCATGCCGCCAGACCGGCTGTGCTATGCTCTGCGAGGGCAGTGTGCAGGAAGTTATGGACCTGACACCGGTTGCGCATCTCGCTGCAATCAAGGGAAAGGTTCCTTTCATCAATTTCTTTGACGGATTCCGTACATCACATGAGATCCAGAAAATCGAGACATGGGATTACGAAGATCTGAAGGATATGGCGGATATGGAAGCGATCGATGCGTTCCGTGAGCATGCTCTGAATCCCAACCATCCCTGTGAGAGAGGTTCCGCTCAGAACCCGGATATCTTCTTCCAGGCAAGAGAGGCGAGCAATCCTTATTATGACGCTCTTCCTGCGATTGTTCAGGATTATATGGACAAGGTGAATGAGAAGATCGGCACGGATTATAAACTGTTCAACTACTTCGGCGCTGCTGATGCTGAGCATGTGATCATCGCTATGGGTTCCGTATGTGATACCATCGATGAGACCGTTGAGCATATGCTGGCTGCAGGCGCGAAAGTCGGAGTTGTTAAGGTTCGTCTGTACAGACCTTTCTGTGCACAGGCTCTGATTGATGCGATTCCGGACAGCGTAAAGCAGATCAGCGTTCTGGACAGAACGAAAGAGCCCGGAGCACTTGGCGAGCCGCTTTGGCTGGATGTGGTTGCTGCATTAAAGGGGACCAAATTTGACCAGGTACCGGTATTCTCCGGACGTTACGGCTTAGGTTCCAAGGACACGACTCCCGGACAGATCATCGCTGTATACAACAATAAGGATAAGAAAAAATTCACCATCGGCATTGTGGATGACGTTACAAACCTGTCCCTGCCGATCGGCGAGGATCCGGATACAACACCGGCCGCTACGATCAGCTGCAAATTCTGGGGTCTGGGTGCGGACGGTACTGTCGGCGCTAATAAGAACTCCATCAAGATCATCGGTGACAATACAGACATGTATGCGCAGGCATACTTTGATTACGATTCCAAGAAATCAGGCGGCGTAACCATTTCCCACCTGCGTTTCGGTAAGGATCCGATCCACTCTACATACCTGATTTCCAAGGCGAACTTTGTTGCCTGCCATAATCCTTCTTACGTACGTAAGTACAACATGGTACAGGATGTGAAGGACGGCGGTACATTCCTGTTAAACTGCCCGTGGGATCTGGAAGGTCTGGAAGAGCATCTGCCCGGACAGGCTAAGAGATACATCGCAAACCATAATATTAAACTGTATACGATCGACGGTATTAAGATCGGCAAGGAAATCGGTCTGGGCGGACGTATCAACACCGTTTTACAGTCCGCATTCTTCAAACTGGCCAACATCATTCCGGAAGACAAGGCAATTGAGCTGATGAAGGCTGCTGCAAAGGCTACCTACGGAAGAAAGGGCGAGAAGATCGTTCAGATGAACTACGACGCCATCGAAGCCGGTGCAAAGCAGGTTGTGGAAGTACAGATTCCGGAGAGCTGGAAGGATGCTTCCGATGAAGTGCTGGGCAAATCTGTGGCAGGCGGCCGTAAGGACGTATTGGATTTCGTTAACAATGTACAGATTCCGATCAATATGCAGGAAGGCAAGAACCTGCCGGTATCCGCATTTAAGGATTATGTGGATGGATCTACACCGTCCGGTTCCGCAGCTTATGAGAAGCGCGGCATCGCTGTGGATGTTCCTACATGGAATCCTGAAAACTGTATCCAGTGTAACTTCTGTTCCTATGTGTGCCCTCACGCTGTAATCCGCCCGGTTGTTATGACCGAAGAGGAAGCTGCGAAAGCGCCGGAAGGAATGAAAAAAGTTCCGATGACAGGCATGCCCGGATATTATTTCAGCATGAGCGTATCCGCTCTTGACTGTACCGGATGCGGTTCCTGTGCAAATGTATGTCCTGGCAAGAAGGGCGCTAAGGCTCTGACCATGACATCACTGGAAGAAAACCTGGCTGAGCAGGATCACTTTGATTACGGACAGAGTCTGCCGGTGAAACCGGAAGTTCTGGCTAAATTCAAAGAGAACACTGTTAAGGGAAGCCAGTTCAAACAGCCGTTATTAGAGTTCTCAGGCGCATGCGCAGGCTGCGGCGAGACTCCTTACGCTAAACTGATCACCCAGCTGTTCGGTGACAGAATGTATATTGCCAATGCGACCGGATGTTCTTCCATCTGGGGCAACTCCTCACCGTCCACTCCTTATACTGTGAATAAGGAAGGCAAGGGACCGGCATGGTCCAACTCCCTGTTCGAGGATGCGGCAGAGTTCGGTTACGGTATGGCTCTGGCACAGAAAGCGCTCAGAGACAGAATGAAAGCGGAAGTGGAAGAGGTTGCTTCTAACGACAAAGCGAGTGAAGAAGTACAGGCTGCCTGCAAAGAGTGGCTGGAGTCCTTCGCATGCGGAGCGACCAACGGAACCGCTACGGATAAACTTGTTGCAGCGCTCTCCGGTGTGGACTGCGATGTATGCAGAGACATTGTAAAGCACAAAGATTTCCTGGCGAAGAAGTCACAGTGGATCTTCGGCGGTGACGGATGGGCTTATGATATCGGCTTCGGCGGCGTGGACCATGTGCTGGCAAGCGGCAAGGATGTCAATGTAATGGTATTTGATACCGAGGTATATTCCAATACGGGCGGACAGTCCTCCAAGGCTACTCCTACCGGTGCGGTTGCGCAGTTCGCTGCCGGCGGCAAGGATGTGAAGAAAAAAGACCTGGCTGCGATCGCTATGAGCTACGGCTATGTATACGTTGCACAGATCGCTATGGGCGCTGACTATGCGCAGACCGTTAAGGCCATCGCAGAGGCGGAAGCTTATCCGGGACCTTCACTGATCATCGCATATGCTCCTTGTATCAACCACGGTATCAAGGTCGGCATGAGCAAGGCTCAGACAGAGGAGAAGAGAGCGGTTGAGGCAGGTTACTGGCATCTGTTCCGTTATAATCCTGCTCTGGAAGCAGAAGGCAAGAATCCGTTCAGCCTGGACAGCAAAGCTCCTACCGGCAATTATCAGGAATTCTTAAAGGGCGAGGTTCGTTATACTTCCCTGGCTCTCAAGAATCCGGAAAGAGCGGAAGAACTGTTTGAGAGAGCAGAAGATGCCGCTAAGGATAAGTACGCACACCTGCAGAAGCTGGTTGCGCTGTATTCCAAGGAAGAGAAATAAATGATATTGAAGCGGTAACCCCTGCGGTTATCTAAGAGTAGAAAGAGCTGTCGCATCAAGCATGGTGCGCAGCTCTTTTGCTATGTAAAAAGGACAGATCTCCGATAACTGTTTGTGTTACTATACTCTGCGCCGCTATGCGCGGGAAGTTTACGCCAGCTGTGATGAGTAACCTATTTGCCCGTTTACCTCAGTCACCGGAATGTGCATGGTTTGTCAAATTCCGGCGCATATGTTATAATAGGGGCACTATAGGAGACGACAGATAATAAACAGGAGTAAGATATTATGAAAAAGATATTGCTGATTGGAACCGGTGGAACCATCGCATCCAAGCCCACGGATGCCGGCCTTACCCCCATGCTGGATACTGAGGAGATTTTAAGCTATGTGCCGGAGGTGAACGGTTTCTGTGAAGTCGATGCCGTTCAGATACTGAATCTGGACAGCACGAATATGAATCCGAAGCATTGGCTGGCTATAGCGGAGGCAGTGAGGGTTAATTATGACCGTTATGACGGTTTTGTGATCTCCCATGGCACGGATACGATGGCTTATACGGCTGCCGCTCTTTCTTATCTGATACAGAATTCCCCTAAGCCGGTAGTGATTACCGGATCGCAGAAATCAGTTTTTGTGCGGGATACGGATGCCCGCAGCAATTTGGAGGACGCCTTCTGCTATGCTTCCCAGGACCGGGCCCACGGCGTCTGTATCGTGTTTGACGGCCGGGCGATCGTGGGAACCCGAGCAAGAAAGATGCGTACCAAGAGTTATAACGCATTTTCCAGCATCGACTATCCGGAGCTGGCACTGATCAGGGATGGCCGTGTGGTACACTACATAGAGCTTGAGACCTGCAAAAGAGGCCCTGTATTTTATAACAGGCTGGATGACCGGGTATTTCCGCTGAAGCTGATACCGGGGCTTAAAGCGGATATCTTTAGCTGGCTGAAGGACTCCTACGACGCGGTGGTGGTGGAGAGCTTCGGCGTCGGCGGCATCCCCTGCTATGGGGATGAAGGTTTCATCGATGCCATCGCGGATTGGATCGCTTCCGGAAAGATCATGGTTATGACCACACAGGTGCCTCATGAGGGCAGCGATATGGAAGTTTATCAGGTTGGAAACCTGGTAAAGGAGAAATATGAGCTGATGGAAGCTTATAATATGACATTTGAATCCGTAGTCACCAAGCTGATGTGGATATTATCCCAGACACGGGATCCTGCTGCTGTGCGGGAGATGTTTTATACGCCAGTGCAGCTGGACATGATCTGATGGGAGAGCACAGCTGAATCATAATAAAAGAGTGTGCAAGTGCACAGAACATCAGCTTTGTCTGATAGAAGTATGGAGGGATGGTTATGAGAGTTGGTACGATCGGAACTGGATTTATTGTGGACCGCTTTTTAAATGCGCTTAAGCTGCTCAAATCACAGGGCGGCAGCATATCCTGCGAGGCGGTGTATTCCAGAAGCGAGCAAAATGGAAGAGCCCTTGCGGACCGCCATGGGGTTGCCAGAGTATATACGGATCTGGAAGCATTTATGGAGTCCCCGGAAATCGATTTTGTGTATGTGGCATCCCCCAACGGGCTGCATTTCATGCACAGCCGCATGGCCCTGCTGCATGGCAAGCATGTGATTTGCGAGAAATCCTTTACCTCCAACGGAAGGGAAGCCCGGGAGCTGACCTCGCTGGCGGCAGAAAAGCAGCTGTTTTTATTTGAGGCGATCATTACCCTGCATATGCCCAACTATATCTGGATTCAGGAAAATATCAATAAATTGGGCAGAATGCGGCTGTTCCAGGGAAATTTCAGCAAATATTCCACCAGGTACGACGATTATAAAGCCGGAAAAAATCCCAACATCTTTAATCCAGATTTCTCCGGAGGAGCACTGATGGATCTGAATGTCTACAATATCGAAGCCGCGCTGGGGCTCTTCGGAAAACCGGAAAGTGTACATTATTTCTGCAATAAGGCCGACAACGGCATTGATCTGTCCGGCACGGTAATATTGACTTATCCTGATTTTCTGTGTGAATGCACTGCCGCTAAAGACTGCAACGCCAATCAGTTTGTGAGCATACACGGAGAGGACGGGAGCTTTTACAGCCCTTATGCGCCCAGCTTTTTTACCGATGTACGGGCAGAAATAAACGGCAGGGACAGTGTGACGGTGAACGGTCAGCTGATGGATCAGCCCATGTATTACGAGCTGGAGTGGTTCCTGAAGCTGTTTGAGAGAGGAGATCTGGCGGAATGCCAGAGATGGTATGACATGATCCATCTGGTAATGGACGTGATGGATGAAGCGCGCCGGTCTGCCGGCATCATCTTTGCGGCGGACTGCAAGGCGCAGCAGCCGCTTTGCGGGAAGGGAGAGTTTGAAGATGGACCGAGTGAATGAGGCCGTGAGTCTGTTCGAAGAAGGATATAACTGCTGCCAGAGTGTATTTGCTGCGTTCTGCGACCGGTATGGGATGAACCGGGAGACGGCACTTAAGATATCCGCATCTTTTGGCGGCGGTATGGGGAGGATGCGCGAGGTATGCGGTACGGTTTCCGGCATGGCGCTGGTCTGTGGGCTGGAGACCGGGAGCACAGACGGCAGGGACAGCGATGCGAAAAAGCACAATTATGAAGTGATGCGGGAACTGGCGGGCCGATTTCGGGAAAATAACGGTACGATCATCTGCCGGGAACTGCTGGGACTGGACCGGGCCCCGCAGAGTGCCAGGCCGGAGGAACGCACCGTCGATTACTATAAAAAGCGTCCCTGCAAGCGCCTGGTACAGGAAGCTGCCGAGATATTGACACAGTATTTTGAAATGGAATCGGAAGAGGTGGGTAAATGAACGGCGAGCTTCATGATAAACTAAAAGAACAGTTCAGCGCTGTCATGCATTGCAATATAAAAACCGTGCGAAGGGATTCCTATCGTCTTCAGTTTCATATAATGCCCCCTTTCGGACGCCTGGAAGCCCCCTGCGGTTTCTGCCAGTTTCAAGGGCTGTATCACGTGTTTCTGTGTTATGCTCCGCTCAAAGAAAGGGAGATTTCCCATCTGTGGGAACATTGTACCAGCCGCGATCTGGTGCACTGGGCTGATGAGGGCCCGGTTCTGCTGCCGGACCAGCCATTTGACAGCCGCGGCCTGTATTCCGGTTCCGCGCTGGAAGATAAAGACATCCTGAGACTTTATTATACCGGAGAAGGCGCAGACAGCGCGCAGGATTCGCAGCATAAGCTTACCACCATATTGGCGGCGAGCCATGACGGCAGGCTGTTTGGCGGTAAGCAGCCTGTTATGGTTGAGAATCAGCTTCTTAAGGCCGCCCGGGGCTGTGCGCGCGATCCGAAGGTGTGGAAGGAAAGCGAAAGCTTTTACATGGTTATGGGAGCTTCTCTGGGTCAGAGGGGAGGCGCTGCGCTGCTCTTTAGGTCGGAGGACGGCATGGACTGGAGCTTTACAAATGAGCTGGCCCCGGAGAAGAAATTTGGCTATCAGTGGGAACATGCCGATATGTTCTGGATGGATCATAAGCGTATATTGTCGGTGTCCTGCAGAGGCGCCGGATTAGGGGAGACTCCGTGGGCATCAGCCGACCGGTCCGGATATTTTACGGTGGAAGGGGATTTAGACAGTGAGTACCGTCTGTCAGGGTTTACGGATTGGGATGAGGGTTTTGATTTCTATGCCCCGCAGACCATGTTAACCGCAGACGGCCGGAGGCTTTTGATCGCGCGCATGGGGCTGGACAGCAGGGAGTATAAAGATCCGACAGCAGCCAGGGGATGGGAGCATGCGCTCACAGTTCTGCGGGAACTGAGGGCGTCCCATGGGCACATCCTGCAGCAGCCGGCCAGAGAGCTGGATGGGTTCTGGAATGCGGCGCGCAGCGTACAGTGCTCGAAAGAGCATGTCATACCTGGCCTGGTCTTATATGAGATGGGCATAGACTCCATAAAAAATGCGGATTTTAGCCTGGTGCTGGCGGGAGACCTTAAGATCAGCTATGCCGCGGCACAGGGATTGTTTGCGGTTGAATTTACGGATTCCAGGCTCGGCGCCGGCAGAAAGAGAAAGCAGAAGCTCATCGGCCGCCTGGATTCTTTGAGGATTCTTGCAGACAGTTCCAGTTTGGAGATTTTTATAAATGAGGGGGAGACCGTGTTCAGTACGAGATTTTACCCGGCTGACCCGGTATATGAGGCAAAGGTGCGCTGCATGAGCTGCCATGTCCGGATAAAAGAAAAAAGGTGACCGGTAAAGGGACCGTCCGTGAAAGAATGACTTTCATGGACGGCCCTTTCTATTGAACAAAAACGCTCCGCTTAGGATCGCACTGCGGCGGGAAGGTATTATGTCGCCAGGGCGACCCGCCGCAGGCGGAAAATCCCGCGAGCGGGATTCTTTTCAATAGGTGCGGGTCAGACGCGGCTGGGTACAATATTGGTAAGCAGTTCGTTAAAGGCCTCGCTCATGGTTGGATGGGTGTAGATACTGTCGCGCAGCAATGTATAGGGAAGGCCTGCGTCGATGGCCAGCTTGACCAGATTGATCATCTCATGGGACTCTTCGCAGAAGAGATGTGCTCCAAGGATGCGGCCAGTATCCAGATCGATGACCGCCTTTAGGAGCCCTGTGGTGTTATTCAGCACCAATGCCTTGGGAATCGCCGCTACCTGGAGTCTGCCGACGCCCACATGAAATCCCTGTTCGAGGGCTTCCTGCTCGGTAAGCCCGACTCTGGAAAATGGTGGATCCAGAAATACACTGTACGGAACGGCTCCCCTGTTCTGTGTCGTACGGCTCCCGTCACCCAAAAGCTGCGATTTCACGATACGGAAATCGTCCAGAGAGATATAGGTGAACTGCAGCCCGCCGGCCACGTCGCCCATGGCCCATATATGCGGCACGCTGGTTTTAAGCTGCGCATCGGTAAGAACCGCACCGCGTGAGGTCAGTTCAACGCCGGCCGCTTCCGGGTTCAGGCCGGATACATTGGGACGGCGGCCTGTGGCGGCCAGAACTGCGTCGGCAGTAAGCTCCAGGGATCCGTCCGGAGTCTTGAGCGTGACGACTGCCTGATCATCCTGATCCTCCACCTTTTCAACCTGGACGGACAGCAGCACACGGATACCGCGGCTGTTAAGGCTCGAAAGAACGGCCTGTGCGATTTCCCGGTCTTCTCTCGGCAGAAAAGCCTCCCCATCCTGGATAACGGTCACTTCAGAGCCGAAATTTGCATACATAGAAGCAAATTCCATGCCGATATAGCCGCCTCCGATGATGACAAGACGACGTGGAAGCTCTCTAAGCTCCATCATGGTTTCACTCAGATAGAAATATCTGCTTTCCTTCAAACCCGGAATGGGGGGGACGAAGGGCCTTGCCCCCGTATTGATGAAGATCTGCCCGCCTTCCACTAAAACTGTGCCGTCAGCCGTTTCCACATTTACACTGTGCGGCCCTGTAAAAGAGGCTGTTCCGGTCAGCACGGTGATGCCCGGATGGTCAGCCAGTTTATGGTAATTCTTATTCCGGAGAGTAGAGGTGAGGAGGTTTTTTTTATCGATGGCCTCCGCATATCTTGCGGCTTTGTCGGAAAATTCCCCGCCCGCGGCGGCGGAGAGCGCTGCGCTGTGTATGAGGGATTTAGTAGGAATACAGGCAACGTTAATACATGTTCCTCCATACATTTCTTCCGATTTCTCAATCATAATCACACTCTTGCCAGCGCCTGCCAGGGCGCCTGCCAGCGTCTTTCCGCCTTTACCGAACCCAATGATCACTGCATCTGCTTTTTTCATGAAAAGCTCCTCTCTGCGGTTATGTACCGCTGTTTGTGTGAGCACTTAACCGCGATATATGGACGGTCAAGTGTTGTTAGAGTATTGATTTATACTGTTATAATATTTGTAACAGTTTCTATACTGTTATTATAATTATAACAGTATAATATGTCAAGTGCTAAATCAGTAAAATTTAAATTTTGTTTCTATATCGTAACAGTTCAGACGTCTTATGAGCAAGCTCAACGCCTGCTTTTGCACTATTTTTCCCGCCATGCGCGGGAAATTTACGACAGATGTGAATTAATACAAAAATTGTTTCTATTCACGGTTGACAGTTCCGGCATTCTATGTTATCATCCTTATTAGTTAGTTACTTGAGTAACTAACTAAAAGACAAGGAGGGTGTTAAGTGCAGATAAAGTTTGAGGATGATCGTCCGATCTTCATACAGATTGCGGAAGGCATAGAGGACTCGATCCTGTCAGGAGCCTTCCCGGAGGAGAGCCAGATCCCTTCCATTACAGAGTTTTCCGTAAACTACAAGATAAATCCCGCCACCGCGTTAAAGGGAATCAACCTGCTGGTGGATCAGGAGATTGTGTATAAGAAAAGGGGTGTTGGCATGTTTGTAGCGGAGGGAGCCGTCAGGAAGCTGCGGCAGAAGAGAAAGGATACTTTTTATCAGGATTACATTGAAGCGATGATCGCAGAGGCCAGAAGGCTGGAGCTGTCTGCAGCAGAGATTAAGGAAATGATAGAGAAAGGGTTTGAGGACATAGTATGAGCGGAATTGTAGTAAATAACGTGACAAAGAATTTTGGTGATACATGCGCGCTGGACGGGGTGAGCCTGACATTTGAACCGGAACGGATTTACGGACTGCTGGGCAGGAACGGCGCCGGAAAGAGCACGCTGCTTAACATCATTACCAATCGAATCTTCGCGGACAGCGGCCAGGTTACCATAGACGGTATGCCCGCCAGGGAAAATGATGAAGCCCTAAGGAAAGTCTATCTGATGAGCGAGAAAAATTATTATCCGGAGAGTATGCGCATCCGGGAGGTGTTTCAGTGGACTGGCGAGTTTTATCCAGAGTTTGATATGGAATATGCGCTGCTTTTGGCGGAAAAGTTTGGGCTGAATGTAAAGAAAAAGGCGCGGGAGCTTTCGACCGGATACGCCTCAATATTTAAAGTGATTGTGGCGCTCTCGGTGAACACGCCCTATGTGCTGTTAGATGAGCCGGTGCTCGGGCTGGATGCCAATCACAGGGATCTGTTTTACCGGGTGCTCATTGAGAAATATTCGGAGCATCCGTCTACGATTGTGATCTCCACCCATCTGATTGAAGAGGTATCCGCCGTAATTGACGGCATTATCATCATTAAAAACGGCAGGATTTTAAAAGACCAGTCCAGAGAGGAGCTCCTTTCCCAGGGATATACCGTAAGCGGCAGCACAGCGGCTGTGGACCGCTATATACAGGGCAGAAATGTATTGGGCAGCAGCGTGTTAGGCGGGCTTAAATCAGTCTATATTATGGAGCGCTGTGACAGAACGTCGGTACCGGATGGACTGGAAATCTCACCGCTGGATCTGCAGAGCCTGTTCATTCAGCTGACGAATTCCTGATAACGCTTGAAATTTCTATTATGATGGAGGAACTCATGAATAAAGCAATCAAGTATCAATGGAGTGATGTGAAAAGGACACTCTGTATCTATTACAGCGTAATTATACTGGTCGTTGCCTTCTTTTTTATAGTGGGCATGCTGACGAAAAACGACGGCGAAACCTATTCAAGCTTTAACGGGCTGGAGATGTGTACGGGTATCTTCCTGTTTGTTGTGGGGTTAAACAGCTTCAAAGAACAGTTTTTTATGTTTCTGCAGAACGGTATTTCCAGGAAAAGCATCTGGAAGAGCAGGGTGGTATATTCTCTTTCTCTCTGTGCGTTTATGGCGGTGGCTGACATGATTCTGATGGCAATCGGAGGGTTGTTTCACAGAATTCAGCCGAATCTGTATTTCACCAGCGTCCTGGCGGGCCTGTATCAGGACTGGTTTTTACAGAATAATGCGGTGCTGGTGCTGCTGGTGAAATTCCTGATGTTTTTTGCCGTATACCTGGCAGCCTTTTGTGCAGGATATTTCATCACCATGCTGTATTACCGCATTGGGCGCAGGGGTAAGATTGCCCTGTCCATCGGATTGTGGGGTGTCCCGTTCGTAGGATTTCCGCTGGTGGACGATCTGCTGCTGAATAACCGTGCCAGCCGTTTTCTGCTGGAGCAGATGTTTCGGCTGCTGGGGTTTAATGTGGGGAATCCGGTTCCGGCTATTATAACATTTCTTGCTGTCTCGATCATACTGTATGGGCTGTGGTATCTGCTGGGGCGCAGAGCCGTGGTGAAGTAACTGCTATGATTCACAGCTGCCGATAAAGCAGGTTGACAAAAAAGGCGGCGGAACGTATACTGAATTTGGGCAGTATGTGAACTGAATTGAATATTCGGATGAAGAATCTGAAAGAGACTGCAGCAAGTGCAGCGCCGAAGGGGAAGCCGCGACAAACTCTCAGGCAAAAGGATCAGATTTGGACGAAACTCTGGAAAACGGCAACGTACCGACGAAGTGAATCTTTCAGGTAAACAGACAGGGGCAAAGAGATCATATAAAATGATCTTTTTTGCCCCTGTTTTTTTGCGGTAGGGTGTTTGCGCCGCCAAAGCGAAGCACACGGAAAGTGTGCGCGGGTCATCATCTTTCAGTTGGTGACAGTGAAAGGAGGATATAATGGAAAAGAAAACCCCGCTGTATGACTGTCATGTTGCAGCACATGGCAAGATCGTACCCTTTGCAGGCTACCTGCTGCCGGTTCAGTATGAGACCGGTGTGATCGCCGAACACATGGCGGTGCGGCAGAAAGCAGGCCTGTTTGATGTCTCCCATATGGGAGAACTGATCATTTGCGGCAGGGATGCTTTGAAGAATCTGCAAATGCTTTTGACCAATGATTTTAAAGGAATGGCGGACGGTCAGGCACGCTACAGTCCCATGTGCTGTGAAAACGGCGGGATTGTGGACGATTTGATCGTCTACAGGATAGAGGAAGAGGCATATCTGATTGTGGTCAATGCATCTAATAAGGATAAGGATTATGACTGGATGAAGGAACATATGGGCGGTGAGGCCAAGATTCTGGATATATCGGAACGCGTGGCGCAGATCGCTCTTCAGGGGCCGCGCTCCCATGACATTTTATGCAGAATAGCCGGTAAAGAGGATATACCGGAAAAGTATTACTACGGAAAGTTCCATGCGGATATTCAGGGAACGGACTGCCTGATCTCCAGGACCGGATATACGGGGGAAGACGGTTATGAAATTTATCTGGGGGCAGACCGGGCTGAGGAAATGTGGAATCTGCTGCTTGAAAGCGGACGGGAAGAGGGCCTGATCCCCTGCGGGCTGGGCTGCCGGGATACGCTTCGTCTGGAAGCGGCGATGCCGCTGTACGGACATGAGATGGATGAGAATATCACGCCGCTTGAGGCGGGTTTACCCTTTGCGGTGAAGATGAAAAAGGATGATTTTATCGGTAAAAATGCGATTCTGGAAAAAGGGGAGCCTTCCAGAAAACGCGTGGGCCTTAAGGTGACGGGCAGAGGTATTATCCGGGAACAGGCAGAAATCTTTGCAGGGGACCGCAGCATCGGGTTCTCCACATCCGGAACCCATTGCCCGTATCTGGGATATCCGGCGGCTATGGCCATGCTGGAAATGCCGTATACGCAGCCCGGCACGGCTGTGAAAGCCCTGGTGCGGGGCAGGATGATTGATGCCGAGGTGGTGGCGTTGCCGTTTTATAAGAGGGCGAAATAAGCCTGATCTAATACTACATATATGGAGGGAAAGCAAATGGACTTAAAGGAACTGAAGTACACAAAATCCCATGAATGGGTGAAGGAGACGGATGACGGATGTCTGGAGATCGGGCTGACCGATTACGCCCAGAAGCAGCTGGGAGATCTCGTATTTGTGAATCTGCCGATGGAAGGCGACGAAGTGGCGGCCGGGGAACCGTTCGCGGATGTGGAGTCCGTCAAGGCTGTATCCGATGTGTACAGCCCGGTGACCGGCGTGGTGGATGCGGTGAATGAGGAGCTTTTGGATGCTCCGGAGCTGATCAATGAATCCCCCTATGAGGCCTGGCTGATCCGCGTAAAAGACGCCGGAGAGCGCGAGGAGCTGATGACAGCAAAGGAATATGAGGATTTTGTGGAGAATGAAGGCTGAATAGGGTTCAGCGGATGAAAGTGTGCGCGGATCAAAGAACCGGGCAGAAATGAGGTATGATATGGGAAGCTATATAGCCACATCCGTCCAGGAGAGAGAGGAAATGCTGGCGTCGGTGGGAGTGGGCAGCCTGGATGAGCTGTTTGCGGATATCCCGTCCGAGGTGAGAAAAAAGGGGAAATGGGACCTGCCGCCTGGACGCAGCGAGATGGAGGTTCTCGCATATATGGAACGCCTGGCGTCACAAAATCAGGTTTTCCGGTCCGTATTCCGAGGAGCAGGAGCGTATGATCACTACATACCGCAGATCGTAAAGAGTGTGGTGTCAAAAGAGGAGTTTCTGACCACATATACGCCGTATCAGGCGGAAGTAAGCCAGGGCGTACTCCAGTCCATATTTGAATATCAGACAATGATCTGCAGGCTGACAGGTATGGATGCGTCCAACGCATCCGTGTACGACGGCGCAAGCGCTGCTGCGGAAGCAGCCGCCATGTGCAGGGACAGGAAGAGAAATCAGGTGCTGGTATCCGCTACGGCCCATCCGGATACGATCCGCACAATCCGCACCTACTGCTTTGGAAACGGGATGGAATTTCTGCTGGTACCTGAAAAGGATGGGATGACGGATATAGAATTTGCTGCCGCCTACAGCAATGCGCAGACCGCATGCCTTTATGTGCAGCAGCCCAACTATTACGGGCTCATAGAGGATGCCGGTACGCTGGGAGCAGCGGTACATCAGGCCGGCGGCAAATATATCATGGGAATCAACCCCATCGCGGCGGCCATACTGAAAACACCGCGGGAATGCGGCGCAGATATTGCGGTGGGCGACGGCCAGCCTCTGGGAATGCCTTTGGGTTATGGAGGCCCTTATCTGGGATTTATGGCCTGCACGGCGGATCTGACCAGAAAGCTGCCCGGCAGAATCGCGGGCGAAACGGTGGATGCAAAAGGCAGGAGAGGCTACGTGCTGACCCTGCAGGCCAGAGAACAGCATATCCGCAGGGAAAAGGCGTCCAGCAATATCTGCTCCAACCAGGCGCTCTGCGCGATGACCATGGCGGTGTATATGGCGGCTATGGGAGCGGAGGGGATGGCGCAGGCAGCGTCTCTGTGCGCGTCAAAGGCCGCCTATCTAAGAAATGGGCTGAAGGAAGCCGGGTTCCTTCCTGTGTACGGGTCACGCCCTTTCTTCCATGAGTTTGTCACAACATCGCCCATCCCGGCAGGAGAGGTGGAGAAACAGCTTGAAAAGGTCGGCATCCTTGGCGGTCTGCCGCTTGCAGAGGACCGGATTCTCTGGTGCTGTACGGAAAAGAACAGCAGGGAGGACATGGATGAGCTGACCGGACTGCTGAAGAAGATGACAGAAAGAGGAGGCGGATTATGAAACTGATATTTGAAAAGAGCTGCGGCGGACACCGCCTGGATCTGCTCCCTCCCTGCGATGTGCCGGTAAAGAGCTATCCGGATGAATTGCTGCGAAAAAAGACGCTGCTTCTGCCTGAACTATCGGAAAATGAGATCAGCAGGCACTACACGAAGCTGGCTGGCAGAACCTTTGGCGTTAACGACGGCTGCTATCCTCTGGGCTCCTGCACGATGAAATACAACCCCAAGGTTAATGAAACGGCAGCCGCGCTGCCCGGATTTACGAAGATACATCCTCTCCAGCCGGAGAGCAGCGTTCAGGGATGCCTGCACGCGCTGAAGCTGGCGGAGACTCTGCTGTGTGAGATTACCGGGATGGACCGGATGACATTCCAGCCGGCGGCAGGCGCCCACGGCGAATTTACCGGTCTGCTGCTGATCAAGGCCTATCACGAACACAGGGGGGATTTTGGGCGCAGAAAGATCATTGTGCCGGATTCCGCCCACGGAACCAATCCGGCCAGCGCTTCTATGGCGGGATTTACCGTGGTGAGCATCCCGTCTGGGCCGGACGGATGTGTGGATCTGACGGCTCTCAAAGAAGCAGTGGGAGAGGATACGGCAGGTCTGATGCTGACCAATCCCAATACGGTGGGTCTGTTTGACAAAAATATTTTGGAGATCACAAAGATCGTCCATGAGGCCGGAGGGCTGAATTATTACGACGGGGCCAACTTAAACGCTGTGGTTGGCATCGTGCGTCCCGGCGATATGGGATTTGATGTGGTGCATTTAAATCTGCATAAAACCTTTTCCACCCCTCACGGCGGAGGAGGTCCGGGAAGCGGTCCGGTGGGCTGCAAGGCGCTTTTGGCTGAATTCCTGCCTGGTCCCACGGTGGAGGGAGACGGCCCCTACCGGCTGGAGACACCGGAGCATTCCATCGGAAAGGTGAAAGCCTTTTACGGCAATTTCCTGGTTGTAATCCGGGCTCTTGCCTATATTCTGACCCTGGGCAGGGAAGGCATACCGGATGCGGCGAGATATGCGGTGCTGCATGCCAACTACATGAAAGCGGAGCTTTCACGCGACTATGACATGGCCTGTCCGGGCCTGTGCATGCATGAATTTGTCATGTGCCTGGAAGAACTGAAAAAACAGACCGGCGTTTCTGCCCTGGATATAGCCAAGGGGCTGCTGGATGACGGCATCCACCCGCCGACCATGTATTTCCCGCTGATCGTGCCGGAAGCTCTGATGGTGGAGCCCACGGAAACGGAGTCCAAAGAAACGATGGATGAGGTGATCCGGGTATTTCGGAAATTAAAGGAGAGAGCGGTCAGGGAACCGGAGGCAATGCATGAGCTTCCGCTGACTGCGGCTGTGCGCCGGCTGGATGAAGTCACGGCGGCCCGGCATCCGAAACTGAAATATGAGGCGGAAACAGAATGATCAGGCAGTTAAGCGTTGCGGATACCGTCTGCACCGATCCCTATGAGAACCTGGCCCGGGAGGAACATCTGCTGGAGCTTCTGGGACCGGAGGAAGTCATCCTGTATCTGTGGCAGAACCGCAGTACCGTGGTGATCGGGCGCAATCAGAATGCCTGGAAGGAATGCAGGGTGGAGAAGCTGATCGCAGACGGGGGGGTTCTGGCCAGGAGATCCTCCGGCGGCGGCGCGGTCTTCCATGATCTGGGAAATTTAAACTTCACTTTTTTAGCACGGGAGGATTATTACGATGTGGACCGGCAGCTGGAAGTGATACTGCGGGCGCTGTCAGCCTGTGGCATACCGGCGGAGAAAACAGGAAGGAATGATGTGACGGCAGAAGGGCGGAAGGTCTCCGGCAATGCATTTTACAGTGCGAAGGACCGGAGTTACCACCATGGAACGCTGTTAGTGGATGTGGATATGGAGAGACTGTCCGCCTACCTGCAGGTTTCTGCGGATAAGCTTAAATCCAAAGGAGTCTCCTCGGTGAGTTCCAGGGTGGCCAATCTGTCGGCATACCGGCCGGATATGACGGCAGAGGACTGGAAAAGGATGCTTGTGGCAGCGTTTGAGGAGGTATATGGCCTGCCGTCCGCGCGTTTTAGTGAAAGCCGGTTTGAGAAGGAACGGCTGGCCGGGCTGAAATGCCGATATGCATCCTGGGAATGGATTTATGGCAGAAAGATTCCTTTTACGCGGGTGTTCCAACGGCGTTTTCCCTGGGGGAACGCGGAGGTGCAGCTGATGGCGGAGGGGGGGAGGATAGCCGATGCCCTGTGCTATTCGGACGCCATGTATCCGGATCTGATGGAAGAGGCGGCGAAGATTTTAAAGGGCTGTGTATTTGACAGGAAGGAAATGGCGTCGAGGCTGGGATTGCTGACTGCCGGTTCTGCAGAGGAAGAAAGGATCAGAACAGACCTGCAGGAACTGATTCTTACGGACGGGGAGGAAGAAAATGGAGCATTATGATTTATTTGTGATCGGCGCCGGACCGGGCGGATATGTGGCGGCGATCAGGGCGGCAAAACTGGGAATGAAGACAGCGGTGGCCGAGCGAGGGCAGGTGGGAGGGACTTGCCTGAACCGGGGATGCATTCCGACAAAAGTGCTCCTTCATGCCGCGCAGGTCTACCGGGATGTGAAGGAATGCGCCAGATTTGGAGTTACGGCAGCAGCTGTCGGCTATGACATGAAATCCGTTTATGAGTATAAAGAGGAAAGCGTGAAGCAGTTAAGGGAAGGCGTGCGCAGTCTGCTGGAACAAAACGGTGTGACGCTGTACCGCGGCAGCGCCTGCCTGCATAAAGACCGGAGGATCAGCATCGCCGGAGAGGAGGGAGAAACTGTCTGCTGCACAGCCTCGCATGTGCTCTTAGCTGCGGGCTCCGCTCCGGCAAAGATACGGATCCCGGGCGCCGGGCTGGCGGAGGTGGTAAGCAGCGACGATCTGCTGCGGGAGCCGCCGGAGGGGACGCGGCTGGTGATCATCGGAGGCGGTGTGATCGGTGTGGAATTTGCCACTGTATTTGCATCCTATGGATGGGAGATCTCCATTGTGGAAGCAGAAGCGCAGCTATTGCCCGCCATGGACCGTGAAATTTCGCAGAACCTGAAGATGATTCTCAAAAAACGCGGCATCACCTCTTACACCGATAGCAGCGTGGAAGAAATCAGCAAGGATGAAGAAAGCGGAGAATGTATCTGCCGTCTGACCTCTAAGGGGAAGGCGTTGGATCTTTACGCGGACCGGGTGCTGATAGCGGTGGGCCGGAGCGCATGTTTAACAGGCTTAACAGATGAAGATGTGGAGATCGCTGCGGACCGCGGCAGGATAGTGGTGGATGATCATTTTAAGACCAGCCTGGACGGCGTCTATGCAATCGGCGATATGATTCCAGGTATGCAGCTGGCCCATCTGGCCAGCGCCCAGGGGATCGCCGCCGTGGAGGACATGTGCGGCGTACCGCGGTCTGTGGATGTGAACCTGGTCCCCAGCTGCGTCTATACGGATCCCGAGATCGCCTGTGTGGGCCTTACCGAGGAGGAAGCAAAGAAATCAGGCAGAGAAGTAATGTGCGGAAAGTTTGTGATGTCCGCCAATGGAAAATCCCTGCTCACAAAGCAGGAACGCGGATTCATAAAACTGGTTTTTGAGAAGGATACGGAGATCCTGCTGGGAGCCCAGCTGATGTGCGCGCGCGCCACGGATATGATCGGAGAGCTGGCCCTGGCAATTGAAAACGGACTGGATTATGCGGCCCTGGTAAAGGTGATGCGGGCTCATCCCACATTTTATGAGGCCGTTACGGAAGCGGCAGAGAGCGCGAAGGGGGAAGCGATCCATATTGCGCCGCCAAGGAAGAGAAGATAAGGACAGTAACTCCTGAAAGACACAAAATACCGGATGCTGTGTATCAGCATCCGGTATTTTTCAAGTGCGTCCGTGCGGCGCCCTACGAGATCCTCTGATTATAGAATAGCATATTGCGCTAAACTGTCAATATTTAATATTGCCTATTGACAAGAATGAAATAGAGATGTATTATCTAATTAATATCAAAACGATATCATTTATATAATAAAATGAAACCGGAAGAAGCCGGACAACTACAAGGAGGAACTTCTATGGAAACCGAGAGAATGAACTATGAGGAAAAGGAACTGCATCCCGTAAGCGGATTTAAGGTGCTTGCCGGAGTCATTCTTGGATTTGCAGTCTCGATTGCCGCCATCGTATTCAGCTGTATCCTGTTAGAGCAGGGTCAAAACGTGCCGGGCGGCGTGCTGCTGGCGGCAGGGATTGTGCTGTGTGTCCTTCTATGTTTCCTTCTTCCCGGATTTAAGGTGATCAATCCGAGAGAGGCGATCGTGCTGGTGCTGTTTGGTAATTATTACGGAACCCTGCGCCGGGAAGGATTCTATTGGGTGAATCCCTTCGTGTCCGCTGTAAATCCCACGGTGAAGGCCAGCGCTATCGCAGTCAATGCGGGAGGAAGCGGCGCCAGCGTGACGCTGGGAGAATCTTCCTTAAGCCGTAAGGTATCTTTGAAAACTATGACGCTGAACAATGAGAAGCAGAAGGTCAATGATGTGCTTGGCAACCCGATTATCATCGGTACCGTTGTGATTTGGAGAGTGGTGGATCCGACGAAAGCGGTTTTTAATGTCAATAATTATAAGTCCTTCCTCTCCATCCAGTGCGATTCCACCGTCCGTAATATCGCAAGGCTTTATCCCTACGACGCATCCGAAGAGGACAGTGACGAGAAATCCTTAAGAGGGAGCAGCCAGGAAATTGCCGATAAGATGAAAGAGGAGCTGCAGTCCCGCGTGGAAGCTGCCGGCATTGAAATCACGGAAGCCCGCATCACCCATCTCTCTTACGCTGAGGAGATCGCTGCAGCCATGCTTCAGAGGCAGCAGGCGGTTGCCATAATAGCAGCCCGCAAGAAGATTGTGGAAGGCGCGGTAGGCATGGTGGAGATGGCGTTAGAGCAGTTAAGCCAGAACGCCGTGGTGGATCTGGATGAGGAGAGAAAGGCTGCCATGGTCAGCAACCTGCTGGTGGTTCTGTGCGGCAATAAGGATGCGCAGCCGATCGTGAACAGCGGTTCTATTTATTAAAACGATCAGAAAGTGAAGGGTGGGATGCGCATTGCCTGAAAAAAACAATGATAAAGAGAAAAGTAAAAAGCAGGTTCTGCTTAGGCTCTCTCCCTCACTGTGGAATGAACTGGCGGCCTGGGCGGAGGATGATTTCCGGTCCATTAACGGACAGATCGAATACCTGCTGACGGAATGTGTGAAAAAGAGAAAGAAACAGAAAGACGAATAAAGAGACAGAGCGCAGAAGCTGTATACATAACTTCTGTGCTCTGTCTTTCATTTGTTTTATAAGAAAGTACGGCTTATGAAATGAAACACGCTCCGTTTAGGATCGTACTGAGGCGGGAGGATTGGCTTTTCGACAGATTGTCAGTCTTCCTCCGCCATGCGGTAGCCGACGCCGATTTCCGTGAAGATATACTGGGGGTCACCGGGATTTTTTTCGATTTTACGCCGGATGTTGGCCATATTGACCCGCAGAATCTGGTTGTTGTGGTCCGCGTAAGGTCCCCAGATCCTGGTGATGATGGAATCGTAGGTCAGCACCCGCCCCGCATTTTTGGCGAGCAGGGATACGAGTTTGTACTCTATCTGCGTCAGATGGACATCCTTTTCATCCACAAATACGATCCGTTTGTCAAAATCGATTACAAGGTCCTTCACCTGAAAGATATTTTTCTGGCGTCCGGCGCCTCCTGCATCCGGGCTGTGGCGGATCGCGGTGCGGATGCGGGCCAGCAGCTCCGACGTGCCGAAAGGCTTGGTGATATAATCGTCGGCGCCCAGATCCAGCGCCGCCACCTTTTCTTTTTCCTGGGTGCGGGCAGAGATTACGATGACCGGGATGCCTGACCAGCTCCTGACCTGCTTCAGCACCTCTGTTCCGTCAATATCGGGCAGCCCCAGATCTAACAGAACGATATCCGGGCAGTGCGAGGTGATGACGGAGAGCGCTTCACGTCCGGAAGCACAGGCGAAAGTCCTGTAGCTGTTGGCCCGAAGCGTGGCCTCCATAAAGCTGCGGATGTTTTGTTCATCCTCGATGATCAGAATGGTAACTCTATTTGCCATAATCAGATTCTCCTTCATAGGGTAGCGTAAATGTGAATACTGCTCCGTCCGGATGGTTGGCTGCGGTGATGGTCCCGCCGTGGGAATGGATGATGGTTTTGCAGATGGAGAGGCCGATGCCCATACCCTTGGACGCGTCGCTGCTGCCGCTTTCATAGCCGGCGCTTCCGTCAAACAGCGTGGGCAGCAAATCTTCCCGCAGGCCGGTGCCGTAATCTTTCACTTCAAAACGGATATGATCACTCATTTCTGTTACATTCAGCTCGATGGGACGGTCCGTGTGGGAATGCTTGACCGCGTTTTCCAGCAGATTGATGATCACCTGTTCAATTAACGTGGCATCCATGGACACCATCAGGAAATCCGCCGGGATATGCACGGTGACCGCTGCCTGGGGCAGCCTCTTTTTCAGCCGCAGCACCGCTTCGGATACAACCTCCTCAAGCGGTTCGGGATGTTTGTTGACATTGGCGTTTTCATTGTTGATCCTTGTGACAGTGAGCAGGTTTTCCACCATGTTTAACAGCCAGTTGGAATCCTCATGGATCTGGCCAATCAGCGCGTCCTTGTCGGATTCGCTTAAGTAATCCTTCGCCTCCAGATAAGTGGCGCTGGAGCCGATCATGCTGGTAAGCGGGGTGCGCAGGTCGTGGGATACGGCGCGAAGAAGGTTGGCACGGGTCTTTTCCTTTTCGCTTTCAATGGCCAGTTTTTGGTGCGTGTCCGAAAGGCGCTGCTTTTCCATAGCCATCACAACCTGGGGAATCATCAGGTTTAAAAATGTGAGCGCGTCGGGGCGCAGCGGCTTGCCTGCCGCACAGCCGATTCCCAGCACGCTGAGCACATCCTCGCCCGATAAAAACGGAAGATACAGGCAGGAAGATGACAGTGGATTTGCGGTGCCGATACCCGACGGCCTGCCGGATACATAGGCCTGATGGGCCGCCTGGCGTTCTTCCTTAAGCAGAAAAACGGAGGAAACTCCCCGGGCCTGCGGCTGGGCCGCCGGCCCGGAACTCATGATCGGATCCTCTGTGTACAGGATGACGGGGGAACCGGTGAATGTGTACAGGTAATCCAGCGTAAGCGTGATGATTTGGGGTATATCTTCTGCGGTGAGCAGGCTGCGGCTGATCTCATTGAGCTGCTGCATGACCTTTTCGCGTTCAGCGGTGATGCGGGCCTGCTCCTTCACCTGTGCGGTGGCGGCGCTCGTAATCAGCGAGATGGCAAGCATGCCGATGAAGGTTATGGGATAGCCGCTCCTGGTGAAATCCAACTGCATAAAGGGATAGGTGAAAAAGAAATTTACTCCGATGACACCGGCGACAGAAGCCAGGACACCCCAGAGATGTCCGGAGGTATAACGGGCGACCAGCACCACAAACAGCATGTATACCACGGCTACATTGGTGGTGTTCTGTGTGGTTTCCGTAAACAGATAGGAGATTAAGGTTGCCAGGGCCAGCAATACGGCGGTGATACCTGGATCGAAAGCCTTGTGCTGCCGGATATTTTTTGAAAGAGCGTACATAGCGGGTTCCTTTCCTGAACAGTCGGATGATCATAATTTATGCACTAACATTATACTACCTTTTTTGGGAAAGACCAAGGAATGATCGTAAAGAACATGTTAAGAATTGCCTGCAGCACTTGCTAAGGCCGTTAAAAGATGGTAAGTTACGGATGGCTTAAGCCGCAATAAGTTGCCCAAAACAGGTATCAGCGCAGGATTTCCCGAATAAACGTTAAAGAAGAGTTTATTTTGGGAAAGGTTTTCTATGAAAACTGCAGATTTTTTAATGCTGCTGACCGGCCTGTCCCTCTTTTTATACGGCATGCAGATGATGGAGGAGGGGCTCTTGACGGCGGCGGGAGACCGCATGAAAAAGCTGATTGCGGTGTTGGCCGGCGGGAGGGCGAGAGGCGTGCTCATAGGCACGCTGGTGACGGCGGTCATCCAGTCCTCTTCGGCTATGACGGTCATGGTTGTCGGCTTTGTAAACAGCGGTATGATGACGCTGTATCAGGCGGTGTGGATCATCATGGGAGCCAATATCGGAACTACGGTTACAGGACAGCTGATCGCTCTGAATCTGGGCGCACTCGCTCCGATACTGGCATTTACCGGCGTGATCCTGGTAGTATTTGTGAAAAGGCCCGCCGCGAAAAGCGCAGGGGAGATGTTTGCAGGGCTGGGCGTGCTTTTGATCGGCATGGAGATTATGGGGCGCGCTATGCTGCCGCTGCAGAATTCCCCGCTGTTTCTTAAGTGGATGACAACCTTTCGAAATCCGTTTATCGGTGTGCTGGCAGGGACCGTATTTACGGCGCTGATACAATCCTCCTCCGCTTCCGTGGGGATACTGCAGATGCTGGCTTCTTCCGGCATGATCGGCCTGGGGGACGCGGTTTATGTGGTGTGCGGACAGAATATCGGTACCTGCGTTACCGCAATGCTCGCAGCGATCGGCACCAGCACCGATGCAAAAAGGACGACGGTGATCCATGTGCTGTTCAATGTGATCGGAACGGTGATATTTATTGCCCTGTGTGTTCTGACACCGTTCACAGACCTCGTGCGTCTGCTGTCGCCTGAAAATCCGTCCATGCAGATCGCAAATATACATACCATATTTAATGTGGTGACAACTCTGGCATTGCTGCCCTTCGGGAAGCGGATGGCGGATTGGGCGGTGAAAATTCTCCCTGACCGCTCGCCGGATAACAGAGTGGAAACAGCAAAAAGAAGGAGCAGAAAATAAACAGTTATGAACCGAGCAAAAAGACTTATAAAAGAACTGATGAAAGGCATTATCATCGGAGTGGCCAATATCATACCGGGTGTCAGCGGCGGTACGATGGCAGTGTCCATGGGTATTTACGATAAACTAATCTCTGCCATAACAAATATCTTCAAGGATTTTAAGAACAGCATAAAAACACTGTGCCCTTATCTGGCCGGCATGCTGCTGGGAATAGTGGGGCTGTCCTTTGTGATTGAATGGCTTTTCGGCCATTATCCCTTTCAGACCAATATGTTGTTTATCGGTTTGATCGTCGGATGTCTGCCGATTATAGTGAAAAAGGTGAAAGGGAAAAAGTTCAATGCAGGATATGCGCTGGCGTTTGCCCTATTCTTCCTGCTCGTGATCGGCATGACCTGGTTTGGCAACACCTCCGGACGGCAGGTGGAGCTTAAGACAGGGATACTGGACGGTCTGATTCTCGCGGCTGTGGGCCTTATCGCTTCGGCCACGATGGTGATTCCCGGTGTCAGCGGTTCCATGGTGCTGACCATCATGGGCTACTATATGCCGGTGGTAAAGGAGATCAACCAGTTTATACTTTCCGTGACCGGCGGAAATGTTGAAGGCATTTTGCACGGTCTGGGAATCCTTGTGCCCTTTGGAATCGGAGTGGTGCTGGGGATCTTTCTGATCGCCAAGCTGATCGAGTTCATTTTCTCAAAGGCGGAGACCGTGGCATATTATGCCATATTGGGTCTGATTATCGCATCCCCCATCGCAATTTTGATGAAGTCGGATCTGGCCGGCCTAAGCGTGCTGCCGGTGGTGACAGGCGTTGCCGCGCTTTGCGCGGGGCTCTTTGTGGCCGGTAAGCTGGGCGAGTAGATGTACTGGTACCGGGTTGTTGGAATGATTTTCAGGTATGCGCAGGTCATCAGCCTTCGGCTGGTGACAAGAAAGGATTGTGTGATTTAAATAATGGAAAGTGACAGTATCCCCCTTATATTCGTATTAGCAGGACTGATCATGATGTCGGCCTATTTCTCGGCCACGGAGACGGCGTATTCTACCTTTAACAGGCTGAAGTTAAAAAACATGGCGGCGGGCGGTAACCGGAGAGCGGCGCTGGTATTGAAGCAGTCGGAGAGCTACGACAGTCTGCTTTCCACGATACTGATCGGAAACAATATCGTAAATATCGCCTCGGCGTCTCTGGCAACCGTTATATTCACGAAGTATTTCGGAGACGCCGGTGTGACGGTATCCACTGTGGTGATGACCGTTCTGGTGCTGATCTTCGGGGAAATATCGCCTAAGAGCATCGCCAGGGATATGCCGGACCGGTTTGCCATGTTTTCCGCCCCGATACTGGGGGTGCTGCTTAAGCTCTTATCACCGGTGAACTACATATTCATGCAGTGGAAAAAGGTGCTGTCAAAACTCTTTAAATCCGGGGATGACAGATCTATCACGGATGAGGAGCTGCTGACCATGGTGGAAGAGGCCGAAGACTGCGGTGGCATCAATGAACAGGAGAGCGAGCTGATCCGCAGCGCCATCGAGTTTAAGGATCTGGATGTGGTGGATGTGATCACCCCGCGGATCGCTGTGGCGGCCGTGCCGCTGGATGCGGATGAGCAGGAGGTCGCACGGATCTTTCGGGAAACCGGCTTTTCCAGACTCCCTGTTTACCGGCAGAATATCGATCACATCGTTGGGATCCTGCATGAAAAAGATTTTCATAATTATGTGCTGCATTCCGAAAAGAGGATCGCGGATGCGATGACGCCGCCTGTGCTGGTGCCTCCGTCCACCAAGATATCCAAGCTCATGAAGCTTTTACAGGCCTCTAAATCCCATCTGGCCGTTGTGCTGGATGAGTACGGGCAGACAGAGGGTATTGTCACATTAGAAGATATCATTGAAGAGCTGGTGGGGGAAATCTGGGACGAACATGACCGGGTGGTTCTGGATATGGTAAAAATTTCGGACAAAGAATACAGGGTGCTGGCCGCTGCCAGCCTGGATAAGGTTTTTGATGAGCTGGGTGTTACGGAGGAGGACGAAGAGTCCGCCACGGTCGGAGGCTGGATCACAAAGCTCTGTGAACGGATCCCCGCACAGGGAGAGCAGTTTACTTGGAAAAACCTTCAAATTACTATAACGAAATCGGACAGCAAGCACATAGAGGAGATTTTAGTCAAAATTCAGGAAACTGAAAATGCGGCTTGACAAATGAAAGAACAGCGGATATAATCTTAGAAAACTGAATAGCGAAACGGCGGCAGCGACATGCTGCCGCCGTCAGAGATAGAAAAGCGATGAAAAGAAGAAGTAATGATCAGGATGCCGAACAGAAAGTGACCGGTTGATGAGAGGTGCATGGATACTGATTATGAATACATCTTGGAGCTTCACACCGAAAGGCTTGCCCGGTAGGCTGTGACGGAACCCTGCACACGTTATAGTGCTAGAGTATTACCCATTTTCTATGGAGTACTCAAAGAGGCAGACAGCGCGAGCTGTCTGTAAAATAAAGGTGGTAACACGGGAGCTGACTCTCGTCCTTTTGCATAGGACGGGAGTTTTTTTGTTCTATAGAATCATACGCTTATTGAACAAAAAAACTCCGCTTAGGATCGCACTGCGTCAGGAATGCACTTTGTCACCAGAGCGACCCGCCGCAGGCATCAACATCCTTTTCTGTCTGAAGAAATCAATCAAAGGAGAGTATCAAAATGAAAACAGTGGATGAAGAGATGAGGATTATCACAAAAGGCGTAAACATGCTGGTAAACGAAGAGGAGCTGCGCCAGAAACTGATCCGCTCCAGACAGGAAGGAAAAGGGCTGGTGGTAAAGCTGGGGCTGGATCCCAGCGCGCCGGACATTCATCTGGGCCATGCGGTGGTCCTAAGAAAGATCCGCCAGATGCAGGACCTGGGGCATACTGCCGTAATTGTGATCGGCGATTTCACCGGCCGGATCGGCGATCCCAGCGGCAAATCCAAGGGCAGAAACGCGCTGTCCAAAGAGCAGGTTGAGGAGAATGCCAGGACGTATTTTGAGCAGATCTTCCGCGTGCTGGATAAGGAGAAGACCGTTGTGCGTTACAACAGCGAGTGGCTGGCCGGACTGAATTTTGAGGAAATCTTAAGGCTGGCCTCGGTGACCACAGTCGCGCGTATGCTGGAGAGGGATGATTTTCAGAACCGCTACCGCAGCAATGTGCCTATCGGACTGCATGAATTCTTTTACCCTCTGATGCAGGCATATGATTCTGTGGAGCTGAAGGCGGATATTGAGATGGGCGGTTCCGATCAGACTTTCAATATCCTGATGGGCAGAACGTTGCAGAAGGCCATGGGAATGGAACCGCAGATCGCCATGTTTATGCCGCTTCTGGAAGGGCTGGACGGTGTGGAAAAGATGAGCAAGAGCCTGGGTAATTATATCGGTGTTTCAGAGCCCGCCAATATTATATTCAAGAAGGTGATGGAGATCCCGGATTCCCTGATTGTAAGGTACTTTGAGCTGGCCACGGACGAACATCCGGATACGGTCGAAGAGATAAAGAAAGAACTGGAAACGGGGAAAAATCCCAGAGATGTGAAATACCGCCTGGCTTCAATCATTACCGGTCTGTACAGCAGTGATGAGGAGACGCAGCAGGCCATGGAGTACTATGACCGCGCATTCAGCCAAAAAAAGATCCCGGATCAGATCCCGGAACTCTTGATCGATCCTGAAAAGGACCGGCTGTCGGACATCGTGCCGCTGCTTACAGAGCACGGTTTTGCGGCCAGCAACAGTGAATTTAAGAGGGTATTAAAGCAGGGCGGCGTGTCGATCAATCAGGAAAAGGCGGAGGACCTGGATGTGGTGATGGTAAACGGGGATGTGCTGAAAATCGGGAAGAAAGTTTTTGTGAGAATCGTCAAATAGGGACATTGCATTGGGCATGGCTCTCGGTTATACTTGAAAATATATTTTAGACAAATGTGAACAGAGGCTGTGAGGAGGAGAGCAATGAGATCAGAAACGATTGTCCTGAACAAAGAGAGAAATGTCACACTGACCGCTTACCTGCAGGACGTGGAAGGGGAATTTCGAAATATTCCCAGACGGCCCGCCATGCTGGTGCTGCCGGGAGGCGGATATTCCATGTGCTCCGACCGGGAAGCGGATCCGGTGGCCTGGCCGTATCTGAAAGCGGGTTTCCAGGTATTTATCCTGCGGTATTCGGTGATGCAGGATGCGGTTTGGCCAAACCCGCTGAAGGATTATGAACAGGCTATGGCGCTGATCCGTTCCAGGCAGGAAGAATGGAAGCTTTATCCGGATAAGGTGGCGGTGATCGGATTTTCGGCCGGAGGGCATCTGGCGGGCTGTGCGGCCACCATGGCGGATAACAGGCCCAACGCAGCGGTGCTTGGTTACGCGGTGCTGGGAGAAGATGTGAAGGGCTGTAATTTAAGCGCGCCCGACGCAATCGCAGCTGTGGATGCGAAGACCTGTCCCTGTTTCGTATTTGCAACCCGTACGGATCCTGTGGTGCCAGTGGATAATTCCACCAGGTTTTTGACCGCTCTTGCAAAACATGGCATTGCTTTTGAAAGTCATATTTACAGCTTCGGCCCCCACGGCGTTTCCACCTGCGACTCCTCTGTACAGAGCCTGGGCGGCTTTAGTGAGCGGGTTCCCCGATGGGTAGACGACAGCATCGGGTGGCTGAAGGAGATATTCGGCGATTTTGCGGACGGTGTGTTAAGTGAGCCGAAATGCAGAGCCCGGGTGAACGGGGACTGTGAGCCCCGGCTGTCGGCGGATTGCAGCCTGAAGCATCTGATGGGCAGTGCGGCGGCGATGGAGATTTTAAATCCCTGGATCAGCCAGGTGAAAAATAGGGCAGCAAAGATGGGACGGAGTGAAGAATTTCTGTCGCTGGTGAGCAGGATGACCCTGCGGGATATCATGGGGCTGCTGGGCATGGAAAAGGATGCTGCGGATCAGCTGGATCAGCAGCTTAGGGGGATCGAAAATACCGCTCTTTAAAAGAGCCGCATAAAAAAGCTGGAGCAGCCGGAGGATGCGCTGTTTCAGCTTTTTTTGTGCGGTTGCTGCCGCCGTCTATTTTACCGCGTATTCCCGAATGATCGCGCGGATGCTCCGGTACAGGTGGGGTTTATACTCTTCGATGGACAGCGGCTCTCCATGCAGGATGGAGTTAAAACATGTGGAGCTGGTCAGTTCAATGATCGTAAACAGCATCACCTCCGGGTCCTGGTACTGTGTTTGGTCCGCCTTTACCGTGGCCAGGTATTTGGAATAGAAATCCGGTCCGTCGTCTTCCGGAGGCAGATGGAGGGCGGATTTAAATACACCCCATCCCAGGTTTTTGGAAATAAAGCCCAGCAGAGATTTATTGCTGTTTAGTTCGTCGATAATATGGTCTATGATAAAGACCATTTTATCCTCAAAGGAACATACCCCTTCCGCGTGCTCCATCGCTTCCTCGGCACTGGCGAACAGCTCCGTAGCTTTATGGGAAACCAGTTTGTTGCGGATATCATATTTGTCCGTAAAATAAAGATAGAAGGTGCCCTTGGCCACGCCTGCCTTTTCCACTATATCGGAGATTGCGGTTTTGTTAATCCCCTTGGTGGTGAACAGTTCAAACGCGGTGCTGAACAGGGCATCTTTTTTTTTCTTTTTATTTTCTTCCAGCTTACTCATGGCACACGCCTGCCTTTCTCTCTCATATATTATTAAATAACAAAAATGACCAAAAGTCAATATTATTAAAAAAGTATAAAATTACGGGCTACAATATTGACTATTGGTCATTTCTGCGTTATAACAGTTCCAGTCGCAAGAAATGACGGTTGGTCATTTTTGTATCAGCCGCCGGTTGAAAAGAAAAAGGGCCGGGTAAAAATGCGTATCCGGTCAGAGAGAAACAGCGCGTCGCACCGCGCGAGTAGGTGAAGCATGATAAAAGCAGCCAAGAAGATAGTAAAACATAAGCGGCTCATAGTGATCCTGTGTATGCTTCTGCTGATTCCGTCCGCAATCGGAATGGCCCGTACAAGAGTGAACTATGACCTGTTAAATTACCTGCCAGGCGAACTGGAGACAATGAGAGGCCAGGACATCATGGTGGATCAGATGGGAATGGGCGCGTTTTCCATGGTGATTGTGGAAAATATGCAGCCTAAGGATGTGGTTAAACTGAAGGACCAGATCAAAACCATCGATCACGTTTCGGATGTGATATGGTATGACGATGTGATGGATATCACTGTCCCCATGGAAATGATACCGGAAAAAATACGAAATGCTTTTAACAGTCAGGATGCAACGATGATGATTGCATTGTTTGACAATACCACATCGTCCGATGAAACGATGGAAGCCATCAGCCAGATGCGGAAGCTGTGCGATAAACAGTGTTATATCAGCGGCATGAGCGGAGTGGTGACGGACATCAAAAACCTCTCTCTGCAGGAGATGCCGGTCTATGTAGTGATTGCGGTGCTTCTGTCCATGCTGGTGCTGATGCTGACGATGGAATCCTTTCTCACCCCTTTTCTGTTTATGCTAAGCATCGGGGTGGCTGTACTGTTTAATATGGGAACAAACCTGTTTCTCGGGGAGATCTCTTATATCACCCAGGCGCTGGCCGCGGTGCTCCAGCTTGGCGTGACGATGGACTACTCCATCTTCCTGTTAAACAGCTATGAGGATAACAAGCTTCGCTTTGAAAATGACAAGGACAGGGCGATGGCTCATGCCATTTCCAACACCTTTAAATCAGTGGCGGGAAGCTCTGTTACCACTATTGCCGGTTTTGCGGCGCTCTGCTTTATGAGCTTTACGCTGGGCATGGATATCGGTGTTGTTATGATTAAGGGAGTCGTGATCGGCGTGCTGTGCTGTGTCACATTGCTGCCCTCCATGATACTGCTCTGCGATAAATGGATCGAGAAGCTGCATCATAAGGCGCTGATTCCTGATCTGGGAATGATATCACGCTTTATCACGAAGCATTACGTAGTATTCATCCTGGTATTTCTGGTGCTCCTGATCCCATCCGTCTATGGAAATAACAACGTAGAGGTCTATTATAACATTGACCAGTCACTTCCACAGACGCTGGAGAGCTCCATTGCGAATAAAAAGCTGGGGGAAGACTTCAACATGAACACAATCCATATCGTGATGCTGGAAAACGGGTTGGACAATAAAGAGAAGAACGATATGATCCGGGAAATCGAAGGCGTGGAGGGCGTCAAGTATACGCTGGGGATTAACAGTTTTGTCGGCCCCTCCTTCCCGGTGGAGATGATACCGCAGGAACTGCTGGATAAGGTTAGAAGTGATGAATATGAAATCCTGTTCGTGTGCTCCGATTATAAGGTTGCCACGGAAGAGGTGAACACACAGCTTACCGAATTAAGCGATATCGTTAAAAGTTACAATCCGGGCGGCATGGTGGTGGGGGAAGCGCCTCTGACCAAGGATCTTCAGGATGTCACATCGGTGGATTTTAAGAATGTGAGCATTGCATCCATCGCAGCAATATTTGTCATCATCATGATTGTGTTTAAATCCATATCCCTGCCGGTGATTCTGGTTGCTGTGATTGAATTTGCGATCTGCATGAATATGGCGATTCCGTTTTATACGGGGACCACACTTCCGTTCGTGGCCAGCGTGGTGATCGGAACAATTCAGCTTGGAGCGACCGTGGATTATGCGATTTTGATGACCAGCCGCTATCAGAAGGAGAGGGGAAAAGGAAAGAGCAAGAAGGAAGCCATCGGAATTGCCCATGAGACTTCCATGAAATCCATACTGATCAGCGGATGCAGCTTCTTCGCGGCAACCTTTGGCGTGGGGCTGTATTCCAAAATAGATATGATCAGTTCTATCTGTACATTGCTCTCCAGGGGTGCGATCATCAGCACTGTGATTGTCATTTGTGTGCTTCCGTCCCTGTTTATCATACTGGATAAAGTGATCTGCAGCACTTCTATTGGTTTTGGACCGAAAAGAAGAAATGGAAATGTGAAAGCGGTTCAGGAAACTGCTCATAATTGAGGCGGAAACTGCAGGAATGCTGTGAATTGAACGTGCATCGGCACAGAAAAGAGGAGAAAATTATGAAGAAGTGGAAGAAATATACGGCAGCAGGTGTTGCGGTGCTGCTTGCAGGTACAATGGCTGTCGGATATATCAGTCTCGCAAAGCAGGATGCGGAAACAGCGGCGGACGGTAATAATGAGAACCGGCAGGAAATCATGGAAGCCTTGAAAGAGGTGGAAAACAAATCCGAGCAGGAAATTACCGGTGATGTATATAAGGATGAAACTGTGTATGTAACCATGGCGCCGGATGGCAGTGTGGAGAAGATTATTGTTTCTGACTGGCTGAAGAATGCCGGGAAGGAGGCGGAGCTTAAGGATGTCTCGGAGCTGACCGGAATACAGAATGTGAAGGGTGATGAAACCTTTGAACAAAACGGCACGGATCTTGTTTGGAAGACAGAAGGGGCGGACATCTACTATCAGGGTACATCCGATCAAGAGCTTCCAGTATCGATGAATATCACCTACGAGCTGGACGGCAGGAAGATATCTCCTTCCGAACTTTCCGGCAAAAGCGGGGCTTTCAAGATGACGGTGAGTTATGAAGCGGCGGATCTGCCCTTCACCATGCTGACCGGCGTAATGCTCCCGTCCGACCGTTTCAGCGATATCACGGTGGAAAACGGCCGGCTGATATCTGACGGAAAGACAGATATTGTGGTGGGCATCGGGCTTCCCGGACTCGGAGAGAGCCTGGGTATTGACGAGGAAGACCTTGACTTTCCGGATTCGTTTACGATAACTGCCAACGTGACGGACTTTGAAATGGGGCCGACCATGACCGTCGCTTCCTGCGGGCTTTTAAATGATATGAACCTGGATGAGTTTGAGGGAATGGATGAGCTGACTGACGCGCTGGATGAATTATCGGATGCGTCTGCAAAGCTGGTGGACGGTTCTGAAGAACTGAAGGACGGCATTAATACGCTGCAGTCTAAAACGGGTGAGTTCACTTCCGGAATTGATACGCTCAATGACGGGCTGAATCAGCTTCAGAACGGCGCCGGAACGCTTAAAGACGGTGTTAATGCTTATACGGATGGGGCCAATACCCTGGCAGACGGCGTAAACCGGTATGTGGACGGAGCCAATACTCTGGCCGGCGGTGTGAATCAGTATGTGGACGGCACACAGAAGCTTGCCGGAGGTGTTAAGGACTATGTGGCAGGCGTATCAAAGGTGGCCGGCGGGATCGGTGAATTGAAGGATAAGACCAGCGCACTCACAATGTCCCAGGAACAGCTGGATGCCATCAACAGCCTGGCAGCGCTGACGGAAGGGATTGATCCTGTTCAGCTGACAGCGCTGGTAAATGGTGCGAAAGATCTGGATGCCGGACTGAAGGCGTATAATCAGGGACTGGCCGCAGGTTTAACTCAACTGACAGGCGGACTGGAGAGCGGATTGGAGGCTGGTATCAAGAGCGGTGTCGAGACCGGTATCGCATCGGCAGTGCCGGGAGCGGTGCAGAGCACAGTGAGCCAGGTGCTGCAGACACTGGTAACCAGCGGTACACTGAGCGCAGAGCAGGCAGCGGCGGTGGCTGCTGGCCTTAACGATGCGCTAAACAGTTCCGTTCCGGCACTGGCAGAGGGAATTGCGGCGCAGGTAGCGCCGGCTGTGAAGGACGGAGTTGTAAATTCAGAGGCTTATGTGCAGGGAGTAAACGGTCTGATGAACGCGATCCAGGGCGAATCGGGCGCTGGCCGGCAGCTGGAAGCCGGAGCTGCGGACCTGAATGCCGGTATTGGCAGCCTGGGAACCGCGCTGACCACATTACAAACCGCCCTGCCGGTAGTAAAACCGCTGATGAACATGCTGCCCGGGCTATCTAAGCTGCCCGCAGCCATCACACAGCTGCAGAGCGGTGTGAATGAGCTGATGTCCTATAATTCGGATCTGCTTAGCGGCGCAGACCAGCTGCTGCAAAACAGCGGTGCTTTAAAGGACGGAGCCGGAGCCCTCACTTCCAACAGCGCTGCATTAAAGGACGGGGCAAATGAGCTTTCAGGACAGAGCAGCAAATTGAAGGATGGGGCAGGAAGCCTGGCTGCTGCCAGCGGCCAGCTTAAAGATGGAGGCAGCCGGCTAAGAGAAGGAACAGGCGCACTGCGGGATGGGGTTTTGGCCCTGGCGGACGGAGCCGATACGCTGGCTTCGGGCATGAAGGAATTCGATGAAACCGGCATACAGAAACTGAAATCCACCTTCGACGGTGATATCCAGGATCTGTTAGACAAAGTGGATTCACTTACAGAGGATACAGGGAAATATAAATCCTTCAGCGGAATACGTGAAGATATGGAAGGATCCGTAAAGTTCATATTCGAGACAGCAGAGATTCGATAGAAGTTTGAGACAGAAGAGATTTGAGAGAAGCAAAACAGCGCCGCACAGCAGCCCATAAAAGGAGCTGCGTGCGGCGTATTTTGCTGGAAAAACAGCTCTACGCAGCGTTTACCCGGCTTTAAAGGGCGGACTCATCCATAGGTCGATTGAGTTTTCGAGTGTGGTAAGGTATAATATCGATAGAGATTATACCTGCGCTGATTTTCGTCCGCGGAGCGGATAATTACCGTAGAAAATCATGCGCATCCCCCGGAGGGGCATGTCAGCTTGCTGACATAGCATAATATCGATAGAGATTATACCTGCGCTGATTTTCGTCCGCGGAGCGGACAATTACCGTAGAAAATCATGCGCATACTACCAAAGGAGAACAACATGGATAACCAGAAAATCGGCCGCTACATAGCCGACAAGAGAAAAAGTAAGAGCTTGACACAGGCAGAGCTGGCGGCGCGCCTGGGAGTCACCGATAAGGCCGTATCCAAGTGGGAGAGAGGCGCGGGATGTCCGGACATCAGTCTGATAAAGGAATTGGCTGCCGCACTGGATATCACTGTCGGAGAACTGCTGGAAGGCGAAGATGAGAAGTTCGTTATGGAGGATGAGACAGAGGAAAAAGAGGAAAAAGAAGAAAAAATGCTTCTGAACGCGATGAACTATGCACAGACCAATATGAAAGTGCGTTCTCACCGCGTGGGAAAGGTACTGGCAGAGCTGTTTGACTGTTCCCTGATTCTGGCCTGTATGATTTGTTTCATTGTAGACCTTGCAATCAGCCGGGCATTGACATGGTCGCTGATTACAGCGTCCTCCTGTCTGCTGGCAGGTGTCGTCATAACACCGTTTTTCCTTCTTAAAAAAGAAAAGATTTTTGCCGGACTGCTCACCGGATCGGTTCTTTTGTTTCCCTACCTCCTTTTCATAGAGTGGGAGGCAAATCAGCTGCTGGGAACGGACCTGCATTGGTTCTGGCCTCTTGCGCTGCCCATCACGCTGATCTGGCTTTGCATTCTGTGGGCCGGTGCCTGGATAATCATGAAGACTAAGCCCGGCGTATTTAAGGCCGCCGGCTGGTATTGCATCGCATTTGCCTTTGGCAGCGCTGCGACTGTCATGATAAGCAACTCGTTTGCGAACAGCGATATTGTGGAGAACTTCTGGAATATGCTGATTAACTGTAGCGCCCTTCTGGCAGCAGGGGTGATCTGCCTTTGTATATCGTCTATCCGCTCACGGTAATTCACTTATCCGCTTTCGGTGATACATTTCCGGTGATACATTTCGTTTATACATTTCAGGGTTGATACATTTTCGGTGATTTTGCTTGACAGAAAACGTTTCATGTGTTTAAATTATACATTGTGGAAAGAGCTTATATAAATTCATAATCGGTTGAATGTTTCTACCAACTACCATAATAGTTGACTATAAGCGGTTCCCTTTGACAGGGGCCCTTGTAGCCGCTGGCATGGGGGTTGGTATTTTTTTTGTACGGAACAAGGAGGTAATTTAATGAACTGTGATGTTGTGATTATCGGGGCTGGGCCTGCCGGTATATTTACGGCACTGGAGATGGTGAAAAACAAAAGCAGCAAAAAAATCGTGATAGTTGAAAAAGGGCGGCCGGTGGAAGAACGCAGATGTCCCAAAAACAAGACAAAAACCTGTGTGGGCTGTAAGCCCTACTGCCATATCACCACCGGATTTTCCGGAGCCGGCGCATTTTCTGACGGAAAGCTGTCCTTAAGCTATGAAGTGGGCGGGGCTCTGCCGGAACTGATCGGCGAAGATTTTGCCCAGGAAATGATCAATTATACGGACAAGATTTATCTGGAATTCGGAGCGGATACCCGGATAGAAGGGGTAGAAAAAAATGAGGAGATCAAGGGAATCCGTCTGCGCGCCATACAGGCAGGCTTAAAGCTGGTTGACTGTCCGATCCGCCATCTGGGTACTGAGAAAGCACAGGAGATCTATCTTGCGATTCAGAATTATCTGATCGACGCGGGGGTTGAGATCCTGTTTGGATATAACTGCAAGAATCTGATCCTGGAAAATGATTCCTGTGTGGGCGTTTTCGCAGAAAAGGCCGTCAATGCAAATGAGGGTCTGGAGATCCTGGCTAAACACACGATAGTTGCCACCGGACGGCGCGGCGCCGATTGGCTGGAGCGGCTGTGTGAGGAACATGGAATCGCCCATCAGCCGGGAACTGTGGATATCGGTGTCCGGGTGGAAGTCCGCAATGAAGTGATGGAGGCTGTCAATCAGGTACTTTATGAGTCTAAACTGATTGGCTATCCGAAACCCTTTAAGAATAAAGTCCGCACCTTCTGCCAGAATCCGGGCGGCTTTGTCAGCCAGGAAAATTATGACAATGACCTGGCTGTAGTCAATGGCCACTCTTATAAAGACCTCAAATCCAACAATACCAATCTGGCTATTCTGTGCTCGCACAATTTCAGCGATCCGTTTAACCAGCCGATCGCCTATGCGCAGAAAGTAGGGGAGCTGACCAATATGCTGGGCAACGGTCATATACTGGTGCAGCGCTTCGGCGATATTTTGGATGGCAAGCGTACCTGGCAGAAAGAGCTGGCACGCTCCAATGTAAAACCCACTCTTCCGGATGCAGTGGCAGGTGATATCACGGCAGCCATGCCGTACCGGGCAATGATCAATATCATTAATTTTATACAGGCGGTGGAGCACGTAGTCCCGGGCTTTGCGAGCCCGGAGACTCTTCTGTATTCACCGGAACTGAAATTTTACAGCAACCGGGTGAAAATGGATTCAGACTTCAACACAAACATTCCCGGTCTGTACTGTCTGGGTGACTCCAGCGGCTGGACCAGGGGCCTTATGATGGCTTCTGTGATGGGCGTTTTAATGGGGCGGCGGCTGATTTAATGCCGCCCCTCCTGAAACCATGTTTCCATATACTTTTCGGCCGCATCTTTGGACAGTGAAAACTTTTCTGCCACTTTTTCAGCAATTCTGGCTCTGGGAATGTCGAGCTCTGCATAAGCTTCAATTAACGCTTTGATTCCCTGTTCCCTGACCTGCTTTATAACCTCCTGCCTGCTGTCTTCTTTTTCACAGGAAATATGAAACTGACTGTCATATTCCGTAAGAGTTTGGCTCTCACCGCTCTGTGTGAGCCCGGCTTTCTTTACCGGCATCCATTCCTCGGCATACTTTTCGGCCGATTCATGAGACAGCGCAAATTTTTCCTGCAGTTTTTGGATGATTCCGGCCTTCGAAATGCCCAGCTCAGCACAGGTCTCAACGAGAGCTTTCATCCCTTCCTCCAGGCCCTCCTGCCTGCTCTCTTCCTTCTCACAGGCGATATGAAACTGTTCATCGTATTCTGTAAGGACCACTTCATTCACCTCCGCTCTGTGTGCAATCAGAAATTCCGCAAGAATCCCCTTTTCAATACAGCAGTTCACCGCACCGTCCGCCGCGTCTTCCAGACGCGCGCCCTCATCCAGCCTCTTTCGCACCTCGTCCACAAACTGCGCATATTCCTTCAGCTTCTGACAGTGCTCCATCAGCTCCTGGTTGTGCCCGATGTTGATATTGAGCATCGTGGCTTTAAACTCCAGGCAAGGTACTAAATCGGGGTATTTCTTTGAATAGGCATCCGAGATCTTAAGCTCCGTCCGATCCGGCTCCTCCTTAAGCCCGTTATAGAACACATAATACTGCGGCAGCGGAAGGCGGATCAGGCTGTTTCCGTAGACATTCAGTCTGTATTTGTCAATATACCTGCGGTATTCATCGGCCATATAAAACACGCCGCGCAGGGGCATATTGGGATTTTGAGTGCTCTGATGTTCGTACAGATTTAAAATATCGTCAATCAGAAACGCGGCATCGTTTTTGGTGCCCATATAGATTACATCGTCCAATGTGACGATTTCAACCTCGTCCGGATCCGTGAAGGAGCTGCCGGAAACAGCGTTATAAAGCGCAAGCAGCGCCTCCTTTTCGTGAAACACCATGCGGAATAACCGATCTTTATACTTTTTGTTCACTTTGACCATCTGTAGTCTCTCCTTTATTTTACCTGAAATGTGGGCATGAAGCAAGGGCGCAGCTGATAAAACTGCTAAACTTAGAACAGTAACCATAAAAATTCGTGGATGGATCGCGATCCCCCCTTATCTCACCGGCTGATATCCGGTGCTTATTCGTTTAGTAAGAGCCAGGTGCATGTCTGCAAAGCTAGCCGTAGGGTCCACTACGCCGTCGCTTTGCAGACGCACACCTGACGCAGATATCACGCACACTATGCACAGTTATTTACGCAATGCTGTACTAGTGTACTGACACGTTGATAAAAGCAGACAGTATGTGTGCACTCTTAAGTGCCGCAATATAGGGGGAAAAGTGTTAAAAGAATTAAAAGGTCTGAGAAATCCCCCACCAGTATTGCAAGTTTAATGGGAATCAGTCGGCTGGAAACTGCCGCGTGGTTCAGGAGAAAGCTCCTGATAAGAAATGTGAATTAACAATACCACACTTTGGCTTAGATAGCAAGCAGTTATTTACAGCGGTTAATCAAACCTCAGAAAAAAATTAAAAAATGCTTGCATATTTACAAGTTGTCTGCTATACTGATTTTCACATTTCAACAAGTCTTCCAAATTCCTGGAAGCAAATCCCCTTAAGTTATCAATATAATCAAGATTGCACGGATCAGAAGGAGCAGATTTTGAAAATTACTCTGTTTGGCGGAAATTCCATGCGCTGTATTCATCTTCCGGACAGGATTCAGGGAAGGTATACGCTGCAGGATCCGCTTTTGGATGCGCCGCAGGAGTGCCTGCTTCGGGCGGAGGCGGACGGGGTTCATTGGGTGCTTTATGCCGGCAGCGGTGAAACTGTGCGCGGCAGACATACCGGATGGGAAACATCTGTTATGCTGTTCCCGGAATGCCTGTATGAGGTAAAGGACAGCCGGCAGAATACCCGGTATTATGTATTGACGGAAACTGTAACTGAAAATGCACAGTTATTTAAACGATATGCGGTGGCTGATAAACAGGAGCTGTCTATAGGCAGGAGCCGCAGCAATCAGATCTGTTTCCCGAACCCGCTTGTATCAGGAAAGCATCTGCTGCTGCAGTATGGGGGCGGCAAATGGAGTATGAAGGATCTGGACAGCGCAAACGGAACCTATGTGAACGGAAAACGATGTGAACAACAGGCTCTGGAGTTCGGGGACTGCATATTTGTCATGGGTATGAAGATCATAGTGGGAGCTGGCTTTCTGGCTGTAAACAGGCCCGAGCAAGTGATCACGCTGCTGGATGAATACAGCCAGGGAGATTTGACCGAGCCCATACTGCCACAGTGGCAGCGTCTGCACCATTTTCACAGAAGCCCCTGTTTTCTTACAGGGCCGGAACCGGTGTCAGTGACGCTTGAGGCGCCACCGGCCTGTGTAAGTCAGAAGAATTCTCCGTTGCTATCGACCGTAGGACCTGCAATCACCATGGGTACAGCATCCTTTGCCATGCTGGCGCTGACTGCCTCGGGAGAAGGAGATCCATCCGGCCGGGCGCTTTTGATGGGGGCGGTTATGGCCAGCAGCATACTGGTATCAGGCATGCTGTGGCCAGCGTTCGGCCTGCGCTATGAGAAGAAAAGGGCGCACAGAGAGGAAGCAGAGAGACGGCGCAGCTATCTTGCCTATCTGGATCGGATGATGCGGGAGATTGCGGCGGACTGCGAGGCGCAGGAAGTGCGGCTTAGAGAACTTTATCCGAATACTAGGGAGTGCCGGCGCAGAGCGATGGAGGATACAGAGGCTCTGTGGGAGCGGGAACCTTCCGGCGAGGCGTTTCTGACCCTCCGGCTTGGGACCGGCAGCATACCGCTTTTGGGAACAATTCACCTGCCTTTACAAAGGTTCACTGTCGAACGGGATGTTCTGACGGAGGAAGTATACAGGCTCTTTCAGGAACCGCCGGCGCTGAAAGAAGTGCCGGTCTGCTGTTCGTTAAAGGCGTACCGCATGCTTGGCATTATATGCCCGCAGCGTGAGAAATCCGTGGCATTTCTTCAGACGCTGGTGCTTCAGCTCACAACGCTGCATGGGTATGATGAGCTGAAAATTGCTCTGTGGTATCCGCAAGGGGAGGAAGAACTGTGGAAATGGGCCGGATTGCTGCCGCACATCTGGGACAGCGGGCGGGAGCGGCGCTATCTGGCTTCCGGCAGTGAATACCGGATATTGCTGTCGGATCTCGCGGAAGCGATTGCCAATCAGGACGGCCGGGAACATCCTGTTTATTATGTGCTGGCTGTGGCAGGGATGCTGCCTGCAGGCGCTGCAGAAAGCGTCTGTGCGCTGCTGGCAAAAGAGCGGGTCAGTGTTCTTGTGCTGGGGAAGAGCCGGGGGGACCTGCCACGGTCCTGCGATGCGGCGGCGGAGCTCGACGGCGGCCAGGGGTGTCTGTATCTGAAAGATTGTCCTAAGCGGCCGCAGATCTTCAGACTGGATGAGGAGGATGACGGTGATGACCGTAAAACGCCTGGAATATGGGCGGTCTGCATGGCGAATCTGCAGTTGGAGACAGATCAGGCATGTAAGGCGCTTCCGGAAGCAAAAAGTATCTTTGAGTTATTTTCTGTAGACAGGGCCAGCTATCTCAATTCGGATGTGAGATGGAGCAGAAACCGTCCCTTCCTGTCCCTTAAGACACCGATCGGGGTCGGAGCGGGCGGAAAGCTTATGTATCTGGATTTACATGAAAAGGCCCACGGTCCCCACGGCCTGATTGCCGGCATGACAGGGTCGGGAAAGAGTGAATTTTTGTATACATTGATTCTATCGCTGGCAATCAATTTCCATCCGCATGAAGCAGCCGTCCTATTGATTGATTATAAGGGAGGCGGTCTGGCCGGGAGCTTTGAAAAGGAGGGGATGAGACTGCCGCATCTGGCGGGTACTGTGACGAATCTGGACGGCTCCAGCGTGAAGCGGGCGCTGATATCATTGCAGAGCGAATTGACCAGAAGGCAGCGGCTGTTTAAGGAGGCGGGGCAAAGAAACGGGGAAGGCTCGGTGGATATTTACAGGTATCAGGAAATGGTCCGGGAGCAGCTGGCCATGGAGCCGATCCCGCATCTGTTTGTTATCGCTGATGAGTTCGCAGAATTAAAGACGCAGCATCCGGAGTTTATGGAACAGCTGATCAGTGCGGCCCGGATCGGCAGAAGCCTGGGAATCCATCTGATTTTAGCAACACAGAAGCCGTCCGGCATTGTGGATGATCAGATCTGGAGCAACAGCCGCTTTCGAATCTGTTTTAAAGTGCAGGAGAAGAGCGATAGCATGGATGTGCTCAAAACGTCCGAAGCGGCTTATCTGAAACATGCGGGAAGATTCTATATGCAGGTGGGGATGGAGTTGTGTGAGATGGGGCAGTCCGGATGGAGCCGGTGCAGTGCTTCCCGGGAACTAAACAGGCAGATAAGGGCATCGCACTGCCGGGCGGTAGAACGGTCCGGACGCACTGTTGCTGCATATACGGCCGGTGAGACCGCCGGTCCGGCTACCCGTCCGACACAGGCGGATGCGGTACTTGAATATCTTGCGGATTTGGCCGTTAAGGAGAAAATTACACCGATCTGCCTTTGGCAGCCTCCGCTGCCAGGCGTGATATGGATGGAGGAGCTGGCAGAAAAGTATGGAGTGCGCAGGAACACTGCACAAAAGCTTGCGCCTCTGGCGGGAGAGCTGGATGACCCTGCGTCCCAGTGTAAACGGCCCTTTTTCGTCCCCCTGGAAGACTCGGGGAATGTGCTGCTGTACGGCCGGCCCGGCAGCGGCAGAAAGACTTTTCTTCACACCCTGATCTATTCTATGATAAACCAGTATGGCAGCAAAAGCCTCCATCTCTATCTGATGGATTTGGAGACGGTGGGAATGCGCTGTTGGCTTGACGCGCCTCAGGTAGGCGGTTTGATCGGAGCAGGACAGACGGAAAAAGCCCATGCGCTCATAGAAATGCTGAAAAAAGAGCTCGTATACAGGCAGAATGAGGAGGATAAACAGGAACGGTGCAGAATAGTGACATTGATCCATAGCTGTGAACTGCTTTTGGAAAATTTTCCGGAATTAGAGGAAGAACTGGTGCGGCTTTTTCGCAGCGGCCCGCGTTATGGCATTTATTTTGTGATGTCCGCAACAGGAAGCACGGTAAAATGGGGAATTGCGCAGTACTTTCCGGAGAAATATTCGCTGCTGCAAAACGAGGAAAGTGATTATACCACAGTGTTCGGAAGCACGGACGGTATTTATCCGGCCGGATTTGCGGGACGCGGTATTGTAAGAAGAGAACGGGTGATGGAATTTCATACGGCAGTTTTTGGCATGCGCGGCATAGACCGGGAGATAGAAGAAACCGTATGGAGATGCCAGAAGGAAAATGAAGGGGCGCGTGCTCCTGCCTTAAAGGTGATGCCGGAACGGGTGGATCCCGCTTATATGAGGGGTAATATGCCAGGACAAGGACTTCTGCCTGCCGGTGTCAGCCAGGCAGCGATAAAAACAGTTGGATGGGATGCATTTAAATACGGAATTATGCCCGTATGCGGCAGAGATGCAGCGTGTATCAGAGATTTTTTCGAGGCACTTGTTCAGACACTCACAGGATGGGATGGGCTGGAGGTGGAAGCCCTTTTTATGTCCGGAAGTGGCGCCGGGGCGGATGAAAGGCTGGATACTGTCTGCGGATGTGTGGCGGAAGAACGCGTCATACGCAGACTATGCCTGATACCGGACTGGGAAGCATTCTGCGCTGAATGGAAGGAAGAGCAGCTGGAGAGAATGAGGCGAAGCCTCCTGTCGGCGGGAAAAAATCGGAGTTTCGTGATTGGATTTACTGACGGACTGACATCCGTGCGCATGGAGGAGTGGTATCGCAGCAGAGTTAAGAAGGGCTGCGGTATCTGGCTGGGCAGCGGCTTTATGGAACAGTTTCTGCTGCTGCCGTCTGAAAGCAGGGCAGAGTGGTACCGGCCAATCCCGGATGACTTTGGCTATCTTCTTTGTGAGGGTAAAACGTCATATATAAAAGTGCTCCACTGCCATACCTGGTATAGCAGCTAAGCTGGGAAAATTGCAGGAGAACGGGATGCTGCAGGAGAAAATGTTGTTGCGGGAAGAAGAGATTTTGGTGGAATTATATGTGCCGGCTGCCGGGCAGGAATGGGATGTATGGATTCCTGCCGGCCGGACGGTGAAGGAATTGGAGAAAGAATTGGGGATACTCGTAGAGAGACTCGATCCGGGAAATATATCCTGCGAGGGGAGCCTGCTTGTGAACCGCGATACGGGTATGCCATATCCAAGTGGGAAATTGGCGTATGAAGTATTCAGAAACGGAAGCAGGCTGATGATCGTTTGATGAGATGGGAGGTAAGGGATGAAAACAATCAGTGTAACGCCGTCGGTACTGGAACATACGGGAAGGGAAATCGGCGAGGAAGCGGATGGGTATAAGCGTCTGTATGAGCGGCTTTTCGCGGAAGTGGAAACGATGGAACAGGTTTGGCAGGGCAAGGACAATGTGGCATTTACACAGCAGATAACAGGATTTCGGAATGACTTTCAGCAGATGGAAGGGATCATGCGGGATTATGCGGATTTTTTGTTTCGCAGCGCATCGGTTTACAGAAAAACTCAGGAAGATATTGCGGCGCAGGTAAGGCGTCTTGTTCACTGACAGATTTCTGGCACAGTCCGGAGAAGGGAGCATCACTCATGACAGAGGATGGAAAGATACTTATATCGGTAGACGAGGTGGAAAGAACGGCCGGATCGATCCGCAGCCTGAACGGCATGCTCTGTGATCAGCTGGCGGAGATGAAGCACAGGGTAGAGGCGCTGGCCGGTTCGTGGCAGAGCGAGGCGGGAGATGCCCTGCAGAGCCGATTCCGGCAGTTTTCACAGAGATTTGATGACTACGAAAGAGTGGTGGAAGCTTATGCTGCGTTTCTGGAGCGAACGGCGATGAGCTATCGGGAAGCAGAAGCTTTGATGAAAAAGGTACTGTAAACAGATGAACTTTTGGCCGGTACGGAGGGAACTATGGCAAAATTCAGATTTTCAGGGCATGGTGAGATGCGCGTTCTTACAGTGAAACCAGGGAGAAAGGAACGGATATGTGAAAGCGAGCGGGATTATCTCGCAGACAGGATTATAAACGGATTTCTCCCCTTAAGGCGCAGCAGGCAGTCAGGTTCCCTGGTCTATTATACGATGGATTTTGTCAGCCTGAAGGATTATCTGGAACATACTGTCCTGGGCCGCAGCACTTTTTTGAGAATAGCCGGACATATACTGGAAACCGTGGGCAGCTGCCGGGATCAGAACCTGGATTACCGCAATATCGTTTTACGTCCGGACCGGATTTTTGTAAATCCGAAAACTGCGTTGGTGAGAGTGATCTATCTGCCCTTTGTGCATTATGAGCAGCCGGAAACGCTGAAACAGTTATTTTTCAGCCTGGCTTTAAACGGCAGCTTCAGCCCCTATGAGAGCACGGAATATGTAAAGGATTATCTTAGATACCTAAACGAACATGAAGTGTTTTCCATAGTGGATCTTAAGGATTATCTGCAGGAACAAAAAAACGGAAAAACGTCCGTGCAGACCGGCGGCTGCGGAAGGACAGAGGAAAGCCGGCAGCCAAACGGTCCTCCGCAGACGGACTGCCCCACCGTTCTGCTTGAAGCGGACAAGACCACCCTTCTTGAAAATATGTGTGGGAATGAAGAGAATGCAGAGGAGCATTTGGCAGAACATATCAGCCTGATCCGAATTCTCACCGGGGAACGGATTTTGGTGGATCATGTGCCTTTTTATCTGGGGACGGATTTAAGGACCGCGGATTATGTAATCGGCGGCAGCCGTGGAGTGAGCAGAAGGCATGCCCGTATAACCTGCAGCCAGGGGAAATGCTGGCTGTCTGATTTACATTCCACAAACGGAACTTTATTAAATGGCCGGCAGCTGATACCGCAAGAGGATACGGCTCTGGCAAATGGGGATCAGCTGTCTCTGGCTGGCGAAATATTTGAATTTTTACAGGAGAAGAATGAGGTATGAAATTTATGAGCGGGTATTATACCAGCAGCGGCGCGGGCGGAAGACCTAATCAGGACAGTTTCAGCATTCGTTTTGCTGAATATCCGGGCGGTGATATGGTACAGATTGTATTATGCGATGGCATGGGAGGCCTTGCTGACGGAGAAAAGGCCAGTGCTGCCGCTGTCTTAGGCTTTCATGAATGGTTTACCCATGGTGCTAAGACCTTTTACAGGCGCGGCCTGGACTGGGACTGGCTGGAGACGGAATGGCGCGGTCTTGTCAGAGAGCTGAACCGTGCCATTTACACCTATGGACAGACCACAGGCTGCCGTCTCGGGACCACTGTCACGGCTATGATGGCGGCAAAGGACAGCTATCGGATACTGCAAGTCGGCGACTGCCGCGTGTATGCGATGGAAGCCATGCCGACGCAATTGACCGTTGATCAGACTGCAGCCGTTCACAAGATGATGCTTGGGCAGCTTACAAAGGAAGAGGCGAACAGGGATCCGGCAAGAAATGTGCTGCTGCAGTGCGTAGGCGCATCCGCTAAGTGCCGGCCGGTATTTTATGGTGGAAGCATATCGGCCGGGGGGATGTTCCTGATCTGCAGTGACGGATTCTGGCATCATATGGAGGATGGAAAGGTGCGTAATCATGTGGCCGTAAGCTCTGTAAGAACTGAGGATAAGAAAGAAAAATGCAGCTGGCAGCCGGAAACATACTTTTCCGGGATATGCAAAGATGCAGTGGAGGAATGTGTGCGCATGGGTGAGCCGGATAATATTACAGCCATCATGATCGGAACCGCGGAAGCGGAAGGGCAGTAAGACAGCTTTGCAGCACATAGAAAGGAAACCGATGACAGTTTTAAGGGGGATATGGGGTGGAACATCAGTCGATGGGAACATCGGAGGCGCTGCCCAGGTGGGTCGGTAAGTATGAGCTTCTGGCTTTAGTGGGCCGGGGCGGCATGAGCGAAGTCTATCTGGCCAGAGACCGCCGGCTTAACAAGCAGTGGGCGGTGAAGGAGATTAAGGGGAAGCTTATTGCACCGACATTGGAACTGAAATCCGTTTTGACAGAGGCGGAGCTTTTGAAGCAGCTGGACCATCCGGCCCTGCCGAGAATTGTGGATATCCTGGAAGATGATGAGAGAGAAACGGTGGATATCGTCATGGACTTCGTGGAAGGCAAAAATCTGAAAACGCTGATCGGCGAATACAGAGTGCTTTCCCAGGAGCAGGTAATTGGCTGGATGCTGCAGGTCTGTGATGCGCTTTGCTATCTCCACAGCCGGAAACCGCCCGTGATCTACCGGGATGTAAAACCGGAGAATCTAATGGTGAATATGGACGGCAAAGTGAAGCTGGTGGATTTTGGAATTGCGAGACGGTATAAACCCGGCAAACCGGAGGATACGCAGCCCTTGGGCACCCTGGGTTATGCTGCTCCGGAGCAGTTTCGGGGAAAGGGGCAGACCGATGCGCGGACCGATATATACGGCGTAGGAACGACGATGTATCATCTGCTGTCCGGGTATAACCCGGCAGATCCGCCCTATGAACGCTTCCCGCTTACTTTGCTGCGCCCAGAACTGTCTAAAGGTCTGGAGAAAATCATACAGAAATGTACGATGCAGAATCCGGATAAACGCTATCAGAGCTGTGAAGAGCTGATATATGATCTTACACATTTTGAAGAATTGGAAGATGAGTACCGTCACAAGGAAAGAAAAGGCCTGCTATCTTTCGGGCTTGCGGCGGCAGGCGCCGCAGCCGCATTTGCCGTAATGTGGGCGGGCAGCCGGGGTATGGTGCGGACACAGCATTCTGCCTACCGTGAGCTGATCAGTCAGGCAGCCAGCTGTATATCTGCCTCCATAGCGGATGGCGAGTTTTCAGAGGAGGCGGTGGAATTGCTGGACCGTGCGATCGAGGTGCTGCCCTTAGAGGAAGAAGCCTATCAGAGGATGTTCTACTATTATATAAGGATGGGGCAGATCGGGGACGGTATGGATAAGCTCACCGCCTGCCTGAACCGTGACCCGAAAGGTGCGGGAAGTAGCGGAAAGCTCTGTATGCTGGCGGCTAACGCTTATTTCCACGGGATATCCGGCGGTGATGAGCTGCAGCCGGACTATGAAAGGGCGGCACAGTATTACGCCAAAGCGGATCAGAGTAAGGTGCCGGAGGCAAAGTACTGCCTTGGAATCGCACAGGCGCTCTGCATGCCCTCCAATCTGATTGACTGGCCTGCGGTTATTGAGGAAATGGCCGGCTTTGAAAACTATATAGACGGCATGGCGGATGATGGGACAAAAGCGGAGAATTATCTGTCTCTGGCGGAGGTATGTCTCGCTAACCGCGGCTATCTTCTGGAGCAGGGGCAGGACCCATTCGCCTGGGCGATGCGAAGCTTGGAGAAGGCGGAGAGCGCGCTGAAATACAGGATTGAAGAGCGGGACGCGAGAATATGGATGCAGGAAATCCGTTTGAAGATGGGGGAGACCTGCCGTCTGTCTGCAATTTACAGTGATCCGGGAGAAGTCAGGCAGAAACTTTTGAAAGAGGCACTGCACATTTATGACAGCCTGGCAGACCGGACAGAAACATTGGGAATGCGTAAAAAAGTGATGCTTGCGGCGGCCTTTTGCTGCGGTGAGATGAAAGATTATCAGGAAGCATGCAGCAGATACCGCCAGATCATCCGGGAGTTTCCGGACTGTATTGAGGGGTACACTGAAATGGGAACCATTGCCCTGACTGCTATGGCGGATGCCGCCACTGCCAGAGACTGCTGTGAGAGGGCGGAGGCGCTGCCGGGCAGCGGACAGAGCAGAAATCTGAAAGTGCTGCGTGAAAAGCTCGAGGCGTATACAGACGGAACCTGATACAGGTGATACAAAAGTGTGCGCAGATCGTCAACCTGCGGTTGATGACAAGGATAAAGGGAGGGAAAAAATGCTGTATCTATGGATGTATTGGGGCGGAATGGCTGTGGGAGCCGTCCTGTTGGCAGCGGCAGTCTGTCTGTTCTTTCATTGCAGGATACCGGCCCTGGTGAGTTCGGTTGGAGAGCGGTTGCGTCTTAAGCGGTCAGTCTGCAAAACAGATCACGGGGCGGCATGGCCTGAATTACGGAAGGATATACAGGAATTTATATTGGGACAGGCAGTGCTGATCACCGCTGCGACGGAGTTCATACCATTGGGGAGGGAACGGACATGACGGACAGAATCAGTTGGTGTAAAACGGTATTTTTGATAATCGCAGTCTGTATGGGCCTTGTGAGCAGAGCGGAAAGCACGCCTGTCAAAGAGAATACGGCCGGCCTTACAGAGACAATGACAGCCCGTTATGGGGATTTCCTTCTGCTGGAGGAGGCGCCTGAAGCGGCACAGACAATGGATCAGACAGGCGGAGAGCAGCCAGGGGAATATATATGGACCAGCGATGACAGTGAAATTGCAATCGTGTGTCTGGAAGAGGGCTGCTGGAAAGCCTGGGCGACAGGAACCGGCATAACTTTTTTAAGAAGAAAACAGCTTTCGGGAGACTTGGCCGGTGAAGTGACGGATAGGGTGATCGAACTTACCGTGGAAAAGCGTCCGCTTTTGATTGCGGCGGGAGGGCCGCTGTCAAAAGAATATGGGACGGTTACGCCGGAGATTGCCGTTAGTGCAAAAGGGTTTGCGGATTGGGATGCCGGTAATGAGGAATTTCTGAAGACACTGGAGTTTCCAAAGGCACAGGCCGAGGCGGAAAGCAAATGGATGCTCCCAGGCGTCTACCCCATAAGCTATTCGGGAGGCAGAGCGCCGGAACATTATTTTTATATATATCCGGACGGACAGCAGGAGGATATACCGTGCTTTACGGTATACGAAGCCGATATTGCTTATGAAATCAGCCATACGGGCTTATGGCAGGGACAGATCTGGACAAACGAAGGACAGGCGTTTATAACGGCAAAAGAGCCGGGAGCGCGGATCGCGCTGTCATTTTCTGCGAAGGACCGTCCGGATGAGAGCTGGGAGGAAGAACGCTGGGTAGACGGAAGCAGCGGGGTGAAGATTGAGCTGCCAAAAGAGGGGACTGTGCTGCTTGGCTTTTATTTGCAAAATGAGGGCGGGGGCGTTTCCGCCAGAATTGAACAGACCGTGTATATTGACCGGAAAGCTCCTGTAGCAAAGATCCGTTACGAAAACGTCGGCCGGTCCTCGGACGGCATCTACACCGCGTCACCGGCAGAGCTTAAGGCGGCCGGTACGGATGCGGTACGGACAGCTCATATTACGATCAAAGAAGAAAATTTCGATCCTGCGCTGGCGGAGGTGCGGCTATGGGCGGAAGATGGCAGCGGAGGCGCGGTTGAGCTGCCGGATACCATGCGGAGAGGGGAGTGGAAAGAATCGGAGGCAGGATATGAACAGGTGATTGCGTTTACTTTGGATGCGAAGTACAGTCTGGAGCTGACCGGGACGGATAAGGCGGGAAATCCTGTGGATACCTCTTCCTTTTTGCCGGAGGACTGTGAGTTCATAATTGATACTGAGGCGCCGGAGAGACTTGAGATTGTCAGTCCGCAGCCTGACTGCGATATGAGGACAATGTATCCTGACGCAGATCTGCAGCTGTACGCATTATACGGTGACAGCATAACACTTGAGCTGTCCGCATATGACAGGACCGCGGGCATAGCGGAATTCTTTTGTAAATTTGACGGCCGTGACCTGCACGGGCCGGTTCACTGGGAAAAAAAGATCGCTGCACAGAGAACGCCGGACGGGAGCTATACCGGGACGCTGTTGATAGAGGAGGGACAGATGGGACGCGCTGAAGTGCGGGCATTGGACAGAGCGGGGTATTATATAGAGGAACAGAGCGGTTATCTGATTATTGACGGCAGAGTCCCCGGTCCGCCTAAGGCGGATACCAACGGGTATGTGCCTGGAACCTGGACAAAGGAAGATGTCCTGGTGTCCGTTCAGGACAGCGCATCACTGGCCGGTATAAGCGGATATGAATACACGGTGGCAGAGGGAGAACTCACAGGCCTGGAGGAATGGCATCCCATGACTAAAGAGCAGAGTGTACGGGAAGAACAGACGGAGATGCTGCTCACGGCCCAGGCAGGCAAAGCGGATTTGGCTATCGGAACGGACACCAATCTGATCTATTACTTTCGCGGAGTCAGCAATCTGGGAATACCGGGAGAACCCTCCGAAGGGCTGGCTGTTAAAGTGCAGAAAACACTTCCGGTAAATGTTTCCCTGGATCTTGCCCCTCCCGGGGAACGCGGATGGTATACAAAGATTCCCGATATAACAATTAAGCCCGCTCAAAGGCCCGCCAGGGCCTGTCCTGCGAAGGTTTTCTGCAGGATATGGGAGCTCAATACAAAGCAGGAGGACGGCGGGCGGGTATGGGAGCCGGAACAAAACCGGATAGAGCTTCCGGGAGATGGGGAATTCGGCCTGACGGTATGGACGGCGGATGAGGCGGGCAACCGGAGTCATCCGTCGGAGGATATAAGGTTAGAAGTACGGATCGATACGGTCCCTCCCAAGGCCGGTTTCTACTATGACGGAGGTGAAGCGCGAAACGGATCTTACTATGCAAGGCAAGGCAGACTGACTGTCTGGGTGACGGATCAAAATTTTTCACAGGGAGATGTCCTGTTTGAGATAGGCATTGTGAAAGGCACCCGGCCGGGTGAAAACGGCTGGATACAGGAGGGTATGACCTGGAAAAAGGAGGTGCTTCTTACGCAGGACGGGGAGTATGATGTGCGGATTTCCGGAACAGATCTGGCGGGCAATGCAATGATCCCTTTAGAGCAGGTATTCGCAGTGGATACAACCGCACCGACGATAAAGGTAAGCGGAGTTTCGGAATGGATGTCGAGCAGTTCGCCTGTTGAGGTATCGTTGGAAGTGGAAGAAGATCATCCGGATCGGTATGCGCGCAGGGCTGTCATAAAAGGACTGGTAAACGGCACCGCTTTAAGGGCAGGGGAGTGGCGTCAGGTAGAGGGAAGAGAAATCTGCACCTTTGGGACATTCGATCAGGATGACCGTTACCTCCTGGAATATACGGCCTGTGATCTTGCCGGGAACCGGACCGAGAAGAGTCTGCTTTTTACAGTAAACCAATCCGGCACCAGTTTCTTTCTGGAACAGAACCCCCAGGGCACATATTTAAATCACAGGTTTCAGCCGAAAATCCGTATGACGAATCTGGATGAGATCACGGTTTTGTCTTTTCTGGTCAACGGTCAAAGCGCGCCGTACCGCTATGAAGGAAATGTCCTGTGGCCGGAGCAGGACTTTCATCGGGACGGCAAATACAGAGTTATGCTTGAAGTGTGTGACACGGCCGGCAATACAGATTCCATGGCCCCCCTGGAATTCATTATCGATACGTCTGCCCCGGTGGTACAAATAGACGGCGTGGAGGATGGGGGACGTTATCCGGACGGAGCGTCTGTGCGCATCTATAAAGATAAAACGGCGGACATATGGGACTATGTTTCGGTAAACGGTGCAGTTCTGGACCCTCCGGCATATCAGATCGGTGAAGACGGTGTGATCCGGCTGGAAATCCGGGAGAGCGGAGTCTGCCGTCTTTCAGCCGGAGCCTGCGATTACGCCGGCAATAAAGGCTGTATGGAGGCAGTGATTTATATAGGAAGGCCCGATATGCGCAGATGGGTTGTATTTGCAGGGGGAGCTTTGATACTGCTGCTCCTGGGAGCGGCAGCCCTTTTTGGAATAAAGGCCCGGACACGCCGGCAGGCGCGTAAGACGCGGCCAAATCCTTGACAAGAGAGGTATAAGTGATATAATAATAGACCAGAGGCCGGAAAACGCAAGCCGGCGCCTGTAATTAAGTCAATACGATGAAGAGAACGAGTAGGACAGTGTCTGGCGGCACAGAGAGAGGAACCTAAGGCTGGAAGTTCCTTGCCGGCGCCTGACCGAAAACCATCTCCGAGTGGCCCTTAATCGGGCCCGGCAGCTCCGTTACAGCTGAAATGAGTGGAAGAATCAATTAGGGTGGAACCGCGGATTTGCAGTAAATTCGTCCCTTTTTACATCGGTGCAGATGTAGAAAGGGGCGATTTTTAGTTGCTGCTAACTAAATCAGAAAGGATGTTAGATATGAAAGTTACATTAAAGGATGGATCTGTAAAGGAATACGGTGAGGCGAAATCTGTATACGATATTGCGCTGGATATCAGCGAAGGGCTCGCCAGAGCAGCCTGCGCCGGTGAGATCGACGGAGCCGTGGCCGATCTGCGCACCGTGGTGGAGGACGACTGTGCGCTGAACATTCTGACTTTTCAGGATGAGAAAGGGAAAGCTGCATACAGGCATACGGTGAGCCATGTGCTGGCAGAGGCTGTGAAAAGGCTGTATCCGGAAGCAAAGCTGGCAATAGGCCCCTCCATTGATACGGGTTTTTATTATGATTTCGACATGCCTCCGCTTACCAGAGAGGATCTGGATAAAATCGAAGCGGAAATGAAGAAAATCATCAAAGAAGGCGCCCGTCTGGAGAAGTTTACTCTGCCCCGGGAGGAAGCGGTCAAATTTATGGAGGACAGACAGGAGCCCTATAAGGTGGAGCTGATCCGGGACCTGCCGGAGGATGCGGTAATTTCCTTCTACCGCCAGGGCGAGTTTGTGGATCTGTGTGCAGGCCCTCATCTGATGAGCACCAGGCCGATCAAGGCTTTTAAACTGATCTCGTCTTCCGGCGCTTATTGGAGAGGCAGCGAGAAGAATAAGATGCTGACCAGGATTTACGGAACCGCCTTTACCAAAAAAGAGGAGCTGAACGAGTATCTGGAGTATCTTGAAAATATCAAGAAGCGTGACCACAACAAGCTTGGCAGGGATATGGAACTGTTTACTACGGTGGACGTGATTGGACAGGGGCTTCCCCTTCTGATGCCAAAGGGGGCTAAAATCATCCAAACTCTCCAGAGGTGGATTGAGGATGAGGAAGAGCGCCGCGGCTACATGAGGACGAAAACTCCGCTGATGGCCAAAAAGGATCTGTATGAGATTTCCGATCATTGGAACCATTATAAGGAAGGCATGTTTGTGCTGGGCGATGAGTCCGATCCGGAGTCCGAGGTGTTTGCGCTGCGCCCCATGACCTGCCCGTTCCAGTATTATGTGTATAAAGCCAGCCAAAAGTCTTACAGAGATCTGCCCTGCAGGTATGGGGAGACTTCCACACTGTTTCGCAATGAGGATTCCGGAGAAATGCATGGGCTGACCCGCGTGCGCCAGTTTACGATTTCAGAGGGACATCTGATTGTCACTCCGGAGCAGGTGGAAGAGGAATTTGCAGGATGCCTCGATCTGGCCAGATACTGTCTGAAGACGCTTGGAATAGAGGAGGATGTCACCTACCGCTTTTCCAAATGGGATCCGAACAACAAGGACAAATACCTGGGAGATGCGGCGCAGTGGGAAAAGACTCAGGACCGCATGCGTGAGATACTGATACATCTTGGGGTGGAGTTTACGGAAGAGGAGGGCGAGGCTGCCTTCTATGGCCCCAAGCTCGACATTCAGATCAAAAATGTATATGGGAAAGAAGACACCATCATCACGATTCAGCTGGACTTTGCGCTGGCAGAGCGTTTCGATATGTATTATGTGGATAAAGACGGGGAGAAAAAGCGTCCCTTTATCATTCACAGGACCAGCATGGGCTGCTATGAGCGCACACTGGCAACCCTGATTGAAAAATATGAAGGCCTGTTCCCCACCTGGCTGTGCCCGGAGCAGGTCAGGGTGCTGCCGATATCCGAAAAATACCATGCGTATGCGAAAAAGGTGGATGCAGAGCTGAAGGCCAACAATATTTTGAGCACGGTGGATGAACGCTCAGAAAAGATCGGTTATAAGATCCGCGAGGCCCGCCTGGATAAGGTGCCTTATATGCTGGTGGTTGGACAGAAGGAAGAGGAAGAGAACAAAGTTTCCGTCAGAAGCAGGTTTAACGGGGATGAAGGGGAGAAGAATCTGGAATCGTTTATCGATGATATCTGCAAAGAGATCCGCACAAAAGAGATCAGAAAGATCAATGTATCCAACCAATAGTCTGTAAACAGAAAAAAGCCTTCGGAGCGTGACCTCCGAAGGCTTTTTCACCTCTGCGGCAGAAACCGCATGTTTTTTGTTACCTCATCTTAAAGGTTGCGCATGCGGTTCCGTCCACTTTGGATGTCTGACCGCCGATAATGTCGATGCGCTGTGCGCGGCACATGCGGTCTTCATTATATACGCAGTTAAAGGCTTCGCATTCCACAGTGAGGCCGGTGTTGGGTGTCTCGTAGCTGTTGGTGAACTGCGCTTCGTTCTTTTTATCAAAGCTTGCGCAGGCTGTATCCTCACAGTCACAGGCTTCATATCCGTCTACCAGGATTGAGTTCTTACAGCAGCATTTGTCTGCATTGTGCATGCAGCTGGTGACATCACATCTTAAATTGGTCATGGTTCATACCTCCTTCATTTCCTGCCTTTGCAGATTCGCAGGGTTCCCGGATAGTATTTGCAGGCCGCCGCAGAATATACCGGAAAAGAAGGCTGTACAGCTGCGTTATTTTACCACAGAAACAGGCCGCTGCCTTTTAATTTAAAGACTGCTTCGATGAAAAAGTAGTCGCCGTATATGATATTAAATTCATGATGCCGGTCGTGGTAGGCGGCGGTGCAGTTTTGTATGATGCAGTCACATTCCGTTCCCCAGAGGCTGCGTTCCTGTTCCAGGGCTTTCAGCATCTTTAATGCAGCATTTTGATAAAGCCCCTTTTCATATTCCTTACAGCAGCCGGCAATTTCGATCAGCCCGCAGGAGGCGATGGCCGCTGCGGTGGAATCTTCCCAGTAAGGCTCTGCCGGCTGCCGGAAATCCACCGGGATCAGTCCGCTGTCCGGAATGTTGGCCAGGAAATAGTGGGCTACGCGTTTTGCCGTATCCAGATACTCCTGTTTGCCGGTATGTATGTAGCTTAAGACAAAACCGTACAGCGCCCAGGCCTGTCCGCGTGTCCAGGAAGATCCGTTTTCATATCCCTGTCCGCCGTAGGTACATACTTTTTCGCCGGTCTCAGGATCAAATTCCACAATATGGTTGGTGGAACCGTCCGGGCGGATGAAGCTGGCCATCGCTGTATCCGCGTGCATCATCGCGATCTGGCGGAAACGGGGATCCTTTGTTTCTTCGCTGGCCCAGTAAAGCAGATTCAGATTCATCATGCAGTCGATGATCGCCCATCCGGTGGTGTCCTCATTGTCATGTTCATTCCATGCGCGGATAAAACGGCCCACAGGGTTGAATCGTCCTGCCAGCAGATTCGCTGCATGAAGCCCGCGCCGCCGCCCATCTGCACTGCCGGTTTCACGGTAGTCTGCCACCGCGGTCGGGAGCCACATAAATCCCAAATCGTGATGCAGGCCGTAAAACTGTTCAAAGCAGGTATCCAGAAGCTCCTCGGAATGCCGGGCGATGTCCGCGTATTTTTGATTGCCGGTTTCATGATAGAGCTGCCACATGATGCCGCCCCAGAAGCCGTTGGTCCACCAGGCGATGCCGTCATCGTGGCGGATATCCCAGCTTTGATCGGAACGGTCATCATGCACACCGTCAACGGTGGTGTACGGGATCTTATGTTTGGATTTATCACTGACCCAGTCCATTTTCTGAATGATTTTGTCCGCAGTTTCATTTACCCACTGCATATCCTGTTCTTTCAGCATATAGAACCTCCTCGTATAATAAGTTTGTAAGCAAGAAATATCGCTTATGAACTTATTC
>NZ_QUEE01000007.1 GCF_003477885.1 Lachnotalea sp. AF33-28
GCTGAAGTGAAAAGTTTATTTCCACTTTGAAAACGGTTGAAAAATAAGTGGCATTTACTCTTACAAAATAGGGGTAAATGTCATTTTTCTATTCCAATAAGTAGAAATAAATGTTACACTTTATTCATCAGATGAAGCAGCCACCAGGATTTATGCGTATTTTAGGGCATACAAAAAGAGCGGACTTTAGTCGAACATTTGTGCGGTGCAAGACTAAATTCCACTTGGAAATGGAATTATGTAATTCGTCCTGACAGCCATCTGTATTGTTTATTTTTTGAGAAGGTAAGGTCTTAACACGACCTTATCTTTCTCTATCTTATGGATTCCGAAAGTCTCAAGCTTTTCGTATAAATCATGGTACAAGAAGTCAGCAAGCTCAAGCGGGCTCTTGCCGCCCAGTTTTTCCACAGGGGCGGAATTAACATGGCTGAGGACAAGGTTAAGCGCATCCTGGTCAACAAGCCCCAGAAACCGTAAATCAGTCCCTTTGGGCAGGATATATCTGAGCTCGATGTGCTTGTTTTCGAGGGTGCCTTTCTGCCCGGACTGCATGGGGTCACAATAAAAGACACGTGTGCGTCTGGTGCCATCAGGGCTCATCTCCATGGCATCGGCTGCGGTGAACTCGGAGCCCCTGTCTGTCAAAAGAATGTGTACATATTTCCTGAACAGCCCCGTGCCAAGAACGGATTCCAGCAGGTCAACGCCGTTTTTCATGGAATCAGCGGTTTTGGAAGCATGGAGGACAGCAAAGAGCACCCCGGCCTCCACGAACTTAAAGGTCTGTATGAACGGCCCCTTCGCTTCATCATTATAGACGGTATCCATCTGGGTGACAAAAACGTCGGGGTTCTCTTCGCGGTATTGTCTGTAATCCTTATAAGTGCGTCCCTGAAGGTATTTACGGTCAGCACGCTTTTTGTATTTCTGTGATTTCTTTTTAGGGATCTTCCTGGAGACCTGCCTGCGCAGGTCCAGGGCTGTGATGCCGGCTATCTCACGAAAGACACCACTCTCAATGTAATTGTAGAGCGTCTTTTCAGAGACATGCAGTTCCGGATGGGCGGCCAGTATCTGGAAAGGGGACAGCCCCTGCTTTAACAAAGGGGAGATGACCCCGGCCATTGCCTTTGCCTCCGAAACAGTGAGGTTGACCCCTTCCCGGGCATCGGTAAGTGTCAGCCTGTATTCGTGGTGTGCATCTTCAGGCCAATACTGATACTTGTCAAAACGGCATTTGGACCATTTGGAGCAGCCGTTACATGCGCCGGGGGTCCGGTCCCTCCTGGAGCACTTGAAAGGGACATACTCAGGGCAGTCCAAAGTACATTGCCTGCCGTATACACATTTGCGGTAATTGCAGCATTCCAGCGGCATTTTGCATTTATGTGTCAGTGAGCGGTGGAGGCGGATTTCCTTGCCGACGGTGGATTTATCTTTCCCTATGGTCTCAGCGATGGCGGTCTTGGAAGAACCATTGGTAATGCCGGCAAGAATGATACGTCTTTCCTCTAATGTCAAATGGGAAAAAGAATTGGATTCACGCATAAAGATACCTGCCTTTCCAATGGCTGCCAGGTATCTAAAGTGTAATACTAAATGCCACATTGAGGGAAGTGGAAATAGGTGTAAGATTAAAATCCACTTTGCCCCCTTCAAAGTGGAAATAAACTTTTCACTTCAGTAACAAAAAGTTTGAATAAAAAAAGTAAAAAAAGGGCTTGCAAAAGAGCTGGAATTATGCTAATATATTCTACGGTCGCTTAAGACAGCGGCCGTAGATTGACAGGAGCCCGGCTCCGAAATATGGCTCCATGGTCAAGCGGTTAAGACATCGCCCTTTCACGGCGGTAACGGGGGTTCGATTCCCCCTGGAGTCACTATGTAATATGGACCTTTAGCTCAGTTGGTTAGAGCAACCGGCTCATAACCGGTCGGTCCTGGGTTCGAGTCCCCGAAGGTCCACTAACCTTACTAAAGGTAAAGATTACATAACAGCATATGGCCCAGTGGCTCAGTTGGTTAGAGCGCCGCCCTGTCACGGCGGAGGTCGACGGTTCGAGTCCGTTCTGGGTCGTTTTGTTGGGGTCTTAGCTCAGCTGGGAGAGCATCTGCCTTACAAGCAGAGGGTCATAGGTTCGAGCCCTATAGGCCCCATTGCACACAGTGCAAAATTGCCGGCGTGGCGGAACTGGCAGACGCACAGGACTTAAAATCCTGCGGGACTAATCTCCCGTACCGGTTCGATTCCGGTCGCCGGCATTGTATGAAATACGGACGGTGAACATCCGTTGTTTCGTACTCCGAATTATTTATTATATATATGTGTGCGTAGCTCAGCTGGATAGAGCGTCTGACTACGGATCAGAAGGTCGCGAGTTCGAATCTTGTCGCACACGTTAAAGCAAAAAGGATGCTGCAAAGCCGGTGAATGGCTTTGCAGCATTTTTTTTTCGATCATTCGGTTTATTTATAATTCACCATCGGCTGTATTATCCTCCGCATCTATTTTCTGTACCACCAGCTTGATATACAAAAAGGTCAGAGCGGTCATTGTAAAGCCGAGCACATTTAATACCTGCTGTGCGTAAAGGCTGTGGCCGAACAGCACCAGCGGGTTATTCTGGAAATAATCCAGCAGCCTGCCGCCCAGCGCACATACCGCAAAGCCGTACAGGCCGCCCAGAGAGGAGACCAGCGTGAGCTGTATCATGCGGCGTTCACGGTTAATGAGATCAAGCTGTATGCCGAAGAGGCCGATTCCGATAAACGAATAGGCTACGGCGCCCACCGGGCTTAGTATGACCGTCATGATATAAGCATTGCCGGGAACCGTGAAAGCAAGGAGAAGATACTGTATGCCGAGCGTCAGTATAAAGTATTTTAACACGCGTGCCATGCCGTAATAGTCCCCGTATCTGCCGATCTTTGGCGTGATGTAGATACGCAGCAGATTGCTTATAAAGCCGATCACCATGAGGAACGTATAGGACAGGTTCAGTTCCTTGATCTGATAACTGGCGTTAAACTGGGCGCTGATATAGGCGCAGTTCATCCACATAATATTCAGGAAGAATACAGCCCTGAATTTCGGTGAGAGCAGCGCTGCCTTCAATTCGGCCGGCAGGCTTATATGCCTGCCGGAATTTTGTTCCGCATTGTTTTTCTTAGCCAGATGTCCATGCATCTCCCGTCCCAAGGCGTCCGTATCCGCCAGCCGGGGCTCCTTCATGCAGCTGAAGGCGGTGGTGCTGATCACAACCAGCAAAAATATGATGATGCCGATGATGATAAAGGCAATGATGATATTTCTGCTTTTAAAGAAGTCCAGGATTCCGCCGGCAATCAACAGGGCTACGGATACCGAGAGAACCACGGAAGAATCCTTGATTGACAGATAACGTCCGCGCAGTTTGGCCGGCACCAGACTGGCGATCCAGTCAGAAGCCGCCGGCCCTCCGATCTGTGCACAGACCTGGGCAGTCAGAAAACAGCCGATGAGCAGCCACATTTTCTGCGCGTCGGTTATGGGCAGGAGAGGGATAAAAAAGATGAAGGACAGCAGTATTCGCGCGGATGCGGTAAAGCATACCAGAAGCTTATACTTTTTGAGACGATTTGTAAGCCCCATGGTCAGAAGCTGAGATACTGCGGCAAGGCTGGCCAGGGAGATGATAACGCCGATATTAGCATCGGAGACGCCGATATTTGTCATCAGAGATGCAAAAATCGTGCCCGCAGTCAGGTTACCGATTGTCTGTACAGCGGAGTCGCCGATTGTGTAACAGACGCGGCTTTTTTTCAGGTCCGCCTTGCTTTCCGGCAGCGCCATGAAATAGATACGGCGCAGCCTCCCCAGAAAATACTTTCCTAACAATCTAATATCGGCCATTGCCATATCCCCCGCGAATATCGTTTCTATCGCGATTCTATCACAAAGCCGGCCATTGTAAATGTACTTTCTTGTTATGAAGATGTGGTAAATTGACGTGAAAAAAAGAACCAGTTTCAAACAATTATTGAAACCGGTTCAGCACATCATGGAGGGAATTATCCTCAAAGAAAGTGTTGGCATTATACAGAAAAAGCACATCGCTGATCTGTTTTTCGCCGATCAGCTCCTCTATGTCTCCATAATAATAACGTGGGTCCACCATAACGATTTCACGGTAATAGGGAGTCAGAAAAGGTACGAAGCAGTTGGCGTAGGAATCTTTAATCAGGAGCAGCCGTCTTTCATTTGCGGATTCTGTGCGTATATCCACGAGAGGATAATTGCCTCCCAGAAAGACGGCATATTTATCCTTTTCGTCCAGTTTGCTGCTGACATAGAGGGAAGCAGATTTCTTCTGCTCCTCCACATAATGTACCACCAGTTTTTCCGCCTCCTGGGGCAGATAGACGGAGATGGTATCCTTCTGACCGTAATAGCCGCTCCTGCTTGCCAGAGTGCCTTTAAAATCTTCTGTAACCGGATAAAATTGATTCTTATTATCCTCCGGGCTGATGCCAAGGGTTCCTGCGGCGGCGCTGAAGGCATAAAAAGCGCCCAGCGTAGTCCAGTGATGGTCGGTGCGGTAATAAAGCTCTTCCTCCCGATGAGAATAGAGGGCCGGATAGACGTCGATCATGGTCAGATCCGTTTCCAGTGAGGCATACAGCTTATCAAGCATTTCCTTTTGATCCGGAACCGGTGCGAAAGACGGCAGCTTATCGGTGAGGACGGCAGCGGCATCCGGCACCACAATCATGGATATGTTCAGGCTCGGATGGACCCTTGCAAAGGATTGGATGGCCTTTACGTTCTGCGGATAATGTCTGGAATCCGGATAGGCGCAGGCCTCCAGCAGATATCCGTCTTTCCCCAGATAGACGCCGTTGGACTCCCGCTTGCCCAGGATTAGATCGGCAGTGGTCTTAACTTTCACCCAGAGATCCCTGAATGCAAACTGGTCCGTCTGATATTTTTCAAATTTAGTCATAAACCGTCCGCTTAAAACCGATTCGGCGGTCGGCACAGGCCTTTGCTCCAGCATACGGTTTTCGGTTTCTGAAAAGGCCCGGTCTTTGTGCAGGGCATTGAATGCCAGCAGCAGTCCCAGGGATGCCAGAAAAAGGATACCCAGCAAAGCGCAGCTTTTCAACATATTTTTCTTGGATTTTTTCGTCATTCTATTGCTCCTGTCGCGTTCCTAAAAGCGGAAATAGAGGAACGGATTGTAGGTATCGTTAATCAGATAAGCCACCGATAAAAAGAATAAAACGGTATGCAGGGCGGAATACAGAAAGATCTGCCGTTTCTTTACCGTGTTCGCGGCTCTCATCCAGATGTTATAAAAAAACGGTGTGCATGCCAGCGCGGCAGCGGCGAGCAGGATCAGGCCGGTATAAAGATAGTATATGCCGACGTTGTCGAACAGTGGGCCGCCGTTCATATGAAACAGCGTGCCCAGGTAAGTGGCCGCGCTTCCCAGATCGCTGCAAAAGAAAAATACCCAGCCGATCATGACGATCAGCATGGTATAGAGAACACGCAGCAGGTGCGGCAGTTTCTCCAGCACACTTTTCAGCACGTATTTTTCAATGACCAGGAAAATGCCATAATACAGGCCCCACAGTACGAAATTCCAGCTGGCGCCGTGCCAGAGACCGGTCAGCATCCAGACGATCAGGATATTGCGGATATGCCTGGCCGCCCCGCCCCGATTGCCTCCCAGCGGAATGTAAATATATTCGCGGAACCAGGCCCCTAAAGAAATATGCCATCTGCGCCAGAAATCAGTGACGCTGCCCGCACAGTAGGGATGGTCAAAGTTGGGCTTAAAATCGAACCCGAACATTTTGCCCAGGCCGATGGCCATATCCGAATATCCGCTGAAATCAAAGTAGATCTGGAAAGTATAGCAGAGCACACCCACCCAGGCCGACAGCGTGGACATCTGCGGCAGCGCCTGAACGGTCTGAAACACACTGCCTAAGTTGTTGGCAAGCAGCACCTTTTTGGTCAGTCCCCAGATGAAATACTGCGCCCCCTGTCCGAATTTGGCGAGAGAGTGAGTCCTGTTTTTCAGCTGCTGGGCCACATCGCTGTACTGCACGATCGGGCCGGCCACAAGCTGCGGGAACATGGATACATAGAGCCCAAAAGACAGAATGTTTTTCTGAACCGGCACTTTCTTACGGTAGACATCCACCAGATAAGAAAGTGTCTGAAAGGTGTAGAAGGAGAGTCCGATAGGCAGCGCCAGAGAAAGCTTCGGCAGATTCACGGGTAAAACCAGATTCAGGTTATCCGCAAGAAACCCGTAGTATTTAAAAAAGCCCAGCAAAAATAAATTGACCACTACAGCCGTAAGCAGGCTGAAGCGTGCTTTTGCGGGCTTGTCTGATTTTCTGTGTATATCAATTCCCATCACATAATTAAATACAATGCTGTATATCATAAGCAGAACATAGACCGGCTCGCCCCATGCGTAAAAGAACAGGCTGAAAATCAGCAGAACGATGTTTTTGAAACGGGCCGGCGCCAGATAATATAAAAGCAGCACAGCCGGAAGAAAGGTAAAGATGAATAAAATACTGCTGAAAACCATAAGTATCCTCCAAGTCAGATCAGGTCAGGGTGTCTTCAGTCCTTTTATAAACGCCCTGCTGTAAGTCTCCGCTTCCGGAGAAATCACAAACAGCAGATAATTTCCCCGGACGGTCAATATGTGATCGCGGATCAGCTTCGTCTGTTCCGCGCCATAGCCTTCAAAGTTAGCCAGCTGGCTGTCTATGCGTTTGGATATGCTCTGCTCCGCCGCATCGGCGAGCTGAGGGGATTTCACCTCAAGCAGCAGCAATTCGTCCACATCCATGCTTTCGATGGAAGTATAGAGCACAAAACCTGCCAGGTCCTCGGAATTTATGCCGTAGAGCCTTTTTAAAGCGCGGCTGTCCGCCTGCTTCAGGGTATCTGTATCGATGCCGGCGCATACGGCATCTGCCAGGTCATCAAAATTAACCTGTACGCGCGCTCTTTTTATAAATCCCATGATCATCACTGCCAGCAGCACAAGGAGCAGCAGTTTCAGCATTCTAATCAGTCGGTCCATCCCCGCTCCTCTCCAGACCTGCAGTTTCCGCCATATGCTCCAGCCACAGATGATAATATGGCTTCTTGACATGTATGCCGTCTTTTTGATAAATATTTTCCAGGCCGTCCAAAAGTCCGGCGTTGTCGATATAAGTCAGCCCCAGTTCATTGCACATATCCTGAAGCTCCTGATTAAAAGCGTCCACATTGCCGTAAACCGGTTTTTTGTCGATGGCCTTCTGCTGGATGGGAAGTATGCAGTTGATGTAAATCGGTACATCGGGAAGCGCGTCCCGCAGTTCCTGAATCCGCGCCTCGTAGGCTTTTTTATAGCGGCCGCCGTCTCCGCGGTAATATTCCAGATCGTTCATGCCGATGGCGATGAACACCGCTTTGGGGGAGAGGGTGATTGCGGTCTGTATTTCATCGGAGGCCGCCCCGGCGGTCATTCCCTTTTTAGCGATTACAATCTCTTTGTCCAGGATTTCATAGTCCAGAAGGCCTTCGGTGATGGAATCGCCCATGATGACGGTGCCGGTAAAGAGGGCCTTCATCTCGCGGTCCACCCTGGATGCGGCTGTTTCTGTGGGCTGCGATTCCCCGGCGTCTTCACGGTTTTCTGCTGGGGCTGTTTCTCCGGGTAACGGTGCATGATCCGCAGGGGCTGTCTGTCCGGGATCCTGTCCGCTTTCCGGCGGGACTGCCGTCTCCGGTGTCCGGCTGCCGTCAGAGGATTCGGCCTGTTTGGGTGCCTCAGTGCCGGAAGAGGCTTCTGTCTCCTGTGCCTCCATGGCCAGAATCTCTTTTTCTATGGCCGCAGGATCCGATTGTTCCAGAGCGGCGATTTTTTCAATGCCTTGTATGGTCTGCTGCGCCTGAATGGAGGAAGGAGTTCCCGGAATAGCCATATATCCCAGAAGAAGGGCTGCTGCTGTCAGGGATAAACAATATACTTTTTTCTTATGTCTCATGTCCGCCTCCCAAGATAGAATTAACGATCTATTAGATTAGACTCAGAGAGGAAAATAAAAGTTGCAGGTAAATTTTACAATTTCATTAACCTTTTTCTGCTGCGATAATACTATTATACTTGACGGAATTTTAAATACAACGGCGTCCGCAGAAATGTAAGGATTGTAATCAGGATGTTAAAAAAACGTAATAATAAATAAGAAAATAAAGGAAACTTATCGGGGTATCTCCATCGTCTAACTGACTCTGTATGAGACAAGCACGGATCTGGTCGCAGTGAAAGTGGTAAAAAGTGAATGAATAAAAAATGACGAACATCTCGGCCGGCCGACCGGGATGTTCGTCATTTTGGAACGGGATTCTGTTTCGTGGTGCGGATTTTATGAATCCGGCATAATGCCGGCCAAACCTCTGGCGTACATTAAAAGCTGCTGCTGGCGGCCTGTATCCATGAGATCGTACAGCTTAAGCAGCTCCTCCTGCCGGTCGGTGAGATCCGGATATGTATCCGCTGTGGAAAAAAGCTGTGCCAGCGATACATCAAGTCCCCGTGCGAGCTTGCAGAGATTGATCAGGCCGGGCGTATTCTTACCGAGATTTGATAAGGAGGATTTTGGTATATTACCCGCCTTTGCCATCTTGTTCTTGGAAAGTCCCTTTGCCTTTCGCAGACGTTCGATATTATCAAGCACCAGAGTCAGTTCAGGACAATCCGGGTTGAACTGTTTCATCTCCATATAACTATTCCTTCCTGAAGAGGTCACCCTCTGATAGCGGTTACAGAAGCATCTGCTATTATCTTAAGGCTTAATTTGTTTTAACTGTTAGTACTATAAATAAACGTGAAAGGTACTAAAATTGGTACTATATACTTACGAATTATTTACTATGAATAAGCAAAGAAATTAAAGAGGGGAAAACAGATGTATGGGATGGAACGAAAGAGCGGAATGAAAAAGAATTTTCCTATTGAATAAAAAACCCGGCAGCATCAGCGGATCTGCTGCCAGGCTTCATATGGAAACATATGGCCGAAGCTCTTATCGATAAAGCTCTGGGAGTGATAGACGGATAAAAGAGTGCGTTTACGTTTCAGCATGTCATCAGACATCGGTGCCCCGGTTTCTTTTACACTGTCCGGGTCATGATATGTGCTAAAACAGAAGAGTGCTGCGTTGGGATGATCCGCTGCGGTGCTGTCAAACGCACGCAGAGCCAGGCTGTGTGTGAGACGGTGCTGTATATGGCCGTATTCGCCGTCCTGGTTGTGGGTGGCCACCGTATCCCATTGTTTCAGCGACAGAATCTTTTCCAGATCCTGGATGACGGATTTCCTTTGAAACCTCCAGCCGCTTCTAAGCCCCAGGATCTTATCCGGATAATTCAGAATGATCCCCACATCACCGGTTTGTTCCAGCGCAGCCTGAAATTCCTGCTCCCTGGCCTGGCAGCTGCCATTTGTCAGGCACACCACCAGATAATCTTCCTCCAGCAGGTGGGCGCCGCCCCAGATGCTCTCATCGTCCGGGTGTGCGACGATCATGAGATGATTGATCCCTTTTGTTTTCTGCCTTAAGTAGGAAAGATCCTCCTCGTTTATATGAGAGATAGGATAAAGTGCTGATATAGCCAGCACGGACAGCAGATAAATCTGTATGAGAATGATCAGAATGCTGATCAGAATCAGAATTTTTTTTTTCATATCGGTTCCTCTCTGCGGACCCGGCGTTTTTTGGCCGGGACACTGCTAATCGTTTCATTACAAAACCAATCATAGCATTGAATTCTTTCAAAACTTTTACATTTTAGACGAAACCCTTTCGTAAAATGTTCGTTTTTATACAAAGAGTTTTAAGAAAAATCAAGGCCGGATGAAAGATTTACGCTTTAAAATAGGCAGCAGAATGAAACGTATATGCATCAAGGGGGAGACGATATGAACGAACAGAAAAGAGAAATCCGGTGGAAGACAATGCTGTTTCTGGCCGGTGTTTCACTGCTTATGGTACTTTTGACTTTAAGTCCCGGAGAGGTTTTCGGATCGAAAGTGGACTGGTTTGCGCAGCACAGCGTGCTGCCGGAGTATTTCCGTTCCGCTTTTTACAGGACCGGAGAGCTCATACCCAAGTTCATACCGCAGTTGGGAGGCGGGCAGAACACATTTCAATATTCCTATTACGGGCTGCTTAACCCGGTTATTTTAATATCATATCTGCTGCCGTGGGTTTCGATGGCGGATTATGTAATGTGTTCCAGCATACTTCTCTATGTGGCCTCCGGTCTTTTGTTCTATGTCTGGATGAAGCGAAACGGCAGAAGTGAAAAAACGGCGGCCGCAGCAGCCCTCTTCTTTCTATTTGCATCGCCTATGCTTTATCACAGCCATAAGCAGCTCATGTTTGTTAATTATATGCCTTTTCTGCTCATGGCCCTGATGGGCGTCGACCGGTATTTTGAACAGAATAAACCGGTTCTGATGATCACGGGCGTTTTTCTGATGATCATGACAAGCTACTTTTTTGCAGTAGGAGGTATACTGGCGGTAACTGGGTACGGTATTTTCTGCTTTTACCGCAGACAGCGTGTCTGGGACAATAAAGCTTTTATGAAAGAAGGTATTCGGTTTGCAGCGCTTATGGTGATTCCGGTTTTAATGAGCGGCGTGCTCACTATGCCGTCTCTGGCAGCGCTGGCAGGAGGGCGTTCAGAGGACGGCGGAATGCAGATGAATGCCTTAAGCCTGCTGCTGCCTGATCCGGATCTGATGCCGGCCCTGTATCAGACCTATGGCATGGGGCTGACCGCAGTGTTTGCCGCCGCGTTTGTCGGCCTGTTTTTTACCGGGAAGAAGGAACACAGGTTTCTGGCTGGCTTTCTCGCCGCTGTGATCTTTATACCGGGCATCCGCTATCTGCTTAACGGCGGCCTGTATGTGCGGGGAAAATCCCTGATCCCGTTTCTGCCTTTGGCGGTGTATTCGATCAGCATATTTTGGGAGAATCTGGACCAGTTCGCGGGACAGAAAAAGTTTTTTAAGGTTCTGATACCGGCCGGTGCGCTGCTTGCTGTGTTTTTCACCTTTCCCGTCTGTTTTGCATTTGCTGCGGATATGGCCATTACTGCGGCCACGCTTTGGTATGCTGCAAAAAAGAAAAACCGGAACTATTTCACCGTTCCCATGCTGGTGATTGCCGGCTGTGTCTGCATCGGAGCCAGCCGCAGCGATACGCTGATGAAAAGCGAGGAAATGGACCGGATTTATGCGGCCGGCAGGCGTGATGCGGTGGAAGAGGCGCTGGAGAACGAGGAGGAACCCGCACGTTTCCAGGATCTAACGCAGGACGCCGCATCTTCTAATATATCCTACGGCCCCCACAGCCTTCGCACATCGATTTACTCTTCTTCCTATAATAAGGACTACATGGATCTGTATAAGAGCGGTTTTTATAATGCGAACCGGGCGGGAAACGCCATTACGGCATCCGACAGCGCCAATATACTGTTTGAGACCATGATGGGCGTTAAATATCTGGTTTCCGACGGTGCTGCTCCTGCGGGATACAGCCCCGCAGGCCGGACAGACAGCGGTGTGCTCTATAAAAACGATGCGGTGCTTCCACTGGGATATGCGCGTTCTGCAGTGATGGGGCAGGAGGAGTTCGGCCGCTTGAGCGAAGCGGAGAAGCCGCTTGCAATGCTTGAAAATGTGGTGGTCGGCCAGAGCGGCCAGGAAGCCGCCTCATCACGCTCCCTTCGGCCTGTGCCTGTGGACCTGGATCTCATGATGCCAAAAGATGCAGATGGAAATTATAAGATTCATGCCGAATCCCCCTTTACAGTTCAGCTTGATTTGGATATGCTGGGGGAACAGGATATTTTAATGCTGCAGTTTCATGTGAATCCGAGGGACGGTAAAAATGTGACAATTAAAGCCAACGGGGTTGTCAACTATCTGGATGTGGAGGATACGATTTATCCTAACGGTAATTATGATTTTTTCTATGCGCTTTCATCTGCTGAAGGGCTGAAGAAACTGACGCTGGAATTCAGCGCCGGCAGCTATGAGCTTTCAGGGTTTAAGGCATGGAAAACCGATTACGGTCTGATCCGGTCTGCCGTATCGGATGCAGATGCATTTAAGGCGGATGCGGGGAGCATGGAAGGCGGAAGAATAAGCGGTCAGGTGCGGGCATCTGCGGACGGGTATTTTACAATGAGCATTCCTTTTGATTCCGGTTTCCGTGCCTGGGTGGACGGCGTGGAAGTGACGCCCGAGAAGGTAAACGGCGCTTTTTTAGGCTTTCCCATCACGGCAGGAGAGCATCGGGTGGAACTTGAGTACAACGTCCCGCTGCTCGCGTTTGGTATGGCGTTAAGCCAGGCTGGTATGCTTGCGTTTCTGGCTGTGGCCGCAGCGGAGTTTGTCTGGGTGCCGGCACAAAGCTGGCGCAGAGAGCGCGCAGGGCTGCACCTTGGCAAACAGGGGCGCGCTAACGCATGAGTGAAGAATAAAGCCGCCTGTCCTGCCGGGAGAACAATGCGGTTACAAGATAAAGAGCTGGGTGGAGAGTGAAGATGAAAAGAAAGAGAAGAGAAGAAGGGCAGAAAATGCATACCTTCAGCAGCGTATGCCGCCTGCTGCTGTGGGATTGGACGACGCTTCTGTTTTTCGAGCTGACCTACAAATTTTTATTGATATTTTTGACACCGTATTTTCAGGATATATTAAGCTATGCAATGAGACGGGCAGGTATGTCGTATTTGTCCCAGGAAAATATAGCGATGATTTTTAGCGATTTACCGGCCGTCCTCATTGTTCTTCTGCTTCTTCTCGCTACGGCGTTTTATGTGTATGTGGAGATGGCGGCAATCGTGCTGTACTGTGAGGCCGGGCTCACCGGAGAATCGGTCAGTGTGCTGTCACTGCTTCGCGGCGCCGTTTCACGCGCCTTACGGATCTTTCAGCCGCGCAATCTGCTGATGGTACCCTTTGTGATGCTGATTATACCCTTGACAGGCATACCGCTTACTACAGGACCGGTCAGCACTTTGGCCGTACCGGAATTTATTGTAGACTTTATTAATGAAGAAACTGTTTTGAGATTTCTGTACGGCGCACTGGTTGTGGGAATGGAAGTCCTGCTGCTGCGTTGGATTTTCAGCATCAATGAGATGGTGCTTAACAGGAGAAGCTTCCGGCAGGCGTGCCGCGTCAGCATAAACCTTCAGCGGGGCCGGAAACTGCGTACGGTGATTTATATGATTGTCTGGGTGGCGGTCTTTTCCCTGTTGGCGTCCCTGGCGGGGGGGCTGGTGGTGGGAGGGCTGCTGCTGTTTACGAAGTACACTTCGGCAGGCGCTGCAGAAGCCCAGCATAATTTCTGGTTTGCCTTTTCGAGAGTTCGGATGCTGGGGCAGATACTGACCGCAGTTTTTGGCATGACTCTCAATTTCGGTCTGATAACGGTCCTGTACTATCACTGCCGCGGGGATAACCTTCAGGACATACGTATAAGGAAGAAAAGCAGGCGCTCAAAACTGCGCGGCCTGACAAGGCTGGCCGTGCTGTTTGTACTTCTGACGCTCTATTCAGAGATGAGGTATTATGTATACTATCCCGCGGACAGCCTGACGACACAGGTGGTCGCCCACCGCGCAGGCTCCCTGTTCGCTCCGGAAAATACCGTAGCGGCGCTTAAGGAAGCCAAAAACGGCGGGGCTGATATGGCGGAGATAGATGTACAGCAGACGAAGGACGGAGAGCTGGTCGTCCTTCATGACACCAATTTAAAGCGTGTGACCGGATATGACTGTAATATATGGGATATCACCTGGGAGGAGATACAAGCGCTTTACCGGAAGGATGGAGTTGATTCGTTGCCGGAAGACAATAGGATTCCCACATTGGAACAGATGATTGCCGAAGCGAAAGGACGGATACGCCTGATGATTGAACTGAAAAATAACGGCCATGGAAGCGGCATGGAGGAGGCCGTGCTTTCTCTGATCGATCGGTATGATGCCGCCGCGCAGTGTGTAATCGCTTCCATGGACGATGCGATTCTAAAAAAGGTGAAGGAGCTGAATCCGGATATAAAGACCGCCTATATCACAGCGGTGGCTTACGGAGATTTCGAGGGGCTGAAGGAAGCGGATATGTTCAGCATTGAGGCCACGTTTGCAACCCGGGGCCTGATTTCTCGGCTGCACGGAATCGGAAAACCGGTTTATGTATGGACGGTCAACAATGAGGAGCAGATGCGCAGGACACTGGAAGCCGGCGCTGACGGAATCGTGACGGATAATCCCTATCTGGCCTCTTATGTGTTGGAGACACAGGGCAGGGACGTGCTGATCGAAGTGCTGGCCGACCGCTTCCTGGGCGTGCCGGAAACAGAAGAGGGTATGGATCAGACCAGAAGCCTGCCATGGGAGGCTTTGGATATGTCCGATTTTTTAGAGAGAATATTTGTGCTGCAGCCGATGTTCCTGAAGCCACTGGGAACGCTCACCTGAAAAAAATGTGTTTATATGCCTGCCTTCACACGGCGGGGAGCTGCCGCTTTTGCGATTTTTAAAGCGTGAAAGCGGCTGCCTCCCGCCTTTTTCACGCCTTTTTGCGGATCAAAAAAACATGTACATAATAGGTTCTTTATGATAGAATGGATTTCATACTTGTCAAAAAGCGGGTTAAAACCAATGAATGGATGAATGCGAGGAGATGCGGGAATGAAACGTATATTATGTTATGGGGATTCCAATACCTGGGGGACCCGTCCGGATGGGCTGGGCAGGTGGGAGAAGCGCTGGCCCATCAGCCTGAAGGAGGAGCTCGGGGAGGAATGTGCGATTATTGAGGAAGGATGCGGCGGGAGGACCACAGTCTGGGATGATCCGCTGGAGATGCATAAAAACGGAAGGACCTACCTGCTTCCCTGTCTGCATTCGCACCGTCCGCTGGATGCGGTGGTGATCGCGCTGGGAACCAATGATCTGAAGTGCAGATTTTCTCTGACGCCGTATGACATCGCTGCAGGAGCGGGAGAACTGGCCAAGGAAGTGCTAAGATGCGAATACGGCCATGGGTATCCTGTGCCGAAGGTGCTGCTCATCGCACCGGCGCCTCTTGGGAACAATCTGATGAAATCGCCCATCGGCAAGCTGTTCGATGAGTACGCGGTGAAGAAATCCTGCCTTCTGGCAGAAGAGTACCGTGAGATGGCGGATGCGCTCGGGGTGGAATTCCTGGATGCGGGCGTATATGCCGTGACAGGAGAGGATGAGGTGCATTACGACGAGGCCAGCCACATAAGGCTTGCGAAAGCGGCGGCGGATAAGCTTCGGGAAATGCTTGCGGATGATTAAGGCTGTCTGACAGGCGGCAGATACAGGAAATACGGTAAGAGGGATGAATTATGGCATTTAAACTGGAAAAATTCGTGGGCGCGCAGGATATGACAACAGGAAGCCCGGCATCCTGTCTGGTGCAGTTCTCGGTTCCGCTGCTGGTGGGTAATCTGGCCCAGCAGCTTTACAATACGGTGGATTCCATCGTGGTCGGGAAATACGTGGGAGACGGCGCGCTGGCCGCTGTGGGCGCCAGCAACCCGCTGCTCAATCTGATACTGGTACTGTTTATGGGAATCTCCACCGGGGCCAGCATAATGGTGGCGCAGTATTTTGGGGCGAAGGAAAAGGAGCAGCTCTCCAAAACGGTGGGCTGTACGATTACGCTCACACTGCTGACCTCCATTGTCATGATGGTGCTGGGAGTGGCGATGACGCGGCCTTTTATGAGCATGCTTAAGACGCCGGAGGATATCTATGAGATGTCCTGCACATACCTCAATATCATCTTTATTGGTATTGCGGGCTGCGCCTATTATAATATTATATCCGGTATTTTAAGAGGGCTGGGCGACTCTGTGATGCCTTTGGTATTTCTTCTGGTGGCCTGCGGGCTGAACATCGTGCTGGACCTGCTGTTTGTGGCGGTGTTTCGAATGGGGGTTGCAGGTGTGGCCTGGGCGACCATCATCGCGCAGGCGGTGTCGGCGCTGCTGTGCATACTGCGCCTTCTTAAGATGAAGGATACGATGACACTGAACCGGCATACGCTCAAACCGGAACGCAAGATGGTGGCGGAGCTGACCAGACTGGGACTGCCTTCCGGATTAACCCAGGCAGTATTTTCGATGGCAGCCCTGGTGGTGCAGTCTCTGACCAACAGCTTCGGTACGGATGTCATTGCCTGCTCCACCGTGGTTATGAGGGTGGACGGTTTTGCCATGATGCCGAATTTCACCTTCGGAACGGCCATGACCACCTTTGCCGGGCAGAATATCGGCGCCAGAAAACTGGAGAGAGTGGAAAAGGGCACAAAGGACGGCATGAGGCTGGGCCTGATTGTTTCCGTCTGCCTGACTGCGGCCATACTGATCTTCGGAGAAGGGCTGATGCGGATGTTTACGAGCACGGAGCGCGTGGTGCAGCTGGGCATACATATGATGCGGATTCTGGCGGTGGGATATATCGCCATGGCTGTGACACAGATTCTTTCCGGCGTTATGCGCGGAGCCGGCGATACGATGACGCCGATGTGGATTTCGCTGTTTACCACCGTAATTGTGCGTGTTCCCATCGCCTATACCATGGCCTGGGCCACCCGCAGCGAAAGCCTGCCTGCCGGCTCTCCGGACAGCCTGTTTGTATCGCTTCTTATATCCTGGGTGCTGGGCGCTCTGGTGACGGTAGTGTTTTATAAAAAAGGAAGATGGAAGAATAAGGCGATTACATAAAACAACGGTGTATTCATCTTGCATTCTAAATAAGTTTCAGTTAGAATGTAAGATGTATGTAACCAATGATATGTTTACGGATATGCAAAGGATGTTAGTTATGCAGAAAAAACACAGACTCACACTATTTATGTTAGCCCTGATTATTTGTCTGACCAGCGTATTGACGGCATCAGCCAGCTCGGTAAAGGATCTGCAGTCAGAAAAGAAGAAAACACAGAAACAGCTGGACTCCGTGGAGGACGACATCAAAGATCTGGAGCGGGATACCAAGCGGCTGCAGAAAGAGCTGGATCAGCTGGACGATCAGCTGGTGGAGCTGCTTATGACAATCGATATCCTTGAAACAGAGATGAGCGAAAAGGATCAGCAGATCGAACAGGCGAAGGTGGATCTGGAGGCTGCGCAGGCAGACCAGGACAGCCAGTATGAAGCCATGAAGCAGCGTATCCGCTATATGTATGAACAGGGGGAAAGCGACTGGATATCCATTTTCCTGGAATCCGACAGCATTTCCAGCATGCTGAACAAAGCGGAGTATGTGAAGGAAATATATGATTATGACCGGCAGAAGCTGGAGGAGTTCATCGCGGTGACCGAACAGGTGGCTGATCTGGAGGAAACTCTGGAAGCGGAGAAGGCCGAGATGGAAGGCATGCGGGGGGAATATGAGCTGGAGCAGCAGTCCCTGCAGGCATTGATAGATGAAAAACAGAAGACTGCGTCTGATTTTGACGCACAGCTAGCCGCCGCTAAGAAAAAGGCGAAGAATTATCAGGCGCAGCTGACCAAGCAGACCCAGGAGATAAAGAGACTGCAGGAGGAATCCAGGAAAGCGGCGGAAGCGTCTAAGAAAGCGGCAGAAGCATCCAAAAAGGCCGCGGAAGACGCCAAGAAGAAGGAGCAGGCCGCTGCCGGCGGTTCATCCTCCGGCGGATCCCTTAAGCCGGATCAGAGCGCATCGGAGCTCGGCAACAATGAAGGCACAGCAAAGGGCAGGGAGATCGTGGATTATGCCTGCCAGTTTATCGGCAACGCCTACGTGCTGGGCGGCACGAGCCTGACAAACGGTGCGGACTGTTCGGGATTTGTACAGTCCGTATTCAAGAATTTCGGTATATCCGTGCCCCGTTCCTCATCGGCCCAGAGAACTGCCGGCACCAGTGTGGCCTATTCAGAGGCGCAGCCGGGCGATGTGATCTGCTACGCCGGACATGTGGCCATATACATGGGCAACGGAAGGATTGTGCATGCCAGCAATCCGAAATCCGGAATCACTACGGGAAGCGCGACTTTCCGGACGATTCTGTCGATCAGAAGATTTATATGAGAATAGAGGATTTGTATAAGCGCGCCGTACTCACCGGGTGAATACGGCGCGTGTCCTTTGCATAAAGAAAGAGTGAATTACCGGTAAGAAGGAAGGTGCCGGGCCTACGGGCCCTGAAGAATGCAGGATAAGAAAAATCAGGATATGAATGCTGAACATATGCAGACAAACAATCAGAAGCCTCAAAAGCTGTTCGATAAAAAGGCGCTTGCGGTGCTGATCGGACCGCTGATCATAGAACAGTTTCTGGCGGTAACCGTCGGTATGGCGGATACGGTCATGGTATCGAGCGTAGGGGAGGCAGCCGTTTCCGGCATATCCCTGGTAGACACGCTGAACATACTGCTGATCAACGTTTTCTCTGCCCTGGCCACGGGAGGGGCGGTGGTTTCCTCCTATTATCTAGGCAAGAAGGATGAAAAAAAAGCGTGTATGTCCTGTAACCAGCTGGTATTGGCGGTTACGGGCCTGTCCATTTTTCTGGCCGTAATTTCCCTGTTGTTTAATAAAGCTATCTTAAGCGGGATATACGGGCATATCGATGCGGACGTGATGGCCAATGCCAGAACTTATTTCTATCTGACGGCGCTGTCCTATCCGTTTCTGGGACTGTATAACGGGGCTGCGGCGATCTGCCGTTCCATGGGCAACTCGAAGATTTCCATGCAGACCTCCGCCTGCATGAACTTCATTAATATAGGAGGCAACGCGCTGCTGATCTACGGTCTCGGGTGGGGAGCTGCGGGCGCGGGTACAGCCACCCTGGTTTCCAGGATTGTGGCCGCGCTGATCATGCTGAAGATCATCACCGATCAGAAAAAAGTGCTGCATATCGACAGGGATATCCGCAAAGGCATCCAGTGGAAGCTGACAAAGGAGATTCTGGAGATCGGTGTACCCACAGGCCTTGAGAGCGGCATCTTCCAGGCGGGCAAGCTGATGGTGGCCGGCCTGATTGCTAGCTTCGGCACGGCCTCTATCGCCGCTAATGCGGTCGGCAATACGATCGCCTCCTTTGAGGTGATCCCCGGCTCCGCCATCAGTCTGGCGATGGTGACGGTGGTGGGGCAGTCCATAGGGGCGCAGCGCTATAAAGAGGCCAAGGGCTATGTGTTCCGGCTGATGGCCATCGCCCACAGCGCCATCGCGGTGCTGAATTTGTTCATTATGGTATTCTGCCGTCAGATCGTAAGTTTTTACAGCCTTTCGCCGGAAGCCGCAGAGATGGCGTGGCAGGTGGCGATGCTGCACAGCGTATGCTGTATCGCGTTCTGGCCGCCGTCCTTCACCATGCCGAATGCCCTGCGTGCGGCAAACGACGCCAGATTTACCATGGTTATTTCCATCGCATCCATGTTCCTGTTCCGAATCGTCCTAAGCTATGTGCTGGGCAGATATCTGGGGTTAGGGCTGCTTGGCGTATGGGCCGCGATGGTATGTGACTGGATTGTCAGATCCTTATTCTTTTTTGCCCGTATACTCACCGGACAGTGGCTCAAGCACTGCCGGTAGGCGCCGGAATACATACGTTTATACATATGAAAAAGAATCCCGAAAACGGGATTCTTTTTCATATAACAGGGTGCGCCTGGCACTTATATTATTTGTTTTCCTTCTTCTGATCGAGTTCAGCCTGTTTCATCGCCCGCACCTTCAGGGACAGACCGAACAGGTTGATAAAGCCTTCGGCGTCATGATGGTTGTAGAGCTCGCCGGTAGTAAAGGAAGCGATGCTTTCATTATACAGGGAGTAAGGGGATACGGTGCCCTGCTTGATGATGTTGCCCTTGTACAGCTTCAGCTTCACCTCGCCGGTCACATTCTCCTGGGTCTTTTCCATAAAAGCCTGAATGGCTTCTCTAAGAGGGGTGAACCACTTGCCGCTGTAGACGATATCGGCAAATTTGATGGCCATTTCTTTCTTGCATGCCATCGTGTCCTTATCCAGGATCAGCTCCTCCAGCTGATTATGCGCTTCCATCAGGATGGTTCCGCCGGGAGTCTCATATACGCCGCGGGACTTCATTCCCACAACACGGTTCTCCACGATATCGATGATGCCGATGCCGTGCTTTCCGCCCAGCCTGTTCAGCTCTCTCACGATATCGGCCGCGCTCATGGCCTGGCCGTTTAATGTCTTCGGTACGCCTTTTTCAAAGGTGAGGCTGATGGTCTCGCCTTCTTCCGGCGCCTTTTCGGGCGTTACGCCCAGCACCAGCAGATGCTCATAGTTGGGAGCCTGTGCAGGATCCTCCAGCTCCAGACCTTCATGGCTGATGTGCCATAAGTTTCTGTCGCGGCTGTAGCTGTTGTCCGCGGAGAAGGGCAGATAGATGTCGTGGTCCTCACAGTATTTGATTTCTTCCTCACGGGAAGAGATATTCCAGGTTCTCCAGGGAGCGATGATCTTTAAGTCGGGTGCCAGAGCCTTGATGCCCAGCTCAAAACGCACCTGATCATTGCCTTTGCCGGTGGCGCCGTGGCAGATTGCGGTCGCGCCTTCCTTGCGGGCGATTTCCACCAGCTTCTTTGCGATCAGCGGGCGGGCCATGGAAGTTCCCAGCAGGTATTTATTTTCGTAAACGGCTCCGGCCTGCACGCAGGGCACGATGTAATCGTCTGCAAATTCATCCACCACGTCCAGAATGTATAATTTTTCAGCGCCGGATACCTTCGCTCTCTGGTCCAGTCCGTCCAGCTCATTTCCCTGCCCCACATCGATGCAGCAGCAAACTACATCGTAATTGTAGTTCTCCTTCAACCAGGGGATGATAACTGTGGTGTCAAGGCCGCCTGAATAGGCCAGAATCACTTTTTCCTTCATATGTATAGCCTCCTAAAATAAACATTAATTATGCAGTTTGCCGGAAGCGGTTTACATGTCCCTGACCGTTGCAGCTTTTGGAAGGGCGCAACCGGTAACACTCCCGCTCTCGGTTTAATAAATATACAACAACATAACCGAAATAGCAAGAGGAATTTTTCATAAACTAAAAAAATATATTGCATAATATTCAACATAGATGTATAATTATGAACCATCACCCACCGAAAATGAGCTTAAAGCAGTTTCGCACAAACCGATGGGGGAGCGGCACAAAATCTTCTATGATTTATCTGTAGATATTTGTGTTTGATTGTACTAAAATAAAGTTAAAAGAGAAAGCGCGCGGAAGATGGCGCGGAAGTGAGGAAAAGATGATTAAAGCAGGTATTATTGGCGCTACGGGATACGCGGGCGCGGAGCTGGTCCGTCTGCTGCTGCAGCACAGGGAGGCTGAAATTGTCTGGTACGGTTCCAGAAGCTACATAGAAAAGCCCTATGCCGATGTTTACGGCAATATGTTCCGGCTGGTGGATGAAAAATGCATGGACGATAATATGGAAGCGCTGGCTGACCAGGTGGATGTGATTTTTACGGCAACCCCCCAGGGACTGTGCGCTTCGCTGGTGAATGAAGAGATTCTCTCTAAAGTGAAGATTGTGGATTTGAGCGCGGATTTCCGTATAAAGGATGTATCCGTTTATGAAAAATGGTATGGGATTGAGCACAAGAGCCCGCAGTTCATTGAGGAGGCTGTGTACGGACTCTGTGAACTGAACCGTGAATCCGTTAAGGGCGCGAGACTGGTAGCCAATCCGGGATGTTATACGACCTGCTCCATTCTCACTCTGTATCCGCTGGTAAAGGAAGGACTGATCGATCCGGCCACCATCATTATCGATGCCAAATCAGGAACCAGCGGGGCCGGCCGCGGCGCCAAGGTGAACAACCTTTACTGCGAGGTCAACGAAAATATTAAGGCATACGGTGTGGCATCCCACAGACATACCCCCGAGATAGAGGAGCAGCTGTCCTATGCCTGCGGCACGGATGTGGTGCTAAGCTTTACGCCGCATCTGGTGCCGATGAACAGAGGCATTCTTGTCACCGCTTATGCGAACCTGCTGCCGGGCGTGTCCGAAGAGCAGATCAGGAATGCGTATGAAACACAGTATAAAGGCGAACCGTTTATACGGCTCCTTGCGGGAAAAACTCCGCCTGAAACCAGATGGGTGGAAGGGAGCAACTATGTGGATATCAACTATGTGGTGGATCCCAGAACCAACCGTGTGGTCATGATGGGCGCACTGGATAACCTGATCAAGGGCGCCGCAGGGCAGGCGGTGCAGAACATGAACCTTCTGTTTGGCTTTGAGGAAACCGAAGGGCTGATGCAGGTACCGATGTTCCCGTAAGAGAACACGGGAGAAAAGCATAACGATAACAGCTCAGACAGCGGAAATGATTGTAAAGGATGGGAGAAAATATGAAGAAAATTGACGGCGGAGTGACCGCTCCGAAAGGATTTAAAGCCGCCGGCACAGAGGCCGGCATAAAGAAAAACCGCAGGGATATGGCCATGATATACAGCGTGAAACCATGCTGCGGCGCGGGTGTATTTACCACCAATCTGGTGAAGGCTGCGCCGGTGAAGTGGGATAAGCTGGCGGTGACCGAGTCCGAATATGTTCAGGCAGTCGTGGTAAATGCGGGTATTGCCAATGCATGCACCGGCGAAGTGGGATATGGCTATTGCCGGGATATGGCAGAAGAGGCGGGCAAAGCCCTGAATATCCCGAAGGAAGCGGTGTTAGTTGCATCCACCGGCGTGATCGGTGCGCAGCTTCCCATGGATAAGATCAAAAACGGTATCGCCAGGCTGGTGCCTCTTCTGGGCGGGACCAGAGAGGATGCCAGGACAGCGGCGGAATCGATCATGACCACGGATACAAGGCCGAAGGAAGTGGCCGTTGAGACGCAGATCGGCGGTGTGACCGTGACCGTGGCGGGCATGTGCAAGGGCTCCGGCATGATCCACCCCAACATGGCGACGATGCTCTGCTTTGTGACGACGGATGCCGATATCTCCCATGAGATGCTTCAGAAGGCGCTTAGCAGTGATGTGACCGATACCTTCAATATGATATCGGTGGACGGGGACACCTCCACTAATGACAGCGTTCTGCTGCTGGCCAACGGCATGGCCGGCAATGCCAGGATCACCGGGGAGGGAGAGGACTATGACGCGTTCTGTGAAGCGCTTCATGTGATCATGGAAGAACTCTCCAAGATGATCGCGGGAGACGGCGAGGGCGCAACCTGTCTGTTTGAAGTGCAGGTAAAGCATGCGGCCACTAAGGAACAGGCCAGAGTTTTGGCTAAATCCATCGTCACCTCAAACCTGACAAAAGCAGCTATATTCGGCCATGACGCGAATTGGGGCAGGATCCTGTGCGCAATGGGCTATTCGGGGGCGGCCTTTCATCCGGAGACTGTGGATATCTATTTCGAGAGCAGCGCGGGCAGGCTTAAGATCGTGGAAAACGGCATGAGCACGGGCTACAGTGAAGAGGAAGCCACCAGGATACTTTCCCAGGAGGCGGTGACAGCCATCGCGGATGTGAAGCTGGGGGAAGAGAGCGCTGTGGCATGGGGATGTGACCTGACCTTCGATTATGTAAAAATCAACGCGGACTACCGCAGCTGACCGGGACCCGGCAGAAAGCGGGACGTTGGGCGGCTGACCGGAAGTGAATAATGATAAAGGATAAAAGATAAAAGAGGATAAAGCGATGGATGAGAAGATTATGCAGAAGGCGGAGGTGCTGATCGAAGCGCTTCCGTATATACAGAGGTTTAACCGCAAGATCATAGTGGTGAAATACGGCGGCAGCGCCATGGTGGACGATGAGCTTAAGAAAAATGTGATCAAGGACGTGGTGCTGTTAAAGCTCGTAGGATTCAAGCCTATCATCGTACACGGCGGCGGAAAGGAAATCAGCAGCTGGGTGAAACGGCTGGGCATGGAGCCGAAATTTGTGAACGGATTGCGGGTGACGGATGCTCCCACCATGGAGCTGGCGGAGATGGTGTTAAACCGTGTCAATAAGGGGCTGGTCCAGATGATCCAGGAGCTGGGCGTGAAGGCCGTGGGAATCAGCGGCAAAGACGGGGGCCTCCTGCATGTGACAAAGCGCTATTCCGACGGACAGGATATCGGCTATGTGGGGGAGATCGACCAGGTGAATCCCAAGATCCTGTTTGACCTGCTGGAGAAAGATTTCCTGCCGGTGGTTTGTCCGATCGGTTATGACAGCCATTTCGATACCTATAACATCAATGCGGACGATGCGGCCTGTGCCATCGCCAGAGAGATGAACGCGGAAAAGCTGGCCTTTCTTACGGATATTGAAGGCGTCTACAGAGACTTTAGCGATAAGACTTCGCTGATTTCCGAACTGACTGTGGAAGAGGCGGAGGATTTCGTAAAAAACGGCAATGTGGGCGGGGGTATGATCCCCAAACTCACCAACTGCATCGATGCACTTCGGGAAGGCGTAAGCCGCGTGCATATCCTGGACGGGCGCATTCCCCACTGCCTGCTGCTGGAGATATTTACAAACAGAGGGATCGGGACAGCCATCTTAAACGGAAATGAGGAGAGATACTTTCATGAACAGTAAGGAATACATAGAGGAAGCGGAGCAATTGCTTTTACATACCTATAACCGGTATCAGATTGTGTTAGACCGCGGGGAAGGCATGTACCTGTACGACCTGGACGGTAAAAAATATCTGGATTTCTGCGCCGGCATCGCCGTATTTGCCCTGGGCTACCGCAATGAGGCGTTTAACAGCGCGGTGAAGGCCCAGGTGGATAAGCTGGTGCACACCTCCAACTATTACTACAATGTGCCAGCCGTAAATGCGGCGGAGAAGCTGTTAAAGGCCGCCCATATGGATCGTGTATTCTTTACCAACAGCGGCACAGAGGCTATTGAAGGCGCGATCAAAACGGCCAGAAAGTATGCGTTTAAAAAGGATGGCAGTACGGACCATGAGATAATCGCCATGAACCATTCCTTTCACGGCAGGAGCATGGGCGCTCTGTCCGTAACCGGCAACCCCAAGTATCAGGAGGCGTTCCGCCCGCTGATCGGCAACATCCGTTTCGCAGACTTTAACAATCTTAACAGCGTCAAAGCGCTGGTCAATGAAAAGACCTGCGCCATCCTGCTGGAGCCTGTGCAGGGTGAGGGCGGCATCTACCCTGCCGCGCCGGAATTTATACAGGGACTGCGCAGGCTGTGCGATGAGAAGGATATCCTGCTGATCTTCGATGAGATCCAGTGCGGCATGGGCAGGACGGGAACCATGTTTGCCTGCGAATATTACGGGGTGGAGCCGGATGTGATGACGGTGGCCAAGGCGCTGGGCTGCGGGCTGCCTGTGGGTGCGTTTCTCTGCAAAGGCCGCGCGGCGGCGCTGGAGGCCGGAGACCACGGAAGCACCTATGGCGGCAATCCGCTGGTATGTGCGGCCGCGTCTAAGGTGTTCGATCTGTTTGAAGAACTGCATATCCTGGATAATGTAAGGGAAACAGGGGCTTATCTGGCAGAGAAACTGGATGAGTTGGCGGCAAGACATCCCCACATCACAGACCGCCGCGGACGGGGGCTGATGCAGGGGCTGGAATTTGATCGGCCGGTGGGCGGCATCATTAAGGCCGCTTTGGATCACGGACTGATTCTGATTTCGGCAGGGACCGATGTGATCCGTTTCCTGCCGCCGCTTGTCGCAAAGAAAGAGCATGTGGACGAGATGCTTGTCAAACTGGAAGAAAGCATCACCGATGCCGGTCTGAACGGATGATGATGCGTCTGACGATTCGCCTGCATGATGCTGTATCCGAGGGGGAAGAAAGTTGAAAGAGACACTGTCGGAGAAAGTGAGATACCGGGTCTCCCATCTGTGGAGCCGTTTGAAAATATTCGCGAAATGGCTGATGATCAGCGGGGCTATGGGGCTGGGCGTGGGCCTTATCAGCTGCCTGTTTTATTACTGCATGCAGTATGTGGTGGACTACAGAAAGGGGCATCCGGGGATACTCTTTGGGCTGCCCCTTGCGGGTCTTGCCATCGTATTTATGTATGAAAAGGCCGGACGGGGAAATGACAGAGGTACCAATACGGTTCTGGCCGCTATCCGGACAGAGGATGAGATCCCGGTCTCTGTAGCGCCGCTGATCTTTGTGAGCACGGTCATCACCCATCTCTTTGGCGGTTCCTCCGGCCGGGAAGGCGCAGCGCTTCAGCTGGGAGGCAGCATCGGCAGCTGGTTCGGCCGGCTGCTGCATATGGACCGGAAGGACATTAATATCATCATTATGTGCGGCATGAGTGCCGCATTTTCCGCGTTATTTGGGACGCCTATGGCCGCGGCCATCTTCTCCATGGAGGTGGTCAGCGTAGGAATTATGTACTATGCGGCGCTGGTTCCCTGCGTGTTTTCCGCGCTGATCGCCCAGGGCGTGGCAAAATTTCTGCAGATCGCGCCCGAACGGTTTAAGATTTTGGAGGTACCGCAGATGGCGCTGCTTCCTGCCGTCAAAATCGTCGCGCTGGCGGCGTTGTGCGGCGGTATCAGCGTGGTGTTCTGTATCCTGCTCCATAAGGCTGCCGAAAAGGGAAGGGAATGGTTTCCGAATCCTTATCTGCGTATCATCGCCGCGTCCATCATGATCATTGTCCCCACCCTGCTCATCGGTTCCAGAGATTATCTGGGCGCCGGGATGGAAGTGATTGAGCGCAGCATTGAGGGGCATGTAAAGCCGGAGGCATTTGTGATGAAGATGCTGTTCACAGCGGTGACGCTGAGCGCCGGCTTTAAAGGCGGTGAGATCGTGCCTTCCTTCTTTGTAGGAGCCACCTTCGGATGCCTCGCCGGACAGCTTTTGGGCATATCGCCGTCGCTCTGTGCGGCGGTCGGGATGGTGGCGGTTTTCTGCGGTGTGACCAACAGCCCGATCACTTCACTGCTGATTGCCTTTGAGCTGTTCGGATTTGAGGGCGCACAGTATTTTCTGCTGGCGGTGGCGGTCAGCTATATGCTGTCCGGCTATTACGGCCTGTATCAGAGCCAGAAAATCGTATATTCCAAATATAAAACGGAATATTTGGACCGCCTTACCAGAAAATAATGACATGTATAACAAAACCGTAAGTGGAGAGAATAGAGTTAGGAATGTGAACTTATGAGACGGAGGTTTTGTTATGCTTGGAATTTTGATCGCTCTTTTGTCAGGAGCGCTGATGAGTATTCAGGGTGTATTTAACACCGAAGTTACAAAAAATGCGGGGATCTGGGCGGCCGGAGGCTGGGTTCAGCTCACCGCATTTTTAACCTGCGTAATAGCCTGGTTTGTGACGGGGAAATCCGAACTGGCCGCCATCTTTCAAATCGACAACAAGTATATGCTGCTGGGCGGCGTGATCGGCGCCTTTATCACATTTACGGTCATCAAGAGCATGAGCTCGCTGGGACCGGCCAAAGCCGTCATGATCATTGTGGTCGCACAGCTGCTGGTGGCCTATCTGATTGAGCTGTTCGGCATGTTCGGCGTGGAAAAGGTGGGGTTTGACTGGAAGAAGCTGATCGGCATGGGGCTGGCGATTGCGGGAATCGTTGTATTCAAGTGGGATTAGAGGTTACTGGGTTACTGGTGCAGTATAACGTCATAAATTTGTAACTTGCCATTCGGGGCCGGATTAGGTAGAATAAATACAGGCATAACAGCGTATTGCATATCGGAAAGACGGTATGCGGTATGAGTAAAAGAATTGGCAAGGTGTTATTTGTAACGGCGGCAGTTTTGGCGGCGGGGCTTATGTATAGCTGTGCCGGACAGGATCGGCCTGTGTGGCAACAGGCGGCGGAGTCTTCCGGGATCGGAGCGGATGACTCCGGTGCTGCGGGTGGCGCCGTTTACAGCAAAGCGGTGGAGTCTTCCGGAACGGAAGAGCCGGAACAAAAAGTAACGGGAGCTGTGATGAGCGCGGATGTTTCAGGCCCGGCTTTGGAAGAAAGAACGGTTACGGTACATATCTGCGGTGAAGTGAATCAGCCCGGTGTCTATGAGGTGCCGGAGGGGAGCCGTTATTATGAGGTTCTTGCCCTTGCGGGCGGCGTGACCGGGAAAGGTGCGGGAGATTATCTGAACCTGGCAACGGTGGTCAGGGACGGGGAAAAGATTGTGGTTCCGTCGCTGTCAGAGGCGGGAACAGATCCCTTCGGATCCGGTCAGGATCTCATCCGTGGAAAGGAAGAGTCTGCGGCTTCGGGACAGAGCGCCGGCGGCCGCGTAAATATCAATACGGCGGATGCGGAGCTTCTGCAGACCCTGCCGGGCATCGGGCAGGCAAAAGCGGCCGCGCTGATCCGCTACCGTGAGACAAACGGAAATTTTAAGACAACAGAAGAGATCATGAAAGTTCCCGGCATTAAAAATGCTGCTTATGAGCAGATTCGGGATCTGATTACGGTGGAACAGAAATAAACTGGGAGAAAGGTGAATGGTATGGCGAGAAAGGTTTTGGTGGTTGATGATGAGAAGCTGATCGTAAAGGGAATACGCTTCAGCCTGGAACAGGACGGTATGGAAGTGGACTGTGCCTATGACGGGGAAGAGGCCGTGAAAAAGGCTAAGGAAACCGAATACGATGTGGTCCTGCTGGACGTGATGTTGCCGGTGTATAACGGTTATGAGGTATGCCAGCAGATCCGGGAGTTTTCCAATATGCCGATCATCATGCTGACGGCTAAGAGCGATGACATGGATAAGATTCTGGGCCTGGAATATGGCGCGGACGATTATATCACCAAGCCTTTCAACATTTTGGAGGTGAAAGCGCGCATCAAGGCGATCATGCGGCGTCTGGATAAATCCGGCGCGCAGCAGAAGCAGGAGGCGAAGAAAAAAATCGCGGCAGGAGACCTGGTGCTGGACAGTGAGAGCCGGAGAGTGTTTATCGAAGGCAGAGAAGTGAATCTGACGGCCAAGGAGTTCGACCTTCTGGAGCTTCTGCTTATGAATCCCGGGAAAGTATACAGCAGGGAAAAACTGCTGAATATAGTCTGGGGCTATGAATATCCGGGCGATGTGAGGACGGTGGATGTTCATGTAAGGAGACTGCGCGAGAAGATTGAAACCAATCCGAGCGATCCGAAATATGTTTATACGAAATGGGGCGTTGGTTATTTCTTCAAGGGTTAAAAAGAAATTCAAGTGGCATGGGAGCCTGCGGCTGTATCTGTTCGTGCTGTTTTTACTGCTCGGCACGATCCCGATCAATTTTATGCACCGTATCCTCACAACCAGCCTGCTGGATCAGCAGCTCCAGAGCCGCATGAACGATATACAGTATCAGGTCAATACCTTATCCCAGCAGATCCTGAAGGCGGGCTATCTGGACGATCCCGGCAACACGGTGATCAATGCGGAGCTGTCACAGCTGTCCGACATATATGATGGGCGTGTGCTTGTGGTGGACAAAACCTTCCGGATCATTAAGGATACATATAACGCGGATGAGGGCAAGACGCTGATTGCCGAGGAGGTGATCAGCTGTTTTAAGGGACAGACAAAACGGGTATATAACGACGTCTGCCAGTACGTGATGATCTCCATGCCGGTGTATGATACAGAGGCAAAAAATGTGCTGGGAGCGATTGTGGTCACGACTTCCACAAAGATGGAGGAGGGCACGATCACGGCCATTAACCGGAAGATGCAGGTGCTGGAATCCATGGTGGTATTCATTGTATTTGTGATTTCACTGGTGCTGGCATCGGTGCTGGTGCGTCCGTTCCGGAAAATAGAAAACGCGATATACCAGGCGTCGGAAGGGGATATGGAGCTGATTGAGGCCGAGGATTATCTGGAGACCAAGAGAATCGCCGAAGCCTATAATAAGACGCTCACCAGGCTGAATACGCTGGACCAGAGCCGTCAGGAGTTTGTTTCCAATGTATCTCATGAGCTGAAGACGCCGATCACATCCATCCGCGTTCTGGCGGATTCCCTGATGACGATGGAAGATGCGCCGGTGGAGCTGTACCGTGAGTTTATGAGCGATATTTCGGATGAAATCGACCGCGAGAGTTCCATTATAGAGGATCTGCTCACCATGGTGAGGCTGGACAAGTCCAATACCGAGCTGCAGGTCAAGCAGGTGAATATCAACGAGTTGCTGGAGCTGATCCTGAAGCGTTTAACGCCCATCGCCGAAAAGCGGGATATCGAGCTGACGCTGGAAAGCTTCCGGCCGGTGATCGCTGACATTGATGAAGTGAAGCTGACGCTGGCGCTGTCCAATCTGGTGGAGAATGCGATTAAGTATAACCGTGAAGAAGGATGGGTCCGTGTAACGCTCAATGCGGATCATAAGTTCTTATATGTGAAGGTACAGGACAACGGAGTGGGTATACCGGAGGATGCGCAGCAGAGGATCTTTGAGAGGTTCTACCGAGTGGATAAAGCCCGTTCCAGAGAGACCGGCGGCACTGGCCTGGGGCTGGCTATCACCAAGAGCATTATCCAGCTGCACCATGGAGCCATCAAGGTTTACAGCAAACAGGATGAGGGGACCACTTTTACTGTGCGCATTCCCCTGATTTACATTGCATAAAGAAAGGAAGACGCCGATGCATAAAAAAATAGTGTTCATGTGCCTGCTTCTCTGGCTGGCGTCTTTCTGCCTGGCAGGATGCAGCCGCCGGGAGGCGAAAGATCCGGAGAACGCTGAAAATGTTTATACTGTTTATTATGTAAATCAATCCGGAACAAAGCTGGTCAAACAATCCTATACCGCACAGGGCACTCTGGCAGAAGCTCTCGTGGAGGAGCTGATTGAGCAGATGAGAGTCCTGGAAGTGGATATGGACTGCCGGCCTGCTGTGCCGGATAACGTGACGCTGACCGAGTATAACATAGAGAATAATCTGCTGTACTTGTATTTTGATCCGTCCTATAACAGTATGGATGCCGCTACGGAAGTTCTCTGCAGGTCGGCGCTCGTTAAGACGCTGGCTCAGATCAAGGACATCTATTATGTGACCATTTATGTGGGCGACAAGCCGCTGGCGGATGCGAAAGGCAATGCCATCGGCGTGATGCAGCCGGAGAATTTCATAGAGGACAGCGGAGGAGACGGGAGCGCCTACCAGACAGTTACGTTAAACCTTTATTTCACCAATGAGACAGGAGACCGGCTGATCGAGACGGAGAAAGAGGTAACGGAAAACACTACCAATACCTCCATAGAGAAGATGGTGGTGAAGGCTTTGCTTAAAGGCCCCGATCAGGAAGGACTGTATCCGACACTTCCGTCTTCGGCCACTCTCCTGGGAGTGCGTGTAAAGGACGGAGTCTGTTATGTGAATTTCAACGACGCATTTGTGGCGGATGCTCTGGATGTGGCGGACTATGTGCCGATCTATTCCATCGTCAACTCGCTTTCGGAGATATCCGGCATCAACAAAGTGCAGATTACCGTAAACGGATCGTCGGACTATAAGTTCAGGGACAGCATCCCATTGGACACTCTGTTTGAACGGAATCTGGATTATGTAGGAGGAAATTAAAATCAAAAGACCGCTTTTATGCATCATGTGCGCCTTTGTACTTGGAGAGTATGCGGCAGTGAAGCAGCAGAGCTGTCTGATTATTGCGGCGGCAGCGGCCGGTCTCTGGTTGCTTTCCGCCGCTTGGAGGACAAAAAAACGTCCGCCGCCTGTCCCGGCCCTATTGGACCGGGTGGGCCTAAGGCTGTGTGCTGCAGCCCTTTTAGCCGGATTTATGCTGGCAGAGGCGGCGCTGCGGCCGACCCCGCTGGATAGTTATCTTGACCGCTTGCAAACAGATTCGCTGAATGTTTCGTTCTGCGGACAGATCGATGAATTGACCACTACTCAATACGGCATGTCTGCCGTTTTGAAGGACGCTGCTGTGAAAGACGGCAGCGGCACCTACAGCACACATCAGCTGCTCCTTTATCTGGAGGAATCCCAGGATTTGAAAATCGGATATGAGATAGAGGCCGAAGGTAAACTTAAGGCCTTTGAAAGCGCTGCAAATTTCGGACAGTTCGACTTTGCGGCTTATTACCGCTGCCGGGGAATCGATTATCAGGTGCAGGTAAAGCGCTGGAAAGTTATCGGGCAGGGCGGGAACGGTATTAAGGGGATGCTGTTTTCCCTGCGGGAGCGCGCGGCCGGATTGCTGGATCAGGCGGCGGACGGTGACGATGCGGGCGTATTGAAAGCCATGCTTTTAGGGGATAAATCAGCGCTGCCGCCAGAAGTGCGGGAACTTTTTCAGATCAGCGGCATCGCTCACGTACTTGCAGTCAGCGGGTTACATGTATCGCTGTTAGGCATGGCCGTTTATCGGCTCCTTAGAAAATGCACCGGTTCCTTCCCCGTATCGGGATTTTTCGGCTTTACCGTTACGGCGCTCTATGGGATGCTGACAGGGAGTTCCGGTTCCGCTGTGCGGGCAGTTGTGATGTTCGGGGCGGGTATGCTTGCAAATGTGCTGGGCCGGACCTATGACATGCTTTCCGCAACCGGCCTGGCCGCCATACTGCTGCTGGCCGCTCACCCTATGCTTATGTTTGACGCGGGATTCCAGCTGTCCTTTACGGCTGTGGCCGGTATTGGCTGCGCGCAGCTTGTACAGACGGAAACTGCCAAAACGAAAAAGGAAGAGAGAGAAGGAGTAAAAAAAGAAGTAAAAAGTGCAGCAAAAAGGGGGGCAGCTGCCGCAGCAAAGCTGTTTCAGATACCTCTGGCTCTGCAGGCCGCCATGCTGCCGGTATTGGCCTGGCATTACTTTCAGTTCCCGCTCTACGGCATTCTGCTGAATCTGCTGATACTGCCCCTGATGTCAATGCTGGTATATGCATCCGCCGCGGCGATGGCGGGGAGCCTTATCTTCCTGCCCTTAGGAACCTTTCTGGTCGGGACATCCCATTATATTTTAGCGTTTTATGAAAGCGCCTGCCGGTTCTTTTTAAAACTTCCGGGAGCGGTGGTGCTGACCGGACGCCCCGCGTTCTGGCAGGTGGCGTTGTATTATCTGATTCTTATGATATGGCTGATGCTTAGTGTCCGCATGAGCGGAAATGCCCGGCCGCACATCAGGGCCAGCCGTCATTTTCTTCTGCTGCTTTTATTACCTCTGCTGTTTCATTATCCGGAGAGGGGGTTTACGGCTGCCTTCCTGGATGTGGGGCAGGGCGATTCTATAGTGATGGAGTTGCCGAAAGGGGCAGGCGTGGTCACTGTGGACGGCGGCAGCTCTTCCGTGTCATCGGCCGGAGAAAAGCGGCTGATTCCCTATCTTCTGGCCAGACGCTGCGGGGAGATTAACTATGCTTTGGTAACCCATGGGGATGCCGATCACTATTCGGCGGTGATGGAGCTGCTGGATCAGATGGCGCCGGGGCAGCGCGGCTTCAACGGATCCGTGCGGATTCGCTGTCTGCTTTTGGCCGGCGCGTCATCGGGGGAAGAAGCGATACAAAAGATGGTCAGTATGGCGGAGGAGAAAGGTGTTGAGGTCGGATGGCTCACCGCGGGAGACAGGATCACAGCCGGGGATACGGTTCTGACCTGCCTGCATCCCGGGGACGGGTTTGAGGGGGAGACCAATGAAGCCTCGGTCACCCTTTCTGTGGAATATGACGGATGCCGTATGCTGCTGACCGGCGATCTGGAAGGCCGCGGCGAAGAAGCGGTCTGCCGTGCCCTTAAGGGCGGCACCGGATATGATGTGCTGAAGGCGGCTCATCACGGTTCCAAAGGCTCAACATCGGAAGAATTTCTGGCGGCCGTGCGGCCAGCTCTTGCCGTCATATCCTGCGGAAGGAACAATGCATACGGCCATCCCCACAGAGAAACCCTCGACCGCCTGGAAGCTGCGGGCTGCTGCTGGTTAAGCACGGCCGAAAGCGGAGCGGTATATGTGAGGATCAGGAATGGAAAGATCTGGGCGGAATGCGAACTGCCGTCGGATCATTGATGCCGTTTGCGCACAAGATCAATGAGCAGCCCGAGGACCATGAAGCCTGCATAGACTAAGGTCCATATCATCCAGGCATTGGAAGTCCTTCCGCCCCCGGCATCCGTGCCGTAGGACCGAAAACAGATCCCTGCAAGAAAACCCGCGATATAACCGGCATTGGTACATAGGATCAACGCCTTACAGTGTTTGATCAGAGCGGCGGCCAGCACGATAATCCCTGCTGCCGCCAAAAGATCCGGCCATTGTTTCATTCTGTGGAGATCAAACAAAACATATCTGCACAGCAGATACAAGAGGTCTAAACAGATAAAAGATCCGATTCCCCATATCACTTCCTGACGTTTTGCTTTCACTGACTTTCCCTCCTGTTTTAAGAGTTACGACTCACAGTTACCGTAAACTTTCCGCCGCAGTGCGTTCCTGCCGGAAAACTTTCCTATGTAATAAAAAAACGGAGCCGCTGATTATTTTAATTATACCGCCAGAAACCCCGCAAATCAACGATGACCTGCGACTATTCTGTCTTAGGCTAAATAGTTGAAAAATAATAGGGCTTAAGGAAAGTATCAGGGACAGAGAGGCGCAACAGGGTCAAAAGTTTATCTGGATAGTCGGCCTTAGAGCGTGTCTGAAAATTGCTTTCCGTAAGATGTGTGTCACACATTGTGGGAGATTGCCTTCAAATGAGGGAGGCGTAGCGGGCTGCGTTGACCGAATTTGGAGGTAATCACCCGCAAAGTGGGCCTCACGGATCGCGGAAATGAATTTTTAAACGCTCTGGTATATGGGGATTGAGTGTTTACATGCGGCAGTATTACAGCCAAAAGAAGTTACTGTGAACGCTTTATTTATAAATAATCAGAGGTTCCGTTTTGTATGATTGCACACCTTTTTGTGCCCGGTTTCTCTGCGTGCCTGGAATTTGGCTCCGCCCTGTGTTATGCTTCTGGAAAACAAAGCGTCATCAGCCTGCGGCTGGTGACAGTAAATAAGGAAGCACACTGAAGTGTGCGCAGGTCATCAGCCTGCGGCTGGTGACATTTAGGAGGATATAGGATGGAGCTGCTTGATAATTTGGAAAAGGAACTTTACAGTTACCGGCCGGCACTGACACGCCGGCCGGATTTTTGGGAATTCTGGGAGGGCGAGAAGGCGGAATCCGCCAATGTTCCGCTGGATCTGGAGATGAAACGCTATGACTATCCCGCAGAGTATGTGGATGTCTATGACATCAGCTTCAACGGCTGTGACGAAAGCAGGGTGCATGGCTGGTTTATGGTGCCCGCATTTTTAAAAAAAGAGAAATATCCCTGCCTTGTGAATTACCATGGCTTTAATGGGGACCGCGGTGTGATCTCGGACTTCTTTTTGTGGATAATGGCGGGCATGGCGGTCCTGACAGTGGACTGCCGTGACCAGGGCGGTCAGACAGGGAGCGCCCATGCATATCATACCGGTATCGTGCGCAATGTGACGACGAGGGGAATCCTGGATCCCCATGAATATTACTACAAGGCGGTATATCTGGACTGCCTGCGGGCTCTGGACATCGCTGCCTGTCTGGAACAGACGGATGAAGAAAACCTGGTCGTTCATGGAATCAGCCAGGGCGGCGGCATCGGTATGGCGGTGTGCTGCCTGGACGGGCGTCCGAGAGCGGCATTGCTGGATGTTCCAAGCATCAGCAATCTGGAAGCCAGAGTGTGGGGAGAAAACGGGGCCTTCAGCGCTGTGACGGAGTATCTGCGCAAGTATCCGGACCGGACTGAACGTGTATTTGAGACTTTAAGCTATTTCGATGTCATGAATATGGCGGAACATATGAAAGCCCCGCTGTTCGCATCCGTGGCGCTCAAGGATGATGTCTGCCCGGCGAAGCATTACTTTGCCGCCTACAACCGGGTGCCCGGAAGCAAGCAGATCACGGTCTATCCCTTTAACGGCCACGACGGAGCCCGGTGGTGCCATTGGGAAAAGAAGCTCGCCTATCTGAAATCGTCTGGCATTATTTGACTGTACTGTGACAATCACTGTTAAGATTCGATAAAAGGGCACAGAACGGACTGAAAAATCACAAAACGCCACTGGAAACAGGTGAAAACAGAAGGTTATAATCAGAGACATAAGTGCACTTGAAACAAAAAGAAAAGGAGAAGAATGTATGAAATTGAAGAAATGGTGCAGCCTCTTTCTGGCCTTCTGTATGCTGGCGGCAAGCATATCATTTCCCTCATCTGCTGAAGGAGAGTCAGGATCTGCTCCCGTATTCAGCGAGGATTTTGAGGGCAGAGGGGAGGGTACATCCATTGCTACGGGGAATGGGTGGACGGTCAATACACAGACTCACGGCTCGCTGACGGTGAGCAGAAACAACAATAATCAGATGCTGGAATTTGCCCTGTCGGAAAATGATACCGCGAATCCGGAGTTTTACTGCAGTCTGCCGGATACGCTGAATAAGGCTGTATTTTCTTACAGCATCGCCCCGAAAACAGAGGGAGGTACGCTGTACCTGCCCGTGATTGCGGAAAATTCTACCGGCGTTTTTCTGCTCTTACTTGAGGGGGGAAAACTGAAATATCAGGTGGGAAATACCCGCTATGAGATTAAAGCTGTGACGCCGGGTGTGTGGAATACGATAAAGATGGTTTATGATAAGGATGCCCATCAGGCAGAGCTCTATGTGGACGGTGAGAAGGTGGATCCTGCGGGCGATCTGATCCGCAATGCAGTTTCTGTTAATCGCATCAGCGCCAAGATATATAAGCAGGGGCCAGGAGCCTTTTATCTGGATAATTTCATGGTAACAGCCGAGGATCATGTTCCGGCAGTGCCGGCGCCGATCACTGCGGAGCCCGACCCGAACCCTGAACCGGAACCGGATCCCCAGCCGGCGGACGTGGTCAATGAGAATTTCGAAAGCACAGATTTGGGAAATCTTCCATCCGGCTGGAAATTAAGCAATCCGGCAGGTTCCACGGCGAAGGTAACGGTGGAACAGGCCGGGGAGAACAGAGTGCTGGTTTATGACCAGATTCAGGACAACAGCGCTGCTTCCGGCAACACCAATTTAAGCTTCCCGTTAAATCAGGAGATGAATCATGCGGTGCTGTCTTTTTCCGTGGCCTCCAAAACGGAAGGAGGGGTATTTTACCTGCCTACTGTTGGCGGAAGTGGAGGAGCGCGTCTGGTCCAGATTGCATTTAACCAGAACAGCGGAGGTAAGATCCAGTACCAAGCGAAGGGAGAAAGCGCCTGGACCACAATCCGTGAGTTTGAACCCATGAAATGGTACACATTTAAGCTCATTTATGATAACAGCGGAGCGGACAGCACCTATGAGCTTTACATAGACGGAGAAAAAGTGGAACTGGAGAAACCGGTTCCGAGAGGGAGCGGACCGGTGACACAGATTATTTCGGGCCTTTACCGCAAGGTAAGCTCCTGCTTTTATGTGGATAATATAAGGCTTACCGAACAGGATCATACGCCGGAGGTCCCAGCGGCGCTTCCGGAGGAAAAACCGGAACCGGGGCCGGATGCGGGAATTTCCTGCACCCTGGATTTTGAGGAGGAGACTGTGGGACAGGCACCAAAGGGTTGGAACATCAGCAATCAGGAGCAGAATACGGTTGTGGAGATACGGAATGTGGACGGAAATAAGGCTTTGGTGATCGATCAGACCTTTGCTCAGAGCAAATCCCTGTCCATGAACTACCATCTGGCGGGCAGCGCGGCAAAGGGCGTGTTAAAGTACCGGGTGCGTCCGACTGAATCCAGCGGCGCTCTGTATCTGCCATCCTTCTACAGCGATACAAAGCAGCTTGTTAAGCTGGCGTTAAACGGAGGAGTGCTGCAGAAGGATGTGGCCGGCAAGTGGGTGGATATTATGACCTGTGAACCCGGGAGATGGTATGAGATGGAACTGGTTCTGGATACGGAAAAGGATGTGTACGATCTCTATGTGAACGGCGGGCTGGCTGTGGCGGGCGAGAAGCCATCCTATACAGGCAGCATCAACCGCATAGGAATGGGCGTTTATTATCCTACCGTGAATACGTTTGCCATCGATGACATTGCGGTGACAGAATATGTGGAAGGGACTTCCGCTTCTTTTGCGCAGACGGAATATGAAGTTGTGAAGGGTCAGACGCTTCAGCTGGCGTTGACCTATACGCCTTCGGACACTTCTTCCAGAACGGCTGTCTGGAGATCCTCGGATCCGGATACGGTCAGTGTTGATGCCCTGGGCAATGTGAAAGGGCAGAAAGAAGGCAGCGCAGTCATCACCGCTGCGCCTGTATCCGGCCTGCCGGAAGCGTCCGTAACCGTAACCGTTACCAACATCCAGCCGAACCGCATCGAGGTGACTCCTGCCAGTGCAGAGATGCCTCTGGGTTCCCATCAGTATCTGACAGCGAAGGTGCTGCCGGAAAACGTGGGAAATACGGCAGTCCGCTTTGAATCTATGGATGAATCCGTGGCCGCAGTGGACGAATACGGGGAAATCACGGCAGCGGGCGCAGGAGAAACGAAGATCCTGGTCATATCCGAAGAAAATGAGGCAGTGCGGACAGAGGTGCCTGTAAAAGTTACGGAACGGCCGGTTCAGCTTAGAATTTATGTGTCTCCTTCAGGAAACGATGCAAATGACGGCACTGCGCCTGCAAATGCGGTTTTGACCCTCGCGCGTGCCCAAGAGATCGTAAGGGCCAATAACGGCAATATGACAGGGGACATCGAAGTGCTGCTGGCGCCGGGCTACTACAGACAGAGCGGCACGCTTAAATTTGATCAGAGGGATTCAGGCAGCAACGGCTATTTTGTGATTTACAGACAGGATGGCCTGGGAGAAGCCGTCATCGGAGGCGGTATAGATGTCGGCGGGTTTACACAGTATGATGCGGAAAGGAACATCTATGTGGCAGATGTGCCGGGACTGGTCACAAGGCAGCTTTATGTAAACGGTGTCAGAGCGGTCCGCGCCCGCAGCGAGGGAGGCCTCAAATCCCCGGCAGTGTGGATGGACGGTGCGGTAAATAAAGGATTCATATCAGAAAATACAGAATTTGCATCCTATGCGCATCCGGAGGATCTGGAGTTCGTATTTCAGGAACAGTGGACCAATCCCAGGTGCGGGGTGGAATCTGTGGCGATGCAGGGCGGCAAGGTGCAGATTACAATGAAGCAGCCAGGCTGGAAATACTGTTCCGATAAAGGCGGAACATCGGCTTCCGTACCCGTGTATTATGAAAACGCGCTGGAGCTTCTGGATGAGCCGGGAGAGTGGTATCTGGATACCCATGACCCGGACGGAAACAAGCTTTATTATATGCCGTTTGCATGGGAGGATATGGCGCATGCAAACGTGACGGCTCCGACTGTGGAAGAGCTTTTGACTGTCATCGGCGAAGATTATGACCACATGGTGACCAACCTGGAATTTTCGGGCATCACATTTGCGGATACAACATGGATGAGGCCAAGTTCCAATAACGGCCACGCGGATGCGCAGAACAACCATATCCGCGAGCAGGGGTCGCCGGACCGGCTGCCAGATGCGGCGGTTACGGTAAAACGCGCCAATACCGTGCTGTTTACGGGCTGTACCTTTACCCGCATGGGCATTACCGCCCTGAAGATGGTGGAGGGCGTGCAGAACAGCCATATCGTCGGGAACCGGTTTTTCGACATATCCGGCAGCGCGGTCAATATAGGAGATCCCTACACCAATGACGCCAATAACTACAATCCGCCGGATCTGCGCATGATGATGAAAAATGATGATATTCTGAATAATTACATCCATGACATCGCGGTGGAATATCAGTCAGCGGCAGCTGTATCCGTGGGTTTTGCGGCGGATATGGATATGAAATACAATGAGATCTTTGATATCCCCTATTCCGGATTCCATGTCGGATACGGCTGGGCGAAGCGCTTTGAGAATGTGCAGAAAAACATGCATATTGAAAATAACTTCATCCATGACCTGATGGGGAATGGGATCTATGACGGAGGCGCCATCTATTTTAACGGCAATTCCGGAGGAAGCGAGGGTAACTACAATGTGGTATCCGGTAACTATATCCGCAATCAGATGGATTTAAACGCGCCGCTGTATGCGGATGAGGGAACCACCTACTGGGAGTTTTCGCATAACGTGGTGGATTTGTCGGAGAGAAGTGTGTGGCATAACAACGCGGCCCCCAGATGGCTTTTGGTTTATGTGCCCACCATTGAAAATCTCAAGGTACATCATATATATACGACGACCGATAATAAATATGTCAATCCTTCCGCTCCCGGCGTTACTGTCAGCGACGTGACGGTATGCCCCGACGCGGTCTGGCCGGCTGCGGCCCAGGCTGTCATTGATGGCTCAGGACTGCAGGCTTCCTATGCGGGGCTTAGAAACAACCAGGCGGAGCGCGTGCGCATCAGCAATGTAAAAGAAGATGACATAAGCATTGGAATCGGCAAAACTTTCAGGCTGGAGACGGAGGCTTCAGACGGAAAAGACAGAGCGGTGAATATGGCTGCCAACCAGGTATGTTACCGCGTAGCGGATGAGAGTGTTGCTGCTGTGGCTTCAGACGGTACGATTACCGGTAAGAAAGCGGGCAGCACCACCGTATACGCCTATGTGATATCCGGAGGCATCCGCAAAACCCTTGAAAAAACCCTCTATGTGGGCGATACCTTTGAGCGCATAGCATTCCGCGAAATTGACGGCAGCGAGATTGTGCTGGGCAAGACCAGCAAAGGCAAACAGCTAACGCCCTATGGGCTCACGGATATGGGCAGGGAAGTGGAGCTTACAAATGTGACATACAGCGTGAAGGACAGCGCGGTGGCGGCGGTTACCGGGGACGGTTTCCTGACGCCGGCGGGCGCCGGACAGACTATGCTCACTGTAACCGGTACCTCGGAAGGGGTGACGGTGACCCGGCAGATCACGGTAGTGGTTGAAGCGGAACAGAAATTTGTCCGTCATGATATGAGCGAAATCTACAGCGAAGCCAATAATGACAGCTGGGCTGTGGAAGGAGGAAGCTTTGACCTGACTCCGGATGCGAAGATGGTCACCACTTTAAGTAAATTTGCCACCTTTACGGGAAGAAAATACAATAATGAACTCCTGACCTTTAAGCTTCAGATCGATGCCAACGGGAAGGGCAGCTGGCCCAGCATCGTTCTGCGCGCCCAGGAATCCGACCTGGCTGTCGCCGGAGGCGGCACGGGCTATATCATCTGCTTTGGATCAGGCGGCCTGGAAGTGCATCGGTTTAACGGTACAAAACGTACGGTCATCTATGGCAATATGGACGGATATGAGAGTCTGGGCGGCGATACCATCAGGCCGGAGCCTCTGACCCATGGAGAAGAACATCTGGTGGAGGCGGGCGCTCTGACCAATGGTGATGCGGTGCGTCTGCTGCTTAAGATTGACGGCAAAACGGTCTTTGACTTTACTGATGATAAGCCGGAAGCGGTACTGGAAGCCGGATACTTTGGCCTGGTGGGCCGCGGGGAGACATTTACACTGACAAAAGCCGAAGTGGATCCCAATGAGCCTGTAGACCCAGAGGATAAGCCAAAACCGGCTCCGGATCATAATACCGCGCAGCCGGATAACAAGCCGGAACACAACGGCGGGCAGCCGGATAACGGACAGAATGCCGGACAAGATGCCGGTTCCTCCGTGCATGGGGGCAGTCAGACCGCGGATTCGGCAGGCACAGGCGATCATACGCCGTGGAATCTGTATCTGCTTTTGGCAGCCTTGGCAGCTGGCAGCATGGCAGCGATCGGATGGAAGAAATATAAAAACAGATATAAGAAGCTGCTGTAATAAAGTCGGCAGAAAGTATAAAAGGATGTCTTTGGAGCATGGTGCTTTAAAGGCATCTTTTTATACCACCGTTTACGGAGGACCTGTTGAATAAAAAACGCTCCGCGTAGGACCGCTAAATTATACGTCCTCTGTAGTTGACGGACCAGCCACAGTGGGATATACTTCTATATAAATACAGGCCCTGCTCCCGTCCGCTTTAGGAGCTGCAGCCTGAAGACGGAGGATTAACGATGACACAGCTGGAATTTGTGAATGTGATCAATGTGCTTCTTAGCACCCGAAAGCTGGATCTGGGCGCCGATCAGAAGGAAGCCATGTGGAATCTGAAAGAGATACACAGCATCCTTGTGAGTTATTATAAGCGCTATATTATGGAACAGCTGCAGAAGGAGGAATGTCCGACCCCTGGACAGACCGGCATGGACAGCTGGTATGAGTATTTTCTGGCCGCGGACGGAGAGAACACCGCCGTATTTCTGCGCGTGATCTTTACGGAAGAGGACTGTGACCGGATCTGGAAGGATGCGCACCCGCAGGAATAAATGCGGTCAGCACAAGAACCATTTGTTTTGAGGCTCATAGAGTAAGATTAAATTCAGTATGGAGGTGTACGGACGTACTTTCAATTGACAGGGAGTTGAAAAGAACTTTTTTGTCTGGAGGCGAGAGACAGCGGATTTCGATTGCGCGCTGTCTCCTGCACGCTGCGCCCATTCTTTTGGTAGATGAGGCGACTGCATCATTGGATCGGATTACTTCCACAGACATACTTAATTCAATTCTGGATTTGCAGGACATGACCAAGATCGTAGTGACCCACTATTTAGAGGAAAGCACGCTCAAACGTTTCGACCTTATTTTGACAGTATCCGACGGACATATCAGTGAAGCTGGTTCGTTTGATGAACTGATAGAGCGAAGAGAACTTTTCTATTCTCTGATTATGTCGGGAAAAGAGCAGGTATAAACAAAATCGTTACTGCTCACGGCCGCCGATAAAGCAGCACATGTCGGGGCAGTATATGGTCCTCATAGGGATCCCTTGAAGCCCGCCGGTTCTTTTGCTGCGTAGTTTGCAGCATTAGAACCGCTGCGCGCTTCACGGAGCGAGAGCGTGTCCCAATGAGGACCATATACTGCCCCGACATGTGCGGGAAGTTTACGGCAACTGTGAATAGTAACGATTTTATAGCATTTTTCTGCATATTTAATTATAACCTGTTGTTTTTTAACATGATTTTATGCTATAATGATTGGATCACCAAAAAACATAAGGAGGAATGCAGATGAGCAAAAACCCATTTTCTGAGATCACCCCAGAGGTGAAAGCATTGTCCGAGTTATGTTTGAAGAACAGCAACATTGATCCGGAGCTGTACACGAAGTACGATGTTAAGAGGGGACTTCGTGATATCAGCGGAAAAGGCGTATTGGCCGGTCTGACGGAGATAGCGGATATTCATTCCTATGACATGGTTGACGGAAAGATGGTTCCCTGTGAAGGAAAACTGTACTACCGCGGCTATGATGTGGAGGAACTGGTATCGGGTTTCCTGTCGGCAGGCCGTTTCGGCTTTGAAGAGATCACATACCTGCTGCTGTTTGGAGAACTGCCGAAATCGGACGAACTGGAAAGCTTTGAGAAGCTGCTGGGAGATTACCGTTCCCTGCCGCCAAGCTTTGTCAGAGATGTCATCATGAAGGCTCCCAGCCAGGATATGATGAACACATTGGCACGAAGCGTGCTGACACTCTATTCCTATGACGACAGAGCAGACGATATATCGATCGGAAATGTTCTTCGCCAGTCACTGCAGTTAATCGCACAGTTCCCTCTGCTGGCTGTCTATGGCTATCAGGCCTACCGCCACTATCATTTAGGGGACAGTCTGGTGATTCATCCACCGGAACCGACACTTTCCACCGCTGAAAACATATTGCTGATGTTAAGGCATGACAGCAAGTATACGGAGCTGGAAGCCAAGATTCTGGATCTGGCGCTGGTGATCCATGCGGAGCACGGGGGCGGCAATAACTCGTCCTTCACCACGCATGTGGTAACATCCTCCGGTACCGATACATATTCCTCGGTGGTTGCTTCACTGGGGTCTTTAAAGGGACCCAAACACGGCGGGGCCAACATCAAAGTAGCAAAAATGTTTGACGACCTGAAAGTGCAGGTGTCAGATTGGGAAGATGAGGACGAGATCAGGGGTTACCTGAATGCATTGCTGGATAAGAAAGCTTTTGACAAGGCCGGACTTATTTATGGTATGGGGCATGCCGTATATTCTATCTCCGACCCGAGAGCCAAGGTTTTCAAAGGCTTTGTTGAGAAATTATCAGTGGAAAAAGGAATGGAAGCTGAATTCCGTTTATTTGACAAGGTGGAACGGCTGGCAGCAGATGTGATTAAGGAGAAGCGTAAGATCTATAAGGGCGTCAGCGCCAATGTGGACTTCTACAGCGGCTTCGTATACCGTATGCTGGATCTGCCGATGGAACTGTTCACTCCGATCTTTGCTATTGCAAGGATTTCCGGATGGAGTGCCCACCGCATTGAAGAGCTTGTGAATGCAGGCAAGATCATCCGCCCTGCCTATAAGAATGTGATGGCACAGCGAGATTATGTAAAGATGGAAGACAGGTAACAGCAATGCAGACGATTAGGCAGGATATCAAAGAGAAAAATTTCCGCCCCGTATATCTGATATACGGGGAGGAGGCTTTCCTTCGCAAGAGCCTGAAAAACCAGTTAAAAGAGGCGATATCAGGCGATGATACGATGAACTGTACCTGCTTTGAAGGGAAAGAGGTTTCTGTCAGCGAACTGATCGGTCTGGCGGAGACCTTGCCTTTTTTTGCAGAGAACCGGCTGCTGATCATCGAAAACAGCGGCCTTTTTAAAAGAGAAGCGGACGCGCTGGCGGATTATCTTCCCAGCATGCCGGAAAGTACCCATATGGTATTTGTGGAGTCGGAGATCGACAAACGCGGCCGGCTGTTCAAAAAGGTAAAGGAACTGGGACATCCGGCGGAAGCGGCCAGACAGCCGGAATCCGCCTTAAAGACCTGGATCGCCGGCATACTGAAAGCGAGCGGGATTCGGGTCACCGAATCCACTTTAAACGTGCTTCTGACCTATACCGGCGATGACATGTACATGATCCGCACAGAGGTGGAAAAGCTGATTTCTTACCTGGGAGAGCGGCAGGTGCTCACGGCAGAGGATATTGAGGCTGTCTGCACTCCGCAGATCGTGGGCAGGATTTTTGACATGATCACCGCCATGAGCATGAAAAATCAGAAACGCGCGCTGGAACTCTATTATGACTTGCTGGCGCTGAAGGAACCGCCGATGAGGATCCTCTTTTTGATTGCACGGCAGTACAACCAGCTGATGCAGGTGAAAGAGCTGTCGGAACAAGGCGCTGACCAGGGCACGATCGCAAAAAAAGCCGGGCTGCAGCCATTTATCGCCGGTAAGATGAAAACCAGAGCCAGGGATTTCACCATGGAAGAGCTTAGAAGCAATCTAAGCGCATGTGTGGATATGGAAGAAGCGGTTAAAACTGGCCGCATGACCGACAGCCTTGCGGTGGAGCTTTTGATCGTGCGATTCAGCCAGAAAAACAGATAAAATCCTAAAATGAATACAAAAATCCCCTTCCTGTGCACACCATTCACAAAAAGGGGATTTATTATGTCTGTTTGATGTCTATCGTTATAGATGTCCGCCCGGCGGTCCCGATTAAGCGATGCCGTTCACAGCTTTGGTCAGGCGGGAAATCTTGCGGGATGTTGTGTTTTTGTGATAAACGCCCTTGGATGCAGCCTTGTCCATAGCAGTGATCGCGTTCTTCAGATTCGCCTGTGCTAAAGTCTTGTCACCGGCAGCAACTGCTGCGTCCACTTTCTTAATAGCGGTCTTTACGCTGGATCTGATTGCCTTATTGCGGGCAGCTTTGGTATCGTTTACCAGAATTCTTTTCTTCGCAGATTTGATGTTAGCCAAAATCCATACCTCCAAAATTCATTTTGTCAATGGTTTTTGTTTGCATTATAGCCGGACACGGACGTTTCTAATGTAAACAATGATTCATAATGGTATAGCGGCAGTTTGGCCGCACAAAAAACAAGTTGACAGTTTGCTTGAGGGTGTTGTCAACTCTATTATTTTATCGGAATACGCAGGATATGTCAATACATATTTCAATAAAAAAGAGAAAAAATAGTTACAGAGTTACTGTTCACCGTTACCGAAAAATTTCCGCGTATGAGAGGGCAGGGTATGGTCCTCATTGGGACCCGCTCTCGCGCCGTGAAGCGCGCAGCGGTACTAATGCTGTAAAATACACAGCAATAAGTACCGGCGGGCTTCAAGGGATCCCTATGAGGACCATACCCTGCCCTCTCATACGCTGCTTTATCGGCAGCCGTGAACAGAAACTTACAGAGGTAACTGTGAATGGTAAAAAAAATATATTCAGATGTTAAAAAAATAAGCTGAGGAGATCAGGGATATGGCGATGGCTGAATTTGAGGTGAGGACGGATCTGGCTCTGGAGATCAGAGAGAGCTTTGAGGGCGACGGAGGCGAGATACGCGGTGTGGTGCTGGAAGAAACGAAAGGCAAGTCTTCCGATATAAAGATTACAAGGGTGGTCATAAAAAACGAGGAGGGGGCCGCAGCGATGGGAAAACCTATGGGTACCTACATCACGCTGGAGGCACCTTTGATGTCAAAAGGAGATGAGGACTACCACCGGGATATCTCGGAGGAGCTGGCGGATCATGTGAAAGAGATGATTGCGGAAAATGTGCGGGAGAAAAAAGGAGAGAGACTGTCCGTGCTGGTGGTGGGACTGGGAAATCAGGATGTGACTCCGGATGCGCTGGGCCCCATGGTGGTGGATAATCTGCTGATCACAAGGCACTTAAAGCAGCCAAAGGCGGCGGTCAGCGGCATTGTGCCCGGCGTGATGGCGCAGACGGGCATGGAGACGGCGGAGATCATCTATGGCATAGTGGAACAGACTCAACCGGATGCTGTGATTGTGATTGACGCACTGGCGGCCAGGAGCATCAGCCGTCTCGGAACCACCATACAGCTGACGGATACCGGTATACAGCCGGGGTCCGGAGTGGGAAACCACCGCAGCAAACTGGCAGAGGACAGTCTGGGAGTTCCTGTGATTGCCATCGGTGTCCCCACGGTGGTGGGGGCGGCCACCATTGTTTTCGATACCGTTGATGCGCTCATTCAGGCGCTCTCTTCCGCTAAAAGCACAGAATTCGCGGCGGAGATGATTGAGGAGATGAACATGGAGGAAAAGCATCAGCTGATCCGGGAACTGCTGGAACCGAGGTTTGGCCCCATGTTTGTGACGCCAAAGGATATCGACGCTTCAGTGAAAAGATTGAGCTTTACCATATCGGAGGGTATCAATATTGCCATGTTCGCATAAACTGTAAAGATAGCCGGGAAAGATAGCCGCAGGTATAACAGGAAGAGGTGCGTGGATTGAAGGATAAACTGGCAGAGGCATTGATGAACGCCGCGGTTTTGACAGCGGCGGTGTTCTTTCTGTGCATATTTTCCATGGAACATTTGGACAACATCCAGCGGTGGAGTTATCCGCTTCTTTCATATATGATGCAGACAGATGACAGCAGGGAACAGGACGGCATCAAAACGGCCGTGAATAAGGTGGTCACATGGCAGATGCCGCTGCTTCGGTACTTTGACCAGGAAGCGCCGGAGCAGACAAAGGTGGTCGACCCGGCTTATGAACAGTACAAAGCTTCTCTGCTGGAGGAGGGGATCAGCCCGGAGGACCAGGAGGCCATCATGGAGCAGTATGCCGGGGCTAATACGGAAAATCCTCCGGAGGAAACCGCCGCGGAAACCGAGACGCAGCAGCAGACAGATTTAGCGTCCAATGAGACGGAGGCGCCGCCCGAGCCGGAGACGGAGGCGCCTGTCCAGGCCGCTTCCAATATCACCGGAAATGTCTATTCGGCCGAACAGCTCAACGATCTGAATTTCCTGACCGGCACGCTTTACAAAATCCACGGCGACACTTCGGTGACACAGGAGCTGTTAAACGGCGATACTCTCGGCGGAATGGACCTTAGGGTAACAAGCAGCGCGGATGCGCCGCAGATTCTGATCTATCATACCCATGCCAGCGAATATTTTCTGGATTCCGATCCCAACGATCCCAATACCCTGGTGCCTGGAGTAGGAGAATACCTGGCCCAGCTTCTTAGGGAACAGTATGGATTCAATGTGATCCATGACTGGACGCTGTTTCCCTATAACAGCTCCTATTCCGACGCATATCAGCACATAATGCCCATACTGGAGGCATACCCCAGCATTGAAGTGGTGATCGATTTACATAGGGACGATGACGGAGGCAAGAAGCGGGTTGTGGATGTAAACGGCAAGCCCACCGCTCAGATCATGTTCTTCAACGGCATATCCAGAGATAAAAAAGGGCCCCTGTCGGACCGCCCCAATTCAAATCTGACGGAGAATCTGGCCTTCAGCTTTCAGATGAAAATTGCCGCGGAGGCTTACTATCCGGGATTTACCATGCGCAACTACCTGCGCCCGTACCGCTATAACCTCCATGTGATGGGCAAAGCCTCCCTGATTGAGATCGGCGGCCAGACCAACACGGTCCAGGAAGCCAAAAATGCGATGGAACCCCTTGCGGATATATTAAATAAGGTGCTGCACGGAGAGTAAATGATTGCAGTCTGTGGGCGGAATGTGCTATAATGTGGTAACAGCAGCCCATTAGCAATCAGGAGGGAATCAATGTCATCAATTGACCAAAGCAAAATCAGGAATTTCTGTATCATAGCCCATATCGACCATGGAAAATCCACACTGGCAGACAGAATTATAGAGAAAACAGGTCTTTTAACCAGCCGCGAGATGCAGGCGCAGGTGCTGGACAATATGGATTTGGAACGGGAACGGGGCATTACAATAAAATCACAGGCAGTCCGCACCGTATACCGGGCTTCGGATGGAGAGGAATATATCTTCAACCTGATTGATACCCCCGGTCATGTTGACTTCAACTACGAGGTATCCAGAAGCCTGGCGGCCTGTGACGGCGCTGTGCTGGTGGTGGACGCCGCCCAGGGGATTGAAGCCCAGACGCTGGCCAACGTCTATCTGGCGCTGGATCATGATCTGGATGTCTTTCCGGTGATCAATAAAATAGATCTGCCCAGCGCGGATCCCGAGCGCGTGGTCAGCGAAATAGAGGATGTGATCGGCATTGAGGCCGCCGACGCGCCGCGCATTTCGGCCAAGACGGGCCTGAATGTGGAGGAGGTGCTGGAGCAGATCGTCACAAAGATCCCAGCCCCGAAGGGGGATCCGGCCGCGCCGCTTCAGGCTCTGATCTTTGATTCTCTCTACGATTCCTACCGTGGTGTCATCGTTTTCTGCCGCATCATGCAGGGAACTGTGAAGAAAGGAACGCCGATCCACATGATGGCTACCGGAGCGGATTTTGAAGTGGTGGAAGCAGGATATTTCGGCGCGGGACAGTTCATACCCTGCGACGAGTTGAGCGCCGGCATGGTTGGTTATATCACTGCCAGCATAAAGAATGTCAGGGATACCCGCGTGGGCGATACGATCACCGATAAGGAGAGACCCTGCAGTGAGCCGCTACCCGGCTATAAAAAGGTGACGCCGATGGTGTACTGCGGCATGTATCCTGCGGACGGGGCCAAATACAATGACCTTAGAGATGCGTTGGAAAAGCTGCAGCTAAACGATGCTGCGCTTCAGTTTGAACCGGAGACCTCGGTGGCGCTGGGATTCGGCTACCGCTGCGGTTTCTTAGGCCTATTGCATCTGGAAATTATCCAGGAGAGGCTTGAGAGGGAGTATAATCTGGATCTGGTGACGACAGCGCCCGGCGTTGTCTACCGGATCAACAAGACCAACGGAGAGACGATGGAACTGACCAATCCGACGAATCTGCCGGATCCGGCGGAGATCCTCTCCATGGAGGAACCCATGGTCAGTGCGGAAATCATGGTTACCACCGATTTTATAGGCCCGATCATGCAGCTGTGCCAGGAGCGCCGGGGCATATATATCAGCACGGAATATATGGAAGATACCAGGGCGATGCTGCGCTACGAGCTTCCGCTGAATGAGATCATCTATGATTTCTTCGATGCGCTCAAATCCCGTTCCAAGGGGTATGCGTCCTTTGATTACGAGATGAAGGGGTATGTAGAGTCCGAACTGGTCAAGCTGGATATCCTGATCAATAAGGAAGAGGTGGACGCGCTTTCTTTTATTGTACATGCTTCCACCGCCTATGAGAGAGGGCGGAAGATGTGCGAGAAGCTGAAGGACGAAATTCCCCGCCATCTGTTTGAAATCCCGATACAGGCTGCGATCGGCAGCAAGATCATAGCAAGGGAGACCGTGAAGGCGGTCCGCAAGGATGTGCTGGCCAAATGCTACGGCGGCGATATTTCCAGAAAGAAAAAGCTGCTGGAGAAGCAGAAGGAAGGCAAGAAACGCATGCGTCAGATCGGCAATGTGGAGATTCCGCAGAAGGCGTTTATGAGTGTGCTTAAGCTGGACGATAAATAAGGAATATAAAAAGCAGTTCCCGGCAGGAAATCCCCCGAAGCCTTAAAACTTCGGGGGATTATTGTTTGAAGAATATATGATGGAGTCAGCCCTTTGCGCCGTCTTGCGTTTCAGTTGATTTTCATATTGATCACAGCGGCATGCCTGCCGGATAAGGGCGTATCAGAGGATACTCCAATGAAATCCCCGCCGAGCATGTCAAAGAGATTTCCGGAGACAGAGAATTCCGGAAGCTTGCCTATGGGTCGCACGCCGTCCGTCAGGTAGGACATCTGGACGGGAGAAGCGAACAGGCCCTCGTCGGTATAGTCGCCGCCGCTGGCGATTTCAATTTGCAGGGCAGGACGTCCGCCCAGAAGTTCCTTTAAAGTCTTTTGGCCCGGCGCCAGAATGAGCGCGGGGGCAGTCAGGGTGGGAACGGCATCGTAACCGCCCCCAGCGGCTCCGGTGAGCTCCATATGGAAGTCGGCGGCCGTTTTTTTGTCCGTGTAGGGGCGCAGCACAACGCCGTTACGGATCAGCGGGCAGCGGTCGCCCTCATAAGTATTGCCCTCCAGGTCAAAAAAGGGAATACCTTCCATCTCTTCGGATCGGTCCTGATAAACGGTAACACTGTCGTGAAACACTTTCCGGCCCATACGGCTGCCCAGCAGAGAGGTGCCGCGTCCCACCATCTCCCCGTTTAGGGCTTCCTCCAGTTTGCCGACAAGCAAAGGGGAATCCGATGTTATGACAATAGGAAGCTTATCGCCTGCCGGCAATGGAACCGGATTCAGGAAGGCATCCATGGAAGCGCAGATGTCCGACATCAGGCTTTCCATATTCAATGTACGTACAAAGAGTACAATCTCTGTATCCATGATGCTGCTGGAGTCCGCCGCTTTGATCATGAATCCGAATCCGAAGGTATTGTCGAGGCTTTCATAATTCAGTCCTGCATCGTTGGTAAGCCGATAGGCGGTTTCCTGCATATACATCTTGTTGGAAAACATAAGCTGCGGGTATTCGCGCCGGAGGTTTTCGGCAAACTGCTCGGCAAAGGCGACATAGCTTCCCGCATCCAGGGTGCTCTTGCGCAGGTCGCGGCTGCGGCACAGATTGGTTTCAGGCGCAAAGGGATAGGGAAGACCTAAGGCCAGATTGCTTTCGGCGGCTTTCCACAGAGCTTTTGTGGGTTCCCCCAGGGCGCCTGCAATGCCCAGCACACCATCTTTATAAATTCTGCAGCAGCTTTTTGTGATGGATTTTTTCCGTACGGATTCCACACGGGTCTGGCTTAAATTGATGGAGACTTCTTTCACATTTTCCTGGTATAATTCTTTTATCATAATCTGTTCTGCCTCGCTTCCTCTGGATTTACTGCACATGAATATTGTTGACGCGCACATAGGGACCGCCGAAACCTACGGGCAGCGGATACTGCTCGCCTTTTCCGCAGCCGCCGGTGCCGAGGGATAAAATCTCAACCTCGTCGGACAGCCCGTCAATATCATTTAAGGTGCTCATAACGTTGCCGGTGATGACGGAGATCCTGACAGGTTCCGCCACTTTGCCGTCACGGATCCGATAGGATCGAAACGGCGCGATGGTAAATGTCGTCATGCCGGAGCCGTGGGAGATATCGTCTATATAGATGCCGTCCTTTACCTTGGAAAACAGCTCTTCTTTGGTTTCTGCGCCGGCTTCAATATAGGTGGCGGTCATGCGGACGATCGGTTCAAATTCGAAATTGATCGCCCGTGCATTGCCTGTGGGTTCATCGCCCAGATCCGCCGCGGTGGATGCGCTGTGCAGCCTGCCGGAAAGTATTCCGTTTTTAATCAGATAGGTTTTACCGGCGGGACAGCCTTCATCGTCATAGGGGACGAAGCCGGAGCCTTCCACCAGCCCGCTGTCCACGATGGAGAGCAGCGGAGCACCCACCTGCTTTCCCAGCATCCATTCCTGCTTCATGGTTTCATCCCCCACCATGAAATCCGCCTCGCTTTTATGTCCGAAGCTTTCGTGTGCGAATACGCCGGCGGCTGTGGGGGAGAGGATACAGGTATATATGCCCGGTTCCACCGGTACCGCACGCTCGTTAAAGTCGATATCCTTGGCGATGATATCCCGAAAGTAGTCATGGCCGGATTTTAAATCCTCAAACCGGCTGCGGCATATGCTGCCGCCGCTTCGTCCCGGAGTCTGACCCACCAGCAGCATGCAGCGCAGAGCGACGTAGCAGCTCTGTGTATCAAATGTAATGTCGGTGCCTAAGCTTGAGAGAATGTGCTTGACGGTGTAGCAGTCCTTATAGATGGCCTTCGAGTGCTGTACCTGCGGCTTCTCAGAAAGAAGCGGCAGATAGGAGGCGAGCAGCGAGGTTTTGTCTTCCGGGCTGACGTCGCGGACACAGCAGTCTTCATAGTTCATCTTCCTGCCCTGGCTGACCTTTAATTTTGAAAGGACGGGGTGGCTGCCGATCTGTGGATTCGGCTCGGCCATGGCGGCCAGAGAATCGATCTCATCCTGGATCTGCTCCAGTTCTGTGGTGGCGCTGTAATACCAGCGGCTGCCGTCAAATACCCGGATCATTGCTCCTGAATCCTCTTTTACGCGGCTCTGTTTCAGCTCATGATTTTCATAAACGATGTTGGTGCTGAAGCAGGTCTCGATGCGGACATCGGTGTAAAGCCCCTCTGGAAATTGGTACATGTTGTTACCTCCTTTTATATAGTAAATATTGTTTCAACTGATTTTTTGTCCCCCCTTGTCAGCTGCGTTACAGCGGTACGCCGAAGGCAAAAGAAATATCACGCAGGCGTGTTCGTTTACAGCAGCTGCTGTTTCAGGATCTCCAGCAGTTCCTCAAGCTTCTCTTTGTTGGAAGAATAGTAAAGGCGGGTATTTTCCTTTTCCAGCCGTACCAGCCCGGCATCCAGAAGCGCCGACATATGGTGGGAGATGGTGGCGTTGGACAGATTCATACGGCGGGCCAGTTCAGCGCCGTATAGCCGTTCCTCTTTGATCATCGTGAGAATATCCAGTTTGCTCTTATCGCCTAACAGTTTCAGATATTGAGTGAGATCGGCCTTTAATTCACGGTCTCCCTCATTATAAGGAAGAGCATCCGCGGTGATAATGCCCACATAAAACAGATCCCGGGAGCGCGGGCGGGTCTCCTCATCGGAAATCACCATGACGCAGGAATGGAAATAGGAAACTGTAGGATAGATACAGTATCCCAGGCTGTTGCAATCAAGGCTGACTTCCGCATGATCTCTTAGGAAAGTATAAATGTCGGTATTTTTAAGAATCTCTGTCCATTGCCGGTGAAAGGAAGTAGTAAGGACTTGTATCCGGTCGGCGCAGTCCTTAAGGAGCTTTATGGTTTCGGACAGATAGGCTTCCATCTTCTTTAGATGAGGCTGCGGATCCCAGAAGATCTGCAGCAGGAGCAGACGTTCCTGGTCGGTCATATCGGTTTTTTGCAGGGCTTGCATGAGGCCGGTTCCGGTCAGGTTTTCCACCTGATCGACAGATGCTTCGGATTCCACCAGATTGTCATAGAGAAGCTGCATGAAAAATTCTTTCAGCCGCACTTCCTCGGACATGTCCGTCACCCTCTGCAATTCTTCCTTCAGGCTTTTAGCAGGTTTACGGCCAAACAGCATGAGATAGTCGCAGGGGCATTCATTAAATCCCTTCATGCGGTGAAAATAAAGTCCCAGTTCTTCCTTTGAGAATGGCAGGTGCGAGATTACATATTCGTTGATTTTCACGCAGGCGTCGATTTGGTTTAGCATAACAGGATCGTCAAATTTGTATTTCTTTATAAGACGTTCGCTGTCTAAAGCGGCCAGCGGATCGTTGCAGTAATGCGTAAGCAGGAATACCGATTCCCGCACATAATCCAGATCAGATGCGATAAAAATATCCATAATACCCTCCATTTCAAAATCCTGCAGATGCCGCGTATGGATGCTGCCGGATGCGTTTCTTATTTACAGGAAATAAAGTGAGCCGCCGCAGGCAGAAAATTCCGTGGGCGGGATACTTTTTGATAATAACATAATATTAGATGAATGTCAAATGCTAAATGATGATATATATCTAACTAACTATTGGACCGTTCATTACTGTTCACGGCTGTCAACAAAGCAGCGCAAGACAGGGCAGGGGATATTCCTCATAGGGATCCCCCCCTGCCCTGTCTTGCGCGGGAAGTTAACAGCAGCTGTGAATCATAACATCCGCAGAAATGTTTCACAAATTAATCACAAAAAGATGTTGACAAATGAAAATGGCAGTGGTATCTTATGTATAAAAGTATTAGCACTCTACCGGATCGAGTGCTAATAAAACAGAAAGGATGAGTCTATGGAGTTGGATGAGAGAAAGGCGAAGATTCTAAGGGCCATAATCCAGAATTACCAGGAAACCGGTGAGCCCGTGGGATCCAGAACCATATCAAAATTTTCGGATCTCAAGTTAAGCTCTGCGACCATCCGCAATGAGATGTCCGACCTTGAGGAACTGGGACTGATTGTACAGCCCCACACCTCTGCAGGAAGGATTCCTACCGATCAGGGCTACCGTCTCTATGTGAACAGCCTGATGGAGGAAAAGGAGCGGGAAGTCACCGAAATGAAGGAATTCCTGATCCAGAGGGTGGACAGAGTGGAGATTCTGCTCAAGCAGATGGCTAAGCTATTGGCCATGAACACCAATTATGCCACGATGATATCCGGACCCAGTTATAACAGCACCAAGCTGAAGTTCATACAGCTTTCCAGAGTGGATATGCAGAAGATGCTGGCGGTCATAGTGGTGGATGGAAACATCGTCAAAAATACCTTCTTTGATATAGAAGAGGATATGACGGACCAGGAACTGCTTTCTTTAAATCTGCTGTTAAACAGCAATCTGAACGGTCTGACCATACAGGAGATCAACCTCGGCATCATAAAGAAGATGGAAGAGGAAGCCGGCATACACAGTTCCGTGGTAAAACATGTGCTGGATGCGGTGGCGGATGTGATACGCGTGGATGACGACGTACAGATTTATACCAGCGGCACCACCAACATCTTTAAATATCCGGAGCTTTCGGACGGCCAGACGGCCAGCGAGCTGATCAGCACCTTTGAAGAAAAAAAGCAGCTTACGGAGCTGGTGCAGAGCACGCTGGAATCGGAGGGAAGCCATGGGATTCAGGTCTATATCGGTGAGGAGATGCCCGTGCAGACTATGAAGGACTGCAGCGTGGTTACCGCCAACTATGATCTGGGCGAAGGAATCCGCGGCACGATCGGCATCATAGGGCCGAAGAGAATGGACTACGAAAAAGTTCTGGATACACTGAAAAATCTGAAAGCGCAGTTGGAAGGCGTGTTTAAAAAGAATGACAATAATCCTTAGAAAGGCGGAACAGCAGTGGAAGAAAAAGAGATAATACCCGATGAGGATATCACGGTAGAGGATACAGCGAAGGACGAGGCAGAAAAGGAGCAGGAGACGCCTCCGGATACGGAAGAGGTTACCGAAGAACCGGAAGTATCAGCGGATGAAGCAAAAGAGACAAAGGAAGAAAAAAAAGGTTTTTTCAAAAAGAAAGAGAAAAAAGATAAAAAAGACGAGATGATTGAAGAACTCACCGACAAAGTGAGGCGCACCATGGCCGAGTTTGATAATTTCAGAAAACGCACTGAAAAGGAAAAGTCCGCCATGTTTGAGGTCGGAGCCAAGAGTGTCATTGAAAAGCTCTTGCCGGTGGTGGATAATTTTGAACGCGGGCTGGCTGCTGTACCGGAAGAGGAACAGGGAAGCGCATTTGTCGAAGGCATGGAGAAGATCTACAAGCAGATGCTCAAGATGCTGGAAGACATGGAAGTAAAGCCGATTGAGGCGGTGGGACAGCCGTTCGACCCGAATTTTCACAATGCGGTGATGCATGTGGAGGATGAAGAAACCGGTGAGAACATTGTCATAGAGGAATTTCAGAAAGGTTATATGTACAGGGACAGCGTGGTCAGACACAGTATGGTAAAAGTAGCAAACTGACAGTATTAAGATAGAAATTAAAATTAATCAGGAGGAACATATCATGGGAAAAATCATAGGCATTGACTTGGGAACAACAAATTCATGTGTAGCAGTAATGGAAGGCGGCAAGCCGGTAGTAATCGCAAATGCAGAAGGTGTAAGAACCACACCGAGCGTTGTGGCATTCACGAAGACCGGTGAGAGACTGATCGGTGAATTGGCAAAGCGCCAGGCGGTCACCAACTCCGAGAAGACGATCTCTTCCATTAAGAGACATATGGGCACCGATTACAGGGTGCAGATCGACGACAAGAAGTATTCACCGCAGGAAATTTCCGCGATGATCCTGCAGAAACTGAAAACAGATGCGGAGAGCTATCTGGGCGAGAAGGTGAACGAAGCGGTTATTACCGTGCCCGCTTACTTCAACGATGCTCAGAGACAGGCCACCAAGGACGCGGGCAAGATCGCGGGGCTGGATGTAAAGCGTATCATCAATGAGCCCACAGCCGCAGCGCTGGCTTACGGCCTGGACAACGAGCATGAGCAGAAGATCATGGTATATGACCTGGGCGGCGGCACCTTCGATGTTTCCATCATCGAAATCGGCGACGGCGTAATCGAAGTGCTGGCAACCTCCGGAGATAACAAGCTGGGCGGCGATGACTTCGATCAGAAGGTGACGGATTACATGCTTGCCGAGTTTAAGAGAACCGAGGGCGTGGATCTGTCCAAGGATAAGATGGCGCTGCAGAGGCTGAAGGAAGCTGCTGAAAAGGCTAAAAAGGAGCTGTCCTCCGCGACAACCACAAATGTAAACCTTCCTTTCATCACTGTGACCAGCGATGGACCGAAGCATTTCGATATGACTCTGACAAGAGCGAAATTTGACGAGTTAACCCACGACCTGGTGGACAGAACGGTTATCCCGGTACAGAACGCGCTGAAGGATGCAGGATTAAACGCATCCGAGCTGCATAAGGTTCTGCTCGTAGGCGGTTCCACACGTATCCCGGCCGTACAGGATAAGGTAAAACAGCTGACCGGCAAAGAGCCCAGCAAGAACTTAAATCCTGATGAGTGCGTGGCCATCGGCGCTTCCATCCAGGGCGGAAAGCTGGCGGGAGACGCCGGCGCAGGAGAAATCCTGCTTCTGGATGTAACTCCGCTGTCCCTGTCCATTGAAACCATGGGCGGTATCGCGACCAGAATCATTGAGAGAAATACGACCATCCCTACAAAGCACAGCCAGATTTTCTCCACGGCTGCGGATAATCAGACAGCGGTGGATATCAACGTGCTGCAGGGTGAGAGACAGTTCGCAAAGGATAATAAGAGCCTCGGACAGTTCCGTCTGGACGGTATTCCGCCTGCAAGAAGAGGCGTGCCGCAGATCGAGGTAACCTTTGATATCGATGCCAACGGTATCGTAAATGTATCCGCTAAGGATCTGGGAACCGGAAGAGAGCAGAACATCACCATCACCGCAAGCTCCAACATGTCCGATTCGGATATCGACAGAGCTGTGAAAGAAGCTGCTGAGTTCGAAGCTCAGGATAAGAGAAGAAAAGAGGCAATTGATGCCAGAAACGAAGCTGATTCCATGGTATTCCAGACAGAGAAGGCTTTGGAAGAAGTAGGCGATAAGATTGATGCTAATGACAAGACCGCAGTGGAAGCGGACCTGGCTGCTTTAAAGGCTGTGGTGGACGCTACCGCAAACGGTGAGATCTCTGATTCACAGCTGGATGAGCTGAAATCCGGCAGAGAGAAGCTGATGAACAGTGCGCAGAAGCTGTTCGCCAAGGTTTATGAGCAGGCACAGGGCGCGGCAGGCAATGCCGGCCAGGCCGGACCGGATATGAACGGCGGCAGTGCGGCGGACGATGTTGTGGATGCTGATTACAAGGAAGTATAACGATGCATCGCAGGATCGGCGGATTTAAAAAAGCATGATTTTAGAAATCCAATCGGGATATGCCCTGATTGGATTTCTCGTGTGAATCCGCCGAAAGGAAGCGCACTGATATTGAGGGTGATCGGGGAGACCGCTTAAGGTTTCCCCGGTCATAGGAGCAGGATAAGAACCGGAAAGGTGACAATATGGCTGAGAATAAGAGAGATTATTATGAAGTCCTCGGCGTCTCCAGGGACGCTGATGACGCTGCATTAAAAAAAGCATACAGAGCTTTAGCGAAGAAATACCATCCCGATACCAACCAGGGAAACGCGGAGGCAGAAGCCAAATTTAAAGAGGCTTCCGAAGCATACAGCGTGCTTAGCGATCCTGAAAAGCGCAGACAGTATGACCAGTTCGGACATTCCGCATTTGACGGCATGGGCGGCGCGGGCGCGGGCGGCTTTGATTTTGGCGGCGATATGGGGGACATATTCGGCGACCTGTTTGGTGACCTTTTTGGCGGCGGCCGCGGCGGCAGCAGGTCACGTACCTACAGCGGGCCTATGAAAGGTGCGAATTTAAGGACTTCGATCCGCATCACCTTTGAAGAAGCTGTGTTTGGCTGTGAAAAAGAGATAGAGATGACACTGAAGGATGAGTGCACTCACTGCCAGGGCACCGGCGCCAAGCCGGGAACTTCACCGCAGACCTGTCCGAAATGTAACGGCAGGGGTCGTGTGGTGACTACCCAGCAGACCATGTTCGGTATGATCCGCAATGAACAGGTGTGTCCGGAGTGCGGCGGCAAGGGTACCGTGATAAAGGAAAAATGCCCTCACTGCTACGGTAGCGGCTATACCCAGTCCAAGAAACGCATCCAGGTATCCGTGCCTGCGGGTATCGATAACGGACAGAGCATCCGCATCCGCGGGAAAGGGGAACTGGGTGTCAACGGAGGTGAAAGAGGCGATCTGCTGGTGGAAGTGGTGGTTTCCAACCATCCGCTCTTCAAACGCCAGGATACCAGCCTGTACTCCACCGCACCGATTCCGTTTACCATCGCGGCGCTGGGCGGTACGGTCCGCATCAAGACCATTGACGGAGAAGTGGAATATGATATCAAGCCGGGTACGCAGACCGATACAAAGATTCGTCTAAGAGGCAAGGGCGTGCCTTCCATCCGTAACAAGTCGGTCCGCGGAGATCACTTTGTAACGCTGGTGGTGCAGGTGCCGGAACGGCTCAATGAGGAGCAGAAGGAAGCGCTGCGCCGCTTTGAGGATACGATGACCGGCGAGGAACATAAGAAAAAACGCGGGTTATTCAAATAAATGCAGATGAAATAAAAGGGATGCCGACCGATTAGCCAAAGCCCCGTAAGGATGTTTTTTGAAAGGGATACGGTGTAACCCCGTTTTCGGGGTTGCACCGTTTTCTCTATTAGGCTGTAAGCCTGTATTCCTGCGGGTTTGACTGTATTTTCTCCATCAGGCTTTTGATCTCGTCCTCTGTGGGAATGTCAATCAGTCCGATGGCTGTGAAGTAGATGTCCACCTTCACAGAGCAGTGACCGCTTGACTTGTCGTTGTTGTGAACCTCAATCCTCCGTATCAGCGAGTTGACAAGCGTTGGCGTCAGTTCCTCAAATGCCGTGCTGCTTCGCAGGACTTTCAGCAGGGTTTTCAGGTCAAGGCTTGTCTGTTCTATACTGACAAGCCTTTTCTCGTCCTCATCGACCCTTTTGACAAGCTCCCTCTGCTCGTTTTCGTAATTGATCGACATTCTTGCATAGCGTTCGGCTGAGATGTTGCCGAGGACCTGATCCTCATAGATGCGCTCTATCAGCTTGTCAAGGTCTTGAATACGCCGCTTTCCGCTTTCAATGGAGGACTTGAGCCTGTTTGTTTCCGTCCGCTTGGATACGATGTCTTTCTGCGCCATCAGGTATAGAAACACCGGTTCATAGCATCTAACGAAGTCCGCCAAGCTGTTGATAGCTTCCAGCACGATCTTTTCCAGCACTACATTGCGGATATAGTGTATCTGACAGTTTCCTCTGCCGCTTTTGTAGTTGGCGCAGCGGTAATGCTCCTGATTGGCGTTAAGGCTCTTGGCGGCACAGAAATGGAGCTTTGAACCGCAGTCCGCACAGAACACTTTGCCGGAAAAAAGGCTTGTCCTACCCGTTGCTGTCGGACGGATGCGGTTCTCACGAAGCTCCTGTACTCGTTTCCAGGTGTCCTCGTCGATGATGGCAGGCTGAGTGTTCGGGATGATCTGCCACTCGTCCTTTGGCTTATACACGGTCTTGTGAACCTTGTAGCTGACCGTGGTGGTCATAAAGTTCACGGTGCAGCCCGTGTACTGCTGATTGGCAAGAATACCGGCGACGGTTTTCTGATCCCAAGCGTATGGGTGGGTATACTGCTTTCTTGTTTTTCTGCCAAGCGAAGCGTAATAGGCGGAAGGGATGAGAACCTTTTCCTGTTCAAGCTGCTTTGCGATCTGCAACGGACCTCGCCCGTCAAGGCAGAGTGCGTAGATTTTCCGCACAATATCCGCTGCCGGTTCGTCTACCAGCCAGTCCTCCTTATCCTGTGGGTTCTTGAGATAGCCGAATGGGACGGAGGAACTGACCCGCTTGCCGTTTGCCGCCTTGTTCTTCCATACCGCGCGGATTTTCTTGCTCGTTTGAGCAGCATACCACTCGTTAAAAATGTTGTTGAACGGCATCATCTCCGTGCCTGTTTCCTTGAGGGTATCTACATTTTCCTGAATGGCAATGAACCTGACGCCGAGGGTCGGGTATTTGATTTCAAGGTAGTTGCCCACATCAAGATAATTCCTGCCAAAACGACTGAGATCCTTTACGATGATGGTATCTACCAAGCCCTGTTCCACCAGGTTCTCCATTTGGATGAAACTCGGTCTGTCGAAGGTCGTCCCCGAAAATCCGTCATCCGTGAAAAACTGAGGGTTCGGAAAATTATTCCGCTGTGCGTATGCAAGTAAAATCTCCTTTTGATTCGATATGGAGTTACTGTCGCCTTCCCGCCCATCGTCTTGAGAAAGGCGGCAGTAGAGCGCCGTGATTTTGGTTTCGCTTTGCCCTTTGATATAGTTTGCTGTTGCCATTGTCATATCTCCTTTCCGACAACCGGGCATTGCAAAGGCACTATTATTTTACTGTGCCTTTGCATTTTCCGCAATTATGCGATTTTCCAGTAATTCCTCTGAGAGTATCAGGTCACGGAACTGCTGTAATACGCATCGGCTGCCTTCGGGATCAAAGTGGGTAGACACCTCATATACCGTGCCGCCGATCTTCATCCTGAAATCGCTGTTGCCAAAGCCGGGGAAAAGCTCGATGGCGGCATTTTCCTTTTTCGGAGTATTGTTCATCATCACCCCTCCTTGCTTCTTTCAATCACAAGATAGTCATAGCCGTAGCTCTGACACTTATCGCATTTGTCCTTGGCTTTCGCAAAGGGATCAAGCCGCTTTACGATGTAGTTCGGGCTGTTCTTGTAACTCTCCAAGCATTTCACGCACAGGCAGCGCATATCGGCAGGCTTGCGATAGGGCTTATCCACCCAAAGCCCCAGTGCCTTTTTGACACCGATATTGATTTTCTTCATGCAATGCTCGTCGTCAATCCTGCCGATGTACTCCAAGAGGTCGGCTTGGTTGACCGTTCGGAGCTGCTCCAGCATCACCATTGACGGCTCTTTCAGCCCGAAGCGGTCGCCCAAAATGATGTGGGACGGGAGATACCGCTTCTTGATTACCGTGGTCATTGCCGCGATTACCGTAGTACAGCTTGCCTTATTTCCCTCGTCGCACTGAACAACCAAGGCGGGACGCAGCCCGTTCTGAATGGAGCCTTCGTTTGTGCCGAAGTCGTAGAGATAGATTTCGCCGCGCTTGACCTTGCTGATGTTTTTGTTTTCCATAATGTAAAACCTCTCATTTCTTTATTTTGAAAGGTGTTTTCCGACCGTTCCGAAACAACCCCTTCACTTACTCTGAATTAGGAGTCCAAATTTGAGGGTGTTTTCAAAAACTTTTTCATCTTTTTTATCGCAGCTATGTAAGCCTCCTGCACGGTCTTGATGGATTTCCCTTCGTCCTTGGCTATCCGTGTGAAGGTTTTACCTCCGAAAAGGTGCTGTCTTACATATTTCTTCTGCGTGGGCGTAAGACGGGCAAACGCCGCCCAAACTATGCGGCTGTCTTTCTCTTCCTCAAACAGTTCCCCTGTAAAGTCGGGAACACAGATTCCGGCGTTATACAGCTCCGTTGTACCGTCATCAAATCCATAGCTGTCATCCCGCTGCATCCGCTTGAAGAACTTGTCCTCGTTGCGCTTAAACTCTGCAAAGACCTCGCCCGCAGCCTTGCTGAGCAGCAGGAAAGGAATATACTGCTTTACGACAGGAGCGTGTTTTTCAACAATCTGCTCGTAACTCAAGTCGGAAATAATGGCATACTTCTCTGTACCCGTGTAGCCGGGGTATTCGTATTTCAGCCTGATCACCTTGCAGTCAGCCTTAAATGCTTCTGTCAGGGCGTCAAGATTTAATGTGTTGTCAGTCATTTTCGTAATCTCCTTTGAATTTTGAATTTTTGGTTGAACTCAAAATTCGGAGATCACGGGTATTTCGCTATGTAGCAGAGCCAGTTCTTCAACATAAAAAGAGCTTCCTTTCAGAGATTTCTCTGCCGGAAGCTCCTGCTCGGTTGTCCTTGCCGAAAAAAGAAGCCACCGGCAAGACAGAATTAGCCTGTGGCTATCTGTCTTGTCGGTGGCCTCTCATGTCTGCTGTCAGCAAGTCTGGCTTAACACACCGAAGTATTCAAAGCGTGTGACCTGATAAGGATTTAGTGCGGCTCTGTTTCAGCCCGACCTTACCGTCGTTACGCCGTATTCAGTTTTGTATCGCTCCTACATCAGAGCCTCTTGCCCCTGTGCGGCGAACAGCTCAATCGTGTCGTGCCGCCTGCCTTTCGGTACCCGGACAAACTTTACGGTGCATTTTCTGCACTCATAGCGGATCTTCTCATCTTCGCTTTTGTGTCCGTGGTTTATTGCTCCGCAGTTCGGGCAGAACATCGGGTAGGTTTTCCATCCTTTTTTCAATCCTCAGTCACCTCGTTCTTTCTGTATAATATTCGCAATCTTGCGAATATTAAGGGTAAAAAAATCCCGCAGGATTTTCATATCAGGGCAAACTCCTTCAGGCGTATCTCCATTGCCTGTTTGGACACCTCAAAGATTTCCGCCATTTTGCAGACAAACTCGCTCTTTGACCGGCACACGGGTCGGAGTGCGTAAAAGCAGCGTTTGACCTGTCCGTTGGGCATCAGGAGAGCTTTGGCAAGGTAGTTTGCCTGCCATTCCGTAGCGTCCTCGTCGGTATCGTGGTTATACAAAGCGGCGGCGACGCCTGTCCCGCTGAAGATGCGCTTGTGAAGGATGTAGTGTGCCAGCTCATGGGCTAGCGTAAAGCGCAGGCGGCCGTAGCAGCGCTCATCCTCGAGAAGCGACGCTTCGATCAGCATGGTGCCGCCCTCCACGCGCATTAGGGCATAGTCGCCTCTGTCCCGGTCGTAGTAGGTGGTAACGCCGCTGTCGTAGATCATTCTGCCCAGCTCACGGGCGTCGTTGGTAAGGTACTGGTATTCAATACGCAGTCCGAAGGTCTTTTCGATGATGGTTTCAATCGGCACGGCCTGGGGTCTGCCGCTGAGATATCCTGCGTCATATTGCAGCAGCGTGTGGCGGGCAATGGTTTCCAGTGCCTGCGGGCGGTAGTAAAGTGTTGCCATCGGCGTGTTCCTTTCCGTCCGAAGGCTTAGTCGGACTCTTTTGTAATGCGGCGGATGAAATCTTCCCATTGCTTATCCGTTACATTATGCTTTTTGGCTGTTCTGAGGGCGGCACGGACGATGTCCTTTTCCATGATGTATTCGGGCAGGTCCGCGCTCACCGTATGCCGCGATCTTGCGGCAAGGTCGTACATTTCCTCCGTTTCGGCTTCATTCAGGTGCAGAAGCAGGGGGAGCTTTTCCAGAATCTCATCGGGAACGGGTCTGCGGTTTTTTTCGATGTCGCAGATATACACGGCGGAGAAGTCCAGTTTGATGGCAAGCTGCCGTGCGGACATTTCCCGTTCCATACGCTTTGCGATCAGAAAGTCCCCGAAGGTCTTTGCTCTGTTCATGTGGCGGCTCCTTTCTCGGTTCGCTTTTTTGCGAACGCCGTAAGCATATTATATCCTGAACTTTTTACGAATACAAGGGGTTTCGGCAAAGTCAAAACGAGATGGGCGTTTTTGCACCCATCTCATTTTCCGAACAGCGGCACAGCCTATGTCTGCAAAGCATTTTTGAGCATTTCCCCATACTGCAAAACAACCTCTTCGGGAGCTGTGATCCGTATATCTCCGTTGAACTGAAACACCCATGCGAAAAAAGTCTGACTGACGGAAACCTCCGCCACAGCCCTAAAGTGTCCGCAGTCACCCGGAACGGTATCTACCTCATCACCGAAGCGGTCTACGATATAATTCATCAGATCGTTTTTGCAGACCAGCGTAACCTTTTTGGTTTCACCGTCGTACATATCGAACACACGGCGGGTAAATTCCGGCAGGTTGAAATCGGCGGGCTTCGCTGCGGCGTCGGCGGAAAGGATTTCCACCTCCTTCATCCGATCCACCCGGAAGGTGCCGAGCTTTCGGTGCTTTTCGCTGTAACCGATGGCATAGTAATGATCCTCGTTCCATACCAAACAGTAGGGGGAGAAGAAATATCGCTTTCCATCGTTATTGGGGACTTCTTTTCGATGTTGGTCGTAGTGAAAGTACCGGAACGAAATCTGCTTCCCTCGGTTGATTGCCGTATTGATATTATCTACCAAATAGTAAATCTGCTCGTTCAGCGGTTTTACTCTCTCGGAAACATACAGATTGCTTTTCAGCTCCGCCGCCTGATGGATGCTGGTCATCTGCGACAGCTTTTCGATCAGCTCCGCGCTTTTCTTTACCGTGATGAATTTGGACGATTCCACCGCATCAATCAGCAGTTTCAACTCCGGCAGAGTAAATAAATGACTACTCAGGGAATAGCGGTTCTCACGGCTTCTTTCTTCTTCAATATCAATGCCAATATCACAGAGCTTCGCAATATCGCCCGGTATTGTTTTTCTGTCGCAGGAAATGCCGTTGCCCTTCAGAAAAGCGAGGATGTCCGCCGTTGTTGCATAATGCTCGGCATCCGTGTTTTGCCAAAGGTATTTCAATATGTATAACAGTCTGCTCTTGGATTCTGCCATAGCGTCACTCCTGTTGTTTTTTGCGGAAGCCCTTATTTCTTTGAGCTTCTTTTCAGCTCGTATGTCCCGCCGACCGTGCCCTCGCCACCGATCAAGGTAAGGGTATTTCCGTCAACGGTAAATTCATATTCGGAATCCCGCACCGACTCGTTGGCGTAATCGATCATGAGCTTGTTGCCGTCGATGGTATAGGTGAAATCGTAGGATATGGAGGGCAGCTCCATTGCGCCGCTTCCGCTGCCGTCAAAGGAATAGGTGGTCGTTCCGTCGAACTCCCATGTGCCTGCAAGTGCGTCCGTGCCGCCGGAGCAGCCTTTTGCCAGCAGTATAATGCCAACGATGATTACCGCCAGTGCGGCGATCGCACCGCAAAGCACCATACGGCGCTGCGTCTGTTTTTTCTTCCTTTTTCTGATTCTCTCTACCGTTCGATCTGACTCGTTCGGGAATCGTCCCGGCGGTTGTTGCCTGACGGGGCGGTTCGATTGATAATCCTGCATCATGTGGTTCTTCTCCAGTCCAAGCGAAAGGGCGATGACGGCAATGTCCGTCACCGCCCTTTGCTCAAAGGTTCGCAGCTGATTTATTCAGCGTTTTCTTTCTTCTTTTTGCTGTAAACGGTGATGCCGATCACTATGCCGCCGCTGACAAACAGCAGTGCGATCCAGAGGATCATATTGCTGTTGTCACCGGTCTGCGGAGAATCCGAATCGGTCGGCTTGCCCGGCTCAGTCGGTGTTCCGGTAGCCGGAATCTCAACTGCCGCCTTTTTGTAGCCGCAAACCCTGCACTCCTCATGCTTGGAGCCCTTTTGCGTTGCGGTCGCTTCCTTGTCAACAACCCACTTGAAGTCGTGTGCCGCCTTATCGGCCTTATCTCCGCAAGAGCACTCATGCCAGTGGTTCGTAGCATCGTTCTTCCAGTCGGAGCCGTAGCTGTGAGTATGCTCACCGCCGCCGGTTGCCGGGATGGTTTCAGTTGCCATCGTATAACCGCAGACAGTGCATTCCTTATGCTTTGAGCCGTCGGTTGTAGCAGTTGCTGGGGTGTCGATGATCCATTCGCCGGCGGTATGCGCTGCTGTATCTTTCTTATCACCGCAGGAGCACTCATGCCAGTGGTTGTCGGCATCGTTCTTCCACTCGCTGCCGTAGCTGTGAGTATGCTCACCGCCGCCGGTTGCCGGGATGGTTTCGGTTGCCATCGTATAACCGCAGACGGTGCATTCCTTATGCTTTGAGCCGCTTGTGGTAGCTGTTGCCGGAGTGTCGATAATCCATTCACCGGCGGTATGCGCCGCCTTGCTGCCCTCGATGATCACGCCGCAGCCGACAACGGTGCACTCTTTCCAGTGATCGGTATTATCGGACTTCCAGTCGGAAGCGCTATGACCTGTTGCCGCAAGGATTACGCTTGTCTTGTCGGTAATTTCGGATGCACCGGTTGCATCCTCAAACCACTTGTCACAGCCGTCGCAGGTGTAATATGCCGTGTTGCCTTTCTCCGTGCAAGTAGGAGCCTTTGCGGGAACGAGGGTCAGATTGTGCGTATGCGGTACGGTCTTGTCATATCCGCAGGTGTCGCAGATGTTATCGCTGCCGTAATCGTGAGCCGCCTCGTCCTTCTTTTCGTGACAGCGAGAGCATTCTTTCCAATGATTGTCTGTGTCCTTGCTCCAATCGCTTGCCCATGCGTGCCCGAGCTGTGTACCTGCTGCTGTAAAGGTTTCTGTTGTGCTGATCTCTCCGCAGGAGCAGCTCTTGAAATATACTGCATCGTTGGTGCAGTCGGCAGCCGACTTGAGGGTTTCCGGCTTCTGAATTTCCTGATCGTAGGTATGGGTATGGGGAATTGTGTAGGTCGCTTTCACGCTGACTTCACTGTCAGGCATTATGAAAGTAGTGGTTTCACTGTTCGCATCTTCAAGAGTAGTGTTGCCGCTTTCTACTACCCACTTATCAAACACCTTACCGTCAGGAGCCGCATTTGCGGTCAGGGTAATGGTTGTGCCTTGCGCCGCTTTACTGATTTCGCTTCCTGCACCGATTGTCGCTTTGCCGTCCGTTACGATGATGGAATACTCTTTACTCTCCCAGATTGCATAGAAGGTAGTATCCGAGCTTACTTCATAGGTCGTGCCGGAAATAACCGAGCCGTCGGCACTGGTTGACCAGCCCTTGAATTGCTTGCCTTCCGGTTCAGTAAAACCGCAGGAGGGCAGGGTGTAGCTGCCGGAAACGCCGGTGACATCTGCCATTGTGCCGCCGCCACCGTTGGCATTGAATCTGACGGTATACTCGGCAGGGGCGGGAGGCGCGTCCTCCCACAGCGCCTTGACTGTGATGTCCGCGGTGACGGTCACAGGGGCGTTCACCGGATACTCCGCACCGTCTATCTCCCATGCCTTGAACTGCTTTCCTTCGGGCGCAATAAACTCGCACTCCGGCAGAGAATACTCGCTGCCGTGCAATATCTTCTTAGCGGGCATTGCGGTGGTGACCTCCTCGGGCAGCTCCTCAGGCTCGGAGCCGCCGTTAGCGTCAAAAGTGACGGTATGCTCGTTGCGCATTTCAAACGCTGCGGTGATGGTAACATCTCCCTCCGGCTGGGTGAAGGTATAGGTATCGTCCCCAACCGCAACGGCGGCAGGGTTGCCATTGACGGACAGCGTGCTTAGCATATAGCCCTCGTCGGGGTCAATGGAGAGCATGACAAGCTCGCCCTTAAAGAACAGTGGCGTGCCGTCCTCGGCGGTTCCCGCAGCGTTCACCACCTTGACTCTGCCGTTTTCGCAATCCTGCACCGTCACCTTATACTGCGGCTCGCCCTCCACGGTCACCTGCACCGAGATGTTCTTCTTCCACTCCTCTCCCGGACGTGTGATAACATCAAGCCCCGAGTTGCAGCGTGCTCCGGTGCCCTCCAGAATCACCGTTCCGTTGACCGTGAAGGTCTGCTCCCGCTGGGACTGCGGATCATAGTCTGCCGGGATCTCCCACGAAACCTCGACAGGTATAAAACCGGAGGTGTCAGCTGAAAAAACCCCGATTTGGACCTTGGAGAGCTCCTCTTTCAGATTCTGTTCCCTGGAAATACGGATCGGCTGCGCAGGCGCCACATCCCAATGGTCCTTCTCCCGCACATTGGTCAGGTAGTTCCAGAAAACCCTGAACGACTTGTAGGAGGCCACATTTCCGCAGGCGTCTTCGATGATAAGCGTGTGTTGGATGCTGTTGTCATACTCTGCCGGGATCGTATAAACGCCATTTTCATCCGGCGTCAGAAGCTCAGCTTTCCCACTCGGGGATGTATGGCAACGAACCGTGACGGGCGATGAGTCCTCTACCTTGAACCGCAGGTCGCCGTAATACTTACCATAGCTCTTCAGTTCCTTTCCGGTAGAAAGATCAATGGCTTTCGGGTTCTCGACGTCAATGATCATCTTCGGCGTAGAGACATAGGTCGTTCCCGTCGGGTTCGTGGCTTTGGCATAGACATACCAACCGCCGTTTTCTTCATACGCCGCAGCGTCTATTGTGATTAAGATAAATGGCAACACGATCGATCCCGGCGTGGCTTCCGCTATCTTGTATTCCTTCCAGAGGGACTCGTCAAGCGCTGCCAGCTCTTCCTGCGTGTAGCGCTCCGGAGAGCTGAGGTAATAGCCTGGCTTCGCGTCCGTGTCGACCCACATGCCTATCTGATAGGAATTCTCATCCATGGACGCGCCTTTGAGATAATACGGTTCGTCCGAATCCGCGTTATATCCCGTGAAGTACTGACCCGTCCCCAAGCGAAGCTCGACCTTTGGATGCTTCGTCGAATAGTTCAGCACGAGCGTCCGGTTTTTGGTGATCAGACCTGCCCGGAACTCTCCCTTTTCCTTGTCATATGGGATTTTCGTCCCGTCTGCCTCATCGGTCAGCGTTGCCGACACGCCCGCCGGCAGCCTGATCTGGAGCACCAGATATTCATTGTGCGGCAGCATCAGATCGGCGTAGGTCTTTTTGCCGTCCGGGCTGATGACCTTCACGTGGTGCCGCCTGTATGTTCTGACTGTCGCAGTAGTTTCGTTTCCCGCGTTGTCAGTCGCGACCACGGTATATTCATTTCCCGCGTCATTGTTGCCGCCATCCGGCGCGGGGAGACGATAGGTGGGGCCGGCTTGCGGCTCGCCGTTGATGGTCACCGACTTGATGCCGGAGGACGTCTCACCATTCAGCGCCGGGTCGCTCACGGTGAAGGTGTACGCGCCGGGATTTCCATCGATGGTATCCTCGACGGTGTAGCTCTCGCCGTTCTTCAAAACCTCCAGCACCGGCGCTTTCGTGTCCGTTCCCATCACATGGCCGCACACAGTGCAGAGCTGCTTCTGATTGCTCCAGTCACCGGGGATGTGCTTTCCGTTTTGCTTGGACATCTCCGCCACCGGGTCACGCGCCTGACATTTCATATTCCGGCATGCCCAGACGTGGCACGACTGCCGGTTGACCCAGCCGAAGTCGTGCTTCCCGTTGCAGGGGTCGTCGATCAGCTCCATCTCCATCGCTTCGATCGCCCAGCCGTAGTTCTTCACGTACGGCAGCGTCAGCAGCTGCACGTCGATACGCCCGTTTTCATTGGGAATCAGAATATCATAGAGATTCCAGAAGAGGGCGAACTCGTCGTCGCGGTTGATGGCTTGCGCCTCAACCTTCAGCTTCACCAGCTTTCCATGGTATGAGCCTATTTTGATGGACTTGTAGTCTTCGGGCAGGGGGTTCCTGACAAGATCTCCTATATATCTTTTCCCTACGTCGATATCGTATACCTTTTCCAAGTATACACGATCGCCGTAGCCCATAGCTGCCGCCTCGTCCGAGATGTATCGAGAGTATCCTGTCGTCAGCTTCAGCTTCGCGTCCGTCACGGTGATGTTCTGACCGTGACACCAGCGTCCGCCGCCGATGGCCGCGCCGTGCGTACCGTGCGCCGTGATCTCGCCGCCGGTGATGGTGATATCGCGCGCCGGGACGTACTGACCGCCGCCGATGCCCGCGCCGTTGTATCCGCCGTGGGCGTTGATCTTGCCGCCGTAAATGTTGATATTATAGGCTGCGGTGTCGCCATCCATGTCCTGCAACGATTTCCAGCAGCCCCCGCCGATACCGGCTCCTCCATCGCCGCCCTTGGCGGAAATATCGCCGCCGTAGATGTAGATATCGCGGCCGCGGCCCTTGAAGCTGCCGCCGATGCCGGAGGCCGCTTCGCCGCCCTTCGCCTCGATTTTACCTGAGTAGAAATACAGCTTCTCGCCGCTGCCGTTTCTGCCGCCGCCAATGCCGGCTCCTCCATCGCCGCCCTTGGCGATGATGGTGCCGCTCCAGAGCGATGGGTTCGTCTGAGAGCCGAAGTGCATATTTGCGCCGTGACCGTACATATCCAGGTTGAACAGACTTTCTGCGATATTGCGGGTCGCCCAGCTTCCTCCTATGCCCGCCGCTTTATAGCCACCCTGACACGTCACCGTGGTGCCCTCCATCACCTGCACGCACAGCTGCCCCTCGCTGCGGTTCTTCTGAATGGCCGCCCGTCCGGTGGCCCCCGTCAGCTTACTGTCCCGGTTGATAAAGTACAGATACGCCGACGCCTTTCCGTGCAGCTCGATGGCCGGTGTCTTGGCGTCCTTGTTCACCTGAATGTTAACGTTGTCCAGAAAAATGTGCGGTGCCGCCTTCTTTCCATTGATCTGGATCTTCTTGGTCCAGACAAAGTCCGGATCGCTTGAGGACGAATAGATATAGTATGTCTTGCTGTCCTTGATGTTGATGTCGCTCGTTCTATTGCACAGATCGATCTCCACATCAAATTTTGTGGGGATAGTATCCATCGCGCCGGTCTCCGCTGCAAAGACCGCTGTCGGCAGCAGCGTCAGCACCATGCAGCATAGAAGCATGATACTGAGTATTCGTTTCTTCATTGGCTTTTCTCCTCCTTTTCGTGTCGGTTCGGCTTATCCGTCCCGTCTTTTCTCCGGTTTTCCTTGCTTCTGAGCCGGAAGCACAGCGCGGTGATGACCACCGCCGCTGCAAAGGAGACGACGGCCACCAGCACATAGCCGCCCGCGTCCTCCCGCAGCAGCATCGCGCCGAACACGCCCTGGGCGGCGGTCTGCCCCTGCCCGATGAGCGTTCCCACCGCCTGCATCAGTGCCGCAAACAACAGCAGACACACAGCGGATAGGCCTCCGACCTCTCGTCGCCGTCTTTGGCGGCCCATTTCACGCACACGCTGCTTGACGAGTGCAACTCGTCTTGCGGTATCGTACATTTCGTTTGAACCTCCTCTCTGGATTTTTTGAAATGCGGCTTAAAAACCCCTTCACTTATATAGGTACAAAAAATCGAAAAAACTCTCACCCAAAACGCAAAATTTTTCAAAAAAATTTGAGAGCCGCCAAAAAGCAGCTCTCAGGGGGTAAATGTTCGGTTATTTCCTCTGCGATAAGCGGAAAACGGACCATCTTCCCGCCGCCACCAGCAGCACCGGCAGGGCGTAGGCGATGTACTGCGCCGCGCCGCCGTGGGCGATGAGCAGATTATAGATGGCGTGGAGGGTGATGGCCGCGCCCAGCAGCCCGCAGGTGCCTGCGATTTTCAGCCACGTCCGCTGCCACGTGTACGCAAGCCCGCCGCCCACGATCAGACCGCAGAGGACGTGCATGGCTCCTGTGCCGAAGCCACGGAAGAAGATGAAGGAGAAGCGGTCCGCGCCGTTCTGGATCAGATAGCAGACGTTTTCAAAGGTGGCGAAGGCGAGGGCGACTGTTATTGCGGCAGTCTTGATTTTATCCCCCTCCGGCTCGAATACCAGAAGATAGAACACCAGCGGCAGCAGCTTCATCATTTCCTCCACCACCGGCGCGATCTCTGCCGTGGCAGCAAGGGCGTCCGCCTGACATACCGCCGCGAGAAAGGTGTTGATATAGGCCGAAAGCAGGCACACCCCCATTCCGGCAATGCAGAACAGGAAGAAGCGGAGCTGCCGCCTGCCCATGCACAGTGCGGCCACCAGCAGGGGAGACACCATGCAGAGGAAGATGTTTTCGATGTAGGTCATGCGTCCACCGCCTTTCTCATGGCGGGCAGCAGCCCCAGAATCGCGAGCGTCAGCAGCATATCGCACCAGAAGGTGGGGCTTTCCGGAGAGGTGTTCGGCCAGAAGCAGCCCGCCGTCCAGAGCAGATACTCCGAGACGACAAAGCACAGTACCCCTATGTGGAAATACCGCATATTCCGCGCCGTATCCGTCTGCTCGTTGGCGTAGACCAGCCCCCGAATGGCGCAGAAGGAGAGCCATATCATCATGCCGCACCAGATCAGGTTGGAGAGGATGTCCCCGAAGGTGCAGTAGAACGCCAGCAGCGGCACACCGAACACAGGCGCAAGCCATGCCCTGCGGCAGCGGAAGCTGCGCTCGTCTGTTCCGGCCAGCGTGGCCTGCAAAATGTGCAGGAAAATTACGCTGGCCACCCAGCCGAACTCCGAGACATAAAAGACCCGGGGCGTGGTATCGAACAGCAGCAGATACAGCGTCCAGTAGAGCGAACCAAGGGCAAAGCAGCCGTAGAAGCACAGCAGCAGAAAATACGCCTGCCGCCCGCTTTTCCGGTAGGCGACACCCGAGAGCAGCGCGCCGACGAACGTGACCAGCAGTTGCAGCAGGTTCTCAATCAGCTCCATGCGCATCCTCGCTTTCCTTGTCCTGCCCGTCCTCACGGCTCATCTGCCGCAGCCGGAAGCACAAAACGGTCACGCATACGCCGAGTAAAAACGCCAGAAGTCCGATGACGATGTATCCCAAGGCCGCGCCGCCGTGAAAGATGCTTGCCGCCGTTTCAAAGCCGGAATAATCGCCTGTTTGGATGCTTTCGGCAATGCCGGGCATGGCGAGGGACGCGCCGATGAGCAGCACAAGGCACGCCGCCACGGCGGAAGCCATAGTGACCGTATTGCGCCGCAGCCGTTTTTTCCTTTCCATTGCAGCAATGCGCCGCTTGGTCTCCACGACCCGTTCCTCATGACTGCGCATTTGTGATCCCCTCCCGTTCCAGCAGCCTTCGCAGGCTCTCTTTTCCGCGATACACCATGTTGGTGATCTGCTTCACCGTTTTTCCCGTGACCTCCGCCGCCTGCGCGTAGCTCATGTCCTCAAAATAGATGAGATACAGGACTTCCCGATAGTCCGGGTTCATTTCGCCCATGCAGAAATGCAGGACGCGGTTGCGCTCCTCCGTCCGTATGACCTCCTCCGCCAGCAACCGACCCTCCGGCTCCTCCGCCAGCTCGTCCAGACTGAACAGGCGTCTCCGCTTGCTCTTGCGGCGCAGCGCCATGTGCCGCGCGGCCTTATAGAGATACGCCTTGAAGCCGCCGTCCCGGATGCGGGGCTTTTTGGTGAACAGATATGCAAAAACGTCCAGCATCAGCTCCTCCGCCTCGTGAACGTCGTGCAGATAGCCATCTATATACAGGGTCAGGGGGTCGCCGTATTTTTTCATCAGGGCCTCCAGCCCCGCGTCATCGCCGTTCAGATATTGGCGGTATAGGGTTTCGTCGCAGGCCATAGCGTTCACTTCCTTTTTGCGGATGCTAAAATGCAGAGGGGTATCCGTCAGGTGCTTGCCCTGCCGGGATCGCGGGGCTGTTCCTGAAAGCGCGGGTCGGACGGCTTTTCCGCGTTTTCCGGGATCGCCCATGAACGCCCGAACCGGGACGCGCCGGGGATCCGCCCCTCGGCGCAATACTGATTGACCCGCCGCTCCGACACGCCCCAACGGTAGGACGCCTCCCGAATGGAGATATAGCCCTTGATCCCGTTCATACCGCACCTCCGCATGGATAATACTCAACACGATACATTATATACGAATATCCGAATAAAAGCAAGCCCACACGGACGTTGGTTTTAACGAATTGTCGCATTTTCCTCACATCAGGGTATGTATTGGCTGCCCTCGCAGGCAGCCATTTCCCTCTTTTCGCGCAATACCGTGCAGGCTAATACTGAGGCACTCCGTACCCAAGCACCTCATAATGCCCTACGCTGTACTGATTGACACGGCAGCTATCGCCGGAGTTGCCCTCCACGGTATAAACGATGCCGTTTTCTACCTTTTGTACGATGCCTACATGGTCGGATAGTCCGTCCTGCGGACCTGACGAACCTCTATTATCCCAATCAAAGAAGATAATCATACCGGGAACAGGCTCGGCAGAGCCGTCGATCCACTGCCCACGGTCTTTGAACCATTGAACACCGTTGACGCAGCCTGCGAATTTCGGAATCACGCCGGTTTCAATATAGCCGCACTCGTTGGCGCACCAGCTCACGAAGCAGGCACACCACTCCACACGGCTCCCGAAGCCGTACCAAGACCAGTAAGGCTCGCCGCCCACATTGCCCACCTGCGACAAGGCAACGGTCACGATCTGATCATCGCTGTATCGGATGCCGTAGAGGACAGCCGCCCAAAGGGAGTTGTTCTTGTCCTCCAGCAGCTCCGCAAGATACTCTCGCTGTTCTTCATTGAAGCCGTATTGGTCAGCCATTTCCTCCACCGTCTTATGCGACACCGTTATATACAGTGTCGTTCTCGTTTCGGTGGTTTCGGTCTGCACGATATTTCCGTTACCGTCATCGGTTTCGGTGATGACCGTTTCAGAATTGCTTTCTGTCCGTGACGATATGCTGTTCATCTCCCAAAATATATCCTTGAGAAGCTGCTTTTTGGTGTCGTCCATCGTGGCAACCTCCATCGGCTCGTCGGGATCGGTGTTGACCTTGACCGAGTAAACCGCAAGGACTTCCTTCCATACGGCACGGCTTCCCGACATTTCAAGTGTATCATAGGAAGTACCGTTTCGTATCTCCAACAGCCTGTTGTCGTATTCCGTGTTGATCTCCTGCACGGCTGTCCGCATGGACTGTCCCGTGCCGGAATCCTCACCGGAGAAGAATATCCCAAACACAGAACCGCAGATCAACGCAATCAGGCAGATGACAATGATAACCACAACGGCGACCCATCCGCCTGCGGCAATGGCCGCTACCAATGCTTTTGCTGCCGCTATGATCGCCTTGACCGCCGCAACGGTTGCTTTGACAGCGGCCTTCACACCGGCGGCGGTCGCCTTGGCTGCGGCTTTGGCGGCCTGTGCCGCTTTCTGTGTGGCTTTCACGGTCGCCTGTGCGGTTTTCTGTGCCGTCTTTGCCGCCTGCCGGGTGGTTTTAATGGCGGTCTTAGTGGTCTTGACCGATTTCTGCGCCGCTTTCGCCGTACCTTTGCCTGCGGTCTTGACCGTTTTCTTTCCGGCAGAACGGGCGGATTGCTTGACGGTCTTTTCCGTCTGCTCCACCGTCTTAATGGTCTTATTACCGGAAGCACAGACAGACTGCCTTTTCAGCGATTCCGCCGCCCGCTTTTCTTTGAACTGCCTGATGCCGTCCTTTGCCTTGGATACATTCCGCTTGGTTTCCGCCAGCCCCTTGCGTCCCTGCTTATCGAACTGATGCGCCGCTTCGTGAGTTATGCGGTCAACGCCGCCCTCGATGCGGTCGGAGGCATATTCCTCTGCGCTGTGTTCTTCGGGATGGGCGGCGTGTTCCGCCTTCTCCTTGGTCTGCACATAGGCGGAGCGCATCCGGTCGGCGGCGATCGCCGCCTTGTCTATCTTCTTGATCGTGCCTTTCACCACATCTCTTGTTTTGATTTTAGGCATTTTCCCTCCTTTCCGGGGCGCACCATAACGCCCCTGAATTGAATAAGAGGGGCAAAGGTATCAACCCCTTGCCCCTCAAAGTGCGGGAGCTGAAAAGCCTTACTACGACTGACTTTTTCAGCCCCTATTTTTCGACTCTGCCCGTTTCCTGTGGGCGTACTCTGCCTGCTGCTTTTTGTAGGCTCTCACGGCGCATCTGTCGCAGTATTTCTTGCGGTTGCCTTTCTTGAGGATAGACGCACCGCAGGACACGCATCGGTCAAGGCGTGTGCCGAGAATATTAGCCTCCAGCATCGGCTCTGCCGGCAGAACGGCATTGCGGAAATACTTGCACAGCAGCGAATAGGAAATGCTCTGCACACAGACGCAAGGCTCGCCGTCATCCAGCGCAAGGCAGTTGCCGCCCTCATAATTGGCACACAGCCTTTTAATCAGGGCGTTGGCTCTCTGCCGCTGCTTCGGCGTAAGTCTGGGCAGCATCCGCATCACCGCCCTCTGTTATGCGCTTTGCCACCACCACAAGGCGGCTGTTGTTGCGGCTGTACTCGCAGGTGGACAGGGTAATGAGTTTATCGCCGTATGCTGCGGTCACACCGGTGTCGTAGAAGGACAGCTCCTTGCACTTGGCAATGAAGCTGTCAAACTCGTTGGCATTTCCCGCAACCACGAAGCGGTAATACTTGAACGCATCGGGGCTGTCGGTGTAGACCACCGTGCGGAACACGGCAACGATCTCATACTTCTGCCTGTCCGTCAGCGTGTTAAAAGCAATGGTCTTATGCTCGCTCCAAAAGCTCTCGCTCTTGAATTTGTCGAGATGGGCGAACATAGAGCCGTTTTTCATGTGATGCCCGTAGATAACAAGGTTGTCAGAGGGCTTTTGCACATCGCAGTCCTCCTGCACATAGGGACAGCCGTACTCGGAGTATTCCTTGTCAAAGCCGTGCTTCAGGTAGAAGTTCGGCTCGTTTACAGACTGCATCACGGGATAGTTGATGTTGGTATCCGCAATGCTGATCCAGCCCACCAAGTCGCCGTTCTGTCCGAACAGCTCGGCAAGCTCCGGCAGCAGCGTCTTTTCCTCGGAATACGGAATCGGCTCGGTGGGTTCCGCTTCGGCATCCGTCTGCGCTGAGGCCTCCACCACGGAGGCAAGGTTGCTATATAATTCCGCCTGCTTGTCCGCTTCCTTGTTGTGACGGACAATAAAATAGGTGCTTGCGCCGAGGACGGCAGCAAACACCGCAATGAGAATAATTGAAATTGTCTTTTTCATCGGATTTCCTTTCTTTGTTGCCCGCTTTGTCAATTCGCAATGTCGGATAATTTGGTGGTCATCAGCTTGTAGAGCTTTGTGTTTTTGGGGAACTTGTTGGCAAACGGCACAAGGCTGGAGCCGACCTTGATGAGTCCGTGTCCTGCGTCCACATTGGTGATATACGAAAGCTGGGTGTCCGAGATGTTCAGGAGCTTTGCCAGCTCAATGCGGTCGGTGGACGCCTGATTGAGCATAATGATGAACTCGGAGTTTGCCAGCATCGTTCTCGCCGTATGGCTCTGCAAGAGGTCGTCCACATTCTGCGTAATGCCGGACGCATAAGCACCGTACTTGCGCACTCGCTTCCAAAGCGTGAACAGGAAGTTGGCGCTGTATTCGTGCTGGAACAGGAGATAGATTTCGTCAATGAAGATGAAGGTATTTTTGCCCTTTGCACGATTCTGTGTAATGCGGTTGAGGATGGAGTCCAACACCACCAGCATCCCGATGGGCATAAGCTGCTTGCCGAGGTCAAGGATGTCGTAGCAGATGAGTCGGTTGTCGGTATCCACATTGGTGTGCTTGGCAAAGGTGTTCAAAGAGCCGTTGGTAAACAGCTCGATGGCAAGGGCGATCTCCTGCGCCTCCGGCTCGGATTGTTTGAGCAGCTCCGCCCGGAAGTCCTGCAAGGTGGGAACCTCTCCCTTGTAGTCGTTCTGCTGATAGGTGCGGTAGACGCTTGCCGTACAGCGGTCGATGATGGATTTCTGCACTGCACCAAGGTTGTTGCCGCCGATGAGCTGCTCACACAGGGACATAATGAACTCGGATTTCAGGATGACGGGGTTTGCACCGTCACCGTACTCCCGGTTCATATCCATCGCATTGATGTGGGTGGGAGAGGTGGCGGAGATGTTGATGATCTCGCCGCCCATTGCCTTTACAAGCTGCGAATACTCCCGTTCGGGGTCGATGATGATAATATCTGCATTGCCGGAGAGCATCTGATTGATGATCTCACCCTTTGCGGCAAAGGACTTGCCGCCGCCCGACACGCCGAGGATAAACTCGTTGCCGTTGAGAAGCTGCCTGCGGTCGGCAATGATCATATTCTTGGAAATGACATTCTGCCCGTAGTAAATGCCGTTTTCGTGGTAGATGTCCTGCACCCGGAATGGGATAAACACCGCAAGGCTCTCGGTGGTGAGGGTGCGGAAGGTGTCGATCTTCCGAGTGCCGAAGGGCATCACCGTATTCAGCCCGTCAAGCTGCTGGAACTTCAGCACACCGAACTGGCAAAGGTGCTTTCTTGCGGTGGTCAGCAGGGCTTCGGTGTCGCTGTCAAGCTGCTCCTTGCTGTCCGCCGTGTGTACCATCGTAAGGACGGCGAACATCATACGCTGGTCACGGGTGGTCAGGTCATCGAGAAACTCCTTCATCTCCTTGCGCTGCTGTTCAAGGTCATAGGGAACCTGTGCGGAGAAGTTGTTGTTGGAGTTCTGTCTGCGCTGCCAGTTGGTCACATTGGTTTCCACGCCCAGCAGACGGTTCTCCGCTTCCCGGACGGCTTCATCGGTGGGGACGGGAACTACATCAATGGACAGCATCAGGTTGCGGTTGAGGTCGGTCAGCTCCGCCACCATAGCGTCCTTGATATACGACGCATACTCACGCAGGAACAGCACCCTGCCGTAGCGTTCCCCGATCTTGAAATAGTCCTTTTCAAATTCCATCGAGTCGGGGCAGATGAAGTCCTTGAAGTCGTGTCCCTTTTTGCGGGTTTCCTTCATATCAAAGCGGAAGCTGGTTTCCTCGCCCGCACGGTAGAAGTCATGGAAAATGCGGAGGCGTTCGTCGGTTTCCATCTCCACGCACTTGCTGCCAAGCCTGCCGAAGTGGGCGATCAGGTCTGCGCCCACACGGGCAAAATAGCTTCTTGCTTCCTCCACATTCTTCTTGTTCACGGAGATGGTAATATACTTCTCCTGCGTATAGGCGTTTGCGCCCGTCGCTCTCTCAAGGAGCATTTTGTTGTATTCCTCCCGGTACTCGTCGAGGGCGTCGCCCTTGAGGGGCATAAGGATGGTCTTCTCAAAGTCCAGCCGGTTCAGACGGCGGTTGTTGATGGTGATCTTGGTGGTCGCCCCGCTGTCAAGAGAATTGAGCAGCTCGGAGTATTCGAGGAACATCGCCTCCTTGTCCTCACGGCTGGCGACGGCATAGTTGATGTCGGTGAACTTGAAGGATCTGGTGAACTTGTCCCTGCCCACCTGAAAGATACCGTCATCGTAAATCGCTTTGACGGGAATGACATCCTGTACGCCCTTGGGTACGACGAAGCGTTCCTTGTCCTGCTTGAGCAGGATATTCAGTGTTTTAATCATTGGCTTTCAATACCTCCTTCTTCTTGAGTTCCATACCGGGCCTCATCAGCTCAAAATAGGTGTTGGTGGAACGGAATACGAGCTTTTTCGGCATCAGAAACTCCGATTTGATCCACGCCCACACGAACTTCTCTGCGGTCATTCCGTTGTACTTAATAAAACCCAGCGCCGCAAAGGGTGCGGCGGCTAAAATGCACATCCACGATACCGTTTCCGTGCCGAAATGGGGCTTGAGCAGAAAATACACGCCCACCGCAACGCCGCAGGCAAGGACAGAAAAAATGAACTGTCTGAGGGACAGTCCAAAGAACATCGCTTCCGTGTAGTTGCGTATTTCACGGTTGATTTTTACTTCCAAGATACAGTTCCTCCTTCGTCTGTTGGATTCTTGTTTTTGCTGTCTCGCAGTATTCGGGGTTCAGCTCGATGCCGAGATAGCGGCGGGAGAGACGCTTGCACACGGCTCCCGTCGTGCCGCTGCCGAAGAACGGGTCAAGGACAAGCCCCTGCTCCGGCGAGCCTGCCAAAATGCACGGCTCGATCAGCCGTTCGGGGTACATGGCGAAGTGTCCGTAACCCCTGTGGGAATTGGTGCTGACGCTCCACACATCCCGCTTGTTGCGCTTTGTCGGCATATCGCTGTGGGAACGGGGCAGAAAGAGCGCCTGCTGCTTTGCGCCGCCGACGCCCTTTGCGTATTTCGTCCTATCGCTGACCGCCCGCTTGTTGCGCTCCACCGTGACCTGTGCGACCGGCTCGGAGATCGCCGCAGCATCGTAATAGTAGTGGGGCGATTTGGAGAGCAGGAAGATATGCTCATAGGATTTGGTCGGCCTGTCCTTCACAGCCTCCGGCAGGCAGTTAGGCTTCTGCCAGATAATATCACTCCGCAGATACCAACCGTCCGCACGAAGTGCAAAGGCAAGCTGCCACGGGATACCGATCATATCCTTTTCCTTAATGCCGTCCCATTTCTTTGGGAGTGCGGCGTTCTCATCGGTATTGAGGCTGTGGTAGGTCTGTTTGCTTTTGGGGCGTTCGGCAAGGCTTTTGCTCCAAACGCCCTTGCCGCTTCCGGCGTAGCTGTCGGCAATGTTCAGCCAAAGTGTCCCGTTGCTTTTCAGCACACGGCGCACCTCACGGAAGATTTCGGTCAGGCGGTCTATATATTCAAACGGCGTTTGTTCACAGCCGATCTGTCCCTCGGCACCGTAGTCACGAAGCCCGTAGTAGGGAGGGCTGGTGACGCACATCTGTACGCACTCGTCAGGAAGCCTTTTCAGCATCTCCAGTGCATCGCCGCACAGGACGGTGTTTTGCAATTCGTCTTGGTTCATCGTCTTTTCCTTTCCCGGCGGCGTGCTTCCTCAATTTCACTTTTGCAGACGCACACATCGGCAAGGCAGAGAACCCTCCGCCTGCGTTTGCCGCCGTAGTAAAGACAGTATCTGCAATCGCAGTCCTCAAGGGTGTATCCCTTGAAGGGTGAATAGATTTTTGTGTTTCGTTTCATTGCACACTCCTTACAGCCCCATCATCTCACGGATAATGCGGTCGCTCATCTTGACTGCGCCTACGAGGACGAGCATATTAAAGAGCAACTCTCCCACATAGCTCCACACCTGCGTTACCGCCGCTGCATCGGGATTGACCACGGGCGGCGAGGATGCAAACAGGGAGAAGATGATGCAGGACAACACAATGACTGCGCCCTCCAAGCAAACAGCACAGTAGCTTTTGATGAAGGATTTGCCCACATTCTGCGAAGGCTCACCGGCAAAGGTAGACAGGGGGATGGGCGCAAGCGCCGTATACATATACAGCTTAAAGAAGCGCCCGTACACGGTCATAATGAGGATGAAGGACATCACGGTGATAAACAGCCCACCGATGAGCGTCACCGCCCATAGTGGGATTGATTCAAAGAAGCCGCAGTCCTCGATGGTGGTGATCATTTCAGCCGGTAGCGTTGTCTGTTGCGGCGAAGAAAAGCCCGCCGAACTCATAATGGTAGAGATCGTCCCCTGCACGATGTTGAACAGGGCGAGCATCAGTTCCATACCGTAGGTGATGGCTCCTTTGGCAATGGCAAAGCGTATAAAGAGCTTCAGGGCGTGTTCCGGCTTCTTGACCTCCGTAAACGAGCCGCAGGTCTTTACCACGCCCACAACGAAGAACAGCACAAGCAGGGCAAGCCCGATTGCCTGCACCGCACCATTGATATTGACGATCACGCTCCAAATCCCGCCGCCCTTGAAGTCCTGCGGCGTTGTCGTGATGAGCTGCCAGATCTCAGCTAATTTTTCATTCCAGGTTTCCAATGCGTTTTCAAGGTTCTGTACGACCCAGTTGTCGCTCACGAAAAGCACCTCCTTTCATAGAATCGGGGCGTCCCCGAAAGTCCGGGAACGCCCCTCGGTGGGTTTGCTCAGCCGACGATCAGGTCGAGGATCTCCTTAGCAAAGGTGATGATGACGCCGCCCGCAAGGGTCAGAAAGCCGTTGGCTCGCTGGGACGGGTCGTGGGACTTGAGGGACAAGCCGACCTGCACCACGCCGAAGCCCAGCAGGATAAGACCGATGGCTCGAATCAGCCCGAAGATGAAGCTGGACAGGTTGTTGACGACGGTGATGGGGTCGCCGGCAGCGAATGCCGTGACCGAGGTGCCGAGAATGAGCGCAGCGCCCATAATGGCGGTGCAGTAGATGCGGAAGCCCTTTCTGACCTTGCCGGTCATAGGGAGCTTGTTGGTATGCTTTTCGGTGTCTTTCTTAAAGATGTTCATATTCGTTTCCTCCGTTATTTTGAAGATTGGTTTTCGTCAAAGTCCTCATCGGACAGTAACACATAATCGGTTTCCGGCACTTCCGTGTCGGGCAGGGTTTTGGAATCGAGGTATGTGACCTCGATGGTCGCAATGTCGCTCCTGACAGCACCGTGCTGATAAACGCCGGCTTTCCCGTCTGCGGTCAACGCCACATTCGGATGCTTCAGGATGTCGTACTTGAAATCAAGCACCGGACGCTCGCCACGGATAAAAAGGATGGCGTATTGGTTGTCCAGCATACGCACCTCGTCGGGCGTGAGAAGCTCTCTGCCGCTGATTTGGTAGTTGGTGCTGTAATTGCCACTGCGTCCTGAGCTTTTGCCGTAGGTGTTGGTGTCGATGGTCGATTTGCCCAGCAGCTCCGACACATACTTGTGGGTACTTTGCTCATTGCCGCCGAGATACAGAAACTCGTCGCAGTTGCCGACGATGGACTCCCATTGCTTTTCAAACAGGGCTTTTAACTGCGCCAAGTTCTGCAAGATGATACTGACCGACACGCCACGGGAGCGCATAACGGACAGTATCTTGTCAAAGTCATCCGGCAGACTGACATTGGCAAACTCATCCATCAGAAAGTGAACGGGAATCGGCAATGCGCCGCCGTGAATATGGTCAGCGGAAAAGAAAAGCTGCTGAAATAGCTGGGTATAAAGGATGCTGACCAAGAAATTGAAGCTCGAATCGTTGTCCGGGATAATAGCGAACAGTGCCACTTTCTTTTCGCCCATAGAAGCAAGGTCAAGCTCGTCGGTACAGGTCAGTGCCGCCAAACTCTCCAAGTTGAACTTTTCAAGCCTTGCGGCAAGGGTGATCTGAATACTCTTGAGTGTCTTAGCCGAGCCTGCGTGATAGGAGCGATAATACTTCAAGGCAATATGGTCGGGCCTGTCCATCTCCAAGTCGGCAAACAGGTAATCCAGCGGCGTTGGTCTGGAATCCTCCTCGTTTTCGATTGCGCCGGCACGGAGCATCTCCATGACCATTGCAAAGTTCTGCTCGTCCTCCGGCGCTTCATAGTGAAGGTAGTAAACCAGCGCCGACAGCAGCATGGAAGCCGAGGTGTCCCAAAAGGGATCATTGGATTGACTGCCCTTCGGCGTGGTCGCCTTGAACAGATTGGTGACAAGCCGTTGGATGTCGTTGTCGCTTTGCAGATAGACGAAGGGATTGTAGCAATGGCTCTTTTCCATAGAGATCAGGTCAAGCACCCGGACTTCATACTCTTTCTGTGACAGCAGCTCGCCCACATCTCGAACGATCTCCCCTTTGGGGTCAAGCACGAAATAGGAATTGCGGCAGCACTGCATCAGATTCGGCTTGCAGAAAAACCTCGTCTTGCCGGCACCCGAACCGCCGATTACCAGCGTGTTGAGGTTTCGGCGGTGTTTCTTGGCGTTCAGCCCGATTGCCACATTCTGCGTCAGCAGCTTGTTTTCGCTCTTGGGCTGCTGTGCGTACTTTTTGTTCACGGCACTGGCGCTGCCCCATTTTGCCGAGCCGTGTTCCTCCCGCCTGCGGTAGTTTCTGCGTGTGGAGAAGTAGGTGCCGACGCCCATTCCGTAGCAGAGAAGCAAAACGAGGACAGCTTTTACACTGTCCTCGCAAAGCTCGATATGGAACGGGTCGTTCATCGCGTTCATCAGGCTCGTCAATATCTCCGGCAACCCGCCCTTGACGGACGGAGCGATGAGAAGTCCGAGCCATACCACGGGAATGATACCGATAAGGGAGAGGATGACCGCCGCCCGCCGGTCGTTACCTTGATTCACGGCAGGAGCAGTCCTTTCTCTCAACCACCTTGAACTTTTTCTTTGGGGCATAGCCGAACTTGATGATGAGGTCGTCCACTGCGTCGGTGGTCTTGCCTCTGTTTTTCAGCTCGGTCTTGGTGTCGTTCAGGGAGCGGATGATAATCCCGTGTTCGTAATCGTCCAAGGCGACGTGATAGCGTTCCTCTTTCATCTGATGCACCTCATCTTTCCTGTTCCTTGCTTCTCTCTGCACGGCGGCGGTAGATTTCCTCCGACACACGGGAGCCGATCTCGCTCATCGCAGAACGGGTCTTGGAAAGCTCCGCACGAATTTCCTTGGGGGACTTGCCCGCCAGTTCTTCCGGGATGCGGTCAATGGCGAAGTTCTTCACATCCACTCCGAACTTGCGGCAGAGCATATAACCGACGCAAACGGCAGAGAAGCCCATATCTCTGCGGCTGTATGCTTCGCAGTTCATTGCAAGCTGAGCGTGTCCAAGCTCCTGTGCCACGCACTGGCAGAGTACAACGCTGTCCCCAATGTCCCGCTTGATATAAAGGGTCTGATCCTCGTTCTTATAGAACGCTCCCATATTGGGAGAAGGCAGCTCCTCCACGGTGCTCACATCAATGGGAGCCGTATCAAGCATAATCGCCACAAGTTTTCGGGGGTCACGGTCAAGGGTGGGTGCAGCAGGCTTCTTGCCGCTGGTCTGTGCCACATCGAACACCTTCTTAACATTGTAGGCAATACCGGTAGAGCCATCGTTCTTGGTGTACTCCACGGGTTCGAGGATGGACAGACTCTTAGCACCCTTGTTGACCTTCACGCCGTCCTCCTGCCAGTCACGAAAATCCTTGAGCTGAGTCGCCTGCGGCTGCTGCTTATAAATGAGCAGAGCGTTGGCGGCAGAGTAGCGATCCATTCGTGCCTGTGTGTCCAGATAGCCCCGGAACTTTTCAGGGGCATTGACGATCTCGGTCGCCGCATCGTCGATCATCTGATACACGGCATCCTTCTCCGCCTTTTTCTTGGCGACATATTCCTCCGGAGAAAGCTGCGGTCTTTCCGCAGCGCCGGACTTCTTGGGATTGAAATTGTTGGTCACAGTTGATTACCTCTCTTTCGGTTTTTTGGTTCTTTCCGGTTGACGGTGAACCGTCTGTCGGGACGGTTCGGGTGCTTTCGGTCTTTCTTTGGCAATCGAAGGCTCGGTGCGGTCTGCTTCCTTATCAGCCTTTACAGCAGCCTTGTAGCGTTCCAGCTTTTCCCGCACGGAAGGCTTTTTGTCTGCCTGCTTTGCTGTACCCCGGTCAGCATTTGAACCTCCAATCGTTGAGCTTCGCTCGGACGGAGGGCTTTTTTCCGTCTTTGCGACCGTAGGGTTTTGGTGGGCTTGCCCCTCTTTCTGTACGGGGTCGCCCATTGCCTGCTCCACGATGATCTCGCCCCTTGTCTTGGTAGGCACTTCCTTTGCCACGGCGTCCCGGTCTGCCTTGTCCTTTTCCGCTTGGGAAACGACCCCCGCCTTGTCGATCTTGCCGAGTTCAAAGCGGTCGCAGATCCGCTGGATTTTGGAAGCGTCCTCGGCACGGGCGATAATATCCACCGGTGCATCGCCCACCCTTGTGTTTTTGTCCCGCAGCAGGCAATACAGTACGCCGTAGCGTTTTGCCTGCTCGGTAAACTTCTGAATGTCCTTCTGCGGCAGAGAAAAGACCTTGAGTTCCTTTCCCGACCGGATCATATTGGTGAGCCGTGCCTTACCTTTGGTCTGCTGTTCCTGCTTCAGCACGGACACCAGCAGCAGGGCGACATTCTTTGCCGCCGAGCCTGTGAGTTTTGCGGCGACCTCAAAGCCTTCAAGCGAAAGCCTGACGATCTGTTCCGCCGCATCACCGCCGTTGTTCATAGTTGCGGTTCTCCTTTCGTTTTGATTTTTCTTCCTCTGCACGGACTGCGCCGACCTTTTCCTCGATGACCTTGGAGCGGACGGCAATGTCCTCGCAGAGTTTGACCTCCCTGCGGAGTTCTTTCAGCTTCTCGGAGAGAGCCGAGATGCTCGCCCTTGCCTGTGACAGCTCTGCATCTGTTCTGTTCACTTTTCGTATTTCATTTCGGAGATGCGTTCTGTCGGCAGTCAGGGTCTTGATCTGTTCCTCCACCGAGCGCTTGTATGAAAAAAGCTGCTCGTCTGTACCGATGTGGTGCTTTCCGAGCAGCGTGACCTGTTTGGTGAGTTCGTCTATCTTCATCAAATCCTCTTTGAAAAGGTAGTGAACTCTTGCGTTGTTCTGTTGTCCTGCCCTGTACTTCGGCAGATAGCCGAGCCGGTAGCAGTAGTAGAGGTACAGCCCGTACAGACCGCCCGCCTTGGCAATTCTGTCGCTCCGGTTTGTGAGCCGGTATTGCTTCGGTCGGCAGGTCTTGGGCTGGAACGGCTCGAAGTCGATGCTGTCCCGGTTTTCAATGAGCCGCCGGGTAATTCGCTCCTTGGTGTACTCGTCGCCGAGCCGGTAGAGCCGGATGGGGCGCTCGTCGCCCTTACCCTTGATCGTCCAGTATTTCCGCTTCGGGTTGCAGCCGAAGGCATAGCCCATCTCGGACAGGCGGTATTCAAGCTGCTTGAGGTTGTGGCTCATGGCGATGGCTTCGTCAAGTGCGGAACGGGCGAGATTGTACCTTGTAGGCATACCGGCCTTGTCCTTCATCGTCAGGTGCTTTGCGTCGGGGTAACGCTCCGGCTCCTTGATGGTGCTGATCCCGTACTTCTCGCAGATACGGTCGGCTTCCTTGTAGAACTTGAACCACGAGGTTTCCCGGCAGCGTTTGCCGTCCACAAAGGACACGGAGTTGATGACGAAGTGGCAGTGCAGATGCTCGGTGTTCAAGTGGGTCGTGACAAGCACCTGATGCCGTTTGCCCCAAACGGAATTGGCAAACTCCATCCCAATATGCTGCGCCAGCTCCGGCGTGATGTCGGTTTCCTTGAAGCTTAGGTAGCCGTGGTAGGCTTGAATGCCATCCGGCTTGTCGAACTGCTCCTTGACGGTGACGAACTGCTCACGGGCAGTTGACGGGTTACAGTTGATGCCCTGACAGAACAGCTCCTGCTCAGTTTTTTTGCCGTCCTTCACATAGTTGACCACATCCCGCAGTGCCTGATAGTCGGCGTTGCTGTACTTGGATTTTGCTTTGGTGGTTTTCTCCGGGTTAGCGGCATAGTCGAGCACGGTCGCAAGGCGAACCGTGACCGGCCAGAGCTTGCTTACTGCCATTTGAGGTCGCTCTTTTCGGGACGGAGGAACTGCCGCTCCACATCCGCCTGAAAGCTGTGCCAGCGCTCAGCTTCGGTGTTCAGCTTCTGCATATCGAGGAAGCCGATGGCGTTCGCCTTGACCGTGAGCTGGTGCAGGTTGTTGCCGATGGCGGAGAGCTGCCGCATCACATCGTAGAACCGGTCGTCCGGCTTTTCCTTCGGCTCAAAGCCGCGCACCAAAAGGCGGAACAGCGCCGCCTCGGACAGGCAGGTGCGCTTGGCTTTCTTCTGCAACTCCTGCGCTTCGTCACGGGAGAGCCAAAACTGCTTTTTGACCGTCCGCTTCATTTGTCATCACCGTCCCTTCTGCTTATTTGTGTGTCGCTGCTGCGGATCATCCGCACAAGGCACATCGCAAGGAGCGCGATGATGCCGCCGAGCATAAAGCCGATCATAAAGAAAAGTAATTCGTGCATAGGTTCATCCTTTCTTGCAGGGGGTATTAGGGGTTCCCCTAACGAGGACTTTTTGCGGCGTTTTGAAAAAACGGAGTAAAAAGGCACTGCTCGTTAAGATGATACAGGTCGCTTGGGGGAACCCCGTTCTCCCCAAAGTTACCGTTCTCTGTCCGCTTTTGCGGGCTTAAACGGTACGGCTACGATCTTGTCGTTGACTCTTGCAAAGCGTTCGGGGTATTTGAATTTCTCACGGTATTTCTCCGCAAGGTCAGGCGGGAGAGACTGGAACCTCTCTGCTTCAAAGGGAGCATAGGTAATGAAAAACTTCCCGCAGATGATGTCGAGCATCTCACGGGAATCCTCTTTCAGATAGCACTTTTCAATTTTCCAAGCGTTCTCGCCACGCATATAGCCGTCCAGCCGAACGCAGGGGTCTGACCCGTCAAGGCAGGAGCCGTAGATGGAATAGCCGCCCAGTCCGGCTTTGAATGCCTTGTTGTCGGAACTTACCGCATAGGTTCTCGACTTCTCATCGTAGGGCTTGTTGAAGCTCTCCTGAGAGAAAACAATATAGCCGGTCAGGTGCTTTTTGCCCTCGCTCTCTGCGTTTCGGAAGCGGTCTGCCAGCTCGGAATAGGTCAGCTCCGCCGTTTCCGGCTCCGCATAGACAGCGCGGTTGGGCGGCAGCCCGATTAGCTTGCCCTCCTCGTTGCAGACGATGGCGACCTCATCCTCAAAGGGCATATATTCCTCGATGTCGCCGCCGACCACCTCCTGCATAGCTTCCAAGGTGTCGTCGATCTCGATCATCTTGGGGTACTTGTTCGGCTCCACGAGCAGGACGGAAATCCTGGTTTCGTGCGCTTGCGTCGGCTCCTTGCAGAGCGATTTGTCGAAAGAAATCGATTTGAACCCGATACTGTCCACGAAGTAGAAGCCGGGATTCACGGTATCACTTTCCCTGATTTCGACTACATCCGATACAGAAAGAGAGCGTCCCTTGTAGTCGGCAGGATGGTCAACATTGAACTTCTGATAGATGTTTTCGAGGGAGATGCAGTCCATTTTGCCGTCATAAACTCTGTCGTAAGCGGCTGCGTTGACTTCCTTAGTGCCTTTGATTCTTTCGAGGGATTCCATTCCGATGAAGCATACATTGGCGGTATCCCTGTCCACATTGATCTGATAAATGCTAAACTCAGTCATCGTTCATTCGTCCTTTCTTTGGTTTTATTGTGGTGGATACCGAGCTGGAAACAAAGAAAGTCATTGTAGTCCTTGCCGCAGGGCGGAGGGCTGTCAATGACTTCATACTTGCTCGGCAATATGGTTTTCAGTGCAAGGCTGGCTTTCCTTCCGGCATTGTCGTTGTCGAAGTGCAGGAAGATTTTCTTAATCTGCGGCTTCCCGTCAAGGAACTTCACAAGAGCCGCAGGCGTGGTACTGTCCTCGATTTTCTCCTTGGGCAGATACACACCGGCGAGGGAAACAAGGTCGTCTTTACGCCAATTCCTGCCTGCCATCCTTTCAAGTGTCGCAAAGGAAAGCAGGTCAATGGCACACTCAAAGAGATGCACCGTGCCGCTGTCGCTGTCTGCGATCCGAAAAGAATAGTGCTTGTCGCTACCGGAGCAGTCACCTAAAACTCGGCGATCATTGGTCGCCCGGTAGGACGCATAGCGAGGGATATTCTTCTCATCAAAGCCAACGCACACAAGGTTGTGGTATGGCAGGCTCTCGAAGATCAGCCCCTTGTCAATGCAGTATTGAATGATGGCATAGTCGATGCCCCTGCCGAAAAGATACTCTGTAATTCTTTCTGTGGAAGCACTTTTATCCGGCAGAAACAAGATCTTCGGCTCCGTTTTCTGCTTGGGTTTGACCGTCACCGACGGCATCACCGCCGCCTTTCCCATCAGTGTTTCAACTGCTTCTGCAAAAGAATAGCCCTTGACTTTTACAAGATAGTCAAGGGCATTGTAACCGCCGATGCGCTGTGACCACCACATCCACTTGCCGTTGGAAATCTTCAAACTGTCGTGGGTGCGGGTGGTATAGTTGTTGCCGGAAATGCGGACAAGCTCCTGCGGCTCACAGCTTTGCAGATAGGTCAGCAGGTCAATTTGCCGTGCCTGTTCCACCACCTCCAGTGAGATATACGGCATAAAATCACCTGCTTTCCCGTTGCTGTTTTTTCTCCTGCCGTTGCAAGCTCTTATCCGCTTCCGTTTCGATGGAGTCCCGGATGGTATCCATATGCTCGGTTTCTCTATCCCTGAACTCCTTATACACATCACTGAGAGGACAAGGAGAACGAAGCAACGCCTTTGCCTTTTCCGGCTCAAGCTCCAGCTCCTCCATACACATCACGATGTCCTCCCGCATCGTGTATTCGTAGGTGTGGTTCAGGATTTCGGGCGGGCTTTTTGTCAGGAGCCAGCCCCGGAATTTGTCCTGCTCTGCTTTCATTTTTTCGTAAAGCAATTGGTTGTAGTTTGTTTCGTTCATAGCGAACACCTCCTTCAAAATAGAAATAGCCGCCTGATTTCTTTTGAAAACCAAGCGGCTATGTATATGGTTTATTCTGTTGTTAAAGCAAAGCGCAGGATGCAAAGCGGCGGGATCAATTCATATCGTTATTATCTTTAATGCCTTCGTTCATTTTCTTAATCTTCCTTTTCCACACAGAATACTGAGTTACCCAAGCAGCGAGGAAGATCGCTACGAATATGCCTACATAAGACAGAATTCCAGCGGTCGAATGGGGCATCCAGTTGGCAAAATAAGAGATAGGGAACATAATCACGCAAGCAATTGCAAAATAAAACCCGCTTTGCTTTGCAAGACTCCACGAATCAATTTCCCAAATAACCGAAGCCATTGCAAAGCCTGTGCCCATTATTCCGCTCAGACCGGTTTGAATGAGAATCGCATTTAATTCGCTCCCCATTTTATTCACAAGCTCTGGATTGACCGGATGGAAGAAGCCATCCCCAATACAGATTGAGATAATCACCGTAATGACATATCCGATTGCAATGCCAACAGGGAAACCAATTATTCCTCGTCCAATCAGTTTTTTCTTCATTTCTGCCACCTCACATTCCTAACAGTTGTTTGATTTTGGCGACGGATCGCCGTGAAACATAAGTAACCGTACCGTTTGAAAGCGTAATGCAAATTGTCCCGACAAAGCTCAAATCAAAGCTCTTGACCTTTTTCAGATTGATAATATCCGAGTTTGATATTCGGACAAAAGTCTTGCTGTCAAGCCGTTGCTCCGCCTCGTATAGCCTCAGGCGGAGCGCATACTCGCCGTGATTCGTCTCGGCAAACACCTTACCTGATTCGGCAAAAACACGGTAGATTTCAGACGGTTCCAGAACCTCGACAACATCGTCCCTGAATCCGGCAATGACCTGCGGTTGCTCATCTGACAATCTTTTTATGATTGCATTGACTTCATCAGTCATTTTGTCCGTCATCACGATGATTTTTGGCTCTTTGCATTTTTCGTCTATCTTGATTTCAATTTGCATCGGTTCACCTCCTCGCTACGGTTACAGTATAGGAAAATCAAGAACCGATTTCTACCGATTCTCGATAGGTGGTTGTTTTAAGAACATAGGTGGTATTTTTCACGGGAATCTCATACCGGTATGTATGGGCGGCTGATAAGTATCTGCGGTATGGGGTTGCTCCAATACCGCAGACGGATCATCCTTATATTCAGTTCGACAAACTGGAATTTGTTTAACTGTTTACTTCGTTTTTGTAAATCGTTGCTGCACCATAATGATTATCAGCATCTGTAATTTTCAAATCAAACTTATGCCACGGAATATTGCTTTCGTTTGTTTCAACTTGGATAAGATATGCAGTCAATTCACGACCGCCCGCAAATTCCTTAACCATATTTGTGTTGATAACGCGCATTTCTTGATTATCGATAGTGGCTTTGATAACAATGTCATCGGGGGCGATATCCTGCATGCCCTGTTGGAATTTAGGTAAACTCATAGGTCTAAAATATACCATCAGGCTATTACCCGCACCTTTGACAGAAAATACATGCAATCCGTATATCTCTAATTTATCAAAACTAACATTCAAAGACATATCAGCTTGAAGAGAAATATTCTGGCACCAGTATTCTAAATAGTTTGCTCCATAGTCTTTTACCGCTGTTAAAAAAGGGTATTGACCCTTCGGTATATCAAGCATATAATAGCCATCTTCCTTGCTTTCCGTACTAAAGAGAGTGACGAAGTTCTCTCCTTTTAGTTCAATAAGAGCATTTGCAATAGGTGCGTTGTTTTTGTCTGTTACATATCCCTCTAGTTTCATTTTGCATAACCTCGTCAAATTCCGATTTGTCATTCTGATTTAAGCATATTATACGACGATATTGTGACTTTTTCTACCGTCAAGTTCCAAGTATGTATCTACGGTATGGGGTTGCTCCAATACCGTAGACGGATTATCTTTCCGGCTCGTTTTTGCGCTTTGTACTTCTCTGAACCGGAATGGAGAGCAGCTCTCTTGTACGCTCTCCAAGCTGTTTTTCAATGGCTGTCAGCCGCTGCTCCGGCAAATTGAGGGACGGATGACGGGTGAACTTGAAGTCCACCATTCGCCGCAGCTGCGCTTTCTGCTTTGCCCCCATTACCTCTTTACATACATCCTCATAGGAAATGCGGTAGGGATTGGAACGGGTCTTTGCATACGCACTCAGGTTCTTGAAATCATCCGGCATTGCATAGTTGAACAGCGACAAGCCGTTATCGAAGATGGGCGCAGGGGCGATAATTTCGCCCGTGTGATTGTTCCGCTGCAAGCCGAAGTTGCCGAAGTGTCTGTCCTCATTGTAAATCAGGGCATCGAAAACCAGCATACTGCAAAGCTGCTCGTAGAACTCGTCGCCCAAGGTCTTGTAATAATCAAGGCAGGCTTTCAGCGTCGTCTTGCGGAGAATACGCCCGACGGGGACGAAAGAGGTATCAATATCCGTGAACAGCCGGCACTTGGAAGCAAGGATACCTTTCCAGTTTTCCAAGTCATACTGTACGCAGCCGATGCCCATTTTGTCTGCGATCTGACAGGCATAATACTCGCTGTACGGCTCGTTTCCGGTGTTCGCAGCACCTTCCGTGCCGCCCTTATACAGATAGATGCCGTCACCCTCCACGAACCTCCAAGCCTTCCGCAGCATACCGTTGGTGGTCAGCTCCGGCGAGGTGGAGAATGCCTCCCGACTGCCGCCCACGCCGGTATAAGCCACCAGCGACAGCGCTTCGGAGAAGCGGTTTTCGTAGAGGTTATAATCGGCATATTTGCCGTCAAAGTCGGCGGGGACGACCCAATAGCTGTCGTTGAGGGACAGCCCCATACAGACATCAATGATGCCCTTCGTGTTGTTTACGCTCAGCCCCAGCGTCTTTAAGATTTCATCTACAAACTGCCGGTTCTTCGGAATCACCCGTCGTTCCAGCCACTTCACAACGCCCTCGTTTGTCAGCTCCAAGTCGAGGGGAAACAGCTTTTGCTTTGCCGTTTCGGTGTGAAGAATTGTCGCCTGCAAGCCCTCCAAGCCTCTTTCCTCCAGCGTGAAGGTCAGCAGGGTTTCATCATAAAGGCGCAGGCTATATACTTTTTCCATTGTGCTGCTCCTTTCCTCAAGCATTACGGACACATCCTTGTCAAGCGCTTCTGCGATCTTGATCATCAGGTCAAGGGAGAGATTTTGTGTTCCTTTTTCGATGCGGCAGATGTTGGAACGCTGGGTTCCGATGCGCTTTGCAAGCTGCTCCTGCGACAATCCTTTTTCCAGTCTTGCTTGCGTCAGCTTCTGCACGATGCTCTGCCTTGCCGCCAACAGTTCCTTTTCGGTCATACAAAACCCTCCCTTCCGATCCACTATAATGTTATCATATATGATAACGATTGTCAAGAGGTTCGGCTATCTTTCCAAGTCCCTCGGTTTCTTTTCGGGCAGTTCTTCACCCTCATCGGGTTCACCGCCAACAATCTCGTTCTCACGCTTATCCACATTGAGCAGGGCATTGAGTTCGTTCAGCCGGTCGGTCTTGGCTTTCAATTCTTCCTCCTGCGGGAACGGTCTTTCCACATCGACCTTCGCAGTTTCAAACTGCTTTTTGGTGTTGTCAAGCTCCATTTCGTTCATCTCCAAACGCTTTGGAAGCCCCTCCAGCGCATTATCCAAGCGGGTGATATTACCAAAGGTGTCCGTGCCGAGGGTTACGGGATAGCCAAGCTCACCCTTGAGCCGCACTTTGTATTCTCTTGCTTCAAAGTACAGCTCCATCGTAAAGCCACGGTACTCACCGAGGGGGATGGGGTCGGGATTTGTCATTGCCTTACACGCCTCCAAAATGGCGTTGCCGGCATCCGCTTTCTCTGAATAGAAAGCACCCTTGACCGTCATACCCACAAAGGTTTCATCAGACGGCTTCGGGTGCTCTGCCACTCTTTCCATATCGGATTTTAATCCCGCAATTACATCCGTCCGCCGTGCGATCTCCTGTGGATAGAACTTGATGATCTTATCCTCCAAAGCATATTTTTCGGAAAGGAAGCTGGACTTTAAGAGCCGTAGCTTCTGAACCTGAATATCCAAGTCCATCTTCTCTTTGATGTGGGGATTGCCGGTCGCCAGCATCTTGATTTCAGCATAGGACAGTGCGGTTTCGTCAATATCCTCGCAGGAGCGTACCGGCGATTTGCTGGTCATTATCTGCGAAGCGAACTTCTGCTTGCCTTCCACGAGCTGATATAAGTAGGCATCAAAGGTTTCTTCCGTTACAAAACGGTAGATGTGAACCTCTGCATTTTCGTTGCCTTGCCGGATGCTTCTGCCGAGCCGCTGTTCCAAGTCAGACGGTCGCCACGGGCAATCGAGATCGGAGGATGCGGCAAGTTTGTTCTGCACATTCGTACCGGCTCCCATCTTCTGCGTACTGCCCATCAGGATGCGGACATCCCCTCGGCGTACCTTCTTGAACAGCTCCAGCTTCTTTGCTTCGGTATCTGCTTCGTGGATGAACTTTATCTCATCGGCGGGTACGCCACGGGCAATCAGCTTCTGTCGAATGTCGTCATAGACATTGAAGGAGCCATCGTTTTTCGGCGTAGACAGGTCGCAGAAGAATAGCTGGGTCAACCGTTTCTCACTGCCACGCTCCCAAGTTTCAAACATAGCGTCCACGCAGGCGTTGAGCTTGCTGTCCTCAAAATCAGGGAGCAATGGATTGATAAGCCGCTGGTCAAGTGCCAGCTTTCTGCCGTCGTTTGTGATCTTGAGCATATTATCCACTCTTGCATCAACCATACCGTTCCGCACCCTTTCGGCTCTTTCCGCAAGCCCCGCAACCATATCCCTTTGGATTTCAGAGGGCTTCACCGAGATGTTGTGAAAGACCGCTTTCGGCACTGGCAGGTCAAGCATATCCGCTGTTTTGATGTCTGCGATTTCCTTAAACATCGCCATCAGCTCCGGTAAATTGTAGAAGCGGGCAAAGCGTGTTTTGGCTCGGTATCCCGTTCCTTCGGGTGTTAGTTCTACTGCCGTAATGGTTTCTCCGAAAGTGGAAGCCCAGGCATCGAAGTGCTGCAAGTTGTTCTGAACAAGGGTGTTGTACTGCAAGTACCGCTGAATGGTGTAAAGCTCGACCATTGAATTGGAGATCGGCGTTCCTGTCGCAAACACTGTCCCACGCCCTCCGGTCAACTCGTCCAAGTACCTGCATTTCATAAAGAGGTCGCTGGATTTCATCGCTTCGGTTTGGGCGATGCCGCCTACATTCCGCATCTTAGTAAAGAGGAACAGATTCTTATAGTAGTGGCTCTCATCAATGAAAAGTCTGTCCACACCCAACTCCTCAAAGGTCACTGTATCATCCTTTTTGGATTGGTCGTTGAGCTTATCGAGCTTCTGCTTGACAGATTTCTTTGTGCGCTCCAGTTGTTTTACGGAGAAGTTATCTCCACGGTTCTTTTTCAATTCCGCAATGCCCTCCGTTACCTCATCAAGCTGCTGTTCGAGGATCGCCCGCTGCCGTTCAATGGACATCGGTATTTTCTCGAACTGCGAATGCCCGATAATGATGGCATCGTAATCGCCGGTGGCAATTCTGCCGCAGAACTTTTTGCGGTTCTTGGTTTCAAAGTCTTTCTTCGTTGCCACCAAAATGTTGGCTGAGGGATAGAGCTGTAAAAACTCCGATGCCCACTGCTCAGTGAGGTGGTTGGGTACGACAAACAGGGATTTACTGCACAATCCGAGCCGTTTGGACTCCATCGCCGCCGAAACCATCTCGAAGGTTTTCCCCGCGCCCACGGCGTGTGCAAGCAGCGTATTGCCGCCGTAAAGGATGTGTGCCACCGCATTTCTTTGGTGTTCCCGAAGCTCGATTTCCGGGTTCATACCGCTGAAAACGATGTGGCTTCCATCGTACTCACGGGGACGCAGGCTGTTGAATTTTTCGTTGTAAAGGATGCAAAGCTGTTCTCTGCGTTCGGGGTCAGACCATACCCAATCCTGAAAGCCCTGCTTGATAAGCTCCTGCTTTGCCTGTGCGATTGCCGTTTCCTTCTTGTTCAGAATGGCTTTCTTTTTGCCGTCTGCGTCCTCTACATAGTCGAAGATGCGGACATCCTTCAGATTCAGGGTTTCCTCGATGATCTTGTAGGCGTTGATGCGCCCCGTACCATAGGTGCTGTATGCCTTTACATTGCTGCGGTCATAGGACTTGCCCTCAATATTCCACTCACCGGTATAGGCAGAGAAATGCACCTTGATGTTCCACTGTGCGTATCTCGGTGTCCCCAAGAACTCAAACATAAACTGTTCGACGATTTCGGTCGGCAGCCAAGTAGCACCGAGCCGAACGGCGATCTCGCTGGCGGTCAGGTCTTTGGGCTGCACCCGTTCCAGCGCTTCTACATTGACGGTGTAATCTTCGGGGTAAAGCTCCGCCGACTTTCGGGCGAGTGCCAACTTTTCACGCACATTGCCGGAGAGGTATTCATCTGCCATCAGGTACTTTGCCTGTGCGGAATTGCCGTACCCGTGCATCGGATTCAGAAAGATAACACCCTTCAGGTCTGCAAAGATTTCTTCCTCGGTCTTACCGGTCAACTCGCACATATAATCCATATCCACACGGGCTTTTTCGCCCATAGACACGGCAAGTGCTTCACTGGCGGTATCTACGGAAGTGACCGGGGTATGTGGCTTGATGGTTCGCTTGTAGAATATATCCGCCTTGCGTTCAAGTTGTCCTTCATCGCCCAAGACCTCAAGAGCCGAGAGCAGAGAAAAGGAACTGTCCTGCGAAAATGCGGAGATGTTGGCTCGGCTGTTGATCAGCCCGTACTGCCCCGAAAAGGTATCATAAAGAGCGTTTAATCGCTCCTGCTCCGCTTTAATTTCCGAGTCTGGGTAATCCTCCGTCTGCAATTCGATTAGCTTTCTGACCGAATCACGGATGCGGATCATACCCTTTATGCGGTTCTCTGCGGTAGCCGATACCTCCACCGGAGCCATACGGCTGTTTTCTCGGAAGTAGATTTTATCGTCCAGCACCGTATAGGAGAAGTTACGGACGGTGGGATCTGCGGGAATGGAATTGTCCTCCTCTGCAAGCTCATCCTCCACCTCATATACGGTCAGCTCACCGTGAATATTGGAAACGGCTTCGCTGAGTTGCTCGGCAAGGTCTGCCCCCTCGTAAGGTACGCAGGTGGCTTCGGGACCGAAACGCCCCGACACTATTTTCATCTCTCCGAGTATCATTTCGGGATGCTCAACAAAGTACCTGTTCATCAGGATACCGTTTTCATCTGTGCCGAGCTGTACCCAATCCGGCTCTATATCCACAATGCGGTCACGCTTTTGCAGAATAAGAATGTCCGAAACGACCTCCGTTCCGGCGTTACCCTTAAAGGTGTTGTTCGGCAAACGGATAGCACCAAGCAGGTCGGCTCGCTGAGCAATATACTTGCGGACAGCGGAGTTTTCCTTATCCATCGTTCCCTTGCTGGTGATGAGAGCCATTACGCCGCCCGGGCGGAGCTTGTCCAAGGATTTGGCGAAGAAGTAGTCGTGGATGAGGAACTTGTGCTTGTCGTAACGCTTGTCAGGAACCTTGAAATCCCCGAAGGGTACATTCCCCACAACGGCATCAAAGAAGCTGTCGGGGAGGTTGGTTTCCTCAAAGCCCTGTGCGGCGATAGAGGACTTTTGATATAACTGCTGTGCAATACCGGCAGAAATTGTGTCCAGTTCCACACCGTAGATCTTGCTTTCCTTCATTTCTTCGGGAAGCATACCGATAAAATGCCCGATGCCGCAGGACGGCTCCAAGATGTTACCCTCACGGAAACCAAGCTGTTTCATCACCTTATACACGGCATTGATAACCGTTGGCGGCGTGTAGAAAGCGGTCAGGGTGCTTTCTCTTGCGGAAGCGTATTCCTCCGGCGTCAGGATGTTTTTCAGCATCCCGAACTCTGTCTGCCAAGAACCTGCTCTTTCATCAAAGGCTTCGGGAATACCGCCCCAGCCCACATATTTAGAGAGGATGATCTGCTCGTCCGGTGTGGCGAAGCGGTTTTCTTCCTGACACCTTTTCAGAACGGTGATCGCCGCATAGTTGCGGTGGAAGCGTTCTTTCTTGTTAACCTCCTCGACCTCGTGAGAAGCAAGGTCAAAGGTATGACGGTCTGCCATTGGGATTTCGGGATGAATATCAAAGGTCTGCACCCGGCTTTTCTTCGGTTGCTCCCAAACAGGGGTAAGGGGTGCTTCCACCCGTGCCAGTTCTTCCTCGGAGAGATAAACAAGGTCGTCAAAGGACAGTGCTTGCAGTCCTTTTTCGGTCAGTTCTTCAAGGGATGCATACTGTTCACTGCGGACGACTTTTCCATCCACAAGGGTTTCGATGCGAAAATCCACAAGATTGACCCTTGCCTGTATTTCGTGCTTGTCGTCCTCAGTCGTGGTGTAGGCAACACCCACATTTGCAAGGTCGGTGTAGTCCGCACCATCCTCACGCTGATATTCCTCACGACAAAAATCGTCAATCAGCCGCTTCGCCGTATCAAGGGAGGCTTTGGGACGATCAATGGGAGGAATCCCTTGAAGCTGTTTCAGATAGTCGTTTGCCTGCCATTCGCTGGCAAACTCCTCGCTAACGCCCTCCTCGTCTACATAGATTGCGCTGCGGGTTTCATCCCAGACCGCATAGCTGTTTTCTGTTTCAATGACGGCAAATCGTTCCACAAGATAGGGGCTGTCGATGATCTCAAAGCCCTTGGGCGGGGGGTCAAGCTGGGTGATAAAGTCGTGGGGGATGGTACTGCCGTCTTTGTCCTTATACAGAACAATGGTCATAGGGACACCGTAGTAGTTTTCCTCCTTGATGTCCTTCTCGAACTGATAAGGACTGGTGTACTCGATGCTTTCACCGACCTTGCCGTCCGTGCCGAGATAGTCGATCCTGCCGATAGGTTTGGACTCGATGGGTGCTTCCTTCGTGGCGGAAACCACGGTGCGGGTAATGCGCTCGCCGTTCTCAACGGCGTTGACCGCTACATCGTACCCTCTGTCGGTCAGCATTGTAAGGTAGGTTTCCAAGCGGTGCTGCGGGAAACCGCACATTTCGATACGGCTATCTGCGCCCAACGCACGGCTGGTTAGCGTAAGGTCAAGGCTATTTCCAACGGTTTTGGCATCATCCGCATAGGCTTCAAAGAAATCACCCATCTGATACAGTACAAGGCTGTTCGGGTTGTCTGCTTTGGTTTCAAGATATGCTTGATAGAACTCCGGCAAAGCAGCATCCTTTGGCTTTTCTCTTTCTGCTGCCTGTTCGATACGCTCCACAACACTCTGCGGCAAGTCCTGCACATAGTAGGTGGTTTCACCTTCAGGAGAGATATGGGCAATGTTCTGATAGTCCCCATTGACCTCCACGGCACGATTCCAAACAGTCAGTCCGTTGCCGAGATAGCCCATCCCAATGTCATACTGGGTAGACTGTTCTTCGGGTTGCTTTTCGGCAACCTTCAAATGGTCATTCAACGGGTTTTCCTGCACCTTGCTGTCGAACTCGGCTCTCGTCATTTCCTTGTTGAAAAGCGGAAACTGCGTATCATAGAGCATCACACGCTCGTCATCAAAGGAGAGAATTTCATACTCGTTTGCGCCGAGATAGACGGTGCTGCCAAGGTGGTATTCATATCGCTCGTTCTTCGGCTCTGCCTTTTCAGTAGGTACAGTGGATAAGATTTCTCTATTCCTTCGTTCCTCGGCAAGCTCTGCACGGCGTTCTTCCTGCCTTTGCAGCCACGCAGGATACTGCGCCTTTTCCTTCGGATTAAGGTAGCGGTCAAGTTTTATCAGCTCGGCAATACGCTTTACCACCTGACTCCATTTCAGGTCAATGTGGGGCTTATCGTTTCCGATTCCCTTAGAGATGCGGATACCCTTACCGTCGTGCTGCTCATCAATGCCTGCACCGACAATTACGGGATAAGCGCCGCCCCAGCCGTATTCATTTTTCAGAAAGTCGGCATTTTCCTTTGCAGACAGGCTCTTTTGGAACTGCTCATAGATTCGCATTTTTCCCTCAGAGATGCCGCTGCCACGGGTGAGAACGGTGTCGATGATCTCCTGAGAGAAAGTAAAAGCAGAGGACTTTCGTTCCTCTGCTTCTGCCGTCATCAAGCTCAACTGCCCGTCGATGGACGGCAATGGCTTCATCGTGTCCTGCAACTCACCAAGAAGCCGCATCGCTTCAAAGTGCTGGGCAATTACGCCCCAATCATAGAAGCTCTGCGCTGTGCGGGAAAGATAACTGCCCTCCCAAAGCTGCAACACATTCTGATAGGTCTTATAGCCCACACGCCGTCCGTCGCTCAGAATGACCTCGGTGTAGTCGTTGTTGAAAATGCTCTTGATATAAGAAGTACGGGCATCCCTATCAGCGGTTGCTTCAAAGAATGCCCGTATCTCGTCCTTGCTCGCTTTCAGGTGCGGCGTAGTACCGAGGATTTCACGAACGGTATCGTCGCCGCCGAAAAACGGCAGGCTTTTATCCTCGTGGCTTCGGTCGTAATAGTCTAAGCGAAGATTACCTCCGCCATCACGATCTCCTGAACCCGGCTCCGGATACTGTTCATCTTCCGAACCCAGCTCATCATATCCGTCGCTTTCAGATTCTCCGTCACGCCCTCCGACGCTGCCATCTGCTCCGTCAGCATCTGTTCCAGCTCGTTCGCTCTGCGCTCCGTGTCGTTCAGATGCTCGTTCAGGGTGCAGCTCGTCAGCAGGTTGTAGTAGCGTACCTTGTGATGCTCCTTCAGGAACTTCCTCCGCATCCGGGCGTACCTGCCCATCGACAGCTCCGGCTGCTCCGGCATCGTCAAATCGGGAAGCAGATAATCCCCCTGCCTCGTGTAAGTGATCTCGTTCATCGTCAGGACTCCTTTCGTTTTTTTCTTTGCCTACATTGTAATCGGCTTTGGTTTTCTCTGCAATTATGCGATTTTGACGGTCGAGGGCAAGAATGGTGCGGGAAATCTCCGCAAGTCCCATTTCCGCAATATCACTGGTGGCATATCCGAGAGCGTTCAGCGTAGCAGGTGTTGTAAAGTTCACCACATCCCGAAGATCATCAGGTTCAAAGTATTCTCCGGCTTCAATGCCCAGGCGGGTCATTGTCATATAGGCGACACTGTTTCTAACTGCCGTTTTGAAAATATGGGTGATTTCTTCTTCGGAAACACCGTCCAAGAAGCTGTCCTTCACGCTGTAAATCAGGTCAGGAAGATAGTCGGGGATGTTGTCCTCTACTGCGTTTCTCGCCGCCGACTCAATGGCAGCGGCAAGGGTTTCCTTTTCGTTCAGCTCTCCGAAGGTGCTTTCCAGCGTGTCGATCACCTCCGCCGTGTACTCATCCCGCATTTGCCAAATGGGAACTCTGCGGGAAAAGCGGCTCGGATGCGTGTCGGAAATATCGAAGTAGTGAACAAGCCGCTGGCGGCGTCGGTCGGCATCCTCAAAAACGGCAATGCCGTGCGCCCCACGATTGACCCATCGCCCGAACTTTTGGTTCCAGTCGTCGATCTGAAGAACGGCGGTGGCATCCGGTCGCTGTGCGTGAACCAAAAGCTGCTCATCAAAGCGCAAGCGGTAGTTGTAGCAGGCAGAGCGCAGAAACGCTTCCCAGCTTTCGGGGTTTGCAACGACCATTTTGCAGGTTCTGTTATACAGCTCCGAAATGAAGTCGTATTTTCGTGCCATCGGCGGACACCTCCTTATCGTTCATAGTCTTTTGGCTTGATGGCTTTGCCGTTCTCATCATAGCTCTTGGGTTTGGCGGCAATGGAGTCCCACCGGATCATAGAACCGGCGAGCATTGCCTGCTCCTGTGCCTTAGTCACGCCCAGCTTCTCATTGAACTTATCCTTAATAGCTTCGTTCTCTGCACGGTTCCCGTCGTTAAACCTTGTGGCGGTATAGCCCTTTTGCCAGCGGTCGATTTGAATGACCTCGCCGGTTGACGGGAGTATGGAATAGCACATCGGAGGCAAGGGCGGCTCCATTGGAGCGTAGGTACAGCCGCCTTGCTCCATACGCTCGGCAAACTCGCAAATGTGAAAGAGATTGCGTCCAACCTCTGTGTGATAGTTATCAATATAGCGGCAGGGATAGCTTTCCGTCTTACCGTCACGGTCGGTCACAATGATGCGCTCTCCGTCCGGGATACGGAACAGCTCTTTATAGTGGCTGTCAATAAAGCGAATATCCCGGTTGGCTTCTTCGATGTGCTTGTCCAGCCATTCCTTTACATAGCAGAGGCAGTAGAAGTTATAGTCGCCCCTCGTTGGATTACAGCGAAGCACGAACGCATATTTCTCGGTATCTGCTCGGAAGCCGAACTCAGTGGTATAAGCACCCTGCATTTCGCTTTCCTTGTTCTCACGCCCATAACGCACCATCTGAGAACGGCTTTGAAGCAGTCCGTACTCCTCGGAGCGCAGGGCGTTGATTACATCATCCAAGTCCCGCTTGAACGCATCGCTTTTCCATTGCGGGCGGGTATCAAACCAAGTGGTATAAAACTGATCGCCGCTTGAACCGAAGTCCCCACGCAGGTAACCGATATTGCCTGTCTGCCCTTGAAGCTGCGAGCTTTGAGCGTAGGTGTATTTGCGTTCTGGAACGGTCAGCGGTCGCAGTGTGAAATCTGTCATTATCTTGCGCCCCTTTCTTGCGGTGTTCGTTGTTTCGGGATGTCAAAGCCGTAAACGGCGGCGATCTCATCCCCAAGTCGCCGGGTCAGCCGGGTAATATCGGCTCGTGTGGCTTTGCCGCAGTAGAGCTTGTCCTTGAGGTTTTCCATCTGCGTTTCGCTCACGCCGTCCTTGAACACACGGTAGAGATAATGGTTCGTGCCGTCATGGTGGGCGGCGTCGGCACGGAGGTCGCCGTACTTATCTACATACCATTCGGTAAAGTCGGTGTCGGCATACAGGCAATCTCGGATGTTGCCGGAGGGTATCTCCTTATAGCCCATCACTCTGCCGTTCCAGCGTCCGATGTCGCCAATGACGATAATCGGCTGGGAAAGCTGGATGTTGAGGTTCGCTCTCTCGTCGTAAAGGTAGTCGCCGTTGGTTTCCACCATCCATTCATAGAGTGCCTGCTCGTCGTTGGGGTCATCGTCCAGCTCATTTATTTCAAGGAACTCCTTGTAGTCCTCCCGCCAGTCCTCCACATCGAGGTTCATATCGCTCCAGATGATATGGCGGTCATTCGGTCGTGTCATTTGGCTCATCTGCGCCACCTCCCAAGTAGGAATAGAGCCGGTTTCTTGTAATCGCCTCCTGCAATTCGGTGATGACCGTCATATCCGGCACGGTCACATCGGGTATCTTCAAAATGCTCTGCAAGTTCAGAGCCTTCAAATCCTTTTCGGTTTTACAACCTGCGTCAAAGAGTTTTGCCAGCACCTTCATCTTCTGCTGCAAGCCCTGCTCGGCTGCTGTTTTCTTTACTGTTGCCATTGCGGTATCCTCCTTATCGTTCATAGCCTTTGTTGCGGCTTGGTTTCGCCTTTGTTTTTCCATCAAAGTCCGCTTTCCCGACTTCGCCGCACCATTCAAACATCTCTTTTTCGCCCGGACAGTAGAGTTTCCCGTTGTCCACGCAAATGAAAAGGTCGCAGTTTTTTATGCTCGACCTTTCATAGAACGCCGAATGGTCATAGTGGCTTTTGTCCCCGGCATGGGGTTTGTCCGTTAGTCCGAGATTGTTATCTCTTGCCGTGTGCCTTGAAATGAAGTCCAAAGTATCCTCCGCTTTTGTAAACAGGCGATAGGGGCAGAAATGCTTGCCGCCATATTCAAAGATCAGCTTATTGCCCTGAATGTGTTTGAGTATGGTCGCCTTATTGACCGCCCAGTGCGGCATACATTCCGGCTTTACTTCACCCATTACATCCACACGCTCATACCGGGTCGGTTTCCCGTCATAGAGATTCGTGCAAAAAACAGCGCTGCCACGGCTGTTTGCCGAAGCGCCGAAGCCTCCCGTCACGAGATAAAGCTGCCGGTCGGCTCGCCGGTATTCCGGCTTGAGAACAGCGGGGTTGATAGCGATGACCTTGCCGTTGATGTCATTTTTGTAGTGGTCGGGGATACAGTCCGCTTCGGCAATAACCGTCACAGGAATATCCAGCTTCTCAACCTCTGACCGAAACAGTTCAGCGTCCCTCTTGATGCGCTCCGCAAAGAACAGCGCTGCATCAATATAATCGTCGCCAACGGCACATTCGGAGTATCGCTGAAAGATGTCGTTGCGCTCCCCATAGCAGCACAGGAAGCGTTCGCCGTTCTTGTCCTGCTCGTTTTCAGCAAGGATGATTTCACGGGAGCCGATATTCACGGCACACAGGACGGTGTAATCGCCCACCATACGCTTTTCACTTTTCATAACCGCCACCTCAAATAATATTGATGACGATAACAACGCCGCCGTCACTCTCCCTGACTTCCTTTCGGGACAGTTCGGGGAAAAGAGACTGTACACGCTGCCTCGCCCTGCGGATGGACTCAAAGCACGGCAGTCCGTAGAATTTGTAGTTGTATGCCAAGTCCCCCAGCGGCAGCTCGCCGGCACGGAGATCATCGGCATAGCGGTTGTAGTAGCGGTAATACAGCTTCATATCCTCATACCGTGTTTCCGGCGAATCCCGCAGGATCTGAAGCACTTTGTTTTCAACGGTATTGATTCGGTTCATTTTCTCCCTCCTTCGGGTAGTAGAAAAGGGGCGGAGTTTATCGCTCCGCCCCATAGGTGATTGGCTCACTTCCTGTTTTTCTTTCTTATCTGCAAGAAGATAAAGCCGCCGATGATAAAGGCTACCAGCACGATAGCCACGATGGTTTTAGGCTCCATCAGTCATTACCCTCCTTCTTCTTTTTCTTAAAGCCAACAAATGCTGTCACGGCAATGCCCACTGCGGACAATCCCGCAAGTGCGTACAGCAGTGGCAGATTGGTGGCGTCGCCGGTCTTGGGCGTATCACGCAGTACATTGTGCATCTCCACAATGGTGGTAGAGCCGGTCTTGACTGTCGCTTTCTTGTCAGCAGGCAGGACATACATCGCAGAGGCGGAGTTGCTCACCTCGGAGACGGTGTAATCCCCGATGCGGATGCCCTCAATGACGATCTCGCCCTTGTCGTTGGTTTCAAGGATAATGTCATAGCCGTTTGCGCCGGTAATACGGAACGCAAATCCCTTGATCTTGCCGTCCGAGGAGGTCTTGACGATCTTCAGGTTTCCTCGCATCGCTTCATTGATAAAGCCCACGCCCGCCTTGTTCTCCACCTCGCAGGTTTTTCCGTCCGTGTCGATCATCACCTCATACACGCCGGTGTCGAGGACAAAGCCCTCCGGCGCTTTGGTTTCCTTCACGAAGTAACGACCGTAGAACAGGTCTTTCATCTCATAGGACCCGATTTCCTTTTCGGTCAGTGTGCCGAGCAGCTCGTCACCGTCGTCCAGCTTGCCGCTTCCGTTGCTGTCCTTGTAGACCTCAAAGGTCGCTCCGGTCAGCTTATTGTCGGGATATTCGGCATCCACCTTGGTCAGATGGATGTTGCCACGGATATATTTGTTGACGATCTTGATTTCCACCACCTGACCGTCCTTGCCGATGGTGACGGGATAGACGGTATCGTCCAGCACGAAGTCCGCAGGCTGTTCGATCTCACGGATATACCAAGTGCCGTAAGGGATGCCCTCAAAAGAAAAGCTGCCATCTTCGGCAGAAGTGGCAGTCATAATCGCAGTTTCTTTTGTAAACTCGCCGTCGTCTGTGCGGAACAGACCGATCAGCGCACCGCCGAGGGCGTTGCCGTTCTCATCGACCTTTTTGCCGGAAACGGAGCCGTAAATCAGGTCATTCTCGATGGTTTTCCCGTCATTGGCGCTAATCTTCACAACGGCAATATCCTGACCGGCGTATTCAAAGGTCACGGGGTACTTAGTATCGGACAGCAGATAATGACTGTCGGTGGCAAGCTCCTTCACATAGTAGCTGCCAAGCGGCAGGTCGGTCTTGGCCATTGCCGTGCCGTCCTCATTCAGCGTGATGATCTCAATCAGTCCGTCTGCGGGAATGGATGTGCCGCTGGTGCTGACGATTTCCTCGGCGGCATACAGCCCGAAGGAGATGTTCTTCAGCTCGCCGTTTGTGCCGATGCCGAACAGCTCATTCGCTTCAAGGGATTTCACAAGGCTGATTTCCGCCGTCTGACGCTCGTTCTCGAACGAAGTCGCCGTTTCTGTTACGGCAACGCTCTGGCCGGCGTAGACAAGCTCAACGGAATGGGGTTCGGGATTGAGCACCATCCCGTGGGGTGCTGTGATCTCTCGCACCTCATATTTGCCGAGATAGAGTTCCCGGCTGGTAGCGACACCGTTTTCGTCGGTAGTTACGGTGTCCACGACCTCACCCTTCTGATTTCGGACAGTGCCGTCCGGCGTAGTAATGTCCTCTGCGGCGACGATCTCATAGACCGCACCGGGAAGTCCACGCTTTTCATACTGCGGCTGATAGATGGTGGGCAGTTCGTTTCCGCTTTCATCTGCGCCGCCGATGACGGAAACGCCGAAGAACACCTCGCCGGTTTTTTCCACGGTGATGGTGCCCTTCTGTGCCATATTGGGCTTATCCACTTTTACTACCGTAACCCCGCTTTCTTCTGTGGAATTATCCTCCGTGACATCGAAGTACACGGGCGTTTCATCGAGAACATAGCCATAGGGAGCCTGTACCTCGACAATAGAGTACCCCTTTCCGAAGGGCAGCTTTTCCGGCGTGACAAGAGAACCTTCTGCATTGGTGTAGAACTCATCAATGGTGGTGGGCGTCGGGTAAGTGAAGGTCATTGTTACGGGGTTGCCGTCCGGGTCATAAATCTTGAAGCCTGCACCGGCATAAGGGATAGTCTTGCCGGTTTCTGCGTCCTGCTTCACGATCTTGATGAAGCTGTTAAAGGGTGCATTGTTGATAAGGTAGCGATAAGTTGCCCCATTCTGAGAAATGAACACATCAAAGTCGGGCATCAGCTCGCTGCCTTCCCAGCCGGACACCTGATGGACGGTATAGATGCCGTAAGGCATATCCTTGGTCTGGGCAAAGCCGTTTTCATCACAGGTGAGATAATCACGCTCGGTGTCCTCGGCAACCTCGTAGCTGCCTGCGGCTTTCAGGTACACAGCAAACTCTGCGCCGCTTTCGGGCGTTTCAATCTGTGTTTCACCGTTATCGGTATGCTTGATGATGGCGATATTGCCCTTTGTGACCTGTTCGGTCACATCATTTACCGTCTGATTATGCTCCACGGTATAAAGCTGCGGCTCTGCACCGACCTTATGAACGGTGGAATCAAGCAGATAGCCCTCGGACGGGGTGATCTCCCGCACTGTCCAGTCGCTGTCGCAGATATATTCCTTGCTGGTAAACTGACCGTTTTTATCGGTGGCGTAGCTGTCCACAAGGGTTTCGCCCTTGTAAATGCCATAGACCGCACCGGCAAGGGATGCGTCGCCCTGTGCCGTTCCCGTTTCGGCGTCGCTCTTGGTGACGGTCACGGTAAACTTTTTGAGGATGTTGGTGAAGCTGCGGCTTGTGACCTCGTTCCACTTCACGGGTGCGCTCTGCGCTTCGGGAACAACATAGCGGACGGCGGTGTCCACCTCCTCCGCGGTATAGGGGGAAGAACCGGAAATGAGGACATCCTTAAAGGTCGCCACGCCGTTCTTATCCGTAACGGCGTACTCATCCACCGCAATGCCGGAGAGCGAAGTGCCGTAGAGATGGAAGGTTACGCCCTCCACAAGACTGTCCTCCGAGGACTTGATGATCTGCAAATCTCCTCGCTTGAGCTTGTTGCTGAAGTTTACGGTAGAAACCTGACCGGAAACCACCGTAACACGGCGGGACTCCTGCGGCTCATACTTGTCGTAGTCCTGCTCCGTCACGGTGTAGACACCGGGCATCAGGTTGTCGATCTGAATTTCACCTCTTGCATTGGTCTTGACCGTCTGATTGACGCCGTTGCCGGTGACGGTAAAGGTGAGGTTGTCCACCTTGCCGTCCTCGCTCGTTTTGACGATCTTGGCAGAGCCGTAGCTGACCTTCAAATTGAGGAACGCCTGCACCGGGTCGCTTACCTCCTGTGCGTAGCTGATGACATCCTGAATGCCTGCGCCGGGTGCGTATCTGCCGTCCGTCCAGGTGATGATGCCACGGCGGGTGGAGCCGGTTTTGCTGGCAGTGATCCTTACGCTGTCGGAGGGCGCATTAGCCGCCGTAATGGTGAGTTTATTTCCGCTGACGCTGAAGGAAATGCCGTTCTCGTTTGCGGAAAAGCTGTAATCCGAGAGGACACGGTTGCTGTCGGTCAGCGTGGCGGTGTAATTTGTGCCGTCCCAAGCAAGCTCTACGCTCTGCGCACGGTATGCGTTCTTGGACATGAAGCTGGGAACGGTTGAATGACGCTGCACACTGGCGACAATGCTGTCGTAATAGCTGCAAAACCGGCTGTAAAGCGGGTGTTCGGCGCTGACGGACTCCTTTACGGCGTCGTAGCTGCCGGGGCTGACGTGATCAAAGTCTGCGTCACGCTCTCCCACGATGGTTTCCCAGATCAGCACCTGCGTTGCCATCGCCTCTGCCAGTGCTGCGGCGTCAGCGGAGTTTTGGGAACGCCACGAGGTGCTGATGGGACCCGTGTAGCCGTACTGCATGATGCGCCCGATAAACAGCTTCATTTCGTAGGGCGAGATGGTGCTGTTGAAATCTGCGGGCAGGTTGTCCCAAAAGGTTTCGTCCTTGCTGGTGTAGCGGTCGCCGGTTTCCTGCGCCGTTCCCGGCTCGATGCAGTAGCAGATGTTGCCCTCATACGAGTGCATCGCTCGGATGGTGGTATACTTGGAGTTCCCGGAGTACCAGCCGTTCATATACTGGAGATTCGGGTGTCCCCAAGAGCCGCCGTAATCGAGATTGGCGTCTCCGCTTCTCGGAAAGGAAATGAGGTAGACCTCCCCCTGCTCTCCTGCGGCAAAGGCGGTGGTCGTGCCAAGCCCCACAAGGGCGGTCAGGCACATCACGAGGGAAAGCAGTCCTGCCATCCCTCGCTTGAAAAGGTTTCGTTTCATTGGTGTTTTTCCTCCTTGTAAAAAGTAAACGCACCGTTTTCACGATGCGTTTCAGAGTGATGTTTGGTTTTGTTTTTATGCGTAGCCGATATACACCTCGTAGGAATTGCCGCTTGTCTGCTCATACCAAACCCAGACCTCGGTGATGTCGCTGTCCTTAGCATAGCGGTCAAGGTAGCCCTTGATGTCCCGTTCGGTGTACCTGCACTTGGAGCCTGCGGCAATGGGGTTGTCCCAGCAGTAGGCGGCTCCGCTGTCCAGCGTCAGCCCCACGCTTTCGGCATAGCTCTTGGCAAAGTTGACCCAGTAGCCGATGTCAAAGGACGGCTCGGTGGGCGGCTCCGTGGATGGTTGTGTCGGCTGGGGAGGTTCTGACGGCTTCGGTTCCTCGGTTGCCGGAGGGATGGGCTGTTCTGTTTCGGATGGAGCCGGTGAAGCTGTGGTTTCCGACCGACGCTCGGACTCGTCCTTCTTTTGCTGCGGATCGCTTGTCTGCGGCGGCGTTGTGCCGCTTACTGGATGTTCGGGAACCGGTCGGCGTTCGCTTTCCGTGCTTCCTTCCGTTTCCTCATCTGCTGTCTGTGCGCTTTGTGCTTCGGGTGGCTGAGCCGGGGCTGTCTGTTCTGCCTGAGAGGTATCTTTTCCGGCAGCTTCTTCTGTCTGGCTCTCCGAAAAAGAAAACCCGTCGGGCTTTTCGGTGTTCTGTGAAGCCTTGCCGCACCCGGCAGTCAGGCACAAAAACAGAATAAGGAATATGCTCAAAACCCTCGTTTTCATCGTGCGACCTCCTTTTCGCACTCATTTTAGCCGAAAAAAGAGGGGGAAATCAAGCCTGCGATGACGGCAGAACCTTTAATGATACCGCAAACCGGCTTTTTCGGGAACTTTGCGCTGTTTCCCTCGGCTCTCTTAGATAGCTATACTCAAGGGAGATAGAGTTTATTTAAGAGAGATAGATATTCTCTTTTCGGTTAGTCTGTTAGTATTCAAGGGGTTGGAGTGTGAGGAAGGGGAAGCGGAAAAACGTACTCCGCCTGCCGTTACCGGCTGTCACGATCCGCCCGCTGACGGAGAAAGCGGCTGTAATGCTCCAAGGCCTTCAGCACATAGTCCTCCGTTTGGCTGATGGGAATATTCTTGGGGATCAGGCTTCGCACCTTGTCCCCTCGCAGGATGATCTTTTCCCGCTGGTTGGGCTTTTCTTCACACATAATGGCGGACACCACCTCCGGCGTGAGCTTGCCCTCCGAAAAGAACTTCCGCATACGGATGGTCTGGTCATGGGAGGGCGTACACTGGTTCAGGTCGATTTCCTCTACCACATCCCGCTGGCAGCCCTCGTCCAGATAGGACAGCTCCACCGCAGGGCGCATCTTGATTCTGCCATCGTCCACAAGGTCAAGCAGTTCGGGGACAAGATTGGTAAGGCGGACATATCGCTGAATTTGTGTGTTGCTATCTGTGCCTTCGGCAGCTAAAAGCTCTCTTGACTTCCCGAAAAGATTATCGTGTCCCAGTGGGACACCATTTTCTTTGCTCGGTCTGCCTGCCTGACGCTTCATCGCTTCCAAGCGCATCTTGTAGGCAAATGCCTTTTCCGAGGGAAGTATCTGCGACCGCTGGTAGTTGCTCTCCACCATCAAAATGGTGGCGGCGTCACGGTCAAGGTCTACCACCTCGCAGCGGAGCGTTTCAAATCCGGCAAGCTCACAGGCTCGTTTTCTGCGGTGTCCCGAAACAAGCTCGTATCTGCCGTCCTCCTTCTGCCGGACGGTCGCCGGGGTGATGACTCCGCGCTCCTTGACGCTCTCCACAAGCTGTAACATATCCTCATCGTCCCGCACCTTAAAGGGATGGTCGGGGAAATTGTCGATCTCCGTCAGGGGAATGTCCCGGATTTTTGCCAGCTTTGCGTCGTCCCGTTCCTCCTGCGTGGAGAACAGGTCATCGAGCGTGTTCGTGGGAAGCGTGAAGTCGCTCTTTCTGCCTGCCATCGGCTAACACCTCCTTCGTGAAATCTGCGTAGGCCTTGGACACGGTGCTGTTCGGCTCATAGGCGTATATGCTTTTTCCCTTGGACGAAACCTCTGCGGCTTTCACGGCAACGGGAATGGTCGTCCGGTAAATCCTGATCCGGCAGCCGAAGTTCTCCCGCAGCGCCTCCACGGTGCTTTTGGCGAGATTCGTTCTGCCGTCCACAAGGGTCAGCAGGATTCCGTCGATGGCAAGGTTCGGGTTGGTGTGCTTTTTTACCTTGGCAATCGTGGACAGGAGCTGCGTCATTCCCTTTGCCGGCAGATATTGCGCCTGCACGGGAATGATAACGCTGTCCGCAGCCGTCAGTGCGTTGAGGGTAATCATACCGAGGGACGGCATACAATCTATGAGGACATAATCGTAGTTGTCCTTTACTTGGCTGAGATAGTTCTTCATCACGCTTTCCCGGCTCATTGCGGTCACAAGGCTCATCTCCAGCGCCGACAGCTCAAGATTCGACGGCACAAGGTCAACCTTTTCCTCGTGGCTGAGAATCCCGGCAAATGGGTCTTGGCTTTCCTCGCGCATTACCGCCGCCAGCTTGTTGGTCAGCGTCTGCGGCAGACTGTCTGAATCCCGCCAGCCGAGGCAGGCCGTAAGGTCGCTCTGCGGGTCTGCGTCTATGAGGAGTACCTTTTTGCCCTGCATGGCAAGCCCGATTCCAAGGTTGACCGCCGTGGTGGTTTTCCCGACGCCGCCCTTTTGGTTGCATATCGCTATGGTTTTACAGTTTGGCATCTTTCGTTTTCCTCCTTCTTTGTAGATTTCATAGCCGCCTGTAATGAACGGCTATGTATATGTCCGCAGTATTTGTCCTCAACGCCCCCTGCGGCGGCTTTCGCCTTCCGGGAAACACTTGGGTCACGGTGTGCTGCACCGTGTCATAGGGCTTTCACCTCTGCCGGGTTCTCCGCCAGCTCCGTAGAGAAGTATCATAATCCTTCTGACTGTCATCGCCGTCCCGGTGGCAATCCGGGTTTCAGATCGGGGGTTCTCGCTCGTCCTCCGGTTAGGAGAAGTCACGGCGTACCCATCTTCGGGCTAATCATCAGAAGTAATGTCCCAAGTGCCTGTATATTCAATTTTCAAGGTTCACGAAGCGGCTCCCGATTGTGGTTGGGAAAGAACCCCTTCACTTACTCTGAATAAGGAAGCGATTTTTGAGGGTGTTTTTCAAAAAAAGTTGAAAAAATTTTTCGTGCCCCTTGGAAAGCAAAAAAGCCGCCCTTCCGAGAACGGAAAAGCGGCTTTGCGTTTGAATGATTTACTTGTTCATATTTATATAGTATACTGTGGTCAGGCTTATGGAAGGAGGGCAAGAGCTATGACGAACGGCAGCAACAGAAGCAAAGAGATAATAAGCAGGCTCGGTTTGTCCTCCCGGACTTTTTGCTTCATAACGAATTACGGTCAGTTCAGACGAAAACGGGGATAGTACAGGACTATCCTGATTTCGCGCAGGGCTGTTCGGTGAGCAGTTCTGCTTTTACTTTATATATGGGAGATGATACACGATGATTTATTTTACGGCAGACACGCATTTCGGTCACTGCAATGTTATCCGGTTCTGCGACCGTCCCTTTGCCTCCGCCGAGGAAATGGACGAGGCGATGATTCAAAACTGGAACGATAGAGTGACCGGAAACGATACGGTATATATTCTTGGGGATATGTTTTTCCGCAGCACCAATGCGGAGGGAATCCTGAAGCGGTTGAAGGGCAAGAAGCGGCTGATCGTCGGCAACCACGACGGCTCGTGGATGACGAAGTTTGACTATGCAAGGTACTTTGCCGGCGTGGATAAGTTTTTGGAAACCTCGGACGGAAAGCGCTCTCTAACGCTATGCCATTACCCGATGCTTTCGTGGAAGCACGCGAAGCGGTCATATATGCTCCACGGGCATATTCATAATGATACGAGGGCGGACTTCTGGCCGCTGATTGCCGCACGGGAGAATGTTTTGAATGCCGGTGTGGATATAAACAGCTTTAAGCCTGTAACTTTTGATGAGCTGCTGGAAAACAACCGCCGTTTCAAGGAAAACTCTTTGGCGGAAAGCTATACCTGAAATGAAAAGAGCCGCTTACTCCGATTGGGAATAAGCGGCTCGAACTCTATTCAGATGTATACGACCTTCAGCTTTTTTCGCTTTGCGCCGGTCAGCTTCACCAGCACATCGTCAACGGCGTCCGTATATTTGCCCTGCCGGATAAGCGCGTTTTTCAGGTCTATGAGGGATTTGATAACCTCCGACCGTTCCTGCTCGGTCAGATAGATATGATACTTCTGTTCTTTCATTGTCCGGCACCTCCTGACGCTTCCATTATACTCCGGCAGTTGCAAAAAACGCAAAGATGCGATTATACTATATATACTGATAGCAACAAGGCTCCAACCTTGCCGGTTGAAGCCCTGTTGCTGCCTTTGCGAATGCCGCTTTTCTGTTCGTTTGAAATTATCGCCTTAGTGGGCTGTGGCATTCGCGGCATCCCTTTTATTCTTTCACTGCAGTTTAAGCAGCCATTTCAAAATATTTTTTTTCTTTATACCTTCATAATTCATATCTCCGAAGAGCTCATCCAGAGTTAAAAGATACTTTGGGTGGTTATCCTGTATTTTTTGCAGCGGGGCAAGTTCTCTTTGCAGCATTCTGTCATCCAGTGCCGTCTGTGTGACCTGATAGTAGGACAGCTCTCCGTTTTTCATGGCGACAAAATCAACCTCACAGTCCGCGCCGAGCTGCCCGACATATACCTCGTACCCTCTTCTGCGAAGTTCCAGGTAAACGATATTCTCCAATATGTGACCGATATCCGTATCCCTTCCGCGGACAAGCATATTTCGCATGGCTACGTCACAAACATAATATTTGTTTACTGTGCTTAAGAATTCCTTGCCTTTGATGTTATACCGCCTTGCTTCATACATCAGGAGGCTGTCAGTCAGACCGCGAAGATATCGGTCTACAGTTTTGGAATCGATCTTTCGCTGCTTTGAAACCATTGTATTGGCGATCGCAGTGGGGGTAGTCCGGTTGCCAATATTGTGCATGAGGTATTTAGCTACTGCCTCCAGCATATTAACGTCCGCTATGTTCAGACGTCTGACGATATCATTGAGCAATATCGTATGATAAATACCCTCCATATACTCTTTAGCCTCTGATGCGCCATATCGGTATTTGAGCACATATGGGAACGAACCTGTATCGATATACAGCGTGAATTTATCCGTGAGTGCCATTGCTTTCCGGTTATCATCCAGTCCCTCGCAGAATTCACTGAAAGACAGAGGCATCATGGACAGTTCGGCATACCGCCCGGTGAGCAATGTGGCGAGTTCACCCGACATAAAACAGGCATTGGATCCGGTAATATAAACGTCGCAGTTCTCACGCAGAAACAGGCTGTCCACCGCTTTTTGGTATGATTCGACATGCTGGATCTCATCCAGAAAAATATAGTTCATCCGATCAGGACAAAGCCGTTCCTTGACATATCGGTATAAAGAACGGTAATCCGTCAGCTCTTCAAATTCAAGATCCTCAAAATTGATGGATATTATCTGTTCCGGCCGGATGCCGTGTTCAAGCAGGTAATCGCGGTAGATGTCAAAAAGTGTAGATTTACCGCAACGGCGTACACCGGTGACAACCTTGATGATCTGTTTGTCCTTTTGCCTGATGAGCCAGTCTAAATAATCCGGTCTTTTCAGTCTTTTCACTGTTTCACCTCCGTTATAAACAGTATACTCTGTTTATAAAAAAGTATCAATAAAAACGGAATTAATTCCGTTTTTATATAAGAATACATTTAAAATGAAGTCTGTTCCAATAATATACCGGGATTGCTTCCTTTACTAGACAGGTGTTATATGTTAAGATGAGAGAGGTCAAAATGGGTGACCGAATATCATACATTCAAACAGTCAGACTAATATGTTGTGAGCAGGAGGACGATGGGGTGAAACAGAAGCAGACAGGCAGTATGGGAAACAAATGGCTGGAACTGATCAGGGAGTATGGGGTTTTGACGTTCAGCACGGCTCTGGTAGTGATCGGCGTTTACTTTTTTAAATTCCCGAACAATTTTTCTTTTGGCGGAGTAACCGGTTATGCGGTGGTGCTGGGGAAAGTTATGCCATTTACGCCCAGCGATATTACCTTTGTATTCAATATAGCCCTCCTGGTGGTGGGCTTCCTTTTCCTGGGGCGTTCCTTCGGTATTAAAACCGTATATGTCAGCATCCTTATGTCGGTAGGCCTTGCGGTGCTTGAAAAGGTTTGCCCGTTAAACGCTCCTCTGACAGATGAGCCGCTTCTGGAGCTTTTGTTCGCGATTTTCCTGCCGGGACTCGGCTCTGCGATTCTGTTCAATGTGGGCGCTTCCAGCGGGGGCACGGACATCATCGCGATGATACTGAAAAAATACACGGCGGCGGACATCGGCACCAGTCTGTTTCTGGTGGATCTGCTTGTGGTGATCGCTTCCTTTTTCCTGTTTGATATACGCACCGGCCTGTTCTCGTTTTGCGGGCTGATGGCTAAATCCCTGGTGATCGATTCTGTAATTGAGAGCATCAATCTGTGTAAATATTTTAATGTGGTATGCGATGAGCCGGAACCGATCTGTGATTACATTATCAATGAGCTGCACCGCAGTGCCACGATCTGCCGCGCGGAAGGCGCATTTACCAAAGAGGACAAGGCGGTGATCATGACCGTTATGAGCCGCACCCAGGCGGTGCTGCTGCGCAATTATATCAAGAAAGTGGAACCGTCAGCGTTTATGCTGATATCCAATACCAGTGAGATCATAGGAAAAGGGTTCCATAGCGTATAGACAGAGGGGTGCGTAGAAGGCGCGCGGGCCGTCAGCCTGCGGCCGATGCACGGAAAGGCGGCATACAGTGAATTCGATCTATATCCATATTCCTTTTTGTGTCAGAAAATGTGCATACTGTGATTTCCTTTCCGGACCGGCATCCAAAGAGCGGCAGGAGATGTATTACAGGGCCCTTAGCAGGGAGATTGCAGCCTGCGCGCCGCTTGGGGAACTAAAAGGCCCGGTGAACACGCTGTTTATCGGCGGCGGAACGCCTTCTCTATGGGACGGAGACAGGATAAACGGCCTGATGGAGAACATCCGGAAATACTACTGTTTTTCCGAAGACGCAGAGATTACAATTGAGGCAAATCCGGGAACGCTGGATGCTGACAGACTTAAGGCATACCGCCGCGCCGGCATAAACCGGATCAGCATCGGTTTACAGTCAGCGGATGACAGGGACCTTAAGACGCTGGGCAGGATACACACCTTTGAAGAATTTCTGGAGAATTATGCCGCTGCCAGAGAAGCGGGTTTTTCCAATATCAACGTGGACCTGATGTCCTCTCTGCCCGGACAGACTGCGGCAGGCTGGAAACGGGTCCTCACATCGGTGCTGAAACTGGCGCCGGAGCATATCTCGGCATACAGCCTGATCATTGAAGAGGGGACAGAATTTTATGACAGATACCGGGACGGAGACGGACTGCCCGATGAGGAGGAAGAGCGGGAGATCTACCACATGACTAAGCACATATTGGAGCAGCATGGTTATCACAGGTATGAAATCTCCAATTACTGCCTGAAAGGGTATGCCTGCCGGCACAATCTGGGCTATTGGCAGGGCTCGCAGTATCTGGGATTTGGGCTGGGAGCCTCATCCTGCGTCGGCCGCCCGGGAGGAAGACGCAGGAGATTCTCTAACATAAGCGACATGGAAACCTATGTGGGCGCATCCGGATCTCCGTTCGCCCTGCGCCGGGACAACCGGATCCTGCCGCTGACAGAACAGATGGAGGAGTTTATGTTTCTGGGACTTCGCTGTGTGGACGGGATCAGTAAGAGTGAGTTTAAAGAGCAGTTTATGCGCAGCTATGACGGGATATACGGAAAAGTCACCGAATCCCTGCTGTCACAGGGACTGCTGCAGGATACAGGGGAGCGGGTGTTTCTAACGGAGTTCGGTCTGGATGTGAGCAACCGGGTGATGGCTGAGTTTCTGATTGATGAAGAGCACTAGCGTCCCTAGACGGAGGATAATATGTTATTAAGATTCAAAAATTTAGTAATTAGAAATGCAACTGTTGACGATGCCGAACAATTAGCCACATGGTGGAATGATGGCACTATTATGGCTCATGCAGGATTTCCAAATGGAACTGGTCAAAAAACGAGAGACATTGCCGACAGCCTTGAAAATGACAGGGATGATATCCGCAGGCGCTTAATTATTGAGGTTTCCCAAATTCCTGTAGGCGAAATGAATTATTGTGACAAGGGCGAGGGCACCGCTGAAATAGGCATAAAGATTTGCGATTTTTCACTACACGATAGGGGACTGGGAAAAATATTGCTTAGCATGCTTATATCATCATTATTTAACGATATGGGATATAAGAAAATCATTCTTAACACAAATATGAACAATAAAAGAGCACAGCATGTTTATGAAGAACTTGGTTTTAGGAAATTAAGCATTCGAGAAAACTCGTGGAAAAATCAGCTTGGAGAATTGCAATCATCTATTGACTATGAAATGTATCCGGATGATTTCATAGACTACGCAAAATGAGCATATGCTATGTGGAAAGCAGCAGGGCCAACTGCCCTTGCTTATGTGGGAATCAAGCGGTCGAAAGCAAAGAGTGCTTTCGACCGCTTTCCATGATGAGAATAAAAATCATTAAAGTTTTCTTGCCTTAAAGCAAACCGATATCGGAATCATTTTTGCTTTCTTGGTTTTGTCGCTGTTATCGTTAACAGACTCCATCGTTTGTTTATCATTTTGTTCAATCATTTCTTCTACAACAAATCCGGCTTTTGCCAATGCGTTAATATAAGTGGATATCTTCCGATTACATAAAATTATCTTGCTTCCGTCCACAGGCATTGTAAAGTAGGATTCATCAAAATAGCTTTTATTGAAAATCAACTGGTCGTTTTCAATCACATCTTGACGCTGACTACACGACCAGGCTACACAGTAGTTTAACGTATGATGCCAACTGAATATAAATATTCCGTCTTTTTTTAAGTAGGAGGCAGGACCTTAATTTAAAATTGCGGTAAACATCAGAGTTTAGAATAGCCATAGCTGTTGACAATAGCGTCGAGTTTCATATTCGCCTTGCAGAGCGGGCAGTTCTGGGGATCGTGGGCCTGGTAGTCAGGCAGATCACCCTTATCGAACAGAGCGTTAATCTTATAGCCGTCCACTTCCGGCACATAGCTGAAGATAGCGGCAACGCCCGCCACATTACCGCCGTAATAGTTCACACATTCGATGCAGCGGCGTATCGTTTTACCGGTAGTAGCAGAAGCCAGCAGGATGAGCACATGTTTGCCGTTGATAGAGATCTGCGTATTATCGCGGAAAATCATCTGGCGGTTAAAATCGATTTCAGGAGAGACCACATACAGGCTGTTATGGGAATTAATAGACATAATGCCGTTATGGGAGAGTTCCTCCGCCAGATAAGCGCCAATCATCTCGCAGCCATCCATACAGACGATCGTATCGATCATAGTGCTTGTGCTATAATATTTCGCCATCGCCCGCGCGGTCTCCATCGCCTCACTCTGTCTTATTTTAAGGGTAGTGATATCGATATAGCAGTTAATATGGGAATGAGTAGTGGCGAAATGGCCAGGTATAAGCTTAAGCGCGATCCTCCCGGATTTATCCCGGATTTTAAATTGTCTTCTTTCCATATGCAGACCCCCTTCAAATAATTTAAATCAACCCATCAGATACAAATCCCGTTACAGAAAATGCTGACTGAATAGTTCGGGTTGTACCACCCATTATAACATAAAATGGAAGCCCCCGCCAGCAAATTGTGAAAAATATCAACACAAAATTCCCAATCTGTCAGATCCCCTCCAAAGAAATTTACCGCACAATCTTGCAGGATCAGAGGGGGTGGGGTATAATGTCCACGAAGGCAATGAGCAGTGCGGAAATGTGAAAATTCAGAGGGTCCGTTGTGCTTGCACAAAAGGCCCTCTGAACTTTCACATTTCCATAGGGCGAAGCCCGTGAGCGAGATGGAGCGCAGCGGAATCTCGCTGCACTGCGGACCCGATGACTCAATCTCCCCCCATCGGAGATCTCGCTCCGCGAGATCCAGTCGAGACTCTCCCCCCACCTGCGATCTCGCCCCCGCGAGATCCAGTCGTCAACATAGAAAGGTACGGTACCAACCCATGAAATGGAGCAAATACACAATTGACACCACCACAGCCGCCGTCGACTTCATCAGCAGCGCCCTGTCCGACCTCGGCATAGAAGGCATAGAAATTGAGGACAACGTCCCCCTCACAGAATCCGAAACGAAAGGCATGTTCATCGACATCCTCCCCGAGCTCCCGCCCGACGAAGGCCGGGCCAAAGTGAGTTTCTATCTGGAACCCGACCAATCAACAGAAGCCCTCCTCCGCCAGGTAGAAGAAGAGCTCGACTCGCTGCACGCATATGTGGACCTCGGCCCTGCCACCATCACCGCATCCGAGACCGAAGACAAAGACTGGATCAACAACTGGAAAGAATTCTTCAAGCCCTTCACAGTGGATGATATCCTGATCAAGCCCACCTGGGAAGCGATCCCTGCGGACTGTGAAGACAAGCTGCTGATAGAGATAGACCCCGGTACAGCCTTTGGCACAGGGACCCATGAGACCACCCAGCTCTGCATCCGCCAGTTGCGAAAATATTTAAAGCCCGGCGATTCCGTACTGGATGTAGGCACCGGCAGCGGCATCCTGGGCATTACGGCCCTGAAACTGAAAGCCGGCTATGCTTTCGGCACCGATCTGGATGAATACGCCGTAAAAGCCGCGCAGGAAAACGCCCAAGTAAACGGGATTCCTGCATCGTCCTTCCCAATCGTCACAGGCAACATCATCGACGATCCTGCGATCCAGGAGCAGGCTGGATACGAACGCTACGATATCGCTGTAGCCAACATCCTGGCCCCCGTCATCATCCTTCTGCAGGCGGAGATCGTAAGGCACCTAAAGCCCGGCGGCCTGTTCATCACATCCGGCATCATCAACACCAAAGAAGCCGATGTCAAAGCGGCCTTTAAAGCCAACCCCGATTTTGAACTGCTCGAGACCACCTATCAGGGCGAATGGGTCTCCATTACCGCCAGAAAAAAATAGCATAACAGACAAATTCCTTTAGGAGAAGCCATGCACCGTTTTTTCATAACTCCTGACCAGCTGGAAGGCTCCCGCATCCGCATCACAGGAGAAGATGTAAACCATATCAAAAACGTGCTTCGGATGAAGCCCGGCGAAGAAATCCGCATCAGTGACGGCACCGGCTGGGATTATTTTTGCCGCATAGAGTCCATAGAGACCGAACAGGTAACAGCAGAGATTGTGCGGGAAGAACAGAACACCACCGAACTCCCCTCCCGGATCGTCCTGTTTCAGGGGCTTCCAAAGGGCGATAAGATGGAATGGATCATCCAGAAGGCCGTGGAGCTGGGTGTGGGCGAGATCGTCCCGGTGTCCTGCCGGCGCTGCGTAGTGAAGCTGGACCCTAAAAAAGAAGAGAGCAAGCTGCGCAGATGGAATACCATTTCCGAAAGCGCAGCCAAGCAGTCCAAACGCCTGATCGTCCCCAGGGTCATGCCTGTCATGACTTTAAAGGAAGCGATTGCGTACGGCGGTTCTTTGGACATCCGCCTGATCCCCTATGAGAATGAAAACGGCATGCAAAACAGCGGCCGGCTGATCAAAGACTGCGTTCCAGGCAAAAGCATAGGAATCCTCATCGGCCCTGAAGGCGGCTTTGACGAATCAGAAGTCGAATACGCCCGCGCCTGCGGCTGGAACCCGATTTCTCTCGGAGACCGTATCCTGCGCACGGAGACCGCCGGTATGATGCTGCTATCCGTTCTGATGTTTCGGCTGGAGACATTTGAAACGGATAACACAGGGCGATAAATACACACCAGCGCTTTCCCTGTCTCATATGATAAATAAAAAGCATATAAGAAATGAGGATATAGAATAATAATGGAAGCATATTTAGACAACTCGGCCACCACCCGTGTGTTTGACTGCGTCAGAGATGTAATGGTACAGACAATGTGCGGCGATTATGGAAATCCTTCCTCTCTTCATAGAAAAGGCGTTGACGCCGAAACTTATGTAAAGGAGAGCAGGGCAGCCATTGCGGCAAGCCTGCGGGTAAATGAAAAGGAGATTTACTTTACCTCCGGCGGAACAGAATCCAACAACCTGGCTATCATAGGATGTGCGATGGCTAACCGCAGGGCAGGGAATCATATTATTACCACCATGATCGAGCATGCGTCCGTTATCAACACGATGAAATATCTGGAAGAAAACGGATTTGAAATAACGTATCTGCCCGTTGACCGCTTCGGCATGGTGCGTGTGGAAGATGTGGCAGCTGCGATCAGAAGGGAAACCATTTTAGTATCCATCATGTATGTAAATAATGAAATGGGTGCCGTACAGCCGGTGGAAGCCATAGGCCTGACGATTAAAAAAATCAAACCCAGCGTAATCTTCCATGTGGATGCCATACAGGCATTCGGCAAGTTTAGAATCCGCCCCCGCCGTCAGGGCATCGATCTGTTAAGCGTCAGCGGCCATAAGATACACGGGCCGAAAGGCGTGGGATTCCTCTATGTGAGGGACCGCGTAAAGATCCGTCCGATCATCTTTGGAGGCGAGCAGCAGATGGGACTGCGTTCCGGCACGGAAAATGTCCCAGGCATTGCAGGACTGGGCGCTGCGGTAACGGAAATCTACCGTGACCATGAAGCACGTATGGAATATCTCTATCAACTGAAGGAACGCTTTATAAACGGAATTCTTAGGATGGAGGGAACCGCGGTAAACGGCCCTGAACCCAGACAGGGGGCGCCCCATATTATCAGCGTCAGTTTTGAAGGCGTTCGCAGCGAGGTGCTGCTTCACGCATTGGAGGACCGAGGCGTGTATGTATCCGCCGGTTCCGCCTGCGCCTCCAACCATCCGATGATCAGCCCTACGCTCAAAGCGATCGGAGTGAGGCGGGATCTGCTGGAATCCACCTTGAGGTTCAGCATGAGTATCTTTACAACCGTTGAAGAAATTGATTATACACTGCAGGTGTTAAACGAACTGCTCCCAATGCTTCGCAGATACCGCAGAGGCTGACGGTCAGCCGTAAATAAGGAGAAAACATGACATTCCATTCATTTTTGATAAAATACGCCGAGATCGGCATTAAAGGAAAAAACAGATATTTATTTGAGGATGCCCTGATCAGACAGATCCGCAGGGCCTTAAAGCCGCTGGAAGGGGAGTTTAAGGTACTGAAAGAAGACGGCAGAATCTATGTGAACGCCGAAAATTATGACTATGAGGAAACCGTGGAAGCGCTCCGGAGAGTGTTTGGCATCGCCGCCATCTGCCCCATGCTCCAGGTGGTGGACGAGGGTTTTGAAGCTTTGTGTGAGACTGTGATCTCTTATATGGATGAGATGTATGAGGATAAGAAGATTACATTCAAGGTACAGGCCAGAAGAGCCAGAAAAAATTACCCCCTGGATTCCAATCAGATCAACATGGACATGGGAGAGGCCATATTAAACGCATTTCCGGAGATCCGGGTGGACGTGCACCATCCGGATGTGCTTCTCCAGATAGAGGTGCGCCAGAAGATCAACATCTATTCCCTGGCTATACCCGGCCCCGGTGGCATGCCTGTGGGAACGAACGGCAAAGCCACGCTGCTGCTCTCCGGAGGCATCGACAGCCCGGTGGCCGGTTATATGATCGCCAAGAGAGGCGTGGTGATCGATGCGGTCTATTTTCATGCGCCGCCCTATACCAGTGAGCGCGCGAAACAGAAGGTGGTGGACTTAGCCAGAAAGGTCTCCCGGTATTCCGGACCGGTCAGCCTGTCCGTGGTGAATTTCACCGACATCCAGCTTGCGATCTATGACAAATGCCCCCATGAAGAGCTGACGATCATCATGAGGCGGTATATGATGCGCATAGCGGAGCGGTTGGCCGATACAAACGGGAGCCTCGGTCTGATCACGGGAGAGAGCATCGGTCAGGTGGCGTCCCAGACAATGAAAAGCCTGGCGGCCACCAACGAGGTCTGTACGATGCCCGTTTACCGTCCGCTGATCGGTTTTGACAAGCAGGAGATTGTGGAGATCGCTAAGAAAATCGACACATTTGATATCTCCATTCAGCCATTTGAGGATTGCTGCACCATTTTTGTGGCCAAGCATCCGGTAACAAAGCCAAATATCAATATCATTAAGCGTTCGGAGACGAATCTGGAAGGAATCATTGAGCCATTGGTCGAGACAGCATTAAATACGGTGGAGACCATCTGGATAGATTAAAAAGAATCCTGAAACGAAAAAGAATCCCGCTCGCGGGATTCTCCGCCTGCGGCGGATCGCTTCAGCGACATCATTCCATTCCGCCGCAGTGCGTTCCTGCCCGGAGGGCTTTTTATTACATTGGAGAGTTCGGAGAACTTTCCTATGTAAAAAAAGGGACATATGAAATATGTCCCTCTCTCCTCTTTATCAGAACGCACCCTTCGGCGCGTTTTGCCGGCTGTCAGGCACGGCTTAGATGAGATAAGGTGCCAGAACAGCTAAGATTTCGTCCAGGTTATCGGTTGCATGGATGTTTAAATCAATCGGCTTGGATAAGTCCAGACTGAAGATGCCCATAATGGATTTTGCATCAATCACATATCTGCCGGATACCAGATCGAAATCGCAATCAAATTTTGTAAGATCATTAACGAATGATTTTACCTTGTCGATAGAATTTAATGAGATCTGTACTGTTTTCATTGGAATAACCTCCTTAATTTGCGTATAATATAGTTTTCTACTGCCTACGTTAATACTACATAGAGGGGGGTGAAAAGTCAATAGACATATTTCCTAAAAAAGTAATCGCTATTTTGCAATCACCTGCAAATCGGCTGTGAAAGAAGCTCGGAGTGTTTCGGACAAAGAAAATTTTGAACAAAAACGGAGTAAAATAACATGAAGAAAGCAGCATTACATAATTTGGGATGCAAAGTCAACGCCTATGAACTGGAGGCCATGCAGCAGCAGCTGGAGGCGGGGGGATATGAAATTGTTCCCTTTGAAGATAGGGCTGACGTTTATATAATCAATACCTGTACCGTAACCAATATCGCGGACCGCAAGTCCAGGCAGATGCTGCACCGCGCAAGAAAGTGCAACCCTGACGCGGTGGTGGTGGCGGCAGGCTGCTATGTGCAGGCGGCCGAAGAAGACCTTAAGAAAGACAAAACGGTGGATATCGTGATCGGCAACAACCAGAAGGGCAAACTGCTGGAACTTTTGGACGAATATATGGATGGAAAGGGCGGCGGCGAAGCCGTGCTGGATATAGGCCATGCCAGCAGCTATGAGAGTATGCGGATTACCCGCACATCGGAACATACCCGCGCCTTCATCAAGATCCAGGACGGCTGCAATCAGTTTTGCAGCTACTGCATCATCCCCTATGCCAGAGGGCGCATCCGCAGCAGGGAGGCGGAGGACGTGCTGGAGGAGGTGGCCGGCCTGGCAGCCGGAGGCTTAAAAGAGGCGGTGCTGACCGGCATACATTTAAGCTCCTACGGCGCGGACCGTCAGGAGGAAAACGGTCTTTTGGAATTGGTGATGCGCCTTCAGGAGGTGGAAGGAATCGAGAGGATCCGTCTGGGCTCCCTCGAACCTCGGATCATTACCGAAGAATTTGTCCGCAGCCTTTCCGGGCTGTCCAAATTCTGCCCCCACTTTCATCTGTCCCTGCAGAGCGGCTGCAATGAAACTCTTAAAAGAATGAATAGACATTACACCACCGGTGAATACTATGAAAAATGCTGCCTGATCCGGGAGTCTTTTGATCATCCCGCCATCACGACAGATGTGATCGCCGGTTTTCCGGGAGAAACAGAAGAAGAATTTGAAGAAACGCTGGCTTTTGTGAAAAAGGTGCAGTTTTACGAAATGCATGTATTCAAATATTCCAGAAGAAAAGGCACTCTTGCGGCAAAGATGGAAGAGCAGGTGCCGGAGCAGAAGAAGCAGGAGCGAAGCCGCAGGCTGATAGATCTGGCCCATGATATGTCCCAGGATTTCCGGAGGTATTATATCGGCAGGGAGACGCAGGTGCTGCTGGAAGAGCCGGTGACGGCAGCAGGAGAGCGCTTCCTGGCCGGATATAACAAAGAATATGTGCGCTGTGCGTTTCGTGCCGGCACGGAAAATACCCTGATCTCCGGCACCCCGGCCGCACTCACAGAGGATGGCCTGCTGCTGTGTGAAAACGCTGCTGCGTGCAGCTGAAAAACTGTATTAGATAAAACACTTGCTCAATTGGTGGATCTATATTACAATAAAGGATAACGGTTACAGTTGTCGGACAGTATGGAAATAAAATGCGCACCGAGTATGCGCGCAGGTGACCGGCCGGACGGCCGGTCACAGGAAGTAAGGAAGTGAGACTATGGGGAGCATTCACAACACACAGTATTTTAAAACACAGCAGGATACCCAACTGGAGGTGAAGGATGTGCTGGAGCGCGTTTACTGCGCATTGACGGAGAAGGGATACAATCCGATTAATCAGATCGTGGGTTACATCATGTCGGGGGATCCCACCTATATCACCAGCCATAACAACGCCAGAAGCCTGATCATGAAAGTCGAACGGGATGAGATTATCGAAGAACTGATGAGCAATTATATTCAGACCAAGCTGAAGGATTCGGACCGCAGATGATCCGCATTATGGGACTTGACTTCGGATCAAAGACGGTTGGGGTAGCTGTCAGCGATCCGCTGGGTATTACGGCTCAGGGAGTGGAGACGATTACACGTCCGCAGGAGAACAAGCTTCGGCGGACACTGGCCCGTATCGAAGAGCTGGTTAAGGAGTACGGGGTGGAGGAAATTGTGCTCGGCTATCCCAAGAACATGAACAACACGCTGGGAGAGCGGGCATTAAAATCAGAGGAATTTAAAAAGCAGCTGGAAGCGCGCACAAATCTGCCGGTGGTGCTGTGGGATGAGAGGCTTACCACAGTAGCGGCGCAGCGCGCGCTCATGGAGGGCGGCGTGCGCAGGGAAAACCGTAAGGATACGGTGGATATGCTGGCCGCTGTCCTGATCCTGCAGGGATATCTGGACTGCCGTAGCTATAAGAAACTGTAAGCCGTGTGACCGTTGGCCACAGACTGCCGTGTGCAGAAAAGAGGAAGTAAGTGGAAGAAGAAAAGATCATATTAGAAGACGAGAACGGCGAAACGCTGGAACTCTTTGTGCTGGAAGGAACCAGGATCAGCGGCACCGATTATATCCTGGCTGCCGATGCCCCCGAGGGAGACGGGGAATGTTATATATTGAAGGATATCTCTGCGCCGGAAGATGCCGACGCCGTGTACTGCATGGTGGAGGATGAGACGGAGCTCATGACTCTGATGGGGATCTTCGGTGAACTGTTGGAGGACGTGGATATTGAGCTGTAGCATCGAGGACAATTATGAATGAAAGCTATTTTAAGGATCTCCTAAAGAAAAACGGTCTGAAGGTGACCAGCCAGCGGCTGATCGTGCTGGAAGCGGTAGCCTCCTGTCCGGGCAAACATCTGTCTGCGGAAGAGATCTATGACCTTGTGCATGAAAGCTATCCTGAGGTAGGGCTGGCAACGGTATACCGCACTCTTCAGGTTTTATTAGAGTTACATATGATTGATAAGGTGAATTTTGATGACGGCGTGGTGCGCTATGAGATGTGTGAGCAGTCGGAGACGGCCAGACACCGCCATCATCATTTGATATGCAAAAAATGCGGCAAAGTATATGCATTTGAGGATGATCTGCTGGACAACCTGGAGCGTACGATCCTTTTAACTACGGGATTTGAGGTGGTAGATCATGAAGTAAAGCTGTACGGTTACTGCAGGGACTGCATAGAAAAGGAACAGATGTAAATTACATAGACAGCAGGACCGTATCATGGGCGCAGGTGCCGCGGGACGGACTACGGAATGGCTGTCGGCAAATTATAAATGGAGGTAAATTGATTGAAAACAGAAAAATCGAAATTGAAAATCATTCCCTTAGGCGGATTGGAGCAGATCGGAATGAACATTACTGCCTTTGAGTATGAAGACAGTATTATTGTTGTGGACTGCGGTTTAAGCTTTCCCAGCGACGACATGCTGGGCATTGACCTGGTGATCCCGGATGTGACCTATTTGAAGGATAATATCGACAAGGTGAAAGGTTTCGTGATTACCCACGGGCATGAGGACCATATCGGCGCGCTGCCGTATGTGCTGCGCGACGTGAATGCGCCCATCTACGGCACCAAGCTGACTCTGGGCATCATCGAAGGAAAGCTGCAGGAGCACAACCTGAAGCGCGTGAAAAAGAAAGTCGTAAAGTACGGCCAGTCCATCAATCTGGGATGCTTCCGCATCGAGTTTATCCGCACCAATCACAGCATTGTGGATGCGGCGGCGCTGGCAATTTTCACACCGGTGGGAATTGTGGTTCACACCGGCGACTTTAAGATTGATTATACGCCGGTATTCGGTGATCCCGTGGATCTGCAGCGCTTTGCGGAACTCGGGAAAAAAGGCGTGCTGGCGCTGATGTGCGACAGCACCAATGCGATCCGGGAAGGCTTTACCATGTCCGAAAAGACAGTGGGCAAGACCTTTGATACGCTCTTCGGAGAATACCAGAATCACCGCATCATCGTTGCTACATTCGCATCCAATGTGGACCGCGTGCAGCAGGCCATCAATTCCGCCTATAAATACGGCAGAAAAGTGGTGGTGGAAGGCCGCAGTATGGTGAACATTATCGGCACGGCCAGCGAGCTTGGCTATATCAAGATCCCGGAGGGCACGCTGATCGATATCGAACAGCTGAAGAATTATCCGGATGAAAAGACTGTGCTGATCACCACGGGCAGCCAGGGAGAATCCATGGCAGCTTTATCCAGGATGGCGGCGGGTGTTCACCGCAAGGTGACGATAAAGCCGGGTGACGCGATCATATTGAGTTCCACCCCGATCCCGGGCAACGAAAAAGCGGTTTCCAAGGTCATAAATGAGCTCTCCATGAAGGGAGCGAAGGTAATCTATCAGGATACCCATGTCTCAGGACACGCCTGCAAGGAGGAGATCAAGCTGATCTATTCTCTGGTGCGCCCGAAATATGCGATACCTGTGCATGGCGAATACCGCCATCTGCAGTCACAGGCGGAGCTGGTCAATTCGCTGGGCATACCCAAAGACCATATATTCATGCTCTCTTCAGGCGATGTGCTGTCGCTGGATGCGGATAACGCCAAGGTGGACGGGCACGTGCCGGTGGGTTCCATATTGGTGGACGGCCTGGGAGTCGGCGATGTGGGCAACATCGTGCTGCGGGACCGCCAAAACCTGTCGCAGAACGGTATCATAGTGGTTGTCATGACGCTGGAGCGGGGCAGCAATCAGCTGCTTGCGGGGCCGGATATCGTATCTCGTGGGTTTGTATATGTGAGAGAATCGGAGGATCTGATGGATGAGGCTAGAGAGGTAGTGCTTGATGCGGTATCCTCCTGCCTGAAGAAGAAGGTCACGGACTGGGGCAAGCTTAAGAATGTGATCCGTGACAGTCTAAGCGATTATCTCTGGAAGAAGATGAAGAGAAATCCGATGATTTTACCGATAATTATGGAGATCTGATATGGCTGGACATAGGAAAGAAAGAACTTCAAGACAGGAACGTAGAAAAGTGAATAAGATGGTGACAGCGGTGATCGGTGTTTCCATCCGTATCATCGTGATCACACTGCTTGTGATGCTTTTTTATACTGGGATTACGAAGGGCTTTTCTTTCGGATATGATATCTTTGCCGGGACGGCGGTCGGAAAGGCCCCCGGCAGGGATATCACAATTGTGGTGAAAGAGGGGGAATCCCCGGCCACAGTCGGGAAGCGGCTGGAGGCAGCCGGGCTGATCGCGGACAGCAGCATATTTTTAGTGCAGCAGATATTCTACGATTATAAGATCTATCCAGGTGAATATACCCTGAACACGTCGATGACTTCTAAGGAAATGCTGATAAAGATGAATGTAAAGCCGGAGACGGAGAAAGCATCTGAAGAGGAGGCTTCTCCGTCACAGGAAGAAGAAACATCGGGAGAAACATCAGAATGATGGCAGATGAGAGAACAGCCGCCTACATCCGTTCCCTGGAGCAGGAAAAGGATCCGTTTCTTAGGGAGCTGGAAAAAGAGGCGAAGAGAGATCTGGTCCCTATTATCAGAAAAGAAACCGCCAGCCTGCTGCGCACGCTGGTGGCGCTTAAAAGACCGGAAAATATATTGGAAGTCGGAACGGCCATCGGATATTCCGCGCTCCTTATGAGCGGGGCAATGCCCGATGGCTGTACCATTACAACCATTGAAAAATATGAAAAGAGAATTCCGATGGCCCTGAATAATTTTCGAAAGGCGGGCATGGAGAACCGGATCCGCCTTCTTGAGGGGGATGCGTCGGATATTTTAAAAACCCTTAAGGGACCTTACGATTTTATATTCATGGATGCGGCCAAAGGGCAGTACATTCATTTCCTGGAGGATGTCTTAAGACTTATGCCGAATGGCGGCGTGCTGGTTTCGGATAATGTGCTGCAGGATGGGGACGTCATTGAATCGCGGTATGCCGTGACCCGCAGGGACCGAACGATCCACAGCCGCATGCGGGAGTATCTGTATACGCTCAAGCACACAGAGGGGCTGGAAACTTCGGTGATTCCGATCGGGGACGGCGTAACGGTCAGCGTGAAGCTAAAGGACCTACCAGGGGGGGCTGATGCCGGGGCAGGAAGAGCAGAGCCTCGGGTAAAAATGCAGGAAAGGGATAAGACATGAGGAAACCGGAATTGCTGGTGCCTGCCAGCAGCCTTGAAGTATTAAAAACAGCTGTGAGATACGGGGCCGATGCGGTATACATCGGCGGCGAAGCGTTCGGTCTGCGCGCCAAGGCGAAAAATTTTTCCTTGCAGGATATGCAGGAGGGAATCCGCTATGCGCATGAAAGGAATGTCAGAGTATATGTCACGGCCAATATACTGGCGCACAATTATGATCTTGACGGGGTGAGGGAATATTTCAGGGAGCTTCGGGAGATCGCGCCGGATGCGCTGATCATTTCCGATCCGGGAGTATATGAAATCGCACGCAGTGAAGTGCCGGAAATAGAGCGCCATATCAGCACCCAGGCCAATAACACCAATTATGGGACGTACCTGTTCTGGTACGGCCAGGGCGCAAAGCGGGTGGTATCCGCTCGGGAGCTGTCTCTAAGGGAGATCCGGGAGATCCGGAAACATATACCGGAGGATATGGAGATAGAGACCTTTGTCCATGGCGCGATGTGCATCTCCTATTCCGGTAGATGCCTGCTTAGCAACTATTTCACAGGAAGGGATGCCAATCACGGCGCGTGTACCCATCCGTGCCGCTGGAAATATGCGCTGATGGAGGAGAGCCGGCCGGGTGAGTATCTCCCTGTTATTGAAAATGACAGAGGGACCTTTATCTTTAACTCCAAGGATCTGTGCATGATCGGACATATTCCGGATCTGGTGGAAAGCGGGATCGACAGCTTCAAGATTGAGGGGCGCATGAAAACGGCGCTGTATGTGGCAGCTGTGGCCAGAACTTACCGGCGAGCAATCGATGATTATCTGGAAGATCCAAAGCTGTATGAAGATAATCTGCCCTGGTACCGCCAGGAGATCGTAAAATGCACCACCAGAGAATTTACCACCGGATTTTTTTACGGAAAACCCGAGGCGGATGCGCAGATTTACGGCGAAAGCACGTATCATCAGGAAGCGGTATATCTGGGCATTGCCGGCAGCCTGTATGGGGAGGGCTTTTTCGGACTGGAGCAGAAAAATAAGTTCACGGTGGGAGAAGAAATTGAAATAATGAAGCCGGACGGCAGAAATGAAGCCGCGACCGTGGTTCGGATACAAGATGAGGACGGGAATCCCCAGGACAGCGCTCCCCATGCCAGGCAGCTGCTGCGGGTAATGCTTTCAAAGATGCCGGAAACCGGTGATATCCTGCGCAGAGTGCCTAGTGTACTGCACAGCTGACAGTGAGTATAGCACTCGATGTACTGGCAGTATTGGTCGAGAGTTATGAAAAGAATCTTAACATTTGATAAAAAATATACAAATACAATATAGACAATCAAAAGAAAGATGATATAATACTTTATGTATTGTCGAAAACAGAAAGATGTGCGCATGTACCCGGCAAATCAGCAGGGGTGCGGTGTGTGACACCCAAAAGGAGCGCATGGAAGCGAGGTAGAGTATGACAGCGGATGAATTTCAAAGTTATGCCATACAGAAGGGATACCGGGTTCAGGGAACCACGGCTTTTGGCATTTACAACAATTATCCTTTCACCATGAGATTCCGCAAGGGAAACAGAAGTGTGGTTGTGGTGCAGTTTGTAACAGGCGATAAGATTTCTAACTCCGTGTTCAAGAACATAAAGCGTCAGATACCAAAGAAAGAAGGGGCGCTTCTAAGAACGCCCAACCGAAACGATTCGGTACAGCTGCAGTGCAGCGGGAAAGATGACATTCTGTTTCAGAACCTGGAGGAATCCATGTCGGCGGTCACCATGGGCTTAGCATCCGAGATGCTAAGGGAGAGCCAGGTATGCCCGATCTGCGGACATGACGGCTGTGATGCCTACGGCTATGCCAAAGGGGCCTATACATCGGTACATAGAAGCTGTATAGAAAATCAGAGCAGCCAGGTTCTTGCCGCAGCTAATAAAAATCTGGAAGGCGGAAGTTACGCCGCAGGTCTGATCGGAGCATTGCTGGGCGCGCTCGTCGGAGCGATTCCAAGCTTTTTATCCATCATGTTTGCAAACCTGATCTCGGCCTGGCTTTGCTGTCTGATACCGCTTGGCAGCTATTTCGGATATAAGCTTTTAAAGGGAAAACTGACCAATGTGGCCATAATATTTGTCATACTGGCCTCACTGCTTCAGGTATTTATCCTTGAACAGTCTATCTGGTATGCGACGATTGTGAAGGAACTGGGACTGTGGCCCAGCGTATTCGATTCCGTGGCCTATTATTTTGAGCTGTATACAGTGGGGGATATGGTGGCGGAAATGGGACAGATCCTGTTATTTATCGCCCTGGGTATTTTTATTACATTCGGGCAGATCAGCAGAACCGCCCATGCACAGGTGACTGAAGCCTTAAGCACGATGGACACTGTAATTGACAAATAAAGTAGCAGCTAATAGTTAGCAGATAAGGAGAAATGAAGATGAAAAAGATTGGAATACTGGCACTGGTTTTTGTTTTGGCAGCAGCTTTGACAGGCTGTGATCCGATTCCCGGATTCAGCAAGGATAAGGATACGGACAACACGGGCGGCGGATCCGCCATCAGCGCGCTCTATGGAGAGACCTTGAGCGAAGACGACGACCGTATCGTCGGCGGTTACGCGGACGGAAGAATCGGCGATACAATGCAGACCGTATGGTTTTCCTTCAAAGTAAACAGTGCGGAAAAGGTAGACGAATACAATGGCTACACTGCGGCGGACGGCAATATGCTGCTGAAAGCTAACATTACCATCAAAAACACCTACGGTATGGAACTGCCGATGTTCAGCGATGATTTCCAGCTGCAGTGGGGCGAAGGCGATCAAGATTTCGGCTATGCCATGGAAGCGACCACCGATGAAGAGCTGGAGGGCGAATTCACGCTGAAAAAAGGCGAGAGCGTAACCGGCGATCTGGTGTATGAGCTGCCTGCGGAGAACAGCGGAGAATACAGCATCAGCTATCTTGAGATCTATGATGACAACGTAGAAGGCAATGTCTTCTTCGTATATTTTGAACTGGATTAATAAGACATATAAAAAGGGGGGCATGTCCCCCCTTTTTATATGTCTCCGGCTTCATTGATTAGCGAAGATTTTTCCTTATTTATTTTGTTTTCGGTAAACTGCCGGGGAAACGCCCAGATGGATTTTAAAAAGCCTGCTGAAGTAGAGCGGATTTTCGTAACCGCACAGCCGGGATACCTCCGCTACATTATAGTCGGTTCCCTCCAGCAGTTCCCGGGCCTTCATCAGCCGTATATGAATCAGGTACTGCTGGGGCGACATGCCGGTCTGTTCCCGAAAGCTTCTGATAAACCACGAAAGGCTCATATTGTACCGGCCTGCATAGGACTTTACCGGTATATTTTCCTGAAAATGTGTGTGCATATATTCCATCACGTCTTCCATGCGCTGATTATGGCTGCGGCCGCTTTGGTGCTGTTCGGCAATGCTGCGGGCAATCAGCATAAGCAGTTCTTCCCCCATTCGGTTGGCCAGATCCAGATAGAACTTGCGTTTTAACTGCAGCTCACGGATGATTTTCTGCAGCAGGACTTCGTATTCGTTGGAGACGGTTACCGGAAAGACCGGATCAGCGGATGGGGTATAAAACGATACTATGGACGGCATTTTCCCGCCGGAAAAATGCATCCAGTAGACCTCGGTCAGATCCCCGGGGCGGTAGTGGTAGACCTGGCTGCTGCAGGGCGGATAGATCACAATATGGCCCGCGCCTACGAGCCGGTCTCGGCCGTTTACCTGAAAAACCCCCTGGCCGGAGAGCACATACAGGACCTGCCAGTCCCTGCGCCCCTCCGGCCGGCGGGTATGCAGATGTTCATTTTTGGAAAGCTTATAGTAACCGCAGCTGTGGACACAGAAACGCTCGTCTCCTTCATAACTGTCGTTGTCTAAATCATTGAGATAACCGGAAAAACTGATCAATGTTAGAGCCCCCCTGACTTATATATGATTGTTGGTGACAGTATAAATAAGGAAGCACACTGAGGTGTGCGTAGGTCATCAACCTTCGGTTGGTGACAGTATATCACAGGGGAAAATCTATCACAATCATTTTGTGCATATTTTAGCATAAGTTGTACATGGAAAACCGGCCGTTTTCTTCTTATAATGGTTCATAAGCATTATTAACGGTGAAAGGAATAAAACCATGAATCTGAAAAACTATTATGAATCAACCGATACGCTGCATGTGGGCACGCAAAAAACGCGTTCCTACTACGTGCCGTGCGCCTGCATGGAAGAGGCTGTTCAGGAGGACCGGGCCGCCAGCTCCCATCTGCAGCAGCTAAACGGGGACTGGAATTTTGTGTATTATCCCAATATGCATGACCTGCCGGACGATCTGGCGGCGGATTCCCATTTCTTTGACGGCGCGGATACGATTCCGGTGCCGTCGGTGTGGCAGAATCACGGCTATGACCGGCACCAGTACACCAATGTGCGGTATCCGTTTCCCTGTGATCCGCCATATGTGCCCTGGGAGAACCCGTGCGGCGTCTATGGAAGGGAATTTACAGTGGATTCCCTGGAAGGCCGCAGCGTTTATCTTAATTTCGAAGGTGTGGATTCCTGCTTTTATGTTTGGATTAACGGCCAGGAGGCGGGTTACAGCCAGGTATCCCATTCCACCAGTGAGTTTGATATCACGCCGCTCCTTAAGGAGGGGACCAACTGCATCACGGTGCTCGTGCTGAAATGGTGTGACGGCAGTTATCTGGAGGATCAGGACAAATTCCGCATGTCCGGAATCTTCCGGGATGTGTATCTGCTGATCCGGCCGAAGGCCCATGTGCGGGATTATTTTGTACATACCGATCTCTCCGATGATTTCACGTCCTGTAAAGTGAGAACGGATTTTGAAATGGAGGGGGAGCCGGAGGTTGTGCTTAGGCTGTCCGCTCCGGACGGGACCCTGATCGGCGAGACAAAGGTGCAAAACAATAGCGCAGAATTTGTTGTAGAGCGGCCGGCGCTTTGGAATGCGGAGAGACCTGCGCTTTATGAAATGGTGATCGAGTGCGCGGGCGAAGTGATCCGGCAGATGGTTGGCATTCGCAGAATAGAGGTAAAGGACGGCATTGTGCTGTTAAACGGCAGTCCGGTCCGTTTCCGCGGCGTGAACCGTCATGACAGCGACCCTGTGACAGGCTATACCATTTCTGTAGAGCAGGCGGTACGGGATCTGCGGGTGATGAAGGAACACAATGTGAATGCGATCCGCACCAGCCATTATCCCAACGCGCCCTGGTTTGTACAGCTTTGCGACAGATATGGCTTCTATGTGATCGGCGAGAGCGACGTGGAAATCCATGGCGTCAACGCCATATTTAACAGGAATGTGGATCCGGAGGACCGTTACGGCGCGCTGGCCATGGATCCCCGCTTCAGCGAGGCCATACTGGACCGTGTAGAGAGAAATGTGCTGCGGGATAAGAACAGCGCCAGCGTTGTGATCTGGTCTCTGGGCAATGAATCAGGCTATGGGGAGAACTTTGAGAGGGCCGGCCGCTTCGTAAAAGAATACGATCCGTCCCGTCTGACCCACTACGAGGGAGCATACCATCTGCCGCCCAGCAGAGAAAACGACACCTCCATGCTGGATCTCTACAGCCGCATGTATGCCAGGATTCATGATATTGAAGAATATTATGCGGAAGAAGGCGCGGTTAAAAAGCCCTTCATCCAGTGCGAATATATCCATGCCATGGGCAACGGTCCGGGGGATGCGGAGGATTACGAGCAGGTATTTGAGAAATATCCCGGCGTCTGCGGCGGTTTTGTGTGGGAATTCTGCGATCATGCGGTAGATATGGGAAAAACGGAGGACGGCAGGAGAAAATATTTCTATGGCGGGGATTTCGGAGAATTTCCCCACGACGGAAACTTCTGCATGGACGGTCTGGTGTATCCGGACAGAAGGCCCCATACCGGTTTTCAGGAATATAAAAATGTGATCCGCCCGATCCGCGCGGCTCTTAAGGAAATTCAGGACGGCGGCAGATGTGTCAGCCTGATTCTTAAAAACAGGACGGATTATACGGATCTGAAAGACCTGGCCGTGATACGCTGGGAAGTGAGCTGCGGCAAGGAGACTGTGTGCTTTGGCACTCTGCCGCAGATGGAGGCCGCTCCCAGACAGAGCGTGGAGGCAGTGCTGAAACTGCCCGAACTGCCGGATAAAAAGACGGTCCTCACGCTTATCTATATCCAAAAGGAGGACGGTGCTCTGACAGGCGCCGGCCATGTGCTGGGCCATGACCAGATCGTGCTGAAAGAGGGAAAGGTTTGTGACTCTCCTGCTGCGGCAGAGAGCGGCAGCCCTGTTAGGATCCGTGAGGACGGACAGCGGATCACGCTGGAGAACGATAAATTCTGCTATGTATTCCATAAGGGCAGGGGAGTATTTGAAAGCCTGACCTATAAAAACCGGAGGCTTTTGGACCGGCCGATGGAATACAATATCTGGAGGGCTCCGACCGACAATGACAGGAATGTCCGCCATGAATGGGAAGCGGCAGGCTATGACCGGGCTATGACAAAGGTATATGAGTCCGGCGCCGGAATGCAGGGAGAAGATGCTGTGATCACCTGCCGCCTGGCACTGCTGCCGGTCTATCTGGAGCGCATCCTGGATATGGATGCGGTCTATACCGTGAGCGCCGACGGAAAGATATCGTTTGAGCTGGCCTGCAGAAAGAATATGAATATGCCCTTCCTGCCAAGGTTCGGCCTGCGTCTGTTTTTGCCTGGGGAGATGAATGCGGCGGAATATTTCGGCTACGGTCCGCAGGAAAGCTATATGGATAAACATCACGGCGCGCTGCTTGGCAACTACTGCGTGACGGCGGCAGCAAACCATGAGGATTATATCAAACCGCAGGAGAACGGCAGCCACTACGGCTGCGACTATGTGACCGTATCTTCTGAAAGCGGTGTGGGCCTTATGATCTGCACAGAGAAGCCCTTTAGTTTCAGCATTTCCGAATATACACAGGAAGAGCTGGCAGCCAAAGCCCATAATTTTGAGCTGGAGAAATGCCAAAGCACTGTGCTCTGTGCGGATTATTTCCAGAGCGGCGTGGGCTCCAACAGCTGCGGCCCCAGACTTGCGGAACAGTATCAGATGAATGAGGAAGAATTTAAATATGCGGGAACGCTGACACCGTTTATGCGGTAAGCGCTTCCGGGGATAGAATTATATAAGCCGCGCTGGCGTTTCATGTGACGCCAGCGCGGCTTGTCCGTTGCGGCTGGCTTGCATGACCGAAACTTGTACTTGTTATATGCGGGAAGTTTACGGCAGCTGTAAAGCAGATGTAACGGTACTGGATTACACAGGAATGGAAATTAACAAGTTACAAATTGTACAATCTGTGCTAGAATAGATACGATGTCGTAAATTACCATATAAATGTAAATTAACAGGAGGAATGCATATGGACCTGCTGATCGTTTTGTGCGCTGTGGCCTGCATTCTTTATTTCGCGGGCATTTTCGTCTATGCAGGCCCCGGCTCTACTTTCGCCTGGTTCTGGCTGTTTGTGGGCCTTTTGCTGCTCGCCTGGTTTTTATACCGGCGCGGTGTGAAACATAAGATCATCCATTTTCTGTTCCCGCTATGGATCAAAGTGAGCATACTCACCACGCTGATACTGGGAGCTGCGGTATTTGTGCTGGCTGAGATTTTAATCTGCAGCAGCATGCTTAGCCGGCCGTCTCCTGGACTGGACTATATCGTGGTCCTGGGAGCGCAGGTGAAAGGAGAGCAGGTGAGCAATTCCCTGAAGAAACGCCTGGATACCGCATTGGAATACCTGCTTGAGAATGAAGAAACCGTTGCGGTGGTTTCCGGCGGGCAGGGGCCGGGGGAGGATATCACCGAAGCGGAGGCGATGCGGCGTTATCTGATGGAACACGGCATAGAAAAGACGCGCATCATCAAAGAAGCATTTTCCACAAACACACAGGAGAATTTAAATTTCAGCAAAGCATATATCCTTTTGAACTGGAGCGGCAAGGCAGAGGAAGAAGGCGTGATGCCTAAGGTAGGCATTGTCACCAACAATTTTCATGTCTATAGGGCTGTGGCCGTAGCCGAAAAACTGAATTTTGACAATGTGGAAGGCATTCCCGCGCCTTCGGATAATTTTTTGCTGGCAAATCAGATGGTAAGAGAATTTTTTGCACTGGTAAAAGAGAAAATAGTGGGAAACATATAAATAATCGAAATCATGGAGGAATTGTCAAATGACATATTCAATACCGGAAAGCTATGAACTGGTAAAGCAGGAAACGTTAAAGGAACTGAATTCGGAGGCCTATATCTTAAGGCATAAAAAGAGCGGAGCAAGGCTTTTTCTGCTCTCCAACGATGATGAAAACAAGGTGTTCACGATCGGATTCCGCACGCCGCCCGAAGACAGCACCGGGCTGCCTCATATTCTGGAGCACTGCGTGCTCTGCGGGTCGGATAAATATCCGGTGAAGGATCCGTTTGTGGAACTGGTGAAGGGAAGCCTCAACACCTTTTTAAATGCCATGACCTATCCGGATAAAACGGTCTATCCGGTGGCCAGCTGTAACGACAAGGATTTTCAGAACCTGATGGATGTTTATCTGGACGCGGTTTTTCATCCCAACATCTATCAGAACAAAATGATTTTCCAGCAGGAGGGCTGGCACTACGAGCTGGAGTCCGAGGATGCGCCGCTTAAGATCAACGGCGTCGTATATAATGAGATGAAGGGCGCTTTTTCCTCACCGGAGAGCGTGCTGGAGCGTTTTACGGACAGACTTCTGTTCCCCGATACCCCCTACTGCTTTGAATCGGGCGGAGATCCGGACGATATTCCCAATCTGACCTATGAACAGTTCCTTGCGTTTCACAGCAGGTATTATCACCCTTCCAACAGCTATATTTATCTGTATGGCAACATGGATATGGAGGAGAAGCTGCGCTATCTGGACGAATGCTGCTTAAGCCATTACGACAGCATCGAGGTCGATTCCGCCATCGCTATGCAGAAACCCTTTGACCGTATGGCGGAGGCTGTGATTTCCTATCCGATCACGGATGAGGAACCGGAGGAAAACGCTACCTACCTGTCTCTTAATATGGTGACCGGCACCGATCTGGACCGCACGCTTTATATCGCGTTTCAGATACTGGAGTATGCGCTTTTGGGGGCGCCGGGAGCGCCGTTAAAGCAGGCGGTGCTGGACGCCGGCATCGGTAAGGATGTTTACGGCGGATATGAAAACGGCATGCTGCAGCCCTATTTTAATATAACGGCCAAGAATACGGAGGCTTCCCGCAAGGAAGAGTTTGTAACCGTTGTGGATCAGACTCTGCGCAGGCTGGCAAAGGAAGGCTTAAACCGTAAATCGCTGCTTGCCGGCATCAATTATTTTGAATTTAAGTACAGGGAGGCGGATTTTGGCAGCTATCCCAAGGGGCTGATGTACGGCCTGCAGTGTTTTGACAGCTGGCTGTATGACGAAACCGACCCTATGATGCACCTGAAATACGAGGATACCTTTGCTATGCTGAAAGAAAAGGCGGATCAGGGGTACTTCGAAGAGCTGATCCGGCAATATCTGCTGGATAATCCTCACAGCGCTCTGATCGCTGCCGTGCCGGAGAAAGGCCTGCAGGCGAAGAAGGATGCGGCGTTATCCGAACAGCTGGCCGATTATAAGGCGGGCCTTTCGCCGGAAACCATAAAACAGCTGGTGAAGGAGACCAAAGCGCTGAAAGAGTATCAGGAGATCCCCTCGCCGCAGTCCGACCTGGAAAAGATCCCGATGCTGAAAAGGGAGGATATCCGCAGGGAAGCGGAGCCGCTTTACAATGATGAGCGGGAAATCGGCGGCCTGAAGGTGCTGCATCACAATATGTTTACATCCGGCATCGGCTATCTGCGCCTGATTTTTGATACGAAGAATCTGGACGAAGAGGATCTTTTGTATCTGGGACTGCTTAAGAGTGTGCTGGGATATGTGAATACGGAGAATTATACCTATCAGGATCTGTTTGACGAGATCAATATCCATACCGGCGGCATTGTGACAGGTGTCTCCGTGTATGCGGACAGCAAGGATCCGGACGCATTTACGGGCACGTTTGAAGTGCATGCCAAGGCTTTGTATGATAAAATCGGTTTTGCGCTGCAGATGGTGAGGGAGATTCTCTGCTCATCCAGACTGGATGACGAAAAGAGGCTGTATGAGATCATTGCGCAGATGAAGTCACGTTCACAGGTCCGTTTAAACCAGGCCAGCCATTCCGCGGCGGTGCTGCGCGCCACGGCCTACGATTCACCGTCCGCGTATTTCAGCGACCTGACAGGGGGGATCGCCCTCTATCAGTTCATCGAGGAGCTGGAAAGCCATTTTGATGAGCGTAAGGAGGAGATGGTGCGCTCGATGCAGGATGTGATCAGCCGCCTGTTCACACCGGATAATCTGATGGTGAGCTACACGGCCGATGACGACGGCTACCGCAGCCTCATCGAACCGTTAAGAGAGTTTAAGAAGAGCCTTTGCGGATGCCTGGAAGAAAAGGATACAAGCCAGGAGATCCCTTATCATCTCTGCCGCAGAAATGAGGGCTTTAAAACATCCTCCCAGGTGCAGTATGTGGCGCGCACAGGCAATTTCGTGCGGGCCGGATATTCCTACACCGGCGCGCTGAAGATTCTCAAGGTGATTCTTAACTATGACTATCTCTGGATTAATCTTAGGGTAAAGGGCGGCGCATACGGATGCATGAGCGGATTTTCCAGAAACGGGGAGAGCTATTTTGTATCCTACCGCGATCCGAATCTGGCGGAAACCGACCGTGTCTATGAAGGCATTCCCGAATACCTGCGCGGATTTACGGTGGAAGAGCGCGATATGACCAAGTATATCATCGGTACGGTCAGCGATATGGACATACCGAAAAATCCGGCGGCGAAGGGAGCCAGATCCCTCGCGGCCTATATGACAAATGTAAGCTATGAGATGCTGCAGAGAGAGCGCGACCAGGTGCTTGGCGCCGGTCAGGAGGACATCCGGGCGCTGGCCGGCCTGACCGCGGCGGTGCTGGATGACGGAAATCTCTGTGTGATCGGCAATGACAGCAAGATAGAGGAAAGCCGTGAACTGTTTACGGAAGTGAAGAATCTGTTCCGCTAGAGCGCTTTGGGCAGGGCTGCTTGGCTGAATTTAATCCGGTCAGCATGATGAATTGATATATGCTCCGGATTATTCGGTGGAGAACCAAGGGATTACACTTTCGTGGAATTCAAAATAAGCACAACAACAGGCTTGCGGCAGCTTAACCGTAATGGGGCTGCCGCAGAACGGAGTACGAATGAACAAGGAATTTAAATCGGGGTTTGCCACGCTGATCGGCAGGCCCAATGTCGGAAAATCCACACTGATGAACCATCTGATCGGGCAGAAAATCGCGATCACCAGCAATAAGCCTCAAACCACGAGAAACCGTATACAGACGATGTATACGGATGAGGACTGTCAAATCATTTTTGTGGATACGCCCGGCATTCATAAAGCAAAAAATAAGCTGGGTACCTATATGGTGGATGTGGCGGAGCACACGATGGGGGAAGTGGATGTGATCCTGTGGCTGGTGGAGCCCACCACCTTTATCGGGGCTGGAGAGCGCCATATCCTTCAGCAGCTGAAACAGGTGAAGACGCCGGTGATTCTGATCATCAACAAGATCGATACGGTAAAGAAGGAAGAGGTGCTCAAATTCATCGATGTGTACCGCCGGGAATACGATTTTGCGGAGATCATCCCCGTATCCGCTTTAAAGGAAATGAACCTGGACTCGGTGATTTCATCCGTGAAGAAATACCTGCCTTACGGGCCCATGTACTATGATGAGGACACGGTGACGGACCAGCCCATGCGCCAGATCGTGGCGGAGCTGATTCGGGAAAAGGCGCTGCGGCTGCTCTCCGATGAGATCCCTCACGGCATCGCGGTCACTGTGGAGAAGATGTCGGAGAGACAGGACGGCCTGTTTGACATCGAGGCCACCATTGTCTGCGAGCGGGATTCTCATAAGGGGATCATCATCGGCAAGGGAGGCGCTATGCTGAAAAAGATCGGCAGCAGCGCCCGCACAGAAATTGAAAATATGATGGAAGCCAGGGTGAACCTCCAGCTGTGGGTAAAGGTGCGCAAGGAATGGCGGGACAGCGATTTGTACCTGAAGAACTACGGCTACCATCCCAATGATAACAGGTGATCTGATTGAGTGATTTCATCACATTGCAGGGAATGGTGCTCTCCACCATGCCCATCGGAGATTTTGACAAACGGCTGGTGATGCTGACAAGAGAGCGGGGCAAGATTACCGCCTTCGCCAGAGGCGCCCGCAAACAGAACAGCCCGCTTCTTGCCGGCTGCAATCCCTTTGTATTCGGGGAAGTGAGCCTGTTTGAAGGCAGATCCTCCTATACCCTCCGCTCCATTGAGATCACCAAATATTTCGAGGAGCTGGGACAGGATCTGGAGCTGATGTGTTATGCGTCCTATTTTGCGGAATATACGGATTATTACACCAGGGAGAACATAGACGGCACGCTGATGCTCAAACTGATGTATCAGACACTGCGTGCGCTGCTTAATAAGAGCATCCCCAATCCGCTGGTACGCCTGATTTTTGAGATGAAGGCGATGGTGATTAACGGCGAATACAGCGACAGGCTGCCCTGCGCGGTGTGCGGTGATACGAAATACACGCTGGAGTATATCATCACTTCACCGGTGGAAAAGCTTTATACCTTTGTGGTCTCAGACCAGGTACAGAAGGAGCTGCGTGAATGTGTGCAGGCATTTCAGAATATGTACATAGACCGCCGCTTCAAATCTCTGGAAGTTCTGGATACCATATTGTAACAATTTGCAACACTTTTGTTATTGAAATTATGACAGAAAGCGTATACAATAGGGAGTGATCCTGTATTGCAACCTGCTCGTGTGTTCGCAGTGACTGCGGCAGCGGACGGCAAGCGGTGCGGGCACGATATGCAGAAGAGAGGTATACTATGAAAAAATCAGGCTTATTGATATCCCTGTTGCTCATCGCAGTTCTGTTGGCAAGCTGCAGTAAAAAAGAAAAATTTGAACCGACCAAGACCAGCGTATATGTAAAGCAGGACGGTACCGTTGTGGAAGCTTTGTTTGATACACTGGAAGGGGAAAATGAGGACGCGGCTTCCTTAAAGAGTTTTGTGGAGCAGAGCGTGATCCAGTATAATTCCGAGCGGGCAGGCGTTTCTTCCGCTTATAAGGGTACCGATGAGGAGACTGTTTATCCGGTCAATATCCAGAAGCTGGAGATCAAAGGCGGCAATGTGACTCTGTTTTTGGAGTATCAGAGCGGGACGGATTACGATTCCTTTAATTTAAACCGCGGCCTGGTGTCCGATCTATCCCTACAGTCGGTGATTGACGCCACAATTCCGGATAATATGGTGAGTGTGAAGGACGGAGTTCCGGCAGATGCCAACACCATCCGTAAGAATAAAAAATATTATGCGCTGACCTTATACGGCGAAGCCAATATACAGGTTGAGGGAAAGGTGCTGTACGCCTCCTCCAATGTGAAGGTGCTTTCAAACAGCCAGGTATCCATCAGTGCCGCTGATGAACCTGCCTGTATTGTATTTGAATAAAAGCGGCGAGGGGACGGCAGAGGTCCCGGATCAGAATGAAAAAGTGAGGTTGTATTCATGGAAAAGACGATGGACAAAATTGTAGCGCTGGCCAAATCAAGAGGATTTGTATATCCCGGTTCCGAGATTTACGGCGGCCTGGCAAACACCTGGGATTACGGCAATCTGGGTGTGGAGCTGAAGAATAATGTGAAAAAGGCGTGGTGGCAGAAATTCGTTCAGGAATCCCCTTACAATGTGGGTGTGGACTGCGCAATTCTGATGAATTCCCAGACATGGGTGGCTTCCGGCCATCTGGGCGGTTTCTCAGACCCCCTGATGGACTGCAAGAGCTGCAAGGAGAGATTCCGCGCGGACAAACTGATCGAGGACTTCTGTGAAGAAAACGGCATCGCTCTGGAGGGCTCCGTAGACGGCTGGTCCCAGGAGCAGATGATGGATTTCATCAAAGAGCATAATGTGCCCTGTCCTACCTGCGGCAAGCATGATTTCACCGACATCCGCCAGTTCAACCTGATGTTCAAGACGTTTCAGGGTGTGACCGAGGATGCGAAAAATACTGTATATTTAAGGCCTGAGACAGCACAGGGCATTTTCGTGAATTTCAAAAATGTACAGAGAACCTCCCGCAAGAAGATTCCCTTCGGCATCGGCCAGATCGGAAAATCCTTCCGCAACGAGATCACACCGGGCAACTTCACCTTCCGTACCAGAGAGTTTGAGCAGATGGAGCTGGAATTTTTCTGCGAGCCCGGCACCGATCTGGAGTGGTTCTCTTACTGGAAATCCTTCTGCATCAACTGGCTTAAGGCTCTCGGCATGAAGGAAGAGGAGATGCGCGCCCGCGATCATTCCGCTGAGGAGCTCTGCTTCTATTCCAAGGCTACCACGGATATCGAATTCCTGTTCCCCTTTGGCTGGGGTGAGCTGTGGGGCGTGGCGGACAGAACCGATTATGACCTGACCCAGCATCAGAATACCTCCGGTGAGGATATGAGCTATTTTGACGATGAGAAGAAGGAGCGGTATATTCCTTATGTCATCGAGCCTTCTCTGGGCGCTGACCGCGTGACGCTGGCCTTCTTGTGCAGCGCTTACGACGAGGAGGAGTTAGAGGGCGGCGATATGAGAACCGTGCTTCATTTCCATCCCGCCCTTGCGCCGGTAAAGGTAGGCGTGCTGCCGCTGTCTAAGAAGCTCAATGACGGCGCGTGGAAGGTATATGAGGAGCTTTGCAAATACTATAACTGTGAATTTGACGACAGAGGCAATATCGGCAAGCGCTACCGCAGACAGGACGAGATCGGAACACCGTTCTGTGTGACCTTTGATTTTGATTCCGAAACCGATCACGCGGTAACGGTACGTGACCGCGATACGATGGAACAGGTGAGGGTGCCGATTGCGGAGCTGAAAGCGTATTTTGAAGATAAGTTCCGGTTTGAATTTTAATAAATTATATATTGATTGATTTAAGGGTCTGGCAATGCTGCCAGACCCTTTTAAATGGATGTATTACAAAAAACATTTAACAGTTCCGGAGAAAGCCATGCAGTCTCCCCTTTTTACTTAAGAGCCTTCATATATCCTCCTCTGTTTTTATGCCATACTCCTGATATAAACAATTTCGGAATGCCTCGTCGCCGGTTGCACGGAGAAGGTCGTCTGTACGTGAGTCTTGCAGCAGACGTGAAGTTAATTGGACGAAATAATCTTCGCCCTCCTTCCGGCCCGATTTTCTTCCAAGTTCTGTATAGTATTCTCTGATAGTAGCTTCATCCGATTCTCGCATTTCACGGCATAGGTATTCATAACGCAGGCCTTTGTCACGGTTTATTTCCTCAAGTTCATCAACTGCCGCCTCCATGTACTCATTTGTTTTTGCCATATTGGTTAATACCTCCCAATCTTTCGCTGATATCAACTTTGCCCATCGGTATATGTCAGTTTGCTTTTCTTCTTCCGATGCTTTTTCCAACTGGTTTAAGTATAACATGCGAAGCCCCAGTTTGTCACTATATACCTTCCCGCTATCCTTCATCAGCCGTACCTTTTCGTAGAAACAATCTGCCTGTTTAAGCTGGAATCCCAGTATGCTGATGTGGATGCACTCTCTCAATAAACAGTATGTATTTCCTTTCCTGAAATTATCTGCGAACATCTTGCATAAATAGAAAAGCGAGCGTTCCTCCCAGTACGGATAGGGCAAAAGCTGCATTTCTAGATTGATTTTTCTCTGATAATTCATATGCACTCTTATATCCAGAATACCCTCCCGGTCCTCCGGGTAATCGCCGTGCAAAAAGGTGTCAGGAAATTCCAGATCAACAAAGGGCGCTTAAGAGGCCTGTCAACGCTTTCTTGTTGTGGAACGCCTTTTTAAAGGCGAAATCATTGGTCAGGCAGATGTTAAGGGCAGTGTCGCTATTCGCCAGTTCCCGGATCAGCTGTTCTTTTTCTTTGGTGAGAAATTCAGTACGTCCGCTTGTAACAGATGTTTGGGGTGTCTTTTGTTCGTTTTGTTTCATACTGCATACTCCTCCTATAATAGGTATTTTAGGGTGCAAAAAGCAGGGAACACTGAAAGAGCAGAGATGGCTTCCGGTTATTTTGCATAAAAAGTGGAAATCTGGCGGCTGAACTGCCGCGGGGATCAGGAGAATACTCCTGAAAAAAAGAATGAATAGAATTACTGTGTGCTTATCACTTTATCATAATCTTTAAAAATAATCAATCCCTGTTTGCAATTCGAGTCGAAAACTGCATCTGCAGTATACTTTATAACGGTTCACGGCTGCCGCTATGCGCGGGACGTTTATGACAGCCGTGAACAGACAGTAACCGCAAACCGTGACATTTTGCGGGGATAACCGGATAAATTCTAAACTATAGATTGCTTTTTTGAAAGACCGGCACTTCCACCCATTGTATACTGTAAATGTATATAATGAATCGGACAGAAAGGAAGAGGGTTACTATGAGCAATTGGGAATCACGCCGGATACTTCGACCTATTATGCGTATTATACCTGCGGAATCCTTGGCAGCTGCCTGATTCAGGACGTGTGGGACAAAGCGGTGTCCGAGGAGGAGAAGATGTTTCCGAAGCAGCAGAATGACAGCGCCAAGCTTTCTCCTGCTTTTGGATTTACGCTCAATACCGACAATGTTAAGACAGAAGTGACAGCCATAACCAATGTGGAAAATCAGTTTAAATATGGCCTGATCTACGGTGAGCTGGATCCCGAGGTATATATTCCGCAGTTTATAGAGGCGTTGGAGGGAGCGGGCATCAATCACGTAATTGCAGAAGCGCAGACACAGCTGGATGCATGGGCTGCCGCGAAGTGATAACAGGAAATATCAGGAGGGCCCGAAGACATTCTTCGGGCCCCTCCCACAGGAGAAGAATATGACGAAGATTTCAGTAAGGAAAAGGAGGAGCAGGCGAGTCAACTACATACCGCTGTATCTGATGATGCTGCCGGGCATCCTGTATCTGCTCATTAACAATTATCTGCCGATGTTCGGAATTGTTATCGCGTTTAAAAACTTCAGTTATAAGAAGGGGATCTGGGGGAGCGACTGGTGCGGACTGAAGAATTTTGAGTTTCTGTTCAGAACCAAAGACGCCTTTATCATGATACGCAATACCCTTCTGTACAATCTGCTGTTTATTCTGCTTGGCCTGGTAATCGCTCTCTGCATTGCGATTATGATGACCGAGATCGGCAGATGGAAGATTGCTAAGGTAATCCAGCCCATCATTTGCTTTCCCAATATGATATCTATTATAATCGTATCCTATCTGGTGTATGCCTTTCTGGGAAGCAACGGCTTTATCAATCATACAGTTCTTAACGGAAATGGCATCGGATGGTATAGCGAGGCGAAATACTGGCCATTTATTCTGCCGATTGTATACTTCTGGAAGAGCGCGGGTTACAGCTCGATCATCTATATCGCCAGCATGTCGGGGATTGATCCTACGCTGTATGAAGCGGCGAAGCTGGACGGCGCTACTAAGATGCAGCAGATATTTAAGATCACTCTGCCCATCATCCGCCCTATGATCATGTTGATGCTGCTACTGAACGTGGGCAGGATTTTCAGCTCGGATTTCGGACTGTTCCTGCAGGTCCCGATGAATTCCGGTATGCTTTATAATACCACTCAGACGATTGATACCTATGTCTACCGGGCGCTGATGGAATTAAACGACATCGGAATGTCGTCAGCGGCCAGCGTCTTCCAGTCCATCGTTGGCTTTGTCCTCGTGATTGCATCCAACCTGTTTGTGCGGAGGATGGATCCGGAGAGCGCATTATTCTAAAGGAGGATATTTCAATATGAAGAAATGGAATTCAGAGATCCGTTTTCGCACAGTCTGTCTGATCGTGATGCTGCTGTTTGCGGCATTCTGCATCGCTCCTTTCATACTGATGATCAGCGCTTCTGTCACAGAGGAAAATGTCCTGATCCGGGAAGGATATCAGTTCTGGCCTTCCAGGGTCAGTCTGGCGGCTTATGAATTTCTGTGGGCTAAGAGAGAGACCATCGGAAGGGCCTATGCGGTATCTATCGGAATCACCGCTGCAGGAACAGTTGTTAATGTTATGATGACGTCATTGTTTGCGTACCCGTTGTCCAGAAAGGATTTTAAGCACCGCAATTTTTTTGCCTTTTTCATTTTTTTCACCATGCTGTTTTCCGGCGGTATGACGTCCGCCTATATCATCTGGACCAATATATACCACCGCGCTGTTTGCGGGAATGGCTTATTGGAATGACTGGACAAACGGTCTCTATTACATCTCCGATACGAAGCTGTATAGCCTGAACGTATATCTGAATAAGCTGATGAACAACATCTCCTTCCTGAAAAGTTCCAGTAGCCTGACGGAAGGGGCCAACCTGACCAATCTGGATCTGCCCAGCGTCGGAGCACGTATGGCCATCGCCTGCATCGCGGTGCTGCCGGTGGTGATCGTCTTCCCCTTCATACAGGCACAGATGATTAAGGGAGTTGTGATCGGCGGGGTAAAGGGGTAAAAGCAGGGCGCAGCAATGGTAACGGTGAAGATACATAATTGAATTTTGTTTGTTCTTTTTTAGAAGTATTGGGAAATATTCTATGTTAAAATGCGCTGTAAGGTAATGAGCAGTGTGCATAGCGGGAAAGAGACAGATACGGTGCGGTGGCTGCGCATTAACCGGTCTGTCTCTTTCCTGTTATGCAGGAATGAGGAAACAGTGACTTTAAAATGACGGAGGGTGTATTCTATGTATTCTCGCTTACCGTCTGCTGCCCTATACCAGGATGGATGCGATCGCGGATATGCAGCGCGCAATACGGTTGCTTAGAAGCAGGAGGAAGGAGTGGGCATTGGGAGACAAGCTCTGTGTGATGGGATTTTCAGCGGGAGGAATGCTGTCCGCAAACTGTGCTACTCATGCGGATGAAGGCAGGCCGGAGAGCCAGGATGAAATCGAGCGGTTCGCCAGCCGCGTTGACGCCGCTGTGATCGGATACGGCGCGATGTCTGTAGTCTCCTTTGCTAAACCGTTTGGAATGCCTGTCAGCGATCCGCTGATGGGAGAGAATCGCAGAGAACGCTATTATCTGGCGCCGGAAAAACATGTTACCTGCGATACGCCGCCCATGTTTTTGTGGCAGACCTTAAGCGATGACGGCAGGCACAGCATGTGCCTCGCAAAGGCGCTGCAGGATGCGGAAGTTCCTTATGAACTGCATATATTCCAGCCCGGTTTGCATGGGCTGGCCATGGCTGACGGTAGGAACGATCTGGGGATGGATCTTCCCCATGTGGCGCATTGGGGAGAACTGTGTGCCGAGTGGCTGTGTGATCTCGGCTTTTAATTAGAAAAGAACGAAAGGAAGAGAGAGATGACAGTACAGAATATTATTGACGGGATAATTGATAAGACGGGGATGTGTCCCTTGCCTATGGAACGCACCTGTGACCGGCTGATGACCGGGGAAGCGGACATGGAAGTGAAAAAGATTGTGACCACTTTTATGGCTACGGTGGATGTAATACGTGAAGCCATCAGACTGGGTGCTAATTTCATCATCACCCATGAACCTACCTGGTTTACCGGAATGGATCAAACGGACTGGCTGGAGGGAGATCCGGTCTATCAGGAAAAAAGAAAGCTTTTAGAGGAAAACCGCATTGCGGTCTGGAGATTTCATGATCATATGCATATGGGGGCGGAGGACGGGATCTACCGGGGGCTTGAAAAAGAATTTGGCTGGGCGGCATACCGGATGCCGGACGTTGAGGGAAGCACAATGAACCGCTTCGGAGCCTGCTACGAGATTCCGGAAACGACACTCAAAGGCATGGGCATGTTTTTTCGCAGCAGACTGGGCATGGAGACTGTGCAGATTGTGGGAGATCCCGAAATGCCGGTGAAGCGGGTCAGTGTGCTGGTTGGCGGCGGCAGCCTTGGGCTCGGCTTGGAACAACGGCCGATGATACAGATGAGAGAGCGGGACATCGATGTAGTGATCTGCGGTGATATCACGGAATGGACGCTCAGCGCATATGTGCGTGACGCGTCGGCCCTGGGTCTGCAAAAGGGAATGCTGGTTTTGGGACATGAAAGAAGTGAGGAATGGGGTATGAAGTATCTGGGAGAATGGATGGAATCCATAACGGGTGAACTTGAAGTGGTATTTGTAGATGCGGGAGAGCCATTTAACTATATCTGATCCTGTCACCAGCCGCAGGCTGATGATCTGCGCACACTTTAAGTGTGCTTCCATCTGTTTTGATTCCTGTATGCAGTTACCTGTGCTACAATAACTGCAGGGGGGAGAGCCTATGAAGAAACGTATTTCATTGCTAAAAATGACCGCGCTGGTCCAGATGATTTTGCTGGCCGCAGTGGTAGGAATTATTTTCCTGGTGGGTATCTACTTTCAGCGCAGGATGCTGAAGGAAGAGAAAGAGGTCAGGCAGGCTGAACTGGCTGCGCAGATACGGGAACTGGACAGCCGTCTTGGTTCGGCTGCACTGCAGGTCAAGGAGATACTGCGCAGCGTGGTGGACAGCAACGGCCTGTGGTCAGAGGACAGCGGAAGCAAATATTTTGATAAAATCGCAACACGGGATCTGCTGTTGGATAAGGCGCTTGTCTATGCTGATCTGAAAAGAGTGTTTGTCTGCCGTAAGGATGATTTCTATATCGGAACCCAGTCGCAGCAGGGCGGCGGTGAAAAGTTAAACTACCAGGATTATGTGGCCGGTAATCTTAAGGATCTGACATCCGACGGAAATAAGGGTTTTTGGAAGATACGCAGTGTAGACGGTATCGGCTACTGTTTTCTGACCTATCACTATGCAGATGCCGGGATTTATGTGGGGGTGGGACTGCGCTGTGATGAGCTCTTTGCCGGGGTGAATGCTTTTTTTGAAAATGCAGAGGGAATGGTCATCGTAACTGATCGGGACGGCATAAGTTACACGGAATATGAGGAAGAGCCCTCAGGTACAATCACGGTCCAGCAGTCATCCGAGCAGTCAGGCCTTTCGTATGACGGCTATATTACGGTAAGCGCGTTGGAATTTATGCAGAAAAGCACCTTTATCAGCATGGCACTGCTCTGTGTGGGCAGTATGTTAGTCCAGTATTTAATCCTTAGAGGAGCGGTGGTGAAACCTGTTTCCAGGCTTTCCGATGCGGTTAAGAATATGGCAGAAGAGAGTGCGGATATCGGACAGATGAAAATCGAAGAGGATGCATCCGCTGAAGAAATCTATACCCTGCAGTTTACATTGAACTATCTGCTGCGGGAAGTGATTTCAGCCAGGCTGCAGCTGTATGAGAAGAAAATGCAGGAACAGGATATGGAGCTTCGGCAGCTTAGGGCCCAACTTAGGCCGCATTTTTACCTTAACGCGATTATGACAGTGAGCAGCATGACGTATCAGGACCGGGACGGGGATATACGGGAATATCTGGCACGGCTTTCCGATCATATGAGATATATGATGCGTATCAGGAGCAGCATGGTATCTTTAAAGGAAGAACTGGCGCACATCGAAAATTATGTGGACATGCAGACAATTAAATTTCCGTCTTCTGTACTGCTGATGACCGAGTGTCCGGCCGAACTGGAAAAGATCCGTGTTCCTCATCTGATACTGTATACGATTGTGGAGAATGCATTCAAGTATGCGATGAATCTGAAGGATACTCTGGTGTTTTGCATCTCCTGCGGGATCTGGGAGACAGCGGATTTTACCGGACTGCGCGTGATACTGGAAGATAACGGTCCCGGATTTCATGAGGAGATTCTCAAGCTGTATAACGGAGAAGGAATCCTCGAGGATAATGAGGGAAGACACATCGGACTTAGCAATGTGAAAAGGAGTCTGTATCTGCAGTATGGCCGTAAGGATTTGCTGCGGCTTTCCAACGCGGTGCCTCAAGGGGCCAGAGTAGAAATCCATATACCGAAGGAGGGTTAGCGGATGGGACTGACTGTGTTGGTGGTAGATGACGATCCGAATACTGTGCGTCTGATCGAAGATTCCATACCCTGGAGTGAGTACGGGATCGATCAGGTATACAGCGCTTATCAGGGTGCTCAGGCACTGGAGCTTGTGGCAGAGCATGAGCCGGATATAGTAATCAGCGATATTGAGATGCCGCAGATGGATGGCATCCGGATGCTGGAACGGCTGGCGGAGAGAATCAGACGGCCACAGGTGATATTCCTGACCTGTCATGATAATTTCTCTTTTGCCCAGAAGGCGCTGCGCTATGATGTCAGCGCTTATCTGCTCAAGCCCTTCCGGCTGGATGAGCTTTCCGGCGCGCTGCTGGGCGCCGTGCTGAAATGCCGGCAGAAACAGGAGGACGCACAGATCCGAAAGGAGCTGGCAGATAAACAGAGGCTGTCAGAGACAAATCAGGACTATCTTGTACAAAATTTCATACTCCAGCTGCTCAATAAGACATTAAAGGGCAGTCCTGAAACTCTGGCTGCAGCAGCTGAGAGACGGAAGATTCCATTTGATGTATCGGTGCGCTATTATCTTCTTTATGTAGGCGTAAACATGAACAATACCGAGATGAAAAAAATCTCGGAGCATGAATTTTATTTTATTTTCCGAAACCTGTCCACCGAAACCGTGTACGGTGACGTGAGCATGTCCGGTGTGGTGGAAAATACGGTGTATCCTTACTATATCCTGATCATGCCTCTGCAGGAAAATATGGGGGATCTGAAATCTGTACAGGAGCGCTGCAGCCGTCTCATAGAGGTGGCAGAACAGTATCTGGGAATCAGCATCTCCTGTGCAATTTCACCGCCAGTGATGCCGGCGGACTTCGGAGATATGAAAAAGCGTATGGATGAGCTGTTTATGCGGGAGAGAACAAGCCGTTCCAAAGTTATGATGTTGGAGAAATCGTGCAAAACCGAAACAGTGGAGGGCGTATTTTCCCAGGAGGACGCACTTTTGTATCTGCGGGAGAGGAATAAGACGCGGCTTTTGGAGATGGCCAAGCAGCAGCTGCTGCGCCTGGATATAGAGAATCGGCTGGATGTTATTCATATGCAGGCGCTCCATCATGATTTTATGCAGCTGTTTTATGGCTTCCTGTTTGAAAACCATATACAGGCTTATCAGCTGTTCCAAAATGAGACCTTCCGGGAGTTGAACGCGAATGCTGAGTATTCCACGGTAAGTATGATTAAATACATCAGTTATATGTTTGACAGCACCTTTGCTCAGATCGATGCAATGAAGAAGTCGGATTCGGTCATTGCCCGAGTTAAGAAATACATCCGGGAGCATTTCCGGGAGAATATCAGCCGGGACGATATTGCCGCAAGCATTTACATGACGCCTAACTATTTAAGCAAGGTGTTTCACGAAGAGACCGGCATGGCCCTATGGGAGTATATCAATATCTGCCGGGTCGAGGAAGCAAAACGGCTGATGAGAACTACCGGCTGCAGCATGACGGAGATTGCTTTGATGGTCGGTTTTGAAAATATACCTTATTTCTCGACGGTGTTTAAGAAATACTGCAATATGACACCGACCGCGTGGAAGAGCGGCATGGCAAAAACGGAAAAAGGGAAAGAACCGTAAAAGGAAGTGAGGAGGAGAATAAGATGTCATTTGTAAATAACGGTTTTATGTCTGCGCTGGGTAAGCTTGCCGATATGTTTATCTTAAGCGTGCTGTGGCTTCTGTGCTGCCTGCCTGTGGTAACGGCTGTACCGGCCACAATCGCGCTGTATTACGGTTCCGTAAAGGTGGTGAGAAGAGGTGCCGGATATGCTTTCCGGGATTTTATGAAGGGATTTGCACAGAACTGGAAACAGGGACTGGCGCTGGAGCTGTGTTACGGGGGGATCGCTGTGCTGCTTAGTATGGCGCGCGGCTATGCGGAGTTTGCCGGGCTTACCAGTCCGGACGGGAAGGTATATTATCTCTTCTTTTTGATCATGGTGTTTGTGATTGCCTGTGTGACGGCCTATCTGCTGCCAGTGGTTTCCCGGTTTCATTTGACCCTTCTGTGCGCGCTTCGTCTGGCGGTGTCCTTTTCTTTCAGTAATCTGCTCACGCTGATCCCATTGCTGATAACGCTGGCAGGGGCTGCGGCTGTCTCCTATCTCTTTCCGCCGGCCCTGCTGGTACTGCCTTCAGCATACTGCTTCCTTTTATCTTTTTCAGTGGAAAAAGTGCTGATCCGGTATATCAGGAACAATCTGGAGCGCCCGGAAGAACATGACGGCATGTGGTATATGATGGAATAATGGTGCCTGTACAAAAATGAAAAGGATTCATATTATTTTATAGGATTTCAGAGCCTGAAATTTTTATAATGAGAGCATCAGAAGAAAGAAGAAAGCGCATTGAACATGTGCGCAGGTCGTCAGCCAGTGGCTGATGACACGAAAAAAAGGAGGACTTTAGTATGAAATTGAAACGGTTACTGGCATGGGTGCTCGGTACATTGATGGCTCTGTCACTGGCAGGATGCAGCGGCGGGAAAGATACGGCCGGCACCACAGGAGGCGGAACAGCTGCTGTGGATACAACTGCAGGAGGAAACGAAGCAGGCGATGAGATCAGCACCATCAAGATTTCCTATCCCTGCCTGGTGGTTACGCCCACAGAGGAAGGCACAGCGGAAGCGGAGAACGCCATCAATAAGTACCTGGAAGAGATCGGTGAGAAAGTGAGAATCGATCTGGATCCCATCGACGGCAATAATTATTCCACACAGGTGGATATGCAGATTATCGGCGGGGAGAACATAGATATTTACTGTCCCCTGACCGGAATGGACGCTGCTGTACAGACCAATAAGCTGCTTGCATTAGACGATTATCTGAATGACGAGCTGGCAGGCGCTATAGAAGTGATGGGTGAAGATTTCAAAAAGAACTGCGAGTTTAACGGCAAGACCTATGCCCTTCCCTGCTATAAGGGCAGCGTTCTGGTTTACTATTGGGTATGCCCCAAGGAGATCTTCGACACGCTGGGGATTGACAGAGCGAGTATCAAAAACGTGAGAGATTTGGATCCCGTGCTGGCCAAAATCAAAGAACTGTATCCGGACATGGCGGCGATCGCGCCGAGCATCGGGGCAAACGGCGCCGGAAATAATTTTGAGCTGGCCCGGGTGCTGGCTGGTGTGGGGGATTATGAGGTCACGAACCTAAACAACGGCATCTGCGTGGTGGGGGATGACCGTACCGTGCGCAATATGTATGAGACGGATTATTTTCGGGAGATCTGCGATATCGCGTACGGATGGAATCAGGCGGGATATGTGGTGAAGGACGCCTCTGTTGTAACGGATGCTAATTTTACATTGGTGGAGGCAGGCAGAGCGGCCAGCTATATAATCGGGTATGCTTACAGCGCGGAAAGTGTGGAGGCTATGTCTCTGACCAAGGCCGATCCCTATGAGACGGTCGCAATCCCTCTTTCCAAGGATATGATGAGCCCTATCACGCTGACATGGGGCATTGCGTATACCTGCAAGGATCCGGCAGCGGCGGCCAGAGTGCTGAATATGCTCTATACGGATGAGTTTGTGCTGAACACCCTGATCTTTGGCGTGGAAGGCAGCGACTGGGTGGATGCGGGAACCGGGGACGGCTCCATCTTATGGCCGGAAGGAAAGGACATGAATTCGGTTCCTTATACCGCGGCGCTGACCTGCGGCATTATCGGCAACCAGTTTAAGATGTATTCTATGGAAGGCGTTACGCTGGCGTCCGACATCCCCTTCATGGCGGATAATATGAAAAATACCAAGAAGAGCCCTGTGTTCGGATTCGCGGTGGATATTGAGAAGATCAAGACTCAGACCGCGGCGGTAAGCAATGTGATCGCGCAATACGAGGGCGGCCTGTATACCGGAGAGCTGGATCCTGATGTGTATATACCGAAGCTGCTGGACGAATTGGAGAGCGCGGGCATGAGTGACATCGTAGCGGAGGCGCAGCGCCAGCTGGATGCATGGAAATAAAGAGAGGGCAGAAGCTTATGGCAGGCGCTGTTAAAAAAAAGAAAAAAACAAAGAGAGTCAGTTATGTTCCGCTGATTCTGATGATGCTGCCGGGACTTGTCTATCTGGCAGTGAACAATTACCTCCCGATGTTCGGCATCACCATTGCCTTTAAAAACCTGGATTTTCAGAAGGGGATCCTGGCCAGCGAATGGTGCGGCCTGCAGAATTTTGAGTATCTTTTTAAGACTAAGGACGCATTTATCATGATCCGCAACACGCTGTGTTACAATCTGGTATTCATCTTCGGCGGCCTCGTGGCTTCGCTGGCCATTGCGGTCATGATGACGGAGATCAGCAAAATGAAGATCGCCAGATTTATCCAGCCTGCCATCTGCTTTCCCAATATGGTGTCCATCATCATCGTGGCCTATCTGGTGTATGCGTTTTTGGGATCGGACGGATTTGTGAACAATACGATTCTTGGGGGAGAGGGAATCAGCTGGTACAGAGAGTCCAAATACTGGCCGTTTATACTGACCATCGTGCATTTCTGGAAAGGCGCGGGATACGGGGCGATCATTTATATCGCCTCCATATCCGGCATAGACAAGGGGCTGTATGAGGCGGCCAAACTGGACGGAGCATCCAAGATGCAGCAGGTATTTAAAATCACGCTGCCCATCATCAAACCCATGATCATACTGATGCTTCTGATGTCCATCGGCAGGATTTTCAACTCGGATTTCGGCCTGTTCCTGCAGGTGCCTATGAATTCCGGCGTGCTGTATGAAACGACACAGACCATTGATACCTATGTGTACCGGGCATTGATGGAGAGAAACGACGTGAGCATGTCTTCCGCGGCCAGCGTATTCCAGGCAGTTCTTGGATTTATGCTGGTGATGGCCTCCAATCTGGTGGTGCGGAAAGTGGATGCGGACAGCGCGCTGTTCTAGGAAGGAGGACATATGAATAAAAAATTCAATTCCGAGACACGGTTCCGCTGCATCTGCCTCGCCATCCTGCTTTTGTTTACCGCAATCTGTATCGCCCCTTTTCTGCTGATGTTCTCTGCGTCTGTGACAGAGGAACAGGCGCTGATCCGGGACGGTTATAAGTTCTGGCCGGAAACGTTGAGCTTCGACACCTACAGGTACCTGTGGGCAAAGCGGGAAACTATTTTTCGGGCATATATGATCTCTGTGTTCGTCACTCTGGTGGGAACCGTGACAAATGTGATCATCACCTCTCTGTTCGGCTACCCGCTCTCCAGAAAGGATTTTAAGTACCGGAATGTGTTTGCCTTTCTCATATTCTTCACCATGCTCTTTAATGGCGGTATGACGGCATCCTACATCATCTGGACCAGAACCTTTCATATTAAAAATACTATATGGGCGCTGCTGCTGCCCAATTATCTGATGGGCGGAATGAATGTACTCATGGTAAGAAATTATTATACCGCCAGCATTCCGGATTCCATACTGGAAGCGGCACGGGTGGACGGTGCATCGGAAATGACAATTTATACGAAAATTCTGGTGCCGCTGTCCAAGCCTGTTATGATTACGATAGCGCTGTTTGCAGGAATCGCCTATTGGAACGACTGGACCAACGGCCTGTATTACATCAGCGACTCAAAGCTCTACAGCATCAATGTATATCTGAATAATCTGATGAATAACATCCAGCTTTTGACCCAGCAGTCAACGCTGACCGAAGGCGCTAATCTGGCGGGCATGGACCTGCCCAGCGTCGGGGTGCGCATGGCCATCGCCATGATTGCCGTGCTGCCGGTGATGATCATCTTTCCGTTTATTCAGGGCCAGCTGGTCAAGGGCGTTGTTATAGGCGGTGTCAAAGGATAGCAAAATCTTTAAGGGAGTCCGGTCAAGACCTTTGTCGAGACGGGCTCCCTGTTTCATGAAAGGAGTAATACGTATTATGGAAAAAAGATTTATGAGCGATGAGCGCACACAGGTGATGACGGCTGCGGGGATTGTGCGCGGCTATCTGTATGACGGCATTTATGTATTTAAGGGCATGCCATATGCCCGTGCACAGCGATTCCAAAAACCGGAGGATACGCCCCCCTGGGAGGGCGTAAGAGACTGTACCAGCTACGGATATGTGAGCCCGCTGCTGAATCAGGAGCGTCCCGTCGGAGAATTGCTGGTTCCTCACCGGTACTGGCTGATGGATGAACACTGCCAGAATCTGAATGTGTGGACGCCCGGAACGGACGGCGCCAAAAGACCGGTTCTGGTATGGCTGCACGGAGGCGGCTACTCTGCAGGCTCCGCCATCGAGCAGGCGGCCTATGAAGGGGAGAATATGAGCCGGTTGGGCGATGTGGTGGTGGTATCCGTCAATCACCGGCTCAATATACTGGGCTATCTGGATCTGTCTCCCTATGGGGAGCGCTACGAGGATTCCGGCAACGCAGGCGGCAATGATATCATTGCCGCGCTGAAATGGGTACGGAAAAATATTGCCGCCTTTGGGGGGGATCCCGGAAATGTTACCGTATTCGGCCAGAGCGGAGGCGGGGGGAAGGTAGTGACGCTGCTGCAGTCTCCGGAAGCGGACGGCCTGTATCACAGAGGCGCAGTGATCAGCGGAGTGCTGCCGGACGGCCTTATGGGCAGTGTGAGCAATGACAGCAGACCTCTGGTGCGGGCGATGCTAGCAGAACTGAATCTTACAAAAGAACAGGTATCCGAGCTTGAGACGCTCCCCTATGAGCTTCTGGCAAAAGCTTATAATCGTGTGGCTCCCAGGCTGAAAGCGGCCGGGGAATATGTGGGCTGCGTGCCCAGGCCGGGAAAATCTTATCTGGGAAATCCCATGAACGTGGATTTCAGGGAGGAGACGGCAGATGTCCCGCTGATGGTTGGAACCGTATACGGTGAATTCGCTTTTGCGCCCCTTATCTATGACAAGAGGAAAATGACCAGGCAGGACGGCGCGGCGCTGATTACCGGGCGCTATGGCCGGGAAGCCGCCGGCCGGCTGCTTCCCTTATATGAAAACGCATATCCGCACAGAAATCCGGCGGATCTTATGGTTTTGGACGGTATGTTCCGCAGATATGCCAGCGAATTTATTGCCAAGCGGGCTGCGCTTGGCAGAGGGGCGGTCTATTCTTATCTGTTTGATGCGGATTTTCCCGTGGAAGGGGGAAAACCTGCATGGCACTGCGCGGATCTGGCGTTCTTTTTCCACAATACGGCGCTTGTTCCCTCCGCCAATATCCCCGGCGTGACGGATCGGCTGGAAGAGTGTATGTTTGGCGCGCTGATTGCTTTTGCAAAGTCCGGAGATCCCAACCATGACGGGCTGCCTGCCTGGCCGCGCTGCGATGCCCGCGAGGAGCGGACCATGCTGTTTAACGGATCTCCCCATGTGCGGGTAAACTTTGATCGGGAACTTCTGGACGCATTTCAGGAGATAGCAAAAAAGGAAGAGGAACGGGCCAGGGCGGAAGCGGACATCCGGCATTGAGGTCTAAGAACAGGCAATTTTGAAAAAAGAAATGAACGGTTGGAAGGAGTATTGCTTATGCTGAAAAGAAAAGAATTTGAACGGGTAACGCCTGAGAGCGTGGGAATCGCCTCGGGAGACATAGAATGGCTGCTTGACCGCCTGGAGAGCGGATTCACCGAGCCTCACGGACTGATGATTATGCGCCATGGAAAGATCTGTGCGGAAGGTTGGTGGAATCCCTATGCGCCGGGCATCCGCCACGGACTGCAGTCCCACTCCAAAACCTACGCGGCAACCGCCGTTGGCATTGCATATACGGAAGGAATTTTGAAACTGGATGAGCGCATCATCGATATCTTTCCGGAGGAAGCGCCGGAGAATCCTTCGGAACATCTGCAGCAGTTGACCGTTCATCATGTGCTCTGTATGGGCTGCGGCATGGATGAGATGCCCGCTCCGTCCCGGGACTGGATCCGGGAGTTTCTGCATACGCCGGTCAGGCATGCGCCCGGAACCACATATATGTACAACAGCGTCGGCTCTTCCCTGCTGGCTGCCATCATCCGGAAAAAAACCGGACTGGGGCTGCATGAATATTTAAGGCCCAGGCTGTATGATAAGATCGGCATCTTTTCAGACAACCACGTTTGGATCTGTATGCCGGACGGCTGTGAGGCGGGAGGCGGCGGGCTCTTTGCCACGACTGAGGATAACCTGCGCCTGATGAAGCTCTATGCGGACGGCGGCATATGGGACGGCGAACGGATTCTGGCTCCCGATTATGTGGAGCGCGCCACAACACTGCAGAACGAATCCGCCACCGAGGAGGTGAATAATCCGCCGGCAAAGGACAATTTTGTGGGATACGGCTATCAGATCTGGATGTGCAGGCCTAAGGGCGTATACCGTGCGGACGGTGCCATGGGTCAGTTTACAATTGTGGCGCCAAAGCAGGATATGCTGATCGCGATTACGGAAAATGCGGCCGGCGCGCATTGGGCGCAGGAGACGCTGGATACTATATGGGAGTTTTTGGACCGCGTCGATTCCAGTCCCGCAGAGGATCCCGGCGAGGATCATGCTGCGGCGAAGCACTTAAAGAAGCGCATGGGCAGGCTGGCCCTTCCAAATCCGGCCTTCGCCCCCTACAGCCCACTGATTGAAAAGATCCAGGGGATAAGCTGGAAGGTGGAGGAGGGCGTCTGGCATCTGGCGGATGTGGGTGTTGGACATATGATGGGCGGCATGGCGCTGCCGCCTGCGGTGGAGAGCTTTTCCTTCCGGTTTGCGCCGGACCGCTGCGAACTCTGCTGGGCGGCCGGAGAGGAAGAAGGGCGGGCTGCCGTTGCCCTGGACGGCGGGAGATGCCAAAATACGCTGAAGGGCGGGGCCGCAATGCAGGCCCTGATGAGCGGCGCCTGGCTTTCTACTCAGAAGTTTGAACTCACTGTACGTTATATTGAGACATGCCGGGAGAGCAAATACGTGTTCATCTTTGACGGTGACAGCGTAAAGATGGAGGAGAGCACGACAATGGCTTTCGGCACGGGCACAGCTGTTAAGGCGAGGAGGCAGGACATATGGACAGATACGAACGCATTATGAGGCGGCAGTTTGTCATGAACGACGCCGGAAGAATTGACAAAGTTGGAGACCTGTATACAACTTATAATCCCATGGTGGATGTGCAGGCATTAATGGATGGGGGATTTCTGGACGCACTGGAGGAAATGATGGAACCCATCCTGGAGAAATTCGATGATTTTTCACCGGAGGTACTGGCCTACTGGGCAAAGCGGGGCATGGTAAAAGAGGCCCATGGCAGGGACGACTGCATGAGCTGGTCCGAGTATGAGAGAAGGACCGGTTACCGCTGGGAGGATCCCCACAGCCCCGATGAAGGCGTGCAGAACCGCTATAAGATGTGGAATTCATTTGTGCCGGTGTCCGCCTTTGATCCCGCGTGTAAAGGCCGCCGGTATCCGGTGGTTGTGGTGCTTCATGGGGGATTTAATCCCATCAGCATCGTGGACGGTTGGGGATTCGTACAGGAGGCGGCTAAGAGGGAGTGGATCGTGATCGCGCCGTCTCTGGAGCTGGATGATATCATTGACGAAATACTGGAAGAAGCGAAACGGCTCTATCCGGTGGACGAGAGCCGGATCTATGCCGCCGGTTTCTCCTATGGCGGATTTATGTCCGGGACCCTGGGCAATCAGAGGCCGGACGTCTACGCGGCGGTAGGACCCTGCGGCGCTCCCATCAGCAATAATTATTGCGAAAGGGAAGTGGGCCCCGAACCGCAGAAACCCTTTGACGGCGCGCCCCGTGCCATCGGCATGGGGGTATATATGCCGGTGTTTACCGCTTCCGGAAATCTGGACGGCGGGCGCTTTCCCGTATATGACGCCAAAAATTACCGCACCGGAGAGCCTTTTGTAAAGGAGTTTGTGGAAGGCATCAACTCCTGGGCCAGGGTGAATCACGCGAAGGAACTGGTGCTGGAGGAAGTGCTTGCAATGAAAGGAGAGGAGGGACTTTCCGAGGCGGAGAAACATCTGGGACTGCCCCTGCCGGCGGACTGCGTAAAGACCGTGGTGGCGGACGGCATCACCAATTATATCGGCGATTTAAAGAGTGAGGACGGCATCGCGCGCATCCGGATTATGTGTGAAATGAATATGCCCCACTGGCCTACGCCGGAGATGATCCGCCAGATGTATGCTTTTTTCGGGCATTTTTCCAGGGACCCAAAGACGAAAGAGAGTATTTACCACAAATAGAGATGCGTTTGGCGAGAAATGTCAGATTCAGGAGGAATGGAAGTATGATTGCGGAGAAACTGAAAGGATATGAGAGCTGGATGGCTCCGGAGGTGCCGGAGAATATCCCCCACGGCGATATGCCCGGGGACAAGGTGCGGATTACAGAGAGCCATATAAAAAAGGCCGGTACGATTTTTCCGGTGCTGTTAAAAAAATTGATCCCGGTAATGGAAATAAATCCCTGGGAGAGGGTGGTGGTGTGCGTATGCGGGGGCTCCGGCGTGGGCAAATCGGAGATCGCTTCCCTGCTGTCCTGGTACTTCTGTTGTTTGGGGATCGGCAGTTACACGCTCTCAGGCGATAATTATCCCCATCGGATTCCAAAATACAATGATGCCGAGCGGCTTAGAATTTTTCGGGAGTCCGCGCTGAAGGGTATGGTGGCTGCCGGAGATTACAGCATGGAGCGTTTGGAACGGATCCGGCAGTGGCAGCGGGCGGACGATGACGCCAATGCAGACCACGCTAAGGAATATCCGTGGTTTACTTCCTATCTGGAGGCAGGCAGAAAAGGGCTTGCGGGCTACCTTGGAACGGACAGGGAACTGGGATTTGAGGATCTGGAAGCGGTTGTTACGGCGTTTAAGTCAGGAGAGGACCGGATCTGGCTGAAGCGGATGGGAAGGGCGGAGGATGAGCTCTGGTATGAACAGGTGGATTTTTCAGGGATCAACATCCTGATCATCGAGTGGACCCACGGAAATAGCGGGCGTTATCGGGGGGTGGACCTTCCGATCCTGCTAAACAGCACGCCGCAGGAGACACTGGCTCACAGAAAGGCACGAAACAGGGACGGCGCCGCGGACAGCCCCTTCACCACGATGGTGCTGGAGATTGAGCAGAAGCTTTTAGAGAGTGAGGCCCATAAGGCGGCCGTCATATTATCCAAGAGCGGGGAGCTGTTAAGCTATGCCGCTTATCAGGAACAGATGAAAGAGGGGTGACAGGATGCGCGCAAATGACAACGGGCCGATGCTGAATGCCTATCCGGACAGCGTAGGCGGTACGCTGAAGGATATGATCACATTTCTGAAGAGGCCGGAATTAAAGGATGTGTTCCAGTCCTTTTATATTCTTCCCAGCATATTTAACACAGATCTGGACAGAGGGTTTTCCGTAATTGATTACGGATTAAATGAGCTTTTTGCAGAGGGCGGAGATCTGGAAGAACTTAAAAGTCTGGGAATCGACCTGAAGCTGGACTTTGTTTTAAACCACGCTTCCGTGCTCTCCCCGCAGTTTCAGGATATTCTGAAAAACGGTGAGAATTCCGTCTATAAGGACTTCTTTATCAACTGGAACAAGTTCTGGGAAAATCATGGGGAGATGACGGAGGAGGGATACATACAGCCGGATCCGGATCTGATTCAACACATGTTTTTCCGCAAGCCGGGCCTGCCGATCCTGATGGTACGGATGCCGGACGGCGGCAGCGTTCCCTATTGGAACACTTTTTACCAGGAAGTGCGCTATCCCCGGCCTGGGGCGCAGGATCTGATGAGTGCGCTGGGGATGCAGTACAAAGCCGCAGAACAGCTGGCCGGGCTGGTAAATGTACAGCTGGATGAAGGAAGGAAGCCTTCGGAGCTTGAACTGGGCAGATATGAAGGCAGAAGAGAGGCGCTGACGGAGTATCTGGAAGCCGGCCGCAGATATCTGGGACAGATGGACCTGAATATCCGGTCGCCGCTTGTGTGGGAGTATTATGACAGGACACTGGAGACGCTGGCCGGATATGGGGCAGGTATTGTGCGGCTTGACGCCTTCGCCTATGCTCCAAAGGAGCCTGGAGAAAAAAATTTCCTCAATGATCCGGGCACATGGGATCTGCTGGAACGGGTGCGCCGGCTGGCGGATCAATACGGTTTGATGCTGTTGCCCGAAATTCACGCGGGCTATGGGGAGAAGATCTATGAGCTGCTGGCGAAAAAGGGTTATATGACTTATGACTTTTTCCTGCCGGGTCTGATCATCGATGCCTTCGAGCGAAAGGACGGCGGCAGGCTGGCGGCCTGGGCCAGGGAACTTACGGACAGCGGGATCCGTGTGGTGAATATGCTGGGCTGTCACGACGGCATTCCACTGCTGGATTTAAAGGGGATGCTGACAGATGAGGAAATATCGAGGCTGATCGATATCGTGGTATCCAGGGGCGGTTATGTGAAGAACCTGCACGGTCAGAAAAACATGTACTACCAGGTAAACGCCACCTACTACAGCGCCCTGGGAGAAGACGATGGGCGGATGGTGCTTGCCAGGGCCCTGCAGCTGTTCATGCCGGGAAAACCCCAGGTATGGTATCTGGACTTGTTTGCCGGCAGCAACGACTATGAGGCCGTTAAGAAAGCCGGGGCAGGCGGACACAAGGAGATCAACCGGACCAATCTGCCGCTAGAGCAGATCGAAGCGCGCATGGCTCTTCCGGTCGTACAGGAGCAGATCCGGCTTCTGCGGTTTCGCAATACGTTTCCTGCCTTCGGATTTAACAGTGAATTTACAGTAAAGCATCAGAACAGCGGAATTTGGATGTGCTGGAGCAGGGAAGGATACAGGGCAGAGCTAACGGCGGATCTGTCGGATGCGGGTTTCACCGTGCAGGGCATTGGGCCTGACGGAAGGGTAAGCTTTGTACAGCAGCAGATATTTGACAGGTAAAAGGATCACTGCGGTTTGCGGTACGGATATTTAAAAACAGAGGTGAGAGACATAAAAATTAAAAACATTTTCAGCAAGCTGTATATAAAAGACCCTGCATTTTACAAAATGGTGGCAGGCATTGCCATCCCCATCGCACTGCAGAGCCTGATCACCACGGGCGTGAATATGATGGATACCGTCATGATCAGCACGCTGGGAGAGACGGAGCTTTCGGCGGTCTCGCTGGCAAATCAGTTTATCATGATCTTTCAGGGATGCTGTATGGGGATCGGCATGGGAGCTTCCGTGCTGGTATCCCGCTATTACGGGATGAAGGAACCCATAGCGATCCGCAAGACCATGGCTATCATGATTCGTCTGTGTACGGGCATTGCCGCTCTGTTTTGTCTGGCAACGCTCCTTATTCCAGGCGCCATTATGCGCATCTACACTCCCGACAGCAAAATCATCGGGCAGGGGGTGATCTATCTGGAATGGTCCGTGATCACCTATTTTCTGTTGGGGCTGTCTCTGACCTGCACAATTGTTTTGAGATCGGCGGGTAAGGTAAAGATACCGCTTTATACCTCGATCGGCGCATTTTTTATCAATGTGACGGCCAATTATATCTTTATCTTCGGAAAGCTTGGCGCGCCCAGGATGGGGGTAGCCGGAGCCGCTGTCGGGACGCTGATCGCCAGAGGCTTCGAGTTTACAGTGATCTGCGGATATCTGTTTTTCCGTGACAAAGTAATCGGCTTTCGGCTGCGGCACATCTTTATGAAAACAGGAGCGCTGTGGCGGGAATATATGCGCATCAGCCTGCCGGTGCTGGTCAGCGATATCATCTTTACGCTGGGAAACAACACGGTGGCCATGGTGATCGGAAGGCTGGGAGAGAACTTTGTTGCGGCCAATGCGGTGACCACCATGACACAGCAGCTAAGCTCCGTGGTCACTCAGGGGATGGCGCAGGCGGCAGCAATTGTGACAGGATACGCCCTGGGGGAGGGCAGCAGGGAGAAAGCACAGAAGCAGGGGTATGCGCTGCTGGGGCTGGGAATCGCGTTCGGCGCCGTGGCGGCTTTCATCATTCTGGTCATCAGCGATCCCATGATCTGCGCGTACCATGTATCGGAGAATACCGCGCAGATTGCGAGACAGCTGATGGCGGCGATCAGCATCATTGTGCTGTTCCAGGCGTCAAACAGCATTATGACCAAAGGCACTTTAAGGGGCGGCGGGGACACCAGGATGCTGATGCTGACAGACAATATCTTCCTCTGGATGCTCTCCATACCGCTGGGGATGACGGCTGGTTTTGTATTGCAGCTGCCGCCGTTTTGGATTTATACTTTTTTAAAGATCGATCAGATCGCCAAGGCTGTCTGGTGTGTGCTGCGGCTAAGAAGCGGCAAGTGGATCAAGAAGATATCGGCGGCATAACAGGACGCGTATGTCCAACACGCCGGAATTATTACAAACAGTTACGCAAGGAGAAGAGATATGGCATTGTTTCAAATCAATTATCATTCCGCCGCATTGGCGAGAAGCGCGGATTTTTACGCATTGATACCCAACGATACGCCTAAGGAATGGGAGAAAGTAAATCCCTGCTACGGCCGTCCGCCCAAGACCCTGATGCTGCTCCACGGCTATTCCGGAAGCGCGGGCGACTGGCTGTATGGGAGCCCCATACAGGAGCTGTCCCTCAAATATAATCTGGCGGTCGTTATGCCGTCCGGGGAAAACGCCTTTTATCTGAATGGCAGAGGGACCGGAAGAGCCTATGAGACCTATGTAGGTGAGGAACTGATCGGTTATGTGCGGGAAACCTTCGATCTGTCCAAGAGAGCGGAGGACACGTATATCGCAGGTCTTTCCATGGGAGGCTACGGCGCGCTTCATACGGCGTTTAAATATCCTCTTACCTATGGAAAGGCCGTGGGGCTGTCATCGGCGCTCATCGTGGAGCAGCTTGGGCATATGACGCCGGAGGATGAGAATCCCATGGCGGATTACGATTACTATACGGAAACTTTTGGCGATCTTAAAAATGCGGAAAAAAGTGATATCAACCCCAAGGTGCTGGTGAGAAAGCTGCAGGAGCAGGGAACGAAGCTTCCGGGGATCTTTATGGCCTGCGGCACGGAGGACTTTCTGATTGAACCCAACCGGAATTTTAGAGATTTCTTAATTGGCCGGGGGATTCCTGTGTGCTATTATGAGAGTGCGGGAGTCCATGATTGGACTTTCTGGCGGGAATATCTGGAGCCGGCCATACAATGGATGCTGGAGGAATAAAGAGATGGAAGAATGGAAATTAGCATGGAGCTATGTGCCCGTCACTTACGGGACTGAGCTGGGCGTATTGGAGAATGTGACGCAGAAATCGGTGATTCGTAATAATCTGGCCGGAGACCGGGTGAAGCTGAAGTTTACAAATGTGGGGAATGAGGAGGCGATGGTCATGGAAGAGGTGACCATTGCAGGGAAAAACCGGCTGACCAATCTAACGGACTGGGAGCAGTGCGTGACTCTGAACGGACAGAAACGGATTTTTTTAAATCCCAATGAGGAATTCTTCAGCGATGAGATAAAAGTCCACGTGCGGGAATTGGAGGATTTTGAAGTCCGGATCTATTTTAAGGAAAAGACATCCGTAAAAACGGTGTGTGTTACCTGGGCGGCCGGGACATGGCAAAGCGGCTTCCTGAAAGGGCATGTGCCAAAAGGTGATGGAGAAAGCTGCGTCAGCGGGGACCTGCTGCCCCTTCTGGCGGGTGATATTCATCAGAACCAGGCGCTGACAGGCTTTTGTGAGGTGGCGGTTTACACCGATGCAGAGGTATGTACAGTCGCTCTGTTTGGCGATTCCATCACGCATATGTCTTATTACAGCGATCCTCTGACGCTGCGGCTCTACCGCAGGCTGCCCGGAAAAATCACGGTGATAAACGGTGGCATCGGCGGCAACCGTCTGGTGAAAAATGCTCCATTTCTTGCGGACATGCCGGGACAGGGCAGGCTCTTTGGCGCGGCGGGCGTAAACCGTATAGAAAAAGATATCTTTGGGGATACCGTGCCGGATCTTGTGTTCTGCATGGAGGGCGTCAATGACTGCACCCACAGTTTTGCGTTTGGCGAAGAGAGTGCACCTGACGGGGAGATGCTGTGGCAGGGCCTTTCCTCCGTCATTGATCTGGCCCATGCAAAGGGCAGTAAAATCTATGTCAGCACCGTAATGCCCTTTGGTCTGGCCGATGCTCCCTGGAGTGAGGCCGCGGAGAAGATCAGGCAGGATTTTAACGAAAGGATCCGCGGCCAGAAGAAAGCCGACCGGCTGATTGATCTGGATGAGGCCATGCGAAAGCCGGAGGATATCCACTCCATGCAGGATGGCATGCATTTCGGGGACGGCGTTCATCCTAACGAGGCCGGCGGCAGAAGAATCGCGGAGATTTTACTGATGGAAATACTGGATGAGAGCATGGATTTTTTAAAGGAAGAGCATCTGGCTGTCCCTCTGTTTGAAAACCCTGTGGATTATCCGCCGGACAGGCTTTCTAAGATGGCACGGCTGGCTTATGCCATCCGGGAGTGCGGGGACAGAGACAGAAGGGAACAGATGCAGAAGCAGTTTGTGGAGATTCGTGAGGAACTAATTCGCAGCTACGAAGTAAAGTCTCCGATTTATCTGTGGCCGGATGGAAAGATACCGACATGCACAAAGTACAGCGATAATTCGGATTACCGCTATATGCACGATCCGGATTTCAGACCATACCTGTTGGAAATGCTTTTGCCGGAGGATGAAACGCCCCGTGGAGCCATTTTGGCCATTGCCGGCGGAGAGCACGGAATGGGGACGCTGAATGAAGGATACCAGGTCATGAGAGAATTTAACGAAAGGGGCTATCAGTGCTTTCTTCTAAACAGCCGCCCCAATCATGGCCCCTGGAGCGGGATAGAATGCGGCGCGGACACCGCGAGAGCGGTCCGTTATGTGCGTGCGCATGCCGACAGATACCGCATCCGTCCCAACCAGATCATACTGGCGGGATTTTCCAATGGCGGCATAGCCATCGAGAAGTGCATAGAATATTTCTCGGGCAGTCAGAAGGTAGAGGACTGGTTTCACGAGTATGAACCGGATGAACTGGATGCCTGGCCCGGAGGTCCCGATCTGCAGCTATGTATATATGGGCCCCGGCATAAGGGTACAAAGTTTGATTACACAAATACGGTGTATCCGCCCACCTTCTTCGCGGTAGGGCGCAGGGATACAGTAGCGATAGAAAACCTGCATGCGGTATATTTTGATTTGGTGCAGAGAGGCATACCGGCGGAGATCCATACCTTCTCAGGACACCCGCACGGCTATGCCGGATGGAAGATCGTGGACGGAATCGGCCATCCCAACTTTGATTTGTGGATACCGCTGGCGGATCATTTCATACAGAATGCGTTTGAACCGGTACAGCCTTAGAATATGAGAATGTAAAAGAGGATGACCTGGCTTAGCTGCCGGCCATCCTTTCTTTTGTAGCAGTTGCGGATAGAAAACTGTGAAGAGTATTCGAGATCAAATTTGATTTTCCTCTGATAATTCAGATGCACTCTTATATCCAGAATGCCCTCCCGGTCCTCCGGATAATCGCCGTACAAAAAGGTGTCGGGAAATTCCAGATCAATAGAGCACGTCCCAATGGTGACTATACTCTGCTCCCTTACAAACCGCAGTTATTTTTTCCCTTCCCCGCGCATATAGTGTTTTAAAGAGGTGGACAAGATGGAACAGATCAGCAATGTGATGAAGATATTTCCCCAAGATATAAGGCGGCTTCTGGAATCCCTTCCCCTGAATGCGGACAAACTGCAGGAAATCCGGCTAAGATGCGGACGGCCGTTGATTCTCGTCTGCCAGAACCGGGAGTATATGGTGGGAGAGGGCGGGCGGACGGTGGACAGGCCGGAGGAGGCATTCACCGTAACAAAGTCCCACTTGAAGGATACGATGGAGTATTTAAGCAGTTATTCCATGTATGCCTTTGAGGATGAGATCCGCCAGGGTTTCCTCACAATCCAGGGCGGACACAGGGTGGGGCTGGCAGGAAAAATAGTGGCGGACGGCATGAATATTCGTACGATGAAAAGCATATCTTTTCTCAATATAAGGTTATCCCACGAAATCAAGGGCTGCGCGGAACCTCTGCTTCCGTATCTCTACGACGGGCAGCAGATGAGGCATACGCTTTTATTTTCTCCTCCCAGAGGCGGCAAGACGACGATCCTGCGGGATCTGATCCGACTGATCTCGGACGGTAACCGTTATGCGCCGGGAAAAAACGTGGGGGTGGTGGATGAACGGTCCGAACTGGGCGCCTGTTATCTGGGCATCCCGCAGAACGATCTGGGCATGCGCACCGATATACTGGACTGCTGTCCGAAGGCGGTGGGTATGATGATGCTGATCCGAAGCATGTCTCCGGAGGTGATCGCGGTGGACGAGATCGGAAGCAGAGAGGATATGGAGGCCATCGAATATGCCATACACTGCGGCTGCCGGATGCTTGCCACGGTCCACGGCAGCACGGTGGAGGAGCTGCGGACAAAGCCGGCGGTGAGGCAGCTTTTGGATTCGGGGTGCTTTGAACGCCTGATTCTGCCGGACCAGGGCAAGGCGCAGATATTTGATGGGAAAGGAAAGAAGATCTATGGGATTTAAACTGTTGGGGGCGGTATTTGTCATCTTTTCCACCGGCTGTATCGGCTTTCAGTGTGCACAGAAGCTTCAGGACCGCGTGAAGGATTTATATATGATCAAAAAGATACTGGCAATGCTGATGGGGGAGATCCAGTATGCCAATTCCACTTTTGAAGAGGCATTTGCATCCATCGCGGCGCGGGTGGAGGAGCCTTGGAAAGGGTTTATGTCCGGCATGTCCGAAAGGCTTGGCGAGCTGTCGGGCCAGCCTTTTGCACAGATCTGGAAAGAGCAGGTAGACAAGCAGTTAAAGCGGACTGCCCTGGCGTCCACGGACCGGCAGGAACTGTGCGCTCTGGGTGAGCATCTGGGATATCTGGATGCGGCCATGCAGCTGGGAACAATCAAACTGTATCTGGAACAGCTGGAGATCAAACTGGCGCAGCTGAATGAAGAGAACGGCAAAAAGAAAAAGCTGTACCAGTATCTGGGTGTGATGGGCGGCATATTAATTACAATCGTAATGCTGTAGACGAAAGCGCGCCAAAAGCGTGCGAAGCGCATCGACCTCACGGTTGATAACAGTAGTGGGAGGAACACAGATGAGTGTAAATTTAATATTCAAGATAGCTGCCGTCGGCATCCTGGTATCGGTGCTGTGCCAGGTACTGAAACACAGCGGAAGAGAAGAGCATGCATTTCTGACCAGCCTTGCGGGTCTTCTGCTGGTGCTGTATTGGCTGGTGCCCTACATATATGAGCTGTTTCAGACGATTCAGAAACTGTTCTCACTTTAGAAGCGGGGAGTGGCGATGGGAATTATATCTGTAGCCGTGCTGGGCATTGTGGTGGTGGTGTTTGCCATACAGTTGAAATCGGTGAAACCGGAATTCGGCACCTACTTAACCTTTGCCGCGGGATTTTTTCTGTTTTCCTATACATTGGTCAAGCTGGATGACATCATCGGTATGCTTTCGCAGATCCAGAGCTATATAAATATCAACCCCACCTATCTGGCGGCCATGGTGAAGATGATCGGCATCACCTATGTGGCTGAATTCTCGGCGGGCATCTGCAGGGATGCCGGATATCAGTCCATCGGGAGCCAGATTGAGATCTTCGGAAAACTTTTGATACTGGCGGTGGGGATGCCCATCGTGGTCGCCCTGCTGGAAACTGTCAGCAGCCTGCTGGGCTGATAGGGCGGGAACATGAAAGAGATAGAAGGTGATGCGTGTGCGGATACGGTGGAAAGCTGTATGGATAACGGTTCTGTTTCTGGCATTTTTATGCCCCCACAGGGCGCGGGCAGCCGAAGTGGAGGACTATGATTTTTCAGAGATCCAGGAGATATTGACGGATTCCGGATCGGAGCGCATTTCCTTTTCGGAGCTGGTTGAGGATGTTGTTAACGGTGAGATCGGCGAGATCCCGGGAAAAATCGGCAGCTACTGCATGGATCTTTTGTTTGGGGAGATCAGGGATAATAAATCCAATATTCTGAAGGTGGTGGTAATCGCCGCATTCGGTACCTTTTTCACAACAATCGCCTCTGTTTTTAAAAACAGCCAGGTATCGGAGACCGGATTTTATATCACCTATCTGCTGATGATCACCATACTGGCCGGCGCTTTTGTGGTGGCGGCGGGGATCGCAAAGGGGTTCGTCAGCAATCTGCTCTCCTTCATGATGGCGCTGCTGCCCACGTTCTTCCTGGCGGTATCCTACGCGGGAGGAGGCGCGGCGTCCCTAAGCTTTTATCAGTTCACGCTGTTTGCGATATCAGGGGTGGAGTGGGTATTCCTTAGGATTGTGCTGCCGCTCATTGAGGTGTATGTGATACTGATGCTGGTGAACCACATATCAAAGGAAGATTATCTGTCCAAGCTGGCAGGACTTTTGAAGACAGCGGTGGAATGGATCATGAAGACAATGCTGGGGCTGGTGATCGGCATGAACCTGATCCAGGGAATGATCCTGCCTTTGGTGGACACGGTGAAAACTTCGGCAGTTCGCAAGGTGATCAGCGTGATACCGGGGATCGGATCGGGGGCTGATGCGGTGACAGAGGTTGTTTTAGGATCCGGCATCCTGATCAAAAACGGGATCGGAGTGGCTGCGTTAATCATCCTCGTCATACTGTGCGCGATGCCTGTGCTCAAGCTGACCGTGCTGTCGCTGCTGTATCACGGCGCGGCTGCTGTGGTGCAGCCGGTTTCCGATAAAAGGATCACGGAGAGCGTTTCCGGAGTGGCGGACGGTGTGATGATGCTTTTAAAGGTGATCTTTCATGTGGCGCTGCTGTTTATTATCACCGTTGCGGTGGTCTGTGTGTCCACCAATGCGATGTTTTATGCCGGATAGGGGGTGAGGTGTGCTGTGGATGCAGTCAACCAGTGGGTCAGAAACATTGTGTTTTATATCATCGGGGTGGGCGTGATTTACCAGCTCCTCCCGAGCAAAGAGTACCATAAATATATGAAGTATTTCACCAGCATCATACTGGTGCTGCTGGTCCTTTCGCCGCTTACAGGATTTTTCCATCTGGATGAAAAGCTGGAATATTATTTCCAGAGCTTCACTTACAGGCAGGAGGCCTCCGATTTTTCCGTACGGCTTAAGGAAGCGGACGAGCAGAGGTATAAAGATGTGTTAAAGGAATACGAAACCATGGTGGAAAACAACATTGAAGCCATGGCGGCGAAACGCGATCTGTATCTGGCTTCCTGTGATGTGATGCTGGAGGAGGATGCAGAGAGCGCCGGGTTTGGCAGCATCACAGGCATTCGGGCGGCTGTCACCTATAAGCGGCTGGGAAATCAGCAGATCACTGTGGATGAAATACGGATCGGGAATGAAAAGCAGGCGGATGACACATCAAAGCATCCGGTTTTAGAACAGGTGCGGCAGGATATCATGGATTTTTACAGCATATCGGAGGAACAGGTCACAGTCGTATTGCAGGAGTAAGCGCATGGAAAAGAAAAAGTTAAACCTCAAAAATATCGGATTGGATAAACTGCTCATCATACTGGCTGCCGGAATCGTCATCATCGTACTGTCGCTGCCGGGACAGAATTCCGGAAAGGATGTTATGCCGGAAACCACAGCATCCGTGAGCGGCTATGATCAGAACACCAGCTATGAAAAACAGATGGAGGCCAGGCTTAAGAAGGCTCTCTCCTATGTGGACGGCGTGGGGCAGGTGGAGGTGATGATCACTTTAAAATCCACCGAGGAATCGGTGGTGCAGACCGATAAGTCGGTCACCAGCAATCATACGTCTGAGACCGACAGCCAGGGTGGGACCCGCAATGTGGATGAATACAGTGAGGACAGCGACTCCCTTGTGACGGATAACGGCAGCGGCAGCAGCCCGTACGTGATCAAACAGATCATGCCGGAAGTAGAGGGAGTCATCATCGTGGCGGACGGCGGAGATAAGCCTACGGTAAAAAATGAAATCTATGAGGCCGTACAAGCATTATTTCCGGTCCCCACACATAAAATAAAAGTATTAAAGAGAGCGTCAACAGATTCATAAGGAGGAACGTTTCAGTGAAAAAAATGTTGAAGAAGAATCAAATTGTTCTTACCGTACTGGCAGTGATGATTGCCGTGGCAGGATATTTGACGTACACCGGAGCCAATAAGGACCTGCTGAATGCAGGGACGGATAATGTGATTGACGAGAATACAGGGCTGATGGATATTTCCGATGAGGATATCCTGGCGGAGAACAAGGCGCTGCAGGATGCCAATGCAGGAGATCCGGCCACGGATGAAACAAACGGGCAGCCTGGAGAAGCCGTACTCACCGGCAGCAACAATACCTCTGTGATCGACTTCATGGCTGAGATCCAGCTGAACCGGGAGCAGGTCCGCACCAAGAATAAGGAAACACTGCTTGAGATCATCAACAATACCAACATCAGCGACGAGCAGAAGCAGACAGCCATTGACAATATGGTGAAGATGACGGAATATGCTGAAAAAGAAAATGCCACAGAGACGCTGCTGTCCACGAAGGGCTTTGAAAATACGGTGGTGAGCATCAATGATAACAGCGTGGATGTGGTGATCGGAATGACAGAAATCACCGATGCGCAGAGAGCACAGATTGAAGATATTGTGAAGCGCAAAACGGAAGTTCCGGCCGAATACATAGTGATTTCCTTAATGCCGAAAGAATGAGTTCCAGAAATAAAAACAGGCCCGGTTTCATGCGCGGAAACGTCCATGAAACCGGGCCTTATCATTCAATTCAGATTATTCGGTGATCTCCCGATGGAATTCCTGAAGGGATTTCACCGGCAGCGTTCCGCACGCCTTTGCGGCGCGGATGCCTTCCACGGTGGCTTTTGCAGCTGCCATGGTGGTCATATAAGGAATTTTGCCCTTGATAGCGGATTTGCGGATATAGCTGTCATCCACAGCGCCTTTCTTGCCGATCGGAGTGTTGACAACGATATCGATCTTCTTATTGGTCAGTTCATCCAGAATGTTCGGACGGCCCTCGTTGATCTTGGCAATCTTCACCGCAGGTATGCCCGCGTTCACGATCATCTCATAGGTCCTGCCGGTCGCCAGAATGTTAAATCCGCACTCATGGAAGCCCTGGGCAACCTCCACAACTTCCGGTTTGTCGCGGTCGCTTACGCTGATCAGCACGGTGCCGGAAAGCGGAAGCTTGGTCTGTGTCGCCTCTTCCGCTTTAAAGAACGCTTCGCCGAAGTGCGCCGAGATGCCGAGCACTTCTCCGGTGGAACGCATTTCCGGTCCGAGGAGCGGATCCACTTCCGGGAACATATTGAACGGGAATACCGCTTCCTTCACCCCGTAGTGTGCGAATTTCTTTTCCTTAAGCTGCGGGATCGGTGAAGGTCTTCCGGTGATATGGCCGGTCATGATATCGGTGGCCAGCTTCACCATCTTGATGTTGCAGACCTTGGATACCAGCGGTACGGTCCTGGAAGCTCTCGGATTGGCTTCCAGCACATACACACGACCGTCCTCGATGGCATACTGCATATTCATCAGCCCTACCACATGCATTTCCTTGGCGATTTTCTTCGTATAGTCCTTAATGGTTGCGATCTGATCCTCCGTCAGGTTCTTGGGCGGCAGGATGCAGGCGGAATCTCCGGAATGCACGCCAGCCAGCTCGATATGCTCCATGACGGAAGGAACGAATACATTCTCGCCGTCGCTGATCGCATCGGCTTCACATTCGGTAGCGTGATGCAGGAAGCGGTCGATCAGGATCGGCCGGTCGGGCGTAACGCCTACAGCGGCGTTCATATAATAGGCCATGCTCTCGTCATCGTATACGACTTCCATGCCGCGGCCGCCTAAGACATAAGACGGGCGCACCATAACCGGATAGCCGATGCGGTTGGCAATTTCCAGCGCATCCTCCGCGGTGACCGCCATGCCGGATTCCGGCATCGGAATGTCAAGCTTCTCCATCATGGCGCGGAACAGATCGCGGTCCTCAGCCATATCGATAGTTTCCGGGGTGGTCCCCAGGATGTTGACGCCAGCCTTCTTTAGTGAGGATGCCAGATTTAAAGGTGTCTGGCCGCCGAACTGTGCGATGACCCCGATTGGTTTTTCCTTCTCATGGATGCTTAACACATCTTCCAGAGTCAGAGGCTCAAAATACAGCTTATCCGAAGTATCGTAATCAGTGGATACCGTCTCAGGATTGCAGTTTACGATGATAGTCTCAAAACCGAGCTCCTTCAACGCGATTGCGGCATGCACGCAGCAGTAATCGAATTCTATACCCTGGCCGATCCGGTTGGGACCGCCGCCTAAGATCATGATCTTGGGTTTGTCCGTGTTCACAGGGCTCTTATCTTCAATGTGGTAGCTGGAGTAATAGTAAGCGGAGTTTTCTGTGCCGCTCACGTGTACGCCCTCCCACGCTTCCGTGATTCCGGCCGCCGTTCTGGCATCGCGGATCTCATCCTCTGTCACATCCAGAAGAAGGCTCAAATATTTATCGGAGAATCCGTCCAGCTTGGCGGATCTAAGCGCGTCTGTCGGAGGAACACTGCCTTTGTACTGCTTTAACGCCTCTTCCTCCTCCACAAGCTCCTTCATCTGGTTGATGAAATAGTGTTTGATTTTGGTCAGCTGATACAGCTCCTCAACAGTTGCGCCCTTTCTTAAGGCTTCATACATGATGAACTGGCGCTCGCTGGTCGGAACATGCAGCATATTCAGCAGCTCTTTTTTGGACTTGGAGGCGAGATCTTTGGCTCCGCCGAGGCCGTGACGGCCGGTCTCAAGGCTGCGGATGGCTTTCTGGAACGCTTCTTTATAGGTCTTTCCGATGCTCATGACTTCGCCCACGGCGCGCATCTGCGTGCCAAGCTTGTCCTCAGCGCCTTTGAATTTCTCAAATGCCCAGCGGGCGAACTTGATCACCACATAATCGCCGTCCGGAACGTATTTGTCCAGCGTGCCGTATTTGCCGCAGGGGATCTCATCCAGAGTCAGGCCGCTGGCCAGCATCGCCGATACCAGCGCGATGGGGAATCCGGTAGCCTTGGAGGCCAGAGCGGAGGAACGGGAGGTCCTGGGGTTGATCTCGATGACCAGGATGCGGTCGCTTATGGGATCATGGGCGAACTGCACGTTGGTGCCGCCGATCACTTCGATGGCTTCTACAATCTTATAAGCCTGCTCTTGCAGACGCTTCTGCGTTTCCTCGGATATGGTCAGCATGGGGGCGGAACAGAAGGAATCGCCGGTATGCACGCCCAGAGGATCGATGTTCTCAATGAAGCAGACGGTGATCATATTGTTCTTGGAATCCCGCACCACTTCCAGTTCCAGCTCCTCCCAGCCCAGTATGGATTCCTCAACAAGAACCTGTCCCACAAGGCTGGCCTGAAGGCCGCGGGCGCAAACGGTCTTTAATTCCTCCACATTGTAGACGAGGCCGCCGCCGGCGCCTCCCATGGTGTAAGCGGGCCTTAAGACCACAGGATATCCCAGCTTATCTGCGATGGCCAGAGCCTCATCCACGGTATAGGCCACTTCGCTGCGGGCCATTTCAATGCCAAGGCTGTTCATCGTGTTTTTAAACTCGATCCGGTCTTCGCCGCGTTCGATGGCATCCACCTGCACTCCGATGACTTTCACGTTGTATTTGTCCAATACTCCTGCTGCCGCCAGCTCTGAACACAGATTCAGGCCGGACTGTCCGCCGAGGTTCGGCAGCAGCGCGTCAGGGCGTTCCTTTTCGATGATCTGTGTCAGTCTATCACAATTGAGCGGTTCGATGTAAGTGACATCAGCTGTTTCAGGATCGGTCATAATCGTGGCCGGGTTAGAGTTTACAAGTACGATTTCGTAGCCGAGTTTTTTTAGAGCCTTACATGCCTGCGTACCGGAATAGTCAAATTCGCATGCCTGACCGATGATAATCGGACCGGAGCCGATTATCAGTACTTTGTGAATATCATCTCTTCTCATGTTTTCCCTCGCATATTTTTATTTCAGGCTGCCGCGCCGCCGAATAACATTGCGGCGTTTATGCTCCGCAGCCGGGAACAGCCCGGTTTGCAGAATCAGCCTAGTTTACCTTATAGTTTAAACGCTAATTCCCAAAAAAACAATATGGGAAAATAAATATTTTAGCAGAAATATTTGTGACATTGTAACAGTAACGCCGTTTTATCGCTTATCAATAACCGCACGCTATTTTTTGTTGCAAATACCGGCTTTGTTTGGTATAATACAGGTAATTCTCCGGCGGCAGGCGCCGGAATGAAATTTAGGAGGTAGCGATCGTGTCCAATGATTTTGAAAATAGAAGCATCCACACCATCCATGAAAAAGACAAGGTGGGTGAGGTGAAGATTGCCGACGAGGTTGTGGCGATCATCGCAGGGCTGGCCGCCACAGAAGTGGAAGGCGTGGCATCCATGGCGGGCAATATTACCAACGAGCTGGTGGGAAAGCTGGGCATGAAGAATCTGTCCAAGGGAGTGAAGGTGGAGGTCCTGGAGGATTCCGTGTCCGTGGATCTGTCGCTGAACATCGAATTCGGCCATAACATACCGGCCGTATCCACTAAGGTGCAGGACAGGGTGAAGACGGCGATAGAGAATATGACGGGTCTGTCCGTACTGGATGTAAATATAAAAATCGCGGGAGTCAATATAGATTCTGCCAATAGCTGACTGCACGATGACAACAGAAATAGTTGAATGGAAGAGGGGTGTCGGCACATGGCATCCCTTTTTTGTTCAATAGGAAAATACGACCTATTGAACAAAAAACGCTCCGCGTAGGAACGCACTGCGGCGGAATGGAATGATGTCGCTGAAGCGACCCGCCGCAGGCGGAGAATCCCGCGAGCGGGATTCTTTCTCTATTCAATAGGTTAATATGTTATTTATCTATACAAAACAGAAAGATACGCACAGTTTTGTGCGGAAATGAGGGACAAGCATGACAAGAAGAGAGATGCGGGAGCACACGTTTAAGATGGTGTTTGCGGTGGAATTTTATCCGGCCGAGGAGCTGCCTGCTCAGGTACGGATGTATCTGGACGAGTGCGAGGAGATCGGCGAAGAAAAGGAAGAACTGGCCGCGCGCATGGATAAAATCATCGCCTGTGTTCCGAAGCTTGACGAGCGGCTGAACCAGGTGGCCGAAGGCTGGAAGACAAAGCGCATGGGAAAAGCCGATCTGGCCATATTGCGCCTTGCCCTGTATGAGATGCTCTACGATGAGAGCATACCGGTTAAGGTGGCGATCAACGAGGCTGTGGAGCTGGCTAAAAAGTTCGGCGGGGACGATTCACCGTCATTTGTCAACGGCATCCTGGCCAAGACTGTCAAGGAGGCGTAATGTCGGCAAATGTCTATTCGGTGGCGCAGGTAAACTCGTATATCAAGAATATGTTTGCCCAGGATTTCGCACTGCGCAGCATCTATGTGAGGGGCGAGGTATCCAACTGCAAATACCACACCTCCGGCCACATCTATTTCACGCTGAAGGATGCTTCCGGGACGCTTGCCGCCGTTATGTTCGCCGGCAGCAGAAGCGGGCTGAAATTCAGGCTTGCGGAGGGACAGAAGATCATTGCGGGCGGCAGCATCAGCGTCTATGAGCGGGACGGCAAATACCAGCTCTATGCGCGTGACATCGTGCTGGACGGCATCGGAGACCTCTATCAGCGCTTTGAAGAGCTGCGGGACAGGCTCCAGGAGATGGGGATGTTCGCTAAGGAATATAAGCAGCCGATTCCCGCCTATGTGTCCAGAGTCGGGATTGTGACGGCCCAGACCGGCGCCGCCGTTCAGGATATCATAAATATCTCGTCCAGGCGCAATCCTTATGTTCAGCTGTATCTCTACCCGGCGCTGGTGCAGGGAGAAGGCGCGGCCGCCAGCGTTGTAAACGGTATCCGCACGCTGGACGCCATGGGCATGGATGTCCTGATCGTGGGAAGGGGCGGAGGTTCGATCGAAGATTTGTGGGCGTTTAATGAGGAAAAGGTGGCCTATGCCATTTTCAACTGCAAAACGCCCGTGATCTCCGCCGTGGGACATGAGACCGATGTGACTATCGCGGATTATGTTGCCGATCTTAGGGCGCCGACGCCTTCCGCAGCGGCGGAGCTGGCCGTATATGATGTGCGGGCGCTGCTTATGAAGCTGGATGAGAGCCGGCAGAGGCTGGGACGCCTGATGGAGCAGCAGATCGGTGCAGTAAGGTCAAGAACCTTGCAGTTCCAGCTAAAGCTTAAGATACTGGATCCCGGCCACCAGCTGGATGTGAAGCGGCAGCAGCTGATGGATGCGGAGAACCGCCTGGAGGATACGATGAAACGGCGGATTGAGGGGTACAGGCACTTGCTGGCGCTGACGGCGGCGAGGTTAGATGGGCTGTCTCCGCTTAAGAAACTGAAAGACGGCTTCGCGTTCGTGACGGATGAGCGGCATCTGCCGGTGAATTCCGTGAGCTGTGTGGAGCCGGGGGATATGCTGGATATACGCCTGGCGGACGGTTCGATCGCGGCGCAGGTCCTCGAAAAGAGTGAAGCTGACCTGACACGGCAGATGCATCGCGCACCGGCGCGGGAACAGGAGTGATTATGGATAAAGAGATGAGCATAGAAGAGGCCATGCAGGAGCTTACTGCGGTGATGGAACAGCTCGAGGAGCCCAGCCGTCCGCTGGAAGATTCCTTTACGCTGTATACCCGCGGCATGGAATTGGTAAAACTATGTAATGAGAAAATAGATATGGTGGAAAAAAAGCTGATTGTGCTGAATAATGAAGATCCGGTTAGATAAATATGTATATTTAATCCGGTATTAAAACCGGTGTGCTGACACGTTTACGTTTTGCCTGAAAGCACTGTTATGATGAAACATAAAGGTGTCGGTATACCGGCGGTACGCGCTGCAGCGCGGGATTGGGTACGGGAATGAGTATCGGTGAACAGATGAAGCAGAGGGCTGCGGAAATAGAGGAGAAAATCAAAGGTTATCTGCCAAAGGAGCAGGGCCATCAAAGAACCATATTTGAGGCCATGAACTACAGCGTATTAAATGGCGGCAAACGCTTAAGGCCGATGATTATGGAGGGGACCTACCGTTTATTCGGCGGCAGCGGGGAAGAGATCTATCCCTTTATGGCGGCGATTGAAATGATTCATTCGTCCTCCCTGGTCCATGACGATCTGCCTGCCATGGACAATGACGAATACCGCCGCGGCAGAAAGACCACCTGGACGGTGTACGGTGAGGATATGGGCATACTGGCCGGGGACGCGCTGATGATTTATGCCTTTGAGACCGCGGCAAAAGCCTTCGGGGTAACTAAACATCCCATGCGGGTGGGCACAGCGGTCAGGATACTGGCCAACAAGACCGGCATATATGGCATGATCGGCGGCCAGACCGTGGATGTGGAGCTGACCGGAAAGCCGATCGTGAGGGATAAGCTGGATTTCATCTACCGGCTGAAGACGGGCGCGCTGCTGGAGGCGGCCATGATGATCGGAGCAGTGCTTGCCGGGGCGGGTGAAGAGGAGCTTAAGACGGCGGAGCAGATTGCAGCGGATGTGGGGATGGCCTTCCAGATACAGGACGATATATTGGATATGACCGGGGACGCGGATGTGATCGGCAAGCCGGTGATGAGCGACGAAAAGAACCAGAAAACGACCTATCCGGTACTGGTGGGATTGGAAGAGTCGAAGGCGCTGGTTAAGAGCTATACGGATCACGCAGTGGAACTTCTCCATACGCTTTCCGGGGAAAACAGGTTCCTTGAGAACCTTTTCATCACGTTGATTACAAGGGAAAGTTAGTGTGCCGGCCGGATGATGTTCAGCACACTATAATGTGCGGGAGCGCGCAGACAAGGAGCTGCTATGATTCTTGAAAATATAAATCAGCCGTCCGATATAAAAAAGGTGGATCCTGCGGACTACGGCTGTCTGGCAGAAGAGATCCGCCGTTTCCTGATCGACAAGATCAGCATGACCGGAGGGCATCTGGCCTCCAATCTGGGGGTGGTAGAGCTGACGATGGCTCTCCATCTGGTGTTTGATCTGCCGGAGGATAAAATTGTCTGGGATGTGGGGCATCAGTCCTATACCCATAAACTGCTTACCGGAAGGAAGGAAGGCTTTGAGGAACTTCGCCAGTACGGCGGTTTAAGCGGCTTTCCAAAGCGGAAGGAGAGCAGCTGCGATGCCTTTGATACGGGCCACAGCTCCACATCCATATCAGCCGGACTGGGGCTTGCCAAAGCCAGAGATCTGCGCGGTGAGCATTACAGCGTGATTTCGGTGATCGGCGACGGTGCCCTGACGGGCGGTATGGCCTTTGAGGCGTTAAACAATGCCGAGAAACTAAAGAGCAATTTTATCATTGTGCTCAACGATAACCAGATGTCCATATCGGAGAATATCGGCGGTGTTTCCAGATATTTAAGCAAGGTGAGGACGGACAGCGGCTATAATGAATTTAAGGAAAATCTCGCCGAGGTGCTGACAAAGATTCCCGGTATCGGGGAAAAGCTGGTCACGCAGCTGGTCAGAACCAAGAGCAGCATCAAGCAGCTGTTCATTCCGGGTATGTTGTTTGAAAACTTCGGCGTGACCTATCTGGGACCGGTGGACGGACATAATATAAAGGACATGATGCGGATCCTGCAGGAGGCCAGGCGCTTAAACCGCGCGGTTTTAGTCCATGTGGTGACGAAAAAAGGCATGGGCTATAAGCCTGCTGAGATGCAGCCTTCCAAATTCCACGGCGTGGAGCCCTTTGACATAAAAACAGGCAAATGCAAAGCGGCCAAAACAGCGGCAACCTATACCGACATCTTTTCTGTTGCCATGTGCAAGCTGGCCGAGAGACACGAGAATCTGGTGGCGATCTCTGCTGCCATGCCGGACGGCACCGGCTTAAAAAAGTTCAGCGTTAAATTCCCGAACCGGTTTTTTGATGTGGGCATAGCGGAAGAACATGCGGTGACCTTTGCGGCCGGCCTGGCGGCGGGGGGGATGCATCCTGTGGTGGCGGTGTATTCATCGTTTCTGCAGCGGGCGTATGATCAGATCCTGCACGATGTCTGTATACAGAATCTGCCGGTGATTTTTGCGGTGGACAGAGCCGGGCTCGTGGGCAGCGATGGGGAGACCCATCAGGGGATTTTTGATTTGTCCTATCTGTCGGGCATCCCCAATATGAGCATTTTCGCTCCGAAGAATAAGTATGAGCTGGTGGATATCCTTGAATTTGCCATGAAGTTTGACCACCCGCTGGCCATACGGTATCCCAGAGGAACGGCATACAGCGGGCTGAAGGAAATCCGCACGCCGATCGCATACGGAAAGAGCGAGGTGATCGCAAGAAACGGCGGGATCGTCCTACTGGCGGTGGGAAGCATGGTGAAGACCGCTATGGAAGTGAAGGAGATGCTGGAAGCGGAGGGAAGGGATGTTTCCGTCATCAATGTGCGTTTTGTGAAACCCATCGATACAGAGATCCTGGACAGCCTGGCAGAGGATCACAGACTGTTGGTTACGATGGAGGAAAATGTGGCCAGCGGCGGATACGGTGAACAGGTATGCAGCTATGTGCTGGACCGGGGGTATCCGGTCCGGGTGCTGCCTATATCTCTGCCGGATACCTATGTGGAGCACGGTAACGTGGAGATACTGAAGAAAGAGGCGGGCATCGATGCCGCAAGCATTGCGGAGCGGATCCGCCGGCATGCCGGATCCGATACGGCATCGGCAGCTGCGGGGAAATGAGGAAACGATGAAAGAACGACTGGATGTGCTTATGGTGCAGAAACAGCTGGCGGAGTCCAGAGAGAAAGCCAAGGCGATGATCATGGCCGGATGCGTCTATGTGGACGGTCAGAAAGAAGATAAGGCGGGCACCTCCTTTGAGGAGACGGCAGCCATAGAGGTGCGCGGACACACGCTGAAATACGTGAGCAGAGGCGGGCTGAAGCTGGAGAAAGCGGTGGATCGCTTCGGCATAACGCTGGAAGGAAAGACCTGTATGGATGTGGGGGCTTCCACAGGCGGATTTACGGACTGTATGCTCCAGAACGGGGCGGTGAAGGTATATGCTGTCGATGTGGGCAGAGGCCAGCTGACCTGGAAACTGCGGCAGGATGAGCGGGTGGTCTGCATGGAAAAGACCAATATCCGTTATGTGACCCCGCAGGATGTGAACTGTCCGATCGATTTCGCCTCCATTGATGTTTCCTTTATCTCCCTTTCCAAAGTGCTGGGCCCTGTAAAGGCGCTGCTGAAACCGGAAGGGGAGGTGGTGTGCCTGATCAAGCCGCAGTTTGAGGCGGGCCGTGAAAAGGTCGGCAAGAAGGGCGTGGTGAGGGATAAGGCGGTTCATCTGGAAGTGATCCGGGCGGTGATCGGATACGCCTGTTCCATCGGCTATTCCGTTAAAAACCTGGAGTTTTCCCCGATCAAGGGGCCGGAAGGCAATATTGAATATTTGCTGTACCTGAATAATAAGGAAGAAGACCCGTGTGTGCAGCCGCCGGTGGCTCCGGATGAAATCGTGGAGCTGGCCCATGCCGCGCTGCAGGGATGAGGAATGCCCGCAGATGAAATACTTTTATATAATAACGAACAGAGGAAAAGATCCGGAGCTGAAGGTGACCGATGAGATTTCGGCATATCTGCGCACTCATGGCTGCCGGGTACAGACGGACGGGGAAATACAGACAAATACGGAATGCATAGTGGTGCTGGGTGGGGACGGGACGATGATACGGGCGGCCAGGGATTACGGCAAGCTGTCCATACCGATGATCGGCATCAATCTGGGGACGCTGGGATATCTGGCCGGTACGGACAGGGACGGCGTGCGCCCCACGCTGGATAAGCTGATGGCGGACCAGTACCTTCTGGACGATCGGATGATGTTAAAGGGCAAAGTATTCAAAAGCGGCGTATTCGCCGGCGAAGAGCTGGCTCTAAACGATATCGTGATCGCCCGGGGAGGTTCCATCAAGGTGATTCAGTTCAAGATCTATGTAAACGGCGAGTATTTAAACCAGTATACGGCGGACGGAATCATTGTGGCCACGCCCACCGGTTCCACCGCTTATAATCTGTCCGCGGGCGGACCCATTGTGGAGCCGAACGCGGATATTGTGCTGATCACGCCGATCTCTCCCCATACGCTGAATAACCGGAGCATTGTGCTGTCGGCAAAAAACCATATTTCCGTGGAAATCGTGGTACCGGAGGGGAAAGAGGCGGCGGAGTGTTTTGCGGCTTTTGACGGAGGCGAGGAAGTGCCGCTAAATCCGAAGGATGTGATTGAAATCGACCGGTCCGATTACCGGACACGGATCTGTAAACTGAGCAGAGTCAGTTTCCTGGAAACCCTTAGAAATAAAATGTCGGAATAGCGCGCTAGGAGGAGTAGAATGAAAATCGAACGGCACAGCAAAATTGTGGAATTGATTGGGAAATACGAGATTGAGACCCAGGAGGAACTGGCCGACAGGCTCAACGAGGCAGGGTTTAACGTGACGCAGGCCACGGTATCCAGGGATATACGGGAGCTGAAGCTATCCAAAATTCCGGGGGAGAACGGCCGGCAGAAATACAGTGTCTTAAAAAAGATCGGCGACATCCCGGGTGAGAAGTATGTCCGCATCTTAAAGGACGGATTTGCGAACATGGATATGGCGCAGAACATACTGGTGATTAAAACGGTTTCTGGAATGGCTATGGCGGTGGCCGCCGCGCTGGACGCGCTGCATTTCGATGAGATAGTCGGATGTATTGCCGGTGATGATACGATCATGTGTGCGGTCCGGACTGTGGATGACACAATACTTCTGATGGATAAGATCAGGAAACTTGTGACAAAGTAAGGAGTGGGGGTGAGTGTTTGCTTACGAATCTGCACGTAAAAAATTTTGCTCTGATTGATGAGATCGATGTGGCCTTTGAGCCGGGACTCAACATACTGACCGGTGAGACCGGCGCGGGAAAATCCATCATTATCGATTCGGTCAATATCGCCCTGGGGGGCAAAGTCCCCGCGGGGATTATCCGCCGCGGCGCTGAATATGCTTATATTGAACTGATATTTACCGTGGAGGATAAGGATAAGCTTATGGCTCTTAAGGCCATGGATATCATTCCGGAGGATAACATGCTGATACTGACCAAAAAGATCATGAATGGCCGCAGCATCAGCAAAATTAACGATGAGACCGTCACCGCTTCAAAAATCAAACAGGTTACCAGTCTTTTGATTGATATTCATGGGCAGCATGAGCATCAGTCTCTCTTATACAAATCCAAACATCTGGAGATTCTGGATGCTTTTGCAAAACCCCATATCGCACAACTGAAAAAAGAGATCCAGGTTCATTATCAGGCCTATGTGGAATGCAGGGAAAAGCTGTCTGGATTCACCATGGATGAGGAAAAACGGCTGCGGGAACTGGATTTTACCAGATTTGAGATCAATGAGATAGAAGCGGCGTCCTTAAAAAGCGGGGAGGAAGAGGAACTGGAAGGTATCTACCGAAGAATTTCCAACTCCAGGAAGATCGGGGAAACTCTGGGTGCGGTCATGGCTGAAATTGGCTATGAAGACGATGCGGCGGCCGGGGAGCGCATGGCGAGAGCAGTCCGTGAGCTGCAGACTATATCCGGGCTGGATAAAAAGCTTGAGGAAATACATAGCGCGCTTTTGGATCTGGAGTCCCTGCTAAGTGATGTAAACCGCAGCATGGCCGATTATATGGATAATATGAGCTTTGATGAGGAAACCTATAAAGAAGTAACCGGGCGGCTGGATCTGATCCGTAACCTGCAGGCAAAATACGGCGGTTCCTATGAGAAAATTATGGAATATCTGGATGAGAAATACCGTAGGCTGGCAGAGCTGGAAAATTACGAAGAAAACCGCCGGCAGACGCAGCAGGATCTGAAAAAACAGGAAGAAAGCCTGGATAAACTGTGCGCAGAACTGTCCGGAATCCGTAAAGAAGAGGCGAAAAAACTCTGCATCAGCATCACGAAAGCACTGAAGGATCTCAATTTCCTGGATGTGCGTTTTTCCATGCAGTTCTCGCCCCTGGGCCATTACAGCAAAAACGGATACGATGAAGCGGAATTTTTAATATCCACCAATCCGGGTGAGGAGCTGGCGCCTCTCGGCAAGGTTGCCTCGGGCGGTGAGCTCTCCCGCATCATGCTGGCCATGAAAACTGTGCTGGCGGATACGGATGATATACCGACCCTTATTTTCGATGAGATCGATACGGGCATCAGCGGTAGAACCGCACAAAAGGTTTCTGAAAAGTTAAGCATAATTGGAAGAAAACATCAGGTGCTCTGCATCACCCACCTTCCTCAGATCGCCGCCATGGCCGACCATCATTTTCTGATTGAAAAAGGTATAAAAGGCGATAAAGTGACCACCTCTATCCAAATGCTGGACAGCCATGATACGGTTCGGGAGCTGGCCAGGCTGCTGGGCGGAGCCGCGATCACGGATACCGTCTTAAAAAGTGCTGAGGAAATGAAAGAATTGGCAGAGAAAACGAAAACTACCTAGTGTGATTTTTGCACAACTCCACATACTAAGAGCGGATTGCAGGAAACTGTACTCCGCTTTTTCTTGTTCAATAGGAAAATGCAGTATGTTTGGAGGCGCACTATGAAGAGCAGACGTGAAAAATACCGCCGTTTTTTAAAAGTAGTTCTGGGAGCCACCCTGGTTTTCAGTTTGTTTTATTCTCATTATTATCTTGAAACCATGATACCGAACCGCATCCATGTGGTGGTGGATGAGGAGGGTACCTTTAATTTCCGTCTGCCTGTAGGAGGAACATTAAAAAGCGACAGCGAGGAAGTGCTGCTGGGTGCCAGTTCCAATATTCCGCGGGATCAGATCGATCTGACGCTGAATGAGAACTTCAATGTATACTCCGGGTCTCTGGGATCGTACACGTTAAGCTTAAAGCTGTTTGGGATTTTTGATTTTAAAGATATCAATGTGGACGTGGTGGAGCAGAAATATGTGACGCCCGGCGGCATGCCCATCGGCATTTATCTGAAAACCGACGGCATCATGGCCATCGGCACAGGGAAGGTCACCGACTTAAACGGGGACAGCCAGGACCCGGCCTATGGGATCATAAAATCGGGCGATTACATCGTCAGCGCGGACGGCACAGCGCTGGAGGAAAAAGAGGATTTAATCCGGGCCGTGTCGGGCTGCGGCGGAGAGGATGTCGTGCTGACGATACGCAGAGATGAAAATCTGATGGATGTGAAAATCAAGCCGGTATGCACAGGAGAAGACGACTATAAGATCGGCGTTTGGGTGAGAGATGACACTCACGGTATTGGCACGCTGACCTTTATGGATGAAGACGGAGGATTCGGCGCGCTGGGCCACGGCATCAGTGACTCCGACACCGGGCAGGTGATAGAGATCGAAGACGGCCTTCTCTACAGGGCGCAGATCCACTCCATCATCAAAGGAACCATAGGATCGCCGGGGTCCATGGCAGGCTCCATCGATTACAGTCCTGACGCGCTGCTCGGTGAGATAAAAGGCAATACGGATACGGGAGTGTACGGAAAAGGCAGCCAGAACCTCAAAGATGCTTTAAGCTCCAACGTTATCCCCATCGGCTACAGCCAGGACGTAAAGCTGGGAGACGCATCCATACTGTGCTGCGTGGACGGACAGATCCGTGAATATGGGATACAGATTATCCGCCTGGATTCGCCCAATAAAAAGACCAAGAGCATGGTGATCGAGGTAACAGATGAGAGGCTCAAAGAGATCACCGGAGGCATCGTCCAGGGTATGAGCGGCAGCCCGATCATCCAGAACGGGAAACTCATCGGAGCAGTAACCCATGTATTTGTCCAGGACTCCACCAGAGGATATGGAATCTTTATCGAAAATATGATGGAGCATTAAGCCCGGGGAGGACAGGAGTAAAAAAGGATGCGAAGCAAGCTTGCTTGTAAGAGCATCCTTTTTGCGAGTGGACTATGCGGCGAAAGCGTTTCAACCGATGGTGCGCGGAGCGGGCCAGCGGTTGTCGCCCGGACGGGGGCACGATGTAAGCCTGCCAGGACAATAGTTTAAAACGAATAGTCAATGCTCAATCAAATAAAGAATTTTCTTTGCAATCGCAAACATTATCGCCCGATATAAAGAATGATGTTGGGGTCAAATAGACCGCATATAGTACTTTGAAAATTTCGCTTTGAAAATTTCACACAAACCTGGCTGGATGTTACCCACTGTCTTTGGTATAATATCAGGAAAGGAGGACAGCATAATGGCTTTTAAAACAAATGATTCACAACAGTATTCGTTAACTGACAGCATGAATAATCTTACATCCAGAGAATTAAAGGCTCTTGAAAAATCCTGGGCAAAAGTTTTTGCAGAAGAGATCTTCCCGGCAATTGCAGACCGGATCTAAGTGATTTTGGAAGATGCGGATAAACTGCTTATATCATGTGGCCAGGAGTATGTCACAGAGTATCAACTGCTTGTAAGATGTCTTTCAGAGCAGACTATTGTGGAAGATGCCATTCGCCGTCTCAAAATAAAAGAGGATGGCGGAATGGATTCTTCTGTTCTGCAAAACCCTTCCGATCCGGATGCCACGTTCCGCGAAAAAGCAGGAAGGCTTCTATGCCGGATGCGAATGGCCGCCGCTTGACAAAGCGATTGGGGTGAATATGCTGGATATGGCAAATTAGCAATAAATTGCCCTAAAGATTCATAGGGGGGTATTGACAAAAATGTTTCCTCTATACGAAAAGTATAATTTCAAAACAAACTTGCGAAGAACGAGGGTGTGCCGAATGGTGCGCCTTTCGTTTTTTAGCAAGGGGACGACTTTACGTAATCACTTTCAAAAAATGAAAATATTTACGTTTTTGAAATCAGCATCTTGCATATACTATTTTTTGACTGTATAATATAAACGGAAGTTCTATTTCAAAAATTAAAAAAATTTCGACTTTTGAAAGTGGGTGGATACATGAAAACGATTGTAAGAAGTAATTACCTCGATAGAATGATTGAGTTGAATGGTACACCGGACATCAAGATCATTACCGGCATCCGTCGTTCCGGGAAGTCCAAGCTGATGCAGGCATATATAGACTATCTGCAAGTAAATCAGGAGAATATCAACATTATCTTCATTGACTTCATGGATTTGGAGTTTGAAGAAATGAAAGAATATCATGCACTTCATTCTTATGTAGAGCAACACTATGTGGCAGACAAAAATAATTACCTCTTTGTTGACGAGGTTCAGATGTGTCCCAAATTTGAGTTGGCGATCAATAGTCTTTATTCCAAAGGAAAGTACGATATCTATGTGACTGGTTCAAATGCTTTTCTACTGAGTGCTGATTTGGCAACCCTATTTACGGGGCGATATATTGAAATTCATGTGTTCCCGTTCAGTTTTAAGGAATACTCTCAATATTACGATGGTGTCACCGACAAGGATAAGCTATTTGATGAATATTCTTTCAAAGGCGGTCTTGCAGGTTCCTATGCATATTCTAATGACAGGGATAGGATCACTTATATCAAAGAAGTCTATGAGACGATCGTTACAAGGGATCTGGTACAAAAATATACCTTGACGGATACAACGGTTTTACAAAGATTGAGCGAGTTTCTAATGGATAATATCAGTAATCTGACTTCTCCGAATAAAGTCAGTCAGCTTCTGAAGGCAAACGATGTGGCTACAAGCCATGTTACCGTGGGCAAATACATCAAGTATCTGTGCAATGCTTTCGTTTTTTATGATATTAAGCGATATGACATCCGAGGCAAAAAGTATTTGGAAAGTTCGGAGAAATTCTATCTATGTGATACCGGAATTCGTTATGCTATTTTGGGCAGTCGAAACATGGATTACGGCAGAGTTTATGAAAACATGGTCTGTATTGAACTTATGCGTCGAGGTTATGATGTTTATGTTGGAAAGCTATATCAAAAAGAAATCGACTTTGTAGCCCAAAAGGGCAGCGAGAAAATTTATATTCAGGTCAGTGACAATATTTCCGGACAGGAGACATTTGAAAGAGAGGTTTCATCGCTACTACAAATTCGGGATGCGTACCCTAAAATGATCATAGCACGAACCAGACATCCCAAATACAGCTATGAAGGTATTGAGATTCACGACATTGCAGATTGGCTGTTGCAGAAATAGAATTTTGAAGCTTAAAGCAGAATTGATGTGTTAAAAATATAAACAATTACGGATTGAATATAGCAGTTTTAGACTTCGGTTTAGGGCTGCTTATTTTATGAAAGGAACTGATGGAGAAATAATCATTGATAACTATCCATGATTTCCTAAAATTCAAGTCTTTTGAAGATCGCATCAAATGACCTATGTATTTGTCCGAGACTCCACCAGAGGCTATGGAATCTTTATCGAAAACATTATGGAGCATCGACCCCTCGAACAGCAGACGGATAGAGGGGTAGAACGGACTTATAAACTGCCAATAAAGCAGCACATGACAGGGCAGAGTACGGTCCTCATTGGGATCCCTTGATGCCCGCCGGTTCTTACGCTGCGTAGTTTGCAGCGTTAGAACCGCTGCGCGCATCACGGAGCGAGAGCGTGTCCCAATGAGGACCGTACTCTGCCCTGTCATGTGCGGGAACATCGCGGCGGCATATAGAGTTCGTCTGCCAACTTTTCTATTGCGAATTTCGACAAAATCATCGCCGTCTTCTCTATCAAATGAATCAAAACTCCGCCCTGAAACCTTAAAAACTTTTATGAAGTGTAATAATCTGTCGATTGCTGCGTTTCTATTGCGTTGCATGGTCTGATTTCAGTCTATATAATTATTATATTTTCATAAAAAATTTATAATTTGACTCAGAGGAGGAGTAGTATGTCAAAACTAAATGTAGCAATTGCTGATGACAACGAAAAAGTTTTGCAGATGCTTGACGATTTATTGAGAAATGAAGAGGATATCCAGGTGGTGGGCACCACGAATGACGGCGAGACAGCCTGCGATATCATCCGGGAGAAGCAGCCGGATGTGGTGCTTTTGGACATTGTAATGCCCAAGCTTGACGGCCTGGCCGTCATGGACAGAGTCAGCCATGATCCTGCCATGAAAAAGATTCCGAGATTCATCGTGATATCCGCCATCGGGACGGATTCGATCACCGAAGATGCGTTCAGGCGCGGAGCCAATTACTACATAATGAAGCCCTTTAATGGGGAGACGGTGTTAAGCCATATCAAACGGATCGGCCGGATGCAGCAGAGCGGCAGGCTGGAAAAGAGAAAGGTCAATGCGTATGAGAGTGAAAGTGGATACGCAGAAAGAAACCTGGAAACGGATGTGACCAATATGATCCACGAAATAGGGGTGCCAGCCCATATCAAAGGCTACCAGTACTTAAGGGATGCGATCATACTGTCCGTACAGGATATGGAGATGCTCAATTCTATTACGAAAATCCTATATCCGACCATCGCGAAGAAGCATCAGACCACGCCCAGCAGGGTGGAGAGGGCCATCCGCCATGCGATTGAGGTAGCCTGGAACAGGGGCAAGATGGATACAATTGATGAGCTGTTCGGCTACACCATCAATACCGGCAAGGGAAAACCGACCAATTCGGAATTTGTGGCCCTGATTGCGGATAAAATCAGGCTGGAATACAAAAATAAACTCTAATCAGAAAAGATTACTGGAAAAAGTAAATATAATACTTTCATTCAAAGCAGAAATCAGGTATAATTTTATTAAGGCGTTTTCACTAAAACAGCCCGTTGTTACCTGCCGTATGGTTTCGGTAACAACAGCGGGCGAAGGGATTAAATATAGAGCGCAGGAGGTTTTTGTATGAAGAAGGTATTATTTATAGCTTCAGAAGCCGTGCCTTTTATTAAGACAGGGGGCTTGGCGGATGTTGTTGGGTCCTTGCCGAAATACTTCGATAAAGAGGAATTTGATGTCAGAGTCATGATCCCCAAATACAGCTGCATCAAGCAGGAGCTGAAGGATCAGATGCAGTATGTATCACATTTTTATCTGAACTTTGACAATCAGGACCGCTATGTCGGCATCATGACCATGGAGTTTGCCGGTGTCACCTTCTATTTCATAGATAATGAGGAGTTCTTTACGGGTCCTAAGCCATACGGAGACTTTCTGTGGGATATCCAGAAATTCTGTTTCTTTGATAAGGCTGCGCTTTCCGCACTGCCCGTGATCGGATTCCAGCCGGATATCGTACACTGCCATGACTGGCAGACCGGCCTGATTCCTGTGCATCTGAAGGATAAATTCAGAGAAGGCGAGTTTTTCTGGAGCATGCGATCCGTCATGACCATACATAACCTGAAATTTCAGGGTGTCTGGGATATGAAGACGATTCAGGCCTATTCGGGCCTTGCGGATTATTACTTCGCACCGGATAAGCTGGAGGCTTACGGCGACGGAAATATGCTGAAGGGCGGTTTGGTTTACGCGGATAAGATCACGACTGTCAGTGATTCTTACGCGGAAGAGATAAAGATGCCATTTTACGGGGAAGGGATGGACGGGCTGATGCGAGCCAGATCCGGAAACCTTGCGGGGATTGTCAATGGCATAGACTATAATGAGTTCGATCCGGAACACGATCCGAATATCCCCTATAATTATAACGCGGTTACCTTTCGCAAGGAAAAGGTGAAAAATAAGACTGCTCTGCAGCAGGAGCTGGGATTGGATGTGGATCCCAAGAAGTTTATGATCGGAATTGTATCCAGACTGACTGACCAGAAGGGTCTGGATCTGATTCAATACGTTATGGATGAAATGTGCAGTTCTGATGATCTGCAGCTGGTGGTGCTGGGAACCGGAGACGAGAAATATGAAAATATGTTCCGCCATTTTGCGTGGAAGTACGGCGGAAGAGTGTCCGCCAATATCTATTACTCCGAACCCATGTCACACAAGATCTATGCGGCCTGTGACGCATTTTTGATGCCGTCGCTTTTCGAGCCCTGCGGCTTGAGCCAGCTGATCAGCCTGCGTTACGGTACGGTACCGATTGTGAGGGAAACCGGAGGACTTAGGGATACGGTGGAACCTTACAATGAGTATGAAAGCAAAGGCACCGGATTTTCCTTTGCCAATTACAATGCCCACGAGATGCTGGGGATGATCCGGTATGCAAAACATATTTATTACGATAAGAAGCGGGAATGGAATAAGATTATAGACCGCGGCATGGCCAGGGATTACTCCTGGGCCAGCTCCGCGAGAAAGTATGAAGATCTGTACCGCTGGATGTAGAGCCCGCATGGCCTGCGTCCGATGAGAAATTGTAAAAAACCCGGAATCCGTACTGGACTCCGGGTTTTCTGGTACAGCGTTGCACCTGGCAGGCGCATGTCCCGCAGAAAACGGATATTAACATTTCTTCTTCCAGATCATATACCGGATGAACAGCGGAATTTCGGCGGCTACCCATGCTAACGGGCTTGCCAGGCAGATCGCGGGATATCCGAAAGACCCTGCCAGCACGATGGCCACGAAGATGCGCGTAACCATTTCGGCGCCGCCGGCCATCATCGGCACCATCGCGCGGCCGACACCCTGCAGCGCGTTGCGGTGCAGATAGAGCAGGGACAGGGCGATGAAAAAGACTGAGACCGTGCGCAGATAGGTGTTGGCATAACCCAGCACTTCTTCGGAAGGGTTGGACAGGAACCACTTCACGATGCTGCCCCCGAACACCACCGAGATAAACGCGGCGAACGCGGTGGCCAGGACGGCGATCCAGGTGCCCTGGCGAACCCCTTTTTTGATCCGGTCATAGCGTCCTGCGCCCAGGTTCTGCCCGCAGTAGGTGGCGATGGTGGTGCCAAGCGTTACCATGGGCTGCGTGGTCAGCTGTTCCACCTTGGATGCGGCCGTATAGGCGGCGACCACGGTGGATCCGAACCGGTTGATCGCGGTCTGCAGGATCATGACCCCGATGGCCGTGATGGAGAACTGCAGAGCCATCGGAAGCCCCACCCCAAACAGCCGCTTCGCGCTGGTAAAGCTGAACTTCCAGTCGTCCCGTTTAAGCTTTAAGATATCGAACTTTTTAAACATGTACATCAGACAGAGCAGCGCGGATACTCCCTGGGCGATGACGGTGGCCCAGGCCGCGCCCGCGGCACCCAGCTTCAGCGTGACTACGCAGAAGAGGTCCAGAAGCACATTCAGGACGGAGGAAAGGACCAGGAAATAGAGCGGCGTCCTGCTGTCGCCGATGCCTCTTAAGATGGCGGAAAGCACGTTGTAAAACATCGTGCATCCCATGCCAGCAAAGATGATGGTCAGATAGGCGGTCGCCTGATCCAGTATGTTTTCCGGTGTCTTCATCAGCACCAGCAGAGGCCGGGCGGTGAGGACCGTGATAACGGTCAGGATAACGGTGACAATCATGCTCAAGGTAAGGGACATGGCCGTATAGTGGCGCAGCAGCCTGGTATCTCCCGCGCCGAAGGCCTGGGAAATAAGCACACCGAAGCCGCTGGCAATCCCCATTGCAAAGCCCAGCACCAGAAATACCACCGAGCCGGTGGACCCGACGGCGGCCAGCGCATCTTCACCGACGAACTGGCCGACGATGATGGAATCCACCATGTTATAAAATTGCTGAAATATATTTCCGATTAGCAGCGGAATAGAAAATGCGATCAGAATCTTCATCGGGCTGCCTGTGGTCATATCTTTAGTCATGAAAGTATCCTCCCTGTATGCGGATCATAGTGAGATTTTGTACACGGACGTATACTATCACTAAAGTTATTTAATTGCAATTATAAAAAACGGCTTACGAATACGATTTGTGATAATTATGAGAAAAGCGGGCCGGAGAGATTTATCCGTTGTTGATATTTTGTTGATAATTCGATGATATACTGCTATGGTGCCGTAGTAGACGGTGATGGAACCGCCGCCGGCGGCAGAAAGGATGACAGGAATATGCAGAGCAGACTTTTAATTGTGGACGATGAAGCGGGCATTGTAAACCTGCTGAAAGATTACTTTGAACTCAACGGCTATGCGGTGGTGACGGCAGCAAGCGGTGCACAGGCCCTGGAGAAAGTGTCCTGCGGACCGGATTTGATCCTGCTGGATATCAACATGCCGGATATGGACGGGCTGACCGTATGCAAACGCATCCGGGACTTCGTCACGTGTCCGATCCTCTTTCTGACCGCCAGGGTGGAAGAAATGGACCGCATTAACGGTTTGATGTGCGGAGGGGATGACTACATCCTGAAGCCGTTTTCCATAGATGAGCTTGGGGCCAGGGTGCAGGCACATCTTAGAAGAGAGCAGCGGGGGAGAAACGCAAGCCATCTTAAATTTAACGATGGGCTGACCATCGACTACGGAAAACGCTGTGTTTACTGGAACGGGGAGGACCTAGGGATGGCCAGAAAGGAATTTGACATCATAGAGCTTTTATCCATGAACCGGGGACAGGTGTTTGATAAAGAGCGGATCTATGAAAAACTCTGGGGATGGGACAGCGAGGGGGAGAGCTCCGTGGTGGCGGAGCATATCCGCAGGATCAGAGCCAAGCTGGCCAGACGTACCGAGAAAACATATATTGAAACAGTCTGGGGGGTGGGGTACCGATGGAACGAATAAGAAATCTTTCATTTCGCACGACGCTTGTATTATATACGGCAATTACGGCTGTCTGCTGCGTAATTCTCTGCTCCGTACTGATTAACAGCGCCTATTCGGTCAGAAACACACTTTACCGGAATTATTACCACAAATATTTTCTGACGGAACAGCAGTTTGAAAACTATTATGACGTAAATCCGATCCGGATCACCATTTATCAGGAACAGATGAGCTCCAATGAAAGGCTGGCCGTGAATATCTGTGATTTCATAGAGACGTGGTCCCTTTTTATCGTTCCAGGCATAGGAATTGTGGTGGAAGCGGCTCTGTTTTACCGCAATAAACTGAAGAGGCCGCTGGAGGCGCTTAAGAAGGGAGCGGACCGGATCGGCAGCAATGATCTGGATTTCACCATTCCCTACCACAATAAGGACGAACTGGGACAGCTCTGCGACAGCTTTGAGAAGATGCGTCTGCAGCTTTTGGATAACCAAAGACAGATGTGGGCCATGGTGGAGGAACGCAAAAAGCTCAATGCCGCCTTCGCCCACGATCTGCGCACGCCGCTTACGGTGCTTAGGGGATACGCAGACCTGCTGAAAGGCTATATACCGCAGGGGAGAATTTCCCAGGAGAAACTGATGGATACGCTGGATATCATGTCGGACTATATCGGGCGGCTGGAACGCTATGTGGGGACGATGAAGGAAGCACAGAGCCTGGATCAGATCGAGCCCGAGAAAATCTATATGAACGCGGGGGTACTGGCGGATAAACTGGAGCATGCGGTAAATGCCATGAAAGACCGGCGCCTAAGCTTTATCCGGAATATAAAACAGGATAAAATCCTGCTTGCGGATGAAGCCATCCTCCTTGAGGTGGCGGAAAATCTGGTGGGCAATGCGCTGCGCTACGCCGTGCAGAGTGTGAGGGTGGAATTCCGTGTGGATGAATGGGGCTGCCGTCTCATTGTGACCGATGACGGCAAAGGCTTTGACGGCGAGGATCTTAAAATGGCGGGAACGCCCTATTATCGCGGAGAAAATAAAGAACCCGACAAAAAGCATTATGGCATGGGCCTGTATATCTGCCATGTGCTCTGTGAGAAACACGGGGGATTTTTGACGATCAGCAATCAGGCGGAAGGCGGAGCCAGGCTGGAGGCAGTATTTTAAAATCCTGGAGTAGATAAAAAGTTGATAATTGTCTTCTATACTGTCTTTACAACCAGCGGGGCAGCGGACTCTGCAAAAGCTGATTCCCGCGAAAAGCAGAAAGGAAGAGTTAAATATGGAAGATCAGGAGATAAAGATCAGTCATCTCACCAAATACTACGGCAAAAAACTGGCGCTTGATGACGTCAGCCTCACTATACCTCACGGAATGTTCGGACTGCTGGGAAGAAACGGAGCAGGAAAAACGACGCTGATGAAAACACTGGCTGCACTTCTTACAAAAAACAGCGGAGAAGTTAGCGTATGCGGCATACCGGTGGAGAAGGCGGCCAAGATCCGGAAGATCACAGGATACCTGCCCCAGGATTTCAATATGTACCCGAGCATGACCGTTTATGAGGCGATGGATTATCTGGGCGTGCTTTCCGGCATGGATAGGGCGGGCAGAAAGCTAAAAATCCCGCAGCTGCTTGAAAGAGTGAACCTGTCAGGGAATGAGCGGACGAAAGTGAAAGCGCTCTCAGGCGGTATGCGCAGGCGTCTGGGCATCGCACAGGCGATACTCCACGATCCGAAGGTGCTGATTGTGGATGAGCCGACCGCCGGCCTGGACCCTGAGGAACGCATCCGCTTCCGGAATCTGCTAAGCGAAATTGCCGAAGAACGCATTGTTATCCTGTCCACGCATATCGTAGGCGATGTGGAAGCGTCCTGCGAGCGGATCGCCGTGCTGGACGAGGGAAAGCTTAAATTCAACGGCACCGTGCAGGAGCTCACAAAGCAGGCAGAGGGTAAGGTCTATTCGGTGGATATCCCGCGCCAGAGCTTAAGTGTGCTAAAGGAGCGGTATAAGATCACCGGCATGCTGACCATGGGAAACCGTGTGACCGCCAGAATACTGGCCGATGAGCGGCCGGATATGGCGGGCGCCCTGTGCGAACCCAATATGGAGGATGCGTATATGTATCTGATGGAAGGGGGCGCATGCAGATGATGAGCCTGTTTCAGAAAGAATGCGCACAAATTATAAAAAGTGTGACCTACCCTCTGTATGTTGTTGTGCTTGTAGCTTTTCTGATGTCGCAGATCGGAGAGCTGAAGATGATGGAGGAGCCTAAGCCGGGCCAGGCAGATTACGGCTGGACGAAGTCGAAGGACCAGCAGATGATCATGACCGATGCGGTCAATACGATGGCGCTGGAATGGGTGCAGAACTATTATACCGCATATCCCTTTGGATTTTATAAGAGGGTGAGCATAAGCGAAAGCGATCAGAAGGCGGTCGGAGAAATACTGGAAAAGGTCACAGGACTTACGCAGGAAGAGGTACGGGAGAAGGTCACGGATTATCTGGATGATGTAAGTCTCCCCGATGAGTACGGACTGTCTGCGGGAGAGGAGCCAAACCTGGGAGAGGACGGAGCGCTCGCGGCCGGCGGATCGGATGGGGAGATACAAGACTTTCATGATCTGCCCGCGCAGGAAACCCCTCCTGATGAGGAACTGCCCCCGGTTGAAATTTCCGGATCGGGCCTGGGTCTTACACCGTCGCCGTCACTGACCTATGAACAGTTTGGAGAACTGATGGATGAGGCGGATAAACACATCGGAGGCGGTTCCAATTACAGCAAATCGTTCCGTGAAAACCTGATCGTGCCCGCCACCTATGAGGATGCGCTGGCGGAGTATCAGGAGCTTATAGAAAAGGATCAGGTAACCAGGGCGTATGCCCGGCTGTTCTGTGACTACGCGGGTATCATGCTCGGTATTCTCCCGGTATTTGTGGCGGTGGCCAGAGGGCTGAAGGACAGGAGGCATGAAATGCAGGATCTGATCTATTCCCGCAGCATTTCCACCGTCCGCCTCATATTGGTAAGAGCCTTTGCTATGCTGTTTTTACTGCTTTTGCCGGTGCTTCTCTACGCAGGATTTATGACGGTCAAATTTGCCGGACCGGGTCGTGATCTGTCGGCGTTTTTGGTGTACAGCCTCGGCTGGCTGGCCCCGACCGTATTGGTGTCCATGGCTGTGGGCATGTTCCTGACGGAACTGACCGATACACCCATCGCCATCGCGGCGCAGGGCGTATGGTGGATGTACAGCATGTTTTCCGGGCTGTCCATGATGGACGGCGGTTATGGGATGAACCTGATGCCCAGGCATAACGATACGGGCGGAGCCGATATTTTCCGGGAATATTTCGGAACACTTGCGTTTAACCGCATATTCTATGCGCTGCTTGCGGTTGCACTGATCGCGGGAACCGCATTCATATACGACAGGAAAAGGAGGGGACGCTATCATGGACTTCGCAAAATGCGGAAAAATCGCGGCGGTGAATCTGAAGCATAATCTGGTATGGCATATACTGTTAGCTGCCGCATTCCTGTGCATCGCCCCTGTGTTTTTTGGAATGACCAGGCTGGATCCCGTCAATACGGCAAAGCTTTTGGAGAACTTCGTGGTGCTCACAGGCATCATCCTGCTGGTTCCCTACGCGCTGCCGGAGCAGAACCCGCAGGTACGTGAGGTGACTTCTTCCAAGTATACTTCCAGAGCGCTTGTCTATCTGGTGCGGGAGCTTACGGCGATACTGGCGCTGATTACAGTGACAGCGATGTTCCTTATGGTGCTGAAAGCCGGGGAATGCGAGTTTAACATGGGCCGGTATCTGTTCGCCACGGCTGCTGGGGCGCTGTTTCTGGGCGGGCTGGGGGCGCTGGCCCATGCGGTGTCGGATAATATCGCGGTGGGCTACATGGTGCCCATAGGGTTTTATGCCTTTACGATGTCAATGAAACCGGAACAGCTGAAGATATTTTATCTCTATTCCCTTTCCTCGTTAAACAGCATGACGGAAAAGTACTGGCTGGCCGCCATGGGATTACTGATGATCGCCGCCAGCATACTGTGGAGACAGAAAAGACGCGTATAGACAAGAAAAAGAGAGAACCGTGCACAAAAATAAAAAGAAATAAGAAAAATAGACCCTTTTTTCCAGAAAATCACTTTACTAGACAGGGAATTATGATATAATATTGAAAGGACTGGACACCCCTCGGGTGTCCAGTAGATATCTCAAATGAAAATGACAGGCGCCACCTGTCAAAATCAAATTCAGGAGGTACTAACAGAATGGCAAAATGGGTTTATTTATTTAAAGAGGGCAGCGCGGATATGCGCAATCTTCTTGGTGGCAAGGGAGCCAACCTGGCGGAGATGACAAACCTCGGTTTACCGATTCCCCAGGGCTTTACCGTTACAACAGAAGCTTGTACGGATTATTACAACAATGGAAAGGCTATATCCGATGAAATCCAGGGACAGATCTTTGATGCATTGGCAACATTAGAGGAACTCCAGGGAAAGAAATTCGGCGACACAGAGGATCCGTTACTGGTTTCCGTGCGTTCCGGTGCGAGAGCATCCATGCCCGGCATGATGGATACCATCTTAAATCTGGGTCTGAATGACGTAGCGGTAGAAGGCTTTGCAAAGAAGACCGGCAATCCGAGATTTGCATATGACTCCTACAGAAGATTTATCCAGATGTTCTCCGACGTTGTTATGGAGATGAGCAAGACCTTCTTCGAAGGCATCCTGGATGAGATCAAAGAAGCGAAGGGTGCGAAGTATGATACGGACCTGACCGCTGAAGATCTGAAAGAAGTAATCGCAAGATATAAAGCCATTTATAAAGAAAAAATGGGCGAGGAGTTCCCGCAGGATCCCAAGGTACAGCTGATGGAAGCCGTAAAGGCTGTTTTCCGTTCCTGGGACAACCCCCGTGCCATCGTATACAGACGTATGAACGATATCCCGGGCGACTGGGGCACCGCTGTTAACGTTCAGGCCATGGTATTCGGCAATATGGGCAATACCTCCGGAACAGGCGTTGCGTTCACACGTAACCCTTCCACAGGCGAAAACGGCATCTACGGCGAATACCTGATCAACGCACAGGGCGAAGACGTGGTTGCCGGCATCCGTACTCCTCAGCCGATCACCAAACTGGCAGAGGACCTTCCGGAATGCTATGAAGAATTCATGAAGATCGCTCATAAACTGGAAGACCACTACAGAGACATGCAGGATATGGAGTTCACGATTCAGGAAGGCAAACTGTACTTCCTGCAGACACGTAACGGCAAGAGAACAGCTCCGGCTGCGATCAAGATTGCCTGCGATCTGGTGGACGAAGGCAAGATCACACCGGAGGAGGCTGTATGCAGAATCGAAGCCAAATCCCTGGATCAGCTGCTGCATCCCACCTTTGATCCCGCCGCTCTCAAGGCCGGCGAAGTGATCGGTTCCGCTCTGCCCGCTTCTCCGGGAGCTGCAGCAGGTAAGGTATACTTTACCGCTGACGAAGCGAAGGCTGCTCATGAAGCAGGCAACAGAGTTGTGCTGGTACGTCTGGAGACCTCTCCGGAAGATATCGAAGGCATGCATGCTGCAGAAGGCATCCTGACCGTGCGCGGCGGTATGACAAGCCATGCTGCAGTAGTTGCCCGCGGTATGGGAACTGCTTGTGTATCCGGATGCGGTGAAATCAAGGTGCATGAAGAAGAGAAGTATTTCGAACTGGGCGGACATACGATCAAGGAAGGCGATTATATCTCCCTGGACGGTTCCACCGGCAAGATCTACTTAGGCGATATCAAGACCGTGGAAGCTTCCGTAGGCGGAGACTTCGGCAGAATTATGGCATGGGCTGACCAGTTCAGAACCCTGCATGTAAGAACAAACGCGGACACTCCTGCGGATACAAAGAACGCTGTGAAGCTGGGGGCGGAAGGCATCGGCCTGTGCCGTACTGAGCATATGTTCTTCGATCCGGAAAGAATCCCGAAGATCCGCAAGATGATCCTTTCCGATACCGTAGAGGCGAGAGAAGAGGCGTTAAACGAGCTGATTCCTTTCCAGAAAGGCGACTTCAAGGCTATGTACGAGGCGCTGGAAGGCCGTCCGATGACCGTTCGTTACCTGGATCCGCCGCTGCATGAGTTCGTGCCCACCGATCCGGAGGACATCAAGGCTCTGGCAGAGGATATGGGACTGACACCCGAGCAGGTGAAGGCAAAATGCGACGAGCTGCATGAGTTCAACCCGATGATGGGCCACAGAGGATGCCGTCTGGCAGTGACCTATCCGGAAATCGCCAAGATGCAGACAAGAGCGGTTATGGAAGCTGCCATCGAGGTGAAGGAAGAGAAGGGCTACGATATCGTGCCTGAAATCATGATCCCTCTGGTAGGCGAGAAGAAAGAGCTGAAATTTGTCAAAGACATCGTGGTTGAGACAGCCGAGCAGGTGAAGAAAGAGAAAGGCTCCGATATCCAGTACCATATCGGTACAATGATCGAGATCCCGAGAGCTGCTCTGACCGCTGATGCGATCGCTGAGGAAGCGGAGTTCTTCTCCTTCGGTACCAACGACCTGACACAGATGACCTTCGGCTTCTCCCGTGACGATGCGGGCAAGTTCCTGGATTCTTACTACAAGGCTAAGATCTACGAGTCAGATCCTTTTGCAAGGCTGGATCAGACAGGCGTAGGACAGCTGGTACAGATGGCGGCGGAAAAAGGCCGTAAGACCAGACCTGACATCAAGCTTGGCATCTGCGGCGAGCACGGCGGAGATCCTTCTTCCATCGAGTTCTGCCATAAGGTAGGATTAAACTATGTATCCTGCTCACCTTACCGTGTGCCGATCGCAAGACTGGCAGCGGCTCAGGCGGCACTCAATAATAAGTAGGCGAAAGCCGTTTTGAAGTATAAGGGGCTGCCGCACCTATGATTTTTCAATCACTGGTGCGACAGCCCCTTATTTAAAATGGTTGACCTGATTGTATTATATAGGTATAATATGTACAGAATACTACTATCCAAACTTGTGAAGGAGGTATCATTATGAATATTCGTCCATCCGCAGCAATCCGTCAGAACTATAATGAGATTGCTGATTTGTGCAGAAAGACCGAAGAACCGATTTTCCTTACCAAGAATGGTGAGGGGGATTTGGTCGTTATGGACATTGGAACTTACAACCGCAGGGAAAAAATGCTGAAGCTCCGTGAAGAACTGCTTGCCGTCGAGGAGGACAGGATGCGTGGAAGCAAAGGCTACTCTGTTGATGAAGTTACTGCGATGATGCGTAGTGCGATCAAGGGGGCGGCAGGTTGTGGAACAGCAGAATAAATACCGTGTGATTGTATCGGAACGGGCAGCACAGATGCTCGTTTCACATGCCGCATTTCTGGCACAGGTTAGCACAGAAGCGGCGGAACGGCTGACAGCGGAGTTTGAAAAGACTGCAAATTCATTGGGGCTGATGCCACAAAGGTGCCCATGGCTCACAGGGGACTATATTCCCAGAAATGCCTACCGTTTTATTCTGTTCGAAAAACGATACATGATAATCTTTCAGATAGCAGATGATATAGTCTATGCCGATTATGTGGTGGATTGCAGACAGGATTATAGTTGGCTCATTCGATAACAATAAAACAACAAAGAGAAAAAAGCGGCGAAAGCCGCTCTTTCGGACTAAAGAAAAAGTCCCGGGCATCTTCCGGGACTTTTTTTGTACAATAAGGTGCGCCCAGAAATACGACTTATTGAACATACAGCAAACATATGCACGGTTTAAGAATAACCGACTCAATTTTCAGGATACTAATAGGGATGACAAACTATAACGGTATTTTATATGGAAATGGAGGATCTCATGCAAGAAGAAATGATAGAACAGCTCAATCGGCAGATCAATCTGGAATTCTTTTCCGCCTATTTTTACCTGGATGTGGCCAATTACTACACTGCAGAAAACCTGGACGGCTTTGCCAATTGGTTTTCCATACAGGAGAGGGAGGAAAGGGACCACGCATTTTTCTTTATCCGCTATCTGCAGGATAACGACTGTGAGGTGAGGCTTAGCGAGATCGCGGCGCCGCACAGGCAGTACGCGGGATTTGAGGAACCCTTAAAGTTAGCATACAGCCACGAAAAGACGGTCACACAGCGCATACACGATCTGTATGATCTGGCGTTTACACAGAAGGACTTCCGCACCATGCAGTTTCTGGACTGGTTTATCAGGGAACAGGGAGAGGAAGAGAAAAGTGTGAAAACCATAGGAGATAAATACACCCTGTTTGTGAACGACCAGAAAAGCCTGTATATGCTGGACGGCGAGCTTAAGACCAGGGTATACACTCCGGCGGCACCGGCAGACGGCACCGCGCCGGCAGCGCTTGCCTGACGGATTATGCGGCACGCCCTGTGCCACAGGCAGCGGACCCGCATCAGATCGACAGTACAGAGAACAAAAAAGAAATGAGGGATGTTATGAGTCAGATCAGACTGCCGGAAACAAATGAAAACGGATACTATGAGATCCGTCTGGAGAGCATCGGAGGGCTGGGCGCCAACCTCTGCGGAAAGCTTCTGGGAGAACTGGGCGCCGTATATCTGGGGCTGAATTCAGCCAGCTTTTCCAGCTACGGATCCGAGAAGAGAGGATCACCGGTCAAAGCATTTATCCGCTGGTGCGGGGAGGATGAGGAGATCCGCATCAACAGCCCTGTGGAAAATCCGCATATACTGGGGCTGTTCCATGAAGCCATGGCCGGAAAACAGCCGGTCATGGCGGGCGTTACTGAATATACAAAGGTGATTGTCAATACGGACAGCACGCCGGATGAGATGCGGGAGAAGCTGAAGCTTCACGCCGGAGAGCTCTACTGCGTGGATGCTTTGAAGATCGCCATGGAAGCAAAAAGCAGGATCAATATGGTCATGCTCGGAGCCATTGCGAAAGCCTCAGGTTTCATCCCGATGGAGGCAATCGAGCAGATTATCAGAGATACGGTGGGAAAGAAATATCCTCAACTGTTGGAGTGCAATCTGCTGGGTGCCAGGTTAGGATACGAGAGCGCTTGGGGAAAGGCGTACCGGGATGACGGAAAATATGAAGCGGTGCCTTATGAGGAAACAAAGAACCGATGGGGATATGAAAATGCGCCCATAGGAGGCGTAAATCCCCGCTTTGGAAGCACGGTGTCCAATGACCTTTCCGCGTCCAGAGAAGGTTATATCCCGCTCTTTATTCAGGAGCGTTGTATTAACTGCGGTCTGTGCGACACCACCTGCCCTGATATGGTGTTTCAGTTTAAACCCGGGGAGTATAAAGGCAAAGCAGCCATGGTAAATGCCGGCCTGGATTATCACCATTGCAAGGGCTGCCTGCGCTGTGTGGAAGTGTGTCCAACCAACGCGCTGGTGGCAGGACTTGAGAGGGAACATCCGGATAAACAGTGGTTTGTCCGCAATAAGGATCTGATCGTAGACCGGCTGGAATTTGAGGATGCGGGCGCTAATTCATGGGTGACCAGCGAATCCTATCTGGACGAACGCAGAATTGAAGGAGGGGTGGTATGATGAAAGAACAGAAGGTGCTGTTTGAGAGCGGTAATGAGCTGGCGGCTTATGCTGCCAAACAGATCAATTATCATGTGATGGGATATTATCCGATCACTCCGTCCACACAGATCGCCGAATCTCTGGATGCAATGAAGGCGGAGGGCAGACATGATATCTCCCTGATCGCCGCAGAGGGAGAACACAGCGCGGCCGGCATCTGCTACGGGGCCTCTGCGGGGGGCGGACGTGTATTTAATGCTACCAGCGCCAACGGGCTTTTGTACGCCCTGGAACAGCTGCCGGTGCAGTCAGGAACCAGATTCCCGATGGTATTGAATGTGGCCTGCCGCACGGTATCGGGGCCGCTGTCTATAAAAGGCGATCACAGCGATATCATGTATACGCTGAATACAGGATGGATCATCCTGTTTGCCGATACGCCCCAGGCTGTTTATGACATGAATATCTGTGCGCTCAAGATCGCGGAGGCGGTAAAGCTGCCGGTTATTGTAGCTTTTGACGGATTTTTCACCAGCCATCAGAAACGCCGCTGCCAGGTGTTTGCACAGGATGAGGATGTGAGAGAATTCCTGGGCTCCTATGACGCCGAATACAGCGCACTGGATCTGGAGCATCCGGTTACGATAGGCTCCTATATGAACGAACCGGATCTGCTGAATAACAAATATCAGCTGCATCTGGCGATGGAGCAGGCGAAACAGGAAATACCGAAGGTGTTCAACGAATATGCGGCTATTTCAGGACGGTCCATCCATGAGGCGGAGGGATACCGGAATGAGGATGCCGAGATCCTGCTATTTGTGCTGGGATCAAGCTTTCACACGGCTAAAGCCGCTGCGGACAGGATGCGGGAGCGCGGGGTGAAGGCCGGTGTGATTACCTCCCATTTGCTGCGGCCGTTTCCCAAAGAGGCTCTGTATGCCCTCTGCGCCAATGCTAAGACAATCATGGCCGCGGACCGGCAGGACAGCTACGGAGCCGGAGGCGGCAATATGACGCTGGAGCTGAAAGCCATGCTCCAGGAGCACGGAAACACCAGCCGCGTATTAAGCCGTATCTACGGCCTGGGCGGACGCGATTTCTATGTGGATGAAGCGGTGGAGATGCTGGAGGAATGTCTGAAAAAAGACAGCAGCACATTTGATTATTTCGGCATCTATCCGGGGGATTCCTCCCTGGAGATACAGCAGTATTTTGCACCAGTCAGTGAGGAGAAATCTTCGCCCGGGTTGACAACGGCTGCGGTGGATCCGTCGGGCAGAGCTGTTGTAAAGGGCGGCAGAGTCAATGAAACCACGGCCATGCCCAAGCGACTTGCGCCGGGCCACGGTGCCTGCCCGGGCTGCGGGATACCGGTCAATGTCAATCTGCTTCTTAGAGGCATTGAGGGAAATGTGGTGCTGCTGTTTCAGACCGGCTGCGGCATGGTGGTCACCACGGGATATCCCAAGACCGCCTTTAAGGTGCCTTACGTGCATAACCTGTTTCAGAACGGGGCCGCAACGCTTGCCGGATTGGTGGAGATGTGCGCCCAGCGACAGAAGCGCGGTGAATTGGCGGAAGGGGATATCACCTTCATCATGGTCAGCGGGGACGGCGGCATGGATATCGGCATGGGCTCTGCTATCGGGACGGCATTGCGCAACAACCATCTGATTCTGCTGGAGTATGACAACGGCGGCTATATGAATACCGGTTATCAGCTCTCCTATTCCACCCCTATGGGTGCTAAAAGCTCCACCTCGCATGTGGGTGAGAATCAGTACGGAAAGCAGTTCTTTCATAAGGATACGCCGCAGATCATGGCTGCGACCAACATCCCCTATGTGGCTACAGTGGCGGAATCCAATCCCACGGATTTTATTAAAAAAGCCGCAAAAGCGAAAGCATATGCAAAGCAGTCAGGTATGGCCTATCTGAAAGCGCTGTCAGCCTGCCCGCTCAACTGGGGCGATAAACCCAACAAAGAGCGCGGCGTGATCGGGGCGGCGGTGGACTGCTGCTATTTTCCTCTTTACGAAGTCGAAAACGGCATAACCACTATAAGCTATGATCCGGAGGCCAGAAACAAAAAGATTCCTGTGGCGGACTGGTTTGCGCTGATGGGAAGGACAAAGCATATGACAAAGGATGCTTACCGGGACATTATGGAAGCGATCCAGGAGGAAACGGACAGGCGGTGGGCGAGGCTGAAAGCGAGGGCGAAGGACCCGCTGCTGTAAATAGAACTTTCAATGTTACTATTCGCTGCTTTATCAGCAGACGTTAATAGTAATCTTTCAACCCCACCAATTACTGTGAAATTGGACATTCACAAAAAACAGTATTTATGCTATAATCGTTTTGAAAAACGGTTATTATTCAACGGGATCCCTATGAGGATTCTGCATTGGCACCTGCTGTTTTATCAGCAGCTGTACAGTTATTGAAATGATTCATAGTTTTGTAACAGTTCAAATGGCGGAAAAATTGGTGTAAGGGCAGACGTTTAGCTTGCTTATAAGCCTGCTTGCGCACCAGTTTTTACACCGGATGGACGTCACATTTTTACCGGTTTTTTCTGTCAAGAATGTGCGCCGTCTGAACTGTTACATTATTTTATAAAATTTTTTAAAAGAAGGTTGCAATCAGATGCAGAATGAAATATCCTTGACAGACAGACAGACAGACAGACAGACAGACAGACAGACAGACAGACAGACAGACAGACAGACAGACAGACAGACAGACAAATTAATATATTTCCGGATACATATAAAACACAAAAAACACCATTAAGGACAGAATGGATTCTGTCCTTAATGGTGTTTTTTTATTTTTAACATCCGAAGAGGGAGGTTTGAAAAGATGAGTTTGTTTTTACAAATCGTGGCGGTTTTGATATGTTTCGGTATGTTTTTTGGCCTTTTCCATGAAATGAAAAAGAAAAGACTGTCAGAAAGCAGCGCCTTGCTGTGGCTGCTGGGTGTGATCGGATTGCTCGTCCTGTCCTGTTTTCCGGGCATACTCAACTGGGTTGCGGGACTTCTGGGAATATGGTGGGCGCCGGCAGCGCTGATTTTCTTTGCGCTGGTGGTCATTATACTGATCATTTTTTTTCATACCATATCGATTTCGCAGTTGGAGTCCCAGGTGCTTGAATTATCGATGCAGGTAGCGCTGCTGAAAGATCAGAATGAAGAAATGAGTCATAAGCTGACGGACATGAATAAAGGGGAAACAGCATGAAAATATTGATATGTGGAGAATACGGAGTTTTTTGTAAAGAATTAATCAGCCGTCTCAAAAAAGAACGGCATACGGTATTTGTGATAACCGGGTCGGAGAAGCCGAGATTTCATAAACCGGCGGACGGAGTGTTTCAGGAATACAATTTCAGTTATCGCAGCAAAAGTATCAATACGGTTATGAAAAATGTGCAGGCCGACGTATTAATCATTACAGGCGCCTGCGATATCAAATATACCTGGCAGGACAAAAACCATGATTCGGTACGGTATCTGTCCGGCGTCACAAATCTTCTCATGTGCGCCAGGGATGCGGGAATCCGGCAGGTGATTTACTGCTCTTCCATGGGTGTTTATGAAGATTCACTTGAAGAGGTGATCACGAAGGAGAGTCCGTTGAAGGCGGATTCCGATGTCCTGCAGACCTATGTACAAATCGAGCACCTCTGTGATAAACAGCATGAAGGGGAGCGTTTCAGGATAACCAGAATTCGATTCCCGGAGGTCTATGGGGACTATCGGGCCTATGAATACGATATATGCTCCCGGCTGCTTCATGATTTCTGGCACAGCAGGGAGGTGCTGCTGGCGCCTGAGAAACAGCATAGGGTGATGTACGTCCGGGACGCGGTAGACGTGCTGATGCGGGTGTTTGCGGACGAAAACCGGGACGCGGTCTACCTGGTGCCGGGAGAGACTTTTACGGAGCAGCAGATAACGGATGAAATCAAATCGGTCGTCCCGAATCTGACAGCGGAGATAAAAAGTACGGAAACGCAGAGGCCATCCATACCGCTGGTGGAAGAAAACAGCCTGGAGGCGTTGGGATTTCGCGAAAAATATACGCTGAAGGCCGGGCTGTCCGAGTTTTACAGGGCATACGGAAAAGCACAGAATATGGAGGACGGTAAAGAAAGCCGTATGGCTGTTCTTCGCAGAAAGCTGTTTCCTCTTTTGGAAAATGTGGGTCTGTTCGCGGCTGCCACCGCGGTGGCCTTTTTGCTGCGGGATACCTGGGCCGGGGAACATATCAATTTTTATCTGTTTTATATGGTGATTATATCTGTCGTATACGGATGCGGCCACGCGCTGATTGCGAGCCTGTTTGTATTTTTCATCAGAGCTGCACAGATGCTTTCCGGCACAGCGGGCATAGAGTATACCGCTTTTATTGACGCGCTTCAGATACTTGTTGTGGGAGTTTCCGTCGGATATATGCGGGATAAGTACAAAAGAAAAAATGACGACCTGGAGGATGAGAAGAAGTATTTCCAGAGCGAGCTCGTAGATATGACTAAGATTTACGACGGAAGCCGTTATCTGAAAGAGGTCTATGAAAAGCGGCTGATGAGCTATGAGAACAGCATGGCCAGAATCTATGAGATCGCAAGCCGCCTGGACTCCTGGGAACCGCAGAAGGTAATCTTTGAGGCGGTGGATGTGGCGAAGGAACTGCTGGATATCGAGGATGTGGCGATCTATATGGCCGGAAAGAATGCGCAGTATCTAAGACTCATGGCCAGTTCCACGCCCCTTTCCAGAACGCTAGGCAAGTCCATCTGTGCGGATGAACAGTTCTTTATGCATGATGCGCTGGCGGAGCGCGCCGTGTACCGGAACAGGGAAATCGATTCGCAGCTGCCAAGCTATGCGTGCGGAGTTTTTACGGAGGGTAGTCTGACCGGCATTGTGATGCTCTGGACGAAGGAGCTGACCAAGATCAACCTGTACCAGTCCAACATGCTCGCCTTGCTGTGCCATCTGATCGAGGCGTCCATGAGCAGGGCAAAGGTATACTGGAATGAGCTGTCCGGCCAATACATCGAGGGCACTGGCATTCTGCAGGAAGCAGGATTTCAGAAGATGCTGGAACTGTGTAAACAGGGGCGCAGAGAGAATAAGGTTCTCTATACGCTGCTTCATGTACCGAAGGAAGCGCTGGACAAAGATCGGACGGCAGTTTATGAAAAAGCGGGCCGGTTAGTCAGAGAGACCGATTACATAGGGCAGACGCCGGATGGCCTTCGCATCATTCTGATGAATGCCAATGAACAGGAAAGCGATTATGTGTTGCAGCGTTTTCACAAAGCCGGTATTCCGGTAGAAATTATAAGCGACTGATGGGAGTTGAGATATTGGATGGCAAATTAATAGTATGGATGTTATGCTTGAACGCAGCTGCGGCGCTGGCATGTTTCCTGTATCAGTGCTTATGGAAAAAGGATGCCCGGCGGGGCGGGCTGTTTGCGGCTTTTTTTGTGCTGGTGCCTGTGGTGGGAGAACTGTTTGTCATGGGCGCGAATTTTATTAACTGGCTTTTTTTCCGAAAAGGCTATGCGGAATTGAGTGAAGATGAATTGAGCTTCAGCAAAAAGAGGACGCGCATGATTATCAGCGATGATATCGAGCGGGATTCCAATATCGTTCCGATTGAGGAGGCCCTGCGAATCTCCGATACCGTGGATAAGCGGCAGTCTTTTCTGGAGGTTTTAAAGAGGCCGGACGTGGAGGATTACACCGGGGGCATTCAGGATGCGATGGAACACGGCGATACGGAGGTGGTGCATTATGCCGCTTCCTATATTACCGATACGATTGCAAAATATAAGGACGGCGAGCACAGGCTGCGGGAGCTCTGCAACAAAGACGCCACAGCGGAAGTATTGCTTGAGTATCTGCATTTCTGCAGCGATATTCTGAATAAAAAAATATTCAGCGAACCGGAGCAGCAGAACTATTTGCAGTATTATGGTTCCTATATGGATCAGCTCTACCAGCTGGATCCGGCAAAGGTGGACGGAAGCATGATTGCGCGGCTTCTGGCCTTAATCAGGGGGGAGGAAGCATCCCCTGTCACAGAAAAGTGGATACAAAGAGCGGAGAATATGGTGACGCGGGATGTAGACGCGGCCAAAGCGGTTCTGGAATATTATTACGCAAAGAAAAACAGCGGGAAATTCCGGGACACTCTGGAGGCGGTCAAGGCGTCCGAGCTTGCGATAGACAGTGAGCTTTTGGAGTGGATTCGTTTTTTTTCATAGCAGCTGTGTAGGAGAAAAGAATGATCTGGGAGAATATGCGGACTCTTGTCTGCAGTACCGTCTGGTATCTGATTCTGACTTGTTTTATACCGTCGGTCTGTTTGAGTAAATATGTGAAACACAGGAATATAACTTTCCGTTTTTTCTTTTATCAATGCGCGGGGAATCTGTATCTGAACTTTCTTATGCTGGCGCTGGGATATCTCAAATTTATAAACTTTTTTTCTGCCCTGGTATCGCTTATACTGATTCCCCTGATCCTGTGCTGCCTGCGGGAACACAGAGCGATCAGGCGGCGGGTGTCAAGGTACATACGTCTGTCTGAACAACTGTCTGCGGGAACCTATGGGGGCAGACTTCTGGTCAAAGACATCGCCCTTCGCATAAAAAAAACGGCAGGTGATCTGTACAGAAACTATCTAAAGAGCAGGCTGCCCGAAATCCTGATATTCTGCGCGGTTATGACATGGATCATATGGTTTTACGGATGGTACAAACTGCACAACGCCGCCTACGGCCACACGGATGAGGAAACTCATCTGTATTGGATCAGCGAGCTGATCCATGGCAATATGTTCCCTGCAGGAATGTATCCTCACGGCATGCATACGCTGGTTGCCGCCATTACGGTGCTTACGGGACTGAATGTGGCGCGGGTATATCTGATGTTTTCCGTGCTGTCAACGGCTCTTGTATTCGGCTTTTCCTATTTGATGTTTCGAAAATGCATCGGCGGCCGCTATACGGCGCTGGTAGGATGGGTTATTTTCGTGCTGGCGGATGTGTTTCACACGGTTTCCTTTGTCCGTTTTCAGATTTCATTTCCGATGGAATTTGGACTGGCGGCCGCCTTCTGTATGGTGTATGCGATGCTTCACTACGCACAGTATAAAAAGAAGGGGGACCTGCTTTTATTCGGCCTAAGCATATCCTGGACTCTGATGGCGCATTTTTATGTCACGATTTTCTGCGCAGTCATATGCGTCTGCTTTGGACTGGTGTATTTTGTCACGCTGATCCGCCGGAAGATGCTGCCGGGCTTTTTGATCGCGGGGATCGCGGGCATAGCGCTTGCATGTGTCCCCTATATTGTCGGGTTTATGGCGGGATATCAGTTTGAACGATCGATTGAGTGGGCCTTCGGGGTGGCAGGAACGAGCGCATCTTCCCGGGAAGATGCGGAGAACGAGGAGGATATGACAGCCGGAGAGCTGGCGGAAGAGACGCTGCAGGATCGGAATGAAGCCATGCTTGAGGCAATGCCTCCGGGCGCGTCAAAGCTCTGGATGCAGCAGGAGACGTATCTGACCTATAATTATGTAAACGGACATGTGACTGTCCGGGCGCTTATGGGAGCGGATATTGCGCTGTTTATCTATGCGTTGGGCGGACTGATTCTGTCTAAGGATAAAGAGCGGTTCAGGCGGTACCTGTTCTGGTCGGTGCTGTGGGAGGCGGGCGCAGTGCTGGCCTGTACCTATTATCTGGGCCTGCCTGCGATCATAGAAGTAAAGCGTATGGCCACTTTTTTAACATTTCTGACGGTTCCGCTGTTGTGCCTTCCTTTTGAAATACTGCGGCAGCTTTTAAAGCTTCTGCATGTGAAGGAGGATTGGAGCAGCAGGCTGATCTTCGGATGCGTTCTGGCGGAGCTGGTGTGTCTGGTATATACGGGAAAGGTAAAGAGCGGTCTGTATTACAATATTACCATATCCGAAGCGGATATGAGGGTCTGCCTGGAGCTGGTGGACAAACATGAGGACCATACCTGGACCGTAATATCGCCCACCAATGATCTGACACTGATACGGTATGACGGGTATCATTATGAGATCACAGATCTCATTAAAGAACTGGATGGGGGAGCGGACAGCGTTTATATTCCCACGCCTTTCATATATGCGGTGGTGGAAAAACATCCGATCTCTTTTGCCGATGACAGGAGGGAGATTGACCACAGCGATATTGTATCCGCTTATAATGTAAAAGAGATCAGAGGGGAATATGCGCTGAAGGATGTGGAGTGGAATATGAATGATGGTACGGGCATACATGCGCTGGACGCCCCCTATTACTTCCAGAGAGAGATCCTGATGTCCAAGCTGCATTACTGGATGGAAACAGTCAGACAGGTATACCCCAATCACGTCACGGAATTTTATGAGGATGAGCAGGTATGCGTCTACCAGATAAAACAGGACCCCTATTTTAAGCTGAACCTGGCGGTGGATTACCGGGTGCTTGCAAAGGAAAGTGTGGATTAGATGAAAAATATACTGATGCTGATTCCTGCATATAATGAGGAAGATAATATCGGAGAGCTGTTGAGTAAGATCACAGAGCAAAACATTGAGGAAACCATGGATGTTCTGGTGATCGACGACGGATCGCGTGATCGGACCGCGCAGATTGTAAGGGACAGTGGCTATAAGGTCATCAGTCAGATATTTAATATGGGATATGGAGCGGCGTTGCAGACGGGTTATAAGTACGCTGTCAGCCGGGGATATGAGTATCTGATTCAGCTGGATGCGGACGGACAGCATGATCTGAAGAACGTGGAGCTCATCTGTAAGAAACTGGGATGCGGCGCGGGATCCGGAGACGAATATCCGGATATCGTCATTGGCTCGCGCTTTCTTGAGGGAAGCCAGTCTTTCGCAATCCCGCCGCTTAAAAGGCTTGCAATCCGGTTTTTCAGAAGCATCATCAGGAAGAATACGGGCTGCACGCTGACGGATCCGACCAGCGGTCTGCAGGGACTAAGCCGCAGCGCGTTTTCTTTTTACGCGGGGTACCGGAATTTCGATCTGAAGTATCCTGATATGAATATGGCAATTCAGATGCTCCTGCTCCGCTATAAGATTGAAGAATTTCCTGCAATCATGCATGAACGCACGTCGGGCGTATCTATGCATACCGGCCTGCTCAAGGTCGGCAGATATATGTTGTTGATGATGCTTAGCAGCCTGAATGCGTATCTAAGATATAGAAGACGGGACAAACAATGAAGATATTTGAAAAATTTCGCCGCAGAAGGAAAAATCAGCTGAAAAGATTTCTGTTTCTGTACATAGTGGTAATTTTGTTTTTTCTCCTGCTCGCTTTTACAGCATTTGAAAATCTGGATGCGATCGGAGCTCTGTTCAGAAAGGGCGAGACTGCCGAGGAGCAGCGGCAGAGGGAACGAGCAGAGGCAATTAACGAGGCGCTGAAGTATAAAACGGAGAATGGCACGTCTGCGGATGAAACAGTAGTATGGATCTGGGGAACCCATGAGACAGTGTTTCCGCTCGTGGAAAATCAGTTGAAAGGCATGAAAATATCATACCGCAAAGCGGACGAACTCACGGAATGCGCGCAGGCACAGGTTTTGTTTGTCTGTGAAGATGATTTTACAAAGGAACAGATCCAATGGTTTGACCGCAGCCGTGAAAACGGCATGGTCCTCATATTTACGGACCTTCCAAAGGAAACGTATCTGCAGGATGAGCAGTTTTTGAAGCTGCTGGGAATCGGCAGGGTGAAGGGCATAAAGGATAAGACAGGACTTCGCATGACCGGGCGCACCTTATTTGGAGATATGAAGGAATGTGAGAGAGAATTTTCTCTGGAAGAGGTGGAGCTTGGCCAGTGCACAGAGGTTTATGCGTCTGCACTCGGGGAGCAGGACAAAGGAACAAAAACCGAAGATCTGGCCCCGGTTTTCTGGCGCTATCATACCTTGGGAAAAGCAGGGGACGTATATGTGGCGGACCAGGTTTTGATGGAAAATCAGACCGGTATGGCGGTCATAAGCTTTTTATTTGAAGAGATATTTCAGACCTATATGTATCCTGTTGTCAATGCATACTGCTTTGCGATCAGAGGCATGCCCTATGCAGACAATTTTTCTTCCGAATATCTGCAGTCTGTCTATGGAAGGGATGCGCTGGGAGCGGAGAATGATATCTTTTTTCCGGAGCTTAGGCGGTGTGAGGATCGCTACAATTTGACGGGGACATGGTACAGCAGTGAGCGTGCGGCCGTCATGCAGTCAAAAAACCGGCTGATTCAATATTACCTTAAGAATATCAGGGAGCACGGCGATATCATCGGCGAGTGGAATGAGGAGACCGGCGCTCTGTACCTGGAGGATGCTTTTTCAAATAGGCTGAAGCTGTGGGATTCGTCGTTTTACTGGACTGAAAACGGGACCGTACAGTTGCCATATACTGACTTGCCGGCGGATGATTACAGGGATGTGCTGTTAAGGGACCTAAGCAGCGTCAAAGGCGCCGGATTTAACCTGGTTTTTGTGGATATGCGGCAGTTTTTGGATGAAGTCGGCAAGGCGGGCTGGGTACAGTTTGCCAAAAATCTGGAAACGGTTCTGGGAGTGGAGCAGGAGGAGATCTTCTGGCTGGATCGGGTATCCGTTAAGGAAGCGGTCTATCGGATTCTGGCCTATGAGGTCATGGAACCTAAGCTCACTTACGGTGAGGATGAAATTGGAATCGATATAGGAAATTTCTCCGGAGAGGCTTACTTTTACCTGAATACTACCAGACAGATAGAACGGGCGGACAACGCTTCGGTGAGCCGGATCTCGGATGATATCTATCTGGTAAAGGTTACAGAAAAAATATCGAAGATTTATCTGGAGCATTGAATCGGATCGCGGAAAGGGCAGGTTGTTGAATGAAAGTATGTTTGATAGTGGAGGGAGCTTATCCTTATGTAAATGGCGGTGTTTCCAGCTGGATTCAGCAGCTGATCTGCAGTATGCCGGAAGTGGAATTTGTGGTTCAGACAATTGCGGCGGCGCCGGACGCCGGCCAGGAGTTTAAGTATAAGATTCCCTCCAATGTAAGTGAGATACAGGAGGTCTATCTGCTGGACGATGACTATATCTCAAACAGGATACAGCGTAAAATCCGGCTTACGGGGGAGGAGTACGATGCCTTTGAGAGCCTGATGTTTGGGCATAGCCCTGACTGGAACGTTATTATCCGTTTTTTTGCGGAAAAAGAGGTTTCCTTAAATGCGCTGCTGTCGGGGAAGGATTTTTATAAAATGACGCTGAATTACTATAACGAGAATTTCAGCAGGGTCATTTTTTCCGATTTTCTTTGGACTATGCGTTCCCTGTATCTGCCGCTTTTTACGATTTTAAAATCCAGAATAGAAAAGGCGGATATCTATCATTCCGCTTCCGCCGGATATGCGGGGATCTGGGGAAGCCTGCAGACCAGCCGGACCGGCAGGCCGTTTTTGATGACGGAACACGGCATCTATACCCGTGAGCGGGAAGAGGAGATTATCAAGGCGGACTGGGTCAGCGGCATTTATAAGGATCTCTGGATCGAACAGTTTCGAAAAATCGGCGAATGCTGCTATCTGCATGCAGCCAGAGTGGTGTCGCTGTTTGAGGGTGCGAGAAAATTTCAGATTGAACTCGGATGTCCGGCGAATAAGACGATGGTCATCCCTAACGGAGTGAACCATAAAAATTTTGAAGGAATCGCGCAGAAAGAGGAACAGGATACATTCATAAATTTGGGAGCGGTGCTGCGCGTAACTCCTATAAAAGATGTCAAGACCCTGTTGAGCGCGTTTGCAATAGCGAAAAGCAGGGAGCCAAGGCTTAGGCTGTATATTATGGGCAGCATGGAGGAAGCGGAGGAGTATGCCGCGGAATGCCGTGAGATGGCGGAGGATATGCGGATACAGGATGTGGTATTCACCGGAATCGTACAGGTGAAAGAGTATATCGGAAAGATGGATTTCCTGATTCTGACCAGCATCAGCGAAGGCCAGCCTTTGTCAATCCTGGAGGGATTTGCGGCGAAGAAGCCTTATATTGCCACGGATGTGGGAAACTGCCGCGGGCTGATCTATGGAGAAGGAGATGGGTATGGCAGAGCGGGGGTTGTGGTTCCTGTCATGAATGTTGCCAGGATAGCGGAAGCGATTGTATCCCTCGCTGCCGATGCGGACAGACGGAAAATTATGGGGGAGGCAGGATACCGGCGGGCAGTCAGTGAGTATGACGAAAAAGATGTGTTCAGGAGGTATCGGCAGCTTTATGATCAGCTTGTTGGGCAGGGAGAGGAGAAATAATGGCAGGTATCGGTTTTGAGCTAAAAAAGATTTATCGAAAAGAAGGAATTGCCAGAAGCGCTATGGGAGTGCTCTACAGCACGCTTGTTACGATCGGTCCGATGGTTCTGGTTATCTGTGCGATTCTTTTTCTGTATTTTTTTCTGGGCGTGACAGGGATTTCCTATGCGGACAGGGAGCTGCTGTCCTCGACGATCTTATATACATTTATTTTCTCCGTTATCCTGACTTCGCCTTTTAATGTGGTTTTGTCAAGATATCTGGCGGATAAATTTTATCTGGAAGAATACGGGGGAATTCTGGATTCCTACTATATGGGCCTGACTCTGTGCGCGGGGATTGCGTCCCTTATGTTTGTGCCGTTAGCCTTTAGCCTTCGGATGAGGGGGGGCGTGGATATCCCGTTTATCGCTGCAACCTATGTGCAGTGGATTTCCCTGGTCATCCTGTTTTTTTCCATCACGTATCTGCATGCCACCAAAGACTATAAGGCGATTGCCGTGTTCTTCCTGATCGGTATGGCGGTGAGCTTTCTTTTGTCGGCCGCTTTTTACTTTCTGGGAAGACAGGATGTGGTCCATGCGATACTCTATGGCCTTTCCAGCGGCTTTTTCGTCATTGCCACGCTGAATTTTTCTTATATAAAGAGATATTTCTACGGGAGAGCGGGGAAGTATACGGAATGCCTGACCTATATGCTCGCATATAAACGTTTGCTGTTTGCAAATCTGTTTTATATACTTGGCTTGTATGTTCATAATTTTGTATTCTGGACCGTGCCCGGAAGGACTGTCATCGCATCCACATATTACACGAACCTGTCCTATGATATGGCATCCTGCCTGGCCATGTTTACCAATATTTTTGTGATGGTATCCTTTACGGTTGTGGTGGAGACCAGGTTTCACAATGTCTACAAAGAGCATATGGAGGCAGTGCTGGGCGGAACCTATAAAATGATTGTAAAAAGCAAGAAGAAGCTGTTCCGTACGCTCACCCAGCAGATCAGCCAGATCTTCGGCTCTCAGGTTGCGATCACCTCTGTGATCTTTCTGCTGGTGGTCTCCTTTGGCACCAGGATGGGCATAGATAGCGTTACACTGGCGATTTACCCGATCTTAGCCGTATCTTTTCTGGGCGTATTCATGATGTACGGCAATCTGGTTTACCTTTTTTATTTCGCGGATTTAACGGGGGCATTTTTGACAGGAGCCGTCTTTTTTGCGGTCACTCTGATCGGCAGTCTTGTTTCCTGCAATTTTTCCGCTTCCTTCTGGGGGATCGGAGTATTTGCCGGCATGCTTGCCGGCTGGACGTTCAGCTTCTTCAGAATCCGTTGGATTGAGAAAAACCTCGAAACATATATTTTCTGTGACTACAAGGTCATCGATACCATGAAATCTTCCAGTAAAGGAAAGATAGTATACTCAAAAAAGGCGGGACATGCGGAATAATAAGAACAGAAGCTTAAAACTGAATATTGTGGCCAGTATGGTGATACAGGTTGTCTCCCTTGTGATCAACCTCATTTCTAAAAGAGCCATAAAGTATTATCTTAGTGTGGAATATCTGGGGATACAGAGTATCTATGCTAATTTCTGCGATGTTTTGAATTTTGCTTATTTCGGTATGGGAACTGCGATGCTGTTCAGCCTTTATGGGGCGCTGGCGCGAAACGAAACAAATAAAGTCGCGTCTTATTATCGGTACTACGATAATTTGTACCGAAAGATAACCTGGATGGTTTTAGGCGGCGGTATTATCTGTATCCTGCCGGTGCTGTATGCGGTTAATGCGGATATTAGTGCGCTGGAGATCTGTATCACCTATTTAACCTATATGCTTTCGGTTGTGTTATATAACCGCCGCCTGGTACGCAATTATTTTATCCAGGCTGATCAGAGGCGCTATTTCGTAGCCTGGGTAACCGGAGGCGTTGACGGTATCGCTCTGATCCTGGAAATTCTTCTGTTAAAGCATTTTCACAGCTATGAGCTGTTTGTTATCTGCATTCTGGTTAAAAATCTGTTTATCAATCTGATTTTTAAGTGGGAGCTGAAAAGGAGTTATTCCTATCTGTCGTATGCGGCGGACGAACTTGAAGAAAAAGAAAAGTATGCTATCAAATCCAATGCGGCGGATATGATCATCTACAAGTTTGGAAGTGTGCTGATTAACAACACGGACAGTATTTTTATTTCACACTTTACCAGTACAGCTATGGTAGGTATCTATTCGAACTATCAGTTTATCCTGCTTGGAATACGCAGTTTTACAGGTGCACTGTTCGAAGCGATTCGCAGCAGGGTAGGACATCGCGCACAGACAAGCGGGTTGGAGCAGCAGTATAGGGGATTTCAGACGTATTTGCTAGTTAATGCCTGGATGATGGGGGTGACGGTAGTCTGCTTTTATTTTCTGGTCGAAGACTTTATTCATATATGGATGGGCGATGTGCAGATGCTGTCCGAAAAAATCTTACTGATTCTGATTGTGAACTATTATCTGGAAGAAGCTCATAATGCTGTTAAGATTTATCGGGAAACGGCCGGGCTGTTTCGGAATATAAGGATAATGATTATGGCTAAGGGGCTTCTTAATATAGTTCTCTCATATTTTATGGGAAAGTATTGGGGCCTGACAGGTGTAATTGTGGCGACTACGGTCGCATCGGCGGCAACGTTGTTTTGGTATGAGCCTAAGGTAGTCTTCGGCTATTTTAAAAAAAGTCTGTGGAATGAGGCGTTCTATCATGTAGCGACGCTGTCGTTTCTTGCTGTTTCTTTTTTTACAACGAAATTGGCTTTGCAAAATCTTAGTGGAACAGGGTTCATATCTTTTTTACTGAAAGCTTTGATCTGTGTTTTTGTATCAAATCTGGTATATTTAACAGCTGCCGGTATCTATATGATTTGTAAAAAATTTAGTGGGGTTAAAAACGAAAATGATAAATCGAGATAAGGATTCACGGCATAAAAAGCAGCAAAGAACAAGCTTACGTAAATTATATGGCGCTGTCTGCGAGATGTTGCTGCAGTTTTTTTGTCTTCTGCCTGTTAAAAATAATAAAATTGTATTTGATAATTTCGGGGGGAGAGGATACGGGTGTGATCCGAAGTATATAGCGGAAGAGCTTTTAAAGAGTAAACGGGATCTGGATCTGGTATGGCTGACACAGGATGTGCACACAGCGTTGCCAAACGGGATCCGGCCGGTTTGGTACGGGGGAGTCCGGGCGATATACGAATTGGCTACGGCAAAGGTCTGGGTGGATAATGTAAAAAGTGCTCTGCGCATACCTAAAAAAAGAAATCAATTGTATATACAGACATGGCACTCATCACTGGGGCTGAAAAAAAACGAACAGGACGCGGATATCCTGCCGAACTCCTATGTCAGACGTGCAAAGCGTGACGCGGGCATGACGGATCTGATGTATTCTAATAATTCATTCAGAGAAGATAAATATAGGAACCGTTTCTGGTATCAGGGAAAAGTGATACGCTGCGGCATTCCCAGAAATGGAATACTGCTGCACCGCCAGGAACGTGTTGTAAATAAAGTCAAAGACTATTTTCATATCGATAAAGATAAGAAACTGGTTTTATATGCGCCAACCTTCCGGGCAAAAGCCGGAAGCGAAATATATGAATTTGATATTGTTCAGGTGATCAGGGCATTAGACCTGAGGTTTCACGGCGAACATGTATGCTTACGGCGCCTGCACCCAAACGTTGCCGATCTGGGAAGGAAGATAACAGATACGGATTTAATCAGGCAGGCCACGGAATATCCGGATATACAGGAGCTGCTCGCTGCGGCGGATGTTCTGATCACCGATTATTCCGGCTGTATGTTTGAATATATGCTGACGGGCAAGCCGGTATTTTTATTGATCCAGGATTATGAAGACTATCTTAAAAAGGAGCGGAAACTCTATTTTGCGATAAAAGAGCTCCCTTTTGAAGCTGCTTTTAATGAACAGGACCTGTTGGACAGAATTAAGAACTTCAATATGGAAAGGTACCTGGATCAATGCCGGAACTTTATGCAGCGGGTAGGAATGGAAGACGATGGGAACGGTGCGAAAGTCCTGGCGAATATAATCATAAAAAATATTGATGAGGAAGCATATGGAGATTAGTTTTATTATACCGGTTTATAATGGAGAGCACACCATTCTGCGCTGCATACAGTCGATTCAAAAATGGAAAGTTCCGTTAAAAATCGAAATTTTAATCATAAATGACGGATCATTGGACACAACCGGAACGATTTGTGAAGAAGCAGCAGCATTGGACGGCCGTATACGGGTGTTTGAGATGCCGAATGGCGGGCAAAGCCTGGCAAGAAATCTGGGGATGGAAAAAGCGGCGGGACGTTATCTCTGTTTCGTGGATGCGGATGACTGGGTTGATACGGAACAAATATACCGGATGTGGCAAAAGGCAGAGGATACAGGGGCCGATGTGGTGATGGGGAGCTATGTCCGCGTGAATACCGGAAAGAGAGAGCGAATTTCTTTACCCGGAGAGGGATTTATCCGCAGAGACGGCACAAAGCAGGAACAGTGGCTCTATCATAGAGTGAAAACGGAAAGCGGCTTTGGATATGTATGGAATAAACTTTACAGAAAAGCCTTTTTGGAACAGCATGCGCTTCGGATGGATGATATTCGAAAAATATATATGGAAGATCAGCTGTTTAATTTAAAGCTGTGGAGCTGTCATCCGAATTGGTTTTGTATGGAGGCGCCTCTCTATTATTATGATATAAGCAACGCGTCTACCACCAGAAAGGCTGAGCCGAACATTCATATCAAAAATATAGCGATGCTGCGGGAGCTGATAAACTATCTGCAAGAAAACCATGTATTGGAAGATAATCTGGATACGGTGGTTCCGCTCATTATGCGGGCATTTTGCTGGTCTTTAGTAAAAAATGTAGCATATGAAGGAAAATCCGCGGATAAAATAAGAATCAGGGCAGAGTCCTTTATTTGCGATCCCTATATATGGCAGGTACTTCAAATCAGAGGAGCGGCACGCAGCCTGACACGGCTCCCCTCTGTTCTGCAGACGGTCTTCTATTTCATCTGCCTGCTGCTTATGAAAGGGAAGCTGGCCGGACTGATCACGGTTTTGTTTTCCTGCTTTTACCCGCTTATGAACAGATACATCATGTCAACATTGAAATAGAGGATAAAATGATAAGTGTAATTGTACCGGTCTATAATGTGACAAACTATATAAGCCGCTGTGTGGAATCTGTGTTATGCCAGAGCATGCAGGATTTTGAATTGATACTGGTGGATGACGGCTCTACAGACGGCAGCGGTGAAATCTGCGATAGCTATGCAAATAAGGATGATAGGATCTGTGTGATCCATCAGGAGAACCAGGGATTGTCTGCGGCCAGGAACAGAGGGCTGAAAGAAGCAAAAGGAGAATATATTGCTTTTATAGACAGCGATGACTATATTGATCCGGCCTATTTGGAGGTTTTGTATCGGAATGCTGCGGATTATAAAGCTGAAATATCGGTATGTTCCTACAGGCTGGTTTGGGAGCAGCCCAATAGAAGCAGTAAGACGAAAGCGTATGCTCCGTCCGCGCCTGTCGTGTTTACCGGGAAAGAGGCGGCTGGAGAAATTGTCCGTTTCAGCCGTAGAAAGATGATCACAGCCTGGGGAAAGCTTTACCGGAATAATCTGAAACAGTGGTTGAATTATCCTGCAGGACGATTGCATGAGGATGAATTTGTAACTTACAGGGTCATGTATGCCGCAGAGCGGGTGGTGGTTTCAGATGAGCCTTATTATCAGTATGTTCAGCGTGGCGGGAGCATCATGAGCGGCGGCTACGGAGAACGCCGTCTGGACAAACTGGTAGCATTGAAGGAGGCGATTGATTTTTTTGCGGAACGGGAAGAACCGGATCTGGCAGCGGCAGCGAGAAAACGATATGCTTTGAATATACAGATCGCATGGTACCGCATGAAATGTTCTATGCAGGGGAATCCGTCGACTATGCGCCGTCTGGAACAGGAATGGAAAGAGCTGTATCATGCGTATAAGGCACAGATAATGGGAGAGAGCAGTTTGACTGATAAGATTTCCTTAAATGTATTTAAGATTTCTCCGCCATTATACGGGCTGATAGCCGGAATATATCAGCGGATTGTCCCGGAGGTATAAAACGGATGGGCAGAAAAATTGCATTTTGTTCATTAATTCTCATACTACTGGCGATAGCTGCAGGAGGGGTGCTCTATTATCAGCATTTCTATTTGGGCAGCTGGGAGTATTATTATTCGGAAAGCGGAGGCATAGTGGCGAATCCCTATCAGGGAGACTATATACAGATATATACTAAGAATCCGGAGAAGATGTATGATATCCGGAGAGAGTATCCGGACTGCCACGTAATTATGCTTTCCTATAATCTTGATGATGAGATCGGAGATTTTGTAATACCTGAAAGTAAGCTGGAGGACCTGACGAGGTCTTTGATGACAGCCAAAGAGCTGGGGTTTTCTTGTATTTTCCGCGCGGCGTATGATTTTGCGGGACAGCCTGAAGATCCGGAATTTTCAATTATTTTGAGCCATATCGATCAGATTGCGGAAAGATTAAATCCATATAAGAGCTGTATTGCAGGTGTGCAGGCCGGTATGATAGGTGCCTTTGGCGAGTGGACACAAAGTGCTTATATGGAAAAAAAGGATTACCGTATGCAGGTGCTCGCCAGGTGGCTGGATGCTTTAGACAGTGAGATTCCTGTCGCAGTCAGAAGACAGAAGTTTATTCGCGAAGCAATGGATTGGGGGCTGGATACACGGAGAATTGGTGTATACAATGATGGGCTGTTTTCCAGCGACAGTGATCTTGGAACGTATCGGGAAGAATATGACAGGCAGGCTGATCTGGAGTGGTCAGGGGAACATATCAAAGTTTCGTTTAACGGCGGTGAAATGCCCTATGTCAGTGAATTCTCAACTATCGAAAATGTGGTAAAGGAGGCGGGATTACTGCAGTTATCCTACCTGAACCGTGATTACAATGCCGATGTTTGGAAGTTATGGAGTGAACAGGAATATGAGGGACTTGCCGGGGATGTCTATATCAAAAAACATCTGGGAATACGGCCATGGGTCAGCCAGGTAAGCATAAGCAAGCGTTTTTACAGAAGAAAAACAATAAATGTTGAGATCCGGCTGAACAATAGCGGTTTTGCAGCGATAGATGAAGGATATCATTCGTATCTTATATTGAATTATAATGGCCAAATGGTCAGGTGTGAGGCCGATATTTCGATGTTTTCAAAAACTAATGGAATGATAACAGGAGAAATCTCAAATCCTTTTTTTAATGAAAAACCTGAAGAAGTATCGTTCGGGGTGCAGCTGTGCAGAGGAGATGCCGCGGAAACGGAACCTGGATACAGCTTTCAACTGGCAAATCAGGGGATACGTTACGAACAGGACTGTAACTGGCTGATCCGCTATGCGGAATAATACTTCGCCGCTGTGCAGTGCGGAGTTGAGGGAATTATTGGGATGCCGGATTGCGGTGTCTATTCCACGATACTGTAAAATGTGAAAAATATATCAAAAACCTTATTGCAGGTATAACGTTTGTTTTGTATAATCACTATAGAAACCATCGGATTTTATCTATGAGGATTGTATAAAATGATAAAAATGTCGAATATTGATGTAAAACGGCTGACCGTTGGGGAGATGGCCAGGCTGAACCACATATCGGAGCAGACCTTAAGGCTCTATGACCGGGAGGGTCTGTTTTCACCGGTGCACAGGGATGAGAGGACCGGATACCGCTATTATGATATCCGTCAGAGCGCGCAGCTGGATATGATCCGATATATGAAGGCTCTCGGCATGCCGTTAAAGGAAATCGGCCGCCACATGAAGAAATGGGATATGGGGCGGGTGAAGCACCTGCTTAAGGACAACCGGGATGCCATCGATAAAAAGATAGAGGAGCTCACTCTCCAGAAGCGTGCCATAGAGAGGGCTCTTGACAGCTATGACCAGTATGAATGCGCGCCGCCGGACGGTGCGATCGTGCTGGAATATATACCGAAGCGGCAGATGTATGTGAATAACACCTCCACCAACTTCTATGATTATGAGATTGACCAGTATGAGCGGCTGCTGCGCGAATTAAAGGAAGATATGTCGGACCGCCATATCTCTCCGTTTTATTATGCCAATGCGGGCACGATACTGAAACAGGAGGATTTTATGAGCCGCCGTCTGTATTCCACAGAGTTGTTCGTCTTTGTGGACCCTGAATATGTGGACAAGGAGTTGATCACTGAGATTCCGGCCAGCTACTACCTGTGCATTTACTGTGACCGATTTGCAAAGGAAAAGAGGTATATTGACCGTCTGCTGGCGGAAATTGAGGAAAAAAACTATACGGTCACCGGTGATTATTTATGCGAAGTGATTGTGGAGATGCCGTTGGATTATCAGGAAAGAGGCATGTTTCTGCGGTTACAAGTGCCAATCCGCATGGGCTGATTTTGGTAAATATGACCAATTGACCTGATACCTTCTATAAGCCTTACAATATGGATAGAAAGACAGGCTTTTTGGAAATACTTAAAGGTATGAAATGTGTTGTATGCACCGAGGCGTGCAGGAATGGAGGTTATCATGATGAACTGTGAAAAGATTCGTGTGGTACAGTACGGATGCGGCAAGATGGCCAAATACATTTTGAGGTATCTGTATGAAAAAGGCGCTGAGATTGTGGGAGCGATCGACGTAAATCCTGCGGTTGTCGGCATGGATGTAGGTGAATACGCGGAACTGGGATTCAAACTCGGCGTGACGATCCGCGACGATGCGGATGCGGTGCTGGATGAATGCGATGCGGATATCGCAGTAGTGACCCTGTTCAGCTTTATGGATGATGTATACCCTCATTTTGAAAAATGTGTATCCAGAGGCATCAATGTTGTGACGACCTGCGAAGAGGCGATCTATCCGTGGACGACCTCCGCAGCCCTCACCAATAAACTGGATATTCTGGCTAAAGAAAACGGCTGTACCATCGTGGGCGCAGGCATGCAGGATATTTACTGGATCAATATGATCGGTTGTGTGGCAGGCGGCGTACACCGCATCGACCGGATCGAGGGCGCTGTGAGCTACAATGTGGAAGATTACGGTCTCGCTTTGGCAGAGGCTCACGGTGCAGGGCTTACGCCGGAAGAATTCGAAGAGAAAATCGCGCATCCCACCACTCTGGAGCCCTGCTATGTATGGAATTCCAACGAGGCTCTCTGTAACAAGATGGGCTGGACCATCAAATCGCAGTCACAGAAGTGCGTGCCGTATTTCTATGATAAGGATCTGTATTCCGCCACGCTGGGAACCACAATCCCGAAGGGTAACTGCATCGGCATGAGCGCTGTGGTAACGACGGAAACCTACCAGGGTCCTGTGATTGAAACGCAGTGTATTGGTAAGGTATACGGGCCGGATGACGGCGACATGTGTGACTGGAAGATCATCGGCGAGCCGGATACCACATTTTATGTGCAGAAACCGGCTACGGTGGAGCATACGTGTGCTACGATTGTTAATCGTATTCCGACCATACTGAACGCGCCCGCCGGCTATATCACGGTTGAGAAACTGGATGACGTGGAATATCTGTCCTATCCAATGCATCTGTATTTAAATGACTGATATTAAATGAGCTGACTGACAATAAAAGAGCTGCCCGGCCGCATATCGTAATATGTGCCGGACAGCTCTTTTCTATCATAGGAAAATGCTTCTATGATAGAAAAAACTCCAGGCAGGATGCGCACTCACGCGAAGATAGTATAGCCGCTATGCGGCCGCGCTCAGCGCGCGAGCCCGGCTTGCCGAACTCTTTTATACATCCTATGTAAGACCAAAATCCTTCCTGCGGGGGGCTGCCTTGCAGGAAGGATTCTGTTATGCAGGAAAACATATATAGGTGAGAAAACCGTATGTACGGATTACATCGCGCTGTGTATTGCTTCCACTACCTTAGGATCTTTTTCTTTTGTCAGCTGATACGTAACCTGGGTCTTGGCATATTCGGAGCCGGTCTTCCACAGGGCTTTGCCCGCAGCTACTCTGACTTCCGTATTCTCATGATCCAGAAAACCGGTCAGCTTGTTGACGGAATCTTCATCGCCGATATTGCCCATTGCCTCAATTGCCGCACAGACCACATCGGTCTCTTTGCTCTTTAAGAATGCAACAATTTTTCCTGTTTTCTTCTTTTCTTCCAGTTTCTTGATCTTTTCCTTTGCTTTTGCGCTATCCATATCATAGGCCTCCTAATAATTATTGGTATAACTATAACTTTAGCACTGAAAACTTTACGATTCAATGAAACAAAGATAAACAATTATGAATTAAATAGGTAATCATATTGCATAATTATAAAATTATTATTAACTTAGTTGGCCCAGAGTATTTCTTTCCTTAGAAGTTATTATATGAAAGAGAATCCCGACTGCTGCGGGGCGCTTTAGTGACGTGCCGCCTTCCTGCCGCAGTTAATAATAACAGGGCCGGAGCTCCGGCCCTGTCAGAGTATGTACTATATCACTTTCCCTGAAGCGTTTTCTGACTGCTCCACAGGAAGATCAGATACAGAATAGAAGCTACCAGCTGAACAATCGCTGTAAGGAATGCAGCAATAGCCGCCAGTATGTTAATGATCGGTATATAGGACAGGATCTGGCATACAATCAGAATGACTGTGCAGACCAGATACATTTTCCAGATCAGACCGGCCCTGTTGACAAGTCCGTCGTCAACTCCCTGCAGCAGCGCAGCCGAAGCGGTGCATACATAATATACGACTAAAAAGCTTAATGCGGTATTGGCGACGGTAACCACTAGGTTCATAAGACCGCTCTTGAATGCGAACATATGGATCAGAGTGATAACGAGATTAACGATGGTAAGAATAAAAGCTGTGTTGTAATCATTGTCCGCTTTGGACATGGTGTAGAACCCGTAGATGGAAATAATCAGTGCCGCAAGACCGACAAAACCTCCCAAAAACGGTATGAAAGTAAAAAGTGATACGATCTGTCCGACAAATACATAAAACAGACCCTTTCCCGCGATAGCGCGTGTGCTGTCCATACTTAAAACCCTCCTGTTAAATATGATTATGTTATATATTGGCAGTTGCTGCCGATAAAAAAATTATAGCATACTCCTCACCATGAGTCTACCGGCAGTTTATAAAGTAAATAATTGCGAATGATTGCAAAATGTCCGAAAATAGAGTATAAACGAGGGTAGGAGGCGCGCGGGGCGCGAATACTTTTTATGAAAAACATTGTATTTTATATATCCGATCACGGATTCGGACATATGGCAAGGAATATACCGCTTATCAGTTCCGCGCTTTTTAAAGACGCGGATGTGCGGATCTATATCAAGTCCGGGGAAAAGCAGATCGCATTTGCCCGAAATGCCATGGAAAAGATTGGAGAAACGGAGAGGGAGAGGCTGCACTTTATCGTTCAGCCCATGGATGCTGGCCTGAAGCTCATACCGGGAACCCTGCTCATAGACGGTACGGAATTGAAACGCTGCGTTTCCGCCTATGTTAAAAGCTGGCCAGAAGCAATCCGTGCGGAGAAACAGTTTTTGAAGGAACAAAAGATCAGCCTGGCAGTCTGCGATATACCGGCATGGACGCTGGCTGCCTGCAGGGAGGCGGGAGTGCGGTCCCTGTTTATCAGTAATTTTACCTGGGTTGAGATATACCGGGAATATCTGGGGGAAAACCTGACCCAGGCATATCAGGACTGCTACGGCAAGGCGGATGAAGCGTTTTTATATGAACTTTATCCGCCGCAGCTGCCGGGATATTTCAGGCGCTGGGAAAAGGCGGGCTTTGTATGCCGCGGTTTTCATCCGGCAGAGGCGGATAAAATACGAAGCGGCCATCAAAGGCCCTGTATTTATGTCGGAGTCGGCAGATCCGCGGATATCGGGGAGGATATCGATGTTTCTTCGATTCCCTATGATTTCTTCGTGACGGACGGCGTGCATCTGACCGGAGATAATGTCTATCCTCTGGATCAGGATCTGCCCAACACACAGGATTATATCCTGGCCAGCGATTTTGTGATCACAAAAGCCGGCTGGGGTACGATCGCCGAAGCTGTGCTGGCCGGCAAGCCCATGGCCCTGCTGTCAAGGGATACGGTTGCGGAGGACCGCAACAGCATCCGGCAGCTGGTCTTAAGAAACCTTGGGATTGAAGCGGACAGCTTAGATCTGGCGGAGATGGGTTCGCTCATAAAGCGGCTCCAGAGTCTTGCTGCGAAGCAGCGCCCGGCGTACCGTCCGGATACGGACAGGCTGGCGGCTGCAATCCTAAAGCGGGCGGAAGCCGGCAGCGGGAAATCTGCCGGATATGAATATGCACAGCGGGAGAGGGGAGAAGAAAACAATGCTGCCGGAAGTCTATGAGCTTGAGTGCCCCGCAGGGACGATCCCCATCCACATCCAAGCTTCGCAGCGAAAGACCATCGGCATACAGATCCGGGCGGATCAAAGGGTTGAGATCCGTGTGCCATACCGCACAGCTTATCATGAGGTCATTTCGGTCATACAGGAGAAAGCGGACTGGATTGTCAGCCATTATGAAAGGGCCGTCTGTGAGGCGCAGGAAAGAAAGAGCGCGCCCTGCCCATATCAGGACAGGACCTGGCTGCCCTGCGGTGATGAAAAGGTTTTTCTGCGCATACGGTATGAGGAGGGGCGGACGCGCGCGCAGCTGCAGAGCGTCCGGGAGAAAGACGGACGGATAACGCTGGCTGTAACCGCCGGCCCGGGGGACGGAGCGGGCATCCGAAGTCTGATATCCCAGTGGTACAGGCATGCAGGCGCCCGCAAGATCGCGGCACGCGCCCACGCATATGCCGGGCAGATGGGAGTGAGTTTCCGTAAGATTACGGTTAAGGAACAGAAAACCTGCTGGGGGAGCTGCAGCGGGAAGCAGAATCTGAACTTCAACTGGAAACTGCTGCTCATGCCTATGCCCATCCTGGATTATGTGGTGGTGCATGAACTGGCGCATTTAAAACAGATGAATCATTCGGAGCAGTTCTGGAAGGAGGTGGAGGCCGTCCTGCCGGATTATCATGAGCGCCGCCGTTTCCTTAGGGAGCATGAAAAGGAGTATGCCGTTTATTGAGGAGGCCGTGATGTTTGGGAAGAAAAGAAAGGATACAGTCAGGAAAAGCTATGATAGCGCCAGGCAGGAGCCGGTGATTATCAGCAGCATCTGTAACGGCGAGCGGGTTGCGGGATTCCGGGATATTCACAGTAAAAAGGTGGAAGAGGTGATGTGCATCCGCAGCCCGAAGGATCTGGAGGAATTTGCCGCGATCTACGGCATACGCCTGGAGGATATCAAGAGGGATTGGTAGAGAGAAAGGAGAAGCTGTATGGAGAAGGAATTGCTGAAACGAGGTCCGGTATTGGATGAAAAAGGGAGACCGGTGCCGGGATTTTCCAGACGATCGACACTGGTCTATGACCGCAGCGCGGTCAAGGCCCCGCCGTGGAGGCTGAAGGAATGGGATTTTTACCAGATTTCCAACCGGAATCTGTGCCTGCAGTTTACGATCGGCCATGCATCCTATGCGGGACAGGTGAGTGTCATGCTGTTTGATTTCATAAAGGGGGAGAAGCTGCTTGAGAAAAACAGATTTCTGGTGCTGCCCTTTGGGTCTCTGCATATGCCCTGTGATGCGGAGGCGGATCATGTGCTGCCCTACAAAAAGGGAGCTGTTTCGATGAAATTTGAGACGCGGGGAGACAAGCGGCTGCTGACCTGCCGCTGGGACGGGCTGGAAGCGAGGATCGCCCTGTGCCGTCAGAACCCGGACTCCCTTGTGGTCAACCTTCCCTTTCATGAATATGACCATGCTTTTTATTATAATCAGAAGATCAACTGCATGACCGCCGAAGGCTATGTGCGGTATGAAGGAAAGGAAATCCGTTTTGGCAGAAAGGATTCCTTTGGAATCCTGGACTGGGGACGGGGCGTATGGCCTTTTCATAATGAATGGTACTGGAGCAACGGAAGCGGCTATCTGGACGGTGAGATGTTCGGTTTTAATCTTGGCTGCGGCTTCGGCAATACGGATACGGCCAGTGAGAACATGCTCTTCTGGAAAGGAAAATCGCACAAGCTGGGAAAAGTGCGGTTTGAATTGGGGAAAGAGTACATGGATCCCTGGAGAATTGTGGATAACGAAGGGCGGTTGGAGCTGGTGCTGACCCCTTCTTATGACAGGACCACCAGGACGAAGGTGCTGTGGGTAAACAACTGCTGCCATCAGATGTTCGGCAGCTTTGAAGGATTCGCGGTGCTGGATGACGGCAGCAGGCTGGAAGTGAAGGATGTGGTCTCCTTTGCTGAGCACGCGGTGAATAACTGGTAGCTGTCCGTTTTCCTGCGTATTTCTGTAAGCATTTCATCCGCAAACTGTGTGGCCAGACGGACGTCTGGCCGCATGATCCGGTCGGATCCGTAGCACTCTAAAGCGTCCGCAATGAGCGGGCGATATACTTCGGATAGGTGATCAAGGCCCCATTTGCCGCCCTTTTCCTTTGACAGGCACAGGCCGTCCCTTATAAAAGCGGATACTCTGCACAGATTGAGAATGACATACAGAGGATCCTCCGCAATTTCTTTTTTTGCATTTTGAATATCATGCCAGAGGCTGTCGAGGTAATCTTCTTTGGAAACCTCTCCAAAGACCTGGGCGACCGCCTCTCCGCATAATACAATCCCGTATCTTTTGATGATTGTGAAGTGGGCCGCCAGGTCTTTATCTCTGCCATTCATATTTTTAATATAAGCATCCGGATTTTCGATAAATCCTGACAAATGTGCCGGTGAAAAATGCAGCTCATATGGGGTCGGGTAAACAAAGGGCTTACAGAAGTTTCTTATCACGATACTCACTTCCAGACCTTTTGCAGGCGCCTTTTCATTGAGTTTTACAACGTTTTTCATAAAGCTTAATTTCTGTTCATCCGTTATATTCTCTTCGATCACAACAATGATATCGATATCGCTTTTATCCGGATGAAAGCATCCCATCGCGAGGGAACCGTGCAGATAGATTCCGGTCAAAGAAGACTTTAATATCTCCCGGCACATTTTTGTGAAGCTGTCGAGTAAATTTTGATAGTACACGGTGTTTCCCCCTTGTGGAATTTGTACTGTTCATTCAAACTGTCTCTTAATATCCTAGAATTAATACACCTGTCTGTCAAGTTAAAAAGAGTCTGGCATACGCGGTAGGTTTACGGCACGGTGAACAGTAACGCTTGATGTGTTAAGGGAAACGCTTAAGCCAGTGGAAATGTTGCAAAATAGGGTAAATTGTGGTAAAATTCTAACAAATCATGCTATGCTCTTGTATTGCCCGCAGGCACAGAGCTTGTGCTTGGAGAAGGGACGGAAAATGTGCTGACCGCGTCTTTAGACGAGGGATATGGCCTGATGGATCAGGGCGCACTGGTTATTTCGGGCAAAGGAATGCTGGTCGCAATAGGAAAGTACGTCCTATGAAAGAACAAATGCTCCGCTTAGGATCGTACTGCGGCGGGAAGGTATTCTGCCGCCAGAGCGGCCTGCCGCAGGCGGAGAATCCCGCGAGAGGGATTCTTATTTAGGTGCGAATGTTTGTCAGCCAAGAAAGGAATGATAGAAATTATGGGTAGATTTGAATTTAAACAGTGTGCGGATATCGAAGGGCTTTATGCGGTTCAGCCATATGTTTTTGAGGACGCAAGAGGATATAATTTTGAAGCATACAATGAAAAAGATTTTATGCAGGCTGGTCTGTCAATGAAATTTGTGCAGGATAACCGTTCCACATCCCGAAAGGGTGTTCTGCGGGGCCTGCATTTTCAAAAGAAATATCAGCAGGGAAAGCTGGTCAGCGTGATACGGGGAGAGGTATTTGATGTCGCGGTTGATATCCGGGCCGGTTCCAAAACATTCGGCAAATGGTTTGGGATAGTGCTGAGTGAGGAAAAGAAAAATATGCTCTATATTCCGGAAGGCTTTGCCCACGGTTTTCTGGTTCTGTCGGATATAGCGGAATTTGAGTATAAGCTTTCGGATTTTTATCATCCGGAGGATGAAAGCGGGATACCGTGGAATGACGAACGGCTGGGAATACAATGGCCGGTCGCTGGGATGCAGATTATAACATCAGAAAGAGATTCTTCGCACAGGCCGTTTTCAGAGGATGTGGCGCTAGAAGCTAAAAAGGCGGAATGATCGGCACAAGGCGAAGTGACCGGTCCGATCAGAGTGTTCCGTAATAGATAGGAGTATGTGATGAGATGTAAGGTAGCTTTCAGCTGCGGTCATACAGGATATATGCAGATTGGCGGAGACGAGCGGGCGCGCGCCGGCCGCATCCGATGGATGGAAGAAAACGGAATCTGCCCGAAGTGCTATACAAAGAGGCTGAATGAGGAGCGCAGCGAAGGCTGCGACGAAGTTACGATGCCCTACAGTGAATATAAGATGTACCATGAGGGCTGTGAAACGAAAAAGGGCAGCTATCACAAGAAAAATAAAACGGTTACGGTCTTTATTCCGCGCCGCCTGTACGATCAGGATGAAAAATAAGCAAGAGGAGTATTATGAGTATACTGAATGTCGAGAATTTAAGCCACGGTTTCGGTGACCGGGAGATCTTCCACAATGTGTCTTTCCGCATGCTTAAGGGAGAGCATATCGGCCTTGTGGGAGCCAACGGTGAAGGAAAATCAACTTTTATGAATATTATAACGGGCTCTCTGATGCCCGATGAGGGTAAGATAGAGTGGGCTAAGAATGTGAAGGTGGGTTATCTGGACCAGCATGCCGTGCTGGAAAGGGGTATGACTATCCGGGATGTTTTGAAATCCGCGTTTAACGGCCTGTTTGAAATGGAAGAACGGATGAATGCTCTGTGCGCAGATATGGGCGATGCCCCGGAAGAACATCTGGAAGCGATGATGGAGGAGCTGGGCACCATACAGGATCTGCTGCTGGCCCATGATTTCTATGTGATCGATGCCAAGGTGGAGGAAATTGGCAGGGCGCTGGGGCTTTATGAGATCGGACTTGACAAGGATGTCACCGACTTGAGCGGGGGACAGAGGACAAAGGTGCTGCTTGGCAAGCTGCTGCTGGAAAAACCGGATATCCTGCTGCTGGATGAACCCACCAACTATCTGGACGTACAGCATATCGAATGGCTGAAACGCTATCTTCAGGAGTATGAAAACGCATTTATACTGATTTCTCACGATATCCCCTTCTTAAACAGCGTGATCAATCTGGTCTATCATATGGATAACCGGGAACTGACACGCTATGTAGGTGACTATGACAAATTCAGAGAGGTGTTTGAGGTTAAGAAAAACCAGCTGGAAGCGGCCTACCGCCGCCAGCAGCAGGAGATCGACGATCTGCAGGACTTCATCGCCAGGAACAAGGCCCGTGTATCCACCAGGAACATGGCCATGTCCAGGCAGAAGAAGCTGGACAAAATGGATGTCATAGAGCTCGCGAAGGAAAAACCCAAACCGGAATTTCGGTTCCGCGAGGCCAGAGCGGCGGGGCGCTATATTTTTGAGACAAGGGATCTGGTGATCGGATATGAGGAGCCTTTGTCTAAACCCTTGAATTTCACAATGGAGCGGGGAGAGAAAATTGTTCTGACCGGCGCCAATGGAATCGGAAAGACCACACTGCTGAAAAGCATTTTGGGCCTGATTCCCGCGCTGGCGGGCGATGTGGAGCTGGGCGATTATCTGGAGATCGGATATTTTGAACAGGAATCGGCGGAGGGTAATTCTTCCTCCTGCATAGAGGAGATCTGGAAGGAGTTCCCCGCCTTTACCCAGTATGAGGTGCGTTCGGCCCTTGCCAAATGCGGCTTGACCACCAAACACATCGAAAGCCAGGTGAGGGTGCTTAGCGGCGGAGAGCAGGCTAAGGTGCGCCTGTGCAAGCTGATCAACAGGGAAACAAACGTGCTGCTGCTGGATGAGCCCACAAACCATCTGGACGTGGACGCCAAGGCGGAATTAAAGCGGGCGCTTACGGCCTATAAGGGCAGCATCCTGCTGATCTGCCATGAGCCGGATTTCTATCAGGATTTTGCGGGCCGCGTGATGGACTGCTCGCAGTGGTCGCTGAAAATTTGATATTTGATAAATCGGAGTAAAGGAGCTGTTGCTGAAGCGGTGCATGTCAATATGCAACCCGTTTTGGCACAGCTCTGTTTTTGTATCTGCTTCCCTGCTGCCTATAGCTAATTATTTTTAAAAATGAAATTATGGTATTGACAAATTGGGGGTTTCAATATAATATAAACGTATGAACAACAATTCATATGAAAGGAGATTCACATATGGAGGATAAGAACAAAGTGGAATGCTGTGAGTTCACCCATGTTCATGAAGACATCGTTAAAAAAGTGAATGAAGAGATGCCGGATGAAGAACTTCTCTATGATCTGGCGGAGCTGTTTAAAGTATTTGGCGACTCCACAAGGATTAAGATATTATATGTGCTCTTTGAGTCGGAGATGTGCGTATGCGATATCGCGCAGCTGCTGAATATGAATCAGTCGGCGATTTCCCATCAGTTAAGGGTCCTTAAGCAGTCCCAGCTGGTGAAATACCGCAGGGAAGGCAAATCCATATTTTATTCGCTGGCCGACGGCCATGTGCGGACGATTCTGGGGCAGGGCATGGAACATATCGCGGAGTAGCCCGGATATGCGGTGCAGGATAAACAAAAACAGCATAGATAAATAAAAACCGATAGTATAACAGAATAATTTAATTGGAGGATATGACAATGAAAAAGAGATTTAAAATGCAGGATCTGGATTGCGCAAACTGCGCTGCGAAAATGGAAGAAGCTATTAAAAAGATCGACGGCGTGAAGGACGCCAATGTGAGCTTTATGACACAGAAATTGACAGTGGAGGCGGATGAGGACAGATTTGACGATGTGATGGCACAGATTATAAAGGTTTGTAAAAAAGTGGAACCTGACTGCACAATTTTAGTGTAAGTGAGAAAGCGGGCGGTGACCATGACAAAAAAACAGAAAAAGACATTGATCAGAATCAGTATCGGCGCTGTATTCTACATCCTGGCAATCGTATTTCCCACAGACAGGCTGGGATTGGGAGATTATGAAAAACTGTTCGGTCTGGGGCTGATGCTGATCCCGTATTTTATCATCGGAGGCGACGTGCTGTATCGGGCGGTGCGCAATATACTGCACGGTCAGGTGTTCGATGAAAATTTCCTGATGGCGTTAGCTACTGTTGGCGCGTTTTTTACGGGAGAATACCTGGAAGGCGTGGCGGTTATGCTGTTCTACCAGGTGGGAGAACTGTTCCAGAGCTATGCGGTGGGCCGCTCCAGGCAGTCCATCACTAAGCTTATGGATATCCGGCCGGACTATGCCAATGTAGAATATGAGGGAGCGCTTGAAAAAGTGGATCCGGAAGACGTGGCCGTGGGTGATGTGATCGTTGTAAAAGCGGGTGAGAAGGTACCGCTTGACGGCGTGATCGTGGCCGGCAGTTCCCTGCTGGATAATTCGGCCCTGACCGGGGAATCCGTGCCAAGAGAGGTGGGGGAGGGCAGCGAGGTCATAAGCGGCTGCATCAATACCAGTGGACTGTTAAGAGTCCGTGTGACGAAGGAATTCGGAGACTCCACCGTTTCAAAGATACTGGATATGGTGGAAAATGCCAGCAGTAAAAAGGCGAAAGCGGAGAATTTTATCACCAAATTTGCACGCTATTATACGCCTGCAGTCGTGATCGCAGCGCTCATCCTGGCGATTTTTCCGCCGCTCATATTGGGTGGAGGCTGGGCGGACTGGATACACAGAGCCCTTATTTTTCTGGTAATATCCTGTCCCTGTGCGCTGGTGATCTCTATACCGTTAAGCTTTTTCGGCGGTATCGGCGGAGCCTCCAAGCAGGGTATACTGATAAAGGGCAGCAATTATATGGAAACCCTCTCTGAGGTGACTACGGTGGTGTTTGATAAGACTGGCACACTGACTAAGGGAAGCTTCCGTGTAACCGCCATTGAGCCGAAAAATATGGACAGCGATGGGCTGCTGGAGCTTGCAGCCATTGCGGAAAGCTATTCGGACCATCCGATCTCCCTTTCGCTAAAGGAGGCGTACGGTAAAGAGATCGACGCGGCGAGACTATCCGATGTGGAGGAAATCCCGGGCCACGGTGTCAGAGCTGCTGTGGACGGCCATAAGGTATGCGTCGGCAATGAAAAGCTGATGAAGCGGGAAAATATCTTCTATGATGTATGTGAAAATGCGGGAACCGTGGTTTATGTTGCATGTGACGATTTATTTGAAGGCTGCATCGTGATTTCGGATGAAATCAAAGAGGATGCCCGGGAGGCCATGCAGGCATTAAAAGAGGTGGGAATCAAAAAGACTGTGATGCTAACCGGCGACCGCAGGAAGGTGGCCGAGGATGTAGCTTTTAGGCTTGGTATTGACCAGGTATACAGTGAACTGCTGCCGGGCGATAAGGTGAGCCGGGTGGAAGAGCTGCTGGAACAGAAAGGGCCGAAAGAAAAGCTGGCTTTTGTTGGCGACGGTATAAACGATGCGCCGGTGCTCTCCAGAGCGGATATCGGTATCGCCATGGGTGCGATGGGATCCGACGCGGCCATAGAGGCTGCCGATATCGTGCTGATGGATGACGAACCGTCCAAAATCGCCGACGCTGTACAAACCGCGAGAAAGACACTGCGGATCGTCAGACAGAATATCATATTCGCGCTGGCGGTTAAGGCGTTTTTCCTGATACTCGGCGCATTTGGTGTTGCGAATATGTGGGAGGCCGTATTTGCGGATGTGGGAGTTTCCGTAATTGCTATCTTAAACGCGACCAGAGCGCTGTCCGCAGAAAAGCGCACAAAACAGCGCGGCAGCATGTCGGAGCAGGGCCGCAGCGCACAGCAGCTTCAAGGAACAGAGGAATAAGATTTTGTTACCTGTGCATTAGTGCAAAAATAAAAATCTCATTCCATTTTAATTTGTGGAAATCCCCGTACCCATGGTATAAATTACATGGCGGACGGCCGAATAGCCGGCACATCATTGTGAAAAAATAACGTTGACAGCAGGTGGATACCGTTGCATAATAAAACCGCTTAGAGAAGAACAATGATGCGTACCGGCATAAGCCGGACACTGCGCGGGGCGCAGAGAAATGAGGGATGTATTATGTTGAGAGAGTTTACACAGTGCAAGAGCAACAAAGAACGTCTGGAGCTGATCACCAATGCAGAGAATTATACCGCTTCCGAACTGAATGCGATCTGCGAGATCCTTGGCCTTGGCGAGACAGCAGAAAGTGATGACGAAAAACTGACAGCAATTGCGGCGGCTATAGAGGAGAATATCAAAAAGGAAGCGACCGACGATTTAAAGAGAAGCAACGAGCTGGTAGCTGCAGTTGTGGAAGAGGAGAAGCCGGAGCATGAAGAGGACGAGAACGATTTAGGTTTCCTGACAAGGGTAGCGGCGATCAATATATCAGGTATCTCAACCAGATAACTGATCATAACAGCGGCGCCGGGGTGTTGCTGATGCGTAAAGCACGGCAACACCCCGGCGTTTTTTATATTCACCGCTTAAGCGGCCCGCCTCTCTTTTGATTTCAGATCACCGATTTAAGCTGAAGCTCATCGATGCCCAGAAAGTTTCTGGTTGAGAGGTAGATGCCGCCCAGAAGGATCGAGGAATCCTGCAGTCCGGAGGGCAGGATGCGGCAGTACCGCCGCATCCTGTTTTCCAACCGGTTTTCCAGCTGCTTCATGATCTCTTTGGAATACACGGTGAAGGCGCTGTTGATCACGATCACATCCGGGTTGAAGACGTTTAAGATATTGTTGATCCCGATGGACATGTATTTGACGAACTGCTCCAGCAGCAAAACAGCATCGGGGTCAGATTTAGCACAGGCATCCATGAAGGTCTCGGCACTTATATGGGAAAGACCTTTTCTGCGGACGTATTCCTGAAGCAGGGCACGTTCAGAGGCATACTGTTCAAGGCATCCGTGATTGCCGCAGGGGCATGGCCGCCCATCCGCTTCCACGATGGTATGCCCGAATTCTCCGGCACAGCCGCTGCAGCCGGTATAGAGCTTCCCATCCACGATCAGCCCCATTCCGACGCCGGAATGCACGCTGATGCCGGCCATATTGGGATAGTTATAGCAGAAGGCTTTCTCTCCGATGATGGAGAGATTAGCCTCATTCTCCAGGATCACCGGTATGGAAAAGCGGCTGCTCACCGCGGCAGCCAGATCGAGTCCGGCGTAATCATAATAGGGGGTGAAGGAGATATGATTGTGATGGACCACCCCATGTATACCGATACTGATTCCCACCACCCCATACGGGCTGGGAGGCAGTTCCCGCATGGAGGATTCCATGATTGTGAGGAGTCCCTCTGTGAGCTGTTCTCTCTTAAAGTGATTGGGATACTGCCTTAAGCGGCAGTGCTCCCCTTTCAGATCAGCCGTCAGCGCTGTAATGTGATCCACACCGAGATCGACGGAAAGGATGCAGCCGGCCTCCTGGCAGAAGGAGAGCAGGATGGGCTTGCGGCCGCGGCTGGTATCGTCGCTTCCGATCTCCGTCACCAGCTGCTCGTCAAGCAGTGTCTGGACAATTGCGGATACGGTGGCCTTGGTCAGGCCGGATTCCTTAGCGATGGCGGCCCTGGACAGAGGCCCTTTATTGATGATTTCAGCCAGGATCAAATGCCTGTTCATATCGCGGATCAACTCCTTGCTGCCGGTTACCATGATACCCTCCATTCTGCCGGTCTGCCATGTATGCGGCGGCCGGAATCTGATAATTGTTTGGTCACTGAACAATATAAGAATATCATAGCTGTTCTTCCGCATTTTGTCCAGCGAAACAGAAGGAATGCACTTGACCAACACCGGAACTCGTGATAGGATAAACTTATTAGTTTAATAACTGAACAAATATTAAAAAGTGCGCGCATACGGTGCGCCGTCCGTCAGCCGCCAGCTGGCGTTATGGAAAGGAGTTCAGAGAAGATGGCAGAGAAACTGGTAGTAAAGACGGTGAGAGATACCGCGTTTTCGCGCTACGGCAAGGTGGTGGAAGGCATTGATGTGAGCGATATCATAGAAGCGATGGGAGAAACCCCGCTGCCGGACAATGTGGCCTATGAGCCCAGCGTAAAATCCCTGGAGAGCTGCACATCTGCCGGTAAGATTGCCGCCAGCCTCTATGGGGGCATGCCGATACAGATCGGCTACTGCAACGGGAACAATTATCTGCTGAACGCGCTGGAATATCACAGGGACAGCGAAGTCAATATCGCTGTGACCGATATCATCCTGCTGCTTGGCTGCGAACAGGATGTGGGGCCGGATTACACCTATGATACGGAATCGGTGGAAGCGTTTCTGGTGCCGGCGGGGACCGTGATTGAGGTCTATGGTACCACGCTGCATTATGCGCCATGCAATGTGGCGGAAAGCGGCTTTAAGGCGGTTGTTATACTGCCCAGAGGGACCAATACGGATCTATCGGAAGAGGAGAAACCGGATTATACACCGGAAGATAAGCTGCTGTTTGCAAGAAATAAGTGGCTGATTGCCCACCCGGATTCAGGGCTTGAGGCCGACGGCGCTTTTATTGGGCTTAGAGGAGAAAATATTTCCGTCCGCTGACTCGTCATATGTCTGCGGGAGCGGTTAATAACAACAAAATCAAGAGAAAATCTGGGAGGTAATAGGATGAATAACATGCCGGAAGTGAAATTAGGGATCGTAGCGGTGAGCAGGGACTGTTTCCCCATGACGCTCTCCGAAAACAGGAGAAAAGCGGTTGTTAAGGCCTACCGCGGCCTTGGCGGCGAGATTTACGAATGCCCCACCGTGGTGGAGAGCGAAGTACATATGCAGAAAGCCCTGCAGGAAGTGAACGAAAACGGCTGCAACGCTCTGGTGGTTTACTTAGGCAATTTTGGACCGGAGAGTTCGGAGACGCTGCTGGCGAAGTACTTTAACGGCCCGGTGATGTTTGCGGCGGCTGCTGAGGAAACCGGAGAAGATCTGGTGGGCGGACGCGGGGATGCGTACTGCGGCATGCTCAATGCGAGCTATAATCTGAAGCTGCGCAATCTGCGCGTCTATATTCCGGAATATCCGGTGGGGGATCCGGAAACGGTTGCAGAGATGATCGGGGAGTTCATCCCTGTTGCGCGGGCAGTGGTGGGACTGCGCAATCTGAAGGTGATATCTTTCGGCCCCAGGCCCCAGGATTTCCTGGCCTGCAACGCGCCGATCAAGCAGTTATATAACCTGGGGGTTGAGATAGAAGAAAACTCTGAGCTGGATCTGTTCGAAGCATTTCATAAGCATGACGGGGATCCCAGAATTCCCGATGTGGTTAAGAGCATGGAGGCGGAACTGGGCGAAGGCAATAAAAAACCCGGCATTCTCTCCAAACTGGCGCAGTATGAGATCACCCTGCTGGATTGGGTGGAAGCACACCGGGGCTCCAGGCAGTTTGTGACCATTGCCGGGAAGTGCTGGCCCGCTTTCCAGACTCAGTTCGGTTTTGTGCCCTGCTATGTAAACAGCCGTCTGACCGCAATGGGCATCCCTGTTTCCTGCGAAGTGGATATCTACGGCGCGGTCAGCGAGTTCATCGGAAGCGCGGTCAGCCAGGATACGGTTACCCTGCTGGATATTAACAATACCGTGCCTTCAGATATGTACGCGGCTGAGATAAAAGGAAAGTATGATTACTCGAACAAAGATACCTTTATGGGATTCCACTGCGGCAATACGGCGGCTGGAAAATTGACCTCCTGTTCTATGAAATATCAGATGATCATGGCCAGAACACTGCCGGAGGAAGTGACCCAGGGCACGCTGGAGGGCGACATCGTTCCGGGCGACATCACATTTTTCCGTATCCAGAGCACGGCGGACGCAAAGCTGCGCGCGTATATCGCGGAAGGAGAAGTGCTGCCGGTGGCGACCCGTTCATTCGGAGGCATCGGAGTATTTGCTATCCCGGAGATGGGCAGATTTTACCGCCATGTGCTGGTTGAAAAGAATTTCCCCCATCACGGCGCGGTAGCGTTCGGCCATTTCGGCAAAGCGCTTTTCGAGGTGTTTAAATATGTGGGCGTGGAACCCTGCGAGATCGGCTATAACCAGCCTAAAGCGGTGAGGTATCCCACGGAGAATCCTTTCGTATGAAAAAGAATCCCGCTGGCGGGATTCTCTGCCTGCGGCAGGGCGACATAATACCTTCCCGCCGCAGTGCGATCCTAAGCGGAGCGTGTTTGAAAATTCAGTTCCGCAATCTGCACATCAAATACGCTCTGAAGTAACAGGAGGGAACAGGATGTATTATATTGGAATTGATCTGGGAACATCCGCAGTAAAGCTGCTTTTGATGGATGAAAACGGAGCGATCAGAAACACGGTATCGAAAGAGTATCCGCTGTATTTCCCGCAGCCCGGCTGGTCAGAGCAGAGACCGGAGGATTGGTATGAGCAGACAGCGGCCGGTCTTTATGAGCTGCTGGACGGATTTGACCGGTCACAGCTTGAGGGAATCAGCTTCGGCGGGCAGATGCACGGCCTGGTGATTCTGGATGAAAAGGACCAGGTCATCCGGCCGGCAATCCTGTGGAATGACGGCCGGACCGGGGAAGAAACCGATTATCTGAACAAACAGATCGGAAAGGATAAGCTGTCCGCATATACCGCTAATATCGCTTTTGCGGGATTTACCGCGCCAAAGCTTTTGTGGCTGCGCAGGCATGAACCGGAGAACTTTGAAAAGATCCGCAAAATTATGCTGCCGAAAGACTATATAGCTTATCGGCTGACCGGTGTGCACTGTACCGACTTGTCGGATGCCTCAGGTATGTTATTGCTGGATGTGAAAAACCGCTGCTGGTCCGATGAGATGATTGAAATATGCGGAATTAAAAAAGACTGGCTGCCCAGTCTGTTTGAAAGCTATGAAGCGGTAGGAACGGTGACGAAGGAAACAGCTGCACAGCTTCATATCCCGGAGACCGTCAAGGTGGCCGCCGGTGCTGGCGACAACGCGGCGGCGGCCGTGGGAACCGGAACAGTCGGGGATGGGCGCTGCAATATCTCACTGGGCACCTCTGGCACCGTATTTATATCCAGCCGGAAATTTGGCGTGGATGTAAACAATGCGCTGCATTCTTTCGCTCACGCGGACGGCTGCTATCATTTGATGGGCTGCATGTTAAGCGCTGCATCCTGCAACAAGTGGTGGATGGATGAAATCCTTAAGACGGGAGACTATGCGGGTGAACAGGCTGCAATTAAAGAATTGGGCAGAAACAACGTATATTTCCTGCCCTACCTGATGGGAGAGCGCTCTCCCCATAACAACCCCAATGCCAGAGGAACATTGATCGGCATGACCATGGATACCGCCAGGGAGGATATTACGCTTGCGGTTCTGGAAGGGGTTGCCTTCGCCCTTAGGGATTCTTTTGAAGTTGCCAAATCTCTGGGAATCTCCATTGAGCGCACCAAGATCTGCGGAGGCGGCGCGAAAAGTCCGCTGTGGAGAAGGCTGATCGCCAATATCCTGAATATCAGGGTGGATGTGCTGGCCCAGGAAGAGGGGCCGGCCATGGGAGCTGCCATGCTGGCCGCTGTGGCCTGCGGCCGGTTTTCATCGGTGGAGGAAGCCGCAGAGCGCCTGGTGAAGGCGGTGGATACCGTTGAACCCGAACCGGAGCTGGCAGCAAGATACGAGGAGCGGTATCAGAAGTTTCGTCTTCTCTATCCGGCATTAAAGGATGTGTTTGACCGGATAAAGTAGGGCAATTGGGGCAGCCGGCGGCTGCCCCTTTGTCAGTCTGCCGGGAAATAGAGTCCGGCTGGAAGAATCAGCGCGGATGCTTCCGAAAGTCCGCAGCTTAACAGATAATCTCTTACAAACTCCAGTATGTGGCGGTAGCAGGAGGACAGGCAGCAGGCTAACCGGAGAGCATTGCCTTCGCATAGATACTGAAATGCTTCGGCACACTTTTTCGTGAGGATCTCATCTTCCATGGGTCCATTGCTATAAAAGGAGTAATAATACCCCCAGATATTTAATGCGCCGGCCTCTTCCAGTACCGTTTTCATTGGTTTAAGAAGCTGGTGCTCTTTGATGCAGCGGACGATTGCGTCAAGTGGTATACAGGAGGGATCCGCCAACTGCTTTTTTAGTTCCGATATTTCTCTATCTGTGATACGTGCGGCGGAAAGCATCACAGCCGGACGGATGATGACCGCAGTCAGCTGCAGGGCGCTTAGATACAGCAGCGCATCTCTCCTAAGCACTTTGTTTTTCAGACATTTGATCACGAGCTGTTCTTCCTGCCAGATCACCTTTGTCCCTTTGACATTATAGGTCTTTGCAAATCCAATTTTATTCAGCATCGCAAGCGCATTCCGAATGGTTGAGACACAGACGCCGTATTCCTCTGCAAGCTGGGATTCAGGCGGCAGGAAGGTGTCCTCTTTATAAAAACCGGTGCCGATTTTATCGATTAAGTCCCGCGCGACCTGCGTATAAAGCTGATTCCTGCCAATGTACGTATTCCAGGCAAAATCCATTGTCTCATCTTCCGGAAGATTCGGATATTTTTTTGCCAGATCCCTTATTAATACCTTGGCCGAATGAACGATCGCCTCATACATAACGGAAAAACGGTGAAAAATCAGTTCACTGTTTTTTTGAAGTAAAGCATCAGCGATCCATGTGAGGCTTTTAAACTCGTTGTATGAGGTTACCAGCGATTCAAATTTCGGTTCATCCTGGAATAAAGGGATTCTCGCAAACAGTTCATATTTAGAAAACAGTTCCCGAAATAAAAGATTCCCGGAGTTATCCAGAAGAAAGCAGAGGAGGGACATCATAATTTTTTTCCGCTTTTCAGGAGCTTTGCTGTCAAAATTTTTAAAGGACGGGGCCCATTCCTGCATCTTTTCATCGCTGCATACGAGCGCCGACAGAGCGAAAATGGGAGGCAGGATCAGGGCCATTGTTTCATACGTCTGTATGATGGCTGTTTTTTGTCTGAGCACGGACTGTACAGCAAAATGCCGATCCATATTATCACGGTTATAAATGACTGTAGCCGCCTTTCTCTCTTCTGTACGGATATATCCATCTTTCCTCAGCGCGCTCAAGACATCCTTTACCGTGCGGATGCCGACATGATACAGTTCGCAAAGCTGGCTTATGGATGGCAGTTTGTCTCCGTAAGACAGGCGCCCTATCTTAATTTGACCGCATAAATCGCTGTAAACATAATCAAATAAAGTCTGCTTATTCTTAATCATGGTTCCTCCGGATCATTCATTGGAAATTGTCTGCTTCGCAGACGGAAATCAGCGCGGTATAATGTCTATCGACATTATACCATGTCAGCAGGCTGACATGGCCCCTCCGGGGGGATGCGCATGATTTCCTTGGGAAATTGTCTGCTTCGCAGACGGAAATCAGCGCAGGTATAATGTCTATCGACATTATACCATGACCGGTGGAAATATGATACTATTTGTATACGTACACAGATATCTTGTTGAAATCATATTTCAATGAATTTATAGTATTAGTAAAGCAATTGAATAGGAGGAACTATGATAAAAAGTAATATCTGTGTTATAAGCGGTATAGCGGCCGATCTGATTGTTCTTTCCGTTTTTCTTATTCTGCTTCTGCTCATCGTTGTATCCTATGAAAAAAAGCGGACACATCTTGAGAAGATATCGATGGTCGACCCGCTGACCGGAGGAGATAACAACCGGGCATTTCAGACTAAACTTGGATCGCTGCTTTTAAAAAGCTCTGCTCCCGCTTATACCATTGTTTTTCTGAATATAAAAGGGTTTAAACTGATCAATGAGAATTATGGAGTCGTTGCCGGCGACAACACCTTGAAATATATTTATAAGGTCCTGAAAAACAGCATCAGAGAAGATGAACTTGTCTGCAGAAGTGAAATGGACCAGTTTTTCTTATGTCTGAAGGAAAATTCACAGACAAAGGTGGAGGAAAGGCTTAGAAATATTATAAACGATGTGAACTCTTTTAACAGCTATACAGATATTTCGTACTATCTGTCAATGAGATTGGGCGGGTATTTCATCGATGAGCCCAATCTGGATATCAGAACGATACAGGACCGAGCCCGTTTTGCCGGTATGCATCAGCGGGAGGAAAATGCCTGTTCTTTTTTTGGATATGCCCTGATTGAGCAGATGAAGAAGGAAACACAGATCAACACCCTGTTCGAGTCATCGTTAAAAAATCAAGATTTTAAGGTATATCTTCAGCCCAAGGTACGTTTATCCGATATGAAGCTGTGCGGCGCAGAAGCGCTGGTTCGGTGGGAGCATCCGGAATACGGGTTAATCTATCCTTCTGATTTTATACCGCTATTTGAAAAAAACGATAAAATCTGTATTCTCGATCGCTATGTATTTGAAGAGGTATGCAGGCTGATCAGAAGCGATATGGATAATGGTGACAAAACCGTCCCGATCTCGGTCAATCTGTCAAGATCGCATACCAAAAACCTTAATTTTCTCCGTGATTTTATAAGAATAAAGAAAAAATATAATATTCCCGACAAGATGATTGAATTTGAAATCACGGAATCGATTATGATGAACGAAAAGCAGATAAATCTGACTAAAAACATAGTCAGAGAAATGCATAAAAACGGATTTTTATGTTCACTGGACGATTTCGGATTTGGGTATTCATCCCTTGCTCTGCTGAAAGAATTTGATATCGATGTGATAAAACTCGACAAAAGCTTTTTTGATGATATTACGAATTACAAAGCGAGGGAGATCATCTGGGGATTCATTGGAATTTCCCATAAGCTTGGGATAGAAGTTGTGGCGGAGGGTATTGAAACAGAGGAGCAGCTGGATTTTCTTCGCCAATCATACTGCGATATCGTGCAGGGCTATATTTTTTCAAAGCCGCTGACGGTTTTAGATTTTAAAAAATGGAGCAGCACACTTTGATTGTATACTTTTTAAGTATGATTCTCTATTTGGAATAAGTATTGTACAGGATTTTTCCTGTGTTGCTATAATATGGGGGGATAACTTCGGTAAAAATACTCACATGGAGAGAATCAAATGAAAAAAAACTTAGTTTTAATCTTTATACTCGTACTCGCTCTTTCACTGGCAGGCTGCGGCGAAACCGCAGGTATTAATGAATTGTCCGATTCTCTGTCCGCAAAAGACAGCGGCGCAGCGAAAGGGCCGGACGGACTGGAAGAAGGCACGGGAACTGAGCCGGCAGTACAGACAGCAGAAATGCCAGAGTCAGAGCCTGTGACAAAACCGGAAACAGAGCCGGAAACCGCATGGGAATGGCAGTATGATCTGCCTGAAAACCACGGTTTGGACAGCAACGCGCCCGGAAGGCTCCATGAAGCGCTAGATCCTACACAGGTGCTCGCTTCCGTCATTGTTAAGGACGGATATATTGTTGATGAGTATTATAAGGAAGGCTGCGATGAAAACAGTGTCTTTCTGCTCCATTCCTGTTCGAAAAGCGTCACGAGCGCTCTGATTGGGATTGCTATTGACCGGGGGTATATTGAGAGTGTGGATGTTCCCATTTCAGAGTATTTTCCGCAGATAGCAAAGTCCGGCAGTGAATACCTGAAACAGGTCACTATATGGCATCTGCTCACTCATACATCGGGCATCAGCAGCGCTGACACGGATGTGTGGGAGGATTGGAGGAGTTCGGAAAACTGGGTGGATTACGTGCTTGAGCGTCCGGTCACATCAGAACCGGGCACTGTTTTCAGTTATACCACCGGAGGCACTCATTTGCTGTCAGCGATTTTACAGAAAGCGACGGGAAAAACCGCCTATGATTTCGGCAGGGAATATCTGTTTGACCCAGTCGGAATGGACAGCGTACAGTGTGATACGGATGCACAGGGCATCTCGGACGGCGGCAACGGCTTTTATATGGATGTCTATGACATGGCCAGATTCGGACAGCTGTATTTAAACGGCGGCGTATGGGAGGGCCGGCAGATTATACTGCAGGAATGGGTTCAGGATTCCACAAGCCTGCAGTTTAAAAGATCAACGGGAACGGCTGACTATGGTTATCAGTGGTGGGTTCGGAAATTTGGAGAACAGGGATATGATGCTTATTTTGCACAGGGGCATTTTGGACAGTATATCTTTGTGGTGCCAGATTTGGAATTGGTGATTGTATTTACGAGCAGCCATACGGGCAGCAGCAGTATGTACTGGCAGTTTGTTACAGATATCACAGATGCCTGCGAGGCTCGATGAGCGGCGGCATCAGGAGAAATATTCAGGTATTACTATTCGCGGCTGCCGATAAAGCAGCGCATGTCGGGACAGTGTATGGTCCTTATAGGGATCCCTTGAAGCCCGCCGGTTCTTTCGCTGCGTAGTTTGCAGCGTTAGAACCGCTGCGCGCTTCACGGAGCGAGAGCGTGTCCCAATGAGGACCATACACTGTCCCGACATGTGCGGTAGGTTTACGGCAACTGTGAATAGTAATATTCAGGCAAATCCCTAAGTGATTTATGGGATTTGCCTATTTACATTTTGGCCCAATTGTGGCATATTTATATCGGAAAAAATAATATATATCAAGATAACGGATATAAATGAAATTTGAGACGGCAGCACACTGCCGGCAGAGGAGGCGGGTATTATGGGTATTGCATTGAATCTGGATCGTGAGAAGGAGCTGGCGCAGATCGCTAAGGCGCTGTCCTCGGAAACCAGGATCGATATCCTGCGTCAGCTCTCCGCCGCAGAGCGCAATGTGAATGAGATTGCGGAACTTTTGTCGCTGCCGCAGTCCTCTGCGGTCACCCATATTAAGATTCTGGAGGAGGCTGGACTGATCCGCTGCGTGCTGCAGCCGGGAATCCGGGGCTCCATGAAGGTCTGCAGCATAGCTGTAGAGGATATCGGCATATGTCTTAAAAGCGGGGATCAGGAAATCGGCAGGGTGAAGATTATGGAGATGCCTGTGGGGCATTTCGTGGATTATCACGCGGAACCGACCTGCGGCATTGCCGGGGAGAAAGGGCCGGTGGGCGAGGAGGATGAACCGCGCTGCTTCTTTCACCCTGACAGGATCGGCGCGCAGCTGATCTGGCTTGGGAGAGGATATCTGGAGTACCGTTTTCCCAATGATTTTCTTGAGGATCTTCATGTGAAGCGCCTGGAGATATCCGCTGAAATGTGTTCGGAGGATCATGAGTACAATCCGGACTATCCGTCGGATATCACCCTGTGGGTCAATGGCCGTGAGGCCGGGACCTGGACCTGCCCCGGAGATTTCGGCGGGCGCAGAGGCCGTCTGAATCCGGAATGGTGGCCGGATAAAAACACCCAGTTCGGAATATTGAAAACCTGGAAACTGACGGCGGACGGAACCTATATCGATGAAGAAAAGGTGAGCGGAGTATGCCTGTCCGATTACGATCTCACGGAGAATCCTTATATCTCGGTAAGAATCGGCATAAAAGAGGGCGCAGAACATGCAGGAGGGCTGAATCTGTTTGGAAAACAGTTCGGGGATTACGGTCAGGATCTGGTGATGAAATTCATTTTATAAGCTGTAGGTTTAATCGGCAACAATAAATTTATATAAAGAAGAGGAGAAAACATTATGACAATCCTGGTATTAGGCGGAGCCGGATACATCGGTTCCCACACGGTGTACGAACTGATTGACAGAGGCGAAGACGTAGTGATCATCGATAACCTGGAGACAGGGCATGCGGAAGCGGTGCATCCCCTGGCGCGCTTTTATCAGGGCGATATCCGGGACCGCGCATTTGTGGACAGCGTGTTTGATAAGGAAAAGATTGAAGCGGTCATCCACTTTGCGGCTAACTCTCTCGTGGGAGAGAGCATGGTAAACCCGTTAAAATATTATGACAACAATCTCTGCGGAACCAAGGTGCTGCTGGAGAGCATGGTGAGCCATGGCATAGATAAGATCGTATTCTCCTCCACAGCCGCCACCTACGGAGAGCCGGAACGGGTGCCGATCGTTGAAACGGATAAGACGGAGCCCACCAATACCTATGGCGAGACCAAACTTTCCATGGAGAAGATGTTTAAATGGACCGGGTTTGCTCATGGGCTGCGCTATGTATCCCTGCGCTATTTTAATGCCTGCGGCGCCCATGTAAGCGGTGAGATCGGTGAGGCCCACAATCCGGAGACTCATCTGATCCCCTTAATCCTGCAGGTTCCCAACGGAAAACGGGAGTATATAAGCATCTTTGGCGATGATTACGATACGGAGGACGGCACTTGTGTGCGCGACTATATACATGTGACCGACCTGGCACAGGCGCATATCCTGGCGGTAAAGTATCTGGCCGATGGCAATGAGAGCAATATATTCAATCTCGGAAACGGGGTTGGATTTACGGTAAATGAAGTGATCGAAACAGCCAGAAAGGTGACCGGCCATCCGATTCCGGCAAAAGTATCCCCCAGAAGAGCAGGGGATCCGGCAAAGCTGATCGCCTCCAGCGAAAAGGCTAAGACTGTGCTTGGATGGAAACCGGAGCATGCGGATCTGGAGGAGATTATCGCTTCTGCCTGGAAGTGGCATAAATCCCATCCGGACGGATACGCGGCCAGACAGAGGTAATCGTATCGGTACACACTGGTACAGCGCTGAGTAAGTTCCTGTGAAATAGCGCATGCTCTAGTACTTCGTACCATGAAAATGAGGGAAGTAAATATAGTAAAGGAGATTTTTATGATTCAGAGTTATATAAAGGAATTAGTACAGTACGGCCTCAATACGGGTCTGGTAGAAAAGGAAGATACGGTTTACACGGTCAATGCCCTGCTGGAGTTTTTTGGGCTGGATGAGTATGAGGGAGAACTGCCCGAGGCTAAAGAGGGAGGAATGCCGTTAGAAGAAATTTTAAAGGGTATGCTGGACTATGCCGCGGAAACAGGGATACTGAAGGAAGACAGCGTGGTATACCGGGATCTTACGGATACGAAAATCATGAGCCTTCTGATGCCCAGGCCCAGTGAGGTGATCTGTAAATTCAGAGCGGCTTATGAGCGATCTCCCGAGGAGGCGACGGATTATTATTACAGGCTCTGCCAGGATTCGGATTACATACGGCGCTACCGCATTGCCAAAGATATGAAATGGGTCACCGCCACAGAGTACGGGAATCTGGATATCACGGTCAACCTTTCCAAGCCGGAAAAGGACCCCAAGGCTATCGCCGCCGCCAAGCTGGCCAAACAGAGCGGTTATCCCAAATGCCTGCTTTGCCGGGAGAACGAGGGCTATGCCGGCAGGGTGAACCATCCGGCCAGACAGAACCACAGGATCATCCCTGTGCGCATCAACGGGCAGGAATGGGGCTTTCAGTACTCTCCCTATGTGTATTACAATGAGCACTGTATCGTATTTAACGGACAGCATGTGCCGATGAAGGTGGACAGGGCGGCCTTCGGCAAGCTCTTTGACTTTGTGAAACTGTTCCCCCACTATTTCGTGGGCTCCAACGCGGACCTGCCCATCGTAGGCGGTTCCATCCTGTCCCACGATCATTTCCAGGGCGGCCACTATACCTTCGCCATGGCCAAAGCGCCGATTGAGGAGCACGTTGTATTTACCGGATATGAAGACGTGGAGGCGGGCATTGTGAAATGGCCGATGTCCGTGATCCGCCTTCGCAGCTGCGACGAACAGCGGCTGATCGGTCTGGGTGACCGGATCTTAACGGCCTGGAGGGCGTACAGCGATGAGGATGCGTTTGTTCTGGCATTTACGGACGGCGAGCCCCATAACACCATCACCCCCATCGCCAGAAAGGTGGGAGATACCTTTGAGCTGGATCTGGTGCTGCGGAACAATATCACGACAGATGAGCACCCGCTGGGGGTATACCATCCCCATGCCGAGCTGCACCATATCAAGAAAGAAAACATCGGCCTGATTGAGGTCATGGGTCTGGCTGTACTTCCTGCGCGGCTGAAGCAGGAGATGGAGGCGTTAAAAGAGGCCATCCTGACCGGCCGCGATCTGCGCGGGGATGAGCGGATCGAAAAGCATGCGGACTGGGCGGAGGAATTCCTGCAGAAATACGGCAGGGTGGACGCATCCAACATCGACGGAATCCTGCGGGATGAGATCGGCCTGGTATTTGCAAAGGTCCTGGAGCATGCCGGGGTATATAAGAGAACGCCGGAGGGCAAAGCAGCATTTCTTAGGTTCATCCATTCGGTCAACGGTTAAACAGTAAAATTCACGGATAAACAGAAAAATCCCCGCCGCGCACGGTTGCGCGGCGGGGATTTTGCATTTGCTGTCTGTGGAAGGAATGTCCTGCTGCCTATCTTCGCATTTTGAAGCTGTTTTCATAGACATCAAAAAATCTGTCAATCGAATTTATAAGGCCGCTGTAATAATCGTCAGATGGATTACATTCAATTGCCAATAATTGATATCTGCGCCAATTAAACTTAGATAATTTTAAAATCAGACTTTGTTTACGGAGATATTCAAATCCATCTTTATAATCGGTATATATTTGTTTTAACGCAGCATTTTTGTCTTTAAAAATGATCTCATTATCTGCGTTTAGGCCTACATTATATGCATCTGAAACTCCGAAATCAAGATGTGAATCAAAGAGACGTTCTTTGACCACAATGTCATTGCTGCCAGTCGTATACATCCTGCTATATTCCAGATAAACAACAGAACAAATGATGGCTAATACCAGGACAATACTAAACAAAACAGTTCTCTTTATTTTCAAACAGATCACCTCTTCGTCACTTCATTAACCTGTTTAACAAAACGTTAAAAACCCAATAAAAAAGCAGTACATATTGTGAGTGCTTACATAGTAAATCATAACATATAGTGTAAATAGATACAATATTGATAAGCAAATATATGTATACCGGACGGTATTACCTGTTATGTTATATTCACAGCTGCCAATAAAGCAGCGCATGTCGGGGCAGAGTATGGTCCTCATTGGGATCCCTTGAAGCCCGCCGGTTCTTTCGCTGCGTAGTTTGCAGCGTTAGAACCGCTGCGCGCTTCACGGAGCGAGAGCGTGTCCCAATGAGGACCATACTCTGCCCCGACATGCGCGGGAACTATCTAGCATGTCTTATAAACATGTTATAACGTCCTGTTCAAAACACCTTGCATATAGGTGAAAATGTTGATAAAATACTCATAAAACAGTTATGACATGTATAAAGTATATAAAAGGTATTGACATACATGTTATAACATGCTATTATAACGTCATAACATGGAGGCAATGCTATGGAAGAAGGATTTAAACTGGATAAGGAGTCCAAAGTGCCCATTCACCAGCAGCTATACTGCTACATCAAGGAGTGCATTGAGAGTGGCACATACAAGGAGAATGAAACAATTCCTTCTGAAAAAGAAATGCAGGAAATGTTCGAAGTCAGCCGTATTACGGTGCGCAGGGCAATTTCCGATCTGGAACACGATGGTTATCTGACGAAGCGCAGAGGCATGGGTACGGTGGTTACCCCCCGAAAGAAGGCGAGGGATATGGCTGTATTTAACAGCTTCAGCGGCGATGCCAAGGTGAAGGGCGATAAGCCCGGCTCCATCATACTGCAGTGCAAGACGGTGGAGGCAAATGTGAAAGTGGCTTCCATGCTTCAGGTGGAAAACGGGGAGAAGGTATATTTTTTAAAAAGGCTGCGTCTGTTAAACGGGCGTATCATAGCGCTTCATGATACGTATATCAGCGGCAGGCTGGGATTTCCTATATTGGGGGAGGATTTCGATTCCACCACATCCCTGTATGAATATCTGGAGGAGCACGGAATCGTGCTGGGCAGCGCGGATGAGACTGTAGAAGCGAAGATGCCCACGCCAGAAATCCGCAGAGAACTGTTTATGGAGGAGAACCAGCCGCTGGTATATAAGGAAAGAGTGACCTACGATCATCAGGGAAGAGCCGTGGAGTTTTCCGAGAATTCCTATATATCGGATTCCTACAGATATTATATTCACATCAATAATGTAAGAGGAGGTAAGGAAGGCCATGAAAATGTATGATTTCCATTCCCACCTGGGTAAGACACGGTCCGGCGATGCCAACAGCGCGGAGCAGATGGTGAAGGAGCTGGGTGAGTTTGGAATCACAAAGGTGGGCATCTGTTCCCTGTCGGGAAACGGGATGCGGCCGCAGAATGATCTTGTTTATGCAGCCATGCGCCAGTTCCCGGGCATCGTCGAGGGGTATGCGGATATCGACCCCAAGGCGCCCGACGCATTTGACGAGATACACCGGACTCTGGGGGATATGAGGATGAACGGTGTGAAGTTTATGGCATGGAAGCACGGATATGCGGTGGAGAACTGCCCGTCCCTGGGCCCGGTGATCGATGAGATCGGCAAATACGGGGTACATATACAGATCCATGGAGGCGCCAGCCCGCTGTGCACGCCCTTTGTATGGATCGAGCATGCCAAGAGGCGTCCGGATATGAGATTCGTGTTCACCCATGTGTGCGGCAGGGAGTTCGGTTACAGCTGCATTGAGGCGATCAGAGACCTGGATAATTTCTGGGTGGAGACTTCCGCCAACATGGAGGTGGATATCCTGAAAAAGGCCGTGGATGTGCTGGGATCAAAGAGGATACTTTTCGGCACCGACTGGCCTTACAAGCCGACCAACATCGAGATTGAGAAGCTTTACCATCTGGGAATGAGCGAGGAGGAGCTGGAAGACGTGTTTTATAAAAACGCGGAGAAGCTCTGGAATAAGAAGTGAGATAAAAGAGAGGAGGGGGAAAATGTATGCTGATCACACATATGCGCATTGATGACAGGCTGATCCATGGCCAGATTGTAACCGCCTGGATATCCGATTCCAAGGCGGAGAAAATCCTGGTGGCCGACGATATGGCTGCTAAGGATATGACACAGCAGATGCTGCTGAAGCTGGCGGTGCCGGCCAATATCAGGCTGGAGATCAGATCCGTTGCCGATGCCGCAAAACTGATTGCGGAGGATGTCACGGAAACCAAAGTGCTCCTGATTGTCAGGAATCCGAAGACCGCTTTGGAGCTGTTCGATCTGGGATTTCATATCGGCAGCGTGAATGTGGGCAACATCAGCAATTCGCGTTCCACGGTGGGCAGGAAGCGCCTGCTGCCGTTCATCTATGTGGAGCCAGCTGATGTAGAAAACCTTAGGGCCATTGCCGGCAAGGGCATCAAATTGGATGTGCGGGCGGTGCCAAATGACAAGTCCGTCGACGGACTGGATCTGATTGCGAAATGCTGAGGCAGAAGCGTGCGCCGATGCGCGCAGGTCATCAGCCTTCGGCTGGTGACAAAGCCGATGAAAGAGGCATGAGATCAAAAAGGGCGGTGTGACGGCCGCCGAAAAAAGCTGCACAGGATGCCGGGGGGCATCCGTGGGAAGGAGAAGGTATGAGTTTATTAGTAAAAGCGATACTTGTAGCACTTTTTACATGGCTTACGTTCTTTGACAAGTACTGTACTCAGTTTTTCACCTACCGTCCGATTGTGGTGGGCCCGATCGTGGGACTGATCATGGGGGATGTGAGGATGGGTCTGGAAGTGGGCTGTATCATCGAGCTGATGTTTTTGGGGCAGGTGTTCGTGGGAACGGCGCTGCCGCCTGAGGAGACCTTCAGCACAATTATAGCGACGGCATTTGCATGCATATCCGGAAGCACAGAGGTGGCTTTAGCGACGGCGCTGCCGTTAGCCATCATCGGACAGATCGGCATGTATTTCCGCAATATGGTGCTCTGTGTATGGACACAGCACAGGCTGGAAGCGGCGGTGGAGAAGGGCAGCCGCAGAGGCATCACCATGAACTGTATTGTATGGCCGAACATTTTCAATCTGATTCTGTTTGCAGTACCTGTCTTTCTGGCTGTTTTCTTCGGGGCGGGCCCCGTACAGGCGATCATCAACGTGATCCCGCAGGTGGTGATCGACGGCCTTGCGATCGGCGGCGGAATGATCGGTGCGGTCGGATTGGCACTGCTTTTAAAGTGCATCAACGTAAAGAATATATGGTTCTATTTCCTGATCGGTTTCTTCTTCTCCAGTTTCCTGAACATCAACCCGATCGGAATTACCATCATTGCGGTAGTTTGTGTTGCGGTAGCTTATTACACGGATCGCGATAAGGGGGTAGCGTAATGGCAGAGAACGAAGCAAAAAAAGAAGCGTTAAAGAAAGATCTCACCAAATTGTCCAGGAAAGATCTGTGGAAGCTGTATATCTATTCCCAGGGCTTTGTGAGCGGCTTTAACTATGAGAAGCAGGAAGCTCCCGGATTCACCTTTTCGATGATACCAGTTATTGAGAAGGTATACAAAAATGAAGAAGATAAAAAGGATGCCTACAGAAGGCATACGGAGCTGTTTTTAACAGAGGCGAGACTCTCCCATTTCGTAATCGGCGTTACGGCGGCGATGGAAGAGCGGAATGCCAACGAGCACGATATCGATCCTGTCAGCATCAACGCTATCAAAGCGGCTTTAATGGGACCTCTGGCCGGCATCGGAGATTCCCTGTATCACGGCACGCTGCGTCCGATCATTGCCGGCCTTGCGGTATCCATGGTCATGGCCAGCAATTATACCAGCGTCCTCGGCCCGATTATTTTCCTGTTGGTGATGGCCGGCGTAGGCCAGCTGCTGCGTTATTTCGGCATCTTTAAAGGCTATGAAAAAGGCGTGGAATTCGTGGGCGCCATGCAGAGCTCCGGCCTGATCGGCAAGCTCACCAGACTGGCCGGCATCGCGGCATTCACGGTAATCGGAGGTTTCGTCTATAAATTCGTGACGATCAACATACCCTGGTCCTATACTGCCGGAGAAACCGTCGTCAGCCTGCAGTCCACGCTGGACGGCATCATGCCCGGCATGCTTCCTCTGCTGTATACCCTGCTGATGCTGTGGCTGATGAATAAAAAGAAAGCCAATCCGGTGATCCTTATGCTGGTGACGATGGTGATCGGCATCCTGGGGCACCTGGCAGGTATCCTGTAAAAGACATTAGGTAATGCATCCCTCTGTGCCTGCGTCCGCCGGTCCTTCCGGCCAGCCCGGGGGCGCAGGGGGAAACTTAATTTATGACTGTCACGGAGTCAGGAGTGTAAAAACATGATGATTGATTATCATTCCCATCTGAAATGGGACAGGGAAACAAACAGTTACGATACGGAAGCGTGTCTGAAGGATATGGAAGACAACCACATTGAGAAGCGGATGGTATCCGCCCTGTACGGCTATTCGGTCCGGGAACAGAATGATGCGGTGGCGGACATGGTCAGGGCGCATCCGGATAAGATCATAGGTTGCGCCGTCATAAATCCCAAAGAGCGTGACTGCGTGCGTGAGATGGAGCGCGCGGCATCTTCCGGATGCTTTAAGGCAATCGAACTGGATTCCATGGAGCACTGCTATTATCCGGAAACCATGCCGGTGCTGGACGAGATCATCGATATAGCGGTCAGCCACCGGATGCCGGTAAATGTATTTACAGGATGGGGATGCCGGACCATGCCGGCCCAATGGGCTTACTACGCTAAGCGCCATCCCGATATGCTGATGGTTCTGCTGCATATGGGAACCACAGATTTCGGATACGGATGCGTGGACCTGGTAAGGCAGTATGAAAATCTGATGGTGGAAACTTCCTGTATGTATGAGCTGCCCATCTTAAGAAAGGCATTTGGAAACCTGCCGAAGGAGAAGTTCCTGTTCGGTTCCCATTATCCGGATAAGATCACCAAATGTTCCGTCGATACCTTTGTGCTTTTGCATCTGCCGCAGGAGACCCTGGACTGCCTGTATTACAGAAATGCCATGCGGGTGCTGGAGCTTTAAGACGGTGCGGCTGCAAAAGTTTTAACAGATAAGGGGTAAATAACGTGGAAAGAGACAAAATAAAGGCTCTGCTGCCTTTGCGGGAACAGCAGCTATTTGAGGACATTGTGACCAGCCGCGTGCTGGGTGCGAACTGCCACATCCGGCTGATCGGGGAAATGATCGCCGGCATTGCGGATGCGCCCGAAAACGGAAGAGAGGAAATCCTTGATAAAACAAGACAGATCGCCGATTTTTTTATGCAGACCAGAGGCAGGCAGAGCCGTGCCATCTACAATGCGGTCTGTTATTACATCAAAGGATTGGACGCGCTTTCCGACAAAGGGGAGCAGGAGGTGCGGGAGAGCCTGACGGCCAGAATCCGGTCCTATAAAGAGAAGTCCGAGAGGGACATGAAAACACTGATTTCTTACGCGAAGAACCTGACGGAAAACATGGATACAATCATGATTTTTGATTATTCCAGCACGGTGAATGATTTCGTCGCAGCCCTGGACAGGAAAATAACTGTCTATATACCGGAGAGCCGTGCCCTGGACGGGGGGAGACCGTTTGTGAAATCAGCGGTCCGTGCAGGACACGATGTACACTTCATACCGGATACGACCATGTTTTCCGCTCTGAAGAGCTGTCAGGCGGCATTTATGGGCGCGGAAACCGTATATCCTGACGGAACCGTATTCAATACCGTCGGATCCGATATTCTGGCTGTGCTCTGCGAAAAGCTGCGGATACCGCTCTATGTGCTGACGCCGCTGATCAAGACGGATGTCCGTCCGGTCACCGGCTATATCAGACTGTCTCCGATGCCGTTTGATTACGGACCCAGGCTTGCGTCGCACTGGGAGGAAAAGGAACGGGAAGGCGTGGACTTTCGAGGCTTTAAGCTGCTGGAGGTGGCGCCGGAGTATATCCGGGCGCTGATCACGGAAGAGGGGATTCTGCCGCCCTATGCGCTGTTTCATGTGGCGATGGAATATGCGAAATCGCTGGAAGGTCTGTAAAAATCTGACACAGAAAAGAGGAAGCACACAGATGGAAATGAGAGGGAGAAAATTCCCGGTAGCCCTGGCGATGATACAGCCTCTGCCGTGTCCCGGCAGCTACCGGTACAGAGGGGAATCCATCGATGAAATCATCGGGGCCTCCTTAAAAGAAGTAAAAATGCTATATGAGTACGGTTTTGACGGCTATATCATCCAGAACCGCAACGACGCGCCGGTCAGGCAGACTGCGCCGCCAGAGACAATCGCCTATATGACTGCACTGGCCAGGGAATGCAGGAGGGAGTATCCCGATATGATCCAGGGAATCCTGCTTAACTGGGACGGTGTGGCTTCTCTGGCAGTTGCGGATGCGGCCGGAGCGGACTTTATCCGCGTGGAGCACACCTATACGGGCGTGGAGGTGGGCTATGCCGGCCTGATGGAGGCGCAGTGCGTGGATATCTGTGAGTTTCGCAGGCGCATCGGCTCTGATATTCCGGTCTATGCCGATGTCCAGGAAGTGCATTATGAACAGGTCGGGGGCAAGAAAATCGTGGATGCCGCCTTTGATACCGTCTACAATGCCTTTGCGGACGGCCTGTTTCTGGGCGGGCGCAGCACGGCCGAAAGCATAGAAATCGTGGAGAACGTGCGCAGGCGTCTTGGTGCGGACATACCGATCTTTTTAAGCTCCGGCGCCACCGGAGACAATATCGGTGAGATACTGAAGCATTATGACGGCGTCAGCGTGGGCACCTGGGTGAAAAACGGCAATATGAAAAACCCGATAGATCCCGGGAGGGCGAAGCAGTTTATGGAAGGAGTGCGCAGGGCCGCAGCGGATAAGCCGGCCAAATCAGAATGAAAAGCAAACACAAGCCGCATTACGCCTGGGTGATTTTAATGTGCTGCTGCGTGATGATGGGATCCACCTACGGCATTGAGGGAGGCGTTACCGGCAGCTTTTTTCAGCCGGTTTCCCAGGCATTCAGGGTGCCGGTTTCCCTGGTCTCCGGTTATGTTACGGTCAAGGGCATCACTACCGTTCTGATGCTGCCCCTGGCCGGGAAATTGCTGCACACAAAAAGCAGCAGGGCGGTTCTGTCGCTGGCCTCCTTGGGCTACGGAGCCTGCCTGCTGCTTATGGCGGCATCTCCCAATCTCGCGGTCTTTTATATCGGGGCCGTGGCCCTGGGGATGTGCGGCGCCTTTCTCACGGGCATTACGGCGCCGATCCTGATCAGCAACTGGTTTCATAAAGATTCCGGCCTGGCGCTGGGGATTGCCATGGCAAGCTCCGGCCTGTGCGGTTCCGTCTTCGGACCGCTGATCACGAAGATCATACACATCGGCGGTTTTAGAAGCGGATATCTGACCATGGCATTGATCGTGCTGTTTCTCCTGCTGCCCATGATGCTGTTTCTGGTGCGGTTTAAGCCGGAAAAGGGGCAGCATCCCTACGGCGGGGAGCGATTTTTCATGAAGGTGGAGCACGGAGAGGAGATCCTGAACTGTTCCCTGAAACGATGCCTTTTCTCCCTGTCCTTTTTATCCGTGATGGTCTTTGGAATCTGCCTCGCTTTTTCAAACGGCATACTCTTTAATATGACCATGCTGGTAAATTCCGGAGGATTCACCGTACAAAACGGCGCGCTGGCCACCTCTCTGGCCTTGATCGGTGCCACCTTCTGGAAGATCGTCTACGGCTGGCTGGACAAATATATGAGAGTCTGCACCGTGGTGCTGCTGGCAGTTTTAACCGGTGCTGCCGGACTGCTCCTCGTACTGCTTGGAGCAGGCCTTATGACGGTATATGCCGGCGCCTTTCTGTATGGCTCCATCGTTTCTTTGATGACGCTGGAACCGCCGCTGCTGGTAAAAGAGATTTTCGGCCCGGACAAATCGGAATACCTGTTCATCTATGTGTCCATGGCCGTACAGCTGTCCTATGCGGCTGCCCCCATGTTTTATGCTGCCCTCTACGATGTGTGCGGCAGCTATCGGGTATCCATCCTGCTGTGCACAGCCATAGCGATGACGGCTGTAATTGCCGGATTTCTGGCAGTCCGCCTGCGCAGGCACCTTCTTGGGTCAGCGCAGGGCTGAAATTCATATTTAAATGAAGGGATCTGGCTGTAATGGCAGTGAGCCATATAGAAGTAACAGGAAAATAACGATTTACGCCAAGTGAACGGGAAAACAAAAACACCATGTGACGCGTCAGCGTTGCACGGTGTTTTTGTTTTCCCTCGCCATATTTTCAGCATCCGCAGGACGCGCAGCCGCACCCAACGGGGAGTTTCCAGGGGTTTGGGGGCTACCCCACCAACAAGCATTTCAGCGAGTTTTCCCAAAGGGAAAAATCCGTTGAAATAGCAAACATGTACATGTTTACATTGGCGTAAGTAAAACCTGATTGTTCAGTTCACAGGAGATAAAGATATTGACATCATAGAAATCAATATCCTGTATTTTAACGCCCAGAAGTGTCAAAATGTATATTCACGTTTAAACTCGGTAGTTTTATTCTCAATCATTATCAGTCACCTTCTTACTAATAATCTTACTGATAATGGTTATAAGCGATAATCAGTAAGAAATCAATAGGAACGTTTGCTGTATTTTCAGGATTGAGAAAAGGAACGCACTGCGGCGGAATGGAATGATGTCGCTGAAGCGACCCGCCGCAGGCGGAGAATCCCGCGAGCGGAATTCTTATTCTTGGAAGATTTCATTCGCTATATCGGTTATATATAATATTTATAACTGATATGATGAATAAATATTGAATATTCCCCTAAACAGTTATATAATGAGTTTAGTGAATGATAGGAGGCGGACGATGTTTTTCTCATTTTCTTACGACCCGTATATAGCGGTCATTGGGGATATTAAAAATTCCAGAAACATTAAGAACAGAGGCGAGGTACAAAAAAAACTGAACGGAGTGCTGGAGGAGGTAAACGAAAGATATGCGGAGGATCTGTCATCTAAATTTGTGATTACGCTGGGTGACGAGTTCCAGGGCCTGCTGTGCCGCGGTGCCAATACGATGCATATCATATTTGAGATAGAATGCCGCATGTATCCGGTAAAAATAAGGTTTGGCATCGGGGTGGGAACAATTACGACAGATGTCATTAAGGAGATGTCCATCGGCGCGGACGGACCGGGGTATTACAGGGCCAGAAACGCCGTCGATTTTTTGAAGGCGGATGAGAAGAAGAACCGGACAGACCCTGCGGATATCCGGCTGGAGCTGGACGAAGAGAACCGGGCATCGCAGATCATGATCAATACCGTATTATCGCTGATGACGGTGATCAAGGAGTCCTGGAGCGACAGGCAGCGGGAGATCATATGGGATATGATGGAGCATCAGGACAGCCAGGCAAACGCAGCTAAGAGGCTGAATATCAGGCAGCCGGCCGTTCAGAAAAGCCTGTCTAAGGGGAACTATTATGCATATAAGGGTGCGTTTGAAACGCTTAGCAAAGCGCTGGAGGAGATAGAGAGACGGGATGTTTAAACAATTTTTGATGATACTGCTGCTGGGACATATCCTGGGCGACTTTTATATTCAGACCAATAAGATGGCCGAAAGAAAAGAAAATCGCATAAAGTGGGTGCTGCTTCACTGCATTAGCTATTGGTGCGCTATGCTTTTGATTATACTGCCGGTACTGTCCTGGCAGATGGCGGCCGCTGTTACGGCTGCCGCATCCATGCATCTGCTGATCGACTGCATCAAGTACAGATATACCCAGCTGCTTAAGAGGAAAAGGAAGATGACGCGGACGGCGGAGCGGAACATATTTTTTATAGACCAGCTGCTGCACTTCTTCTGCCTGGCAGCGATTGCATACTGCATAGTGAGCAAAGGGGTGCGGGTGGAAGAGACCGGTATAGCGGCAAGAATATTCCGCACAGTCGGGATTTCAGGACAGGCGCTTCTTTCCTGGATCCTTTCCCTGCTGCTTATACATAAGCCTGCCAATATAGCGATTGCGAAGCTGCTGATGATTTACCGCCCCGAGAACAGGGAGGAGAGTCTGAAAAAAGACAGCAATGCCGGACGCTTTATCGGCACTCTTGAAAGGATTATCATGCTGATCTTCCTTTCCATCGGGCAGTACTCAGCAATTGGGCTGGTGCTGACGGCTAAATCGATCGCAAGGTATGATCGGATCTCGAAGGATAAAGATTTCGCGGAATACTATCTGCTGGGGACGCTGCTTAGCACGGCTATTGCGATTGTGGCGGCGTTTGGGGTCAAAACGGCCTGGTAGGTTACAGTTCAGAGGTACCGATAAAGCAGCGCAAGACAGGGCCGGGTATATTCCACATAGGGATCCCTTGAAGCCCGCCGGTACTTATGCTGTGTATTTTACAGCATTAGTACCGTTGCGCGCTTCACGGAGCGAGAGCGTGTCCAGATGAGGAATATACCCGGCCCTGTCTTGCGCGGAAACTTTACGGTATCTGTAAACAAGTACCCCTGGTAAGATTTGTATCAGCATTTTGTCGTAAAAATGGTGGAATACGCGGTTTCCCTATAGTAAACTGATAAGGAAGGACGGATTCGGTTAACCGGAAAATCCTTTGCTTAACCGAACCGGAAATTGATTAAGGGGGGAAACCGGGGTGAGTGGTGAGAAGAAAAGCCTGTCCGGGAAATCTTTAAGGATGAAGATGGCGATGGGAAGCGCTGTCATCATCCTGTTTCTGCTGTTATTGCTGCTGACGAATAATTACTATGCTATGAACGTGGTGCGCAATCAGGTCGCCATTTCTACCCAAAACATGGTTTCACTGACTATGGCGCAGATGGATGAGAGCCTGGATGATGTGGAGAAATATCTGCTGACAATGATGGTGGGCGACGATGATTTCCATATCATAGAGACGGCGAAAAAAGCGGATGAGGTCACTTTTTCAGAGGTGGAGCTGCAGGAGGCGCTGGGCAATACGCTGCTGGTGAATAAGACGATAGAAGCATTTTTTGTTTTCTCACCGTCTAACGGCCATTTGATTGATACCTATAAAAGGGACAGCACCTACGCGCAGCGGGAGTGTATACGGAAGTTTTTAAGGGAGAAGCTGGGGGCGGATGAGTCCTTTTACCGGGCCCATAAGGATGCGTGGTTTGTGGAGCAGCTGGAGGAAGAATACTATCTGTTTCGGGTATTCTGGTCCGGCAGAGCATATCTGGGGGCATGGGTGAATGTCGGCACACTGCAAAAGCCCATATCCCACATCCATACAGGCGAAGCCGGCGCGGTCCTGATGGCGGCGGGAAATGGCATGCCGATTACGGAGACCGGTTTTGTAAAAGAGAACAGGCTGGATCTTTCGGGTGACCTTCAGACGGGATACCAGACAGGCGATTCCGGCCGCTATTATGTGGTGGGCTGCAGTTCCGAAAAAGGGGATTTCTCCCTGGCAGCCGCCATTCGTGACGAACAGATTCTGGAAAACCTTCCGTTTTGGATTAAACTGGATCTGCTGATCGCGCTGGGAATCCTGCTTGCGGTTCCCGGCTTCCTTGTCATACAGAAACGCACGATCATGAATCCGCTGAATACGATCATAGGCGCAATGCGCAGATTCGGTGAGGGCGATGTGACTATACGCATCGATGAGCGCCGGATGTCAGAGGAATTCTGCGTATTGAGCGGCGAATTCAACCGTATGGCGGATCAGATAAAGAAGCTGAAGATCGACGTATATGAAGAGCAGCTGAATAAGCAGCGGGCGGAGCTTAAGCACCTGCAGCTGCAGATCAATCCGCATTTCTTTCTCAATTCTCTGAATATCATTTATTCCTTTACCTTTACCGGGCAGTATGATCTGATTCAGAAGATGTCATTGTATTTGATGCGGTATTTCCGCTATATGTTTAAAAGCGGTGCAAATGCCACTGTTTTGAAGGAAGAGCTGGAGCATGTAGAAAATTATCTCAATATTCAACAGATCCGGTATCCGGACACCCTTCAGTCTGTGATTTTTGTGCCGGAATTTCTGCAGGATATACCGGTTCCACCGCTGCTCTTGCATACGTTCGTTGAAAATGCGGTGAAATATGAGGTGACCGCGGAGCAGAGCCTTACGATCAGCATCACGGGCAGTCTGGACGAAAGCGGCCGGGAACCGATGCTGCATCTGTCCGTATGGGATAACGGAAGGGGCTTTACCCCCAGGGTGCTGGAAGCATTGACGAAGAAGGAACGCATCGTGGATCGGGAAGGCGTGGAGCATATCGGTATCAGAAACCTTGTGCGCAGGCTGGACCTGCTCTATAGGGGAGAGGCATCGGTGCATTTTTCCAACTGTGAAGGAGGAGGTGCCTGCATTGAGCTGTTCCTTCCGGTGGAGTTTCTGTGGGATGGCGGTGATAATGAGGAGGAAACGGGGGATAACAGGGCCTATGAATATTATGATTGTGGACGATGAACAGCCGGCGATCGAGGGACTATTGCATCTGATTGACTGGCAGTCTTATGGATTTGAGCACATATATACGGCACGGAGCATGACCGAGGCCATGGGCGTGCTGAAAGAGGATGCCGTAGAGATCATGATCTGCGACATTGAAATGCCGGGAGGAAGCGGCATCGATCTGTTAAAATGGGTGAGAGAACATTGCTGCGAGATGGAAGTGGTATTGCTGACGGCTTATGAGAATTTCAGCTATGCAAAAGATGCGGTCTCCTATGGCTGCCTTGAGTATCTGTTGAAGCCGCCGGTTCCGGAGGAGCTTAAGGCGGTTTTAAACCGTGCGGTTGAAAAAATTGCCCAGCAGGAAGAGGCCCTTCGTTACCGGCAGTACGGTCAGGATATACAGCTGTGGGAGCTGACGGAGGACAGAGAGAATGTAACTCTGCCGGATTTTCCTCTTTGGACAAAGCTTCTGCTGGAAAAACAGCAAAAGGCGCTGTGCCAGGAGGTCGACGCTTATGAGCGGATTCTGCGTGCTAGAGAAGGGCTTAAGACAGGATTTTTGCTCCATCTGCATGAAGATTTTCTGCAGATGCTCTATAGCGCTTTAACGGAAAAAGGGATACAGGCCCATCAGCTGCTGGACAATGGGGATACCGCCAGGCTGTCGGTGCGTTCGGTGGCGGGCATCACGGATATGTTTCTCTGGATCCGGCATGTGCTGAAGCTGGCCGCTTCCTATATCGAAGAGGTGGAGAAAACGGATACGGTGATGGGAAAGATTCGGCGCTATGTGTCACAGCATCTGGCGGATGAGGATTTATCACGGGGAGATATTGCCGGTTATGTATATCTGAATCCCGATTATCTGACCAGGATCGTAAAAAAGGAAACGGGTCTGCCTATATCCGAATACATACAGCGGGAACGCATGGAAGCCGCTATGAAGCTGATCGATAAGACAGAGCTTTCGATCAGCAGTGTGGCAGCCGAAGTTGGATATCAGCATTTCTCACATTTTTCCAAGGTGTTTCGAAAGCATACTGGGATGTCGCCGATGGAATACCGCAGCCGCCAAAAATGAGTCTTATTCGTGTCATTGTCAGGTCGTATTGCAGTTAGCGCGCAGGATGAAAATACGCTAGGATGGATCTATGCGGAGGTGATCCGCGTAAAGATATTCTGAACCATATATTTGGAAGTGCCGCAAACACGTCCTGGACGGGGGATCAGGTCAGAGGACTGGCGGACGGCACAGAAACGGAGGGTGTTATGAAGCGTATTGGGAGATGGATGGGAGTTGTGCTTGCCGGAGCGCTGTTTCTTTCTGCATGTGCGGGAAAACAGCAGCCGTCATCACAGGCGGAGGAGAAGACCGGAGAAAACAGGGAAAGCCTTCAGACGGAAACAGAACTGCAGGAGCCGGAAATCAAACTGACTGTGGCATTTTTAAGCTGGACTGCGGATCCGCCGGATCTTGGCATGGTGGAGGACGCGTTGAATGAAATTTTAAAGGAGAGGATTCATGCGACGGTGGATCTCATGCCGATCAACGGCGGAGATTATCAGCAGCGGATGAATTTGATGCTGCAGAACGGGGATGAGCTGGATCTGTTAGTGACAGGCACAGGTCTGAACTATTATATGCAGGCCATGACAGGGCAGCTTAAGCCTCTGGATGATCTGATCGATGGGTACGGAAGCGGCATAAAGGATGCGCTGGGAGAATATCTCAATGCGGCTATGATACCGGGCGGATCTGTATGCGCGGTTCCGGTGCTGCAGTCCTATGCCAGCGCCACCACATTTGTGATGCGTCAGGATCTGCTGGATGAAACTGGAATTTCCGCGGATGAGATCCAGACTCTGGATGATCTGGAAAAGGTCTTTGCAGGCGTAAAAGAAAAGCATCCGGATATGGCGCCGGTTGTGCCTGAAAGCCCGGGAGGCGGGATTTTTGGCCTGGGGCTGGATGTTTTATATGACCCCTTAGGCAACAGCCTCGGCGTGCTTCCGGGTTATGGCCAGACCGCCACGGTGGCGGACCTGTTTGAGACTCCGGAGTATGAAGCGTGGGTGTACCGCCTTCGGGACTGGTATTTAAACGGATATATACTGGCGGATGCCGCCACAAACAACGAGACGGCGGCAGATCTGCTCGCCGCGGGCAGAGGATTCGGCCATTTCACCGGCGTAGCGGTGGGGGCAGCGGATACTGCGGCAGCCACATATGGGATGCCTATGGCGGCAGTGACCTTTGGCGAGCCTTTTGTCAGCGCAGGCAATGTGACCACAATCGCGTGGGGGATAGCCGCACAGTCCAAGCATCCGGAGAAAGCTATGGAATTCCTGAATCTTCTCTATACGGATGCCGGGATCGTGAATCTGATTGATTACGGTATCGAAGGCGTTCATTATGTGAAACTCTCCGACAACGTGATCGGCTATCCAGAGGGTATGGATCCTGCGGCTCATCCTTATAATTTTAATCTGTCCTGGGAGTTCGGCAATGTTTTTCTCTCCTATGTGCCGGCCGGCACGGACCCGGAGATCTGGAATAAGTCAAAGGAAATGAATGAAAAGGCTTTAAAATCTCTGGCAATGGGTTTTGTACCGGATGTGACGCCTATCTCCAATGAGATTGCGTCGGTTACCAATGTGGCGGGACAGTATATGACCATATTAGGAACCGGTGCGGTGGATCCGGATGAATACCTGCCTCAGTTCATACAGAAATTAAAGGATGCCGGGATGGATGTAATCGTTGCGGAGAAACAGGCGCAGCTTGACAGATGGCTGAAAGAGAATCAATAATGCGGACTGGAGATGGATGGAATGCGGCATAAAAAGAGATATGTGCCATTGCTGCTCATGATGGCGCCGGGACTATTGTATCTTCTGATCAATAATTATCTGCCGATGTTCGGGCTTGTCATCGCATTTAAAAAGATCAACTACTCGGAAGGGATATTGGCGGGTATTTGGAAAGGTCCCTGGGTAGGATTTGATAATTTCAGATATCTGTTCCGGACAAAGGACGCGCTGCTGATTACCAGAAACACTATATGCTATAACCTGGTATTCATCGCTGTGAATACCGTCTGTGCCATAGGGCTGGCGGTGCTTTTAAAAGATGTAAAGAACAGGTTCATATCCCGATTCTGCCAGAGCGCCGTATTGTTTCCCAATTTTATCTCCATGGTCATCGTGAGTTATCTGGTGCTGGCATTTTTAAACACAGAATCAGGATTTTTAAATAAGACCATTTTGCCGCTGTTAGGAAAGCCGGGGGTGCAGTGGTACAGCACCCCCGGATACTGGCCGTTTATCCTTGTGCTTGTAAACCTGTGGAAAAATGCCGGCATGCAGTGCATGATCTATCTGGCTGCGGTGCTGGGCATCGATCCCCAGTTCTATGAGGCGGCCTCCCTGGATGGAGCGGGCAGATTTAAACAGCTCTGCCATATCACGCTGCCGGCGATCAAACCGGTGATCGTGATGATGCTGGTGCTCTCGGTGGGCAAGATATTTTATTCGGATTTCGGGCTGTTCTACCAGGTGCCGCTGGATTCCGGCATACTGTATGATGTGACCGGCACCATCGATACCTATGTGTTCCGTTCCCTGATCCGTCTGAATGATGTGGGGATGTCTGCGGCAGCCGGTTTTTACCAGTCCTTTGCCGGGCTGGTTTTGGTGCTGGGATCGAATCTGCTGATCAGAAGGCTGGATAAAGAGAGCGCGCTGTTTTAAGTGAGGAGGACCGCTGTGAAAACGAGAAAATTACTGAATGAACTCCTGCCGGATCTTCTGCTGATGCTCATCAGCGCGGCCTGCCTGCTGCCTTTCCTGATCCTGCTTTCGTCTTCCTTAAGCAGCAACGCGTCCGTTATCCGCAAGGGATATTCTCTGCTGCCGGTGGACATAGATCTGGAAGCATACCGGTACCTTTTCGGATATGCCTCCGGTATCCTGCATGCGCTGACAGTCTCCCTGTTTGTAACCGCGGCGGGAACGGCGGTCAGTCTGGCGGTGACGGCTATGGCCGCTTATCCGCTGTCCAGGAAAGGGCTCCCCTTCCGACGGTTTTTTACGGTTTATATACTGATTACCATGTTGTTTAACGGAGGAATGGTGCCGACCTACCTGATTTACACACAGCTCTTTCATATCAGGAACAGCATTCTGGCTCTGATCGTGCCCAATCTGCTGTTTAACGGGTTCCAGATGATGATCATGCGGACATTTTTCGCCGCTTCCATACCCGAAGAGCTGACGGAAGCGGCAAGGATGGACGGAGCGGGAGAAATTCGGATTTTTTTGTCTGTGGTGCTGGGCCTGGCCAAACCGGTATTTGTAACGGTGGGGCTGATGCAGGCTGTGGCCTACTGGAACGACTGGTTTAATTCCCTGCTGTATATTGACCGGACAGAGCTTATGAGCCTTCAGGCTGTGCTCAACCAGATGATCAGCAATGTGAAATTCCTGTCATCTCTGTCGGGGAGCGGGATGGGACAGGCGGCCATGCAGGCCCAGGCATCGCTGCCAGGGACCACCATCCGTATGGCCATCGCATCCGTCGGAGTCCTGCCGTTTATGCTGGTATATCCTTTCTGCCAGAAATATCTGGTTAAGGGGATTACGATCGGAGCGGTGAAAGGGTGAAAAAGTGTAAACTCACCGCGCATGACAGGGCAGCTGTAAACCGTAATAATGAAATCTGTGGAGGAGATACAAATGTCTGTGGAAGTGATAAAGGAAAACATAAATGCGCTCTGCCGGCTGCTTAAGGACGATCTGCCGCCGGTCAGGAATGCCGCAGGTTCCTGTATGGATCAGTTGGTTTCGATGAGGGACGGCAAGAGACTGATGACCAGAGTTCTGCTGCCGGAAGGAAAGGGGCCCTGGCCGGTGATTCTAGTCAGAAATCCTTATAATAAAGTGAATGACGACAATGCAATGGGACATCCGCTGTTTGCATTTGTAAACTACGGTTATGCCCTTGTGTATCAGCAGATCAGAGGTCTGTACGATTCGGAGGGTGACTGGTACGCCTTTGAAAATGAGAGGGAGGATGGGCTGGATACCGTCGAATGGATAAAGGAGCAGCCTTGGTGCGCCGGGAAGATCGGAACCTATGGAAGTTCCTATCTGGCACATGTGCAGTGGTGCATGGCGGACGCGCTGCCAGCAGAGGTAAAAGCCATGTATCTGTCTGATTTCGGAGGCGAGCCTTATGAGCTCTTCTATGAAAACGGCATGTTTAAACTGGGCATATGGAATCTCTGGGCTGCTCAGATGATGAGCCCTGAAGGCAAAGAGGAAGTGGGGCAGCCGGATGTGGACGCTTTTTTTGAGAGCCTGAAGGTAAAGCCTCCCATTGACATGGACATCCGGATAAAAGGAAAATACTGCGAGTATTACCGCAACTGGGTGACCAGCCCGTCACCGGACAGCCTGTACTGGAAACGCGGCTTTTGGGGGCGTTACGGGGAAATTGTGAACAGTGTCAGGACACCGGTATTATTTCAGGCCGGCTGGTTTGACATTTTCCTGGAATCTGAACTTCGGACATTTTTTCATCTGCCCGACAGCATACGAAAAAAAAGCCGCCTCATCATCGGTCCCTGGCACCACGGCAATCAATGCGGCGGCGACCTGTCCTATAAAAAGGAAGGCGCAATGGGGACACTTCAGATGAAGGCGGCTCTGGAATGGTTCGATCATTATCTGATGGATATGCCCTACCCGAGAAAGCTGGGCGCTGTCGAGGCATATAAGATCGGAGCGGATGAGTGGTGTCTGTGGGATAAAGAGCAGACGAAGGAGCAGGAATTATTTCTGGATATAAATCCGGCGGGCGCGACTGAAAACAGCACTGGCGCGCTGCAGCTTTATCCTCCCCGGAATGCGGAAATGTTCGGGTACCTCTATGACCCGGATCATCCCGTGTCCTTTAAAGGCGGAAATTGGCTTCTCAATTTTGAAGACCCGGGCAAATCCCCCGCCTGCAGCTGCAGACAGGAAATGCCGTGCCGGCGGCAGGATGTGCTGACATTTCTGTCGGAACCGCTGAAACAGGCCATATGTATCAAAGGAAGACCTTCTTTTTCATTTTACGTCTGCACGGATGTCCCCAATACGGCTTTTACAGTGAGACTGTCCGAACAGACTGCGGATAATACGGCGTATAACATAAGAGACGGAGCGGCCGATCTGCTGTGCTGCGGCAGCCGTATGGATAACGGAGATTATCATCTGAAGTTTACCGCTTCGGAAGTATATTGGGAACTTAAGGCAGGATCGCGCATTAGGCTGGATATTTCTTCCTCCAATTATCCGGGGTATCATCTGCATCCGAATCTGCCGGGTACCTGGTCGGTACAGGCTGCGGCATGTCCGGCGAATCAGACCGTATATAGCGGCGGGGACCGGGCTTCGAGCATAGTGCTGCCTATCGCATGCCCCTGCGCGGGAACGGATCAGGGGTGAGGAAAGGGGAAGGCGATGAGAGAGGACAGAAGAATCACGGACCTGATTCGGAGCATGTCAACAGAAGAAAAAGCGGGTCAGCTGAATCTAATGCCATATATGGACAATACGGATGAGATCCTGGAACTGATCCGGGAAGGGAAGGCTGGCGGCATACTGATCGCGGCCACGGCCCTGGCAGGCAGTGAAATACAGACTGCACCTGCGGCAGAGATATGGAAACTGAAACAGGCGGCCCTCCATGAAAGCAGGCTGGGAATTCCTCTGCTTGTCGGAAAGGATGTGCTGCATGGTCATCACACGGTTTTTCCGATTCCGTTAGCGATGGCGGCGGGCTGGAATCCGGAGCTTGTTCAGCGGGCGGCAGAGACTGCCGCTTTAGAAGCGGCTGCGGACGGAATTAACTGGATATTTGCGCCCATGCTGGACATAGCCAGAGATCCCCGCTGGGGCAGGATCATCGAAGGCTTTGGAGAAGATCCCTATCTGGCTTCACAATTCGCGGCCGCCTCTGTGAAAGGCTTTCAGCGTCAGGCCGGCGCCGGGAGTCCGGGGATGGCCGCGTGCGCAAAACACTTTATCGGTTATGGGGCTTCGGAAGGGGGGAGGGACTATCACTCCGCCGAGCTGTCCGACAGCACCCTGCATTCAGTTTATCTGCCTCCTTTCAGGGCAGCTGTCATGACTGGGGTTCACACTGTCATGGCTTCCTTTAATGATATCAATGGAGAGCCGGTGACCGCCAGCCGGCGTCTGCTGACCGGAGTGCTGCGGGAACAACTGGGGTTTGAAGGGATTGTGGTGAGCGACTGGGCGGCGGTGGATCAGCTAAGGCAGCAGGGGGCTGCCGCAGACAGGATGCAGGCTGCAAAGGCTGCGTTTTTAAGCGGGGTGGAGTTGGATATGTCCGACGGCTGTTTTCTGGAGTGTCTGCCCACCCTGATCCGACAGGAAAAGGAGGCGGCAGGGCGCAGCGGACTGGAACAGCGCCTGGATCAGGCGGTGTACAGGGTTTTGGAGGTTAAACAGAGGCTCGGTCTTTTTGATGAGCACGAAAGGATTCAGGTGCCGGTTTCACCTCCCTCCGGATTGATTTCAAAGGACGGGAAAAACTGTGCTTTCCGTCTTGCATGCGAGTCCATGGTGCTGTTAAAGAACCTGGATGGGCTGCTCCCACTTAGAAAGAGCGGCGGTAAGATAGCAGTGGTCGGTCCGATGGCGGAGCTAAAAATGCATCATCTAGGCAGCTGGTCTCTCGACGGAAGGGAAGAAGATGTCATATCCATCGCAGAAGGCATTCGCAGAACTGTCAGAGAGACAGAGTTGCTGTGGCCTGCTTCGCCGCTATTGGACGATGCGCTGTCCGCAGCCCGACAGGCGGATGCCGTTGTGATCGTGCTAGGAGAGAGCAGATGGCGCACCGGTGAAGCCCAGAGCACCGCAACTATCTCCCTGTCGCCGGATCAGGAGCTGTGGATGGAATGTATTGCCGCTGTAAATAAGAATGTGATAACCGTAGTCTGTGCCGGAAGGCCTCTGATTTTGAAAAAAGCGGATCAGTATTCAAAAGCCATCTTATATGCATGGCACAGCGGCATTCAGGCCGGTATGGCAGCGGCAGCGATTCTGTTTGGTGAGGTAAATCCCAGCGGGAGATTGCCGGTAACATTTCCACGTAACGCAGGTCAGATCCCCATCTACTACAATCACCGCAGTCCGGCCAGGTCAATTGACGGGTACTATGGAGGATCGGAATATTGCGCATATCAGGATGAATCCGGGGCGCCCATGTATCCGTTCGGATATGGACTTAGTTACTCCGAGTTTATTTATTACGGGCTGGAGATAAAAAAAGAAGGTCCTTATGTCCGTGTGAGCATCTGGGTGGAAAACAGGAGTGAAACGGCCGGGTTTGAAGTTGTTCAGTGTTATGTGAAAGGAACAGGAGGTACGGGGCGGTGCAGTGTAAGTCGCCGGCTGGTGGATTTCCGTAAGGTGTGGATCGAGGGATGGGAGAAGAAACAGGTGGTGTTTGAGTGGGGGGAGGAGACGGTGAAGGAGTGGGAGGTTGAGAGGAAATGCCTGGTGGGGTGCGGAGGGGATTGTTTGACGTTGGAGATGGGGGAGATGGTGGTGGAGAGGTGAATTTGGGATAATGATGGACATTGTTAGTTAACAATATACGGATAT
>NZ_QUEE01000008.1 GCF_003477885.1 Lachnotalea sp. AF33-28
GAATAAGTTCATAAGCGATATTTCTTGCTTACAAACTTATTATACGAGGAGGTATAGTATGGGACAACAGACAGATGCATTTGGCAACGACGTAAAGAGCGCGCTCTGCCCGCTGTTCTGGCAGCACGGCGAGAGCAGCGAGGTGCTTGAGGAAGAAATCCGCAAAATGAAAGAGGGCGGAATCGGCGCATTTATAGTGGAGTCCAGGCCCCATCCGGATTTTTTAAGTTACGGATGGTGGCGGGATCTGGACGTCATTATTTCAGAAGCAAAGAAACAGGAAATGGGAGTCTGGATTTTTGATGACAGCGCCTATCCCAGCGGGCTGGGGGCAGGAAAGATCCGGGATCTGTATCCGGAAGCTAGGAAGCGTTATATTGCGAAGCAGCAGATTGATGCGATAGGCCCTCTAAAGGGCGCTTCCATTCAGGTCGGGCACTGGCTGGGTGAGGAAGAGCAGCTGCTTAAGGTCATCGCTGCGCGCAGAGCGAACGGAAATGATGAGCTGGATGTGGCCACGCTTACGGATCTGACCGGGCTGGTGCAGGAGGGGATGCTCTATTGGGATATCCCGGATGGCCCGTGGAGGGTCTTTCTGCTGATCAACACCCGGGACGGCGGGGAGGAATGGACGAAGGACTATGTCAATCCGATCAGCAAGGCGGCGGTCGACCGATACATAGATGTGATCTACGAGGAACATTATAAGCGGTATCAGGAGGAGTTCGGCAGGACGGTGAAAGGCTTTTTCATCGACGAGCCGCGCTTCGGAAGCGCATCCTCGTATGAAAACACTTTGGGTAAAAGGGGATTTGTCTACCCCTGGAGCGAAGAAGTGATGGATGCCTTAAGTCAGGAATTCGGCGATGATGCGGGCCTGTATCTTCCGCTTCTTTGGAGCAGGGAGAATCCTGAATGCCGGGATATGCAGTATGCATATATGAATGTGGTATCCCATCTGTTTGACGAGGACTTCACCGGCCGGATCGGCGAATGGTGCAGGTCGCACGGCGTAAAGGTGATCGGCCACATTGTGGAGGACAACGGGGCGCATGCGCGTCTGGGATTCGGGCCCGGCCATTATTTCCGAAGCATGAATGGTTTTGATACCGCGGGAATCGATGTGGTTTATCAGGTATGGCCCGGTTATACCGACGGTTATCAGACGACGCCCTTCGGCTATCTGGACTGCCGGTTCTTCTACTGGGGCCTGGCCAAGATGGCGTCATCCGCGGCGCATTTGGATCCGAAGAAAAACGGCATCACGATTTGTGAGATATTCGGCGCCTACGGCTGGCAGGAAGGGCTTGCGCTGATGAAATGGCTGACGGACCATGTGTGCGTCAGAGGCGTGAATGTGCTGGTGCCCCATGCATTTTCACCGAAATTTCCGGATGCTGACTGCCCGCCCCACTTTTATGCGCGGGGGAAGAATCCGCAGTGGAACTATTTTCATTACTGGTCGTCTTATGCCAACCGTGTCTGCGGCCTGCTTACGGGCGGCGTGCATCATGCCACAGCTGCGGTGCTCTATCATGGAGAAGCGGAATGGGGAGGCGCCTATGAGCCTTTTGAGAAGACGGTAAAAGTGCTGATGGAGTCGCAGATTGACTGCGACGTGCTGCCGGCCGACCTCTTCTTAGACCCCGCTGCCATCAGGGCGGAGGACGGACTGCTGATCGCAGGGCAGGAATCCTATCGGGTTGTGCTGGTACCTTATGGCGAGAGCATGCCGCAGGAACTGCTTGCAAGCCTGGATGATTTGGCGGCGCAGGGCGTACCTGTGCTGTTTATGGAAGGCTTTCCGAAGCATGTATATTACGGAAAGGATGAGCAGGAACTCCTCGCGCACATCGCCGGCAACGGGCAGATCTGCGTCTGCCGCCACGAAGAGCTGCCGGATTGGATGTTTGGACACGGCTGCTATGATCTGGAAACCGACGGAAATTATCCGGATCTGCGTTTCCTGCACTATGAGAAAGAGGGGCGCGGCATCTATTTCTTCACCAATGAAAGCCGCAGCAAAACGCTGAGTGCGCGCATCAGCATCCGCGAGGAAGGCACCCCTGTCTTATATGATGCGATGCTGGATCAGTGCTATCCGGCAGAAGAAACCGTAAAGGACGGCCGGCTGACTTTTGTTCTGGAGCTTGCGCCGTATCAGTCGCTGTTTCTCCTGATGAATGCGCAAAACGGTACGCTTAGTGAACGGATTCCCGTCAGGGGTGCCGGAACCTGTGGGGAAGTTAAGAAAATCCCGCTTGCTGACGGCTGGGTGTTCCGTGTGCCGGATGATCCCGCTGTGAATGAAAGGCTGGAATCGCTGTCAGAGCTTAAAAACCTCGCGGTTCCCGGCCTGGCGCCCGAATATTCAGGGACGGTCTGCTATGAGAAGGAGTTCTGCCTGGAAGAGTCCGATACGAAGGGACGGATTTATCTGGATCTGGGAGATGTCTATGAGATCAGCGAAGTAACGATAAACGGCGTATCCCAGGGAGTCAGGATCTGCCCGCCGCATACGTTTGAACTCACGTCCGCCGCGCCGGGACATAATCTGCTGCAGATAAAGGTGACGAACACCTTTGCAAAAAAAATGCACGGCAACATATTCGACCGTGCCATGGCCCAGGAGCCCACCGGACTGCTCGGTCCGGCAGTGCTCTACATACGGCGGTATTCGCTGGGGGAACAGCCGTAATATTCCCTGAATTTCCTGTAAAAATGAGTGGTGCTCTCATAGCCGTTTTGACGGGCAATTTCCTCAACGGAAAGAGAGGTGCTTTTCAGCTGATCCGTGATGGCATAAAAGCGCTGTTTTTGCACCAGCTCTTTAAATGACAGCCCGGTCTCCTTTTTTAACAGAGTGGTCAGATAATTCGGATTCAGCCGGAAATGTCCGGCGGCGGAAGTCAGGCTGCAGGTCAGATAATTGGATTCAATATATTTTAATACCGGAATGAGGGCAGAGCGCTTTTCTACAGCGCTCTGCTCTTCTTCATATACATTGACCAGTTCCAGAAAGAGCAGGCTGATCAGGTTGTCTGCGATGGCCCGGGCATGAGTGGACGGCTCTATGTGTTCGCACATCAGCTCATTTAGCAGCATAGGGATCCTCCTGTTTTTCTCAGCCCGAAACAACAGGTAATTGTCATGAGAGGCCTTTGCCGACAGCGCGTTGGACAGAAATTCCGACACCACACTGCCTCCGGTGAAGTGATGAAAAAAGGCTTCCGTAAAAAAGGGCTTGCTGATCAGGAGACTGATCAGTATATCATTTTCGCCCAGGCAGCCGATGGAATGGGGCGCATCGGAATCCAGTATGTATACCTGCCCCTTTTTAAGCACATAGGAATTTCCGTGTACCCTATGGGGGCAGGATCCGGAATAGAGATAGCCCAGCTCGATCCACGCATGGATATGGGGCGGCACAGGGCGGAATCTCCCTGTCTTTACAAGCTTCAAATCCGGATGCGGCGCATGCCGGAAGGTATCACAGGGAGTTGAAACAGCAATCTGCACAGGCGGCCCCTGCTCCTCAAAGGCCGCGGACACCGGATCCGCTCCCCCGGGAACCGCCAGATAAGTCTGCTCCAGCCGGTTATAGCTGTGCAGTATCTGATCCAGCATCTTATATGTAAGCATCGTCAAACCTCCTCCCTCCATATATAATAAAGCCGCAAAGCAGAAGTGGCAAGTGGAAAGTATGGTCCTAAGTGGGATCCCTTGAAGCCCGCCGGTTCTTTCGCCGCGTAGTTTGCGGCGTTAGAACCGCTGCGCGCTTCACGGAGCGAGAGCGTGTCCCACTTAGGACCATACGCTCTCCCGTTATATGCGGAAACCTTAAGCACCTCTGAACAGTAAGTTCGTAGCAGTTCTGCATTCCTTACAAAAAACTAAAATTATTCTAAATATACGGATATTTAGTTGTACGCCCGGCAATAAAAGTACTATAATGGGAATGTCACCATAAACCGGAAACGGAGGATGATTTTATGAATACTACGGAACAGATTATAATAAGACAGAGAGCATATTATGACAGCGGAGCCACCAGAGACCTGGAGTTTCGCAAATGCCAGCTGATAAAATTAAAGAACGCCATACTGGAAAACGAAGCAGAGATCATGCAGGCTTTAAGAGAAGACCTGAACAAGTCGGAGTTCGAGTCCTATGAGACAGAGATCGGCATCGTGCTGGAAGAGATCGGTTATCTGTTAAAACACATGGACCGCCTGGCGCGGCCGAAGAAGGTGAAGACGCCGATCACTCACTTCCCGTCCGTCAGCAGGATTTACCGGGAGCCTTACGGCGTGGTGCTGATCATGTCGCCCTGGAACTATCCGCTGCAGCTGGCGCTCGCACCCCTCGCCGGCGCGCTGGCCGCCGGAAACTGTGCGGTTGTAAAGCCTTCCAACTATTCCCCCCGCACCTCGGAGGTGATTCGAAGGCTGATCGGAGACCATTTCGAGGAAGAGTATATCGCGGTGCTGGAAGGCGGCAGGGATGTAAACCGATCATTGCTGGAACAGAAATTCGATTATATCTTTTTTACAGGCAGCGTGTCTGTGGGAAAAACCGTGATGGAGGCTGCCGCAAAGCATCTGACCCCGGTAACGCTGGAGCTGGGCGGCAAAAGTCCCTGTATTGTGGATAAAACAGCAGATGTGCGGCTGGCGGCCAAACGGATAGTCTGGGGCAAATTTCTCAACGCGGGCCAAACCTGTGTGGCGCCGGACTATGTGCTGGTGCATACCAATGTAAAGGATCAGCTGATTAAGGAGATGGGGCGCTATATACGAAAGTTTTACGGCAAGGATCCGATCTCAAATCCGGATTATCCAAAGATTATAAACGGAAAACATTTCGTTCGGCTGTGCGGCCTTCAGGAGAGCGGAACCGTTGTATACGGAGGAGAGCGGGATCAGGATTCCAATAAGATCGCGCCCACCATCCTGGATGGAGTGGATTGGGGCATGCCGGTGATGCAGGAGGAGATATTCGGTCCGATCCTGCCCGTGCTGGAATTTACCTCTGTTAAGGAGATGACGGCCCGGATCCGGCGCAGACCGAAGCCGCTGGCGCTGTATTATTTTACCAGATCCAGGAAGGCAGCCGCGTATGTGATGAACAGCCTGTCCTTTGGCGGGGGATGTATCAATGATACCATTGTTCATCTAGCTTCCTCCTATATGCCCTTTGGCGGCGTGGGAGAGAGCGGTATGGGCGGTTATCACGGCGATGCGAGCTTTACTACCTTTTCTCACGAAAAGAGCGTGCTGCAGAAGAGCGGGTTTCTGGATGTGCCGCTTCGATATCCGCCGTTTAAAAATCATCTGAAGCTGGTAAAAAAGATCCTGAAATGACTTGAGTGTGATACTGTGGATGAAGAAGGAGAGCATCATGAAAATTCTGGGGATTGTGCTTTTGCTGATCATCTTGCTGCTTCTTATTGCAGAAGTGATTATCGTACATTACTTTGTAAAAATGGTTACAAGGCCCAAGGTAAATCCGGCCGAAAAGCAATACGAAAGGCTGATTGAAAAAGGCTGCCTTAAGAGAGAGGTTTACGAGACCTGTGAGGTGGAGAAGGAGAAATTTCTGCTGCCTTCCCAATATGGATATTCACTGTATTGCGAGCTGCTGACCACCGAAGCGTCACGGCGGCCGGAGAACAGAAGCCGCGTGGCCATTATGTGCCACGGCTTTACCTCCTGCCGCTACGGCATGCTGCCTTATGCGGCGCTGTACTTAAAGAGAGGCTTCTCGGTCGTGATCTATGATCACCGGAACCATGGCGACAGCGGCAAGGCCCGCACCTCCATGGGATACTATGAAAAGTACGATTTAAAGACCTTGGTGGACTGGTGTTATGAACGGTTCGGAGAGGATGTGCGGCTGATCACCCACGGAGGATCCATGGGAGCCGCCACCGTGCTGTATCATCTCACCATTGACGACCGGATCGTCTGTGCGGTGGAAGACTGCGGGTATTCCAGTTTCCGGGAGCAGATGATGCACATGGCCGTGAACAAATATAAACTCCCCGCTTTTCCTTCCATACAGCTGATCCGCCTGTTTATCCGGCTGATCTGCGGATTCGACCTGAATACGGTGCGCCCTATAGACGGTGCTGTAAACAGCAGGACGCCGATCCTGTTCATCCATGGCGAGGCGGACGATTTTGTGCCGACATGGATGTGCCGGAAGATGTACGACGCCAGGACCGGCCCCAAGCGTCTGTTTCTGGTTCCTGGAGCAGGACACGCGGAAAGCATAGATACCGATCCGGCCGGCTATGAACGCGTGCTGGAGGAGTTTTTGAATACATACTATGAGCAGTCCGATACAGCAGTCAGGAAGGCCGGCTGCTAATGGCGGTCTGGCGGTAACTGTTCAGGGGTACCGATAAAGCAGCTCAAGACAGGGCAGGGCATTTGATTTGGCAGCAGTGGATTTTCACTGCTGCCTTTCTTCTAAATTGATATTGATTTTTTTCAGGATTTCCAGCAGGGTTTCCATCTCCTGGCGGTCAAAGCCCTGCCAGATGCATTCGTCTAGCGAGGAAAAACATGCATGCACTTCCTGGGCCTTAGTCCGGCCGGCTTCGGTCAGTTCGATCAGAAAAGAGCGGCGGCAGTCCGGCCGGCGCAGGCGGTTAAGCAGCCCCGCTTCCTCCATTTTGTCAATGGTCCTGGACATCGTGGTGACGTCCAGGCGGCAGCGGTCGGCCAGTTCTTTCTGAGTGATATGATCCTGTGTAAGAAGCGTGTTCAGTATTCTGGCCTGCCCCTGCCCCAGCGAGAGGCCCAGGGCGGTAAACTGCGGCTGCAGTATTCTTCTTCTGGAACTTTCCAACCGCAAAAGCATTTCACGTATTTCACTTTTCTCTTTTATCATAACCGTCCTCCTCGAGCTATTCGAGCTCATACTGCCCCGTATACAGCTGATAGTATCTTCCCTTTAGAGTCAGCAGATCGTCATGGTCGCCGCGTTCGATGATTTCGCCTTTTTCCAGCACCATGATGGCCTTGGAATTGCGAACGGTGGACAGGCGGTGCGCGATGACGAACACAGTGCGGTTCTGCATCAGGCGGTCCATCCCCTTTTCAATCAGCCGTTCGGTTCTGGTATCGATGGAGCTGGTGGCCTCATCCAGAATCAGCACAGGAGGTCTGGATACGGCGGCTCTTGCAATGGCCAGCAGCTGTCTCTGCCCCTGGGACAGGTTATCGCCGTCGCTGTGAAGCATAGTGCGGTATCCCTGGGAGAGCCTGCGGATAAAAGAGTCCGCGTTAGCCAGTTTAGCGGCGTTTTTGACCTCCTCATCGGTGGCGTCCAGGCGTCCGTAGCGTATGTTGTCGGCAATGGTGCCCGTGAACAGATGTGTGTCCTGTATGACCATGGACAGGGAACGGCGCAGATCGTCCTTTTTAATTTCCCGGATATCGATGCCGTCATAGGTGATGAGGCCGCTGTCAATCTCATAGAATCGGTTGATCAGATTGATGATTGTGGTTTTTCCTGCGCCGGTCGATCCCACAAAGGCGATCTTCTGGCCGGGCTTGGCATACAGGCTGATGTCGTTTAATATCTTTCGTTCCGGAGTATAACCAAACACAACATCGCTGAAACGGACGTCCCCTTTAAGCGGTATCAGCTGACAGGTTCCGTCCTCAAGAGGCTTTTTCCAGGCGAAGCTTCCGGTATGCTCCCGGCATTCTGTGAGCGTGTTGTCTTCTCCGTACATGACGGGGCACAGCGTGACCGTGCCGTCATCTATTTCCGGCGTTACATCCATCATATCAAAGATCCGTTCCGCGCCGGAAAGGGCGGACAGCAGGAAGTTCACCTGCTGCGTGAACTGATTCATGGGCATGGCGCTCTGGCGCACATAGACCAGATAGGAAGCCAGGCTCCCCAGATCCATCAGGCCGGCCAGCGTAAAAAGGCCTCCCACACAGGCGGATACGGCATAATTGAAATAGGAGAGCGCTACAATCACAGGAACCATCATGCCTGAATGGGTGAGGGCTTTTGTGGATGCGTCCCTCAGCAGCTCATTGCGCCGGCAGAATTCCTCAAAATCCTGATCCTCATGGTTGAACACTTTTTCCACCTTCTGGCCGCCGACCATCTCCTCGATGAAGCTGTTGACACTTCCCAGATACTTTTGCTGGTCCTGGAAGTATTTCTTGCTTTTTTTACCGTTGTGCCGGATGAAGAGAAGCATCAAAAGCAGGAACGCGATCACGATCAGAGAAAGACGGAAGCTTAGGACAATCAGCATGGTGATGGTGCCCGTCACTACGATAAAGCTCTGAATGAGCAGTGTGAAGCTGTTGTTAAGCGCCTCGCTGATCGTGTCCACATCGTTGGTAAAACGGCTCATGAGTTCCCCATGCGTATTGGTATCGAAATAGGAGAGAGGCAGCTTCTGCGTATGGTTGAAAAGATCCTGCCGGATCTCGCCTACGATCCTCTGTGAAGTGCGCACCATGATCTGGTTATAGCCATAGGTGGCCAGCGCTCCGGCCAGATACACCAGGCCCATGAGGAGCACCATTCTAAGAAGCCCGGGGACATCCCTCGGAACAATGTAGTCATTGATGACGGGTTTAAGCAGATAGGTGCCCATAATATTTGCCATGCTGCTGATGATGACCAGCACTGTGACGGCCAGCATGGAAAGCTTGTGACCGGCCAGATAGGAAAGCAGCCGTTTCATAGTTTTTTTTGTATCTTTTGGCCTTTTATAGCCCACATATTTTGCCATTACAGATCCGCTCCTTCCTGCTGTGACTGATAGATTTCCTGATAGATCGGATTGCTGGAAAGCAGGCTTTCATGGGTGCCTACGGCATTGATGCGGCCATCCTGCAGTATGACAATCTGATCCGCATGGAGCACGGAAGTGATGCGCTGTGCGATGATGATCTTTGTGGCATCCGGCATGCTCCTTAATAGCCCTTCGCGGATTTTGGCCTCAGTGGCCGTATCCACGGCGCTTGTGGAATCATCCAGTATCAGCACTTTTGGCTTTTTCAGCAGAGCTCTGGCGATACAAAGCCGCTGTTTCTGTCCACCGGATACGTTGACTCCGCCCTGACCGAGTTCGGTATCGTATCCGTGATCCAGCCGGTCAATGAATTCGTCCACACAGGCGGCGCGGCAGGCCTCTTCAATCTCTTCCTGCGTTGCATCCTCTTTGCCCCACCGAAGATTATCCCGTACTGTTCCCGAAAAAAGCGTGTTTTTCTGCAGCACCATGGCGACGGCATCGCGCAGATGGCGCAGGGGATATTCATCCACCGGCTTTCCGTCGATCAAAAGACGGCCCTCACTGATATCATAAAGGCGGGGAATGAGCTGCACCAGCGTGGATTTGGCCGAGCCTGTGCCGCCGATGATGCCGACGGTCTGCCCTCCTTTAATCTTGAGGCTGATGTCGGAAAGGACGTATTCTTCCGCGTCCGGATTGTATTTGAAATAAACATGGTCAAAAGTGATATCTCCGCGTTCTACGGATAGATCCCTGACCTTATCTTCCGTGATTTCGATTTTTTCATCCAGCACTTCCAGAATCCGTTTACCGGATGCCATGGATCTGGTCAGCATGAGAAATACATTGGAAATCATCATGAGGGAATTGAGCACCTGCAGTACATAGCTTAAAAATCCGGTCAGCTCCCCCACCTGCATGCTGCCTGCAAAGATCAGATTGCCTCCGAGCCACAGGATGCAGAGAATGGTGGCATACATGACAAACTGCATGGCGGGCATGTTTAATACCGCGATTCGGAACGCTTTTTCAGAGGCGGTGCGCAGATTATCATTTACCTCGGTAAATTTCTCAATCTCATAATCGCCTCGCACATACGATTTCACCACGCGCACCGCGGTCAGATTTTCACGCACGATGCGGTTGACCAGATCGATGGCGGTCTGCATCTTTCCGTAGAGCGGGCGCACGTGGAGCACGATCTCAAACAGTAGAAAGCCAAGTGTCGGGGCGGCCACTAAAAATACCAGGGCCAGCTTCCAGTTGATCATAAAGGAAAAAATCAGAGAAGTCAGCATCATCACCGGCGCCCGAAAGGCCGGGCGCATGCCGGTGGAGACGGAATTCTGTATGGTGGTGACATCGCTGGTGAGCCTTGTAACTAATGATGAAGTGCTGAAATGGTCTGTGTTGGCAAAGGAAAAGCTCTGCAGCTTGCGGTACTCCGCCTTGCGGATTTCTGCGCCCAGCCCCTGTCCGCAGATAGCGGCGAATTTCGCGCTGCCCGCTCCTAAAATCAGGGAAATAAGCGCGCAGAAGACCATCAGCACACCCTTTTGCAGTATGTAGGCCTTATTTCCGGAAGCGACGCCCACATCCACAATATCCGCCATTATTAACGGTATAATCAGTTCAAACATGGTCTCGGCGACAATGCAGAAAATGGCCAGTACCGTATACTTGCGATACTGATCCAGATACTTTAAAAATCTTTGAATCATGTCAGGTCCTTTCTGGCAGGATTTAATGCGCCTGCAGAGGCTGTCATCTCCTGTCAAGAATTTTTTGTGTATACAACAGTTGTTTATACAACTATTGTATGCGCAAAAATGAAAATGTCAATAACAAATTCGCTCCGTGAAGCGCGCAACGGTTCACAGAATCTACATACATTCTTCACAAATATATGATAAGGTAACATTGATGTGTAATACGGTAATCTTTGGCACATCAGTATTGATTGGAAGGGAGAGCGGATTTGAAGAGGGATATAGCGCAGATATCGGCCTGTATAGAAACCTATGAAAAGTTTATTCAGCCTTATCAGGATGCCTGCCAGGTGGTGAGCATGTGGCTGGAAAATATGCAGAAGGAGTTCGGCAAGGAATACAATCATAATCCGGTGCACAGCATTCAGAAGAGAATCAAATCGTTAAACAGCATTGCCGATAAGCTCGGCCGAAAAGGATATGAAGTAAATTTGGAGAATGCGATGGCATATCTGACCGATATCGCAGGGGTCAGAGTGATCTGCTATTATATACAGGATGTGTATGTGATTGCCGGTATACTGAAAAATCAGCCGGACTCTGTGCTCATCAAGGAAACGGACTACATAAAGAATCCGAAGCCCAACGGATACCGCAGTTATCACATGGTGCTGGGAATCACGCTGCATCAGGTAAAGGGCAAGCAGTATTTCCCTGTGGAGATCCAGATCCGCACGCTGGCGATGGATTTCTGGGCCAGTATGGAACATCAGCTCTGTTATAAAACGGAGCGTACGGATATCGTATCCCTGTCGGGAGAGCTGACCTATTATGCGGATATGCTCCATGAAATGGAACGCAGGATCAGCGTGTTTTATGACTGTAATATTCCTGTGCCGGCAGCGGAAACTGCTATTGACAGTAACCCCAAGGTACCTGCACTCTCATGAGCGGCTTTATTGGTAACCGTGAATACCGTGAATAGTAACACCGCAGTGGAAAAGTGGAAAAAAGAGGCTAAAAAAACTTGACAACCGCATACAATTAGCATATACTAACTACTGGAAGATAAATGAAAATGAAAAACATTCTCAAATATATAAAAGAGGTGGTGAGTGTGATGCCTTTAACGATGGCAAGAGCCGGAGAACGCAATGTGATCAAGCGTGTGATTGGTAAGGACGAGACCAGACGTTTTTTGGAAAATCTGGGGTTTGTAAGTGGAGCACATGTAATCGTTGTTTCCGAGATGGGAGGAAACATGATTGTAAATGTGAAAGATTCCAGGGTGGCGATCAATCGGGATATGGCGGGAAAGATCGTGATTTAGCAGTTTTATTCATGTAAAGGTGTTAAAAATATCAGCAGGAGGAAAAAAATATGAAGACATTGCGGGAAGCGCCCTGCAAAAGCACAGTCACGGTTGTCAGGCTGAATGGAAGCGGGGCTTTAAAACGCCGGATCATGGACATGGGGATCACCAAAGGGTGCAGTATCTATGTCCGCAAATTGGCGCCGTTTGGAGATCCGGTGGAAGTCACTGTGAGAGGTTATGAGCTGTCCTTACGCAAACAGGATGCAGAGATTATTGAGATAGAATGATCCGATATTGCCGGCTGCAGAGCTGTGGCCGGACAGATTCTAAGAAGGGATGAAAGTTCCCTATATTTTTAAATTGAAAGTTAGCTACAACTAATTTGAATGGGCTTATTCCGGCGCTGCGGAAACAAACCTGGGTATCAGTATATAAGCAGCGCAGAAATGGGGAAAAAGAGAATGGAAATTCGCATCGCATTGGCAGGAAATCCGAACTGCGGAAAGACAACGTTGTTTAACAGCCTGACCGGTTCCAATCAGTATGTGGGCAACTGGCCCGGCGTTACCGTGGAAAAAAAAGAAGGAAAGCTCAAAGGGAATAAAGACGTGATCATAACCGATCTGCCCGGTATTTACTCACTGTCACCGTATACCCTGGAGGAAGTGGTGAGCCGAGATTATCTGCTGAAGGAAAAACCGGATGTGATTATCAATATGGTGGATGCCACCAATATAGAGAGAAATCTCTACCTCACCACCCAGGTGTTAGAGCTTGGCATACCGGTGGTGATCGCCCTGAATATGATCGATCTGTCCAGAAAGAACGGAGATAAGATCAATACCGAAAAACTGGCGGTGGCGCTTGGCTGTGAAGTGGTGGAAACCTCCGCTTTAAAAGGAATCGGTTTGGACGAAGTTGTTAAAAAGGCCATCGCTCTGGCAAATAAAAAAACTCCGATGACAGCCAGGCATGAATTTGACCGCAAAGTGGAATCCATGCTGGATGAGATGGCGAAGCTGGTGCCGTCAGATATTCCTGCTAAACAGGTACGCTGGTACAGCATCAAGCTTTTTGAGAAGGATGAAAAGGTGCTGGAGCAGATGGTGTTATCTGTCAGCAGCACCAATAAGATGAAAGAGATTATCACCGGTGCCGAACAGAGCATGGATGACGATACGGAAAGCATCATCACCAATGAGCGTTATGAATACATAGAAAAGCTGGTGAAAAACTGTTTGAAAAAGAAAAATACAGACATGACGGTGTCTGATAAGATCGACCGCGTGATCACCAACCGTTTTCTTGCGCTGCCGATCTTTGTGGCTATTATGTTTGTGGTCTATTATATATCCGTGACTACACTGGGAACAATTGTTACTGATTTTACCAACGATACGCTGTTTGGCGAATGGATACAGCCTGCGGTGGCTTCCGGTCTGGAAGCGATCCATGCATCGGAGTGGGTGATTTCTCTGATCGTGGACGGCATCATAGGCGGCCTGGCGGCTCCGATCGGATTTGCCCCTCAGATGGCGATCCTGTTTCTCTTTTTGTCTGTACTGGAGGACTGCGGCTATATGGCGAGGGTGGCATTTATCATGGACCGTATATTCCGCAGGTTTGGCCTGTCCGGCAAGAGTTTTATACCTCTGCTGATCTCCTCAGGCTGCGGGGTTCCAGGCATCATGGCAGCCCGTACGATCGAGGATGAGAAGAACAGAAGGATGACCATCATGACCACGACCTTTGTGCCCTGCGGCGCCAAACTGCCTGTAATCGCGCTGATTGCCGGTGCTATCATGGGAGGATCCTGGTGGATGGCGCCGCTTATGTACTTCATCGGTGTATTTGCGGTTATCGCAGCTTGTATTATATTAAAGAAGACAAAAATGTTTGCCGGTGATCCCTCACCGTTCGTGATTGAGCTGCCCCAGTATCATATTCCGGATGTGAAGACAGTTCTTATGCATGTGTGGGAGAGAGTGTGGAGTTTTCTAAAGAAAGCGGGAACGATCCTGTTCGTTTGCTGCATGGTGATGTGGCTTTTGGCCAGCTTTGGATTTGCGGATGGAAAGTTCGGTCTGGTGGAGCAGGAACAGAGTCTGCTGGCCGTTATAGGCGGGTTCATTTCACCGGTTTTCGCTCCGCTGGGATTCGGTTCCTGGCAGGCGGTGGCAGCTTCTCTGTCCGGCTTTGTGGCCAAGGAAGGCATTGTCAGCACGATGGGCGTGATTGCGGGAATGGCCGAAGCCGGAGAGGAAGATCCGGGATTATGGCAGGCGGTTATGCTTATGTTCCCAAGTGCTCTGGCAGCGTTTTCTTTCCTGGTATTCAACCTTTTGGATTCTCCCTGCCTGGCGGCGATCAGCACCATGGCAAAAGAGTTCGGCAACAGGAAATGGACCGCATTTGCGATCGTATTCCAGAATATTTTCGCTTATGCAATTACTCTGATGATCTATCAGATCGGATTATTTGCAACCGGCGGCGGATTTGGCGTGTGGACAGCGATCTCAGGTATCGTACTGATCGGATTCTTGTATCTTTTGTTCCGGCCTAATCCTTATAAGAAGAAAGCGGGCGCTGTCAGCCGGGCGGCTGCCTGACAGAAACTAAGGAGACGACAATGGAATGGTTAATAAATAATGCGGCGACAATTATTTTGATACTGATACTCGTATTCCTGGCTGTGCTTGTCATCCGGCATCTGTACAGGATCAGAAAGATGGGAGGATGCCCCGGCTGCAGCTGCGGCGGGCAATGCAGCCGTAACGGATCCGCCTCGTGCAGTCACGGCGTAAAGAAGAAATGACAGGAATCAGCAATATTTGAAGTTTTAACATAAGAGCAGTCACGGAGTGAAATCCGGACTGCTTTTATTTTGGTGTGCTCTGACGGATTCGCCCTTTGTTTTATATCTTATGGGGAGGATAGAGCGTTTCCTGATGCCTGCAGAATGTTTTGATCATATCTAAGATATAATCCTGCTCCGCTTCGGAGAGTTCTTTGGCTGCATCGTAGATTTCGGAAAGCAGGCGGGCACTTTTTAAGGTGCCTGCCGATTCCATGAAGCCGTTTCCGGAAATCAGCCAGTCCTCGCTGATCTGCAGTACCTGGCAGATCGCATGCAGGACCAGCGGCTGCGGTTCCGCTTTCTCATATTCTATATTTGAAATAACGCCCCGGGAAACACCGATTGCACAGGCTAACGCTTCCTGTGTATATCCCTTTGATTTGCGGGCCTGTTTCAATCGTATGGCAATACTCATACCGCGCCTCCTGTTTTTTCAAATCTGCAATATTTTGACAGCATTCATACCGATATTATAACATGTCAACAAGCTGGCATGACCCCTCCGGGAGATGCACATGATTTCCAAGGGAAACTGTCTGCTGCGCAGACGGAAATTAGCGCAGGTATAATATCTAATGATATTATACCATGTCAGCAAGCTGACATGGCCCCTCCGGGGAGATGCGCATGATTTTCTAAGGAGATTGTCTGCTGCGCAGACAGAAATCAGCGCAGATATAATATCTAACGATATTATACCATGTAAATTTTGTATTATCAAGACAATTTTGCTTTCAAAGCACATATATGTATTTATAATACTAAATATAGAATTGACAAAGCAAAATGGCGATGGTAATATGAAGCAAAGGGTTAGAATAGGACATGGCTATACAAATGAGGGTAAGGAATGACAGGGTCAGCAAAAGAGAAAGATACACGGAAAGCGGGGGAAATTCTGGAGGAAGCCGGCAAGTTGCCGATAGAGTATCAGGAGCGGATTTTGGCAGCTATTCGGGGAATGCTTTTTACGAGGCATCTGTTGGAGAGTGGGCAGGACGAACGCTGTAAGGAGCCGGAATCGGAGCATGAAGGGCTGTGATCCGACCTGTTTTCGCGTTGTACGACTGCAATAGGGAGATAGGCATGGTGACTAGAAAAATGGTGGCAGAACGTGCAGGGGTTTCAGAGGCTACGGTATCCTATGTACTGAACAATACAAAAAAGGTGACGGATGAAGTCAGAAAACGCGTTATTCGGGCCGCAGGAGAGCTGAATTATCATCCGGACCGCATCGCAAGGAGCCTTGTATCCAGAAGCAGCGGACATGTTGTGCTGCTGGTGGAATCCATGAAGGATCCGTATTGCCTGCAGCTGCTGTCGGGTGCACAGCGGGCCGCCATGAAAAACGGATATATAGTGACGATGATGGCAAGGGACAGCCTGCAAATTGATTTGATTGCGGAGCTGGGCAGCCGCAGAGTTGACGGCCTGCTGCTGGGAGAAGGGTGTCTGGATGAACAGATTACAGGCACTGCGGGAGATTACGGGATAGAGGTGGTTACACCGGGAACATATACGAGGATCGAGAGCGGGAAGGCGTACTGCGCCATGGTGGAGGATCTGATGGCCAGGGGTCACAGAAAAATAGCCTTTTTGAGCGGAAGACCCATAAACGGTCCGGGTGAACGATGCTATCGGCTGTATCGGTCCGCTATGGAGCAAAACGGTCTGGAGTGCCCGGAAGAACTGACTGTGGACCGGCCGGAGAACGGTGTGCAGGACAGTGCATGGGGAGAAAAGGCTGCGGACATTCTGCTGTCCGGCCATGCGTATTTTACCGCATGGATCGTAGGCAGCGATCTGATGGCTATGGGGGCGTTAAAAAGGCTGCGCAGCCGCGGGTACCCGATGGATAGAAAGATCATCACAGCGGTGGGCAGCAGAACCGGGCTGCTGGATTATATGGAACCGCAGCTGCCGGGTGTGGATGAAAAGGGTGAACTCTGCGGGAAATATCTGATGGAGGAACTGATCGTACGCAGAAGTAACAAAGAGCCTGAAGTACGGGTGATTGAGGCGGACTATATCCGCCCGCAATAAGAGCGGATATTCCGCTCTTATTGCTTTTCGGCGGGAACTGGTCTATAATGGAGCTGTCGGTATCCGGCGAATATGGAAAGATTGAGGATGATTTTATGGATGAAAAATATACAGCAAAGCCCCTGCAACTCGAGGGCGCTTCCAATGTGCGGGATCTGGGAGGATATCCCACTGCCAACGGACGCACCTGTTTCCGGCGTCTGCTTAGAGGGGATCATTTATCCGCGCTGACCATAAAGGACAAGGAATGTATTTATGATTACGGTGTGAGGTATGTGGTGGATCTGCGTTCCAGGATGGAATGTGAGAGCCGTCCGGACGCATTGATCGGCTGGCGGGATGTTCAGTACTGCAGCATCCCGATGCTGGACCAGATCAATTCCAGCGATTTTCGCGGGCAGATTCCGGACAGCATGGGAGAGCTGTACATCAGCCTGCTGGAGGATTCCCGTGCTCAGCTTTCGGAGGTTATGCGGCGGATTCTTGAAGCTGGAGATAAGGGCCTGCTGTTTCACTGTACTGCGGGAAAGGATCGGACAGGCGTGGTCGCCATGCTGATGCTGAAACTGGCCGGGGTGAGCGATGACGATGTTATACGGGACTATCATGCCACGGAGCGGTACATGGCCGGTCAGGTAGGAGAACAGGTAGAACGGCTTAGGGCGGCCGGAGTGAAGGTCCCGGACCATGTGTTTGGTGCTAATCCCGCCGATATGCTTATGACGCTGGAGCATGTACGCCACACATATGGCAGTGCCGAACAATATTTGGGGACACTTGGGCTTAATGGGGAAGAAATTGCCGAATTAAAGCAAAAACTGCATGAAAAATAGTGTATGAGGTCTTTTCGAGCGCGATTTTTTTTGCTATAATGAAGAGCGGTGCGTTTATCTCCGAATTTCTCTGTCGGCGGATGGCGCAGCTAGATGATTATGATGCATGCTGGATTTATGTATTAGAGGAAGCGTGTGCGGAATGGAGATCGAATATGGAGAGAAGAGTAGGAACGATATCGAGAGGAATCCGCTGTCCAATCATCCGTGAGGGCGATGATCTGACGGCGATTGTTGTTGACAGTGTGCTGGAGGCCGCTGCAAGTGAAGGCTTTTCACTGCATGACCGTGATGTGATTGCGATGACAGAGTCCATCGTAGCCAGAGCACAGGGCAATTACGCGTCTGTGGACGCGATAGCTGCGGATGTGAAGCAGAAGCTTGGCGGCGGGACCATCGGCATCATATTTCCGATCCTGTCCAGAAACCGTTTTGCCATCTGTTTAAGAGGCATGGCTATGGGTGCTAAGAAGGTTGTGCTGATGTTAAGCTATCCGAGCGATGAGGTCGGCAACGAGCTGGTGTCTTTGGACCAGGTGGATGAAGCCGGCATCAATCCCTACAGCGATGTGCTGACTCTGGAACAATACAGGAAACTGTTCGGCGAAAACAAGCATCAGTTTACCGGTGTGGATTATGTGGCCTATTACGGCGATATCATCCGTGAGGCGGGTGCAGAGGTGGAGATCCTGTTTGCCAACAACCCCAGGACTATACTCAATTATACTAAAAACGTGATTAACTGTGACATACATACCCGTGCGAGGACCAAGCGGATTCTGCGTGAAGCCGGAGCCGAAAAGGTGTACGGCATGGATGAGATTTTAAATGCTTCTGTGGATGGCAGCGGCTATAACGAAAAATACGGACTGCTGGGTTCCAATAAGTCTACGGAAGATAAGATCAAACTGTTTCCGAGAGACTGTTTCGGTCTGGTGGAGGACATCCAGAAGGAGGTTTTGTCCAGAACAGGAAAGCATGTGGAGGTTATGGTATACGGTGACGGCGCCTTTAAGGATCCCAAGGGAAAGATCTGGGAGCTGGCGGACCCGATCGTATCTCCGGCCTTTACAGAAGGCCTGATCGGTACACCCAATGAGATGAAGCTGAAATATCTGGCAGACAACGATTTTAAGGATCTGTCCGGTGAGGCGTTAAAGGAAGCGATCTCCAGAAAAATCCGGGAGAAGGACGGCAGCCTGGTGGGCAATATGGCTTCCCAGGGAACTACACCCAGACAGCTGACCGATCTAATCGGATCCCTCTGTGACCTGACCAGCGGATCGGGCGACAAGGGTACGCCCATCGTCCTGGTACAGGGATATTTCGACAACTATACGGATAACTAAGAATGCAGGGTAACAAGTGGTTACTCTTTACGGTTACCGATACATAAGACAGAAGAGAGCGCGTTCCAATGAGGAACATGCTCTCTTCTGTCTTATGCGGGAAGTTTACGGATCCTTGGGTTTTACGGTATCTTTATTGCAGCAATTTAAGCATGCCCAGAATATATATGATCAGCGCCTTGCGCATCCGCTCTGTGCTGATCGCCTCGTCGGGCTGGTGATAATCACCGTGTCCCGGGAGAAACAGGCCGGCCGGCGCGGGCGGCAGAGGCATGCCGGTGCCAAAGGCGAATGAATTGGGCAGCTTTCTGGCATAGGTGCCGCCGCTCATGACAAACGGTTTGGCGTCCGTTCCCATATAATCGTTATAGGCTTCGGTCAGCAGACGGATCTCGGGACGGTCCGGATCAAAGTAACTTGCCGGCCGGAGTCTGGTCACCTCAAGCTGAAAACCGCGGCGTTTCGCTGCGGCGGTTGAGAGTCCGGCAAAATCCACCTCATTTTTGGTGACCGGAAATTGGGAGGTAAAGGTGAGGCAAAGATGGCCCTCTTTCAGCTCTCCAATGGTGCAGGCCAGAGTGCTTGGCCCTGACAGCTCATCCTCACAGCTGATATCCAGTACTGTACCGCTGTAATGCGTGTTTATGTCTCTGCACAGCGAGAACAGGCCGTCATCTCGGCTGTTTAGCAAGCCGCAGTCATGTACAGCGGTCAGAAGAAGCTGCATGGCATTTTTGCTCCCAAAAGGGTTTGCTGCGGATTTCAAGACGCCTTTCGCTGTCAGCCGGATCTGCTTCCTGTCATCTGACGAACATTCTTCCACTGCCACCTCTTTCGGGAGGGATGGCAGCGTCTTGCGGATCCGTGGAGAGTCCGCCAGCACCAGCACAGCCTCATCCGGTATCATATAGGAAATTTTTGTTGTATAAAAATCAATCACATCCTCTGAAAAACGCGCTTCACTGGTGAGTGTTCCGTTAAAGCTCCCGCGTTCGCCGCAGCAGACGGGGAATCCGCTGTCGGGTACCAGCGACAGGTTAGGACAGGGATAGTGTTTGGTAAAATAATCCAGATCGTACATGCCCTGTTCCTCACAGGTGCCCAGATACAGCTTTAAGTTTTGCCTGACAGGAATCTGAAATTCCTTTAAGAACCGCAGCACATACAGGCCGATCACAGCGGAGCTTTTGTTGTCCTGTACGCCTCTGCCGATCACATAGCCGTCCTTTTCCACCGCGTTGTAAGGCTCATAGACCCATCCGTCCCCTTCCTCCACTACATCCAGATGTGCCCAGATTCCTACATCCTCCTTGAGACTGTTAAGCAGGATGCAGCCCACATAATTGTCGTAATTAATGGTCTCAAAGCCATATTCCTTACCCATGAGCAGCATCTCATCCAGCACATCACGGCATCCTCTGCCATAAGGCGGACAGCTGCAGTTTTCCAGTTCCGCCACACTTTTGATATTGGCGATCCGTATCAGATCACGGACCAGATCCGGCATCTGACGCTTCACCCACTGTTCCACAAACTCTTTTGTGATAGTTTCCATAAAATGCTCCACCTCTTTGTATAAACGTTGTTATTTCAATTGTAACGAAAGCCTCTCCATGTTTCTTCCAGAGAATGAAGAGAATTTATGCAATATTGACCATAATAAAGGTAACAGTTCAGACGGCGGGAAAAATAGTGCAAAAGCAGGCGTTGAGCTTGCTCATAAGACTGTTTTTGCACTATTTTTCCCGCCGTCTGAACTGTTACTAATAAAGACAATGATCCCTTAGAGGGAGAAAATCTCCGACGTGCCTTCCGTATCCAGGGAGAGGATGGAATTATAATCCCGGGCCTGTGCGTGCTCCTTTTTCCACTGTGAAGGAGAGGCGGAAAATAGCTGGCGGAAAGTGCGGTTAAAGCTGGAGAGAGTAGCAAATCCGCAGTTTTTGGCGATTTCTCCGACGGGAGCATGATCGGTAAGAAGCTGCCGGCAGGCGGCGTGTATACGCGTGTGATTGATGTATTCCAGCGGGCCGGTTCCCATCACCGCGTGAAAAAGTCTGCGGAAATGCGTGGGGCTGATATGGCACATTTCAGCAAGAGCAGGTATATCCAGCTTGTCTCCATAGCAGGAGGAGATATGCTGGATAGCCGGAAAGACCGTCAGAACTTTATGAGAGGAATGCATTTCCTCCAAAGTGAGCGCAGGTGCCAGACGTAAGAACTGCACCAGAAAGACGAGCAGATCTCCACGGATCAGGTCCCGGTATCTGACCTGCTTTTCGTGAAATTCTCGGAAACACGAGTGAATCGAATCCGCCAGAAGAGGATTGCTTAAGGAGGCAATCACCGGACAAAAAGACTCTGACATCGCAAACAGCCTGGAATCCTCAGTCAGTTCCGCCGCATAATGGCCGGGAAAGAGCCGACCCGGATCAAAATAGAAGAATTCCCACCGGCTCTGCGTTCCTTTTTCGCTTTGCAGCGTGTGCGCCGTATATCCGGGCAGTATGAGCAGATCGCCCTCATGATAGGGAAAAGAACCCAGGAAGGTGTGCACGGTTCCCGAGCCGGTGTTGCAGCGGCCGATTTCCATGCAGTTATGGAAATGATAAACGGCAGGCGCCTCCTCCGTGACGGTCCAGTTGCTCCCAATAAAAGCGATTACCGGAAATTCAATAGGCAGATTGTAGTGACGGTATTGCAGCGCGTTCATACACTCGCACCTCCTTAACCAAATTGAAATTTTCAACTCCCCTGCAAATGGAAAACTGTTACTGCAAACCCTTAATCACCTTCCACTCATCTTCTAAAATAGCCATTAAAATATCATCTGCATATTCATCACCGTCCATTACGGAGTCCCTTAAAATTCCCTCTCTTTTAAAACCGGCTTTTAAATATACTTTTTCTGCCCGCGGATTAAATGAATATACATCTAATTCCAAACGATGTAACTTTAATTCCTCAAATGCAAAATCACGAGTAACCTCAGTTGCCCAAGTGCCAATTCCGTAACCTCGTTCTGTCGAATGAAAAATTCCTATGCGAAAATTCGCGCATCGTAAATCCCAGTCTATTTCAGTTATTACACTTTCGCCTATAATTCTACCATCGAAAGATATAATCAAAAAGAAGTATCGGTTATCATCCTCAAGAGATTTAAAAAAAAAAGAGTTCACTTCTTCTTTGGTAAATACTTCTTTACAACCGGTTAACCGTGCTGCTTCCTTATCAAGAGGACAGTAATTTTGTTCGTAATAATTATTCATATCTTCCGCTTGTGCTAATCGTATGGTAAATCCATCTTTTTTCCAACTAGGATTTTTATTCATTATAAATTCCTCCACAAATTTTTTCAGACTGTAAACAGTGAATGCTTCAGGTCCTTTTTCTGCACGGAACGTTTGGCATTGCGCCACTGCCTTGGAGTCCGGTGATACTGTTCCAGAAATGAACGGTTAAAATTAGACACGGATGCGAAGCCGGATTCCAGAGAGATATCCAGAATGCTTTTTTCCGTGCTGTACAGCAGATCGCAGGCATGCTGCAGCCGCACCATGCGAAGATAGGATGCGGGTGTCTGCCGAAACAGCGTTTGAAAGCTGCGGCTGAAGGCAGAAGGCGTCATGCCGCACATCTGTGCCAGATCCCGAACTAAAATCCGGCCCGCGTAATTCTGGCCGATGTACTGAATGGCTGGAAAAAGGGAGGAGCGCCGGTAATACCCGGTGGTATCCTCCTGTGATCCCGGCGAAAGGATGCGTCCCATCTGTATCAGAAACATCTGCAGAAGTCCGCGCACGGCATAGGTATAACCGGAGGATGCGTTCTTTGCTTCGGTCAGCACATTTTGCAGGATCGACCAGATTTCAGGGCAGTCGCCGCCATGAAATATATTTTCATAATCCATATATTTATACCATAGCATTTCCGGAGGAAACTGTTCCGGATACAGCTCCTTTAATAGCAGCTCGGGTATGAAATACAGATATTCACAGTCTGCGCCCTCACCGCAGCCCGCTTCCTGCTGCGTGATGTGCATGGCGTAAGGCGGAATGATACACAGATCACCGGCCTGAAAGGTCATGCGCCGCTGCTCTACATAGAGCGTCTGGCTGCCGCTTCGGCAGATGCCGATCTCCATACAGTTGTGAAAATGCAGGAAAGACAGAGTGGGTGAGGGCTTGGGAAAGGTAAACTGCCCGTCAAGCAGCGCAATAAACGGAAAGGATTCGTCAAAACGGTATTCACGAAATTCAAGTTCCACGGGAACCCCCTGATAAAGAAACATAGACTGCCTCCAAAACATTTGATGCATTTCATCCATGAAATATAGTTTAACACCGATGGACGAAAGGAGCAAGCAGAGGATGTTCGTTTTTGCATAATTTTATAGGACTTTTTAGGAAGAAATAAAGCGGCAGGCCGGGGTATAATTATAACAGTTTCAGGAGAGCCGGGCTCTCTTTCTAAGGAGCAGGAGGAGGCGGTAAAAAACTGTGGATAAGAAAGAAAATCTGCTTAAGGCGCTGAACGGCCAGCCCCACGACCATATACCGGTCAGCTTTTGGCAGCATCTTCTGCCAGAGGACCTGCATGGCATTCGGTGCGTGGACAGCCATGTGGAGTTCTATCGACGGACGGATTTGGATTTTATAAAGATCATGCACGACGGTCTGACGGCGCCTGTCACGCTGCGGCCATCCGGCCTTGAGGAGCTGCTGGCGTACAGGCCCGGCAGAGAGAGTAATCCCTATAACAGCGAATACCTAAAACGCGCGGCGGCTGTCAATGACAGGCTGGCATCGGAGGTCTATACTTACTGTAATATATTTACCCCGATTACGCTCCTCCGCCGTGTCGGCGATAACAGGCTCCGCGCCTGGATCAGGCAGGATAAGCAGGCCGTAATCGATATTCTAAACCGCATGGGAGAGGATATCGCGTGGCTATCGGAGCAGATGGTGCGTCGGGCGGGCTGTCTGGGATGCTTTCTGGCGTTTCAGGGGGCGGAATCCCGCGAAGCTGCGGCAGGCTGTCCGGAGCCGGAGACTGCCGCAGGTTATGTCCTGTTTACGCCGGAGGAGTATGAGGAGATTGCCGGACCGTCCGATCAGATGGTGCTTGAGGCGGCCAATGAGGCGTCGGACTGCAATATACTTCATTTCTGCGGATGGAATCAGGTAAAAAACCATATGCAGGTATGGAAGGACTATCCGGGGCGCGTCCTCAACTGGGCCACCTGTGTGGAAGAGCTTACCCTGGAAGATGGCAGGGAATATTTCGGCGGCCGCATCGTGATGGGCGGCTTTGACAACCGCAGAGGCCGGCTGCTCTACAGCGCCGGCAGAGAAGCAGTGGAAGCGGAGACCAGGAGGCTGGTGGATGTCTACCGGGCCAGATATAAAACGAATGACGGGCTGATGATCGGCGCGGACTGTTCATTTTTGACTGATTTTGAAACGGAGAGATTCAACTGGGTCACAGAAGCGCTGAAAAAGTACGAACATTTGGGATGACAGCAAAGGAGGCTGTAAGCGATGGATCAGGTATTATTTGACAGAATAAGCCAGTGGATGGATGCGCATGCCGATGAGATGGCGCAGGATATCGTGAGGCTGGTGAGAATTCCCAGCGTATCCGATCCGGACTCCGACAGTAAACCGTTCGGACCGGGCTGCCGGGCCGCGCTGGAAGAGATGCTTAAAATCGGTGAGGAGTACGGATTTAAGACAAAAAATTATGAGAACTATGTGGGAGCGCTCTGGCTGGAAGACGGTCCCATGGAGAATACCATCGGGATGTGGAACCATCTGGACGTAGTGCCGGTGGGAGACAACTGGGAATATCCCCCCTTTGAAGGTGTGATCAAAGACGGATATATCATTGGCAGAGGTGCACAGGATAATAAGGGGCCAGCGGTGGGCATGCTCTATCTCATGCGCTGTTTAAAGGAGCTGAACATACCGATGAAGCACCGTCTCTGTCTGTTCGTGGGCTGCGATGAGGAGCGGGGGATGTCAGATCTGGAATATTACTGCGCGCATTACGATACGCCGGCCATGTCCATGATTGCCGACAGCGGATTCCCCGTCTGCTATGGAGAAAAAGGCATCCTGGAAGGCAGGATGGTTTCACTGAAACCCTTAAGCAGGGATGTGGTGGAGCTTACAGGCGGCACTGCTGGCAATATCATACCGGACAAGGCTGTGATCGTGCTAAAGGGAGAAGGCTCTGCCCAGAGAGCGAAAGCGCTGCCGGAAGGATTTGAGGTACATACAGAGGACGGTCTGACCACGATAACTGCTCACGGGATATCGGCCCACAGCGCCTTCCCGGAAGGAAGCCTGAATGCGATACAGCGTCTCATAACTGGGCTGCTGTCAGAAAAGGTTTTAAGCGAAGAGGACAGCCGTATCCTGCAGGCGTTTGCAGAGGCGAATCAGGACTATTACGGCGGGGCCATTGGAATATCCTATGAAGATGAGGTATCCGGAAAGCTGACCTGTGCGGGGACCGTGCTCGGCCTGAAGGAAGGATATGTGCAGCTTACCTTTAATATCCGCTATCCCGTTACGGACAGTGAAGAGCAGATTGAGGCAGGGCTTAAACTGTTCTGCGGCAGCCGCGGATGCCGGTGGGAACGTACCGGGGGAAGCGGCCCGAGCTATTTTCCGAAGGAACATCCGGCCGTGGAGCTGTTGACGGGAGTTTATAATGAAATCATGGGATTGGAGACGAAGCCCTTTGTGATGGGCGGCGGGACCTATGCGAGAAAGCTGCCCAGTGCATTCGCATATGGCGTGGGCGGCATGCCAAAGACGGAAGAAGAGAAGAACTGCCGTCTGTTTCAGCCGCAGCACGGAAGCGCCCACCAGCCCGATGAGGGATTGAACATTGCTTCGTTAGTGAGGGCATTAAAAATATACACCATGGGCATGGCTGCGCTGAACGATACGGACATAAACTGGCGGGAACCTTAAGGATTCTGCCGGGGATGCAATATAAACAATGAAAGAGGAGAATATAAGAATGACGAAAAAAGAGAGAGTATTAAACGCGATGAACAATCTCCCGGTGGACCGTCCGCCGGTGGGCTTCTGGTACCATTTCCCGGTGGATATGGATCTGGACAAGGAATGTGTGGATGCCCATCTGGACTATTATCACAGATGTGACACGGATTTTATCAAGATTATGTGTGACGGATATTTTGACTATCCAAATCCGATCATTCCGGAGATCAAAGAGCCGAAGGACTGGTACAACATGAAGCCGCTGGGGGAGAACCATCCCTTCATCCGCGGTCAGGTGGACCGGGCAAAACAGATCGTGGAGCGCTTAAACGGAGAATGCTGTACATTTTACAATGTGTTCAATCCCATGTCCTATTTCCGCTTCGGCACATCGGAGGAACTGCTGATGAGCCACCTGAAACAGGATCCGGAAGCGGTTCTCTATGCGTTTTCCGTGATCGCCCAGGATGCGTCCCTGCTCTGCCGGCTTCTGATTGAGGAAGCAGGCTGCGACGGCATCTACTACTGTGTACAGAATGCCGAGAAGTTCCGCTTTACCTATGAGGAATACCGCAAATATGTGACGCCCGGCGATCTGGCAGTGCTGACAGCCGCCAATAAATACAGCGAAAACAACATACTGCACTGCTGCGGATGGGCCGGTGACAAAAACAGGATTGAGGTATGGCAGGACTATCCCGCCAAGGTGTTCAACTGGGCTGTATATGTGGAAGAGTTAAGCGTGAAGGAAGGCAAGAAATTCTTCGGCGGACGCTGTGTTCTGGGCGGCTTTGACAACCGGCCGGAGAGCGTGCTCTGCTCCGGCACCAGAGAGGAAGTGGAGGCTTTCACCAGAAAGTGGCTGGAAGAAAATAATGAAAACGGCATGATGATCGGTGCGGACTGCACGCTGCCCAGAGGAATTGATCTGGACCGCATCAGCTGGGTAGTGGAGACCGTTAAGAAATGCTGCGGCGATAAATAAACGGTCCCGCGGGTCCGTGGGGGTGCCCTGAAAACGGTAAAGTATGTGGCAATATAACGGAAACTACAGAATAATAAGAAAGCACGCTGATGCGTGGTCCTCAACCACAGGTTGGTGACATGAATAAGCGGAAGCACACTGAGGTGTGCGTAGGTCATCAACCTTCGGTTGGTGACATAAAAAGGAGGATTTAGAATGGCATACTGTGCAAAGGAAGACAGATATGAGACCATGCTCTATAACAGATGCGGGAAGAGCGGCTTAAAGCTGCCCGCCATGTCCCTGGGGCTGTGGCACAATTTCGGCTATGGCAGCTCTTATGAGACTGCGAGGGAGATTATCCTGGGAAGCTTTGATATGGGAATCACCCATTTTGATCTGGCCAACAACTACGGCCCGCCTGCCGGAAGTGCGGAGGAGGCCTTCGGCAAGATGCTGGCCAATGATCTGAAGTCTTACCGTGACGAGCTTGTAATCTCAACCAAGGCCGGATACGATATGTGGCCGGGCCCTTACGGCAACTTCGGTTCCAAGAAATATCTGGTGGCTTCTCTGGATCAGAGTCTCAAGCGCATGGGGCTGGATTACGTGGACATCTATTATCATCACCGTCCTGATCCGGAAACACCTATGTGGGAGACCATGGATGCTCTGGCAGGTCTGGTCCGCCAGGGAAAAGCGCTTTATGTGGGATTATCCAACTATAACCCCGCGCAGCTCAAAGAGGCCGCAGCTCTGCTCAAGGAGATGGGTGTGCCCTGCCTGATCCATCAGCATCGCTACTCCATGCTGCAGCAGGACAACGCTGCGCTGATTCCGGTGATCGAGGAAGCGGAAATGGGCTCCATCGCATTCTGTCCGCTGTCACAGGGTCTTTTGACCAACAAATACCTGCATGGAATCCCCGCGGATTCCCGTGCTGCAGGAAAGAGTGTCTTCTTAAATGAAAATGCGATTACTGAAGATCTGGTAAAGAAAGTTTCCGCTCTGAATGAGATCGCCGCAGAAAGAGGGCAGTCTCTGGCACAGATGGCTCTGGTGTGGGCCCTGAAGGCCGGCAGGCTGACATCCGTGCTGCTGGGAGCGAGCCGCATCAGCCAGGTGGAAGAGAATGTGAAGGCGCTTTCAAACAGGGAATTTACGGAAGATGAGCTGAAGCGTATCGATGAGATATTAAAATAGAGCCGGGAATGTACGATTTCGGCGGTACAAAGATAACAGGAAAGACGGACGGTCAGTGATATACTGGGTGTCCGTCTTTTGTGTGCGCACGGCGGACCGGATCTATTACGGCGGTACAGATGTTTCTGCATGAAGACAGGATCTACTATGTGAGACAGCAGAGGTGGGATGATATCAATCAGACTCCCCAGGGCAACCTTTGCGTGATGAATAAAGACGGCAGCAAGGTACAGGTCCTGATCCCGCGTGTGAAAAATTATTTTACCGTTCATGGGGATACTATTTATTATACGGATTGGGATGACCGTAACATATACAGGGCCGGCATAGATATATCTGATATATCTATATGACGGTTCCGGCGACGGAGTGAATAAGGCTGCCTATTCGATGTTTTTAGACGGTTATATGTATTTTACGGAAAGACCGGACGGGGAGGTATTCTACAGGAGGAATCTGCAGAGCAGTCTTTACGAAAAAAATGTGGCAGAAGACTGAGCTCTTTGCGAGCGGGCAGTCCGTATAATTGGCCTATAAAGAGCAGTGTGCGGACCGCCGGGGATACCGCGCACCCCGATTTTTTCATTTACATTTAGCTCATTTATGGTATAATGTCGATAGACATTATACCTGCGCCTGCTTGCTGACAGGATATAATGTCGGCAGGTTGGCAATCAGGCCAAAGAACAAAATTGCGAGGTAAGAGATGGACAAGGCAAAGAGAGTGCTGTTAAAGCTAAGCGGAGAAGCCCTCGCGGGTGAGAAAAAGACAGGATTTGACGAAGCGGTTTGTAAGAATGTGGCGCGCCAGGTGAAACAGGCAGTGGATGCGGGCATACAGGTAGGCGTGGTGATCGGGGGCGGCAATTTTTGGAGAGGCCGTTCCAGCAACGCGATTGACCGGACAAAGGCCGATCAGATCGGCATGCTGGCCACGGTGATGAATGCGATTTATGTGTCGGAAATCTTCCGCAGCGAAGGGATGATGACAAACATACTGACGCCATTTGAATGCGGTTCCATGACGAAGCTGTATTCCAAAGACCGGGCTAATAAATATTTTGCAAAGGGCATGGTGGTCTTTTTTGCCGGGGGCACCGGGCATCCGTATTTCTCCACCGATACAGGCGTGGCATTAAGAGCCATCGAGATGGAGGCGGATATCATTTTGCTGGCCAAGGCGGTGGACGGCGTATATGACAGCGACCCCAAGCTGAATCCTGCGGCGAAGAAATACGATACCGTGAGCATACAGGAAGTCATCGACAAACAGCTGGGCGTGGTGGATCTGACCGCATCCATCATGTGTATGGAGAATAAGATGCCCATGGCTGTATTCGGACTGGACGGCGAAGACAGCATAGTAAGAGCGATGAAGGGTGATATCACCGGTACAATTGTAACGGTGGATTGATAGTGGCTGCAAACTATAAAGAATTGCGATAAAACGGAGGTAAATGTATGGATTTAAAATTATTCGAAGAGAAAATGGAAAAAAGTCTGAATGCGCTCTCCGCAGATCTGCTGACGATCCGCGCAGGACGAGCAAATCCCCATGTGCTTGATAAAATACGTGTGGATTATTACGGAAGCCCCACCCCCATACAGCAGGTGGCCAACATCTCAATACCCGAGGCGAGGATGATCGTGATCCAGCCTTGGGAGAGATCTCTGATTAAGGAAATCGAAAAAGCAATCCTGACTTCCGAGCTGGGCATCAATCCGTCCAATGACGGAAGCGTGATCCGCCTGACTTTTCCGGAACTGACGGAGGACCGCAGAAAAGAACTGGCAAAGGATGTTAAGAAAAAAGGCGAGAATGCGAAGGTTGCAATCCGCAATATCCGCCGGGATGCCAACGATGCCGTTAAAAAAGCTGAGAAATCCGGGGATATCTCAGAAGATGAGATGAAACAGGCAGAGGAGAAGATGCAGAAGACCACCGATAAGTATATTACGAAGGTGGACTCAGAGGTGGATGCGAAAATGAAGGAGATTATGACCGTTTAGGCATTATTATGGCTGCGGGTCATTCTGAAAGAGGGGACTGTCCCCCAAATTAGCGGTGCTAATTTCGGCGGACTGTCCCTGTTTTGTTCCACACGCAGTATAATAAAGAATCCCGCTCGCTTGTGCGATCCAAAGCAAAGCGCAGGGAGACCAATAGGAAAACAGTTGCAATTATCAAAGCAACAGGCAAAGGAGCAGGCGGATGGACGATAAGAAAGAACTGAAGATCCCAAAACATGTGGCGATCATACTGGACGGTAACGGCCGATGGGCGAAAAAGAGAGGTCTGCCCAGAAATATGGGACATGTGGAAGGCTGCAAGGTGGTGGAGCAGACCGTGGAGGATGCGGCGAGACTCGGCATCCGCTATCTGACGGTCTATGGGTTCTCCACAGAGAACTGGAAACGGCCGGAAGAAGAGGTCGGGGCGCTGATGCAGATGTTCCGTTATTATATGAAACGGCTGCTAAAGGTAGCCACCAAGAATAACGTGAGGGTGAAGGTAATCGGTGAGAGAAGCCGGTTTGACGCGGATATCATTGAAGGCCTAAATAAACTGGAATCACAGACCGGCATGAACACCGGGCTCACCTTTGTGATCGCGGTCAACTATGGCAGCCGGGATGAGATCATCCGGGCGCTTAAGCATATGATGCGCGACTGTAAAGACGGCAGGATTACACCGGAGCAGGTGGATGAGAGCCTGTTCTCCGAATACCTTGATACGAGGGGAATCCCGGATCCCGATCTGCTGATCCGCACCAGCGGGGAGCAGAGGCTGTCCAACTATCTGCTCTGGCAGTCGGCCTATACGGAATTTTACTTTACGGATATTTACTGGCCGGATTTTAATAAGGATGAGCTTATAAAGGCCATCGAATACTATAACAGCCGGGACCGGAGATTTGGCGGGTTAGGGCCGGATGAAAAGAGGTAACTGACTATGTTTAAGACGCGTTTAATCAGCGGAATCTGTCTGGTCATCATCGCGGTGGCCCTGATTGTGACCGGAGGAAATGTACTGCTTGCAGCGCTTGCAATAATCTCCCTGATCGGCATGTTTGAACTGTACCGGGTGGTGGGCATTGAGAAAAGCGCATTGGGAGCGGCCGGATTCCTGGCGGCGGTCCTTTATTATGTGATGCTGTATTTCAGACCGGAAACAGATGCCGTGCCGGCGGTATTTTTTATCGCTGTGCTTATGGTACTGCTTGCGGTCTATGTGCTGACGTTTCCGAAATACAGAGCGGAACAGGTGCTGACTGCTTTTTTCGGCCTCTTTTATGTGGCCGTGATGCTCTCTTATATCTACCGCACCAGAGTGATGGACGGCGGTTATCTGGTCTGGCTGATATTCTTAAGCTCCTGGGGCTGTGACACCTGTGCTTACTGCGTGGGCATACTGATCGGAAAGCACAAGATGGCGCCAAAGCTAAGCCCGAAGAAATCCATTGAAGGGAGTATCGGCGGCGTGGTCGGCGCGACCGTACTGGGAGCCGTATTCGGAGCCGTATTCGCGGCACAGATCAAACTGCCCAGCCCGGTGCTCGGATGTGCAGTCATCTGCTTTGTCGGAGCGTGGATCTCCCAGCTGGGCGATCTGGCGGCTTCCGCGATCAAGAGAAACCATGAAGTGAAGGATTACGGCAGGCTGATTCCCGGCCATGGCGGCATACTTGACCGCTTTGACAGTGTGATTTTTGTGGCGCCCGCCATCTATTTTACAGCGCTGTGCCTGTTGCAGGGTTTGCAGGTATGGGGGCTGTTTTTGTAGGAATCTCTAAATAATTAATAGTCAGGATAGAATAAGGACAGGGGAATCGTTAATACTCTGTAGAAGGTGACTAATGAAAAAAATAGCGATATTGGGATCTACCGGCTCAATCGGTACACAGACACTGGAGATTGTAGATGAAAATAACGATCTGTCGGTCACTGCTCTGGCGGCCGGCAGCAATATAGAACTGCTGGAAAAACAGATCCGAAAATACCGGCCGGCTCTTGCAGCGGTGTGGTCAGAAGAAAAGGCCAGGCAGCTGAAGGAACGCGTGGCCGATCTGCCGGTGGAGGTACTAAGCGGGATGGACGGTCTTCTGGCGGCCGCTTCGCAAGGCGATGCCGATATGGTGGTGACGGCGGTGGTCGGCATGATCGGCATCCGTCCTACGGTTGCGGCGATTAAGGCAGGCAGGGATATAGCATTGGCCAATAAGGAGACTTTGGTGACGGCAGGACATATCATCATGCCGCTGGCAAAAGAAAAAGGGGTGAAGATCCTGCCTGTGGACAGTGAGCACAGCGCGATCTTTCAGTCCCTGAAGGGTGAAAAAAAAGAAAAAATCAGCCGTATCCTGCTGACCGCATCGGGCGGCCCTTTCCGCGGAAGAAAAACAGAAGAGCTTAGATCAATCCGGGTGGAGGACGCGCTGAAGCATCCCAACTGGTCCATGGGACAGAAGATCACCGTAGATTCGGCCACCATGGTCAATAAAGGGCTGGAAGTCATTGAGGCCAGATGGCTGTTTGATGTAGAGTTCGATCAGATCGAGGTGGTGGTCCAGCCGCAGAGCGTGATTCATTCCATGGTTGAATTTGTGGACGGCGGCATCATTGCTCAGCTTGGGACGCCGGATATGAAGCTGCCCATACAGTATGCCCTATACGAGGCGGCGCGGCTTCCTCTTTCAGGAAGCCGGCTGGACTTTAAGACACTGAAGCAGATTTCTTTTGAAGCTCCGGATATGGAGACCTTCAGAGGATTGAAGCTGGCCTATGAGGCGGGCAGATGCGGCGGTACCATGCCGACTGTATTCAATGCGGCAAATGAATGGGCTGTCGGCCGCTTCCTTAAGAGAAAGATCGGATTTTTGGAAATTACGGATATCATTGATGCCTCCATGGCGGCACATGAGGTGACGGAGAATCCCTCGGTGGAACAGATACTGGAAACCGAAGCGAGCGTGTATGAATTTATTGAAAGCAGGTGGAATGTTTGAATTTTGTGAGTATTATATTAGCCATTATAGTGATCGGCGTGCTGATTCTGGTGCATGAATTCGGTCATTTCCTGCTGGCTAAGAAAAACGGGATCGGCGTCACGGAGTTCTCCGTGGGCATGGGCCCCAGGATCGTCAGCTTCGTGAGAGGCGAGACGCGTTACTCCTTAAAATGGATTCCCTTTGGCGGCTCCTGTATGATGATGGGCGAGGATGAGGATCTCCCCGATGAGAAATCCTTCAACAACAAGTCCGTCTGGGCCAGGATATCGGTGATTTTTGCAGGGCCTTTTTTCAATTTCCTGCTGGCATTTGTGCTGGCTCTGATTGTGCTTGGCAACGGAGGCGTCAATCCCGCCTATGTCTACGGGGTGGAGGAGGGCGGCGCGGCGGCGCAGGCCGGACTTAAGACCGGAGATGTGATTACGAAGATCAATAACCGCAATATCACGATCGGCCGGGATATCGAGCTCTATCTGGTGGAACATCCGTTAGACGGCAGCATGGTCACTGTGGAATTTGAACGGGACGGAGAAAAGCAGAGCATCACCTTTGACCCTAACCGCAAGGCTGTGCTGATGGGATTCCGCTACTATGCCACGGAGGATCCGGTAGTGCTTCCGGAGGTGACAAAGGGCCAGCCTTTTGAGGAGGCGGGAATCCGGGCGGGCGACACCATCACTGCGATTGACGGTACCCCCATCTCTTCCGGACTTCAGCTGCAGGAGTATATGCAGGAGCACGAGCTGAAAGAAGAGCCGGTTACGATTACGTATGAAAGAAACGGCAAGTCCTATGACACAGCGGTAACGCCGAAGTTTACGACCTATCAGGATCTGGGATTTTCCGCTTCCTATGGCAGGGTGAAATCAGGTCCTATTGAGGTAATTAAAAACAGTTTCTATGAAGTGGGATACTGGATACGCTATTCCTTCACCTCGCTGAAGATGCTGGTGACCGGCAGGGTTTCTTCCGAAGAGATATCCGGACCGGTGGGCATTGTGTCCATGGTAGATGATATGGTGGAGCAGAGCAAGCCGGACGGACTGTTCTATGTGTTTTTAAACCTGGCTAATTTTGCCATACTGCTCTCCGCTAACCTCGGCGTCTTAAACCTGCTGCCCCTTCCGGCGCTGGACGGCGGCCGCCTTTTATTCCTGCTGATCGAAGCGGTGCGCGGCAAGCCCATAGACCGGGAGAAGGAAGGCTATGTCCATATGGTGGGCATGGTTCTGCTGATGATACTGATGGTTCTTGTGCTGTTTAATGATATAGTAAAGCTATTTTGACAGGACGGCGGCGTATGCCGCTTTCCCTGTCTGCCGGTTTGAGTAAATCTGTGTACTCAGCCGGCCGTGAAGATGCGCCGCAGCGCGAAGGATGTTTTATAGATGACATTTCGGGAAAAAACGAAGGAAATACGCATCGGGGACAGGGTGATCGGCGGAGGAAATCCGATACTGATCCAGTCCATGACCAATACAAAGACCGAGGATGTGGAGTCCACCGTGCGCCAGATACATATGCTGGAGGAAGCCGGCTGTGAGATCATCCGCTGTGCCGTGCCCAACATGCAGGCAGCGGAAGCGCTCCGGGAGATTAAGAAAAGAATTCATATACCGCTGGTGGCGGATATCCATTTCGACTATCGCCTTGCGATTGCTGCCATTTCAAACGGCGCGGATAAGATCCGCATCAATCCCGGCAATATCGGAGCTGCGGAGCGGATCCGTGCGGTGGTGGAAAAGGCGAAGGAGCGGGAGATCCCGATCCGTGTAGGCGTCAACAGCGGTTCTCTGGAAAAACCGCTGCTGGAGAAATACGGCTGTGTGACGGCGGAAGCGATTGTGGAAAGCGCGCTGGACAAGGTGAGATGCATTGAGCAGCTGGGTTATGACAACCTTGTGATCAGCATTAAATCTTCCGATGTGCTTATGTGTGCCCGGGCGCATGAACTGATCGCGAAGGAAACGGATTATCCCCTGCACGTGGGAATTACGGAATCCGGTACGCTGTTTTCCGGAACGATTAAATCTTCCGTGGGGCTTGGCATCATCCTCTATCAGGGTATCGGTGATACAGTCAGGGTGTCCCTGACCGGAGATCCGGTGGAAGAGGTGAAAGCCGCAAAACGCATATTGAAAACGCTCAATCTTAGAAAAGGCGGCGTTGAGGTGGTGTCCTGTCCGACCTGCGGCCGCACGCAGATTGATCTGATCGGTCTGGCCGGTCAGGTGGAAACGCTGGTATCCGGCTATGACATGGATATCAAAGTCGCGGTGATGGGGTGCGTGGTAAACGGCCCCGGAGAAGCCAGGGAGGCGGATTTGGGCATTGCCGGCGGCATCGGGGAGGGACTGCTGATCCGCAAGGGCGAGATCATTCGTAAGGTGCCTGAGGACGGGCTGCTCGCCGCATTAAAGCAGGAGCTGGATGAACTGCAGAAAGCTTATTAAGGAGTGAACAGTTTTGGCGAAAAAATTTACTGAGGTCATTCCGAACCTTCAGGTGGCGGACGATATGAAAGAGCTGCTGGGTTTGGTGGATGTGGAGAAGATCGTGCCGTCTAAGGACAGGCGCGCCGTCCGCATCTATATTCACTGCCCGCGGCTGATACATAAGAAAAATATCTTTGTCCTGGAGGCCAATATAAAAAAACAGCTGTTTCCCACCAAGGATCTGCTGATTAAAATCATAGAAAAATACGAGCTGTCAGAACAGTATACGCCGGAAAAACTGCTGGATGTGTACCGCGACAGCATACTGCTGGAACTGAAAAACTACAGCATGTTAGAGTACAATATGTTCCGCAAGGCAAAGGTCGAGTTCCCGCAGGCGGATCTGATGACGGTCACAGTGGATGACGGCATGGTCAGCCATACCAAGGCGGATGATCTGAAGGGCGTGCTGGAAAAGATCTTCAACGAGCGTTTTGCCTTTGGCGTGGAGGTGCGCATCCTTTTCCGCCCGACTGCCGCCAGCAGCGTGGCGGAAGAAAATGAGCGCCTCATGCAGGCGGAGGCCGCCAAAATTGCAGAAGGCATAACCGCTAACAGCCAGGATACAGGCGCATCCGCGCCGGAGGAAAAGCCCGCCGATGCGCCTGCGCCGAAGAAACCGGAGTTTAATAAGAGCAAGGGCTATCAGAAGCAGGGCTATGACCGTCAGAAAAAATCCAGCAATCCGGATGTGCTCTACGGCCGGGATTTTGACGATCCGGTGACGCCGATGGATCAGATCGTGGGCGAGATGGGAGAAGTGGCAGTCCACGGAAAGATCATCACGTTTGAGAACCGGGAGCTGCGCACCGGTAATTTCATGGTGATCTTTGATGTGACCGATTACAGCGATACCATCACGGTTAAGATGTTTACGAAAAAAGAGCGCATCGATGAGGTGCTGGAGGCGGTCAAGATCGGTTCCAACATACTCATTAAGGGTGTGTCCAACATCGATAAATTTGACGGGGAGCTTGTGCTTTCCTCTGTTGCCGGCATTAAAAAGGCCGATGAGGTGGGCAAAAAGCGTATGGATCACAGCCTGAAAAAGCGGGTGGAGCTGCACTGCCATTCCAAGATGAGCGAGATGGATGCGGTGGCTTCGGTGCCGGATCTGTTAAAATGTGCCCAGAGCTGGGGGCATACGGCGCTGGCTCTGACGGACCACGGGGTCGTGCAGGGCTTTACCGACGCATTTCATACGGTGGGAAGCAAGGACCCTTTCAAGGTGATCTATGGCATGGAAGGCTATCTGGTGGACGATATGAAGGACATCGTTGTGCGCCCTAAGGAGCAGAGCCTGGATCAGACTTACGTGGTATTTGACCTGGAGACGACGGGGCTTAGCGCAACCCAGAACAGGATCATCGAAATCGGAGCGGTGAAGATCACGGGCGGAAAGATCACGGACCGTTTTTCCACCTTCGTAAATCCCGATGTGCCGATTCCGTTTGAGATAGAGAAGCTGACAGGAATCAGCGATTCCATGGTGCTGGAAGCGCCTTCCATCGAGCGAGTGCTGCCTGAATTCCTGGAATTTTCAAAGGATGCGGTCATGGTTGCCCATAACGCCTCATTTGATATAGGGTTTGTAACCCACAACGCCCAGAACCAGGGCTTTTCCTTCCTGCCTACGGTGGTGGATACCGTGGGGCTTGCCAGGGTGCTGCTTCCGACACTTAAAAAGTATAAGCTGGATACGGTGGCCAAGGCGCTGGATGTATCATTGGAAAACCATCACCGGGCGGTGGACGACGCGGAGTGCACGGCATACATTTTCTTAAAGTTTCTGGGAATGTTAAAAGAGCAGGAGATTTCGGACCTGTCACAGGTCAATGAGCTGGGCGTATTTACGCCGGATATGATCAAGCGTATGCCGACCTATCATATCATCCTGCTGGCCAAAAATGAGACCGGACGCGTAAATCTCTACCGGCTGGTATCGGAATCCCATATCACCTATTATGCCAGAAGGCCGCGTATTCCCAAAAGCCTGCTGCAGAAATACCGGGAAGGGCTGATCATCGGCTCCGCCTGTGAGTCCGGCGAGCTGTTCCAGGCAATTCTCTCCGGGGCGGACGATGCGGAGATTTCCAGGCTGGTCCGCTTTTACGATTATCTGGAGATACAGCCCATCGGCAACAACCGTTTCATGCTTAGGAGCGATAAATACTCCCCCAATAACGATGAGGATCTGATGGATTTAAACCGCAGGATCGTGCAGCTGGGAGAGCAGTTTTCAAAGCCGGTGGTGGCCACTTGCGACGTTCATTTCCTGAATCCGGAGGATTCGATCTACCGTACGATCATCATGGCCGGCAAGGGCTTCGACGACGCGGAGGACCAGGCGCCGCTGTTTCTTAGGACCACCGAGGAGATGCTTAGGGAATTTGAATATCTGGGCAGTGAGAAAGCCGAGGAGGTGGTGATCGAAAACACCAACCTGATTGCGGATATGTGTGAAAAGATCGATCCGGTACGGCCGGATAAATGCCCTCCGGTCATTCCGGATTCCGATAAGACGCTAAGGGAGATCTGCTATCAAACCGCTCACGGCCAGTACGGCGAGAACCTCCCCGAGATTGTTGTGAACCGTCTGGAGAGAGAATTAAACTCCATAATATCCAACGGGTTTGCCGTAATGTATATCATCGCCCAGAAGCTGGTGCATAAATCCAATGCAGACGGATATCTGGTGGGTTCCCGCGGATCGGTAGGATCTTCCTTTGTGGCGACGATGGCCGGAATCACGGAGGTGAACCCCCTGCCGCCCCATTATTTCTGTCCGCACTGCCATTTTTACGACTTTGATTCCGAAGAGGTCAAACAGTTTGAGGGCATGGCGGGCTGTGACATGCCGGATCGGGACTGCCCGGTCTGCGGGAAATCGCTGAAAAAGGACGGCTTTGACATCCCATTTGAAACTTTCCTGGGATTTAAGGGCAACAAGGAGCCGGATATCGACCTGAACTTTTCCGGCGAGTACCAGAGCAAGGCCCACGACTACACCGAGGTCATCTTCGGCAAGGGTTATACCTTCCGCGCGGGCACCATCGGCACACTGGCGGATAAGACCGCATACGGCTATGTGAAGAATTTCTACGAAGAGCGGGGCCAGAGAAAGCGAAAATGTGAGATCAACCGGATTGTCCAGGGCTGCGTGGGTGTTAAGAGAACCACGGGTCAGCATCCGGGCGGTATCATCGTAATGCCCCACGGCGAAGAGATCTATTCCTTTACGCCGATTCAGAGGCCGGCCAACGATATGACCACGAAGACTGTGACGACACATTTCGATTACCACTCCATTGACCATAACCTGTTAAAGCTCGATATTCTCGGCCATGATGATCCGACCATGATCCGCATGTTGGAGGATCTGACCGGCATCAACGCCAGGGAGATACCGCTGGACAGCAAGGAAGTGATGAGCCTTTTTTACAGCACGGATGCGCTGGGCATCAAGCCGTCGGATATAGGCGGCTGTCCGCTGGGCGCGCTGGGCGTGCCGGAGTTCGGCACCGATTTCGCCATGCAGATGCTTCTTGATACCAAGCCGAAGTATTTTTCGGATCTGGTCCGCATCGCCGGCCTGGCCCACGGTACCGATGTGTGGCTGGGCAATGCCCAGGATCTGATCCTAAGCGGCACCGCCACGATTCAGACCGCGATCTGTACCCGTGACGACATCATGATCTATCTGATCTACCGCGGGTTGGATTCCGAGCTCTCTTTTACCATCATGGAGGGTGTGCGTAAGGGCAAGGGGTTAAAACCGGAGTGGGAGGAGGAGATGCGAAAGCACGATGTGCCGGACTGGTATATCGAATCCTGTAAGAAGATCAAGTACATGTTTCCCAAGGCCCATGCAGCGGCCTATGTTATGATGGCGTGGCGTATCGCTTACTGCAAGATCTTTTATCCGCTGGCCTATTACGCGTCTTTCTTTAGCATCCGCGCTTCCGGTTTTTCGTATGAACTGATGTGCCAGGGCAGGGATGTGCTGGAGCGCCACCTGGAGAACTACAAGAGAAATCAGGATAAGCTGACGGCGAAAGAGCAGGACACCTTAAGGGATATGAGAATTGTCCAGGAGATGTATGCGAGGGGCTTTGAGTTTGAGCCCATCGATATCTATCAGGCGGATGCCGGACGCTTTAAGATTGTAAATAACAAAATCATGCCCTCCTTAAACAGCATCGACGGCATGGGCGACAAGGCTGCGGAGGCTGTGGTGGAAGAGGCGAAGAAGGGAAAATTCCTCTCCAAAGAGGACTTCTGGCAGCGCACCAAGGTCAGCAAAACAACCATCGACGTGATGGGCGGGCTGGGGCTGTTCGGAGATCTGCCGAATACCAACCAGATGTCACTGTTTGATCTGGCTTTCGACTAGTATAAGAAACGGAGGTTTTCATGGCACTGAACAAGGCGATGCAGGCAGCTCTTAAGGCGTTGTCCTATCCGGATATACAGATGAAGAAGAATTACAAGGCGGTGCGCCAGGTGATCAACCTGGCACATCCGCCCTATTTGAGACCCTTTTATAAGACCTGGGATCATAAGGTGGAGCTGTCCGGACGGGAGATTCCGGTGCGGATTTTTTCGCCCAAACAGGAACTTGAGCATCCTCCTGTGCTGCTCTTTTTCCATGGCGGAGGATGGGTGACCGGCAATATTGACAGCTATAATAATGTCTGCACCAGGCTGGCAGCCCTGACCGGACAGCTGGTGGTGTCGGTGGATTACAGGCTGGCGCCGGAGCACCGGTTTCCGGAAGGGCTTATGGACTGCTACCAGGTGGCGAAAGAGGTTTATCTAAATCCGGAAGAGCTCTTCGGTGTGGAGCCGGAGCAGATTACGCTGATCGGTGACAGCGCCGGCGGCAATCTGGCGGCTGCCGTATCCCTGATGGCCCAGGAGCGCCGTGAATTTCTCCCGGACAGGCAGATACTGATCTACCCGGCCGTTTATAATGACTATTCGGAGAACTCACCGTTTCCGTCCGTACAGGAAAACGGGACGGACTATCTGCTGACCAGCAAAACTATGCGGGACTATATGGAACTGTACCAGAGCGGCCCGGAGGATCTGCTAAATCCCTATTTTGCGCCGTATCTGGCAAAGGATTTAAGCGGGCAGCCGAGAACCATGGTGATTACGGCGGAGTATGACCCGCTGCGTGACGAGGGTGAAGCCTATGCGGACCGGCTGGCTAAAGCCGGCAGTGAGGTCCTGCTTTACAGAATTCCCGATGTGCTGCACGGCTTTTTCTCCCTGTCTCCGCGTTTTCCGGCAGTAGGCCTGTGCTATGAGCTGATCCGGGCGTTCAGCCGGTCGGAGGACATGCCTTCACCCCAGCAGATCAGCAGTGAAAATTAGACAGAAACAGATCAGCTGTGAAAGCTTAAACAGCTGTTTGGAACAGAAAGGTTCTGATAGCATGAAACGTAAGCATTTCCGCCAATGGAATCCATTGGACAATGCTGCAAAAATATTTCCGGTGACCAGCAGCAAGGCGGATGCGAAGGTCTTCCGTTTTGCCTGCGGTCTGACGGAAGACATTGATGAAGCCGCTCTGACGCAGGCTCTCGATAAGACGCTGGAACGTTTCCCGGTCTTTCTTAGCGTGATGAAAAAGGGCCTGTTCTGGTATTATCTCGAACATACGGACAAGAGGCCGGCGGTGGCAGAAGAACAGATCCAGCTTCTAAGTCCTCTCTACGATGAAAACGTGAAAAATCTGCTGTTTCGGGTTTCTTACTATAAAAAGCGCATCAACCTGGAGGTATTTCACGCGCTGACAGACGGTACAGGCGCCATGTTTTTCCTGCAGGTTCTGGTATACCATTATTTGCTGACGGTTCACCCGGAGCTCAATGAACGTGAAGTCGTGATGGCGCTGGATGCCTCTGCGGCGCAGATGCAGGATGACAGCTTTGATCGTTACTATGAGAAAAAGTCCATGTCAGGCCCTAAGAGCAGGAGACAGAGGATGAGGTACGGCGCCTATCAGCTGTCCGGGACCAGATACAGTGAGCACCGCATGAGGGTGATCGAGGGCTGCGCCCCGGTAAAACCTTTGCTTACGGAGGCCAGAAAGAGGGGAATTACGCTGACCACGCTGCTGGCGGCGGTGATGCTGCGCTCAATCTATCAGATTATGCCGGCCCGCCAGAGAAAGAAGCCTGTGACGCTGGATATCCCTGTGAACCTGCGCAATTATTTCCCTTCCGCATCCGCGAGAAATTTCTTTGGGGTGGTTCAGGTAGGCTATGATTTTAACAGCATGCCGGATGATCTGGAGAGCGTTACCGCTTATGTGGATCAGGTGCTGAAGGAGGAGCTGACGCCGAACCGTCTGGAGATCCGCATGCATAAGCTGGGAGCTTTGGAGCACAATCCGTTCGCGAGAATCGCGCCTCTGGTGCTGAAGGATTTCTTTATGAAAATCGGATATAGGGTTGCGGCGGCCGGTCTGACCGCATCGCTGTCCAATGTGGGCCGGGTGGTCATGCCGGAAGCCCTCTGCCCGTATATCGAAGAATTTGATGTATTCTGCAGCTGCGAGAAGGTTCAGATGTGCATGTGCTCCTTTAACGGAGTGCTGCGGATGAGTTTTTCCGGTCCCTTTGTGGATTCTGATCTGGAAAAGAATTTTTTCAGAGCGCTGGTGGAACTGGGAATTCCGGTGACCGTCACATCCAACCGTTTTCCGGAGGAACTGGAAGGGGGAGAGTAAATGAAGTACTGCAACAGCTGTAAAGTCAATGTGACCGGCGGCCAGCCCCGCTGTCCTCTCTGTCAGGCCGACCTGGTGGAACTGGATGATAAGACGGAGGAGGAAGAGGTATTTCCTGTGATTCCGACCATATACCGGCAGCACCATATGCTGTTTAAAACACTGGTTTTTGTCACGGTGGTCTGTGTGGTGGTTTCCCTCGCGGTCAACTGGATGCTGCCGGAGAGCGGCGGCTGGTCTCTGATTGTCCTGGGGGCGGCCGTGTGCCTGTGGCTGACGCTCTGGATTGCAATCCAGAAGCGCAAGAATATACTCAAGCATATCCTGTGGCAGCTGTTTCTGGTCTCAGTGCTGTCCATCCTCTGGGACTATTTCACAGGCTGGCACGGCTGGTCGCTGGATTTTGTGGTGCCGGGCATCTGTCTGGTAGCCATGCTTTCCATGACCATCGTGAGCAGGGTCATGAAGGTCTGTGTGGAAGAATATTTGATTTATTCGGTTCTGGGCTGCCTGTTTGGCATAGTGCCGCTGATTTTTCTGCTTACAGGACTTGTTAATTACGTTTACCTGCCGCTGATCTGTGTGGCCGCCAGCATCATCTTTTTGGCAGCGATTGTAATCTATCAGGGGGAAAATATAGCGGCGGATTTAAAACGGCGGCTTCATCTTTAAGAAGCCTGGCAATAAAAAGTGCAGTTGGATACTGAAACCCTGTATTTATACATTAGGAGGAATAGAAATGATAAAAAGAATGCCTACACACTGTGGAGATGAAACTTGTTCATCTTGTGTTGTTGCCGGAGATTTTATTTATCTTGCACATCATGCCGGAGGATTTGATAAGCAGGAAATTGCGCATCAAATGCGGGCTGCATTTGAAAGTATAAAACGCACACTTGCCTCCGTAGGCGGAACACTGGATGATATGATTCAGATTAACCTTTACCTAAAAAACAAAGAAGATTTTGGCGGTGCCAGGGAAGTGTTCTGTGAATATTTTAACAAGGAATATCCGGCAAGAATGACAATTATTACAGAGTTTCTTGATGAAAGATGTTTATGCCAGATAGACGGTGTGGCTTACAAGTCTCATAACGGGTCCATGGAAGCCCTGGAAGAGAGAATTTCCTGCTTGGAAAAGAAATTAAATACGATTGCGTTTGGTGAAAATAAGGAGATATCCTTTAATGACTGCCGGATTGAAAATATGGAAGCCGGCCCAAGCTGCAGTATAACCTGTAATAGCACCCCTATAGGAGATATTGGACTTGGAAATGACTGCACATTAAATTTCGATAAATGTACAATCGGCGCTGTGCTGGACTCTGATTTGGAGGATGCTGAGGAGCGTTTAGATGACTTGGAATGCCGTCTTGATGATTTGAATTCGCAGATGGATGACATTGACAACCGTAAAAAGTAAAACTGCACACTGAAGTGTGCGCAGGTCATCAACCTTCGGTTGGTGACATAAATAAGCGGAAGCACACTGAGGTGTGCATAGGTCATCAACCTTCGGTTGGTGACATAAAAAGGAGGATGAATCGATCTATGAGCTTTGCGGATCAGATCTTTATACAAAACTGCAGGGACATCCTGGAAAACGGGGTCTGGGATACGGACTGTGAGGTGCGTCCCCGCTGGAAGGACGGTACGCCCGCCCATACGGTAAAAAAATTCGGACTGGTAAACCGCTATGATCTTTCCGGAGAGTTTCCGGTCATGACACTGCGCCGCACGGCCTTTAAGTCCTGCACGGATGAACTTCTGTGGATCTGGCAGAAAAAATCCAACAACATACACGACTTAAACAGCCATATCTGGGATTCCTGGGCGGATGAGGAGGGCTCCATCGGCAAGGCTTATGGCTATCAGCTGGGGGTCAAGCACCGTTACAGCGAGGGCATGTTTGACCAGGTAGACCGCGTGCTCTATGATCTGAAACACAATCCGGCCAGCAGGCGCATCCTGACCAATATCTACAATCACGAGGATCTGCACGAGATGAATCTGTACCCCTGTGCTTACAGCATGACGTTTAATGTGGGAAACGGCCGGCTCAACGCCATTTTAAACCAGCGTTCCCAGGATATGCTGACGGCCAATAACTGGAATCTCTGCCAGTACGCGGTGCTCGTGCATATGATCGCCCAGGTGAGCGGCCTTAAAGCGGGAGAACTCTTGCATGTGATCGCGGATGCCCATATCTACGACCGCCATGTGCCGATCATTAAGGAGCTGATTGAGCGGACGCCGTATGAAGCGCCGGACTTCTGGATAGATCCGGAAGTGACGGATTTCTATCAGTTCACGGCGGACAGCGTAAAACTTATTAACTACAAATATCATAAGCTGGAGCAGTCAATCGAGGTCGCGGTTTAAAAAAGGAGAAGAATATGAAACTCATAGCAGCGGTGGATAAAAGATGGAATATCGGCTACAAAGGGGATCTGCTGGTGCGGATCCCGGCTGACATGAAAAATTTCCGTGAGATCACGAAAAACAGTGTAGTGGTCATGGGCAGAAAAACACTGGAAAGCTTTCCGGGCGGCCAGCCTCTGATCGGCCGCGTGAACCTGGTACTGACCAGGGATGAAAATTACCGTCCAAAAGGCGCCGTGATCGCCCACAGCAAGGAAGAAGCCTTAAAGATCCTTGAGAGCTATACGGACAAGGAAGCATTCATCATCGGCGGGGAACAGATATACCGTATGTTCCTGCCCTTATGCGATACGGCCTATATCACCTACATCGATTACGAATATGAAGCGGATACCGCATTCCCCAATCTGGACGAACACCCCGATTGGAAACTCTTAGAGGAAAGCGAAGAGCAGACCTACTTCAACCTGGAGTACTATTTCCGCAAATATATCCGCGCATAGCATTCCCCGCCAGTTCCAATGAAAAGCAGGCCTGGTCTGTCATCTGGGGTGTTATTATTTATGGCTGCTGACAAAGCAGCGTATGGCAGGACGGAGTATGGTCCTCATCGGGATCCCTTGAAGCCCGCCGGTTCTTTCGCTGCGTAGTTTGCAGCGTTAGAACCGCTGCGCGCTTCACGGAGCGAGAGCGTGTCACGATGAGGACCATACTCCGTCCTGCCATACGCGGGAAGTCTACGGCAGTTGTAAACAGCAAGTGTGCCCAGGCCGGCTCCTAAAAACTATTGACATCGCGTTTATTTGGATACATAATAACAGTTAGCCGCTGGCATGGCACAACGCGCTGGAAAACAGGAAGAGGAGAGAAAAAGCTATGTTAGATATCAGAATTGAGAAAACAACAAATCCAAAGCCAATCCCGGGTGAAGACAATCCCCTGGTATTCGGAACCATTTTTACGGATCACATGTTTGTCATGGATTATGTAAAAGGTCAGGGATGGATTGATCCCCGTGTCGTTCCCTATCAGCCGATTTCCCTTGAGCCGTCCTGCATGGTATTTCATTACGGGCAGGAAATGTTTGAAGGGCTGAAAGCATATAAGGCGGCAGACGGCAGGACCCTGCTGTTCCGCCCGGATAAAAATATTGAAAGGGCCAACCGCACCAACCGCAGGATCTGCATCCCGGAGATACCGGCGGAGGATTTCCTGCAGGCGCTTAAGACTGTAGTAAAGGTGGATGAGGCGTGGATTCCCCATAAGGAAGGCACCTCCCTTTATATCCGTCCGTTTATCATAGCGACGGACCCGTTCTTAGGTGTGCGTCCTTCTGATACATACAAATTTATGATTATTCTGTCCCCGGTAGGAGCCTACTATCCCGAAGGCTTGAATCCGGTTAAGATCTGGATTGAAGATGAGTACGTCAGAGCGGTAAGAGGCGGCATCGGCGAAGCCAAGACCGGCGGCAATTATGTCGCCAGCTTAAAAGCGCAGGTGAAAGCCCATGACGACGGTTACAGCCAGGTGCTGTGGCTGGACGGCGTGCACAGAAAATATATAGAAGAGGTAGGCGCGATGAACATCATGTTCAAGATCAACGGCACAGTGGTGACGCCTGCCTTAAACGGCAGCATCCTGCCCGGTGTGACGAGGGACTCTGTGCTCTGCCTGTGCAGAGAATGGGGCATCCCGGTAGAAGAACGCCAGATCTCTGTTGACGAAGTGGTGGAAGCTGCGAGAACAGGCGCCATGGAAGAAGCTTTCGGCACCGGAACCGCAGCGGTCATCTCTCCGGTTGGCGCGCTGCGCTATGAGAACGATGTGATGGAAATCGGCGGCGGTAAGATCGGCGAACTGTCCCACCGCATCTATGAAACCATCACCGGCATACAGCTGGGAAGAATCCAGGGACCGAAAGGCTGGAGTGTAGAAGTAAAATAATCCCGATGAGGGGATACGAATGTGAAAGAATTACTGAACAGATATGAGATCCGCAGAACGCTCACTGCGGTGTTTGGCACAGCGATTTTTGCGGCCGGAGTCAATTTATTTACGGTGCCCATCGGGCTCTACAGCGGCGGGTTCGTAGGAATCAGCCAGATCATCCGCACAGTTTTAGTGGAATATCTGCATCTGAACGCGGGGGATTTTGATATCGCCGGCGTGGTGTTCTGGATCATTAACCTGCCGGTGCTGTTTATGGGATACAGGGTGATGGGGCGTGTCTTTATGGTTAAGACCATACTCTGTGTCACCACCCTGACCCTGTTTATGTCGCTCATACCGATCCCGAAGGCTCCTCTGATAGAGGAGCCGCTGGCATCCTGTTTTATCGGCGGCATAGTGGCCGGATACGGCATCGGCCTGGTCTTAAAGGAAGGCAGCTCCGGCGGAGGTCTGGATATCGTCGGCCTGTACTTCGCGAAGAAAAATAAAAATTCCGGCGTCGGCCGGATGTCGCTGATCGTCAATGTGGGCATCTACGCGGTCTGCGCGGTGATGTTTAATGCGGAAATCGTGGTGTATTCGGTGATCTATACGGTGTTTTATTCCATGGTCATCGATAAGGTGCATCTGCAGAATATCAATGTACAGGCGGTGGTGATCACAAAGAAAGCGGCGGATCAGATTGCCGGGGAGGTTATGAAGGAACTCGGCCGCGGCGTGACGGTGTGGGATGCCAGAGGAGCTTATACCGGAGAGGAAGAGCAGATTTTGTATGTGCTGCTGTCAAAGTACGAAGTCGGGCAGCTGCGCCGCATTGTTTACGGGCATAATCCGGAGGCGTTTGTGATCGTTGAGGAAGGCCCGGATATCACGGGGAATTTTTTAAAGAAGCTGTAAGAACAGGAACAAATCCGGGGCAGGTTCCATATCCTAATACAAAGGATGATGGAAGGAGATTTTCTCTTGCCTTATAAAGTGATATTAGATCCCGGCCACGGCGGCAGCGATCCCGGTGCAGTCTATCAGGGACGCAATGAGAAGGATGACGTGCTGAATCTGGCGCAGGCAGTCGGCCAGATATTGGAGGACAATGGATATAACGTTGTTTTTACCCGAACGACGGATGTCTTCGATACACCTTTTGAGAAGGCGGTCATAGGCAATAATTCCGGCGCAGATCTGTTTGTCTCCCTGCACAGGGATGCGTCGCCCGAGCCCAATACCATGGATGGGGTGGAGTCCCTGGTGTTTTCCGATGACGGAATCCGTGCCGAGGCTGCGCGCAACATCAACGCTGAGCTGGAATCCGCAGGCTTTGTGAACCGGGGAGTCAAAGCCAGCCCTTCGCTGATTGTGCTGAAACGCACAAAGATGCCGGCGGTGCTGGTGGAGGTGGGGTACCTCAATTCCGAAGAGGATAACCGTATCTTCGATGCTAATTTTGATATGGTGGCCAGAGCGATCGCGGACGGCATCATGGAAACCTTACGAAACGAGGAGCCGGAGGAAGAGCAGAAGCTTTACCGTGTGCAGGTAGGGGCTTACCGGGTCAGCGGCCTGGCAAACCAGCTCTTAAATCAGCTGTTAAGCGAAGGCTTTCCCGCATTTATCACCTACCAGGACGGATTGTACCGCGTGCAGGTAGGCGCTTTCGCGCTGCTGGATAATGCGGTACGGATGGAACAGACCCTGCGCAATTGGGGATACAATACATTTATCACCACCTGACGGACGAAAACAGAGGAAACAGGTTCATTTTCCTCTGTTTTTTGCATATATTATCTGGAAAGATATGGTTGCCGCTTTCGCGGCATCAGGTAAGGTGAGTGCATTATGAATTACAGACTGAAAAATCAGGCCGTGGATGCACCCGATAAGGGGACTCTGCAGGTGGATGTTACTTCTGCTCTCAATAATTTTCCTATATCGGGAGCGACGGTCGCTATTTCCTATACCGGAGAACCGGACAGCACCATAGAGCAGGTTACAACAGATTCCTCCGGACAGACGGAAAACCTGGAATTGGCAACTCCTCCGCTGGAATACAGCCTGCAGCCTTCGGAGACCATGCCCTATGCGGAATACACGCTGCAGGTATCCGCTCCGGGCTTTGAAACGCAGGTCGTGAGCGGAACGGAAGTGCTGCCCGGCGTGATCGCCATACAGCCGGTAAGACTGATTCCGCTGGAGGACAGGGAAAATCCGCAGCCGATCGTAATCCCGGACCATACGCTGTATGGGATCTACCCGGCGAAGATGCCGGAGGCGGAAATCAAGCCGGTGGGAGAGACCGGGGAGATCGTGCTTAGCCGTGTGGTGGTTCCAGAAACAGTGATTGTACATGACGGCGTTCCCACGGACACGACGGCCCAGAATTATTACGTGCCATACCGGGATTATATCAAAAACGTGGCTTCCAGCGAGATCTATGCCACCTGGCCGGAATCCTCCATAACGGCCAATGTGCTGGCGATCATGTCCTTTACATTAAACCGCGTCTATACGGAGTGGTATCGCAACAAAGGCTATGATTTTACGATTACGTCCTCTACCGCCTTTGATCATAAGTGGATATTCGGACGGAATGTATTTTCAGAAATATCCGTGATCGTAGACGATGTTTTTGCCAATTACCTTTCCCGCCCCGATGTGAAGCAGCCGATTCTGACACAGTACTGCGACGGACGGAGGGTGCAGTGCCCGAACTGGATGTCACAGTGGGGATCCAGTGATCTGGGAGCTCAGGGCTACAGTCCGATTGAGATCCTGCGCTATTATTATGGCGATGATATGTATATCAACACGGCGGAGCAGGTTGCCGGCATTCCTTCCTCCTGGCCGGGATACGATCTGGATATCGGGGCTTCCGGAGACAAAGTGCGCCAGCTGCAGGAGCAGCTCAATACCGTCGCCAGCGTATATTCGGCGATACCGTCTCTGGTGGTGGACGGCATCTACGGTCAGAATACGAAGGATGCTGTCCGCGAGTTTCAGAATGTGTTCGGCCTGCCGCAGACCGGGGTGACGGATTACAGGACCTGGTATAAGGTTTCGCAGATCTTTGTGGGGATAACGAGGATTGCGGAATTAGACTGATGGCTCCGGTTACTGTTCGCTGATACCGCAGAGTTCCCGCGCAAGACAGGGCCGGGGATATTCCTCATTGGGACCCGCTCTCGCTCCGTGAAGCGCGCAGATCGTCACCAACCGCCAGGTTGATGACCTGCGCGCACATCAGTGCGCTTCCTTGTGCGGGCTTTGCGGGATCCCTATGAGGAATATCCCCGGCCCTGTCTTGCGCTGCTTTATCGGCAGCGTGTGAACAGTAGCACCGGTTCCGTTGAATATATCGAAAAACGATAAAATGATATTGAAATGCAGGGACTGACATGATATAATGTCGGCAGACATTATATCGCGCTGATTTTCGTCTGCGAAGCAGACAATTACCGCAGAAAATCATGCGCATCCCCCGGAGGGTCATGTCAGCTTGCTGACATGATATAATGTCGGCAGACATTATATCGCGCTGAAGGGGCATTGAGACGATATCAGAAGTTACATCAGATAGGAGTATTTATGGGAATCATAGTAAATCTGGACGTGATGATGGCGAAAAGGAAAATCGGGCTGACAGAGCTTTCCTCCCGGGTGGATATCACCATGGCCAATTTATCCATATTGAAGAACAATAAGGCCAAGGCCATACGGTTCACTACGCTGGATGCCATATGCCAGGTTCTGGACTGTCAGCCGGGGGATATATTGGAATTTGTGCCGGACGAAAAATAAATTGGATTCGCTAAGAGAACAGCGTGCAGTGGGGGCTGTTCTCTTTTTGCCTTCATAGGTACAGCTTGTGAAATAGAAAGCTTCACCTAGGATTGTATTGCGGCGGGAAGGCATGATGCCGCCGAAGCACCCATCGCAGGCGGAGAATCACGTAAGCGGGATTTATTAAGATTCGTTAAAATAGGGGGATCCGTTGTCACGGTAACGTGCGTCTATGGGTGCCATATTGTGAATATCTATAATATATTATGAATAAATATACATGATAAAAAACATAATAAAAATTTAAAAAAAGGGGTTGAAATCTGTCGGAGAGTGTGGTACACTCTTAACAATTTGGGAACAAATTGAAAAGGAAAAGGCGGTGAGGTTGCCGCAGACAATTATCAATGGGGATAGTCTGAGCCAGAGTATCTCTATTTTTATGCAAAGATTTCCATTGTTTCCACCATCAGCCTCCGGCTGGTGACAGGGAAGAGGAAGCACACGTAAAGTGTGCGTAGGTCATCAGCCTCCGGCTGGTGACAAGAAAGGAAGAGGATATATGAAAGCTTTTCTGATTCTGGAAGACGGAACGGTATATGCCGGGACCAGCATCGGTACCGCCCGGGAAGTCATCAGTGAAATTGTATTTAATACTTCTATGGCCGGTTATCTGGAGGTGCTGACGGATCCGTCCTATGCGGGACAGGCAGTGGTGATGACTTATCCGCTGATCGGCAATTACGGTATCTGCTATGAGGATATGGAATCCGCGAAGCCCTGGCCGGACGGATATATCGTCCGTGAGCTGTCCAGACGGCCCAGCAATTTCAGAAGTGAAGATTCTATACAGCATTTCCTTGAGAAATATGATATACCCGGCATCAGCGGGATCGACACCAGGGCTCTGACTAAGAGGCTCCGTGAAAAAGGCACAATGAACGGCATGATCACGACGGATGAGAAATACTCACTGGACGCGGTGCTGCCTAAGATCAGGGAATACGTTCCTTCCGGCGTCGTAAAAAAAGTCACCTTGAAGGAGAAAAAGATATGGCCCGGCAGCGGACCGAGAGTTGCACTTCTGGATTTTGGAGCAAAAGACAATATTGCACAATCTTTGAATGACCGCGGATGCGAAGTCACCGTCTATCCGGCAGAGACTGCGGCAGAGGAAATCCTCGCAGGCAGGCCTGACGGCATCATGTTATCCAATGGACCCGGAGATCCTAAGGAATGTACGGGCATCATTGCTGAAATCAAAAAAATATACGATTCCAATACACCTGTATTTGCAATCTGCCTGGGACATCAGCTGATGGCGCTGGCCACGGGGGCGGATACCTATAAAATGAAATACGGCCACAGAGGAGGCAATCATCCGGTAAAGGATCTGGAGACGGGAAGGGTCTATATATCTTCACAGAACCATGGTTATGTGGTGGATATGGATACACTGGACCGGAATGTGGCCAGGGCGTCATTTGTCAATGTGAATGACGGGACTAATGAAGGGCTCTCCTATATCGGGAAACCGGTGTTTACGGTGCAGTTTCATCCAGAAGCCTGCCCGGGCCCGCAGGATACAGGATTTTTGTTTGACCGTTTCTTAAAAATGATGGAGGTGAATGCAGATGCCTAAGAATCCGGAAATTAAAAAGGTGCTTGTGATCGGCTCCGGCCCGATTGTGATCGGCCAGGCGGCGGAATTTGACTACGCGGGTACCCAGGCCTGCCGTTCCCTGAAGGAAGAGGGAATAGAGGTGGTGCTGGTGAATTCCAACCCTGCCACCATCATGACAGATAAAGACATTGCCGATCAAGTCTACATCGAACCTCTCACGGTGGAAGTGGTGGAGCAGATTATCTTAAAAGAAAAGCCCGACAGCGTGCTGCCCACCCTGGGCGGACAGGCCGCGCTGAACCTGGCTATGGAACTGGAGGAAGCGGGTTTTTTAAAGGAAAATCGGGTACGGCTCATCGGCACTACGCCGGACACGATTAAAAAGGCGGAGGACCGCCAGGAATTCAAGGCTGCGATGGAAAAGATCGGGGAACCGGTGGCGCCGTCCGCCGTCGTTACCGATGTGTCTTCCGGCATTGCGTTCACCAATACCATCGGCTATCCGGTGGTGCTGCGCCCGGCTTATACCTTAGGCGGCAGCGGGGGAGGCATCGCTTCCAACGAGAAAGAGCTGGTGGACATCCTTTCCAACGGACTGCGCCTAAGCCGTGTGGGACAGGTGCTGGTGGAACGCTGCATCGCGGGCTGGAAGGAAATCGAGTACGAAGTGATGAGGGATGCGGCCGGCAACTGCATCACGGTATGCAATATGGAAAACCTGGATCCGGTGGGTGTGCATACCGGTGACAGCATTGTGGTCGCTCCGTCTCAGACCCTGGCTGACAAGGAATACCAGATGCTTAGGACATCAGCCTTAAATATCATAAGCGAGCTTCGCATTACCGGCGGCTGCAATGTGCAGTACGCGCTCAATCCTGACAGTTTCGAATACTGTGTGATCGAGGTAAATCCCCGGGTGAGCCGTTCTTCCGCCCTGGCTTCCAAGGCTACAGGGTATCCCATCGCAAAGGTGGCGGCCAAGATCGCTCTGGGCTATACGCTGGATGAAATCCCTAACGCCATCACGCAAAAGACCTATGCCAGCTTTGAACCGGCGCTGGATTACTGCGTGGTGAAGATACCGAAGTGGCCCTTTGATAAATTCATTCATGCGAAGCGCACGCTGACAACCCAGATGAAAGCTACCGGCGAAGTCATGAGTATCTGCACGAATTTTGAAGGTGCGCTGATGAAGGCGATCCGTTCGCTGGAGCAGAACCTCTACAGCCTCATCTATCCGGAATTTGCAGAGATGGATACGGAGAAATTAAAAGTGTGTCTGTATCGGGTGGACGACCGCAGGATATTCTGTGCGGCGGAATGCATCCGCAGGGGAATTCCCCTTGAAGAAATCCATGAAGTGACCAGGATCGACCTGTGGTTTTTGGATAAGATCGCCGTGCTGGTGGAAATGGAGCAGTCTTTAAAAGAGTATCCTCTGACGCCGGAGCTTTTAAGAGAGGCAAAGCGTCTGGAATATCCGGACCGCGTTATTGCGGCTTTGACGGGCAAAAGAGAAGAGGAGATCAGAGGCTTAAGAAGGGAATGGGGCATCACGGCCTCCTATAAAACGGTGGATACCTGTGCGGCGGAATTTTCCGCCTCCACTCCTTATTATTACTCCTGTTTTGACGGGGAAAATGAGGTGGAACCCGCCGGCACAAAGAAAAAGATCATGGTGCTGGGCTCCGGCCCGATCCGGATCGGCCAGGGAATAGAGTTTGATTATTGCTCGGTGCACAGCGTCTGGGCATTTAAGGACTGCGGGTATGAGACAATTATCGTCAATAACAATCCGGAAACGGTGAGCACGGATTTTGATATAGCCGATAAGCTCTACTTCGAGCCGCTGACGCCGGAGGATGTGGAGAGCATTGTAGATCTGGAAAAACCGGACGGCGCAGTGGTGCAGTTCGGCGGCCAGACAGCGATCAAGCTGACAGAGGCCCTGATGAAGATGGGGGTTAAGATCCTGGGAACCTCCGCCGGGGATGTGGATGCGGCTGAAGACCGGGAGCTGTTTGACCGGATCCTGGAGGAATGCTGCATCCCGAGACCGGCGGGCGATACGGTCTTTACCTGCGAAGAAGCTCTTGCGGTTGCAAACCGGCTGGGCTACCCGGTGCTGATCCGCCCGTCCTATGTATTGGGGGGCGCAGGCATGCAGATCGCGATCAACGATCAGGATATCCGGGAGTTCATGGCGATCATCAACCGGAATGTGCAGGAGCATCCGATCCTGGTTGATAAATATCTGGTGGGCAGGGAAGTGGAGGTGGACGCGGTCTGTGACGGTGAAGAGATCCTGATTCCGGGCATCATGGAGCATATCGAGCGGGCGGGCATCCATTCCGGGGACAGCATTTCCGTATATCCCGCACAGAGCTTGTCGGGAGAAATGAAACATGTGATCGTGGATTATACCCGGAAACTGGCCAGGGCACTGCATGTGAAAGGCCTGATTAATATCCAGTTCATCGTTCATGAGGGTGAAGTCTATGTGATTGAGGTAAATCCCCGCTCCAGCCGGACTGTGCCTTATATCAGCAAGGTGACCGGCCTCCCGATTGTGAAGCTGGCCTCCGAAGTGATTACCGGCCGTTCCATACAGGAGATGGGATACCGGCCCGGGCTCTGGCCGGAATCGGAATATGTGGCGGTTAAGATGCCGGTATTCTCTTTTGAAAAACTGCGGGGAGCCGACATCGGATTGGGGCCGGAGATGAAATCCACCGGTGAAGTGCTGGGCATTGCAAAGACCTTTCATGAGGCGCTGTACAAGGCGTTTCTGGGCGCGGGCATCCGTCTGCCGAAGACCCGGCAGATGGTGATCACGGTGAAGGATGCGGACAAGCCGGAGGCGGTGGAGGTTGGCCGGAGGTTTAAAGCCCTGGGATATACTATATTCGCCACCGGCGGCACCTGCCGCGTGCTGAATGAAAACGGTGTGTTTGCGATCCGCATCAATAAGCTGGAGCAGGAATCCCCGAACCTTCTGGAACTGATCCTGGACCATAAGATCGATCTGGTCATCGATACGCCGAATCAGGGAAATCTAAGAAGCCACGACGGGTTTCTGATCCGCCGCCATGCCATAGAGACCGGCGTGAATTGCCTGACCAGCCTGGATACGGCCAACGCCCTGCTGACAAGCCTTGAGAGCAGGCAGGAGGAACTCACCCCGGTAGATATTGCCAGGATCGGATGAATGAGCTGATAGCTGAAAATTATAATATTGCAGGAGCCGCCCATGATGCTGTCATGGGACGGCTCCTGCTTGGGTTTACGAAAGCTGTAAACGAAAAGAGTGTTACTGTTCATGGCTGCAGTAAGCGTCCCTCGTAAGACAGGGCCGCCGCCCGTGCAGCCTGCCAGGAAACGCTTGTGAATTTTACGAATACATACTATATTAGATATGCAGCGCTTAAAAATCCGAAGGGGGGAAGGCAGATGCATATCAAAAATGAACGCCTGATCAGGAAGGCGGTAAAGGGGATAAAGAGTACCACATTGTTTGCAAGGATACTGCTGATGCTGCTTTTGGCGCTTCTTATCTTTTACGGATACTCCGTATATTTAAACCTCGCATCCCAGAGGCGGGCGGACAGGGAGTTTATGGCGACCATACATGATAAGATGCAGTATTACATATCCAACCTGGAGAGCGAAATTGAACGGATCAATCTGGCGCAGGAGCAGTTCTCCAATAATATTGACATCAATCTGTTAAGCATAGACGATCATCAGGTGCTGTCCAACTATGAGCGTCTGACGATGATCCGGGATATCCAGACCTACCTTCTGCAATTTTATAACACAAATAATCTGCTGAAAAATACGGAGCTGCATATCGCCGCCATGGGAAAGACGATCGACTGCTTTCACAGCATCCGGGACATGGACCGGGAAAAATTTCAATATCTTTCGGAGCATTACCGGGAATCGGGAAGCGTGCTCTGCTATTACGAGGGGCAGCTGCTGATCGTCAAACCGTATCCGGTGGCGGGGATCGGAGAGAAGGATCCCCTGTACATCGCTAGCAGCGAGATTGATCTGAAGACGCTTCAGCGGCAGATTGACGACCTGTCGGAGAACAGCTTTTCCAATATGTACCTGGCATCGGAGGACCAGTCCTGGGTGGCGGGGGATACCGCTCTTTATGACAGCACCTATGGGGAACTGGATACGAAGACCTACTGGGAGTCCGACGGCAAAAAATACTATGTGGACCGGGTGTGGTCTGAAACGCTGGGAGTTACGATGTACTCATTTATTCCGCAGGACATTGTAAGGCGCAACAGCATGCTGTATACGGCGCTGTTCGGCATATTTACCGCGGCGGCGGTACTGATCACGCTTCTCATATATCATCAGCTCAACCGTATGCTGGGTAAGCCCATGAAAGAGCTGATGAATGCGTTTAACATAGTGAAAAACGGGCGGCTGGATTATCAGATCGAGCACAACAGGGAGGATGAATTCGCTTTTCTGTACAATAACTTCAATGAGATGATCGGCAATATCGATGTGCTCACCCACGAGGTGGCCAGACAGGAAAAGCTGGTGGTGGAAGCGGAACTAAAACAGCTGCAGTATCAGATCAACCCTCATTTTCTGTACAATTCCCTCTATATGATCTACCGTCTGGCAAGAAAAGGCGAAAATGAGAGGATTGAAGAGCTGGCCCAGTATCTGGGAGGCTATTACCGCTATATCACAAGAAGCTCATCCAAGCTCGTCCCGATCCGGGAGGAGATCGAGCACTGCCGGAAATATGTAAACATACAGCGGATCCGGTTTATGGGAAGGGTGGAAGTGACCTTTCAGGAGCTGGACCGCAAATATGACGGTTTCCTGATCCCGGTTCTGATTTTTCAGCCGGTCATAGAGAATGCATTTGAACATGGGGTCGAAAATATGGAGAGCATGGGCAGGATCGATATCTATTTTGAGGTCTGTGAACCGATCATCCGCTTTGTGGTGGAGGACAACGGCGAAGGTATCGACGGGGATAAGCTGCAGGCGATGATTGAGGAGGCCGGACGGGACTCCCAAAAGGCCGTTTCCGGGCTCGTCAATGTGTATAAAAGAATCCGGGGATATTTCGGCAGCCAGGGCGGGCTTCGCATAGAACAAAGCAGGTACGGGGGCACCAGAGTGGTTTTGGAATTGATATGGAAGGATGGGATGGAATGTACCATATAGTGCTGGTGGATGATGAGAAGATCGCGATAGACGGGCTTTACGAGGTGGTGGCGGAGGAGTTTCGGGAATGCGAGGTGTATAAGGCCGGCAACGGCAGCGAGGCGCTGGAACTCTTTGCGCAGAAGCGCATCGATATCGCGGTGATAGATATTAATATGCCGGGCATCAGCGGCCTGGAGCTGCAGGCGGTGGTTCAGAAGAAATGGAACCGCTGCAAATGTATTTTCCTCACCGGCTATGACCGTGCGGATTATGTGCGTCAGGCCATGAGAAACGGAGGGACGGACTATATACTCAAGCTGGAAGGGGATGACGTGGTCGTGGATGCGATCCGCAGAAACTTAAAGCTGTTGGAGGAAGAGGAGAAAAAAAGGCTGGAAAACGCGCAGATGCGCCAGAGGCTGACGGAGAACCGACAGCAGCTGCGGCAGTATCTGCTGCACCGGCTGATCACGGAGCCGGTGCGCGATGCCGCAGAGTTCTTGAATCAGTGCGGCAGCGCCGAAATCGGGATCGATTTTCATAAGCCGGTCTGGATGCTGGCGGGCAAGCTGGCAAATGACAGCGCGGACAGCCAGCCGGACCGCAGGCGCAATATGGAGACGCTGGAGATGATCTTCCGTGAAATGGTGGACGTGCCCTGTCATATGGAAAGTGTGCAGGATAAGGATTCCATTCTGGTCTGCTTTTTCCAGGCCGCAAAACAGGCGGAATACAGCGGGCTTAACCGGATGCGGATGAGGGAGATGCAGAGCCAGGTGTTGGAGTACCTGGAGCTGGTTCAGGACAGATGTTATGCGGAATTGGAGAAAAATGTGCTGTTTACCGCCTGGGAGGATGAGACCGGACTGCTGCAGATCTATCCGGAGTACCAGATGCTCAAGATGAGCTTTTTTCAGAAAAGCTTCTCCGGGCAGGAGGATACGGTGCTGCTTAAAAAGGACGCCGCGCCTTATATCACCTATGAAGCCGGAGCAAAGCAGGAGAAGGATTTGTTCCCTATGATCTGCGATTATGTTCGCAGCGGGATGAAAAAGGATGCCCACCTGGCCCTTCTGCACATTCTCTACCGTGGAAGGAGTAACCTCGAGGACAGCGCATATATCTCCCAGAGCGCGTTTTATGAATGCGCGCTCACGATGCACCGGCTGATCGACCAATACGGGCTGTGGGAGGAGATGAACAAAAATTACACCATGTCAAGGCTTCTGGAATTCCATGATTTTGCGGGCGCTTTTGAGGTGGAGTATTATTTCGCGGACCTGCTGCATAAGATTTTTCAGCTTCTGGAAGCACAGGGAAGCGTAAAGAGCGATAAGGTGATCGCGAAGATCAACAGCTACATACACAGCCATCTCAAGGAAGATCTGTCTATGAATGTGCTCTCGGAGCTGGCGCATTTTAACCCTTCCTATTTATCCAGGCTGTACAAAAAGAAAATGGGGATCTCCATTTCGGATTATATTGCCCAGGTCCGGCTGAAGAAGGCCTGCGCGCTGTTAGCCGAAACGGATAAAAAAGTCAGTGACATAGCGGCGGAGACGGGATTTGCCTCCGCGGGGTATTTTTCCAGTTCCTTCGGAAAAGAATATGGGGTCACCCCTCTGGAATACCGGCTTCGGGAGGGCGGAGGTAATTAAAGTGAAAGGGATGTCATTATTTTAAAATAGATAATGGCATCCTTTTTTGTTAAGCTTTATTTATCAAAAATCACAAGGAAGGGGTTATGATAATGAAACGAGTATTGAGTTTACTGTTGGCCGTTGTTCTTCTGCTGGGAACTGCAGCGGGGTGCGGACAGAAAGATGCCGGAGGGGATACCCGGGCGGCGGGGACGGAGGCCGTGACTACGGCGAAACAAAAGCCGGAAGGAAGTGCGGCTGGGACGGAGGCCGCGGAAGCGGCGGACCCTCTGGGCAAGTATGAAGAGCCGGTTAAGGTCATGATGATCAATCAGTTAAGCGACGACATGTCCAAACAGCTGGAAACCATAGAGGAGACGGTGGACGACAACCGCTGGATCAAACGCTATAAAGACAGGCTGAACATCGACATTGAGCATCTGTGGGTGGCGAAGCCGGAAGCGTATACGGAAAAATTCAACCTTATGCTGGTATCGGGCGATCTGCCGGATATACTGAAGGTGAACGCGGTGCAGTTCCGCCAGCTGCTGGAGGCCGGTATGCTGGAAGATCTGACGGATGTTTACAACACATATATGAATGAGGACTATAAGAAGGTGGCCGAATCCGATCCGTATATGATGGCGTCCTCCACCTTTGAGGGCAGGATCATGGGCATTCCCACAGAACCTACGAAACCGTATTCCAACACACAGCAGATCTGGATCCGGTCCGACTGGCTGGAGAAATTGAACCTGCCGGAACCGGAGACAATGGACGATGTGATCGAACTGGCCAGAAAATTTATGGAAGCTAAACCGGATGGAGCGGATACCTATGGCATCGCCTTTGACAAGGATTCCTTCTCACCGGCTGCTGCTACCATCCCGGGATTTCCGGGATTTGCCAACAGCTACCATGCTTATCCGGATATCTGGATTGAATCTGAAGCGGGCAGCCTTACTTACGGCAGCCTGGCGCCGGAAGTGAAAAACGCGCTGGAATCCATGCGCGCGCTGTATGAAGAGGGAATCATAGACAAGGAGTTTGCCACAAAGGATGCGACGCAGTACAATCAGGATCTGATTTCCGGAAAAGTGGGCATTACATACAACTGGCTGGGATTTGCCCTGTCCATCAATGATATGAAGAAACTGAATCCGGAGGCGGAATTTAAGGCGTATGAGATCGTGTCCGTGGATGAGGAGGAAGCGCTTCCGCAGGCAAACGCCACTGTGGACTTCTGGTATGTGGTGCGCAAGGGGTATGAGCATCCGGAGGCTTTAATCAAGATGGCCAATCTGGAAATCGCTACGCTGATCACCTCTGAGGCAAAGGATCAGGCACCTGACGGAACAACGAACTCCGAATATTACGGAGCGCCGAAGGATGCGCCGTCCATGTTCGATGTGGTGAACTTCTGGTTTTCACTGGTGCCGGATGAAAACTCCACCAGATATGACGTGTACGAAGCGGTTATGAAGAGAGATCCTTCCAATGTCAGAAGCAATGACCTAAGCATCTATGAAAATCTGATCGCTTATGAGGAGGGGGACCTGGCGCAGTGGGGCTGGAACAGAACCTTTGGAGGCCCTAACGGAGGTGCAGAGATCACACAGAAATACAAAGCGGAGAACAAGCTGAAAGTAAACGCTTATTTCGGCCTGCCCACCGAAACGATGACGGAGCGCCAGGCAACGTTAAATCAGCTGCAGGCGGAAACCTTTACGAAGATCGTCATGGGAGAGGTCGGGCTGGAAGCGTTCGATGAGTTTACGGAAAAATGGCTGGCGCTGGGCGGCCAGGATATCACGGATGAAGTAAACGAGTGGTATGAGGCAAATAAATAAGGCGCTGACCTACGGTGTATGAAATCACGGGCTGCTGCAAAAAAATGCGGCAGCCCGGTTTTAAGCGAGGAGATGGGCAGTTGAAGAAAAGAGTAAACAGTGCAAAAAACAGAGAGAACAGGACCTTTCATCTGATGATGCTGCCGGCGGTCATCCTGATCTTTATCTTTTCCTATATCCCGTTGTCCGGCCTGGTGATCGCTTTCCAGAAATTCAAGCCGGCGCTGGGGCTGTTTGGAAATCAGAAATGGGTCGGTCTGGATAATTTCCGCTATCTGCTGGAGATGCCGAATACCATGAGCGTGCTGCGCAACACGGTGGTCATCTCTCTGTGGAAGATGGTGCTGGGCATTGCGGTGCCTCTGACGGTAGCGATACTGATTAATGAGATAAGAAGCAGCAGGTTTAAGCGGTCGGTGCAGACGGTGATCTTCATGCCGCATTTCCTGTCATGGGTCATTTTGTCCGGTATCTTTATACAGATGCTGTCACCGTCCACCGGACTGATCAACGATTTTGTGAAGCTGCTCGGATTTGAGCCGATCTTCTTTTTGGGCAGCAACCGTTGGTTCCGAGGCACCATGATCGTGACCGATATCTGGAAAGGCTTCGGTTTCGGGACAATTGTATATCTGGCGGCCATCACCGGAGTGGATCCGAATCTCTATGAGTCTGCGGCCGTGGACGGGGCGGGCAAGTGGAAGCAGTGCATCCATATCACGATTCCGAGCATATTGGGGACGGTGGTGTTAATGTCCGTTTTAAGTATGGGAAACATATTAAACGCCGGGTTTGATCAGATTTTTAATATGTACAGCCCGATCGTTTATGAGACGGGGGACGTGCTGGATACGCTGGTGTACCGCCTCGGATTAAAAGAAGCGCAGTACGGCGTTGCAACGGCGGTGGGATTTTTCAAATCTCTGGTATCCACGGCTTTTATCGGCTCATCCTATTACCTGGCATACCGTTTCGCTAATTACAGGATATTCTGATACGGAAAATGAGGAGAAAACAATGAAGAGTAAACCGAGCAGAAAAGTATTCGTTTTTTTTAATACCTTGCTGATGCTGCTGCTGTGCCTTTTGTGCCTGCTGCCGATCCTGCATATCCTGGCAATCTCCTTAAGTGAGAAAGGGGCGGTGGCAGCAGGGTATGTGAAGCTGTTTCCCGTGGACTTCACGCTGGCTTCTTACCGGTATGTGATGGAGAAAACAGAATTCTGGAGATCCATAGGCGTCACGTTAAAGCGTCTGGTGCTGGGCAGCACACTTAGCATTTTTCTGACCATATTGACGGCGTATCCATTGTCAAAGCCGTCCACACAGTTTCGGCGCCGCACGCTCTATGTCTGGTTTCTGGTTATCACGATGCTGTTTAACGGCGGGCTGATCCCCAATTTCATGCTGGTCAGGGAGCTGAATCTGATGGATTCCATCTGGGCGCTGATCCTGCCGGGCATTATCCCGGTCTTTAATGTGGTGCTGCTTTTAAATTTCTTCCGGGATCTTCCCAAGGAGCTGGAGGAAGCCGCCAGGATGGACGGAGCCAGCCATTTCCGAATTCTATGGAGAATCTATGTGCCGTTAGCCGCTCCGGCCATCGCCACCATTTCTCTGTTCACCATTGTGGGGTACTGGAATGAATGGTTCAGCGGCATGATCTATATGAACCGGCCGGAAAATTATCCGCTGCAGACGTATCTGCAGTCCGTGGTGGTGCAGACCAGCCTGACCGAAGTCAGTACCGGCAGTCTGGCCGAAATGAGGGACAGGATGCTGATCAGCGACCGGACATTTAAGTCGGCGCAGATCTTCCTCGGGGCGCTCCCCATCCTGTGTGTGTATCCGTGGCTTCAGAAGTATTTCACGAAAGGGATGACGCTGGGGGGCGTCAAAGGATGATTAAATAAAGTGTGAAAGCAGGTGTGAGATGAACAGAGTGTATGAGATGGGTTTGGCAAAATGCAGGTTTACCGGGCATGTGGGGAATAAGATAGATCAATGTATCGCCAACGGGGTGATGAAGACAGACTACCGGAACTTTGTGGAGGTATTCAGGGAGAAAACGGACAGCGACGGCCTGTTCTGCGGTGAGTTTTGGGGAAAATGGTTTACTTCCGCGGTGCTGGCCTATGAGTATCAGAGAACGGAAGCGCATTTTCAGGTGTTAAAGGATGCGGTGGAAGGAATCATGAGCGTGCAGGAAGAAAACGGGAGGATCAGCTGCAGCAGCGTGGACTTTTCCGACTGGGACCTGTGGGGAAGAAAATATGTGCTGCTGGGACTCCTTGCCTATTATGACGTATCGGGGGAAGAGAGGGCGCTTCTGTGTGCCGGGAGGATGACTGATCATCTGATCGAAATTACGATGAAAGCCGGCAAAAAGATCACGGATGTGGGCTTGGAGCTCCTGCTGGGGGTGCCTTCCTGCTCGCTGCTTCAGCCCATCGTGCGGCTGTATCAGAGGACCGGAGAAAAACGGTATCTGGAGTTTGCAGAGCATCTGGTCTCCCTCTGGAGTCAGGGAGGCAAATACAATAAGGAGGGGGTGCGGCTGCTGGAAGGGGCGCTTTCACATGTTCCTCCGGTGAGCATCGCCGTCCCTAAGGCCTATGAGGTGATGTCCTGCTTTGAAGGCGTGCTGGAACTGTATCTGCTGACCGATCGGAAAGAGTATTTTGAAGCGGTGCAAAGTTATGTGGATATGGTGCTGAAACGGGAGATCATGATTACCGGCTCCGGTTCCGTAGGCGAGCTGTGGTGCGACGGCGCCTACCGCCAGACCCAGGTGCTGGAAACGCCCATGGAGACCTGTGTCACCGCCACATTTATGAAGCTGTGCGCAGCGATGCTCAGCGTGACCGGTGACCGGCGCTTTGCGGATCAGCTTGAGATTTCCTTATATAATGCGCTTATGGGAGCCATGAAAAAGGACGGGAGCTGGTGGGCATATTTTTCACCGCTTTTGGGCCAGCGTGTACCCAGCCCGATCCAGATTGAACGCGTACAATCCAGCTGCTGCGTGGTTAACGGGCCAAGAGCCCTGCTGGAGGTCCCCAAATGGGCGGTTATGAACTATGAAAAAGGAATTGTGATCAATCTATATGAGGATGGAGAGTTTGAGGCACCGTGCAACAAGGGTGATTTTATGTTTCGTATAGAAGGGGGATATCCGAAAAAGCGGAAGGTGAGGATACTGTTTCACCGTGTGCCGGACGGAGAATGGGGAGTGCGGTTTAGGATACCGTCTTATTCACGCAGCACGGGCGTATGGCTTAACGGAGAGAAGATTTCCTGTAATGCCGGCACTTACTGTGAAATGTACCGCAGCTGGTCGGAGGGCGACTCAATCGAGATGGAGTTCGACATGGACGCGCGGATCGTGACGGCGCCGGGCAATGTAAGCTTTAAAGCGGTGACGGTGGGTCCGGTGGTGCTGGCGATGGACAGCAGGCGCACAGCTCCCTCCTGGAAGGCCCTGCGGCTGATGAATGATGCGATGAAATGGAAGGTGGACGGACAGACACAGATCCGGTATATGCTTTCCCAGAGCCTTGAAGAGGAGAGCGATCGGGCGTTTGCCTGTGAGGCGGACTGCCCGGATGCCTATATGGCCTATCGGGTACGTTTCCTGTATAAACCGATTCATTTCTTCCAGCATGAGGAGGAAGAACTGCTGCTTTGCGATTATGCGTCCTGCGGCAGCTCTTTTGAAGGGGAGGAATGCATCCGCGTTTGGATGCCCCAGCCGATGTTTATGCCGGCCGCCTTTCCGGAGGGCACGAAATGCATTATAGCCGGGATTCCGGGAGAGGATAAGGGCGACGGAACGAATCATTGGGACGCAATCGAGTAACTGATTTTCCTCTAAAGAACAGATTTTTCTGTATACAAGAGGAAACCTCCGGAAAGTTGAGAAGAAGATTGGAAAAGGGCTTGTAATTTTCTGACGATTAAGATATTATATTATTTGTATGAACATTTCATAAAGTTTTTATTACTTAACTTAAAGGAGGATGGTGTAGTGGAAAAGTTTTTTAAACTGAAAGAAAACAACACCACGGTTAAAACCGAGATTCTGGCCGGTATCACAACGTTCATGACGATGGCGTACATACTGGCCGTAAACCCCAACATCCTTTCTGCATCGGGCATGGATGCGCATGCGGTTCTGATTGCAACCGCGCTGGCATCTTTCATCGGTACAGTTCTGATGGCGCTGTTTGCAAACTATCCGTTTGCACTGGCACCGGGCATGGGGTTGAATGCCTATTTCGCATATACCGTATGCGGGGCAATGGGCTACAGCTGGCAGATCGCGCTGGTAGCGGTATTTGTAGAAGGTCTGATTTTTATCGTGCTTTCTCTTACCAATGTGCGTGAAGCGATTTTTAACGCGATTCCTATGAATCTGAAGAAGGCGGTCAGCGTTGGTATCGGTCTGTTCATCGCTTTCATCGGCCTGCAGAATGCAAAGGTGGTTGTCGGCGGCGCTACTCTGGTAGAGCTGGTTGACTTTACCGCGGATTTCAACACGGTGGGTATCTGCGCGCTGCTGGCGATCATCGGCGTTCTGATCACCGCGATCCTTCACATCAAAAAAGTGAAGGGATCTATTTTAATCGGTATCGCTGCTACCTGGGTGCTGGGCATGCTGTGTGAGCTGCTCCACATCTATGTTCCCAACGCGGATGCAGGATTTTATTCCGTATTCCCGTCAGCGATCGTGAGCTTTGACTTCTCATCCCTCGGAAAGACCGCAGGACAGCTGTTTAAGGCTGATTTCAGCGGATTATCCTGGGCGAACTTTATCGTAGTTATTTTCGCATTCCTGTTTGTGGATATGTTCGATACTCTGGGAACCTTAATCGGCGTTTCTTCCAAGGCTGACATGCTGGATAAGGACGGCAAGCTTCCCAGGATCAAAGGCGCTCTGCTGGCAGATGCTGTTGCAACCAGCGCCGGCGCTCTGCTCGGCACATCCACAACCACAACCTTTGTAGAGAGCTCTTCAGGCGTTGCTGAAGGCGGAAGAACAGGTCTGACAGCGATCACAACCGCTGTGCTGTTTTTGCTGGCGATCATTTTCTCGCCGCTGTTCATCTCCATCCCCAGCTTTGCTACGGCTCCCGCTCTGATCTTCGTTGGTTTCCTGATGTTTACCGCAGTTGCCGATATCCATTTCGAAGATCTGACAGAGGCGATTCCCGCTTATATCTGTATCCTGGCAATGCCGATTTTCTATTCCATCGCAGAAGGTATCTCCATGGGCGTTATCTCCTATGTGATCCTGAACCTGGTTTGCGGCAAATCCAAGAAGATCACACCGCTGATGTATATATTGGCAGTGTTGTTTGTTCTGAAGTATATTTTCCTGTAAAGTAAGCTGCAGGGACGGAGGCATCCTTTGGGGTGCCTCCTTTTAGTTATTCACGGCTGCTGTAAATATAGCAAAAAATTTAAAAAAGGTATTGACATTTTATGAAACAGCAAGTATACTAACAAGGCAGTCGCAAATAAGGCAGAAAAAAGTCACACTTGAGACTGATATTATGGGGTCTTAGCTCAGCTGGGAGAGCATCTGCCTTACAAGCAGAGGGTCATAGGTTCGAGCCCTATAGGCCCCATATAAACCTGGCGGAATAGCTCAGTTGGCTAGAGCACACGGTTCATACCCGTGGTGTCGAGAGTTCAAATCTCCCTTCCGCTACTCATACGGATTACGGTCCGCGTCATGAAACCCTTGTTGCTGCAAGGGTTTTTTGATGTTGAACAAAGCATTTTCTTTCAAACTTCCACCGGGAAACTTACATATTTCTGAAAAATGCGGAAATCTTCTTGTTAACCAAACTCAAGTGTGCTATAATTTGCAAAAATCAATTGGAAAGGCAGGTTACCCTTGAAAACTTTCTTAAAAAAACATAGCCAGATATGGGTGCTGCTCTATGTATTCATCTATTTCCCCTGGTTCTTTTATCTGGAGAAGACTGTAACGAGCAATTATACGGTATTGCATACCCATTTGGATGACCGGATTCCGTTTATTGAATATTTTATCATTCCCTATCTGCTGTGGTTTATTTATATCATCGCAACGGTATTGTTTTTCCTGTTTAAGCGTCCGAAAGCTGATTTTTACCGGCTGGCCGCTTATTTGTTCGGCGGCATGTCCATCTGCCTGTTGATCTGCACCATTTTTCCGAACGGTCTGGATCTTAGGCCGGAGCTGGATCCTGATAAGAACATATTTACAAAGCTGATTTCTGTTTTGTACACAGCCGATACCAACACAAATGTATTTCCCAGCATCCACGTGTTCGCATCCATCGGCGCACATACGGCGATCTCGAGGACCGTGTTTTCCAAGCGCTTTCGTTTTGTAAAACCCACATCCGCAGTGTTGATGGTGCTGATTATTCTGTCCACCATGTTTTTAAAACAGCATTCTGTGATCGATGTGGTCGGAGCAATCGTTTTAAGCTTCTGCATGTATGGCCTTGTGTACTTTCCGGCACGCGATTACTCGGCGGGCACAGCCAAGCAGAAATTACGCACCCGTTTCAGCAAAATCAGCAAAGATTCCACACTTCCGTAATCGTAAGGAGGAACCGTTAAAACGGATTTAGCGGTATATCAGTTCTAAACAGAACAAAAAAGGTATCAGCTGGAGCTGGCTGATACCTTTTTTGTGTTTTGTGCGCCTGACGTCGCACATTTCTTTCTTTACTGTTATTCCGCCTTCTGGTTGAGCTGATTGGAAACTACAAGCCGTTCGGTCAGATATACAAAAACCACCACCAGCACGCATACAATCAGTGTAAAAGCGAAGAAGATGCCTCTGCCGCTATACAGAAAATCAAACACGGAAGTCTCCGATGCGAGCACAGAAATCACATTGGCAGCCGCATGCAGCAGGACAGGCGCCCAAAAGCTGTGATATTTTTCATAAACATAGCATAACAGCGCACCCAGCAGAAATGCGTATACGCCCTGTACAAGGTTGCCGTGGAACACTGCGAACAGCATGCTGGTCGTGATGCCCGCCATCAGAGGCGAAGCGTATTCTCTCATGCGTTTATAGGCCAGCCCCCTGAAAATCAGTTCTTCCACCACCGGCACCAGTATGCCGATTCCGAGAAGCTCAACGGCAAGCCTCCCTCCATAAAGAACTTCCGCCACTTCTACATAGCCGGAAGTGCTGTTCATCAAACCGCTCATGGTGATCAGATTATTGCCGGCAAAGCATGCTGCGATTCCCAACAGGATCACGATTCCAAAATACGGCGCTGGCACTTTTTCATAAATCTTTTTTGTTCCCAGCTTCTGCTCGCGTTTCATGTCCCAGTGATAAAACAGAAGCAGAAACGGAAGCGTCACCGCCGCAGAGATCAGTGTTGCCCAAAACAGGGTGTCCGGCATCTTTTCCACCGCCTGGTTGAGCAGCTGTTCCGGATCGTTTAGCGCTGAAAACCCAAGTTCCGATACGCCCTGCGCTACCAGATACAGGCTGGATGCAAAGCCTGCAAGAGAGCTGATCAGGATATACAGTCCAAGCGGATACACCATCCGCCAGAAGCGTTTTCCAAAGCTTTCCGTATACATTTGTCTTCCTCCTACTATCAAGTGAATTATTACATTATAACATTTCTTATGGAGAAAGCAACCGCTTTGCATGTCCACAGCAGGGATCCCGTCTAAACTTTTGGTAAACTTTTATAGGAAAAATCAACCGAATGGCTGAACTGGCAGCCAAGATCGCAGACAGTGAACAGGAACTGGAAGGCATACTGGGGCAACTGGCAAGCGCAAAAGCCGCTGTTTGTCGAGAACAATCCGCCTCCCATTTCCACGGATGCCTTGCAAAACGTTATCATTTATGATAATATAGGAGCAGGCCGTGAAACGGAGGAATACAATGGAACCATTTTTACAGAAACGAAGGGAAATCATCGCGCAGCTTGTGGAGGCGCGATTGGAACAAGGCATATCGCAGGCGCAGCTTGCCCGGATGATCGACACCCAGCCGTCCAACCTCTGCCGTCTGGAGAGCGGCGCGCAGAATCTCACGCTGGATATGCTGCTGAAAATTGCCGGCGCGCTGGGCAAGGACATCAAAATATTGCTGGAAAGCAGGGAGGAACCCATGAATCACTGTTACAGCCTGCGCATTTACGATACCGAGCTGATGCGCTTTACAATCGAAGAACGGGGCCTGGAAGGTCTGGTAGCGGAAATTCTGACAGTCAATGAGGAAGCGGAACCTCTTTTTCCGCTGGATATGACGCGCACCGGCGAGGGCGTTATCCGCTGGCTGGAGCGGCGGGTTATTCCGAAGAACCGTGCCTTTGTGGATGAAATCCTGAAAACATTGGGTCTTGGAGCCAACGACACAAAGGGCATTATCGACGTCTGCAAGGGTCTGTCCTTAAACGACAGCTATTGGGTGGTGCCGGAGGGCTTTGAAGGAACCTTCGCGCAGTATAATCTGTATGAAAACCGGTTTTCCGAAATGCTGGCGTTGGTGGCCTACACCGGCGCGGGTCAGAGCCGTCAGGCATTTACCACCTCACCGGAACTGACCACAGGCGGAATGCTGCCAAAGGCGTGGCGGGTTGTGGAACAGGATGGGATTTATCTGTATAAGGGCGGCACCACAGGCGCGTCCAATGCCGGACGGGAGCCGTATTGTGAATACTATGCCTCTCAGATCGCCCAGACCATGCGGCTGAACGCCGTCCACTACGATCTGGAAAATTGGAAGGGCATCACCGCCTCCAAGTGCCGTCTGTTTACCGACATCGACACCGCCTATCTCCCCATTGGGAGGATCGTCAAATCGGGCGGGATTGCCGCCTGCCTGAACTACTATGACTCTTTCGGCGGAGCGTTTTCCGAGCAAATTCGCAGTATGCTGGTATTCGACGCGCTGATCTACAACGAGGACCGTCACTTTGGAAATTTTGGCGTCCTCCGGGATAACCACAGCGGCCAGATCATCGCCCCGGCCCCCATCTTTGACAACGGGCTGTCACTGTTTAGCTACGCCGGGAAAGAGGATTATGCGAATTTAGAAGCCTATGCAAAAACCCGCTCCAATCCTTACGGCGTTTCCTATGAGAGCATCTGCGCCGAGGTCATGGGCGCGAAGCAAAAGGAACAGCTCCGGCGCATGATCGGTTTCCGGTTCAAACGGCATCCCAGCCTCAATCTGCCACAGGCCCATCTGACCGCCATCGAGGACCATATCCAGGCGCGGGTGCGCCAGCTGCTGGCAATCCCCTCCTGCTCCAAAGCAAAGCCGGCAAAGGAAAAGCCGGAGGGATAAAACAGAATCGCATTGATCCGCAGCCGATTGGTGAAAGCCAGGGGAGTTCACTTTGGAAGAATGGAGAGGGAGATTCCTTGTTTTGACGAGACGGTTCGGGAGTAGAAAGACGGAATGATTACGGCCGCCAAAGCGGCTGAAAGATGCGGACTGTCACGGCAGGGCTTTTATTACCGGGTAAAGAAAAAGACGGAAGATCCGGGTAAAGCAATGTACACGTTAAGCGACAGTCGTTTATATAAAATTTTTAATGGATAACTAACAAAATTATATCAAACAGATCGCAAAATGTAAAGATTTAGGACTAATTCTTGCTTTTTTCACTGTCATTCATAGTGTACTTTTGTTGACAGTGAAAGGGGGATATTATGCGGCAAAATTGGCGGAGCTACCTGTTGCCTGGGCCTGCACGGATGACTATGAGGCCACGGATTTTGACGTTTTTACAGGGAGCGGGGACGGCAGAATGAGAGCGGCGGAGATATCCGGCGGGGGATGTAAAGCTGATATTGAACCCTAGCAATCTCAAAGTGTCTCTGGGGCAGAATGATGCCTACTCCTACCTCAGTGTACCCGACGATAAGGGAATCACTTCATTTACCGTCACCACCAGTAAAGAAGGCGCCACGAAGGAGAATCCGGTGATCCTTTTTGTGGATCTGGGGTTCAGAGGCAGTGTGTATGCCAATGGGGTTCCCTTTATCGTGGAGGGCGCCATCAGTCTGGGCGGCGATATCTACGGAGACGCAGACGGCAGGGATACCGGCAGCACCAGCATCCTGTATGACGGTGCGACTGCGGCGTATAACAGGACGGCGATTTACGGCGGCGGACACAACGGGAATGTGGAGGGATCTACCTCAATTACAATCCGTGATACGAATCAGGATCTCAGTCCCAACAGCGGGACCTACTTTACGGTTACGGGAGGGGGCGGTTCCACGGTATCTGGTGCCACAGCCAACGTCAGCGGAAATACAGAGATCCATATTTACGGGACTGTTCTGAACGTGTGGGGCGGAGGATCCGCCTCCTCTGGCAATGTGACGGCTAACGTGGGCGGCGATACTATGATCCATTTTCATGAGGGGGCGCTGCTGGCCAGGAAAGTGTACGGCGGCGGGGATGCCGGCAATACGGCCACGGATGAACTCAGCGGGACGGCCGCCGTAGCCAATGTGGCGGGGACCGCCCATATCATCATCGACAGCGCGCTGAAACAGGTGCGGTATGACGGAGATTATATCGTGGGAGGAGGTTACGCAAGCCTCAGCAAGCCCTGGGTCGTCGGGGGTGCTCCTTTTCCTCTTTCCAACTGTTCGGCCATAGCCGATGTAGGGGGCGTCTTAATTCAGATCAACGCTGATGTATCCAATAATACGGAGGGTACCACCAACCGCGCTGTTTTGGGAGGAGGCGACAATGACAAGCTTCCTTCCGCCCCTGCCTGGGTCAAATGATATATTTTTGTATATAATATTGAATTTTTAAATAGTTTATATATGTTATAATAGTGTACATAAGTTACCCATAACAGGAGGACAAATGATACATATTATTGTAAATCCAAATTCAAGATCTAAAAAGGGGGCGGTGATCTGGGAACAAATAAAGGCACTGCTGGATGAGAAAAAGACAGAATACTGCGCCCATATCACGGAGCATATCGGTCATGCCATGGAGATTGCCGGCAGTCTCACAAAGGACGGGCATCCGGTTTCTCTTATTGTGATGGGCGGAGACGGCACATTAAATGAAGTGGTAAGCGGCCTGCATCTGAATACCCCGGTTACCCTTGGATATATACCGACAGGTTCCGGCAACGATTTCGCGCGCAGCATGAAGCTTCCAGCTGATCCTAAGGAGGCGCTGGAGCGGATACTGACGCCGAGATATTTCCGGACGCTGGACTGCGGTGTCCTGACCTTTCAAAAAAACGGCAGGGAAGAGCAGCGGCGCTTCGTGGTAAGCAGCGGTCTGGGATTTGATGCGGCTGTATGCCATAACATGGCGGTCAGCAAAGCAAAACGGGTATTGCATGCCCTGCATCTGGGCAAACTGGTATATGCGGCGATCGGCCTTAAACAGGTCTTTCTTCTGAAACACTGTGACGGGGAGCTGATGGTGGACGGTGTAAAGAGGGTGCCTCTTAAGAAAATTTCATTTGTATCCGCCCACATACAGCAGTATGAAGGCGGAGGGTTTCCGTTTGCGCCCGATGCGTCCTGCGAGGACGGGCTGCTGGATCTGTGTGTGATTTTTGGCGCATCCCGATTGAAATTCGCCTTGATCCTCATCGCATCCATGTTCCGCCTTCATACACGGTTCCGGGAGGTGGAGATATTGCGCTGCCGTAAGGCCTGCCTTAAGACGGACCGGGAAAGGCCGGCACATGCTGACGGAGAAAACTGCGGATTTCAAAAGGAGCTTCAGTTTACATGTATGCCCGCATGCATTCGGATCATTGCTCCTTCTGCGGCAGTATCTTGCAAACAAGGCCCGCATATGTTATCATAAACGCGTCGCATAAACATGGTAAAGCAGCGGCTTAACTGCCGCGCAGAACAGATAGAGGTGAACGATGAGAATAGGAATGGGATACGATGTGCACCGGCTGACGGAGGATCGAAAGCTGATTCTGGGAGGAGTCAGCATTCCTTATGAAAAGGGGCTGCTAGGACATTCCGATGCGGATGTGCTGGTGCATGCGATTATGGACGCGCTATTGGGAGCGGCGGCGCTCGGAGACATCGGGCAGCATTTTCCGGATACGGATCCCAGGTACGAGGGGGCATCCAGCATTGAGCTGCTTAGGAAAGTGGGAGAACTGCTGGAGGAAAATCTGTATATGATCGGAAATATCGATGCCACCGTCATTGCGCAGAGGCCAAAGCTTGCTCCCTACAGGGAGCAGATGACCGATAACATCGCAAACGCTTTGGGCATAGAGAAACAGCAGATCAATATCAAGGCAACTACGGAAGAGGGGCTCGGCTTTACCGGCAGCGGCGAGGGCATCAGCGCCCAGGCTGTAGCGATGCTTCTGACAGCGGAAAACTATAAATCCTATGATGTGGCGCAGCCATCCGGCTGCGGCGGCTGTGGCGGCTGCCCCAATCAGGCAGGCCAGAACAACGAGTTCTGATAAACGGCACCTGGTACTGTGAACACTGACCGACACCGTGCCGGGAGACGGAAAAAATGCGGAATGCCGCTTGACAAATTTCAGGTTATTGCATAGACTAATATATACACAGAAGAAACCTCTGTGTTTATAGAGTGAAACTGCATGGAACGGGAGAATAGTGCGTGAAAGCGTAGCAGAGAGGGAGTGCCGCCGGCTGAAAGCAGTCCTGACACAGACACGTATGAAATGCACCCGGGAGCAGATATGGCGAAAGCGAGGCGAGTAGCCCTATCCGTATTGCCGGCGTTAACGGCCTTAAGGGAAGACATGTCATGTCTTTAGTAGAGTGGAACCGCGGATGAACTCCGTCTCTTTTTTGAGACGGGGTTTTTGTTTTTTTCAATAGGAGTACGTCCTATGTCATAAGGGGGCAATCGTATATGGGTATGATTGGCTATATCAGGGAAGAAATCGAAATTATAAGAGAACGGGACCCGGCCATCAAGACACCTTTGGAAGTTTTTCTCTACCCCAGCTTTAAAGCGATTTTAAAATACAGAATTGCGCACAAACTATATATGCGGCAGCATTATTTTCTGGCACGGTGGATTTCGCAGCGCACCGCCAGAAAGACCGGCATAGAGATACACCCCGGAGCCACCATCGGCAGGGGACTGTTCATCGATCACGGCCACGGGGTCATCATCGGAGAGACGGCGGTTGTGGGAAACAATGTGACACTCTTTCAAGGCGTCACGCTGGGCGGAAACGGCAAGGAAAAGGGAAAACGCCATCCTACTATCGGAGATAATGTGATGATTAGCGCCGGCGCGAAGGTGCTGGGATCCTTTAAGATCGGGGAGAACAGCAAAATTGGGGCCGGATCGGTGGTGCTAAGCGAGGTGCCGCCCAACTCCACCGTGGTGGGCGTGCCCGGACGCGTGGTGAAACGGGATAATGTCAGAGTGCCGCAGGCGGATATGGAGCAGATTAACCTGCCGGATCCTGTGTTAAATGATATCCAGCAGCTGAAAAAAGAGATAGAAATACTGAAAGAAAAAATAGGAGGATTGAATGTATGAAGATTTACAACACACTTACCAAGCAAAAGGAAGAATTTGTACCCCTCGAGGAAGGTAAGGTCAGGATGTATGTCTGCGGGCCGACGGTCTACAATTTTATTCACATCGGAAATGCACGTCCGATGATCGTTTTTGATACGGTGCGCCGATATTTTATGTACAAAGGCTTTGAGGTGAACTATGTCTCCAATTTTACGGATGTGGATGACAAGATCATCAAAAAAGCGATTGAGGAAGGCGTGGATGCTTCCGAGATATCCACGCGTTATATTGAGGAATGCAAAAAGGATATGGAAGGCATGAATGTGCTGCCGGCCACGGTGCATCCACTGGCCACCGAAGAGATCGGCGGCATGCTGGCGATGATACGGACGTTGATTGAAAAAGGCTATGCTTACCAGGCGCAAGACGGCACCGTGTATTTTAGAACCAGAAAGTTTGGCGAATACGGAAAGCTGTCCCATAAAAACCTCGACGATCTGCAGGCCGGCCACCGGGAGATCAAAGTCACCGGAGATGAGAAGGAGGATGAGCTGGATTTCGTGCTGTGGAAGCCCAAAAAAGACGGCGAGCCATACTGGGAATCACCCTGGTGCAACGGCCGGCCCGGCTGGCACATCGAGTGCTCGGTAATGTCGAAAAAGTATCTGGGAGAACAGATTGATATTCATGCGGGGGGAGAAGACCTGATCTTCCCCCACCATGAAAATGAAATTGCTCAGAGCGAAGCCTGCAACGGCAAAGAGTTCGCGAAATACTGGATGCACAACGCTTTCTTAAATATTGATAACAAAAAGATGTCCAAATCTCTGGGCAATTTCTTCACAGTCAGGGAGATCAGTGAGAAATATGACCTTCAGGTGCTGCGCTTTTTCATGTTAAGCGCCCATTACAGGAGCCCGCTCAACTTCAGCGCGGACCTGATGGAGGCTTCCCGCAACGGCCTGGAGCGCATACTGACCGGAATCGGCAGGCTTAAAGACCTTGAAGAAAAGGCGGAAGGTTCCTCACTTGCCGCAGAGGAAGAGGAACTGTCCGAAAAGGTGAAAGAGCTGGTTGCCAAATACGAGGCTGCCATGGACGACGATTTCAATACCGCCGATGCCATATCCGCCATTTTTGAACTGGTGAAATTTGCGAATACCTCGGTGGATGAGAGCAGCACGAAAGCCCTGGTAAGCGAGACAAAGCATGCCATTGAGACGCTCTGCGATGTGCTGGGAATCATTACGGAGAAAAAGGAAGAGCTGTTGGATGCAGAGATTGAGGAGCTGATTGCGAAAAGAAAACAGGCCCGGAAAGACAGAAATTTTGCGCTGGCCGATGAGATCAGGGATACTCTGGCTTCCAGAGGAATCCTTCTTGAGGATACCAGGGAAGGTGTGAAATGGAAACGGGCGTAACGCAGGATCTGATCTCATGCATACAGAAGGAATTTGAGTTAACGCCCGTGGATATCAGGACGTATTCACCGCTCACTCTGGCCTATATCGGAGACGGCGTCTATGAGCTCATCATCCGCACGGTGCTGGTGGAGCAGGGCAACCTTCAGCCGGCCAAGCTGCATAAAAAAAGCAGCGGGCTGGTGAAGGCCGCCGCACAGGCCGCCATGATCCGCGGTCTGGAGGCGCAGCTTACCGAGGAAGAACTGTCCGCTTACAAACGCGGCAGAAATGCCAAGGCCTATCATACCGCGAAAAACGCCAGTGTGGCGGATTACCGGACGGCCACAGGCTTTGAGGCCCTGATGGGATGGCTCTACCTCACGGGCCGGTATGAGAGGATGGTAAGCCTGATTAGGACAGGCCTGAAATTTATATGATATCCGGGTAAAGGCTTTATGTGCCGGCGCGGCACAGGAAAGAGGAAAACATGAGATTTGAGGAATTAACGATAGAAGGAAGAAACGCGGTGTTAGAGGCTTTCCGCTCTGGAAAGCCCATAGATAAGCTGTTTGTGCTGGAAGGCTGCAAGGACGGTCCGGTGATGAGCATCTTGAGGGAGGCTAAAAAGAGAGATACGCTGGTGAAATTTGTCTCAAGGGAGCGCTTGGATCAGATCTCTTCCACGGGCAGCCATCAGGGTGTGATCGCCTACGGAGCCGCTTATGAATACGCGCAGGTGGAGGATATGCTGAAGCTGGCCAAAGAGAAGGGGGAGCCGCCGTTTCTGTTTCTGCTGGACGGGATCGAGGATCCTCACAATCTGGGGGCGATTATCCGTACGGCGAATCTGGCCGGGGCCCATGGCGTCATTATCCCGAAGAACAGGGCGGCGGGGCTCACAGCGGTGGTGGCCAAAACCTCTGCCGGCGCCTTAAACTATACGCCGGTAGCCAAGGTGACCAATATATCCTCTGCCATCGAAAGCCTGAAAAAGGAAGGGCTGTGGTTTGTCTGCGCAGATATGGGCGGAGAAGTGATGTACCGGCTCAATCTGAAAGGGCCCATCGGCCTGGTGATCGGCAATGAGGGCGAGGGCGTAAGCCGTCTGGTGAGAGAAAAGTGTGATATGACCGCTTCCATTCCCATGAAGGGGGAGATTGATTCCCTCAACGCTTCGGTGGCAGCAGGAGTGCTTGCCTATGAAATTGTGAGACAGCGCATGCTGTAATGGTATCTGTGTATGCCTCTGTTTCGCAGCTAAAAAATAAATTGACTTACATAGGCTGCTATGCTATACTAGATAGGTATGAGCAAACGCCGGCACCCAGAGTTCGGATACTCCAACCGATGTCTTAGTGTCAGGTTTGTATAAAATAACAGGAGGAAGAAACGATGATTTCAAAGGAAAAGAAAGCAGAGATTATCAAGGCTTACGGCAGAAAACCGGAAGATACCGGTTCACCGGAAGTTCAGATCGCTATTTTAACAGAGAGGATCACGGAGCTGACAGCTCATTTACAGGAGCATCCGAAGGATCACCATTCCAGAAGAGGTCTGCTGCAGATGGTTGGTCAGAGACGTGGTTTACTCGATTACCTGAAGAGAACTGATATTGAAGCATATCGTACTCTGATCGAGCGTTTGGGCATCAGAAAGTAAGATATGACGCACGGGGACTGTCTCTAAGATGGCTGATGGCCGTTTATGCTGACTGTCCCTGTTTTTTCAGCATTCCATGGAACGATGGTAATAGCAGAAGTCGATCACCGAGACCACTGAAAAGGGCATTTGCCTTTTTAAGTAAATGCCTTTTTCAGTAGTTTCGGTATCTTCTGCTTACTATATAAAATTAATAATATGAAGGAGATACGCAATGTTTAAAAGCTATTCAATGGAATTAGCCGGCAGAACACTGACCGTAGATATCGGCAGAGTGGCTGCACAGGCAAACGGCGCTGCATTTATGCACTATGGCGATACGGTGGTTCTTTCCACTGCAACCGCATCGGAGAAACCCAGGGAAGGCATCGATTTCTTCCCGTTAAGTGTGGAGTATGAGGAGAAGCTGTACGCCGTGGGCAAGATCCCCGGAGGCTTCAATAAGAGAGAAGGAAAGGCCAGTGAAAATGCGATTCTAACCTCCCGTGTCATTGACAGGCCGATGCGCCCTCTCTTCCCTAAGGATTACAGAAACGATGTGACATTAAATAACCTGGTTATGAGCGTGGATCAGGATTGCAGCCCGGAGCTTACCGCTATGCTGGGATCCGCCATCGCTGTGGCTATTTCCGATATCCCGTTCGACGGCCCTACGGCGACTACACAGGTGGGCCTTGTAAACGGCGAACTCGTATTTAACCCTACCGCAGTGCAGAAGGCGGAGTCCGATCTGGCTCTGACCGTTGCGTCCACCAGGGATAAGGTGATCATGATTGAAGCCGGAGCGAATGAAGTTCCGGAAGCGAAGATGATTGAAGCGATCTTTGCCGCTCACGGAGTGAACCAGCAGGTGATCGCATTCATAGATACGATCGTTGCAGAGTGCGGCAAGTCCAAACACAGCTATACAAGCTGTATGACTCCTGCAGAGCTGTGGGACGATATGACTTCCGTCATCAGCCCCGAGCAGATGGAGGCAGCTGTGTTCACCGATGTGAAACAGGTGCGTGAGGAAAATATCCGCCAGCTCAAAGACATGCTGGAGGAGAGATATGCAGAGAGCAATCCGGACTGGCTGCCTTTGATTGATGAGGCTGTTTACCAGTACCAGAAAAAAACCGTCCGCAAAATGATCTTAAAGGATCACAAGCGTCCGGACGGACGTCAGATCAATCAGATCCGCCCCCTGGCAGCGGAGATCGATCTGCTTCCCAGAGCACACGGATCCGCCATGTTTACCCGCGGGCAGACACAGATCTGTACGGTGACGACACTTGCGCCGCTTTCCGATGCTCAGAAGCTGGACGGGCTGGATGAGGCGGAAACCTCTAAGAGATATATGCACCATTACAATTTCCCTTCCTACTCCGTAGGCGAGACAAAGCCCAGCAGAGGGCCGGGAAGGCGTGAAATCGGCCACGGCGCTCTGGCGGAGAGAGCTCTGGTACCGGTACTTCCGACGGAAGAGGAATTCCCTTATGCGATCCGTACCGTATCGGAAACCTTTGAATCCAACGGTTCCACTTCACAGGCCAGCATCTGCGCGTCATCCATGTCTCTTATGGCGGCAGGCGTGCCGATTAAAAAGGCTGTGGCAGGTATCTCCTGCGGTCTGGTGACCGGTGAGACCGATGACGATTATCTGGTGCTGACGGATATCCAGGGCCTGGAGGATTTCTTCGGAGATATGGACTTTAAGGTGGCAGGCACCCATGAGGGCATCACTGCCATACAGATGGATATTAAGATCCACGGTCTGACCAGACCGATCATTGAGGAAGCGATTGCCAGAACAAGAGAGGCAAGAATCTACATCCTGGATGAGGTAATGGCCAAGGTAATTGACAGACCCAGGCCGGAAGTCGGAAAATATGCGCCCAAGATTGAGCAGATCTCCATCGATCCGTCCAAGATCGGTGATGTGGTCGGCAAACAGGGCAAGGTGATCAATAAGATCATTGATGAAACCGGCGTTAAGATCGATATCGCAGAGGACGGCAGCGTGTCCGTATGCGGCACCGATAAAGAGATGATCGCCAAGGCGATTCAGATCATCAAGAGCATTGTGACGGATGTGGAGCCCGGACAGATCCTGACCGGCAAGGTGGTCCGCATCATGAATTTCGGAGCCTTTGTGGAGCTTGCGCCGAACAAGGACGGTATGGTTCATATATCCAAGCTTTCCAAACAGCGCGTAGCCAAGGTCGAAGATGTGGTGAATATCGGTGATGTGGTTACCGTAAAGGTTATGGAAGTGGATAAGATGGGCCGCGTGAATTTGAGTATGAAAGATGTGGATGCAGACAAAGCAGCCGCTAAAGATAAATCAGCAGAAAAAAAGGACAGTGAGGCTTAATGCTCGATATTTTCGATATGCATACCCATTCCATTGCCAGCGGCCATTCTTATAACACGATTTATGAGATGGCCAGAGGCGCCGCTGACCTGGGCCTGAAAGCGCTGGGGATCACGGAACATGCGCCGGCTCTGCCGGGAACCTGTCATGCGCTGTATTTTTCCAACCTTTATGTGGTGCCGCGGGAGCTTAGTGGAGTCAAGCTGTATCTGGGGGCGGAGCTGAATATCCTCGATTATGAGGGAAGGGTGGATCTGGGACCTGCGGAGCTGAAACGGCTGGATATCGGGATTGCCAGCATGCATCCTCCCTGCCTCACGCCGGGGAGTTGTAAAGAGCTGACCCATGCCTATATCTGTGCCATGGAAAATCCGTATGTGCAGGTGATCGGGCATCCGGATGACGGCAGATATCTGGCAGATTATGAGGAGATGGCGCGCAAAGCGAAGGAATACCATGTGCTGCTGGAACTCAACAACAGTTCTCTCAAGCCGGGCGGTTATCGACAGAACAGCTGGGAGAATGCCAGAGCCATGCTGAAGCACTGTGAACGTTTCGGGACAAAAGTGATCATGAACAGCGATGCTCATGTGGTGAGCGATGTCGGAGATCACCGTTTCGCCTGGAAACTGGTGCAGGAGACAGGGTTTCCAGAGGAACTGGTGGTAAACGGCAGTCTGGAAGAACTGGACGGATATTTGCAGCGATAGTGTATGTTGGCCGACAGAATGACCCGCCGCAGGAGATGAATCCTGCGGCCGGGATTTTTTCAAAACAGGCAGGCTTACGGGGCGGCCTGTTTTTTCATTACATAGGAAAGTTCTCCGAACTCTCCTATGTAATAAAAAAGCCCTCCGGGCAGGAACGCACTGCGACGGAATGGAATGATGTCGCTGAAGCGACCCGCCGCAGGCGGAGAATCCCGCGAGCGGGATTCTTTTTACATCAGCAACGCGTTTTCTGAGCAGGAATAGAAATAGACGTGATCGGACAGCCGTTCTGTGATATCCACATCATTTTCATTGATTTCTCTTACCATGCTGCACAGGTCTTCATGGCTGATCACATCATCCCTGGGAATTAATATGACCTCATGGATACTGCTGGGAAGCAGGTAGAAATCTCCATGCTCTTCGGCGAACTTATACATCAGTCCCGGATACAGCATACAGCTGGCGCCGTAGCAGCGGTTTTTGTTGGTCAGTACATACATGGTCGGACGGCCTTCCTGTGAGCCGTGCAGGTGTTCCATCATCAAAGAGGCGAAACTGTCCAGTTCGCTGTCCGTAACACTGAGCCTGTATTCGTTGAGAGAGACATTGTCGTTAAGATCCTTCATCAGCATTTCCCGCATCACTTCGTCCATTGTTTTCAGCTCATATCCCAGCTTGGCGGGCGTATTGGCCGCGGCGATCCGATACAGTGTGTCTTCACCGATACCCCATAGCTTCAGATGATCATTGTGGATCAGGGCGGTGGCATCTCCAAGACCGTCGCTGTGCAGGATCAGGTAGTATACGATGGCCAGATCCAGAAAACGCTTATGGGGAATACCGTTTAACAGTTCACGGTTGCTTTCGTAGTTGATCAGCCGGAACGCGATGCTGGATTGTATATTCTCGAACTTCAGGAAACGTTCGGGCTGAAATTTAAAGGATACTTTGTGGGTTTCGTAAATCGAGAGAACTTCGGAAACGATGTATGGAAGAGAGGAACCGGCCATATATTCATCGTAATAGTCATTCAGATAGATCGAAGGGGTGATATTCTGCCCCTCCGGCAGAATGGTGAGACAGTCCAGCGCAAGGCTGTTGTTTTTGAGTATTTTATGCAGCTCCACTCTGGTGTTGTCGCCCATTATCTTTTGCAGGCTGGTTTTCATGTACGACAAAAAATCGATGTAATCCATAGTTGGAATACCTCCTGATATGTTTAAATAAGTAGAATTGGGATAAATCGTCCTAAGAATTGGACATAAGATAAAACTGATCTGTACATGCACATTTATTATTTTACAACAGTTCCCGCTCATGGGCAAGTGTTAATCGCAAAAAAAATCATGTTTTTAAAAATAACGCTTGCTCATTTTTAAAATCTGTTGTACAATAAATATCGCGCATCTGTAGCTCAGGGGATAGAGCAACGGCCTCCGGAGCCGTGTGCGGTGGTTCGAGTCCACTCAGATGCATTCTTTTGGAAACACTCCTTACGGCAGGAATTCCCCGCGTGACAGCGGTGCGTTTCTGCCCATCGGAGTGTTTTTTCGCTTTCACGGCAGATTCGCTGCGCTTTATTGAAAAAAACGGTGTGACCGGTCAGTACACTGGCTAAACTGTCCTTGTAAAGAGGCGGCCGGCACTGTATACTATATGAAAGCAGCCCTGTGACTGTACGGGGCTGCACTACAACAGAAATGAGGAACGTGTATGCTAAACATACGCTGGAACAGATTTATACCCTTAATGGCAGCTGCTATTCTGCTGATTACTTGTTCAGTTCCGGCCCGCGCAGCAGACGGGGAGGAGAGTGAGGCCCGTGTTTTGACAGTGGCCTTTCCAAACAGTCCCGGGATCAGCGAAGTCTATGAGGACGGCACATTTGGCGGCAGCGTCTATGACTGGCTTCATGAGATCTCCAAGTATACCGGCTGGGAGTATGAATTTGTGACCGGAGAGGCCACCGAGCTGCTCGATGAAATGAGCAGGGGCGGGTACGATCTCATGGGCGGCATGTACTACCTGGAAGGCTATGACGAGATATACAGCTACCCCAAATACGTTATGGGCGCCAACTACTCACTGCTCATGTACCACCGGGATGACGATACCATCAAAAGTTTTGACTATACGACGCTCAATGGAAAGACCATCGGTGTATTCAAAAAGGCAGTCAGCAAAATTGACCGCCTGCAGAAGTTTCTAAATTTTAACCATATAGAGTGCGAGCTGATATATTACGATACGTCGGAGGAGTACGGGAAGTGTCTGGATCATGACGAAGTCGACCTCATGTACGGAAATGATGTATATATGAACGAGGAATACAATGTCGCGGCAAAGATTGAGGCGGATCCCTACTATATCGTCACCTCTCACGACGAGCCGGAACTGTGCCGGCAGCTTAGTGAGGCTATGAGCGCCATTTATTCCGCTAATCCTAATTTTGCCGATGAGCTGTATGAGAAATATTTTCCGTCTGAATACATCAACACCATCGACTTCACCCCAAAGGAGCAGGAGTTCCTGAATCAGAGCGGCCCGATCCGGGTTGCGGTGGTAAAGCAGATGTATCCGCTGTACTATGAAGATGGGGGAACGCCCAGGGGAATTGTTCCGGACTGTCTCGCTCTGATCGCAGGCCGGACAGGACTGGAGTTTGAGTATGTCTATGTGGGGGCATACGGAGAACTGCAGGGGCTGCTTGAAAACGGCGAAGCGGATATGATTGGCAGCTATATGGAGACGGAGCGCACTGCAGACGCGGCCGGACTGGCCTGCACGGCTCCCCTGGTCCCGCTTGACTCCACCTTGGTCCGCAACAAGTATTCGGATCTGTCCAAGGATGGTCTCGTGATAGCGGTTCCGGCGGGTAAAAGTCTGTCATCGGCCGGGATAAAGGGAACGGTCAGGGAATATCCGCAGTATGAGGACTGCTTAAGGGCAGTCAACCGCGGTGAAGCAGACTGTGCCTACATCCCGGCTTCCTCTCTGGAATGGCTGTACGCGCAGGACTATTACGCGAACGTAACCATCTCGGTGGATATGGCACAGAAGGAGCAGATGGCATTTGCCATCCTTCGGCCGGTCAATGTGCTGCTGTACTCCGTAATAAGCAAGGCGATCGGTAATCTTGCGGACGCGGAGATCAACAGCGTCCTATCGCAGGACCTTCTGCCTACGTTCGCCGCGCCCGCTACCTTTAAATCGCTGCTATATACGAACCCGGTAATGGTAATTTCGATTTCCGTAGGATTTGTGGTGCTGGCGGCAGCCGTGTTTCTGCTATTTAATGCTTATAAAATGAAGACGCGGATCATGCGTGTCAAACTGGAAAAGGCGGAAGAGACCAGCAGGGCAAAATCGGACTTCCTTTCCCGGATGTCCCACGAGATCCGCACCCCAATGAATGCGATCATAGGCCTGACTAACCTGGCTATGATGAAGGGGGAAGCAACGCCTTCCGTTCGGGAGGACCTGGGTAAAATAGATACTTCTGCCAAATTCCTGCTCTCTCTGCTTAACGACGTGCTGGACATGTCTAAAATCGAGAGCCAGAAAATGAAGCTGTCGGCGGCGCCGTTTCGAATGGACGATCTGGTGGAGCAGCTTGAGGATATATTTATGCTTCAGGCAGAGCAAAAGCAGCTGAAGCTTGTATTTGACTGCCGTCCGCAGGACGGGCTCTATGTAGGCGACAGCATGCGTCTTAGCCAGATCCTTACAAATCTGCTCTCCAATGCATATAAATTCACGGATCCGGGCGGACGGATCACGCTGACCATTCGGGAAGAGGAGAGGGAAGGCGGGGAAGCCATCCTCTTTTTCTCCGTTCGGGATACCGGCATCGGGATCCGTCCGGAGGATCAGGAACGCATTTTTCTCTCCTTCGAACAGGCCGCGGACAAGAAACCCAATGCGCCGGGAACGGGGCTGGGCCTTGCCATCAGCAAAAGCCTGGTGGAACTTATGGGAGGAAAGCTCAGTTTAAACAGCCGGCCCGACGAGGGTGCAGAATTCAGCTTTACTGTCCGGCTCCCTGTTTACTGCGGTGCGCTGGAGTCGAAGAAGGCGCCAAAGAAGCGGACATCTCTTCCGCTAGCCGGGATGCATGTGCTTGTTGCGGAGGACAACGACATCAATGCGGAGATCGCCATCGAGCTCCTGCGGATCCAGCAGATTGAGGCCGACCGTGCGGCGGACGGGCGTCAGGCCGTGGAGATGTTTGCATCCCGCCCGGAGGGATATTACGGTGCGATTCTTATGGATGTGAACATGCCTGTTATGGACGGCATGCAGGCCGCCGTGCAGATCCGGGCGCTGGACCGTGCGGACGCTTTGTGCATTCCCATCCTGGCTATGACGGCAAATACCTTTCAGGAGGACCGGGAGAAGACGAGGCAGGCCGGCATGACGGGCTTTTTGCCAAAGCCGTTTGAAGCGCAGCAGCTTTATGAGGCGCTGGAAGGGGCGGTTGCCCGGACATAGAAGAAAAGCCCTGATTTTTCGGGGCTTTTCATTACATATTTCATGTATATGTGTTCACAAATCAATCACAGAATTGTAAGAAGATGGACCTTGCAATTTTTGCATGTGTCTGATATTATTGTATAGACGCGGTAATCGACAAAGACCGCGATGTTTTGGTTACAGCAGTTGAAGGAGGAATTTAGATGCAGTTTAAAATAGATAAAAAGTTTATTGAAAAGTACGGTAAGTATATGATTCTCGGCGCAGTTGCGCTGCTGCTGGTAATCATTCTGATTGTGTCCGCGCTCACAAAGAAACCGGAGGTGCCGGCAGGCCAGACCGTTGAACCCACCACCGATGAGGCGGTGACAGAACCGGCGGAAACGGAGCCCCCGCTTCAGGAGGATGCGTATCCGGAGATCAACAAACTGTTTGAAACCTATTTTACTGCTAAGAAGGAGCTGAATGTAGATCAGCTCAACAGCATAGTGGTACAGGAAGAGCCCTATACTCTTGAAGAGATCGAAAAAGAGGGGGAATATATCGAGAACTACCAGAACATCAAGTGTTATACGAAGCCGGGACTGCAGGACAATACGTACCTGGTGTATGTGTACTTTGAAATAAAATTTATGAACATCGATACGCCCGCACCGGGCATGGTGCAGCAGCTGGTCTGCATGAACAGTGACGGAACCCTGTATATCAATGCCGGAAAAGTGGATGCGGATGTAAAGAGCTATATGGATGAAGTATACAACAGCCAGGATGTAAGGGCGCTGATTACGAGTGTGGAAGAGAAGCTGCAGCAGGCCATGTCTGCGGATGAGAACCTGCTTAAGCTGGTGGACAAATTAAGAGAGGGTGCGGATACCGGAACAACACCGCCCGAGACCGAGCCGGAACAGACACAGCCGCCGGAAACACAGCCAGAACAGACGCAGCCTTCAGAGACCGAGCCTGCAGAAACACAGCCGGAGCAGACGCAGCCGTCGGAAACACAGGCGTCTGAAACCACCGCTGCGCCTTCCGGAACCACCACCGTATATGCAAAACAGAATGTGAAGATCCGTAAAGAGCCCTCCACAGACAGCGAAGAGGTGGGCAAGCTTACCGGAGCGGCTTCCATCGAGCGCATCAGCGATGACGGAACCTGGAGCAAGGTGCTCTATAACGGCGCTGAGTGCTACATAATGAGTGATCTTTTAACAACGGTTAAACCGGATACAGCACCGTTTACGGCAACGGACGAAACGGTATATGCGACCACGGATGTGAAGATCCGCAAGGGACCCAGCACCGATTCGGAAGAGGTTGCAACGCTGAAAGCCGGAGATTCCATCAAGCGGACTGCTTATAATGATGAGTGGAGTAAGGTGGAATATAAGGGGAACACATACTATGTGGCAACTCCGTACCTTAGCAGACAGAGACCATAAGGGATAAATATTGAGGCGGCCTGTGCCGCCTCTTATTCCGTTAAAATGAACTGTGAACAAAGCGATGAAAAACTGGGTGTCAGAGAGGAACTGATAAAATGGATGTGAAAGATTTTGACTATGATCTGCCGGAAAAACTGATCGCACAGGATCCCTTAGAGGATCGGTCTTCCTCCAGACTGATGGTGCTGGATAAGAAGAGCGGAGAAATTAAGCATACAGTATTTAAGCACATCATTGACCGGCTCTGTCCCGGAGACTGTCTGGTGATCAATAACACGAAGGTGATCCCGGCAAGATTGATGGGAACAAAGCGGGATACAGGGGCGGCCATCGAAGTGCTCCTGCTTAAGAGAAAAGAAAACAACATCTGGGAAACGCTGGTCAAACCCGGCAAGAAGGCGAAGCCCGGCACAGAGATTGTGTTTGGGGATGGCCTGCTAAGCGGAACCGTGCTGGAGGTGGTGGAAGAAGGAAACCGCCTGATTCAGTTCCGGTTTGAGGGCATATTTGAAGAAATTCTGGATCAGCTGGGGCAGATGCCCCTTCCGCCCTATATCACACATCAGCTTCAGGATAAAAACAGGTATCAGACCGTATATGCCAAGCATGAAGGATCCGCCGCCGCACCGACAGCAGGGCTGCATTTCACACAGGAGCTGCTGGAGCAGATACACAACAAGGGCGTGGATATAGCGGAAGTAACGCTGCATGTGGGTCTGGGAACCTTCCGTCCGGTCAAGGTGGAGAATGTCCAGGATCATCACATGCATTCAGAATTCTACTGCATCGATGAGGATGCGGCGGAAAAAGTAAACCGTGCGAAGCGCAGCGGCCGCCGGGTGATCGCGGTGGGAACCACCAGCTGCCGCACCTTGGAATCCGCAGGAGCTCAAGACGGAAGCATCCGCGCCTGCAGCGGCTGGACAGAGATATTTATTTATCCCGGTTATCAGTTCAAAGTGGTGGATGCGCTGATTACCAATTTTCATCTGCCGCAGTCCACGTTGATCATGCTGGTATCCGCGCTGGCGGGAAGAGAGCATGTATTGGCCGCTTATGAGGAGGCGGTGCGGCAGAAGTATCGGTTTTTCAGCTTTGGGGACGCAATGTTTATTGAGTGAGTAAATTATTTGCAGAGAAAAGAACCCGCAAAGGTGCAGCAGTACTGTGCTTTTGCGGGTTCTTGGCGTTTTATTCCCAAATTCCCTTTTAATGTCTATGATTGCAGCCCACCCCGAATCAAACCGCCGAAACAGCCGAGTAAGCATCACAATTGCCGCAGCGGCCAGTATGACTTCCGCAGTCAGCTGGACATAAGTCAGGTTGTACAGCGGGAAGATGGCGTTGAGGATAAACAGCGCCGGAATCTCCAGCGCGATCTTGCGCAGGATTGCACCTGACGGACGATAAAACCAATCCCTTTTTAAACGGATGTGCGGATGACAAACAGAGGTATCGGGTGTATAATGGGAAGAGTATCTGTAGAATCGAAAGAATAAGGCGGGTTAGTATAATGGACAGTGATATAAAGATCCGGATTGCTGTTGCAGAAGATGCAAAAGAACTGCTGGCAATTTATGCACCCTATGTTGAGAAAACAGCAATTACCTTTGAGTATGAAGTCCCTTCTGCGGAGGAATTCGCAGATCGCATCCGGCATGTGCTGAAGAAATACCCGTATCTGGCTGCGGAGAGCGGCGGTGAGATGATCGGATACGCTTATGCGGATGCGTTTAAGGAACGGGCGGCCTATGCATGGTCTGTAGAAACATCCGTGTATGTCCGGGCGGACAGGAAGAAACAGGGGGTGGGCAGACTGCTGTATGAGGCTCTGGAACAGATCCTTAAGCGGCAGGGCATACTCAATTTGAACGCATGTATCGCATATCCCGAAGAAGAGGATGAATACCTGTCAAAGGACAGTGTTCTGTTCCATGATAGGATGGGTTACCGCATGGTGGGAGAATTCCGGCAATGCGGTTATAAATTTAACCGCTGGTATAATATGGTCTGGATGGAGAAACAGATCGGAGAACATATAGAGGGCCAGCCTTTCGTGAAGACATTTGAAGAAATCAGAACGGACAGGAAAACCGAAGTTCCGATGCAGAAGGAAAAAGAACAGTTAGAAAAATATTTCCAGACGCTGATCAAGCAGCTGCCGGGAGGCGTTGCCGTAGTCAGTTATGGCCGGGACGGGAAAATGGTGCCGGAATATCTCTCGGATGGCTTTGCCGCAATGACCGGCATGACGCCCAAAGAGGCATATCGCCTGTACCGTAAGGACGCTCTGACCGGTGTGCACCCGGATGACCGGAAGACAGTTACGGACCGGATGGCCCGGTTTGTGAACAGCAAAGAGAGCAGCTGTGAACTGATATACCGGCTGCAGAAGGGCAACGGCGAATACCTGTGGGTGAAAAACAGCCTGTCCATGATCCAGAGTGAGAATGGCGAGGGCAAAATCTATGCCAACTATAACGATATTACGAAAGAGCTTGAGGAGAGAAAGAAGCTTAGGCAGCAATACGATGATCTGCTTAGGCAGCATTACCGTACTCCCGGGCCGAATGCGCTGATTGTGGGGCACTGCAACATCACCAAGAACAGGATACTGGAGATCATAGACTATACGGATTCAGGGCTTCTTGCCGCCTTCGGCACGGACAGGGAGATGTTTTTCAGAGGGCTGGCCGGTCTTGTCGTGAATGATAAGGAGCGTAAGGCTTTCCTTAACAACTTTTTGAATGCCCCTTCACTGGAGGCATTCAGGCGGAAGGATACGGTGCTTACGCTGGATTGCTTTATAAAGCTGCCTGCAAAATCCCATGGCTGTTATGTCCAGTTTAAGATCAGCCTGGTAGAGATGCCGGATACAGGGGATATCACCGGGATTCTGACAGTAACGGATACCACGGAACAGGTCCTATCCGAACGGATCATGCGCCTGCTGTCGGTGGTCAGCTGTGATCTGGTGGCGGATGTGGATCTGCTGCAGAACCGTTACAGGCTGCTGAACGGTAATCTGGCATCCACTGACGGTCAGGCACAGGAAGGGCGTCACTCCGACCGTGTGACGCATATGCTCCAAAAACAGGTGGTGGAAGGCGATCGAAAACAGGTGGAAAGAATGCTGGATCCGGCCTATATCATGGAACGGCTGCAGAGAGAGTCCGCCTACTCGTTTCATTACTCCATGATGGGAGGTGATGAGGAGATATCCACTAAAAAACTTACGGTTTCGGCCATTGACCTGCGTCTGGGAAGAGTGTGCCTGGCGCGGGCCGATGTGACCGATGTGCTGGAAAAGGAACGGCTGGCGCAAAAAACTCTTGAGAATGCCTTAGCGCTGGCAGAGGAAGCCAGCCGTGCGAAAAGCGAGTTCCTATCATCCATGAGCCACGATATCCGTACCCCTTTAAATGCGATCATGGGGATGACGACATTAGCGACCGCCAATATCGGGGATCCTGTAAGGGTGGCGGATAGCCTGCAGAAGATATCGCTTTCCTCCAGGCATCTGTTAAGCCTCATTAACGATATACTGGACATGAGCAAGATAGAAAGCGGAAAAATCACGCTGAATCGGATGGAAATGTCGGTCACAGGGCTGATCAGCCAGCTATCCGGGATCATAGAACAGCAGGCCAGTTCGGCAGGGCTTCAGTTTCATGCGGCATCAGAGAAAATCCGCCATGAATATTTTTATGGGGACGCACTGCGTTTGAATCAGGTACTGCTCAACCTCCTCGGCAATGCGGTCAAGTTTACGCCAAAGGGCGGCAGCGTGGAGTTTAAGGTGGAAGAGCTTGCGGCAGCGGACAGGCCTGGCTTTGCGCACTACCGCTTTACCGTACGGGATACGGGAATTGGAATGACGGAAGACTTTCTTGCGCGGCTGTTTGAACCGTTCAGCCGCAGCAGAGAGGCAGCGCGCATTGAAGGAACCGGCCTGGGGCTTAGCATATCAAAGGGGCTGGTTGAGCTTATGGGCGGAACTATCCGTGTGGAGAGCAGGCCGGGAGCAGGCACAGCCTTTTTTGTGGAGGTGCAATGTGAGGCGGCAAAAGACTGCGCTGCATCGAGGGTTGAAAAAGAGAATATAAACAGGATCACCGATTCGCAGAACAGCCTGCTGCTTGGACGGAGGATTCTTGTGGCGGAGGATAATGAGATCAATGCGGAGATACTCTGCGGCGTGCTTAAGCTCTACGGTGCAAAAACCACGGTTGGGTGGGACGGCACGGAAGCCGTCAGGGAATTCCAAAATACTCCCCAAGGCACTTATGATGCGATCCTGATGGATATCCGCATGCCTGAAATGAACGGATACGATGCTACAAGGGCGATCCGGGCGCTGGACAGAACAGATGCAAAGACGATACCGATCATCGCCATGTCCGCGAACGCTTTCGCTGAGGATGTGCAGGAGGCGCTGGCATCGGGCATGAACGCGCATATAGCCAAACCAATTGATCTGAAAGTGCTTGAGGATACTTTGATTGCTATTTTACCATGAGTTTGTTATACTCAATGCGAAAGAAACTAAACGGAAGAGGTATGGAAGATGGTCTCCAGGAAAAAAATTTTAGTGGTGGAAGATAATGTGCTCAATCGCAGTTTGCTGTGCCAGATCCTGGCCGGCCAGTACGATGTGCTGGAAGCGGGCGATGGGCAGGAGGCGCTTAATATACTGAAGCAGTACGGAGAGAAAATTTCCTTGATCATGCTGGATATCATTATGCCGGTCATGGATGGGTATACGTTTTTATCCATCGTGAAAGCGGACCCGGCATATTCTTCTATACCGGTGATTGTGACCACTCAAAGCGACGGTGAGTCCGACGAGGTCGCGGCCCTGTCTCACGGCGCGGCGGATTTTGTGGCCAAGCCCTATAAGCCCAAAATTATACTGCACCGGGTTGCTTCTATTATTAATCTGCGGGAAACCGCCGCTATGATCAATCTGTTCCAGTATGACCGTCTGACAGGACTTTACAGCAAGGAGTTCTTTTACCAGCGTGTAAAGGAGATGCTGCTGCAGCATCCGGACCGGGAATATGATATCATCTGTTCCGACATTGAAAACTTCAAGCTGATCAATGATATATTCGGCATTCCGGCGGGAGACCGCCTACTGTGTGAAGTGGCTTCCATGTATATGGAAGAGGTGGGGGATAACGGCATCTGCGGGCGAATTAACGCGGACCAGTTCGCGTGCATGCTCGCGCACCGGCCGGAATATTCGGACCCGCTGTTCACGGCGGCGAGCACGAGAATCAACGCGGTGTTTCATAAGATATTCAACGCCAACAATATCGTCATGAAATGGGGAATCTATACGGTAAAGGACGCCGCTGCATCCGTAGAGCAGATGTGTGACCGGGCGCTTCTGGCGGCCAGAAGCATTAAAGGGCAGTACGGCAAACATTTCGCATTCTATGATGACGAGCTTAGAAGCCGGCTGCTTCGGGAGCAGGCCATCACGGACACTATGGAATCCGCTCTGGCCAAAGGGCAGTTTGAGGTGTATCTGCAGCCCAAATACAGTCTGGAAGACGGGACTCTCGCCGGCGCCGAAGCGCTGGTCAGATGGAATCATCCGGAGTGGGGCCTGCAGTCTCCTGCGGAGTTCATCCCTTTATTTGAGAAAAATGGCTTCATCACTGAATTGGATCAGTTTGTCTGGGACCGCACCTGCGCCATACTGGAGAAATGGGATGAGCTGGGCTATGACCCGATACCGGTTTCCGTCAATGTTTCCAGATCGGATGTGTATCAGGCGGATCTGGACGAAATTCTGGTAAAAACGGTTCAAAGGCATAATCTCCCTTTTTCCCGGCTTCACCTGGAGATAACGGAAAGCGCTTATACGGAAGATCCGAAGCAGATCATTGATACGGTGGTCCGCTTAAGAGAACTGGGCTTTGTGATAGAGATGGATGACTTTGGAAGCGGATATTCCTCTTTAAATATGCTGAACGAGATGCCCATTGACGTGCTGAAGCTGGATATGAAATTTGTGCGCACAGAAACGGAAAAGCCCGTGAGTCACGGCATACTGCGTTTTATCATGGATCTGGCCCGCTGGATGAACGTCAGCGTGGTTGCGGAAGGCGTGGAGACGGTAGAGCAGCTGGAGGGATTAAGAAGCATCGGGTGTGATTACGCCCAGGGGTATTATTTTTCAAAGCCTGTTCCATGTGCACAGTTCGAAGCTCTGATGAAAGACAGAGGCGCGGCTGCCTTAAAGGCCGGATCAGTTAAGGACGCTTCCGGCCGAAAACAAAGAGTCCAAAGCAGCGGTGATGCGATGGAAACTGCGCAGGAGTTCTGCGATGCCTGGTTTACCAAAGGGGATCTCGATACGACCCTCTCCTATGTGACGGAGGATATCCGTTTTGTCGGTACGGGATATAGTGAACACGCCTACGGATACCGGGAGATGGAAGCATATCTGCGCAAGGATATCGGTGAGATATCGGAGCCGTTTGACATGCAGATATCCGCGGTCCATCAGCAGAAGCTGGCGGCGGACGCGTGTGCGATAGACATGGAGCTGACTCTTAAAAATTCTTCTTATGCCTGGCAGCTGCGTTTCTTCTTTATTCTGACCGTGTGTGAGGGCCGGTGGCTGATAAGGAGCTTTCATGCGGCAGAACCCGGCAGCAGCCAGAGGGGGGAGGAGCACTATCCCAAGACCCTGGTGATGCAGAGTATGCAAAAGCAGCGTCAGAAGCTTCTGAATGATTCCATCGCCGGCGGCATGATGGGCGGGTATATGGAGCCCGGTTTCCCGTTCTATTTTATCAACCGGTGGATGCTGGATTATCTGGGGTATGAAAGCGAAGAGGAATTTACCGAGGATATCGGCGGTCTCATTTCCAACTGCATGCATCCGGACGACCGCGATGCGGTGGATGAATCGGTAAATCACCAGCTGGAGCAAAAAGGGGAGTATACAGTCGATTACCGCATGAAGAAACGGGACGGCTCCTATATTTGGGTACATGATATGGGACGGCTGCTGACCGCAGAGGACGGAAGGACGGTGATCGTCTCCGTCTGTATTGATATTACAAAACAGATGGTGGCTCAGGAGGAAGTGCTGCACATCTACAACAACATACCCGGGGCCGTTTTTCTCTGCCGGTTCGATGAGGATTTTTCGGTGATTGATGCCAATGACGGCCTGTTTGAATTTGTCGGCTATACCCGGGAAGAATTTGCGGCTATGGGCAATAAAATGTCCGCCATCATTTATCCGGAGGACCTTAAGATCATGGCCGATAAACTGGCTGCGCAGCTGTCCCACGGCAGCAGGATACATAACGAGAACCGCCTGATCTGTAAGGATAAAACGGTAAAATGGATTTCCATCAATGCGCAGCTGTTTACGGAAAGCGACGGCCAGCAGTATTTTTACTGTGTGTTTGTGGATATAACGGAAGAAAAGCAGCTGCAGGAATGGATGAAAGAGCTGTATGAAAAAGAATTGACCTATTTTGCAGAGCTTTCAAGCTCCGATGGAAGCGTGCAGGGAATCGTCAACATCACACAGGACCGGATGGAGAGCTATCTGACCACATCGGACATGGCTATATCCGGGACAGGCGATACCTACCGGCAGATGATCGAAAATCTGGCCTACTGTGCTGTGGATGCATCCTATGGGGAAGAAATCCGGCGCACCCTGGACAGAGACGCGGTGATGGCCGGTTATGCAGCAGGAAAAAGTGATTATCACTTCGAATTCCTGCGCAAGCGCAGCAAGGGAGGCGTATTCTGGGCAAATACGAGCTTCAGATGCTGCTTGAGGCCGGATACCGGAGATATCATCGGATTTTTCTATACGCTTGACGTAACGGAACAGAAGCTGCAGGAACAGCTCCTTAGTCAGATTGCAAAGCTGGAATATGACAACATCACGGAAGTGAATCTGAAAAAAGGAACCTACCATATCTTTTCGCGGCAGGATGCGGAAGGAAACCAGCTGCCCGCAAGCGGGGAGTTTTGGGAGGAAGTGCGCGCTCTGGCGGAACGGATGATGGAGGAACCGTCAAGAAAAGAATATCTGGAAAAGCTTGATTACCGGTATATGCAGGAGCAGCTGGACAGGCAGAACGCCTACACATTTATTGTGGAAATGAAGGATGACAAAAATGAGCTGCGCGTCAAACGGTTTCATGTCTTTTCTATCAGCCGTGAGCTGGATCGGGTGTGCGTGGCCCGCACGGATGTGACCGATGTGGTCCGCCAGGAACAGCGCCAGAAGGAAGAGCTGGCTTCTGCGCTGGTGGCTGCTGAGCAGGCCAACGCGGCCAAGTCGGACTTTTTATCCCGCATGAGCCATGAGATCCGCACACCGATGAACGCGATTATCGGGATGAGCGCGATTGCAGCGCGGTCCATAGGAGATGACGAGCAGGTGGCGGACTGTATCTCCAAGATTGGCATTTCATCCAGATTCCTGCTGTCCCTGATCAATGATATACTGGATATGAGCCGGATTGAAAGCGGCAAGATGCTGCTGAAAAAAGAGAAGATCCCCACGGAGGAATTTCTGGCAGAGATCAATTCCATCTGCTACACACAGGCGGCTGCAAAGGATGTGGAATATGAGTGCATCGTGGATCCGGTGATGGACGACTATTATATTGGTGATGCGATGAAGCTGCAGCAGGTGCTCATCAATATCTTGAGCAACGCGATTAAGTTCTCCCGGGAAGGCGGCAAGGTTACCTTTTCGGCGTCACAGCGCAAAAAGACCAAGAATGACGCGGTGCTGCGCTTTATTGTAAATGATACCGGCGTCGGGATGAGCGAGGAATTCCTTCCGCATATTTTTGAGCCGTTTTCCCAGGAATTTACCGGCACGACCGCGCTGTACGGCGGTACCGGGCTGGGCCTGGCCATTTCCAAAAGCATTGTAGACATGATGGACGGCCGGATCGCTGTGCGTTCGATCAAGGGGATTGGATCGGAATTCACTGTGGATGTCAAGCTGGGGATTACGGAAGAGGAGAAGCTGCGCCACAATCAGAAAAAGCATGCGGCCCATTTCACCCATTTGAAAACGCTGGTGGTGGATGACGATGTGGCGGTCTGCGAGAGCACGGTAGCGACCCTTAAGGAGATGGGGGTGACCGCGGAATGGGTGGACAGCGGGCGCAAGGCGGTGGACCGGGTAAAGGACCTCTGGGATAATAAAAAATATTATGACATGATATTGATTGACTGGAAGATGCCGGGGATGGACGGGATTGAAACCGCTAAAAAGATACGCGGCATCGTGGGCCCCGAGGTTACGATCATCATAATGACGGCGTATGACTGGGCTTCCATAGAACATGAGGCAAAGCTTGCCGGGGTGAATCTGCTTATGAGCAAACCGATGTTTAAATCTACGCTGGTATCAGCCTTTACGAAAGCTCTTGGGGAAAAAGAGGAAGACACAGCGCAGCAGGACATCGTGAATTACAGATTTTCCGGCAAACGTGTGCTGCTGGTAGAAGATAACCAGATCAATACCGAGGTGGCGAAGATGCTGCTGGAAGATCGGGGATTTGCAGTGGATACCGCCGAGAACGGCCTGCGTGCCATGGAGGTGTTCAGCAAATCCGAGGATGGGTATTATGATGCGATCCTTATGGATATAAGGATGCCGCTGATGGACGGGCTGACCGCGGCGGCGAATATACGGCATCTTAGCAATAAAGATGCCCGGACAATCCCGATTATCGCGATGACGGCCAATGCCTTTGATGATGACATCGCAAAGAGCAAGGCAGCAGGAATGAACGCCCATCTGGCCAAGCCCATAGAGCCGGACCGGCTGTATCAGACGCTGTTTGATTTTATTTATGGAAAGGAGGCCGGTGCGGATGCAGGAGTTTAAGGAAATATTCGACGCTTATGGCGCGGATTATGAATCGACAATGGAACGGTTTATGAGAAATGAGGGCGTGTATCTGCGTTTCCTGGATATGCTGTTTCAGGATGGCAGCCTTAAGAAGCTGGGGGATGCCCTGCAGTCCGGCACGATGGCGGAGGCCTTTGAAGCGGCTCATACGCTGAAGGGAGTGACCGGCAACATGGGGCTGACCCCGCTTTATACGGCGGTCTGCAGAATTGTGGAGCCTCTGCGCAAGGGAGAAGACGGCGAGGATTATGCAACGCTCTACCAGGCGGTACTCGAGGAGTTTGCCAGGGCGGAAAAACTGCGCAGCAGTTTAAAGTGCGCCGTATAAGAAGCACACGGAAGTGTGCACAGATGAAGGAGGAATCTGGATGTCTCAGACAACCAAAAGGGCTTTGGAGGCGTCGCTGAAACATCTGCTGCTTAAGAAACCGCTGGATAAAATTACGATCAACGATATCGCGGAAGACTGCGGGATCAACCGCATGACCTTTTACTATCATTTTAAAGATATCTACGATCTGATTGAATGGTCCTGTGTGGAGGATGCGGCCAGAGCGCTGGAGGGCAAGAAGACCTACGACACCTGGCAGCAGGGATTCCTGCAGATTTTTGAGGCGGTGTTAGCCAATAAGCCCTTCATAATGAATGTATACCATTCGGTAAGCCGGGAACAGGTGGAACTTTATCTGTATAAGCTGACCTTTAATCTGCTGATCGGCGTGATCGAAGAAAAAGCAGCGGGCATGGCGGTCAGCGATGAAGATAAGAAATTTATCGCGGATTTCTATAAATATGCCTTTGTAGGGATCATGCTGGAATGGATCCGCGGCGGAATGAAAGAAGATCCGAAGGGCATTGTGGAGCATCTAAGCATTCTGATCCACGGAGATATCACCAGGGCTCTGGATAATTTCCGCATGGATAAGCCCTTATCAAAACTGTCAAAGTGATAAAAATTCATACAAAGCAGGCGCTGTGATAAAACTTTTATCACGGCGTTTTGTTTGTTTATTGTGGGAAACTCCGGTAAATGATAAGCTTTGATCATAATAAAAATCAAAGACGGAGGTAACAGATATGTATTATTCCAGCGGTAATTATGAAGCTTTTGCACGCCCGGTTAAGCCGGAAGGAGTGGATCATAAATCAGCCTATATCGTGGGCTCAGGCCTGGGCGCCCTGGCGGCGGCATGTTTTCTCGTACGCGACGGCCAGATGAAAGGGGATCACGTACACATCCTTGAAAAAGAACAGATTCCCGGCGGGGCCTGTGACGGATATCTGTATGAGAATCTGGGCTATGTGATGCGCGGCGGCCGTGAGATGGACAACCATTTCGAGTGCATGTGGGATCTGTTCCGTTCCATCCCTTCCATAGAAACTGAAGGGGTCAGCGTTTTGGATGAATACTACTGGCTCAATAAAAAGGATCCGAATTATTCCCTGATGCGCGCCACCTGCAACCGCGGGGAGGATGCCCATACCGATAAGAAATTCGCTCTGTCCGACAAAGGGGCCATGGAGATCATGAAACTGTTCTTTACGCCGGATGAGGAACTCTATAATAAGCGAATCGACGAATGCTTTGATGATGAGGTGCTGGAATCCAATTTCTGGCTCTACTGGCGTACCATGTTCGCTTTTGAAAACTGGCATTCCGCGCTGGAGATGAAACTCTACATTAAGCGTTATATCCACCATGTGGGTGGACTACCGGATTTCACGGCGCTTCGCTTCACGAAATATAACCAGTATGAATCCATGATCCTGCCGATGGTTAAATATCTGGAATCCTTCGGGGTACAGTTCCATTACGGCGTAAAGGTCGTCAACGTAGAATTTGATATACAGAAAGACAAGAAATTGGCGAAACGTTTGATGATCCTGAAGGACGGAGAGGAAGATACCATCGATCTGACTGAGGACGACCTGATCTTTATCACCAACGGAGGATGTGTGGAAAACTCCTCTCTGGGCAGTCAGAACACTCCGGCCTCCTTCAATACCGAGATTAAGGAGGGCGGCGGCTGGGATATGTGGCGCAAGATCGCGGCACAGGATGCATCCTTTGGCCGCCCGGATAAGTTCTGTCACGATCCGGAAAAGAGCAACTGGATGAGCGCCACTGTGACCACGCTGGACGACCGTATACCGCCCTATGTGCAGAAGATCTGCAAGCGCGATCCGTTTTCTGGGAAGGTTGTCACAGGGGGCATCGTGACAGCGAAGGATTCCAACTGGCTGCTTAGCTGGACCTTCAACCGTCAGCCACAGTTTCGCTCACAGCCAAAAGGCCAGCTGGTCGGCTGGATTTACGGTTTGTTCAGCGATAAGCCAGGCAACTATGTGAAGAAGACGATGAGGGAGTGCACCGGCAAGGAAATCTGTATGGAGTGGCTCTACCATATGGGTGTTCCGGAATCCGAGATCGCTGTCCTTGCAGAGGAGAGCGCAAATACAATCCCGTGCATGATGCCGTATATCACCGCTTTCTTCATGCCGCGGGAAGCGGGGGACCGGCCGCTTGTGGTACCCGAAGGCGCAGTCAATTTCGCATTTATCGGCCAGTTTGCGGAAACCGTCCGTGATACAATCTTTACGACGGAGTATTCCATCCGTACCGGCATGGAAGCCGTATATACGCTGCTGAACATAGACCGAGGCGTTCCGGAGGTCTGGGGCAGCACCTATGATATCCGCGATCTGCTTCATTCTGCGGTAGCCCTGCGGGACGGCAAAAAGATAACCGATATGGATCTGAAGCTTTTGGAGAGATTTGCTCTGAAGGAGATGATTAAGAAGACGGAAGGAACTGATATAGAGAAACTTCTGAAGGAATATGAACTGATTTAAGTTTTAAAAGGATGCTGCAGAACCGGTGGCCGGCTTTGCAGCATCTTTTTTCAGCGAGGTTTACCGGCGTAGGTATGGGCTTTGATCGCGGCAAAGCTCTCCTCACTGATTACATGTTCAATGCGGCATGCATCTTCGGACGCTACGGACGGGGTTACGCCTAGGGCTGTGAGCCAGTCGGAGATCAGTGTGTGCCGTTCGTAGATTTTTTCTGCTATTTCCCGGCCCTGGTCCAGCAGGACGATATGGCCTTCTTTATCCACCTCGATATATCCGTTCTCACGCAGATTTCTCATGGCGACACTGACACTGGGTTTGGAAAAGTTTAATTCGGCGGCGATATCAATCGAACGCACCGCACCCGTACGTTTCTGCAGTATCAGTATGGTTTCCAGATAATTTTCGGCAGATTCCTGTATTTTCATATGTCACCAGCTTTCTGTAAAAGTTGCTGTAGTACTGCTATTGTATCATCAGCCCTATCATTAATCAAGGAAAACAGTTGTTTTGGGGAGTGTTTGACTTAAACGTCAATAACCAGTATAATTATGAATTATACAACAATAAAGTGGATTACAGCTTTATGAACAGCGGAGGGACCCAAAAACAGACATGAAAAACAGCGAAGCAAATGAACAGCGGGGAAAGACGGCTTGCTTCCCTTCCTTTAAAGCAGGGGATTCTTTTCAGGAATTTGAGAAGAACATCAACCTGCAATCGGCGGGCCTGCTAAGTAAAAGCGTGCCCGGAGGCATGCTGGGAGGGTACCTTATAGAGGGCTTTCCCCTATATTTCGTAAATGAACGGATGCTCCGATTCTTGGGTTATACCTATGAGGAATTTTGCCGGACAGTCGATGGAAAGCTGATGAATGCCATATATCCGGAGGACCGGGAAGCCGTGGCAGATGCGGTCAGGGAATCCGCGGCCGGCGGACAGGATTATGAAGTGCGGCACCGCATGGTAAAAAAGGACAATAGCTGTATTTGGGTCAGCAATGTGGGGCGGTGCGGGGTCACGGAAGACGGCAGACAAATATGTCTGTGTCTGGTCCGGGATATTTCCAGAGAGGTTGAGTACCAGGACCGGTTAAAAGCCCAGACCGCAGAATTTGAACGTGCTGCGGCCCGCTTTCAGCATCTGTTCCAGTCCGTGCTCTGCGGTATTGTGCAGTACAGGATCGGGGAGGACGGCAGGGTCGTGTTTAAAGATGCCAACCAGGAGGCGGTCAGGATCTTCGGCTATGGGCAGGAGGAATTCTGGGCGAAAAAAAACTGGGATCTGCCTTCACTGATCGCAAAAGAGGACCGGGCGCGCATACTGGAGGATATTTCCTCATTAAAAGAGGTCGGGGATAAAAAGGGCTATGAATACCGGCTGCTGCAAAAGGACGGCGGCAGCTGCTGGATTATAGGTAGCGCCGAGATCATCCGGGACAACGATGGGGATGTGGTGGTTCAGAGCGTATTTTTGGATATCGACAGCACTAAGAAGGCGGAGCTTAAAAACCAGCTGCTGGCGGAACAGGTGGAAGCCGGCAATATCCTGTTAAGGCAGGTGCTGCAGAATACCTCCAGCTTTGAGTTTTATTATTATCCTAAGACCTGCCTGGCCGTGATTCCGGGACGTACCGGTTCTTATTATGGCTGCAGGGAGCAGTATGGGGGCATGCCGGACAGTTTTGCCGCAGAGATGGTAAGGGAGGATTACCGGGAGGCATTCTGTGAGATGTATCGGCGGATTCACAGCGGCGAGCGGACTTCTTTTTCGGTATATCAGACAAAAAGCGGAGCATGGTGCCGGACAACGCTTTCTGTGATCGGGTATGAAGAGGACAGCACCCCGTCGTTTGTGGTGGGAATCAATGAAGATATCACGAAAGAAATGCAGATGAGCATGGAACTTGAAGAGGCCCGTTCTTTTGACAGGCTGACCGGTCTTTACAGCAAGGAGGCCGGGCTTGCGAAGGTGCGGGAATATCTGAAGCAAATGGACCGTGACGAAATTTGTGCGATGCTGCTGATGGATATTGATGAACTGGCCAGTCTGAATCTGGCGGAAGGAACGGTGTTTGCGGACGCGCTGCTGCAGGATGTGTCGGAAGTCATGCGGGAGGAGACAAAAGCGGAGGATGTGCTGGTGCGGCTGGGCGGCGATGAATTCCTGCTCTTTGTAAAGAACTGCAGCAAGGATATGGCGGTCATGCTTGGCGGGAAGATCGCGCGGCGCGTCAGGGAGCTTTACCGCAATGAGGAGCTTCATCTGGAGCTGTCTGCCAGCATTGGCATGTGTTCCAGCAGCGTGACCCGGGATTACGATGAACTGTACCGGTGCGCGGAAAGCGCTCTTTTGTATGTAAAAGCACATGAGAGGGGAACGGCTGTATGCTATGTGGATACCTCCAGGGAAATCGGTATGGATCTGACCCATATGTATACAAGCAAGCATACGATGAATGACATCGACCGTCAGAATGTGTATCATGCGGAGGATATGCTGGATTTTGCACTGGAGCTTTTGGGAAAGTCCAAAAGGCTGGAGGACGCCATCAGTCTGCTGCTTTCGCGCATCGGCAAGAAATACGGGCTGGACCGGGTAACGATTGTGGAAACCAACCCCGAATATTTAAGCGCGCGTTATACCTATCAGTGGGCGAGAGATCAAGAAGATCTGAGGCTGAACCGGGATATTTATTTTACAAAAAAAGAGTATGAAGCGTTGCCCAGGCTGTTTGGAGAGGAAGGGATCTATGAGAAGAGCATAAATCCTGCGTCCGACATGGCGGCCTGCCTCCAGGCGGCGATCTGGAACCAGGGGACTTTTGCGGGGAGCCTCGCCTTTGAGAGCCGTAAGCCCGGATTTGTATGGCCGGAAGAGATTAAAAAACTGATCAAGGAGACGGCCAAGCTGATCGCGTCCTTTATCATGAAGGCCAGGGCCGATGCCTTAAGCCAGGCAAAAACAGACTTCCTTTCCCGAATGTCCCATGAGATCCGGACGCCCATGAACGCGATATCCGGCATGACTACAATCGCAAAGACCGTATTGGATGACAGGAATAAGGCGATGGAATGCCTGAACAAGATCGAGTCGGCCAACAAATATCTGCTTCAGCTGATCAATGATATACTGGATATGTCCAGAATCGAAAGCGGCAAGGTTGAGATCAATTATGTGAGCGGGGATTTTAATGAACAGATGAACACGCTGATGGAACTGATGCAGCCGCAGGCGGCGGAGAAGAACATTTTTCTCACGCTGAACAATGAATACAGTCTCGATCGGCCTCTCAAACTGGATTCGCTGCGCCTAAACCAGGTTTTGATCAATATACTCGGCAATGCGGTGAAATTCACTCCCGGGGGCGGCTCCGTATTTCTGCATGTGAGCCAGAAGGAGGATGTAAACGGGGTGCGGCTGACGTTTTCTGTGAAGGATACGGGAATCGGCATCAGTCCCCAAGATATGGGGCGCATCTTCAATGTGTTTGAACAGGGCAGCAGCAGTACCGCTTCCCAGTATGGAGGAACGGGGCTTGGTCTGGCCATTTCCAGCCGTTTGGTACAGATGATGGGCGGAAACTTGGAAGTGAGCAGCCGCCTCGGCGAAGGGGCGGAATTCTATTTCACCATACCCGCTGCATTCGGCGAATCGGAGGAGAAAAAGGAGCCATTATCAGCCTCTGACGGCGAGGATGCCGATAAAACGGAAGATTACCGCGGCTTAAGGATACTGCTGGCGGAGGATAACAGCCTGAATCAGGAGATCGCGGTGTCCATACTGCAGATGTACGGTTTTGAAGTGGAAACCGCCGATGACGGGGCGGAGGCGGTGCGTCTGTTTGAGGTCCATGAGGCCGGCTATTATGCCGCGGTGCTGATGGATATCCGCATGCCGGTAATGGACGGGCTGGAAGCCACAAGAAAGATCCGGACGCTGGAAAAGGCGGATTCCAGAAGCATTCCGATCATCGCCATGACGGCCAACGCGTTTGATGAAGATATGAAAAAGTCCATGGAGAGCGGCATGAACGGCCATCTGACCAAGCCCATTGTGGTGAAGGAACTGCTGCGGCTTTTGCGCAGCTGCTTAAAACGGCCGTCTGCCGAAGGCGGGGAGAGCCGGAAAATGAAAGAAGACATAAACTGCGAGGGATAGGAAGACAGACGATTATGGAAGAGATACGACTGAATAAGTATTTGAGCGACGCCGGCGTGTGCTCTAGAAGAGAAGCGGACCGGATGATTGAAGCGGGAAAGGTGCTGGTGGACGGAGAGACTGCTGTGATGGGGATGAAGATCCGGCCGGACCAGAGGATAATATATGCCGGTAAGGCGGTGGGAGGCCATAAGAAACCGGTGCTCCTCGCAGTTTACAAGCCGAGAGGAATCGTATGCACTACGGCGAAATTCGATAAGGATAACATTGTGGATTATATCAGCTATCCCCAGCGGATCTATCCGGTGGGCCGGCTGGATAAGGATTCGGAAGGGCTGATTCTGATGACAAACCAGGGTGATCTGGTCAATAAGATCCTAAGAGGCAGCAACAATCATGAGAAAGAGTACATGGTGCGGGTGAATAAGCCCGTCACGGATGAATTCATAAACGCGATGCAAAACGGCGTACCGATACTGGATACGGTCACCAAACCCTGCAGGCTGGTCAAAGTGGATGATTACAAGTTTAAAATCGTTCTGACTCAGGGGCTGAACCGCCAGATCCGCAGGATGTGTGAAGCGCTTGATTACCGCGTGCGTTACCTGAAACGGCTGCGTGTCATGAATATCCGGCTGGGGAACCTCAAACCCGGTGAATACAGGGAGATAAAAGGGACAGAACTGGAGAGACTAAAGGATATGCTGAAGGATTCTACCAATTTATCTTATAAACAGACTGCAGACGGAGAGTGAACGACCATGGAAACGAATAATAACCGGATGAGGGAGCTGGTGGACCTGCTCAATGAGGCGGCAAAAACCTACTACCAGGAAAACCGGGAAATCATGAGCAATTATGAATACGACAAGCTGTATGACGAGCTGGCCGCTCTGGAGAAAGAGACCGGCACCGTGATGGCGAACAGCCCCACAGTCCGCGTCGGCTATGAGCTCCTTAGCGAGCTGCCTAAGGAACCCCATGACAGCCCGATGCTTTCACTGGATAAGACCAAGGATGTGGAGGCCTTAAAAGACTGGCTCGGAGAACAGAAAGGGCTGCTGTCCTGGAAGCTGGACGGGCTGACCATTGTGCTGACGTACCGGGATGGGGAACTTGTGAAGGCTGTGACCAGGGGAAACGGCGAGATCGGTGAAGTCATCACCAACAATGCGAAGACCTTTACCAATCTTCCGGTGCGGATTCCTTACCGCGGGGAGCTGGTCCTGCGCGGAGAAGCCGTGATCCGCTATTCCGTGTTCAACCGGATTAACGGTGAAATCGACGATGTGGATGCCAGATATAAGAATCCGAGAAATCTGTGCAGCGGTTCCGTGCGCCAGCTGAACAATGAGATCACGGCAAAGCGCGATGTGAACTTCTTCGCTTTCGCTCTGGTGAAAGCGGAAGGCATTGATTTTGACAATTCGCGTGAGCGCCAGTTTGAATGGCTTGCAGGACAGGGGTTTGAGACCGTGGAATACCGGGCTGTGGACAGCAGCAGTCTGGCGGAGACGGTGGCGGACTTCGCCGGCCGGATACTGGATTACGATATCCCGTCTGACGGGCTGGTGCTTTTAATCGATGATATCGCTTACGGCGAATCTCTGGGCCGCACTGCGAAATTTCCCCGCAATTCCATCGCTTTTAAGTGGGCGGATGAAACGGAGGAGACCACTCTGGACCATATTGAATGGAGCCCTTCTAGGACGGGCCTGATCAATCCCGTGGCCGTATTTGAGCCTGTGGAGCTGGAGGGAAGCACGGTTAGCAGGGCCAGCGTCCATAACCTAAGCATACTGGAAGCGCTGGCATTGGGGGAGGGCGACCGCATCACCGTCTATAAGGCCAATATGATCATTCCGCAGATTGCGGAAAATCTGACGCGCAGCGGCATGGCAGAAATCCCCGCCCAATGCCCTGTCTGCGGCGGAGATACCGAAGTGCGTCAGACAAATGACGTGAAGAGCCTTTACTGCACCAATCCGTCCTGTCAGGCTAAAAAGATCAAGAGCTTCACGCTGTTTGTCAGCAGGGACGCCATGAATATCGACGGCCTCTCTGAAGCGACGCTGGAGAAATTTGTGGACAGCGGGATCGTCCGCGATTTCGCCGATTTGTTCCATCTGCCGGAGCATAAAGAGGAAATTGTATCCATGGAGGGCTTTGGCGAGAAATCCTACGAGAATCTGACTGCGGCTGTGGAGGCAGCCAGGCACACCACACTGCCCAGATTTATATACAGCCTGGGTATCCCCAATGTCGGTCCGGCCAATGCCAAGATGATCTGCAGGGCTTTCGGCAACGATCTTAACAGGGTGGCAGGCGCCACTGTGGAGGAACTGGTGGGGATCGACGGCGTGGGAGAAGTGATCGCACAGGGCTTTCAGGCTTTCTTTGAAGATGAGCACAATCAGGAGCTGCTGGACCGCCTGATAAAAGAAGTGGTGATTGAGGGCGGCACAGTGGATGAGGAAGCGCCGCAGCCGTTAACAGGCCTGAATTTTGTGATCACCGGTTCGGTTCATCATTTCGGGAACCGGGATGAGGCCAAGGCGGCGATTGAGGAGAAGGGCGGCAAGGTGACCGGTTCCGTGACCTCCAAAACGAATTACCTTGTGAATAATGATACGGCTTCCGGTTCATCCAAAAATAAAAAGGCAAAAGAACTGGGGATACCGATTATCTCGGAGGAGGAACTTTTAGAACTGCTTGGACAGGAGGGCTGAAGCTTCATCCAATGCAATGACCGGGGAGTGAAAGCTATAACAGGAAGGAAGATAGATACGCTATGCCAATTAAAGTGCAAAATGATCTGCCGGCCAAAACCGTGCTGGAGCTGGAAAATATATTTATGATGGATGAAAACCGGGCGCTCACCCAGGATATCCGTCCCTTACGTATACTGATTTTAAACCTGATGCCGATCAAGGAGGAGACAGAGACGCAGCTGCTGCGCGCTCTGTCCAACACCCCCTTACAGGTGGACATCTCGTTTCTGCATATGTCGAGCCACCGTTCCAAGAATACCTCTGCCAGCCATTTAAACATGTTCTACCAGGTTTTTTCAGAGGTGAAGCATAAGAAATTCGACGGACTCATCATCACCGGTGCGCCGGTGGAAATGATGGAATATGAAGAAGTGAATTACTGGCCTGAGTTAAGTGAAATCATGGAGTGGTCCAAAACCCATGTCACCAGCACCGTACATATCTGCTGGGGCGCCCTGGCCGGTCTCTATTACCATTACGGCATTGAGAAAATTATCCTGCCCGAGAAGCTGTCCGGCATCTACAGACACAGGACCCTGGACAGAAAGATTCCGCTGGTCCGCAGCTTTGACGATGAATTCGTAGCCCCTCATTCCCGCTATGCCAGCGTGCGCCGGGAAGATGTGCTGCGCCATCCGGACCTGATTCTCTGCGCGGAGTCGGATGAGGCGGGGCCTTTCCTGATCGCCAGCGCCGACGGCAAACAGATCTTTGTGACGGGGCATCCGGAGTATGACCGCCTGACACTGAATGAGGAGTATCACAGAGATCTGAAAAAGGGGATCAACCCCATTGTCCCGGTGAACTATTATCCGGACAACGATCCGGAGAAATTCCCTCTGCTCACATGGCGCAGCCATGCAAATCTGCTGTATACGAACTGGCTGAATTTCTACGTGTATCAGATTACGCCCTACGATCTGGAAGAAGAGGCATGACAGTGGACGGCAAATAACAATTGCGGCCCCCTGTGTAATAAACGGCACTGTAATGTTTAGTGGTTTGCGAATCCCCTCATTTTGCTGTTAAGATGTAAGAAATAAGATGTAAGAAATGAGGTGTTTACAGTGTTATTTCAGATTATCGACGGCTGTAAAGCGTTTGGGGCCCGGGAAATATTTCAGAATCTGGCTTTTGAGGTGAGAGGGACAGAAAAGGTTGCGGTTGTCGGCAAAAACGGTGTCGGTAAAACCACTCTTTTGGATATCATTGCCGGGCTTACGGACCTGGATGCGGGAGAAATAAATAAAGATAAAGGACTGCGGGTCGGATATTTAAAGCAGACGGTATTTCGGGACGGAGAACGCAGCGTCTGTGAGGAGCTCGAGGCGTGCTTTGCCTCCATTCATTCCCTGAAGCAGAAACTTGAGGCACTGGAAGGGCGGATGGAGTCGGAATGTACGGAGGAAGTCCTGGAAAAATACGGCCGGATGCAAGAGGAGTTTGAAAAGCTGGGCGGCTATGAATATCAGACCGAGATGAAAACGGTTTTTACTAAGTTTGGGTTTCATCCGGAGGAGCTCCAGAAAAAAATCAGGGAATTTTCCGGAGGGGAAAAGACGAAACTGGCACTGGTCAAACTGCTCCTTAGCAAGCCGGATATACTTCTTTTGGATGAACCCACCAATCATCTGGATATGGATACGGTGGAATGGCTGGAGGGATATATCAGCAGATATCCTAAAGCGGTGGTGCTGGTTTCCCATGACAGAATGTTTCTTGACCGCACAGCAAAGACCGTATATGAGATAGAACAGGGCGCGGCCGTTAAATATATCGGCAATTATACGGATTTCATGAGGGAGAAGAAGAGCAGCATTGCCAGGCAGAACCAGAGATATGCGCTCCAGCAGAAGGAGATCCGTCATCTGGAAGAGCTGATTGAACACTTCAGATATAAGGTAAATAAAGCGAAGTTTGCCCAATCAAAAATTAAATATCTCGAACGCATGGATGTGATCAGCCAGAGAAAAGAGGATACCCGCACGATACATGTCCGTTTTTTTGCCCGCCAGAAAGGAGCGGAACGCTGCCTGACAGTCAGAAATCTGGGGGTGGGATATGACAGTGCATTGTTTGATATAAGCTTTACCATGCAGCGCAATCAGCGTGTGGCGGTGATCGGTAAAAATGGTACGGGCAAATCCACTCTGGTGAAAACTCTGTCAGGCAGTATCAAACCGGTCAGAGGCACGTTTAAGTTCGGAGACAGAATCGATGTCGGATATTTCGACCAGGAATTAGCGCTGTTTGCCGGAAAGAAAACCGTCATTGAGGAGGTCTGGGACAGTTTTCCCAATCTTAGCCAGACAGAGATTCGAAACACCCTGGCGCAGCTTTTATTTAAAGGGGAAGATGTGTTTAAAGAGCTGGATGTCCTGTCCGGAGGGGAGAGGGTGAGGCTCGCTCTGGTGAAGCTGATGCTAAGGCATGATAACTTTCTGATACTGGATGAGCCTACCAATCATCTGGATATTTATGGAAAAGAGGTGCTGGAAAATGCGCTGAAGGAGTTCGACGGATCGGTCCTGCTTGTTTCGCATGACCGCTATTTTATTGCAAAGCTGGCAACCGCGGTGCTTGAAATCAGGGATCACAAAGCGGTATTTTATGATATGCCCTATGAGGATTATACGGCAAAAGCAGGATCAAAAGCTTGAGTATCCAACCGTGACATGGTAAAATAATAATCAGAAAAAATGCACAGAGTGTGATGTTTATGTTATAATATATAAAAATAAATGTAAGCACTTACACACAGGGCATTTATCAGGGATAGGACAGGCGGCATCTGTCGAAAATAAGAATCAGGAACAGGAAGGAGAACATTTTATGTACGAGGTGAAGGGTAATGTGATCGTCGGCCAGTCAGGAGGGCCTACGGCAGTGATTAACTCCAGCCTGGTGGGAGTGTACAAAACCGCCAGGGACAGAGGAGCGAGGAAAATATACGGTATGCTGCACGGCGTACAGGGCCTGCTGGAGGAACGGGTGGTGGATCTATCCAAGCACATTGCGAATGATCTGGACATCGAGCTGCTGAAAAGAACTCCTTCCGCTTATCTTGGTTCCTGCAGGTACAAGCTGCCGAATATCAGTGAAAATCAGGAGCCTTACATCCGGATTTTCGAGATTCTGAAAAAGCTGGACATTGAATATTTCTTCTATATCGGCGGCAACGATTCCATGGATACGATCAAAAAGCTTTCGGATTATGCTATACTGACCGACAGCAAAATCCGGTTTATGGGAGTGCCGAAAACGATAGACAACGATCTGGCGGCCACCGACCACACGCCTGGCTATGGCAGCGCGGCCAAATATATCGCATCGATCACCAAGGAAGTGATCCGTGACGGCCTGGTATACGATCAGCAGAATGTGACGATTCTGGAGATCATGGGCCGCAATGCAGGCTGGCTGACAGGTGCGGCTGCCCTGGCTAAATGTGAGGACTGCGAAGGTCCGGACATGCTGTTTCTGCCGGAAATCCCATTTGATGTGGACGTATTTATGAAGAAAGTGGAAGACCTTCATAAACAAAAAAAGTCCGTGGTGGTGGCTGTGTCTGAAGGTGTGAAGGTGGCTGACGGCCGTTATGTCTGCGAACTCACGGACAGCACCGATTATGTGGATGCGTTCGGCCACAGGCAGCTGACAGGTACGGCCAGATATTTGTCGTTAAAAATTGCCGGAGAAGTAGGCTGTAAAACCAGGGCGATTGAATTTAACACGCTTCAAAGATGCGCATCCCATATCGTTTCCAGAGTGGATATTACTGAGGCATATCAGGTGGGCGGTGCCGCGGTGAAAGCGGCGTTTGAGGGAGAAACCGGCAAAATGGTCATTTTAAAGCGCCTTTTTAATGATCCCTATATCTGTGTTACAGACCTGTATGATGTGCATAAGGTGGCAAACGTGGAGAAGGTGGTGCCCAGGGACTGGATCAACCGGACCGGAGATTATGTGACACAGGACTTTATCAGCTATGTAAAGCCGCTGATTCAGGCGGAGCTGACACCGATTATGACCGATGGCCTTCCCCGTCACCTCTATTACACCGAAAAAGAATAACCGCATAGATTTACAGGCATCCAATACCGGGCGCGTTTTACCTGTGCCCGGTATTTCATGATAGAAACAAAATAAGGAGAGGACAAAAAATTATGATAACATTACAACACATCGCCGAGACAGAAGATTCCACCATGCTGGGCATGAACGGAGGACAGCCGGAAAGCCCGGATGGGAAAAGACTGGTATATGGCCGTAAGAAATCACTGGAACCTAAAGGAGAAAACGATACGGAATTATGGATCTGTGACAGAGATACGCTCACAGGACACCGCAAGGTTGCGGATCTTCGCTGCGGCAACCATAACGGACCTTCCGCCACATTTGTGGACAATCACAGGATCGTATTCCGCAGCAGCATAGATAAAGTAAACTCATTTTCCATTCTGGACGTGGATACCGGAGAGACCGTTTTCGGCCCTATTTTTGGCAAAGAGAGCCATAGAGCGGAAAACGGGAAATATCCTTTTTCCATATCTGCGGAGTTTCTGGACAAGAACCCAACTCATCCGGAGATTGATGAATGCGGGATCTACACGCTGGATCTTTCAGACGGATCGATTACGAAGATCGTGCCCGGACAGGTGATTCTGGATATCGTGAAGCAGGCCGGATATACGCCGAATGCTTGGACGCTTTCCATGAGCCATGTGCAGCTCAATCCTTCCGCCACCAGAGTGATGATGCGCTTAAGCGTGGAGGAATGCAAAGTGTTCGGGGCGCAGGGCTGCGTGGACCTGACGGATGGCAAAACGCATTTTATAGCGGATAAACCGGTGCATCAGCTCTGGTTTGACGATGATACATTTATGGCAACCCGTCAGTATTATAACAACGGCCGGATCGAGATGGACACCAGCAGGATTCAGCGTTTTACGGTGGACGGAGAAGTGGTGGAGACGCTGGGAGGCATCGGAAACCATATTGACGGTTCACCGGACCGCAAATGGTTTACCGGCGACCGCGCATATCCCGGATATCCGGCAGATGTCCTGCTGTACCGCAGAGGCGAGGTGGAGCCGGCCCTGCTCATCGGCAACAGCGACTGCCAGCATACGATCTGGCAGCTGCAGATCCATCCCAACCCGACCTTTTCCATGGACGGCAAAAGGATCTATTTTAACCATCCGGTGAGCGATACAAAAACTGAGGCCGTGTTTGTCGATATATCCGAGCTGCTGTAACAAAAAGCTATATCAACTTTCGAAAGGAGATGTGAATGGCTGTACATGTAATCGACGAGGCGAATCGGTGCTTGAACTGTAAGAAACCGATGTGCCGCCAGGGATGTCCCATCCATACGGAAATACCAAAGATGATTGAGGCCTTTAAGGACGGCAGGCTGGAGGAAGCGGGGCAGATGCTCTTTGAGAACAACCCGCTCTCCTTGGTGTGCTCTCTGGTCTGCAACCATGAGAGACAGTGTGAGGGCAACTGCGTGCTGGGAAGAAAAGGTCAGCCTGTTCATATCAGTTCCATAGAAAATTATGTGTCCGATACGATGTTTGAGAGGATCCGGATCGAATGCGCTCCGAAGAACGGCAAAAAGGTTGCCGTGATCGGCGCCGGTCCGGCGGGCATCACGATTGCCATCCTTTTGACCAAGAAGGGATACGGCGTCACCGTATTTGACTCAAGGGACCGGATTGGCGGCGTGCTGCAGTATGGCATTCCGGCTTTCCGCCTGCCCAAGACGATACTGGAGCGGTATAAGAAAAAGCTGCTTTCCATCGGCATAAAGATACGCCCCAACACCACGATCGGCGGCGCCCTTGAGATCCGGGATCTGTTCCGGGACGGTTATCAGAGCATCTTTATCGGCACCGGCGTATGGCGGCCGAAGAAGCTGGGAATCAAGGGGGAATCCCTGGGAAACGTGCATTTTGCAATCGATTATCTGGCAAATCCCGATGCATATGACTTGGGAGAGCATGTGGCGATCATCGGTGTGGGTAATTCTGCCATGGATGTGGCAAGGACTGTGATCCGGCACGGCTCCAACGATGTCACCCTCTATGCCAGAGGACTGAAAAGTGATGCCAGCAGCCATGAGACCGCTTATGCGAAGCTGGACGGAGCAAAGTTTGAATTCGGCAAGGCCATCGTGGAGATCAACGATGACGGTCCGGTCTTTCGGGACGTGCTTTTTGATGAGGAGGGCAATAAAACCGGCTATTCGGAGGAAACTAGACAGATATACGCGGATTCCGTCATCATTTCCATCAGCCAGGGCCCCAAGAGCAAGTTAGTCAGCACGACGGAGGGACTCAAGGCTTCCGAGAGCGGACTGCTGCTCACCAATGAACAGGGGGAGACCACCTATCCTGGCATTTTCGCGTCCGGCGATGTGGTGTTCGGCGCCAAGACCGTGGTGGAGGCGGTCGCCTACTCCAGAATCGTGGCCGATGCCATGGACCGTTATATGCAGGAAAACAGCGGATCAGACCGCGGTTAAAGATGACTGGAAAAGTCCGATAGCTCTGATTTAGGAGCTTCGGACTTTTTTCTATCAGATGAAACTGTCACCGACCGATCACTGTCATCGATCAGCAGCCGGCTCTCTTTCTCTGCGCGTAACAAATAAAACGGCCACATAGATCAGCGCGATGAGCAGGCAGCTGCCCGCCAGCACGATATATGCGGGGATCGAAGAAGGCACGAATCCGGAGAACGTTCGGGTGATCCAGATGGCCGCGCAAAGCGCCAGCACCGGGCGCACGATCTGATAGAGCGCGCTGAAGTACAGCTTCACCCTTTTTTTAAGTGAATGGATATGTAAAAATGCTACGACCAGCTCACTGACTAACATGCCCCAGAGGTATGCGATGATTCCGTATTTGGGAATCAGCAGCAGAACGAAGATGAGCCGTACGCTAAGCCCGATCACATTCTGTACAAAGGTGATACCGGTCTTGCCCAGCCCGTTGATCACGCTGCCCACCGTGGTGGCCAGATAGAGAAAGGGGCACAGCCAGGCTAGAGTCATGATATAGGTGCCCGCCGTGGAGTTGTTGAAGATCAGTTCGCCCATATCCTGCCCGTAATTTACGAAGATACCGGTACAGAGAATGCCGATATAGAGGCAGTAACCCATGGTGAGGCTGGTCACCCTGCTGATTTTGCCTCCGTCGTTGGCAGATTGGGACTGTGCCACATCCGGCAGCAGCATGACGGAGATGGAATTGGTCAGTGTGGACGGAAAAAGGATGAAGGGCAGGGCCATGCCGGTGAGCACGCCGTATACGCTTAACGCATCCGCATTTGCCATGCCGAATTTCTGCAGGCGGCTGGGGATCATGATGGCTTCCGCGCTCTGAAGCACGCTTAATACCATCCGGTTTGCGGTCAGCGGTATCGCCAGATACAGTATTTTTTTCATGTTGGAGCACAGATGAAGCTTGGGTTTAGCCTCTGTATCATGGCCGGAGGAAAATGTGATAAATGCCGCGATTACCGTTACCAGCGCGGAGACCACTTCTCCCAACACCATGCCGGCCACCGCAAAGGTTACTGTCAGCGTTTTTCCCTGGGAGATCATAACATTGGCCATGAGCCACACAGCGATGACACGGACGATCTGCTCCGCCAGCTGTGAGAATGCGGGGATGCCGGTCTTCTTATGCCCATAATAGTAGCCCACGATGCAGGAATGGATGGCGTTGACCGGTATGGACAGCGAGATCAGCTGCAGGGCGGCCGCGGCCCGGGGTTCCATCAGCATATGGACGGCGATCAAATCGGAGAATCGGTATAAAAATGCGGCGCACAGAAAAGAAAGAGACAGGGATAATAAGAGCCCTGCATAGAAGAAATTGCGGCCCGCGTTTTTTTCTTTTTTAGCGGTTTCAGCGGCAACATAACGGGAGATCGCAGTCTGTATGGGACCGCAGCACAGGGAGAAGAAGATACCGTATACGGGGAAGATCAGCTGATAGATCCCCATTCCCTCCGCCCCGATCACCCTGGTTAGGAAGATTCGGTAAAAAAATCCGATAAAGCGTGTCAGCAGCCCGGAAACGGTGAGGATTAAGGCGCCGATGACCAGAGGATTCCGTTTGCGCATAGCATCTCCTAATGAAAGTAATTATTATAATATATTGACAGAGATTCTTATTTATGATATATTCGAAACACCTAGTGAAATAGTAGGAATTGTGAGGTGAGGAATTGAAGCTGTCTACGAAAGGACGATACGGATTAAGAGCCATGGTGGATTTGGCTGTGCACAGCGCCGATGGGCCGATTTCCATAAACAGCATCGCGAAAAGACAGAATATATCCGACGGATATTTGGAACAACTAATAGGAAAGCTGAAGAAAGCCGGTCTGGTGGACAGCGTGCGCGGTGTATGCGGAGGCTACCGCTTGGCGAAGCCGCCGTCCTGCATATCCGTGGGTGAAGTCCTGATGGTGCTGGAAGGTGATTTAAATCCGGTGGACTGCGCCGGGTTTAATGAGGATAAAAGCTGTCAGAATGCAGATACCTGCACTACCAAATATGTCTGGAAAAAAATAAACGATAATATTCAGGACACTGTAAACCATATATACTTAAGCGAACTGATGGACCTGAAGGAGAAGGAGTAGGAATATGGATAAAATGATCTATCTGGACAATGCGGCCACAACCCGCACAAAAAAAGAAGTGGTGGAAGCGATGCTTCCTTATTTTACCGAACAGTTCGGCAACGCCGCTTCCGTGTATTCCTTTGGAGCCAATAATAGAACCGTGATCCAGGAAGCGCGGGAGACCGTAGCCAATGCGCTGGGCGCAAAGCCGGAGGAGATATATTTCACCTCAGGCGGCACGGAGTCCGATAACTGGGCGATCAAGGCGGCAGCAGAAGCATACAGAGCAAAGGGGAATCACATCATCACCAGCAGGATTGAGCACCATGCCGTGCTGCATACCTGCGAATATCTGGAGAAAAACGGCTGTGAAGTGACCTATCTGGATGTGGACGAATACGGCAGGATCTCCATCGATGAACTGAAACGGGCGATCCGCAAGGATACGATCCTGATTTCGATCATGTTCGCCAACAACGAGATCGGAACGATAGAGCCGGTGAAGGAAATCGGTGAAGTGGCCAGGGAGCACGGGATCCTTTTTCATACGGATGCGGTACAGGCTTTTGCCCATGTGCCGATCGATGTGGATGAGATGAACATTGATATGTTAAGCGCCAGCGCCCACAAATTCGGAGGACCCAAGGGCATCGGTTTCCTCTATATACGCACCGGCGTTAAGATCCGCAACTTCATGCATGGCGGCTCACAGGAGAGAAAGCGCCGCGCCGGCACGCAGAATGTGCCGTCCATAGCGGGAATCAAAAAGGCGGTGGAGCTGGCTCTTGCCAATCAGGAGGAGGACCGCCGCAGAGTGGAGGAACTGCGCGATTATCTGGTAAAACGGGTGACAGAGGAGATCCCCTATACGAAATATAACGGGCATCCCACAAAGCGGCTGCCTGGCAACACTAATTTCTGTTTCCGCTTCATTGAAGGGGAATCTCTGTTAATTATGCTGGATATGAAGGGCATCTGTGCATCCAGCGGATCCGCCTGCACATCCGGATCCCTGGATCCGTCCCATGTGCTGCTGGCCATCGGACTGCCTCACGAAATTGCTCACGGCTCCTTAAGGCTGACTCTGGGTGATGAGACGACGAAGGAAGAGATTGACACCACGGTGGACTGCCTGAAGGAAATTGTATCCCATCTGCGCAGCATGTCCCCGCTGTATGAGGATTTTATTAAAAAGCAGAAGGATGTACGGTAAGTACAGGCGGACTGCCTGAAAAGTACGGTCAGATACCAGCTGCGGCAAAAAGCCGCGGATTATGATAAAAAGAATCGGAGGATTTATTTATGTATAGTGCAAAAGTAATGGATCATTTTGAACATCCCAGAAATGTGGGGGAGATAGAGAACGCCAGCGGCATGGGTACCGTGGGCAATGCCAAATGCGGCGATATCATGAGGATCTATCTGGACATCGATGAGAACCAGATCATCCGTGATGTGAAGTTTAAAACCTTTGGATGCGGGGCTGCGGTGGCAACCAGCAGCATGGCTACGGAAATGGTGAAGGGAAAGAGCATACAGGAGGCCATGGACGTGACGAATAAGGCTGTATGTGAAGCGCTGGACGGACTGCCGCCGGTCAAGGTGCACTGCTCTCTTTTAGCTGAGGAAGCAATTCATGCCGCTCTGTGGGATTATGCACAGAAAAACGGAATTGAGATCGATGGCCTTGTAAAGCCCAAGACCGATATCGGTGAAGAAGAGGTAGAAGAGGAGTATTAAAGGTGGACGGCAGAAAAAAAGTGGTGGTGGGAATGTCCGGGGGAGTGGATTCCTCCGTGGCCGCATATCTTCTGCTCCGACAGGGTTATGATGTGATCGGTGTGACCATGAAAACCTGGGAGGACGGTGAGGAACTAAGAAAAGAGGAGGAAGGCGGCTGCTGCGGCCTTTCGGCGATTGACGATGCCAGACGGGTGGCGGGGCAGCTCGGGATTCCCTATTATGTGATGAACTTCAAAGATGAATTTAAAGAGAAGGTAATCGATTATTTTGTGGATGAATATCTGCACGGCAGGACACCGAATCCCTGTATAGCCTGCAACCGTTATGTGAAGTGGGAGGCTCTGCTGAAAAGAAGCCTGGACATCGGAGCGGATTATATAGCCACCGGCCATTATGCCCGCATTGTGAGGCTTGCAAACGGCAGATATGCGCTGCAGAAGTCTGTGACCGCCGCAAAGGATCAGACCTATGCGCTGTATAACCTGACACAGCAGCAGCTGGCGCACACATTGATGCCGGTGGGTGAATATACAAAGGAAGAGATCCGCAAGATGGCGGAGGAGATCGGCTTAAAGACTGCGTCGAAACCGGACAGCCAGGAGATCTGCTTTATCCCGGATCACGATTATGCCGCGTTTATCCGTCGGGAAGCCGGATCGGTGCCCGTAGAAGGGGATTTTGTGGACCGGGATGGCAATTATCTGGGCAGGCACCGCGGGATCACCAACTATACGGTGGGCCAGAGAAAAGGATTAAATCTGTCCATGGGACGGCCTGTATTTGTTACGGAGATCCGCCCGGAGACGAATGAAGTGGTGATCGGAGAGGCAGAGGACGTATTTACGGATACACTGTACTGCGATCAGCTCAACGCGATGGGAGAGCCAGACCTGACGGCACTGCGGACAAAAGTGACCGCTAAAATCCGCTACAGCCATAAAGGGGAAGAATGTTATCTGGAGCCGGCCGGAGAGGGCAGAATCAAATGCAGCTTTGTCAGACCGGTCAGAGCTGCGACCCCGGGGCAGGCGGTCGTATTTTACAGCGGAGATATTGTGCTGGGTGGAGGGACAATCCTCTGACGGATCATAATTTAAGATATGCCCTGGTGTGCCGGCTGGATTATCAAAGGAAGAGGGAGAAACAATGACGAGAGACAGGCAGAAAAGAAAAATACGAAAGGGCATTCTGATCACCGCCGTGCTGCTCTGTATCGCCATGCTGGCCGGCGGATGCAGCGCGAAGACGGCATACATAGAAACGGGGACGCAGGACACCGCGCCGGATCAGAGTGAGTATTCGACGGCAGCGCCGCAGAAGACGGAAAACGCCGGAACCGATATGCAGGAAAACGTAAGCATTGAGGAAACTGCAGATGGGGCGCAGAGCGCCCGGGAGACGCTGCAGGAAACGGAGACAATGCCGCAGCTGGATCCCCCCACGTATGTGGATCCGGAGGTCCTCTATGTGACCGCTAAGCTCAATGTCAGAAGCGGTCCTTCCGTCGATTATGAAGTGGTGGGAAAGCTGCCGCGCGGCACTGCGGTGGAGCGCATCGGCTATCAGGGCGACTGGAGCTTAATCAGGTATGAGGACAGGGAGTGTTACGTCTCTGCAGAGTATTTATCAAGTGAAGCCCCTTCCGTACAGAAGGATGGGATCGGCAACTATTACGGTGACGGCACTGGTCCTTTGGTGTGCATAGACGCGGGGCACCAGCGCAGGGGAAATAATGACCAGGAACCGGTGGGGCCGGGCGCCGGTGAGACTAAGAAAAAGGTTTCTTACGGCACTTCCGGAAGATTTACCGGTAAGGCGGAGTACGAGCTGACACTGGAGGTATCTCTGGCGCTTAAGGATGAACTGTTACGCAGAGGTTATCAGGTGGTGATGGTCAGAGAGAGCAATGATGTTAATATCAGCAATGCAGAGAGAGCGGATATTGCGAATGACTGGGACGCCGGTGCATTTGTGCGCATTCATGCCAACGGCTCTGAGAACGCGGACAAAAACGGAATCATGACCATATCGCCCACACAGAACAATCCTTACTGCGGCGGCATCTATGAGGATAGCCGGGCGCTGTCCGATGCTGTGGTTAACAGCGCTGCCGATGCCACCGGGGCGAAAAACAACGGAGTCTGGGAGACCGATACCATGAGCGGAATTAACTGGTGCAAGGTTCCTGTGACCATTGTGGAGATGGGCTATATGACGAACGAAACAGAAGATAATTTGCTGTCCTCCTCCGATTACCAGGCGAAAATGGTAACCGGTATAGCGGACGGGCTGGACAGTTATTTTGGAAGGTGAATTATGCATACAATTGATTTATATTCCTACCGCTGCGGAGTGATCGACTGCTTTAACGAAGTGATTCATGCGGGCATTAAGCGGCTGGCTTTGAGCCATCCGGCGGATACGAAAGAAGAGCGGGATCTCTACCTTAGGTTCTCGGAAGAGATCTGCCGGAAGTACCATACGCATATGTACGCGGAGGATGATCTTCTGGTCACAGACCTCTTTCCGGTATCGGATACAAAGGGTAAATATCTGATCCTCTATTATGACAGGGAAGAGACGCTTCGCAGTTATCTGGATCTGAAGAAAGAAAAGGTGCAGCTTAATAATTCCGGCCAGTATTGCGGTGAAGCCAGACTAAAGATCGCGCAAAAGTTTGGCAGGCTGCTTTCTTATACGGAAGAAGCGGTGCATCAGATCATAGAATCCAACCGCGACAGAGAAAAAGTGGTTGAAGCATAGAGAAAATTATGATATAGTAATGAACGTGGCCGCAGGATGGCGGCCATTATGGAGAAGTGCCCAAGTGGTTGAAGGGTCCGCACTCGAAATGCGGTAGGTCGGCTGAAACCGGCGCGTGGGTTCAAATCCCACCTTCTCCGTCTTTAAAACACCTATTGACATCTGGACTTTTCAAGGTTTGGACATCAATAGGTGTTTTGTTATTACTATTCACAGTTGCTGTAAACTTCCCGCGCATGGTGGGGAAGAGTTCTCTTTTTTTCGTTTGGTGCAACTCTCTGTCGAACAACAAATGGAGGATTTAATTTATTATTAGTGACAGGACAAAAGCCTATAATGATTTGAAAAAACGAAATGATTTGCGAGAAAGTGCAAAGAGACTGCGCAGGCAGTTCTTCCTGTATAGCGGAAATTGTCTATAGCATTACGCACAAGAAACTGTTGGAACTCGCTGGTATAGCAGCCATATATCAAATGGATGGAACCGTTCTGAGTAACCGGGATATTTTTGATGAATATCTGGAAAGTTTCATGAGCCGAGTACGTTGGCTTCACAGGAGGATAAAATAAGAAAAAAGCAGCCAACCTGCGTGTGGCTACTTTACTTCTTACTGTTTAGTTCCTTCATAATGCCGAGGAGATAAGCCATCGACTTGGGATCCAGTTTCTTTCCCTCTTCGATAAACTCCTGCAGGGCTGTCGGATAAAGGTTTCCTTCATCAAAGAATTCCTGCGGCGTTACACCTAAATATTCACAGATGTAAAAGAAGGACTGCATGGCCGGAAGTGACTTTTTATTTTCAATGTTATTGATGTAGTTGTTTGCTTGACCCAACGACAATGACATGTCGCGTGCGGATACACCTTTTTGTGCTCTCAGTTTTGCCAGCCGTTCCGGGACAAAATCTTCATACATCGCCTTCACCTCCCATTCTATAGTAGATTGTACTTTGCACGTGTGTATTATTCGCAGATTTGAAAGGGGTGTTTAAATTGACTTGAAGAAATAAATCTATTATAATTAGATTAGGCGAAAAAATATAACTATCGACTGGAGATATCAGATGAAAGTTAAAACCTGTTGTGTTACCGGACACAGGGATACCGCTTTTATAAAGAATTGCGTGAAATTCCGGTAGGACTAAACTTGGAGAAAAAAAGGATAAATCTTGGACGCAATAATGTATAAAAAAGTGGAGCCGCATAGATTTCGCTGGTAACTGATGCCTATTGAAATCAAAGATGGATGATTGGGTAGGGGCGAAGAAAATGCTTAGAAAAATAAACAACTTTATAAACATAATTGTGTGGCGGTCGGAAATCCATGCAGAGTGATACGCAAAATTAACGAGGAATCAGATTCCTGCGCAATGTCTCTATATAGGGGATGCGGTCTCAGATGTGTCTGAGGCCGGAAACGCCGGGATTATATCTTTGAAACGGTAGGAGAATTAAAAAATTACTTGATGAAAAATACAAACCAGAAACCGGAGGAGGCGCCAATACCATGAAAGGATTTAACCGACAAAATCAATTATTTTCTCTTTGCGGATTGAACTGCGGGCTTTGCCCTATGTTTTTGAATAAATATTGCCCCGGCTGCGGGGGCGGCGAGGGAAATCAGTCCTGTAAAATTGCAAGATGCAGCATGGAGCATAATGGTGTGGAATACTGCTTTCAGTGCGATGAATACCCTTGTCCAAAATACGAGCATATGGATGACTTTGATTCCTTTATGACACACCAGGGCCGAAAATCTGATATGGAGAGGGCCCGGCAGTTGGGAATAGAAGCTTATAATGCGGAGCAGATGGAAAAGACAAAAATACTGGACATTCTCCTGTCCGATTTTAATGACGGGCGCAAAAAGACACTGTTTTGTACAGCAGTATCTCTTTTGGATCTGCAAGACCTGCAGGCGGTACTCAGGCAAATTGAGGACAGAGCTGATTTGGAAACGCTGGCGCTCAAAGAAAAAAGCACTTTTGCCGCATGGCTGCTGAAGGCGGCGGCAGCAAAAAATAATATTGACTTGAAACTTCGAAAGAAAAAGTGAGAATTGGATACAGCTATTGCTCATTAAGGAATGAGGAAAAATAGAGGACCGAAATGAGTTCATCTAAATATATCCGGTTCTTGGAAAGGACAGAAGAAGAGAGGTGTATTTTTGGTAAGAGAGTATCTGCATATGAATGTTTATGATGCGTTTTTAGCATGAATGCATTTTCTCTTTGAGGAGTTTGATCATATTTATGTCTCTTTTTCCGGAGGCAAGGACAGCGGTTTGCTGCTCAATCTGGTTCTGGATTATCGGAATCAGCATTATCCGGAAAGGGCCATTGGAGGTATGCTTGCAAATGGAAATATGGTTCACGATTGATCAGATTGATGAAGGTACATATATTATCAGCGAATACCGGCATTGGGAGGAGACGCATTGCTATCTGTTAAATGGCTCCAGCCGCAGCTTATTGATTGATACGGGTCTGGGAATCTGCAATATTTATGATGAAGTAATGAAGCTGACAAATAAGCCTGTTACGGCCGTTGCCACCCATATTCATTGGGATCATATTGGCGGCCATAAGTATTTTCCGGACTTTTATGCCCATGCGGAAGAATTGAGCTGGCTGAACGGTGAGTTTCCGCTGACAATAGAAACAATCAGAGAGATGGTGGCAGACCGCTGCGATTTACCAGACGGTTACGATACAGGCACTTATGAGTTTTTCCAAGGGACGCCAACAAAGGTACTGGAGGATGGAGAGAATATTGAATTAGGTGGACGGAATATACAGGTATTGCATACCCCGGGCCATGCTCCGGGGCATATGTGTTTCTGGGAATCAGACAGAGGTTATCTGTTTACCGGAGACTTGGTTTACAAGGACACTTTATTTGCCTATTATCCGTCAACAGACCCAGACGCATACCTTGCTTCTCTTGAAAAGATTTCGGAGCTTCCGGTCAAAAAGGTTTTTCCTGCGCATCATAGTTTGGATATTCAGCCGGAGATTTTAAGCAGAATGAGAAATGCGTTCAGGGAGCTTCGGGAAGATGGTAAATTACATCACGGCAGCGGTACATTTGACTATGGAGATTGGGCAGTATGGCTATAAAGAGAAGGAAGCAGTATAATTTAATTTAGTTGTGTGCTAAACAAAAGGCTTTATCAGAACGAAAGAACAGCGAAAGAGGCTTGAAAGGGGCATTTATATGAAGTATGTATGTACAGTTATATCGGTAGCGGACATCAGCGCCGCAAGAAAGTTTTATGAGGAACTGTTCGGGCTAGAGGTCTATCAGGATTACGGAAAGAATATCGCTTTTACCTGTGGTCTGGCATTACAGCAGGATTTTGACGGGCTGGTAAGTATACCAAAAGAAAAGGTATTGAAGAAATCCAATAACGCGGAAATCGTCTTTGAGGAACAGGATTTTGACGGTTTCCTGAATAAGCTGAAAGCATACTCGGACATCGAATATTTGGGAGAAGTTATCGAACATAGCTGGGGGCAACGTGTGATCCGGTTCTACGATCTGGATGGGCATCTCATAGAGGTTGGAGAGGATATGCAGATGGTAGTAAAGCGGTTCCTTGCTTCTGGAATGACTATGGAAGAAGTCTGTGAAGATGGACGTTTCCGTTGATGACTTAACAAAACTTCTGAATAGTTAATTTGCAGTAGACAAATAAATTGAAATTTCTGTGCAGGCACATCATTCTTTTGTAGATGGTTTGCATATCGGACAGTTTGTAGGAAAATTGTAAAAATTGTTGAACGAAGGGTGATCAGGAGTTAGGAGATGCAATGATGAAAAAGATCACAACTTTTTTTAGTGCTATGTTACTTATTATATCATTGTCTGCTTGTTCATCAGACTTTGATGGAAGCAGAACAGGAAACGACACTCAACTAATTATGGAATATACAGCATTTAATACTACCGACACTCAAGATTTGGTTGTTGAAGCCGGAGATATTATTCATGCAGAAATTGTGGTTGAGGATGGTCATTTATCATATAAAATTCAGAAAGATGACGAGGAAACTATCGCTGAAAGTGAAGGCATTTTCTTTCCGGTAGAATATGATTTTGATGTATAATTGGCACAAATTAGAAAATATGGGTTTGTCGGTAAGTAACACAACAGGGAGCTGGACGGGCATCTCACAGCGGTTGGCGAGTATTTAGAAAAGCTGCTATATAGCTGAGCGGGAAAGAAAGTCAGAAGTTGTGGGGTTTGAAAATTTTAAGTTGCTTTTATGCGTTCTTGGTGGAAAAGGTGTATTTCAAATTGAAAGGATGGTCGGGTGCTAATGAAAGAAGTCATCAACTTCATTGAAGCGAATGTGGATGGCAAAACGCTGTTTACAAAGGAATTAGTTTACGAACTTGAAAATGGTGCGTTACAGGGCGCTTACTCAGATCAAATATCTTTCTCTAATCTAAAATATTCTCAGAGCGGATTTCAGTTGGATATGTTTATTGTATCTAATGAGAAGATATGGCTCATGGGAAAGGATGGAGAACGGGAAAAATTGCGAAAAGATTTCAGTGGTGTATCCCTGTTCCGATTTGAACTGGCGAAGCGAAAAAGTACGAATAGTTTGACTGGCTGTTTTCGTTTCATTTCAGCTTCAGGGAAAAATGTGGCAGCAGAGGCTATCGTAAGTGGAATTTATGATGTGCGTCTTGAAAATGATGTGCTGAAGTTATCGGAAGATCAGGTCTTGTATCGGGATCAGCCGATACAAGAAGGGAATTTTAAGCCCGTTGCATTTCAATCGGAACATCGTTTTTATGTTAAAGCTAATAAGCTACACTATGAATACAACGGCAAGTGTTTTGATGTGGACTCAAAAACTATGCGGCGTAACGATAGCTCCGATACCTTTCCTCCGTTTATTTCAATCGAAAAGTAAGAAATTATACTATGTTCAATGATGGAAGAAGTAAAAAGGTTGTTTTTGTTGCACATTGCTTTTAAATCAAAATTTAGGACTTGATAGGGGGAATATTCATGGCGCTGATAGCCCGGTAGTGGTAGAGAATACACGCATACGTTGATGAAGAGAATATAGGGAGCCTTACAGACCAGATTGAAACAACGATAAAAAAGTGGTTTGGTCTGGATATTCCGGTTTGTGGGGTGAAAAATATGCAGAACAACGAATTACTGAATCATATGGATAAGCTACATACGACCGAATTGGGTGTAGTAAGAAGCAAGAGAAACCTTGCTTTGGATACCGATCATGTTGTTGATTGGTGCAGAAATATGATATCTTCTGTTGAATCATGGAGCTGGTCTGGGATGAGGATGCTGCCTGTTACTCACGCAATGCGGTAAGCAACCATGTGAGCAATCTGCGGAAGAAATTGAAGATAACACCGGATGGCCTGGAATATATCAAAAATGTTGTCAGCGTCGTTTATAAATTTGAAGTACCATAGCAAAGACCACAAGGATGCCTTTTTCCATGTAGCCTTGCTTTATTCGTGATTCTTTTTTTTCGCTTGACAGAAAGCAGGAATCGGATACATAGAGATGGAGTAAAATCCATCTCTTTCTTTTTGCACCTACATAAATGCTATCATTTGCTTCTCTGTTTTTAAAATAAGTAAACAATATCTGAACCTCCGCATGTTCCTATCATTTTTTATGACTGTTAAATTGTAAATTGGATAAAATAACGGTGAAATATATAAGCAGAAATTTATTTACAGTTTACGGAGGTAGTAGATATGAGAAATAGAAAATTATTCAAAGCAGATATAGAATGCTTTCGGGAACACTTGTGCCAAGAAGAAAAAAGTGCGGCGACAGTGGAAAAGTATATCCGCGATACACATGCTTTTTATCTTTTTTTGGCAGGTCAGTCAATTACGAAAGAAAGGGTAATGAAATACAAGCAAGGGCTTGTAGAAAAGGGTTACGCTGTGCGCAGTATCAATTCCATGCTGGCGTCCATCAATAACTTACTCGGTTTTTTGAACTGCGCCGAGTGCCGCGTAAAAACTTTAAGAACACAGCGCTGTATCTATTCTGCAGAGGAAAAGGAGTTAACCAAAGCGGAGTATTTCAGGTTGGTAGAAGCAGCACGGAACAACCCACGGCTCTGTCTACTGCTACAAACGATCTGTAGTTGCGGCATACGAGTATCGGAACTTCAATATTTTACCGTGGAGGCAGTACAACAAGGTGAGGTTGTGATTTCCTGCAAAGGAAAGACACGAACCATTCTCGTTCCAGGAAGTTTAAAAAAGAAGCTGCTTGTCTTTACTCATAAATCCGGCATACAAAGCGGCGTGATTTTCCGTACCAAAAACGGAAAACCTATGAATCGAAGTAATATATGGTCTGAAATGAAAAAACTGTGCCAGGTGGCTAATGTAAAAGCCAGCAAGGTGTTTCCTCATAATTTACGCAAACTTTTTGCCAGGACTTTTTATGGAATTGAGAAGGATATTGCTAAGCTTGCGGACATCCTTGGTCACAGTAATATAGAAACCACCCGAATCTATATCATGACCACAGGTATAGAACACCGCCGAAAAATTGAACGGCTGGGACTTGTAGTCTAGCGGTAAAGTCAAAAAAACACTACATAATTTACATTATGTAGTGAACCCACATCAAGAATCGTTGCAAATGGAATATGATGAATGGGAGTTACAGTAAAAAAGGCGCACGAAAGCACGCTCTCGGCTATTTTTTCAAAAAAGCATGGAGGGCGTACTTTTGCTGCCTTTATAAGAACTAATGCTACTTATTAAGTTTTAGGGAACATTTTTTGTTTGCGAAAATCGCTTGATTTTTATAAGCTTAGGTGATATAATTTAGGTTATATCATATATGTATTTCTAATGCAGACAGCAAGTTCACTACATAATGTAAATTATGTGCTTTGCCTGTAAGGGATGCAGGTATGAAACCAAACTTTATATGAAAAACTCAAATGCAACCCCATCGAAAGATGGAATTCGCAAAGCTAAGGGCCTTAATGCAAAACGTATGGCAGCCGATGTAAGAGAGTTAATTTTCCCCGCTGGTTGTTGGATGACGAGTCTTTTGTTCTGTTCAATTATAACGAGGTGAGATGAGTGCAACAGGAAGCCGTAAAATTTTGCTGTGAAGCAACTGGGCAGGATGGGGAAAACGTGCCCTTCGTAGTAAATGCACTTCTCAATTATCTCTGTTGCGAGTTTGAGAATGGCCATAGCGTGGATTTTGGCCAGGATTTCAGCGTCTTTTCTGTCAAGAAGCGCGATCAGATTTTGCCGCCGGGGTCTCCGCGGACGCCAAAGGCGCCGAAGTATAATAATTATCCCCAGCCTTTCCTGATACGTCGGACATTGAATCCATCGGGAAAGGGTAAAAAAGATGCTGCGCCTTTTATAGAAATGGATGAATCTGCAAGGATAAGAGCGTTTAAGGACTTAGGTAAGTACGAGCTTCGCGGCAGACGAGCCTTCGGGCTGGAAAATGGGATGTTGTTTTTCGCAGCGGCTTAGAGCTCATGAGCCTGCTGCATGAGTACCTGCAATGCAGCTTTGCAGATAGATTGGAGAGTACCGTATGAAAAACAAAGTGATGAAACGAATCAGCGGCCTGCTGGTGTCGATAATACTCCTGATTGGAATGACCACCACAGCTTTCGCAGCTGATTCGGGCAGTGAAGGCGTAAAACTGCTGGGGGCTGATGCCAGCAAAAATGTGCCTTTTTTTGTGGAGAATATGTTTCCGGGAGATTCTGTATCAAAGGATTTTAATATTCAGGTTTCCCATCAAAAGGCCATCACCCTTTATTATCATGCGGATATTCGCCCCGGTTATGAAGTCCTGGCAGAAGTATTACACATAAAAATTGAGCTGCCTGAAAAAGGGGAGACCCTGTATAACGGCCTGATGCGGGATATGCCGAACTCTGTACAGTATGGATTAGAAGCCAACGCACAAGAACTTCTTTACCGTATTACCGTATATCTGATTTGAACAAGCAGGAGGTAACACATTTGGTGGAATCAATGGAATTATTGGATTACTTGTCTGCAAAAGCAGGCTGCATGTATTTGTCTGATCTACATCGGGTAAACAACTTTTTGGCTGTACATCATGCACTGAGAGAGCTGCCCCCTGATACTTTCAGCGTGAAAGAATGGAATGATGCTGTTCGATATATAACCGGAGAGCAACATGATTTTTTCTCATCAGACGAGGCGGAAAAGTATCTTGCAGAATATGTTATGAAAAAAGGAACCTTATAAATTATATATTCTCCAGGGAAACCGGGTATGTATGTTATCATCACCATAAACAGCATTTCCGAAAACAGGCCAATATATAGAAACCTAAGCGTTTTATGAATTTGATATTCTTGCCCTTCTGATCACGCACCCCCAGCGGGTGTTCACCTAAAATAAATAGAGGAAATTATGTGGCAAAAAAATGAATAAGCAAGGGGCTGTTGCACTAATTGATTAGTGTGACAGCCCCTGTTAGGGTTAGATTTCTGCTAAATATCTTTTTAATAAGCGGGCCAATTCTGTAACATCAATCGGCTTTGCTATATGGGCATTCATACCGCACTCCAGGCAATGCTGTATGTCATCAGAAAAAGCATCCGCACTCATAGCAATAATTGGGATAGATAAAGCATCTGGGTGATTTATTCCCCGAATTGCCTTTGTAGCCTCATATCCTGTCATATGTGGCATCCGTATATCCATAAGAATGGCATCGTAATATCCCTCAGGTGAATTTTGAAACTTGTCCAGACATATCTGGCCATCCTCTGCCCAATCCAGTTCCACGCCCAAATCAGATAGCAATTCTTTCGCAACCTCCCAGTTTAGTTCATTATCCTCGGCAAGCAGGATACGGCGACCGGATAGATCAATCGTTTGGTTCGATGACTGGTCGTGTTCCGTTTCAATGGTCATATACTGGCGCAAAGCATGATACAGCGTGGATTTAAAAAGGGGCTTGGAGATAAAACCACTAATACCCGCTTCACGAGCCTCCGCTTCAAATTCACTCCAGTCGTATGCAGAAATCAGCAGAATCGGTACTTCATCGCCCAAATTACGTCGGATTTCTTTTGCAACCTGAATCCCATTCATGCCTGGCAGTTTCCAATCTAATAGAATGATTTGATAATCATCTCTCTTTTTATGGTGTTGAATTACCAGTTCTATCGCCTTTTCTCCGCTTAATGTCCATTCAGCTTTTATTCCAATGGATTTTAGTGCCCCAATGGCTGTCTTACATAACAATTCGTCATCATCAACCACCAGCATATTCCAAGGGGGGAGAACCATATCCATTTCCAGTGCAACCGCTTTTTCAAAATCAAACGTAAGAAGAAATTCGGTACCCTTATCAGGCTCACTTTGTATATCGATGGTTCCTTCCATAGTGTCCACAATGTACTTAGTAATCGCCATTCCCAAACCGGCACCTTCAGTTTTATGTATTCTGGCTCCATCCGCACGGCTATAGGATTCGTATATTTTTTTAAGAAAGTCTGGTGACATACCAATTCCGTTATCTTTGACCTTGATATGAATTCGGACATAGTTTTCGCCTTTCGGAGATTTTTCTTCAGAAAGGGATAATTGTATCGAACCGCCCTCAGGTGTATACTTCGTTGCATTTGACAAGAGATTTAGCAAAACCTGATTTAAGCGGACACCGTCGCACCACACATCTTCTGTTAGGATATTTTCAACATGTATGTCAAAGATTTGCTTTTTTGCCTTAACCTGTGGCTGCATAATATTAACGATTCCTTCAACAACTTCCTTTAATGAAATTTGTTCTGTTGTTAAAGTTAATTTTCCACTTTCAATTTTAGACATATCTAAAACATCATTGATCAGGCCTAATAGATGTTTACTGGATAATGTAATTTTTCTAAGACAATTCTGTACCTGTTTCCGATCATCTATGTGGGCAGTGGCAATCGCGGTCATGCCTACGATTGCATTCATAGGTGTACGAATATCATGGCTCATATTTGCTAAAAATTCACTTTTGGCTTTGTTCGCTTCAAGAGCCGCCTGCCGGGCCTCCTCCAATTCATGCACCTGAGAACGGGTTATGGAGAAATACCGAAGAAAAATCAAAGTCAGAATGATCAAAATAGAAGCACAGGACAATAATGTCATGAACATACGCTGGCTGCTTAGATTGTTTATTGCATCATCCAATATCCCATAAGGCATTACCGATACTAAATACCACTCAGAATAGGGTAATGATATACCGTATATTTGCCGTTCCTCACCATTTACTTCACATGTTGTGGCAAATTCTTCATGATTTTTTAGTGCAACACCAAACTCTTTAATGGAATTTTCTACAGATAACTCATTTACTGTAGAATCAAGCTGTTTTTGGAGTTGTTCAAAAAAGTACCATAGCTCAGTGTTGGAGTTCTGTATTACAAAACTACCATCTGGCCTGATAATATGATAATACATCAACGAATCTTCATCCTCTAAGGAAAGGAAATCAGTTATGTACTCCAGAGGAACGGCCGCGATCAAACCAGTGCTTTTGTCGCCATTGTGCATTGGATAATCAGCGTCAGCGCCAAACAATACCACTTCATTTCCAGCAGAATCAATGCCTACAGCGACTCTTTGTTCCCCCTTTGATAGTGCTTCTACAAAAGGCTCTGGATTAAGTGGTCGAATTGCCTGTCCATAAAGCGTCTGAAAATTTCCATCGGCAGAACAAAGTGCTAAATAGTCAAATCCCCTAACCTGTGTCCTGTAAATGAGTTCCTCATATAGATTCGCCCTATCATTGCTATCTGTTGAGACAACAGAAATAATACCGCTAACCTGATCAAAACGCAGCTTAATCACAGTTTCAAAGTGTCTGGACATCTGTTCATTCATTCCAGACATATAAATATTCCCAATTTCATAAACGGTATTTTTACTTTTCCGACTCATATAGACCCCGAGCAGACTGAAAATGATAATACTAAAGACCAAAAGCCCAATGAAACTGCATATTAGAAAACGCGTTGTAAAATTCTTCTTTTTATTGTTTCCCATTGACGTTATTCCCCCTGGGTGCTCTTAAAATCTACAATAACATCAATTGTTTCATAATAGTCCTTTGATAATTGCGGCATCATATCGAGAGCCTTATTCCAATCGTCTTCTTTTAATGCTTTTGTTACCAGACTACTACTTTCAAACAGTCTGGTAAAAGAAAGATTTTGACAAATTCCTTTGAGTGTATGAATGGCTCTAAGAGCCTCAACATAGTCTTTATTTTCCATAGACGCTTCAAACAAGAGAAAACTTTTATCGTCCAGAAACTTATATATAAATTTTTGAATGATTTGTTCACGCCGCAGTCTACCCAAAACTTCATTAAAATCACCGCCCAATTTTATATAACAATCTTTTAGATTCATAATCGAGATTCCTCCTTTTTAAACATTGTCTGTGATACACTCTTTTTCGTCCAGAAAACATATGCTCACTTTGTTCTTTGTGTTTTTTGATTGATACATCATATTATCCGCAAGCTTAAAGAGCTTTTTTGGAGTTCCTATTCCATATGCTCCGCCTATGCTTACAGACATATGCAGTTCGGGATAATCGTCAATAGTTATACAATCGATAGAGAATCGGATCTTCTCCAGTTTTTTTTCAAATATATCGGCAGGTATATTAAAAAAGATAATTACAAATTCATCGCCGCCATATCGGATCACAGCATCTGTTTTTCGTACACATGATAAGATAGTTTGTGCAATGTTTTGCAACACAATATCGCCAACGTCATGACCATATTTATCATTGATATGCTTAAAATTATCCATGTCTATTACAACCATTGCCTGAACATCATCTGCACCTCGAAAATGCTCGTCATAATAGCGCCGGTTATAGACTCTAGTTAGCGAATCAATATATAATAATTGCAAATGACGTTGTTTGCGGGACAGGAAGGTATATTTTTCATGCCGCTCTCTCCATTACGGAATTCCACAATATGAGATAGGATTGAGATCATCAGCTTATTATTCTTTTCCTGCTCCTGAAATTGTTCTGCGATAATTTTTTCAAGACACTGCTGGCGTGCATATAAAAACATCGTATTAGAAATTCGACGTTGGACAATAGCCGAATCAAAGGGACGGCTAATGTAGTCGAAAGCCCCCAAGTCATAGGCACGCTTTATATTAGCTGGAGAATCATCGGCAGATATCATAATAACAGCGAAGGTGTCATTCCAGTGGTATTTGTTTATGTAGGCTAATACTTCAAATCCATCCATTTTAGGCATCATAATGTCCAGAAGCAGAAGGGAGAAATCTATTCTTTGCTTTGAAAGAAGGGAAATTGCTTCTACACCGTTCTCAGCCTCAACAATATCATATTGATCTTCTAAAATATCCACTAAAAGAGCACGATTCATTTCTGAATCGTCTACAATTAAAATTTTTTGTTTTTCCATGGTTCTTAAACTCTTTCTTATATTTTTACGGTTTTATTATATCTGTTATTTCTACAAGCTGGCAATATCTATATTGGTAAGGTGTACAAATAGGTTTTATCTTTTTTACTGACAAAATGAGCGCATCATGATATAATCACACAAATAGGAGATGAGTTATGAAACCACAAGAAACAAAATTTTCATTTGTATATAACGAAATTAAGCAGAGCATTTTGGATGGGCAGATACCTCAAGGAAATGCCTTGCCATCTTCAAGGATGTATTGCGAACAATTCCATGTTAGCAGATATACGATTAACCGCGTTTTTGACATGTTGAGGGAGGAAGGATTGATTGATATTCAGCCTCGCCTTGTACCGATTGTTGTTTCAACAAAAGAGGCTTTTAATACATCAAACGCTGTTTTTGAGGTTTTAAAACAAAAGAAAAGCATTTTACAGGTATATCAAACTTTTGCTCTAATACTTCCTTCACTTTGGGTTTTTGCTTTGCAGGGGTGTGATGTGGAGGTACTGCCTCACTATAAACAGGCTGTGAAAGCATTGCGTTTAGGACATACCGCCGATGGATGGCGTCCTTCCTCTAAATTAGGGCATGATGTATTAAGAATCGGTGGGAATTCTTTATTCAGCGAACTATATTCTACATTTTGCCTTTATAATAAGCTGGCATTTTTTACTAAAGATTGTCCCTATTTCTCCAACCACTTTTTTCCGGGATCTGCATCTGTAACCGGTGTTATTATTGATGTATTAAAAGGCGATGATCCACTCACAAAGTACAATCAGTTATCAAATATGTACCAAAAACTTACGGATTCTATTGAAAATACGTTAAATTACCTGTCAGAGACAACACCAAAATGTCCTTCGCAAACTGGTTTGAGGTTTTCGTGGAATCCCATGCGTGGTCAGGATTATTATTACTCAAAAATTGTTGATGACATAAATCTTAAAATCGGTCTTGGTAAATACCCTATGGGAATATTTCTTCCATATGAAAAGCAACTGGCTAGCCAGTATGATGTCTCTATATCAACGGTCAGAAAAGCTTTGTCAGAACTCGAACAGAGAGGTTTCGTAAAGACGCTAAATGGTAAAGGCACTATAGTTATAGAACCGGATGATACTAAACTTCATCAGTTGGCGCTTAATACCGGGTATGTAGAAAAATCTTTGCGTTACCTTCATGCCTTACAACTAATGGTATTGATTATTCGTCCAGCAGCTTTAGTTGCAGCTCCGCAGTTTACGAAAGCAGAACTGGAAGAGTTAGCAAACAGATTTACTTCTCCTGGCTCTATTTATTTAGCAGATATTTTGAAAACCATAATGAAACATACCACGTTAGAACCTTTCTATGTTATATTATCTGAAACCAATCATCTTCTTGAATGGGGGCATCATTTTGCTTATTATCCGTCCAAGAAACGTACAATTTCATATCTCAACAAGCAAGTCATTATTGCATTTCAGCAGTTAAGGGAAGGGAATGTAGACTCCTTTGCGGATGGCATAGCAGATTGTTACCGTTACAATTTGAGTCGTATGAAGAAGAATATGATAGAAAAATATAAGTTTCGTAATGTAGCTAATATTCGGGTGCCGGAAAAATACTAGTTAACAAGGACATAGCAAAAGCCGGAAAGCAGTGTCAAGGGTAAAATGAATGAACTGCATCACACTCTTGATACTGCTCCCGGCGTTTCCTTTTGTGTGAACAAAGCGCTAAACCCACAGTGTCGCTTTAGCGGCTCTGTTCTTAAATCTTTCTTTTTCCTACGCGTATTCCTGCACCCAGTGGCATGACGCCCAATGGCTTATTGATGGCGTTGATGCTCTGCTTTACGTGCCTGCCGCTTTGAACAAACGGGCATATATGGTCAAGGGTGATGGTAACAAGGTAGCCATCACCTGTGACAGCGGTCATTTTGCTGGCATTGACCTTGGCATTGGAAAATATCATTTTGAAGTTGGCGCAGGTAAAGAAAATTTTGAATGGGCATAAAACATAAAACTCCTCACAGCCGGTTATGGCAGTGAGGAGTAATTTTATATTTTGATGATTGCAAACAGGGGCGTCATCCCAGGATATCACTGCCTAAAGCCCCTGTGTACGAAACATTTCTGCCATTTCATCGGCAGTTTCCTGTAAAATAGACCGAAAATTCTTTTCTAAGAAGCACAGAATGGGGAGCCTTTCGGCATACCCGTAGGAGAAGTCTATGCCAATGGCAGACTGTAGCAGCTTTTGGCACAGAATAGTGGCATACCGTGAAATACCGGGCTGCCCTGGGGCGGCCCGGTACATTTGATCAGATGACAGATCCACAGCACTGGAAATCCGTATCTATATTATGAGCGATTACACGTGCCCTGAAATTCCTGGAATTGCACATTGCTTCAGGAGACCCGCCGGAGACGTCCAGGTCTTCCGGAAGCACGAATTTGATACATCTGACAAGCACATCCCGGCAGGTGGGAAAATGATGAGCCGGCACGGTGATGGTTTTCATGCCACGGGGATATTCGTTGCCCTGTGGATCTACCTCGGTGAGAATAATGCCGAGGGCGACGCGTCTGTTGGGGCAGACATTTCTGATGTTCACGTCGAGCTGCAGAATTCGCCCGAGTGATTCCAGATAGGCGTCTCCAATTTCATATTCGATAGAATCCTGGCATTCACCGACAGTGATGTCGATCGGTTCCGGACATGCTTCCGGCTCTATGACAATGCCGCAGTCTACTTCAACGGTCGGGGCAGGGAAAACAACCTGGTTATGCTCCGTATCCGTATAAGTGATGGACTGGTTTACGGGTTCTGTGCCGGAGGTGCCGGTAACGTGTTTTACAAAGAAACTTAAGGATGCGCCCTCGTTGGCAGTGGTGCCCAACTCGTCAATGGTCCAGCGTAGCGCGGTGCTGGTCAGAAGGCTGGCGATTCCTTTGGATGGCGTCTGGACGCCGGTGATGATGAAGTTCGGAGTGACTACTTCATTAATGACTATATTGGTAGCGCCCGGTTTGGATATATTGGCGGCGAGATCGGCAAACAGATCTTCCAGCTGTGCATCATCGGGTGTTACGGCCACGTGGGACGTGTCCGGATCAGTGGCCCACTCGTTCAGGACAGAGACATCGATTCCGTCAGCGCCCACCAGCCCGATGCAGTAGATGATGATCCCGGCCGCTCGTGCGGCCGCCGCGATGGGATTCGGATTCGGACCGGCAGTGGTCTTGCCGTCGGTGAACATGACCATGACCCTGGCGTTGGTAGATTGCGGATTGAACAGTTCCGTCGCTTTGGTAAATGCATCCGCATGGTTTGTAGACCCGCCGGCACTCAAGCTGTCGACAGCTGTTTTAAGAGCGGCTACCGATGTGATGAGCTGCGTATTCTGCGTGGCTGTATCTGAAAAGCTCACAATGCCGATTCTGCTTCCGGAACCGATATTGCCATCCTGTGAGCCGTCGGTTGCTTCATCAATGATATCAATGAACTTTTTGGCGCCCTTTTTCAGATTGGCCAAAGGGCTGCCGGCCATACTTCCGGACCGGTCAAGTATCAGTACGATATCAGTAGGGTGGCTGCTGATATCCGGTGAGGCGGAAAGAGCCAGAGTTACCTGCAGTGAACCGGTACAATCTATTCGGTCAGTGCTGACCGTTTTATTGGAAATATTAACACCCATTTTGTTTTCCCCCATAGTTTATTTGACCTGTTTCAGGTCTGATATAGTATATGCCAAAGCGGGCAGAATGTACTGCAGGGTTGTCCGGCCATTGTAAAAGTGCCAGAGTATCTGTATAATAGATCAAAGAAAATTTCAAAGGAGGCAGAATGGCGGATATACAAATAATCGGGGCACATGAGGGTAATCTAAAAAATATTACACTTAGTATACCAAAACATAAGCTTGCGGTGTTCACGGGAGTATCCGGTTCGGGCAAGACAACACTGCTGTTGGACGTACTGTTTAATGAATGCCAGCGTATGTATCTGGAAGCGTTGTCCCTGGAGGGGATCCATAAGCCTGGGGTGGAGAAAATCAGAGGCGCTTCACCTGCGGTGCTGATTACGCAGACGGAAAGCAACCGGAATCCCCGTTCGACGGTGGGAACCAGGACGGATGTATACACGGATCTTAGGATGATCTATGAAAAGCTTGGTGTCCGGACCTGCCCGTACTGCGGCGGCACGATCTCGGCAGCGGACTGCATTGAGGAAACCGAAAAAAACGGCAATGATTTTTATGTCTATATGTACTGCAGCAGATGCGGGAAAAGGATGCATAAGATTACAAGGACCGATTTCTCCTTTAATACAAAGGAGGGGGCATGCCCGGCCTGCGAAGGGTTGGGCAGAGTGCACAGCATCAGAAAAGAAGCGGTCGTCGATGAGTCGCTTTCCCCGGAAAACGGCGCTATACGCTGCTTTGAGAAGCAGTATTGTAAATACCAGATCTCCGTTTTATTTAATGCATTTCGACATTTCGGCATATTGCCGGCTGCCGATACGCCGGTCTGTCAGTACAGCAGTCTGCAGAAAGCAATTTTCTACAACGGAGCCGGCTGTGAGGAGGTAAGGAAGGCATTCGGCATCCGTACAGTGCCTAAAACAGCGGCAGAGGGAAGATTTGAAGGGATCTATCCGATATTGTGGCGGCGCCTGGCAGAAAAAAAAGGAGACTTAAGGCAGCTGGATGCCTGGTTCGACACCGTGGAATGCCCGGAGTGCAAGGGCGAGAGGCTCGGCAATCCGGGACGTGATGTGATGGTAAACGGCATCCGCCTGCCCCAGCTTTCAGAGTATTCCCTTGAAAAGCTCTGTCGGTGGGTATGCGGGCTAAGGGACTCGCTCGACACAAGAAGGCTGGAACTCGTTGAGGCATATCTTAGGGATATAGAAACGAAACTAAAACGGTATATCAATGTTGGAATCGGTTATCTAACGCTGGACCGGCAGATGATAACGCTGTCCGGAGGGGAGCAGCAGCGGCTGAAACTGGCTGCCGCGCTGGATTCGGATCTGTCCGGAGTGATCTATATCCTGGATGAGCCGACGGCCGGACTGCACCCAAAAGATACGGAGGGACTGATCAGGATACTGAAAAAGCTGCGTGATCAGGAGAACACGGTGCTTATTATAGAACATGATATGGATGTGATGGCGGCTGCGGATATAATCATTGATATAGGACCGGGAGCCGGAAAATACGGCGGAGAAGTGGTGGCCGCCGGCACGCTTCTAGACATCCGGAGAGAGAAGCGCTCTGTCACCGGACGCTATCTCCTTAAGCCTCCTGCAAACCGGCATATATCTCGTACGGCGTCTGGCAGCGTTCATATAGAACATGCAGACCTTTTTAATCTGAAAGATATTTCGGTGGATATTCCCACGGGCTGTTTTGTGTCTGTCACTGGCCCCTCGGGATCCGGCAAATCCACACTGGTCTTTGAGGTGCTCGCTAAGGGCAGGCAGGGCACGGCACATAACTGCGTGACAGGACTGGAAAAGTTTGACGATATCGTCAGGATTGAACAGTCTGCACTTGCCAGAATGAGACGTTCCAATGTGGCTACGTATTCCGATGTTTATTCGGAAATCCGTTCGGTTTTTGCCAGGACACGTGAGGCGGCAGAGGCAGGACTTACGGCAAAGCATTTCTCGTTTAATACCCCGGGGGGCAGATGCGAAACCTGCGGCGGGCTCGGGTATATTGAAAACAATATGCTGTTTTTTTCCAATACTGAGATCACCTGTCCTTGCTGCCACGGCAGCCGTTTCAGCGAAGAAGTGCTGGCAGTGAGGTATAAGGGGCTATCCGTAAAGGAAGTTCTGGATCTTTCCGTCGAGGAGGCGGCGGAAGTATTTAACGGACATAAAAGCATCATGGCAGCATTAAATCTGCTCACGGAAGTGGGCCTTAAGTATCTGCAGCTTGGACAGACCCTGACCACGCTGTCGGGAGGTGAGGGGCAAAGGCTGAAGCTCGCCAGAGAACTGATCGGCAGCGGCAGAACACGCCATAACCTCTATCTTATGGATGAGCCTACCACAGGGCTGCACCCAGCGGATATAGATCATTTCCTGAAGCTTCTAAACCGGCTGGTGGATAGCGGCAGCACAGTTGTGGTGGTGGAGCACAATCAGCAGATTATAAGAAACAGCGATTGGGTGATTGATCTGGGACCTGTGGGCGGAGAGAACGGAGGATATGTGCTGTATGAGGGAACTCCGGAAGAAATGAAACGTTCGGCGGCCAGCGTGACCGCCAGATATCTGTAGAAAGATGCGGCCCCCGGCTTTGCCGGGGGCCGCACCTATGATGATTTTTCTGGTGCGACAGCTCCTTTTTATGAAATGCAGACCCGGTTTTTGCCGGAAGATTTTGCCCGGTACATCTGCATGTCCGCCTGTTCCAGCGCGGCGTTTATATCCTGGCCGTCTATGAGGCGGCAGGCACCGATGCTGACGGTGATCGGGCTTTGCTGGCCTTCGAAGTAAATATGACCGGCGCAGCGAGAGCAGACTTGTTGCCCAATGCCGGCCAATTGTGCATCTTCGCGCAGTGGCAGCAGCAGGACAAATTCTTCGCCCCCGTACCGGCCCGCTACGGCGCCCTCACATATGCCGTTTAAAATCTCCGATATCTTTTTGAGAACAAGATCGCCGGTACTGTGTCCGTATGTGTCGTTGATCCGTTTAAAATCGTCGATATCAATCATATACAGGCCATAACCGGCCAGACCACCCGCATCCTCCCTGGATTCCAGCAGATTCTGGGCTTCCACAAAAAATCCGTTCCGGTTTTGGATGCCCGTCAAAGGATCGTGGTTTGCCTGTGAAACAGCCTGGGCATAGCGGCTGATGTTTTCGAGAGCGTTGCTGATACCGGTGGCCAGAGAATTCATAATTTCACAGTTCCCGCGGTCATAAGCCGCATACTGGGCGCTGTAGAGGAGCAGGTAGCCCAGATTCATATCCTGATAGAGCAGCGGCACAAACAGCAGCGAACCTTGATCGGATTCATGGGATTCCCTGAAGATGCTGCGGATCATCCGGTTGGAGGCCAGAATCAGCGGCGATTTGCTGTCCCGGTACTTTAACAGCAGAGGATGCGCATCGGAGATCTGAGCTTTCTTCCCTTCATCTGCGGGGTATACGGACAGCATGCCGGTTACTGCCGAACGGATCAGAAGCAGCAGATCGTCCACGGGCAGTATGAGCGGAAGTTCCCTCATCAGGATCAGAAGGATGCTCTGATAGTCCAGCGCGGAAACCAGCTTCTGAATCAGGCCGGATGTCTGCTGCAACTGCTTAAACAGCCGTTCATAAGCATACTGTGAGGCTTTTTGCTGCATCGCTTCAGTCTCGGCTGCAGTGATGGCATCCACCACCTTCATCGAAGCCCGATGGATTTCATCCAGCTGTATATACAGGGAATGCGATTTTTCTATCTCTCCCCAACTGTCATAAAATGCCGCCGCATCGCGAAGCAGCGTGCTCTGATCCAGCATGGATTCCTCCTGCTGGGCAAGCAGCTGTGTAAAACAGCGGTCAGCCATCTCATAGTTTCCGTGCCAGCAGTGATAGACCGCTCGGGCGAAGATGACATTGTGTTCATCAAGTCCGGCGGATCCGTGGATTCAAGGACCGTTTCCAGCTCCTGATACCAGTAATCGATGCCAATGCCGTTTCTTTTGCGGTATGAGAGCAGGACCAGGCGGGGAATGATCTGCCAGTCCTCCACACGCCCTTCCCTGCGTTTCCCGGAGATCATCTCCAGAAAAATGGATTGGGCTTTTCCATAGTCGCCCAGCGCCATAAGAATTTCAGCATAGCGATATTGGGTTGCAATTACGTTCTGAGCGGTCAGATGGCTTAGATTTGCCATGCTCTCTTCCAACTGTAGCCGCGCTTTATTAAGAAGCCCCACATCGGACAGGATGATGGAGGTATTGTTGAGCATGGCATAGTAGAAGTTCATCTTGTCCTCTTTGCCGTCAATGATCATCAGGATTTCCATGGCGCATTGGTAGGCTCGGGCGTAATCCTTCAGAATGCTGTAGCCGAGGATAGCGTTATTCATCAGAGAAAGATATCCTTCGGTCTGTCTATAATCGGGCACACGGCGTACAATTTCCAGGCCGCGGCTGTTAAACTCCATGGCTTTATTCATATCCAGTGTATAGGTGCGCCAGAATTCCATGGCGTAGCCCACCGCCTGGCTGTATACATATCCCTTACGGGCAGCGATTTCTATAAAGCGGTCCGTGCCCTCTGTCAGCACGTAGTCATTTCCATAGCTGCGCAGAATCAGCAGGCGCAGTTTTTCACAGACATCTTCCGACTTCTCAAACTGCGAAAACAGCTGTCCAAAGGTATACTGAAGATCTTCCTCCGGATTGGAGGATGTCTCGTTAGCCGCAGCCTGCTCGGCGTCCTCCGCACTTATGCCGTGTTCACGAATCTGACGCCGGTACAGCCTGTAGGTGCACATATAGGCTTCTTCCCGCCCGTCTGAAAGCACTTTTTTCAGCTCGCTCAACAGCTCGTCTCCGCGAAGCAGATCGACTGCGTAGGGCGCATAGCGGGTACCGGATTGATCCCGGGCTTCCTGGATGAATTCCTCCAGAGACTTCTCCGGATTATAGCTGCGCAGCACGCTGTCAGTGGCGGCGTCCATGCTGTCCGCAAGCGTGATCAGGTCAGTCAGAACTGCACAGCTTAAGGTGCTGCGGTCAAACTCTTCCGGATATCCCCCTTTGCCGTCATACCAGGTATGGTGGGCCAGAGCCACCTGCGCATAGGGACGGGTGGAGTCATGGCGGGACAGCATTTCAAAGCCTGCGCGGGCATGAAGGCGGATGAACTCGAATTCCTCCGGAAAGAGGTTGCGCGATATGATGTTAAATATATCCAGATAAGCGATTTTTCCCAGGTCATGATAGAGGCCGCATTCGTAGAGCATATGGGCGATTCGGCCGCGCCTTAATTTCACCTGACTGGTGCTGGTGCAGCCGCAGATACCTATGAAACGTGAGGGCTCGCGGTCAATCAGATATTCTCCCAGTGTTTTGGCAATCTGCCCGACCATCTGTGAATGGATATATACGGCGGGGGCGCAGTTGGCCATGATGGTGCTGCTCATCCTTGCGAAGCTGATGCCCTCCGGTATTTCCGCGAATGCGTAGAGGATGCCAACCATATAGTTCAGAAACAGCTCCTGACACTCGTTATTCGGCATGTGGAGTGCATAATTGGCAATGTTACGGTACAACTGGGCCAGCTGTCCGCAGCGGTCCGGACTTAGTTTGGATCCGGGAGCGATCAGATCATTGATCTGTGCGGCTGTAAGCAGGTTGCATGCAATCCCTTCTGAACTGTAGTCACCGGGATCGCGAAGATCATAGTAACTGTTTAACAGGTTTAAATATTCTGCTTCCCCGATTTCCCTGCTTATATAGCGGATGCGGGCCAGAAGAATGTCCGCCTCCCGTTCCCCGATAAACATATCCGGCTTTTGGGAGCGGACAATGCGGGTCAAATCCTGCGCGGCCTGAAGGATAAAGTCTAAAATAGCGGGATCGTTTCCCTCCTCCTCCAGATATTCACCGCATATGCTCGCATAATACAGGCAGCTCTCCTCCTGTGTATCCCAGTCGAATCCGGGATAGCAGCTGCGGTAAAAGCTGTCTCTGGAAATATCCAGGGAACGTCTGGCGGCATCCACTTTGTCCTCAAGTGATTTTCTGCTATGCTGGGAACCAGGATAAAACAGGAATTCATAGCGGGAGGCCATGAGCACATGGTCTTTTTCCACATCGGAGAGACCGGTAAATATCTCCGGTTTAAGATACCCATTCACCTCACGGGCATAGGCTAGAGCAGCGTCATTGTATCGGAAAAACAGCGGATCAAATTCCCCGATGTAGCTTCGGTTTAACAGTATGGTCATATGGTAGTTAAGGACGATCAACTGCCTAAGACAGTGCAGTACGGCCTGGCGGTCACCTCGGAGGCGGGCACAGCGCAGCAGGCTTTCGTATATTTTCTGGCAGAGAATCCGATCCACCGTTTTCATCTCCTGCAGACTGGCCAGACGGGTGCAGAAATCCAGCAGCTGGGCTTCAGTCTCTTCCGGTATCACCGCATCCTGGGTGAGATATGGTAAAATTTCCTGCTTCAGATAATCGATATTATCATCAAAAAGGCTGCGCACCTGAGCATACTGCTGCCATAGCCGGCGGCAGAACTCATCGCCGGAAAGCCCCTCTGCCTGGGGAGGATTGGTCAGCCGCCAGATTTTTTTTATATTCTCTATGTAGTTATCTCCCATAGGCATAACGAATCCCCCATGCTATCACAGTTACATTTTGATACTAGTTTATCCGATTCGTCGGGGAAAAGCAATATAAATTGGCAATTCGCTTGATAAATATAAAATGTCAGTTATAATTACTATTAGTTTATGGCTATAAAAAGGAGAGTGCGAACAGTTGGAAATGAGATTGGCTGAAAACAGACCGGATATGGAAAAAGTGATATCCTATATAAAGCAGGCCGGAGAATTATTTACCGACCGGACGATGGCAGGGAAGATCCTTCAAAAAGGGAGTACGGATTTTGTGACCATGGTGGATACACAGGTGCAGGAGTATCTTCAGGGAACGCTTCGGCAGCATTGGCCCCATATCCAGTTTATGGGGGAGGAAAAGGACAACTCGGAGATCAATTTTGACGGCAGTGTATGGATTCTGGATCCGGTGGACGGGACGACGAATCTGATTCATGATTTTATGCACAGCACCATTTCCCTGGCCCTTGCAGAGCGCGGGACTGTTGTACAGGCTGTAATTTATCAGCCCTTTACCGGTGAGATGTTTTCGGCGGAGGCGGGAAGAGGCGCCTTTTTAAACGGAGAACCGATTCGTGTGAGCGGTACGCCTTCCCTGGCATCCGGCCTGATTTCCGTCGGAACTGCGCCCCGCATGAGGGAGAGTACGGACCGGACATTTCGGGTGATGCAGAGCATATTTGAACGCTGCCACGATATACGCCACCTGGGGTCAGCATCACTGGAACTGTGCTACGTGGCCTGCGGGAGGCTGGATGGCTTTTTTGAGGACGGCTTAAGTCCGTGGGATTATGCGGCAGGCATGCTGATTGTAGCGGAAGCCGGGGGCGCAGCCGTGCAGCCGGACGGAAAGCCCCTGTCCCTTGAACATTCCTGCAGCGTTGCCGCGGCAAATCTTATGGTGCTGGAGGAATTAAAGGGGTTACTATGAGAAGTGAGATCAAGTATGCGTTTGTCCGTACCGTTCCGGTGCTGCTCGGATATCTGTTCCTGGGCATCGCCTTCGGCCTGCTGCTGGAAAAGGCGGGATACCATGCGGTCTGGGCATTTTTTATCAGCCTGTTCGTGTATGCCGGATCCATGCAGTTTGTCCTGGTCAACTTTCTTAGCGGAGGGACGGGACTTATTACCGCAGCGGTCATGACTTTGCTGATCAACAGCAGACATGCATTTTACGGGCTGTCCTTTATTGAAAAATTTAAAAAGATGGGGAAGCTTAGGCCATATATGATCTTTTCCCTGACGGATGAAACCTATTCGCTGCTGTGCGCCGAACGCGCGCCAAAAGATCTGGATGAGAATAAGGTTATGTTCTGGATCGCAGTTTTGAACCATTCCTATTGGATACTGGGTTCGGTGCTGGGTTCGGTACTGGGACAGCTGATCACCTTTAACACTTCAGGCATTGATTTTGCGATGACAGCGCTGTTTGTGGTCATATTTATTGAACAGTGGTATACATACGCCAGCCATGTGCCGGTATATGTGGGGGCGGCCTCTGGGATTGCAAGTCTACTTTGGTTCGGACCGGATAATTTTATCCTGCCGGCACTGCTGTTAACAGTGACCGTTCTGATGCTTCTTAGGCCGAAGCTGGACGGAAGAAAGGGAGAGGAAGCACACTGAAGTGTGCGTAGGTCATCAGCCTTCGGCTGGTGACATGAGAGGAGAAGTGAAGAGATGAATGCATCGGAGGCGATCCTGATCGTAGCGGTGACTGCGCTCTGTACACAGTTGACTCGCGCCATACCGTTTCTGCTGTTTGGCGGAAAAAAAGAGGTGCCAGGCTTTGTGACATATCTAGGGGGCATACTGCCGCCGGCGATCATGGTCATACTGGTTTTATACTGTGTCAGGAATACCGGCTGGACCGCGTTTCCGTTTGGTCTTCCGGAGCTTTTAGGCATACTTGCGGTAGCGCTGCTTCATATATGGAAACGCAACAACCTGTTAAGCATTGGAGGAGGAACGGCTCTTTATATGATACTGGTTCAGTTTGTTTTTAGGTGACGGAGAATGGGAAGGCTGCCGTGAAAAATGATTTTAACCATTTTTCACGGCAGCCTTTTACCGTTTTAAAATTACGGGATGCTATTTTGTCCCGAAGATCCGGTCTCCAGCATCGCCGAGTCCCGGACAGATATATTTATTCTCATTGAGCTCACGGTCCAGATGGCCGATATAGATCTGCACATCCGGATGGGCTTTCTGAAGGCGGGCGAGGCCTTCAGGTGCCGCGATGATCGCCATGAATTTAATCTTTTTGCCGCCGTGCTCCTTGATGAAGTCGATGGCAGCCTCCGCCGAACCACCGGTGGCAAGCATCGGGTCCAGCACCACGATGGTGCGCAGCTCGATGGGATCCGGCAGCTTGCAGTAGTATTCGTGGGGCTCATGAGTCACATGATCGCGGTAAAGGCCGATGTGGCCGACCTTAGCGGACGGAACCAGAGCCAGTATGCCGTTTACCATGCCGAGGCCTGCGCGCAGGATCGGGACGATGGCCAGCTTTTTGCCGGTGATCATAGGGGACATGCATTCTTCAATGGGAGTGGTGACAGGAACATCCTCCACAGGCAGATCGCGCAGCGCTTCATATCCCATGAGAGTGGCGATTTCTTCGATCAGCTTGCGGAATTCATTGGTCCCCGTATGGATATCGCGCAGCATGGATATCTTATGCTGAATCAGAGGATGGTTTAGGATAAATACATTTTCACTCATGCTTAACCTCGTTTCTATGCTTTTTTTAGCCTAACTCGCCGACTTTTTTCTTGGTATCAGGAAGGATCAGATTGAGAATCACACCGACCAGCACTGCCACAAACAAACCGGACAGATTCAGGGAATAGCTGCCGAAGTGAATGGTCAGCCCGCCAATCGAACTGATGCCCAGGCCAAATACCAGAATCAGGCCGATGATCGTCGTATTGCGGTTCATTGAGAAATCGATGTTGGCTTCCGCCAGTGAACGCACGCCCACCGCGGCGATCATGCCAAACAGCATCAATTCCACTCCGCCTTTTACAGGTCCGGGAATCGTCTGCAGGATGGCGCCGAATTTGCCGATCAGCCCCAGCAGGATTGCCAGCACGGCGGTGATGCGCAGCAGGGTCGGGTTATAATTCTTTGTAGTTGCCAGCACGCCCGTATTTTCCGAATAGGTGGTGTTGGGCGGTCCGCCGATCAGGCCTGCGGCAAGTGTCGCAAGGCCGTCGCCTAAGAGCGTGCGGTGCAGGCCGGGGTCTTCCAGGAAGTTCTTGCCCACCACGGTGCCGTTGGTGGTGATATCGCCGATGTGCTCCATAAATGTGACGATGGCGATGGGCGCGATGGAAAGGATGATGCCCAGCTCAAATTTCGGCAGTGACATAAACGGGACTCCGTTGGCGTCCAGCGTCTTAAACGGAATATTGATCCAGGATGCGGCTGTAATTGCTGAGAAATCCATGGAAAAGACGCCGGCAAGCTGCAGGATGATGCAGAGCACATAACCGGAGATGATACCGATCAGAATCGGGATCAGTTTAAAAAGGCCTTTTGCAAATATGGAACAGCAGATGACCACCAGGAGCGTGAACAGCGCGATGCCCAGATTCAGCGCAGCTTGTCCGGTCATACCGGCGGAGATATCGGCGCCGCCAAGAGCGTCGTTAAAAGCGGTGCCGGCCAGATTGATGCCGATGATCACGATGATGGGCCCTGTCACGATCGGCGGAAAGATCCGTTTGATCTGTTCCGCACCTATGAAATAAGCGATCAGAGCGAAGATCAGGTAGACCACACCGGCAAAAATAATTCCACCCTGTGCCAACGGTATGTTCTCCGGAATGATGGTGCTTCCATCAGGCCTTATAACAGCGGTCAGTGCGGCCAGAAAAGCGAAGGAAGAACCAAGGAAAACAGGTACCTTAAACTTGGTGCATAGGTGGAAAATGAGAGTACCGATACCTGCTGAAAACAGCGCCAGCGAAGGATTCAGACCGGTAATCAGTGGAACTAGTACTGTGGCGCCGAACATAGCGAAGAGATGCTGTACGCTAAGCAGCAGGTCACGTGGTTTTAAGTCTTTCATACTCATTTGTCTCCTTATATTTTTGTGTCTAATTATAGCGAAAATAATGCAGGATTGCAAGTAAGGTTCTGATATTTTCATAATTTTTTGTCAATTCTGTTTTATAAAATTGTAAGAAAGATGTATACAAAATGTATTTGAAGTGTGATACACTAAAGCATGTCTAAAAACGGTAAACAATCAGTCGACTGCAGGGGAGTCAGTATGAAAGCGAAGATTACGGAAAAAATACATAACCATTATATGCTCAGCATGTGTCTGCTGGCGGTGCTGATCAATCTCTTCATTGAATTCTTAAGCAGGAAGTCCCTGCTTAGCCTGTTGAAATTTGTTTTTTTAAGCCCGCATATTTTTCTTTATAACTGCGCGGTGATCTGGCTGACGCTCACAGTCTCCTTTCTGGTTAAGCGAAAGCTGTTTGCTGCGGCTTTGGTCAGCATTGTATGGCTGCTGGCGGGCATCACCAATTCCATCCTGCTGGTGTTTCGGACGACACCGTTTACAGCGGTGGATTTCCGTCTGATCAAATATGCGCTGGGACTGGCGGATTCCTATTTTTCTTGGCTTCAGCTGGTGCTTCTGGGAGTCGGAGCCGTACTGCTTGTAATCGGGTGCGTATTTCTGTTCCGCATTCTGCCCAAATGGCAGGAAAGAGTCAACTATCCGCGGGTGCTGGCATCGATCGCGGTATTGGCGCTGGCTCTGTACGGCATCACCACCATCGGCATGAAGGCCGGCATCCTCGCCACTAATTTTGGCAACCTTCAGGAAGCTTATCATCAATATGGCTTTGCATACTGTTTTGGCAACAGCCTGTTAAATACCGGCATCAGCAAGCCGGACACCTACAGCCGGGAGACCATTGATGCGATTGCCAAAAAGGAGATTCTGCCGGTGGAGAGCACGGAAGCCGAAGACCCTGGACAGACCGAGACACAGGAGCCGGCATCTGCGGGCACGGAAGCTTCACAGGAACCAGTGATCCATGAACCGGAGAAAAAGGAGCAGGCAACGCCCAATATCATTTTCCTGCAGCTGGAATCCTTTTTTGATCCGACCGCCGTGAAGGATCTCACCTTCTCGGAGGACCCGATCCCGTATTTCAGAGAGCTGATGAGCCGCTATTCTTCAGGAAACTTAAGTGTGCCTTCCGTAGGCGCTGGCACAGCCAACACGGAGTTTGAGGTGATTACGGGCATGAATCTGGATTTCTTCGGACCGGGAGAATATCCGTATAAAACTGTATTAAAGGAAGTGACCTGCGAGAGCGTCAGCTACGATTTAAAAACTCTGGGATATGCCGCTCATGCGATCCACAATAACGAAGGCACTTTTTATGACCGCCATCTGGTATTTTCACAGCTTGGCTTTGACAGTTTTACCCCTATCGAATACATGGATAATTACGAACGCAATCCCACCGGCTGGGTGAAGGATGAGATGCTTACAAACGAGATTCTGGATACGCTTCGGGTGACCGAAGGGGCAGATTTTATCTATACGATTTCGGTGCAGGGACACGGAGCTTATCCTACAGAAGAAGTGATTACCGATCCGGGCAAGATTACCGTGGAGGGGTATGACAGCGAAGAGTCCATGTATCAGATGGAGTATTATGCGAATCAGATTCACGAGATGGACGCGTTTGTGAAAACTCTTACGGATAAACTTGCGGCGCTGGATGAAAAGACCGTGCTGGTTCTGTATGGGGATCACCTGCCCTCACTGAATCTGTCGGAAGAGATGCTAAGCAATGAGAACCTTTTCCAGACGCCGTATATCATCTGGAGCAACTACGATCTCGAAAAATCTGATTCGGATGTGGAGGCCTATCAGCTGACTGCATACGTGCTGAAAAAAATGGACATTTCCGTAGGAAGTATGATAAGATATCATCAGTATTATCTAAGTCAGGAACTGGACGGGGAGCAGCAGGAGACTTATCTTGAGAATATGAAGCTTCTCGAGTACGATCTGCTCTATGGAGATAAGGAAGTCATAGACGGAACAACCTTTCAGCCCACGAATCTGCAGATGGGGATACACCCCATAAGCATCAGCCTGATCAAGCAGAAGCAGCAGACCACCTATATCTATGGCGAGAATTTTAACAGCTACAGCAGGGTATTCCTGAATGATGAGCCCCTGGATACGGTGTTTGTGTTTGATAATCTGTTAGTGGTCAAGGACGCTTCTCTGTCAGAGGACGGGGAAAATATCTTCAGTGTCCGTCAGGTCGGAAGAGACAATGTTACTCTAAGCCAGACCCCTGATTATTATTATCAGATAACGGCCGGCGCCGCGTCCAATCAGACGCGCAGCACCAGCGAATAAGCGGTTTGGAGACAGTATATGAATAAAAAAATCCGGTTGTTTTTTCTTGCATGTTTTATAGCGATGCTGACCGTCTGTATGTCCTGCAGAGCGGATTACGGGGAGGATGAGACCTCACCGGACGGCTCTTTTGACAAGCCGTTTGAGTCAGCGGTTATGACAGATGCGCATGAGAAGGAACAGCCGGATTTTTCGGGTTATTATTTTGCCTACGATTCCTTAAGAGGTGAGGAGCGTGAGTGTTATCGCATCATGTATGGGGCGATAGCGGGATTTTTGCACGATACGCCGCTGAATATTCTGGATCAGGGGAGGATACAGCACGTTTTTGAGGCAGTAAAGAATGACCATCCGGAACTGTTTTGGGTGGGCGGCTATACGCTGACCCAGTACTCCAGAGGGGGCAATGTATTCGAAATTCGATTTGAACCGGATTATACGATGGAAAAAGAGGAGAGCCAGGCCAGGCAGCGGCAGATCGATCTCTATACAGAGCAATGCCTGGCCGGTGTGCCGGCAGGGGCGGATGATTACGAAAAGATCCGATATGTGTATGAGTATATCATACTCAATACGGATTATAATCTGGAAGCGGAGGATAACCAGAATATTTGCAGCACCTTTATCGGCCGCCAGACGGTCTGCCAGGGCTATGCTTCCGGCATGCAGTATCTGCTGCAGAAGCTCGAAATCCCCTGTACGGTGGTGACCGGGCAGATTGCGGCGCGGGGAAACCATGCCTGGAATATGGTGATTGCGGACGGAGAGTATTATTATGTGGATGCGACCTGGGGAGATCCCAGCTATGGGGAAGGAAGCATGGAAAATCAGGGAATCAATTACCAGTATCTGATGGTGAATTCCGCAGATCTTGCGAAAACCCATGTGGCGGATCCCGATTTTTTGTGGCCTGTGACAGAGAGCCGGAAGGATAATTATTATATCCGGGAAGGCCTGTATATGGAGCAGTGGGAGGATGGATGGATAGAGGAGCTGATCAGATCGGCGCTTGAGAACGGGGAGCATCTGTTTTCATTCCGGACATCGCCTGATGCCGCAGAGGAAACGAAGGATAATCTGATCACGGATTCCGGCATCTACAGACTCATACGCAGCGCACAGGAGTTAAGCAGCACAAAAGAACGGCCTGTTTCGGGAGTTTCCTACAGTATGGACGAACAGATGAATGTATTCACGTTTTTTCTTGACTATTAGTTCTGGATTTTAAGGTTCTGACAGGCAGGGCAGCGGAATAAATTAAAGTAATGAAGCATAACAGGAGCGTCTACGTGAAACGCAAGCTAATATACCTATTGATCCTGTGTCTTACTGTATGTGCAATCGCCGCAGGTCCTGCCGGAGCAATGGCTGCTTATGCCAGCCAGCCGGACCAAGATGCATTCCCTGTAAGCGGGCCGGTGAATGCGGATCTGGGGATTACGGCGGTTTCCGCGATTTTGGTGGAGGCTTCCACCGGAACCGTCATCTATGAGAAAAATCCGGATGAGCAGCTGCGGCCGGCCAGCATTACGAAAATCATGACGCTGATTCTGATTTTCGATTCCCTGGCTGCCGGCAAGATCAGCCTGACCGATGAAGTCACCACCAGCGCATACGCCAAATCCATGGGAGGATCACAGGTCTTTCTGGAAGAGGGAGAAAAGCAGACGGTGGAAACGATGATCAAATGCATCGTGGTGGCCTCCGGCAACGATGCCAGTGTGGCCATGGCGGAGTACATAGCCGGCAGTGAGACCGAGTTTGTCAGACAGATGAACGAAAGGGCCTCCGGCCTGGGCATGACAGGCACCAAATTTGAAGACTGCTGCGGACTCACCGATTCCGCCACTCATCTGACAACGGCCAGGGATGTGGCCTTGATGAGCAGGGAACTGATCACCAGGTATCCCCAGATCCGGCAGTATTCCAGCATCTGGATGGAGAATATTACCCATGTTACAAACCGTGGGACCAGTGAATTCGGCCTGGCTAACACCAACAAGCTGCTTAAGCAGTTTGACGGCTGCTTCGGGCTGAAGACAGGATCCACCTCGCTGGCTAAATACTGCCTGTCGGCCGCGGCGGAGAGAAACGGGGTGGAGCTCATTGCCGTAATTATGGCGGCACCGGATTATAAGGCGCGGTTTTCGGAAGCTGCCACATTGCTGAATTTCGGGTATTCCAACTGCAGGCTGTATAAGGATGAAGCTCCCGGCGAACTGCCATTGCTGCCGGTTAAAAACGGCGTTAAGGAGGATCTGACCATCCAGTACGGCGGCGTTTTTTCCTATCTAAGCACCACGGGAGAGGACTTTTCGGCGGTGGAGAAGGAGTGGACATATGAGGAAAATCTGTCCGCGCCGATCCTGACGGGGGATAAGGTGGGAACGCTGACCTACAGGCTTGGAGAGAAAGAGCTGGGCAGCATCGATATCCTGGCCGGTGAGGATGTGCGGGAGGCCGGATATATGGATTATTTTAAAAAGCTGTGGCAGGAATTCCTGCTGTAGAACGCTGCGGGGCGTCGGATGCGTAAACATCAGACGCCCCGTAACGCTTTTTTTGGCTTGTTTAAGATCTGAACGAATGCTATAATAGACTGGTTTGCCGCGGTGAGCAGATCGCAGCGGCAAAACATGAAAGATACGGACATGGTGAACAAGATGAAAATGGTTAGGTTTATCGGAAAATATGTAAAAAGGTATAAATGGCAGTATGCCGGAGGCATCCTGACACTTTTGGTGGTGGATATCTGCAATCTGTTCATTCCGCAGTTTACCGGCGAGATTACGGACGGGCTGCAGCAGGGGAGTATGGACGCAGGAGGAGTGTTAAGGCGCGTTTTCTTTATTGTCGGCCTGGGAGCGGTGATCGCACTGGGCCGCTTTCTGTGGCGTTTTTTTCTGTTTGGCAGCGCGAGAAAAGTGGAGCGGGATCTGCGGGATGATATGTTCGGCCATCTGGAAGGTCTGTCCCTTCGCTATTTCAATGAGAATAAAACCGGCGATCTGATGTCGAAATTTACCAATGATTTAAACGCGGTGCGGGTGGCGGTGGGGCCTGCGGTGATCACTTCTTTTGATGCGACCGCAATGATGGCGCTGGTGCTGTGCAAGATGATTTTTTCCATTGATTTGAAGCTGACATTGGCCGCATTAGTTCCGCTGGTGCTGATCGCTTTTGGGGACTATTATTATGGCAAACTTCAAAACGCCCGTTTTTCGGAAAAGCAGGAGGCATTTTCGGAGCTGACGGACCGGGTGCAGGAAAGCATATCGGGCATCCGGGTGGTTAAGGCCTTTGTGCAGGAACGAAAAGAGCTCCAGGCATTCGCCGCTCTGAATGAGAAAAACAGGCGGAAGAATCTGCGCGTGGCCGGGATACAGGCGCTGTTTATGCCGCTGCTTGACCTGGTGATCGGTATTTCAAGCCTTGTAACGCTTTTGTACGGGGGATGGCTGGCGCTTACGGGAGACATCTCTCTGGGGCAGTTTATCGCTTTTAATCAGTATATCGCTATGATGGTGTGGCCGTTATTGGCGGCGGGAGAGAGCATCACCTACTTCTCGCAGGGCTTTGCTTCCATGAAGCGGATTCACAGCATCTTTGAGGAGAAACCGGATGTCTTTGACACGGAGGATACCGAAGAGATTGATTCTCTGGAGGGAACCATTGATTTCCGAGATCTGACCTTTGCCTATCCGGATCAGGAGGGGGTCGCGGTGCTGGACAAAATCAGCCTGCATGTGGAGAAGGGGAGCATCCTCGCCATCGTGGGGCGCACCGGCAGCGGCAAGACCACAATCGCCAATCTGCTGCTGCGCATGTATAATACCAGGTCGGATATGATCACCATCGACGGCCATCCCATACATACCATACCTCTGAAAACGCTCAGAGAATATATCGCATATGTACCCCAGGACAACTTCCTGTTTTCCGATACGCTGGAAAACAACATCACCTTCGGCGTGAAGAACGCAACCAGGGAGGATGTATACCGGGCGGCAAAAACAGCCTGTATTCACAGCAATATTGTGGAGTTCCCCGCGGGATACCGGACGATGGTGGGGGAGCGGGGGGTGACCCTTTCAGGCGGGCAGAAGCAGCGCAGCTCTATCGCCAGAGCGCTGTTAAAGGATGCGCCCATCCTGATACTGGATGATGCGCTGTCTGCGGTGGATACGGATACGGAGGAACAGATCCTGAAAAACTTGAAAGAAAACAGAGCCGGTAAGACTACGATCATGATTGCGCACAGGATTTCCACGATCCAGCAGGCGGACCAGATCCTCGTGCTGGAGGATGGGCATAAGGCGGAATGCGGCACCCATGAGGAGCTTTTGGCATTAAACGGCATCTATAAATCCATATATGACAGGCAGCAGCTGGAAAAACAGCTGGAGCAGGCATAAGGAGGACGAAAGACATGAAAAACAATAATATAGTAAGACGTCTGTTTTCCTATTTAAGGCCATACCGTGCCGGCGTGGCGGGCTGTCTGCTGTTGGTGCTGGCGATCACAGGGCTGGAGCTGTACCGCCCCATCATCATCGGAGATGCGATCGACCTGTTTATTAATGAAGATACGGTGGCTTCCGGCAGCGCGGCGGCCAATTTCCAGGGAATCTTAAGGGCCGGTATGTTGTATCTGGCGGTGCTGATCCTGTTGTTTGTCTGCAACATGGCTCAGTACTGGTTCATGCAGAAGATCGGCCAGGGTGTGATCTATACCATGCGCCAGCAGATCTTTTCCCATATACAGAGCCTTTCCATGCGCTTTTTTGATATCACGCCGGTGGGCAAGCTGGTGACCAGGGTGACCAACGATGTGGAAGCACTCAATGAGATGTATGCCAACATCATGGTGCGGCTGTTTAAAAACGTGGTGAAGATCCTTGGCCTGGCGGCCGTTATGCTGGCGCTTAACGTGCGGATGGCCCTGTTTTCTTTCCTGCTTGTGCCGGCCGTGGTGGCGCTCACGCTGGTATTCCAGAAGCTTTCCAGAGAGGCTTACCGGATGGCCCGCAATAAGATCACCGCGCTGAACACGTTTCTGTCCGAAAATATTTCGGGCATGAAGCTGATACAGATTTTTGTAAGGGAAAAAGAGAAGCTGGAAGAATTTACGGAAAAGAGCGCCGAACTTTACCGCGCCAATTTCCGGGAAGTGATGGTGTTTGCCGTCTTTCGCCCGCTGATCTATATGGTGTCCGTGCTGGCGCTGGGAATCGTGCTCTATGCGGGCGGCTATTCCCTGCTAGAGGGCGTGATTTCCATCGGGACGCTGTTCATCTTTGTGCAGTACATATCCTCCTTCTTTGAACCGATTCAGGAGCTTGCGGAACAGTTTAGCACGCTGCAGTCCGCTTTCGCTTCCGCGGAGAAGATTTTTACGGTGTTGGATGAGAAGCCGGCGGTCGTCGGGCCGGAGCATCCGGTGCAGCTTCCTAATATAAAGGGGAGAATTGAATTCCGAAATGTGTGGTTTGCCTATGAAAAGGAGGATTACATATTAAAGGATGTGAGCTTTACGATCGAACCGGGACAGAAGGTGGCCTTTGTCGGTGCGACCGGGGCGGGCAAATCGTCCATACTGAATCTAATCGGCAGATATTATGATATACAAAAGGGGCAGATACTTATCGACGGCGTGGATATACGCAAGCTCGATATCTCCTTGCTGCGCAGTGCCATCGGACAGGTGCAGCAGGATGTGTTCCTGTTTACAGGAGACATTCAGAGCAACATCCGCCTTGGAAATGACGGGATCAGTGAAGAGAAGATTCGTGAGGCATCCCGCATCGTAAATGCGGACCGTTTTATACGGCTTCTGCCGGGCGGTTACCGTGAAAAAGTCATGGAGAGGGGGGCTACCTTCTCCGCAGGCCAGCGGCAGCTCTTATCCTTTGCCAGGACGCTGGCATACGATCCGTCCATCCTGGTGCTGGATGAAGCTACCGCCAATATCGATACCGAGACTGAGCAGTGGATACAGGAAGCTCTGGAACACCTGATGAGCGGCAGGACCACGATTATGGTGGCCCACCGCCTATCTACAATCCAGCATGCAGATCTGATTATGGTGATGCATAAGGGTCGCATACGGGAGAGCGGCACTCATCAGGAACTGTTACAGCAGAATGGAATTTACAAAAAACTCTATGAGCTTCAGCTGGCGTGAGGCATCTGATCTATGGTATCCGCCAGCGTCTCGTACAGGTCTCTGGGTCGGTAATCCAGCTCCCTTGTCGCTTTGTCATGGGAAAAACGGTCGTTGCTGGTCAGTGTGTAGAGGCTGTAATGTGTGTACAGTGGTCTGCGCTTTTTCATCCTTGAGTAACATTTTAACATGGGGAGAACCGCTTTTGCCAGCCACACAGGCAGCGTTGGCAGGCGGCGGCCTCCATGGATGGAACGGATCATTTTCAGAACATCCCGGATTTCATAGTGGCGGTTGGACAGAATATAGCATTCCCCCCTGCGTCCCTTTTCGGCCGCGGCCAGACATCCCAACGCCACATCCCGCACATCCACGAAATCATATCCGCCCTTCACACAGGCCGGCAGCTTTCCGTTTACATAGTCCTTTACCAGCTGGACAAGATGATTTCCGGAAGGATCGTTTGGCCCCAGGATGCCGGAGGGATGCACTACTACCACATCCAGCCCCCGGGCCGCCCGCTTTAACACCAGCTGGGTGGCGGCGGCCTTGGTTTTTGCATAGCCGCCGGTGACTAAAGTCGGTGAGAAGAAGGATACCTCTTTATGCACCTGCAGATGTTTCTTTTCCGGAATCGCATGGACGGAGCTGACATAAATCAGACGGCTCACATGATAAACCATGCACAGATCCGCCACATTCCTGGTGCCGAGCACATTGACTTCAAACATGTTCTTAGTCACCTGATCGGAGATATCTATGATTCCCGCCGTGTGTATCACGGTCACCTTTTTTCCTTCGCATCCTTCAAAAAGCGGCCTTAAGGATTCTATATCCCTCACATCGCCTTTGATATAAGTGAGCTGTTCCGAATCCATACCGTTTTCCCTGGGAAGGATCAGCCCCCGCACCTCTTTACTGCGGTTAAGGAGCATGCGCACTATTGTGCTGCCTAAATGGCCGCCTGCGCCGGTTACGATATATAATTCTTCCATAGATATTCTCCTTCCTGCTGCTTTTTTGCTGTCATCAGCGAACTGTGTTACTGTTTATACCCTGCCCCGTCATACGCGGGAAGTTTACGGTAACTGTGAATAGTAACCGCACCGTCTGTACTGTTACTAAAATAATGAACAATGCGTTGAATAAATTCTATATATGTATTATAATGAACTGCATGAGCAATTACAACCGTCAGAAACAGCTGTTTTGACGGTTTATTGGACAGAATACGTTTAAAATGTTGAAATGAGGACAGGAGATTGAAAACGACGGGGAATGATCACCGGGTACGGGTGACAAAGATGCTGATACGCAGGGCTTTTACAGGGCTTTTGAGCATAAAGCCCATACAGAGCATCTCGATTAAAGAGCTGTGCGAACAGGCGGGGATTAACAGAGGAACATTTTACACACACTATCAGGATATCTATGATCTGCTGGCAGATGTGGAAAACGAAATGAAGCAGGATTTTCAGAAGGCCCTGGAGCCATTGCTGTATACGGAAGAAAACAGCAGCCTGCTCGGCATTTGCACGGGGATTTTCCGCTGCTTGAAGGAGAACTATGATATGTGTGTGGTGATGCTGGGAGACTACAGCGATAAGCAGTTTGTATCCGCGCTGCTGGATATTGGGAGACAGAGATGCATGGAGGTTTACTCCGGCTTTTTTCCAAAGGCCTCGAAAAAGGAGATTGAATACTATTATGCCTTTGTGAGCGCCGGATGCATCGGCCTGCTGCGCAGATGGCTTGCGGACGGCATGGAACAGACCCCGGAAGAGCTGGCCAGTACGGCGGAGAAGATTATGATGAGCGGCATTGCATATCTGGAGACTGCCGAGTGAAAGGTTACTGTCTGCATTTGGTAAACCTTCCGCACATGACAGACTAATATCGGTATCTCTGAAAGTAACAGCGAAAGCTGCCTCTTTCATAATCAGAAAATAGTACCTTGTTAATTCGTATGCTGACATGATATAATGTCGGCAGACATTATATCGCGCTGATTTCTGTCTGCGCAGCAGACAATATCCGAAGGAAATCATGCGCATCCCCCGGAGGGTCATGCCGGCTTGCCGGCATGATATAATGTCGGCAGACATTATATCGCGCTGATTTTTCGTCTGCGCAGCAGACAATATCCGAAGGAAATCATGCGCATCCCCCGGAGGGTCATGCCGGCTTGCCGGCATGAAGTAATGTCGGCAGATATTATATTGCGTGTTTTACCGCGCAGGAACAGGAAACAGATATATGTTATGGATATTAATTGGAGTCATGGCTGCGGTAACCGCCGTATGCCTGCTGGATTCCTGGTATGAAAGATACCATTTCCGGGTAATTAGGGAAACGGTGGCATCGCCCAAGATCGGCCCGGCATTTGATGGCTATAAGGTCGTGATGCTTTCGGATCTGCATAACAATTCCTTCGGAGAGGAGAATGAGAGGCTGCTTTCGGCCATTGACCGGCTAAAGCCCGATGCGGTGATGATTGCGGGGGATATGATTGTGGCAAAGGGGGTACACAGCCTTAAGGTTCCGCTGCATCTGATCGGAGAGCTGGCCAAAAAGTATCCGGTGTATTATGCCAATGGCAATCATGAAACCAGGATGCGGGAAGAACGGGAGATCTACGGCAGCCAGTATGAGGAATATACTGCGGAATTAAAAAAATTGGGAGTGCATCTGCTGATCGATGAATCCGTAACTGTCTGCCGCGGAGAGGACCGTTTGGGTATTAGCGGGCTGGAGCTGGACAAGTATCTCTACAAGGGGCTTGGAAAGGCTGTGATGGAAGACGGTTATATGGACAAGAAGCTGGGAGCGGCGGATGAGAGGGATTTTCATATTCTTCTGGCGCATTCCCCTCTGTATTTTGAGGAATATGCGGCATGGGGGGCGGATCTGGTCTTTGCGGGGCATTTTCATGGCGGTACGATACGCATCCCGTTTCTGGGCGGAGTGATGACGCCGAACTATATGTTCTTTCCGCAGTATGACGCCGGCACCTACCGGCAGTTTGGTTCTGTTATGGTGCTTAGCAGCGGTTTGGGCACCCATTCGATCAACATACGGCTGAATAACCGGCCGCAGCTGATCTGTGTGGAGCTTAAAAGGGAAAGAAGGGAACGTACAAAAGGATGAGTATTGAAGTAAAGCTGCAGGTATTTGAGGGGCCTCTGGATCTGCTGCTGCATCTGATTGATAAGAATAAGGTGGATATCTACGATATTCCCATCGCGCAGATCACGGACCAGTATATGGAATATGTAAATGCCCTTAAGGTCCGCGATCTGGATACAGTGAGCGAATTTTTAGTCATGGCGGCAACGCTTCTGGATATCAAGTCCCGCATGCTTCTGCCGGCGGAGACGGACGAAGAGGGCGTAGAGGAGGATCCCAGGCAGGAGCTGGTGGCAAGGCTGCTGGAATATAAGATGTACAAGGAGATGTCCTATACGCTGGCCGAACGCCAGGAGCTGGCGGAAAAGGCCTTTTATAAACCTCCTACGATACCGGAAGAAGTGGCGAAATATCAGCCGCCCGTGGACCTGGATAAGCTGCTGGACGGCGTTACGCTGGGGCGTCTGGAGGCGGTCTTTCAGATGGTGATGAAAAAACAGGCGGATAAAATCGATCCGGTGCGCAGCAAATTCGGTAAAATTGTAAACGAGCCCATGAAGGTGTCGGATAAAATCCGTCAGGTGCTTTTAGTCTGCCGGGACAGAACACAGTTTTCCTTTTGCGAGCTTTTAATGAGCCAGCGGGACCGCTTTGAAGTGGTGGTGACCTTTCTGGCTGTGCTGGAGTTAATAAAGGTGGGACGGATCGGCATCCGTCAGGAAACACTGTTCGGAGATATAGTGATTGAAGTCAGTGAAAGTGACGGCCCGGAGACTTTTACGGAGGCGGACCTGGAGTTCGCATAATGATACTGTGGGGATGCGCGCGCGGCATCGCAAGGATGGAAGAGGTGCGGTAATTTGGAGATACAGAAAATAGAGGCGGCGATCGAAGCGATCCTGTTTACGATGGGGCAGTCGGTGGAGGTTAAAACCATCGCAAAAGCTGTGGAACAGGATGCGGAGACCACAAAACGGATCATACATAACATGATGGATAAATACGAATCGGAGGACCGGGGAATACGCATTGTGGAGCTGGAGGACCGCTTTCAGATGTGCACCAAGGTGCAGTATTATGAACAGCTGATACGGGTGGCGTCCGAACCGAAAAAACAGGTCTTATCCGAGGTAGTGCTGGAGACGCTGGCGATCATCGCGTATAAGCAGCCCATCACCAAGTCGGAGATCGAAAAGATCAGAGGGGTATCCTCCGACCACGCGGTGAATAAACTGGTGGAGTATAACCTCGTATGCGAGGCGGGCCGTTTAAATGCGCCGGGCAGGCCGATCCTGTTTGCCACTACGGAGGATTTCCTTAGAAAATTCGGTGTGGGAAGCCTGGAAGAGCTGCCGGAAATGGATACGACTAAGATAGAAGAGTTCAAGGCGGAAGCTGAAGAAGAGGTACAGATGGAGCTGGATGTATAAGAAACATAGAAGGAGAAAGGACATGAAGAAAATCGGTTTTATCGGCTGTGGAAATATGGCGTCTGCCATGATCGGCGGCATCTGTAAAACAGGGCTGTTTGCCCCGGAGGAGATCATTGCGGCGGATTTGAATAACGCGGCCAGGGCGAATGCGAAAGAAAAATTCGGGATCGAAGTGACCTCAGATAATAAGGATGCGGTAAACAGGTCACAGCTTTTGGTGCTCTCCATCAAGCCGCAGTATTACGCTCAAGTGATCGGGGAAATTGCACCGCTCATGCGTCCGGACCAGATCGTCTTGACCATCGCCCCGGGATGGACCTTGCAAAAGCTGGACGAGACCTTCGGGCGGGCTCTGAAAATCGTGCGTGCCATGCCCAACACGCCTGCGCTGGTAGGGGAAGGCATTACTGCGGTGTGCGCCAATGACCGGGTGACGGAAGAAGAGCTGGAATATGTCTGCAGCGTGCTGAAAAGCTTTGGCAAGGCGGAAGTGGTGGGAGAGAACCTGATGGACGCGGTGGTCTCTGTCAGCGGCAGTTCACCGGCCTATGTATTCATATTTATAGAAGCTATGGCGGATGCCGCGGTGGCGGACGGCATGCCCAGAAGCCAGGCGTATCAGTTCGCGGCACAGGCGGTCTATGGCAGCGCGAAAATGGTGCTGGAAACCGGCCTGCACCCCGGACAGCTTAAGGACATGGTCTGTTCGCCCGGCGGCACCACGATTGAGGCTGTGCGTGTCCTGGAGGAAAAGGGATTTCGCAGCAGTGTGATGGAAGCGATGAGAGCCTGTACGAAAAAGGCGAGGGGAGAATAAAATCGGAAGTCTGAACTGTTCATATCGAAAGGAAGCTGACCGCCGTGATGGGGACAGCTTCTTTTGTTTTCTTCCAGCACATGGATGGATTGCCAGCGCTTCATGTATAAAAATCAATACAATGCACATTCTAAAGGGTTTATCCTTGTTAAAAAAAAAATTATACTTTCAAATGAAATTGTACTATGTTAAAATGATAGACGGTGTAAAATATCCGAAAATAAATTGAACAGCAACCATTAACTATAGGGAAAGAGGGATAGCAAAAATGAAACTTGGAACATTTAAAGGCGGTATCCACCCCAATGAAGGCAAAGACATGTCCAAGGATTTGCCTGTGAAGACGGTGCTGCCAAAGGGAGAACTGGTATATCCGATGTCCCAGCATATAGGCGCTCCATCCAAACCTGTCGTGGCAGTCGGCGATCATGTCCTTATGGGACAGACAATTGCTTCGGCGGGCGGCTTTATTTCTGCGGATATCTGCTGCTCCGTATCAGGCACAGTAAAGGCCATTGAACCCAGGATGACCGTTCAGGGAAGCCGCTGCCTGTGCATCGTGATTGAGAACGATCATCAGTATGAGCCGGTGCCTGGATTTGGCGAGGAGCGCGATTACACGATGCTGACAAAGGAGCAGATCCGTCAGTACATTAAGGACGCCGGAGTTGTCGGCATGGGCGGCGCGGGCTTTCCCACCCATGTAAAGCTGACCCCCAAGGAAGAGAATAAGATAGACTATATCCTGGTCAACGGCGCAGAGTGTGAGCCGTATCTGACCTCGGATTACAGGATGATGCTGGAAGAACCGGAGAAGATCATAGGCGGTCTGAAAGTCATTTTAAGTCTGTTTGATAAAGCGAAGGGAATCATCTGTATAGAGGATAACAAGCCGGATGCGATTGAAGTGATTTCCAATTTGATTGCGAAGGAGCACCGGATCAAACTGCAGGTGCTGAAAACCAAATACCCCCAGGGGGCGGAACGGCAGCTGATCTATGCCGCCACCGGCCGCAAGATCTATTCGGCCATGCTGCCCGCGGATGCGGGGTGTATCGTGGACAATGTGGATACGGTGATCGCAGTTTACATGGCGGTATGCAAAAGCACGCCGCTGATCCGACGCATAGTCACCGTGACCGGCGATGCCGTTCAGACACCGCAGAATTTTAATGTGAAGACCGGAACCAAATATTCCGAGCTGGTGGAAGAGGCGGGAGGATTTACCTGCCAGCCCGAAAAGATCATATCCGGCGGCCCCATGATGGGCATTGCGCTGTTTGATCTGGAAGTGCCGGTGACCAAGACTTCCTCCGCCCTGCTCTGCATGAGCCATGATCAGGTGGCGGAATATGAGCCCAGCGCGTGCATCCGCTGCGGCAGATGCATCGATGCCTGTCCCAGCAACGTGATTCCGCAGAAAATGATGCTCTGCGCGGACAGAGGGGACTATGAAGGCTTTGAGAAGCTGGACGGCATGGAGTGCTGTGAATGCGGCAGCTGTACCTTTGTCTGTCCCGCCAAACGACGGCTGACCCAGGCCTTTAAACAGGCCAGAAGGACTGTCCTGGATAACAGAAAGAAAAAATAAAAGGCCAAAGAAAGAGGTGTAGACGTTGAGTAATCTGTTAAATGTGTCATCTTCCCCCCACGTGCGCAGCGGGGTTACCACAACCGGCATCATGGGAGATGTACTGATCGCACTGGTGCCCGCCACATTGTTCGGAGTTTATAATTTCGGAGCGAGAGCCGCTCTCATCATACTGATCTGCGTAATTACCTGTGTGCTGACAGAATTTGTCTGGCAGAATCTGATGAAAAAACCGGTGACCATCGGTGATTTAAGCGCGGTGGTTACAGGGCTTTTACTCGCATTGAACCTGCCGCCCACCGTCCCGCTGTGGATTCCGTTTATCGGCGGCGTATTCGCGATACTGGTGGTAAAGCAGCTCTTTGGCGGTCTGGGACAGAACTTTATGAACCCGGCTCTGGCCGCGCGCTGTTTCCTGCTGATTTCTTTTGCCGGCCGTATGACCACGTTTGCCTTTGACGGCGTGACGGGCGCTACGCCCTTGATGGTGATGAGAAACGGCGGTGAGATCGATCTGCTGGCCATGTTCCTCGGACGCATCGGCGGCTGTATCGGTGAGACCTCCGCGGTTGCCCTGCTCTTAGGCGACGCTTACCTGCTTTTTAAGAGGGTGATATCCTGGAGAATCCCCTTTTTATACATCGGCTCTTTCGCCCTGTTTACCTTCTTTGCGGGAGGGTTTGATCTGCCCTATGTGGCGGCTCAGATCTGCGGCGGAGGCCTGCTTCTGGGCGCGTTTTTCATGGCGACAGACTATGTGACCAGTCCGATCACAAGGATGGGACAGCTTGTGTACGGCATGCTTCTCGGCCTTTTGACCGGGATCTTCCGTCAGTTCGGCGGTAATGCCGAAGGCGTTTCCTATGCGATTATTTTCTGTAATCTGCTGGTTCCGCTGATTGAAAAGGTAACGCTTCCCACCGCCTTTGGAAAGGAGGGGCTCAAACATGCAAAAAAATAATTCAATGATTAAGGATGCCCTGATACTTTTCGTGATCACGATCATCTCCGGTCTCTGTCTCGGCCTGGTTTATCAGATCACACTGATCCCGATCAAAAATGCGGAGCAGAAGGCCAAGCAGGAAGCCTATAAAAAAGTATTTACAGCGGCAGCAGCCTTTGAAGAGGACAGCGCCCTCACACAGGCGCTTGCGGATTATACGGCCGAAGGCGCGGTTTTGGAAGAAGTGATGGCCGCTAAGGATGCTTCCGGCAATGAGCTGGGCTATGTGATGACGCTGATCGGTACGGAAGGCTACGGAGGAGAGATCAAGATGTCCGTAGGCGTGGACGCAACCGGCGCGATCACCGGCCTGGAGGTGTTGTCTATGAGCGAAACAGCGGGCCTGGGAGCCAAGTGTACCTCCGAAGAATTCCGCGGACAGTTTGTAGGCATTAACGCGGATGAGATTACAGTGGTCAAAGGTGAAGCCGGCGGCAATGAGATCGCGGCAATCAGCGGCGCCACTGTCACCAGCAATGCCGTGACAAAGGCGGTCAATGCGGGCTTGAGTTTCCTTAAAGCCTATGCGGGAAAGTAGGAGGGATGACTGATGAATAAATATATCGAACGCATTTATAACGGTGTAATTAAAGAGAACCCTACCTTCGTACTGATGCTGGGCATGTGCCCCACCCTGGCGGTAACAACATCGGCTGTAAACGGTCTGGGCATGGGACTTTCCACAGCGGCCGTCCTGATACTGTCCAACGCCATGATATCCGCTTTACGGAATGTGATACCGGACAGGGTCAGAATCCCGGCGTTTATCGTCATCGTCGCATCCTTTGTGACGGTGGTGAAGCTATTGATGGAAGGCTTTCTTCAGGATCTGTACGGCAGCCTGGGTATCTATATACCGCTGATCGTTGTAAACTGCATCATACTGGGCAGGGCGGAAGCCTATGCGTCTAAAAACAGCGTGCTGCTGTCTGCCTGTGACGGTCTGGGCATGGGCCTTGGATTTACAATTGCCCTGACTCTGATCGGCGCCTGCAGGGAATGGATCGGTACCGGCGCCATTTTTTCAAGGAATATCATGCCCTCCGGCTATGAGCCGATCAGCATCTTTGTGCTGGCTCCGGGAGCATTTTTCGTGCTGGCTGTGCTCACCGCACTGCAGAATAAACTGAAGGCGCCGTCCGCCACCAATGTGACCGGAGATACTGGCATCGCCTGCGGCGGAGACTGCAGAAACTGCAGCGGCAGCGCCTGCAAATCCAATAAAGAATTGATTGACGCCGTAAAGGCAGAGGCGGCCGCAAAAGCAGCGGCTGAAAAAGCTGCTAAAATCGAAGCCGCTAAAAAAGCGAAGGAAAAGGGGGAATGAGATAGATGAAAGAGCTGTTAATCGTGCTGATCAGCGCAGCGCTGGTCAATAACGTCGTTTTAAGCCAGTTCCTCGGCCTGTGTCCATTCCTCGGCGTTTCCAAAAAAGTGGAGACGGCTGCCGGCATGGGCGCGGCGGTAATCTTTGTAATTACGATCTCATCAGCGGTGACCAGCGTGATTTACAATCTGGTGCTGGTTCGTTTTCATGTGACATATCTGGACACGATCGTGTTCATTCTGGTGATCGCAGCGCTGGTGCAGTTCGTGGAAATGGTGCTGAAGAAGACAATGCCCGCGCTTTACTCGGCTCTGGGCGTGTTCCTTCCGCTGATCACCACCAACTGTGCGGTTTTAGGTGTCGCTCTGACCAATGTGCAGAAAGACTACGGCATTTTAACGGGTGTGGTAAACGGTTTCGGCACGGCGCTTGGCTTTACCATCGCCATTGTGATCATGGCCGGTATCAGAGAGCGTCTGGAGGACAATGATATCAGCCCGTCCTGGAAGGGCTCACCCATCGTGCTGGTGACAGCCGGCCTGATGGCGATTGCATTTTACGGTTTTGTTGGAATGCTGTAAGGGAGGAGACTTAACATGGATATATGGGGAATTGTGATTGCGACTATCGTGGTAGGCGCAACCGGCATCGTCATCGGTCTGCTCCTGGGAGTGGCCGGTGAGAAATTTAAAGTTGAAGTGAACGAAAAAGAGCTGTTTATCCGCGATCTGCTTCCCGGCAATAACTGCGGCGGATGCGGGTTCGCAGGCTGCGATGCGCTGGCAAAGGCCATTGCTGCCGGCGAAGCTCCTGTAAATGCCTGCCCGGTGGGCGGCGCGGACTGCGCTTCCAGGATCGGAGAGGTAATGGGCGTGGCAGATACCAACACGGAGCGGAAGGTGGCTTTTGTTAAATGCAGCGGTACCTGTGACAAGGTGGAAACCGAATATAACTATTATGGAACAATGGACTGCAAGATGGTGGCCATGGTGCCGGGACGCGGTTCCAAAAAGTGCATCTATGGCTGCATGGGCTATGGCACCTGTGAGAGGGCCTGTCCTTTTGACGCGATTCATGTGGTGGACGGCGTTGCGGTGGTGGATAAAGAGAAATGCGTGGCCTGCGGCAAGTGCGTGGCGGAATGCCCGAACCGTTTGATCGAACTGGTGCCCTATACGGTTCGGTATATGGTGAGCTGCAGTTCCAGAGACAAGGGCAAGGATGTGAAAGCAGTCTGCAGCGCCGGCTGTATCGGCTGCGGCATCTGCGTGAAGCAGTGTGAATACGGCGCCATTGTGCTGGAGGACAACATCGCGCACATCGACCAGAGCAAATGCATAGGCTGCGGCAAGTGCGCGGCCAAATGCCCGTCCAAGGTGATACGCAAGGTGCGGGAATAGAACTGGAAAACAGGATATACATGCGATCAGAAGTGTATTTATAAGCGCCTGTAAAAAAAAGTTCCCTAACGTAAAAAGAACGCTTTCAGGTATGAAACTTGGAGGCGTTCTTCTTTTTGCGGTAAAACTGTTACTGTTTACTGTTGCCGTAAACTTCCCGCACATGCCTGGACAGAGTATGGTCCTCATTGGGACTCCCTCTTTTGCATATTTAAGGGTATTTGTCTCTGCTTTCATGGAACCTGTTCAAGCTCTTTTTTGTTGTAAAAGTGGCGATTTAGATGTACTATAAATTATATGAATAAGATAACCAGCCTGATAAAAGGATTAGGAGGACAGTTATGAAAACGAAGCGCAGATTCAAACCCAGCTATCTGCTGATGGGAGCCGGCATACTTGCCGTGGCGGCGATTATTGCATTTTTTGCATTCATATTTTATTACCGCAGCTCTGAGCAGAAGTTTCGGTACGGACTGGATAATGCCGTGATTTACGGAAGGGTGAATGAATGCATCCGCGGGGAATATAAGGGAGAGTCCATGGCCCTGTCCGATTTTAACGCGAACAGCATCTATAAGCAGATGCTGCTTGGGCACCGCCAGTTTTTTGTTTCAGCGAAAAAGACGGACGAAGAATGTGTGACCGTGGATTTTGGCGGAGGATATCTGCTTCGGATCTGGCCTGTTGATAAAGATAATATGGTGTATATATCCTTCCAGTGGGAGGGAAAAAACGCGGAATTTATTATGAATGATATTAACTTCGCTTATATATCCAGAGCCGTGAGTCCGGAAGGTATCGATAATCCGAACAGGCCATGGGAAGATGCCGGCTGAACTGTTGCAATCATTCTGTTACTGAATGTAATGACCTTTGTCAAGAGTAAATGTTGAGAGAGACCACCACAAACGTTACTGTTTACAGCTGCCGATAAAGCAGCGAATGACAGGGCAGAGTAGGATCCTTATGAGGACCCTACTCTGCCCTGTCATTCGCGGTAGGTTTACGACAGTCGTAAACAGTAACATAATTGTGCATAATATTTATGAAATGCGAGATTTGTGCTTGCGGCGCTGTGCAGAACATACTATAATAGAAGTTGGGTGATGAGATAATTATAGTACATTATCCGTCTGAATGTTTTGGGTGATTCATTCCGTATGGATGATGAAACAGGAGGATAATGCTATATGAAGAACATCAAAGGCATAAAAACAGGTGTCTCTGTTTTTGAACTGGACGGTATTCCGTCCTTCCGTCAGGCGCTACCGCTGGCTTTGCAGCATGTGGTGGCGATGATTGTGGGCTGTGTGACGCCGGCTATTATCGTGGCAGGGGTGGCCATCGATAAGGGCAGCATCACGGCGGCCGATGAGGTGATACTGGTGCAGTCCGCGCTGCTGATTGCGGGGATCGCCACTCTGATTCAGCTGTTTCCCATCGGCAGGAGAATCGGAGCCGGCCTGCCGGTGATCATGGGAGTCAGCTTTGCGTACCTGGCCTCTTTGCAGGCCATAGCGGGAGAATTCGGTATAGCCGCTATCTTCGGCGCCCAGCTGGTGGGCGGAATTGTGGCGGTGCTGGTGGGGATATTTATTAAATGGCTTCGGCCTTTATTCCCTCCGCTGGTGACGGGCACCGTGGTTTTTACAATCGGTTTGTCCCTCTATCCCACAGCCATCAATTATATGGCGGGAGGAAAAGGAGCGCCGGGTTACGGCAGTCTGCAGAACTGGATTGTGGCGGCGGTGACCCTGGCAGTGGTGACCGGACTCAATCATTTTGCAAAGGGTATATTTAAACTGGCATCCATTCTGATCGGCATGATCTCAGGATATGTGCTGGCGCTGTGTTTGGGAATGGTTGACTTTGCTTCGGTCGCATCGGCGTCCTGGTTTCAGATTTCTCCGCCGATGCATTTCGGCATTGAATTTGAGATCTCTTCGATCATATCCATGTCGATTCTGTTCATAGTCAATTCAGTTCAGGCAATCGGAGATCTGTCCGCGACTACAGCGGGAGGGATGGACAGAGACCCAACGGAACGGGAACTGTCGGGCGGCATTGTTGGAAACGGTGTGGCCAGCATACTGGGTTCCTTTCTCGGAGGGCTGCCTACAGCTACCTTCAGCCAGAACGTGGGCATTGTAGCGACTACCAAGGTGATCAACCGCTGTGTGCTGGGGCTTTCGGCAGTATTCATACTGATTGCGGCGTTCATACCAAAGTTCGCATCGCTGCTCACGACGATTCCGCAGTGTGTGCTGGGAGGGGCTACGATTTCCGTATTTGCCTCTATCACCATGACGGGCATCAAGCTGATTTCCAAGCAGCCGCTGAATTACCGCAACACATCCATCGTGGGATTGTCGGTGGCGCTGGGCATGGGCATTACGCTGGTGCCGGAGACGCTGGCGATGTTTCCGGAGTGGGTCACGATGATCTTTGGGAAGTCAGCGGTGGTGGTCGCGACAATTGTAGCGGTGGCGCTCAATTGTGTGATACCCAAAGACAGCGGTGAAAAGTAAAAATATTCTGTCGGATGGCGGGCTGCCGTTCTGTCGGATCATTCCGGAGCCACTAAAACCGGTGACGATACACCGGTCATTCTGGCAGCAGGCGCGGTCCTGATTTCACTGGGCGTCTCTGCGCTGCTCCTTGCGGTCCGAAGAACTAATAAAAAGAAAGCCTGACAGGGTAAACAGACTGCCGCCGCATCGCTGGATCGCGATGCGGCGGCAGTCTGTTTATGACATTACATATCAGTTTATACAGAATGTCTTCCTGATCTGTACATTTTATAGGTGAATAATAGTGCCTGTCTTACCCTGGATGCCGTCTTTTGCTTTTTCAAGCAGCGTGATCAGTGCGGTCCTGCCGGGCTTGGAACCGGCAAACTCAGCCGCGGCCAATACCTTAGGCAGCATGGAGCCTGCAGCGAACTGCCCTTCCTCTGCATACCTCAATGCATCCTGTACGCTTAGGTCGGACAGCCACTCCACATCGGGCTGCCCGTAGCGGAGGGCCACTTTTTCCACGGCAGTCAGGATGATCAGATAATCCGCATCCAGCTCCTTTGCCAGCAGACAGCTGGCGAAATCCTTGTCGATCACAGCGCTGGTACCCTTCAGATGATTCCCCTTAAGAGTGACGGGAATGCCGCCGCCTCCGCAGGAGATGACCACCTGACCCGCCTCCACCAGTGTGCGGATCGCATCGATTTCCACGATCTGCGCGGGCTTGGGGGAGGCCACCACACGGCGGAAACCGCGCCCGGCGTCTTCCTTCATGATATATCCGTATTTTTCTGCGGCGATATCCGCCTGCTCTTTGGTCATAAAATGGCCGATGGGTTTGGAAGGCGTCCGAAACGCAGGATCCTCCTCCTCCACCCGTACCTGTGTGATCATGGTCACCACAGGTTTATCGGTGATGTCTTTGTTACGCAGCTCCTCCCGCAAGGCGTTCTGCAGGTCATATCCGATATAAGCCTGGCTCATCGCCACGCAGACGGAGAGGGGAGTGTTGGGCTGTTCCGGATTCTCACGGCTTAATGCGGCCATGGCATTGTTGATCATGCCGACCTGCGGCCCGTTGCCGTGGGAGATGACCACCTCATGCCCCTCCTCAATCAGATCTACGATGGCCCGTGCGGTTACCTTGACGGCAGCCATCTGCTCCGGAAGCGTATTGCCAAGCGCATTGCCCCCTAAGGCGAGCACAATTCTCTTTTTATTCAACTGTAACCCCTCATTTCTCTTATTCCGTAACAGTTCAGACGGCGGGCGTATAAACAGGCGGTAAGCCTGCTCTTATACCGATTTCCCCGCTGTCTGAACGGTTACGTTATTTCATCAGCCTGGGCGCATTTCTTTCTTCAAGCTTCTTTAACATCCCTGCAGGATCCGCAAATTTGCTCAAGAAGATCATGGCGGCGATCACATAAGGCTTAAAGCTGGCTTCCTTATAGAGCGGCGTACGGTAACGGTCAAAAACAGAAGCGTCCACCTCGCCGGTCTCACAGCTGACACCGGTGATATCCGCAGGCAGGCAGTGCAGATAGAGCGCCTTGCCGTCCTTCGTGGTGCGCATCAGCTCCTCGGTACATGCCCAGTCCTTATGCTGCGCATTCTGTGCCAGCAACTCCTTTTCCAGCGCCTGGATGCCTTCGGTATCCCCTTCTCCGTACAGGTTGGTGCGTCTTTCCATAGCAGCAAAAGGAGCCCAGCTCTTCGGATATACGATATCCGCGTCTTTAAACGCTTCCGCCATGCTGTTTGTTTTGGTGAAGGTACCGCCGGAAGCCGCGGCATTTTTGCGCGCAACCTCTTCCACCTCGGGCATCACCTCATATCCTTCAGGATGTGCCAGAACAACGTCCATACCCATACGGGTCATCAGTCCGATGACACCCTGCGGAACGGAGAGCGGTTTCCCGTAGGAAGGAGAGTAGGCCCAGGTCATAGCCAGTTTTTTGCCCTTCAGATTCTCCACACCGCCGAATTCGTGAATGATATGCAGCATATCCGCCATGCACTGTGTGGGATGGTCAATATCGCACTGGAGATTAACCAGCGTGGGGCGCTGTTCCAGTATCCCGTCCAGATTGCCCTGCTTCACCGCATCGGAAACCTCATGCATATAGGCATTGCCTTTGCCGATATACATGTCGTCGCGGATTCCGATCACGTCCGCCATAAAAGAGATCATATTTGCGGTCTCACGCACCGTTTCTCCGTGAGCCACCTGTGATTTTCCCTCATCCAGATCCTGAACCTCCAGCCCCAGAAGATTGCAGGCAGAAGCGAACGAAAAGCGGGTGCGGGTGGAATTATCACGGAACAGGGAGATGCCCAGCCCGCTCTCAAACACCTTTGTAGAGATATTATGCTCTCTCATATACCGCAGCGCATCCGCCACCGTCCAAACCGCCTCCAGTTCCTCATCCGTCTTCTCCCAGGTGAGGAAGAAATCATTCTGATACATATTTTTAAAATCCAGTTTATTTAACTTATCAATATAATCCTGTAAAGTCATCATATACAAAACCAACCCTTTCAATAGTTAATTTTTTATTTAATAGGAAAATACGGCCTATTGAACAAAAATGCTCCGCTTAGGATCGCACTGCGGCGGGATTCTTTTTCATTTGCAGTACATCTGCGGTAATGCGGCATACACGGCCGCGCACTTCACCAGATCCGCCTTCCATGTCCTCTCGTTGGGCGCATGTGCCTGCGCTTCCTTGCCCGGCCCGAATCCGATGCAGGGGATGCCGAAACGTCCCATGATGGATACTCCGTTGGTGGAGAAGGTCCATTTATCAACCAGAGGTTCGCCGTACATGCCCCTGTATGCTTCCACCATCGCCTGTGTGGCCGCATGATCCTCCGGGATCACCCAGGTGGGGAAATAGCAGTCGGTAGGATAGACCAGACCGGTATAGCTGGGACGCTCGTACTTGTACATGCTGACTCTTGCCTGATACTTTTGTACGGAAGGAAGAGCGCGGATTTCATCCAGCGCCATTTCATAGGTTTCCCCGTCCGTCAGTCTGCGGTCGATGGAGATGGCGCAGCTGTCCGCCACCGCGCAGCGGGAAGGAGAGGTAAAAAAGATTTCGGATACGGTCAGCGTGCCTTTGCCAAGAAACGGGTCAAAGTGCAGCTTGTCATTGAGGGCCCGCACATCCTGCAGGATATCGCCCATCTTGTAGATCGCGTTGTCTCCGCGCTCGGGAGCGGAGCCGTGGCAGGAAATGCCGTCCACATCCACGCGGATCTCCATGCGTCCTCTCTGCCCGCGGTAGATATTGCCGTCGGTGGGCTCGGTGATCACCACAAATTCCGGTTTCACCTTATCCTCGTTGATGATGTACTGCCAGCAGAGGCCGTCACAGTCCTCTTCCTGAACGGTGCCGGTGACCAGGACGGTATATTTATCGTTCAGCAGTCCCAGATCCTTCATGATCCTGGCACCGTAAACTGCCGATACGATGCCGCCCATCTGATCGGAGGTGCCGCGGCCGCCGATCTCTTCTTCTGTTTCAAAGCCCTCGTAGGGATCGAAGGTCCAGTTGTCCCGGTTACCGATGCCCACCGTGTCGATATGGGCATCATAGCCGATCAGAGTTTCACCGTGTCCCATATAGCCGAGCACGTTTCCCATGGGGTCGATTTCCACCCGGTCAAATTCCAGAGCCTTCATCTCCTGTGCGATGCGGTCGATATGCCCTTTTTCTCCGGCGCTTTCTCCGGGTATGCGCACCAGATCCCGTAAAAATTTTGTCATGTCCTCTCTGTAATTTTCAGCAGCCTCTTTGATTTTGTTAAATTCCATTTCGTTCCCCTCCTGTGTTATTCCTCTTTGCCTTCCCATACGATTTTTTTATATCTGTCAGGATCCGTATCCCCTTCGGTGGAGAAGAGGAGTACGTTTGATTCTTTGTTTAGACCCAGCACTTCTCTAAGCTCACTGTATTCCTCCATCTTCATGATGCAGTACAGAAGACCCATGCCCACAGCGCCGGACTCCCCGCTCACAACCTGCGGATCGCCCTTAAAGGGGGCGGAGAGCATGCGCATGCCTCTGGCGGATACCCAATCCGGACATGCGGCAAACACTTTTACATGGTTTTTCAGGATATCCCAGGAAATCGTATTGGGTTCTCCGCAGGCAAGCCCTGCCATGATCGTCTGCATATCGCCGTCCACAATGCGCGGCTGTCCGTCCTTTGCCACAGTGCCCTTATAGAGACAGGCTGCAGCGTCGGATTCCACCACCACAACAACAGGGGGATGATCGGGGTAACGGTTTGCGAAATATCCCTGAACCGCGCCCGCAAGAGATCCCACACCGGCCTGGATGAAGATGTGTGTCGGCCGTCCGATTCCGTATTCCTCAAGCTGCTCGTCGGCTTCCATCGCCATGGTGCCGTAGCCCTGCATGATCCATGAGGGGATTTCTTCATAACCGTCCCATGCGGTGTCCTGCACCACCACTCCGTTGGGCGTCTTTGCAGCAGCGGCGGCAGCCATGCGCACGCACTCATCGTAGTTGACCTCTTCGATCGTAGCGGAGGCATTTTCCTTTAAAATATTGTTCAGGCGGGTGATTGTGGTGCCCTTGGGCATGTAGACCACCGCCTTTTGGCCCAGTTTATTGGCCGCCCATGCAACGCCGCGCCCGTGGTTGCCGTCCGTTGCGGTGAAGAAGGTAGCCTGGCCGAACTCATCCAGCAGTTTGCGGCTGGTCAGCACATCATAGGTCAGCTCGGAAACATCCCTGCCGGTCTGTTTGGCAATATAGCGGGCCATGGAAAAAGAGCCTCCCAGCACCTTAAAGGCGTTTAAACCGAAGCGGTAGGATTCGTCCTTGACATAAACACCGCCGATTCCCAGCCAGTCCGCCATGCCGGACAGCCTGGCTAACGGCGTCTTGGTATACTGCGGGAAGCTTTCGTGGAAGGCGCGCGCTTTCTTAACTTCCTCTAAGGCCATGACCTTAATCTGGCTGTCCTCTGTTTTGGGCATTTCATTGACTGCCCATTTGATTTCTTTCATCGGATCCGTTACCTCCTACTTTTGGTCTTTGTTTACATCGATGTAGCTATAAAGTGTATACTTCGATATGCCGAAGTATTTGGAAACCTTGTCGCCGGATTTAGTAATCAGAAATGCGCCGGCATTGTTCAGAAATTCGATGGCGGTTACTTTGTCGTCCTTCGTCATCAGGGCTACCGGCTTGCCGACCAGGGCAACGCTCTGTTCGATGAGATCATCCAGCAGATCGTTGACATTGTGGGTGATTTTTTCCGGCTCTTTGTTGGCCGGTGAGTCGGCTTCAGTCAGCGGACGGATGGCGTTTTCGACGGCTAAGAGTCCCGTGATATCGTAGTTGATGGATAATATATACCTTATTTGATTGTGTTCGTCTCTTATGTACATGGTGCTGGACTTTAAGATACGGCCGTCATCGGTCCTGGTCAGGTAGCCGAGATGATCCTTCAGGTCATCCGGATTTTTTTGCAGCGTTTCTAAAACGACATGGGAAGGCCCGCCGCCAAGGCTGCGGTTGCTCACCTGTCCATTTTCAATATGAACGATGCAGTGTTCCAGATCTTCCTTTCCCAAATCATGGATGACGATCTCGCAGTTTTGGCCGAACTGCGCCGCCAGGCCGTGGGCCAGCTGTATCAGTGTCTCCAGAGAGCAGTATTGCATGAGAAAACTCCTTTCGCGAAGGGGTGGTGGTACAAGGCACGCCAAAGAAAAAAGGACAGACAATGGGGTGAGAGAAGTCGGTCTGAAACTTGTTTCTTTGTGTACTCCATGAGTTCATCATAGCATATAATTTTAGAAATTCAATACCTTTTTGCAAAATTTTTTAGCTAACCTAAAAATTTTTGGATTTCCCTCTTGCAATCTGTAAATAGAAATGCTAGACTAGAGACATAGAAATTATTATGTGCAGATTGCATAAAAAATGACAGGCTATTTGCTTTGAAATGATTTTAATGAAGAGCTATGCCGCGGAAGAATGTGAGATAATATTATACAATATGCACAACGACGGAAAAAGTAAAATATAGTAAAACGGAGGAAGGCTATGCTGATTATCGGGAATGGAAGAATGGTAACCAGGGATGAGGAGACTCCTTTCTATGAAAACGGTGCTGTGGCGGTGGATGCGGACCGCATCGTGCGCACCGGTGAGACGGAGGAGCTAAAAGCGGCATATCCGAAAGCAGAGTTTATCGATGCGAAGGGCGGGGTGATCATGCCCGGCCTGATCAATACCCATGAGCATATCTACAGCGCCATGGCCCGGGGCCTATCCATAAACGGATATAATCCCAAGGGATTTCTGGACGTGCTGGACGGCATGTGGTGGACGATCGACCGTGCGCTGGACAACCGCCAGACAAGAATGAGCGCGAAGGCAACCTATCTGGACTGCATTAAGAACGGTGTGACCACGGTCTTTGACCATCATGCCAGCTATGGAGAGATCCGTGACAGCCTGTTTACAATCGCTGACGTGGCGGAAGAATTCGGTGTCCGAAGCTGCCTCTGCTATGAGGTGTCTGACCGGGAAGGTCCGGATAAGATGAAGGAGGCCGTACGGGAAAATGAGGCGTTTATCCGCCATGCCCTTAAGGATCAGAGCGGCATGACCGCCGGGATGATGGGCATGCATGCGGCTTTTACGCTGTCGGACAGCAGCATTGCATTTTGTATGGAACACAAGCCAAAGGAGGCTGGCTGCCATATCCATGTGGCCGAAGGAATAGATGATCTGTACGATTCTCTGCAAAATCACGGCAAAAGGATCATCGACCGTCTGATGGATCTGGAGGTGCTGGGTCCAAAGACGATTACAGCGCACTGCATCTACATCAACTCCCATGAGATGGATGTGCTGAAGGAAACGGACACCTCGGTGGTGCATAATCCGGAATCCAACATGGGCAATGCGGTAGGATGTCCTCCCACTATGGAGATCGTCCGCCGGGGTATCCTGACCGGCCTTGGGACGGACGGATATACCCATGATATGATAGAATCCTATAAGACTGCCAACATCCTGCATAAGCACCATACCTGCAATCCCAACGCTGCCTGGACGGAAGTGCCAAAGATGCTGTTTTACAACAATGCTGCGATTGCAAACCGGTATTTTGAGAAGCCGCTCGGCGTGCTCAAAGAGGGGGCGGCCGCGGATATCATCGTGGCCGATTATATTCCGCTTACGCCGATGGACGCCTCCAATGTTAACAGCCATATCCTTTTCGGCATGAACGGGCGCAGCGTGGTGACTACCGTCATCAATGGCTGTGTAGTCATGAAGGACCGCAGGCTGATTTCGATTGATGAAGAAAAAGTGATGTATGAATGCAGGCAAGAAGCGGAGAGACTCTGGAACACAATTAACGGATGGAGGTAAATGAGAGGCAATGAGTGACCGAATGACACCGATTCCCTTCCCGCAGCTTATGGATTGGATCCTGACGGAGAAGGAAAATCAAAACAGCGTATTTGGCGTACATAAAGCCTATACAGCGGATCAGAATAAGAGCCTTAATCTGTTCGGGGGCAGGATTGAGACGCCCTTTGGCCCTGCGGCAGGCCCGCATACACAGCTTGCGCAGAACATTGTGGCAGCCTATTACGCAGGCAGCCGTTTCTTTGAACTGAAGACCGTACAGATTCTCGACGGGGAAGACCTGCCTGTGTCTAAGCCCTGCATCCGGGCGGAGGATGAGTGCTACAATGTGGAGTGGTCCACCGAGCTTACTGTGCCGCAGGCATTTGAAGAATATGTAAAAGCCTGGTTTGCCATACAGATCATTTCCAGGGAATACGGGCTTGGAAGCCCGGACGGTTTTCTGTTTAACATGAGCGTGGGTTATGATCTGGAAGGCATTAAGTCCCCTAAGATTGACCGTTTCCTAAACGGGATGCGGGACGCTTCCCAGACGGACATCTACCGGGAATGCAGACAGTGGATTCTGGACCATGCGGACCGGCTCACCCATATGAGCAGAGAAGAGGCGGAGAATCTGCCTTCCTGTATCTGCAATTCGGTGACACTGTCCACTCTGCACGGATGTCCGTCACAGGAGATCGAGAAAATCGCCGGCTACCTGTTAAAAGAGAAGGGCTTTCATACTTTTATCAAATGCAACCCCACGCTGCTGGGATATGAATATGCGAGAGAGACGCTGGATGCGATGGGATACGGCTATGTGGAATTCGGCGATTTCCATTTCAGGGACGATCTGCAGTATGAGGACGCGGTTTTGATGCTGACGCGTCTGATGGCGCTGGCGGATGGGCTGGGACTGTCCTTTGGAGTGAAGATCACCAATACCTTCCCCGTGGATATCCGGCATGGGGAACTGCCGGGACAGGAGATGTACATGTCGGGCAGGTCCCTGTATCCGCTATCCATATCGCTGGCCGCAAAGCTTGCGGCGGAATTTGATGGGAAGCTCCGGATTTCCTACTCCGGCGGGGCGGATTATTTCAATATCGGCCGGATCTATGATGCGGGCATCTGGCCCGTCACCATTGCCACCACGGTCCTTAAGCCCGGCGGATACGGCAGGATGGTTCAGATCGCCGACGAGCTGGCTGGAAGAGAATATGTCCCGTTTACCGCGGTGAATGCGGAGCTTGTGGCAGAGCTTGCAAAGTCGGCCAAGACCGACGCGCATCACACGAAGTCCGTCAAGCCTCTGCCGTCAAGGAAGATGAAAAAGAAAGTGCCTCTGCTGGACTGCTTTGTTTCCCCCTGCAAGGAGGGATGCCCGATTCATCAGGATATTACAGCTTATATGAAGCTGGCCAGAGAGGAGCGCTATCTGGAGGCTCTGCAGGTGATTACGGAGAAAAATCCGCTGCCGTTTATTACGGGCACGATCTGTGCCCATAACTGCATGAGCAGGTGTACGCGCAACGCCTATGAAGAGCCGGTGGACATCCGGTCCATGAAGCTGATCTGTGCAAAAAAAGGCTATGACGCTTTCATCAAAACAGTAGAAAAGCCTCCTGTGCTCTATACGGAGAAGGCGGCCGTAGTAGGAGGAGGTCCTGCGGGCATGGCCGCTGCCTGTTTCCTGGCCAGAGCGGGCATGGAGGTGACACTGTTTGAAAAGTCCGGCAGCCTGGGAGGTGTTGTGCGCCGTGTGATCCCGGAATTTCGAATTCCCGATGCGGCGATCAACCGGGATGCATCTTTGCTGGAGGCACTGGGAGTTAATATCCGGCTGCATACGGAGGCACCTTCTGTAAAAGAGCTAAAGAATGCGGGATATGAACATATCGTGCTGGCGGTGGGAGCCGGTGCGCCGGGCCTATGTGATCTGGAAGAAGGAACCGCTATCAACGCCCTTTCCTTCCTGGAAGAATATAAGAAAACGGAAGGCCATACGGATATCGGCCGCCGCGTGGCGGTGATCGGCGGAGGCAACACGGCCATGGATGCTGCGCGGGCGGCGGCGAGAACCGTCGGAGTGGAAAGCGTATCCCTGGTGTACCGCAGGACCAGGCAGTATATGCCTGCGGATGAAGAAGAACTTTTGCTGGCTCTGGAGGATGGGGTGGAATTTGCAGAACTCTTATCTCCGGTATCGCATCAGGACGGCATGCTCATATGCAGTGTGATGAAGTTGGGCGATGCCGATGCGTCTGGCCGCAGAAGGCCCATAGACACGGGTGAACAGGTACAGCTGCCGGTGGATACCGTAATCGCCGCCACCGGAGAGCGGGTGGATGCCGAATTCTACCTTGCAAATGACATAGCGTTAGATGAACGGGGCAGAGTCCTGACCAATCAGGACACATTGGAAACCAGTGTTAAGAATGTTTATGCCGCCGGGGACGGCCTGAACGGGCCCGCAACCGTCGTGGAAGCAATCCGGGATGCCATGAAGTGCGCGTCCGCCATCCTGGGCCGGCCGGCTGCCAACGATTTTACCGGAGAACCGGTGGATAAGGAAGCCATATATGCAAAAAAAGGAGTGCTTAAAAGCGCTGTCTGCGGTCAGCCGGATAACGTAAGATGTCTGGACTGCGGAGGCGTCTGCGAAAACTGTGCGGACGTATGCCCGAACCGTGCGAACCTGTCCGTTCAGGTCCCCGGCATGGAAAAAGCGCAGATCATCCATGTGGATGCCATGTGCAACGAATGCGGGAACTGCATGAGCTTTTGTCCGTATGACAGCGCCCCTTACAAGGATAAGTTCACGCTGTTTGCCAATGAGGCGGACTTAAAAGACAGCACCAATGAGGGATTTATGATACTGGACAGAAAAGAAAAGCGTTTCCGTGTCAGATATCTGTCAGAGATCACGGATACGGAAGCCGGAGGAAAGAGCCCCAAGATTCCGGCCGGCCTGCAGGCCATTATGTGCGCGGTATGTGAAGACTATCCGTATTTATTGAGCGAATAGTTTTACGATGGTAATCGGGGTGGGGATGTGGTATAATGTCGTCAGACATTATACCACGCTGATTTCCGTCTGCGAAGCAGACCGTTTCCCCAGGAAATCATGCGCATCCCCATACCGTATCGAAAGCAGGCGGTGCGAAAAAGCCGGAAGCGAATCTGCGTTGTGCCCGCACAATTGCAGATCCGTTCCGGCTTTTTGGAAAACGGGTATTGAATAAAATTAAAGGCAGGTAAACATCCATGTCAGGTGAAATCCAATTCTGCCGTACCGGCGGCTGTACAGCCAAGCTGGGGCCCGGCATCTTAGACCATGTACTGAAAAAAATCCCGCGGAGCCAGGATGATCACCTGCTCGTCGGCTATGACAGCGCGGACGATGCGGCTGTCTACAGGCTGACCGATGAGCTGGCCATCGTGCAGACCCTGGACTTCTTTCCGCCTATGGTGGAGGATCCGTATATTTTCGGTCAGATCGCGGCGGCCAACGCGTTAAGCGACATCTATGCCATGGGAGGCGAGGTGAAGTCCGCCTTAAACATCGTGTGCTTTCCGGAGCAGATGGATCTGAATATTCTTGGCAGGATCCTGCAGGGAGGCGCAGAAAAGGTACAGGAGGCCGGAGGAGTGCTGGCCGGCGGTCATTCCATTGCGGATGCGGATGTGAAATATGGGCTGTCGGTCACCGGCACGGTGCATCCGGACAAAATATGGAAAAATAACGGGGCAAGACCGGGAGACCGGCTGATTCTTACCAAACCCCTCGGCGTGGGGATCATCACCGCGGCTTCCCGGGTAAAAGAGGCGTCGAAGAAGGCGGTGGATGCGGCGGTTTGTTCCATGACCGCTTTGAACCGATACGCGGCCCAGGCGGCTCATGGCTGCAGGATCCACGGATGTACCGATGTGACCGGATTCGGACTCCTGTGCCATTTAAATGAGATGCTGGGTGGAACATACGGCGCGAAGATCAATGCGTCTGCCCTGCCGGTGCTTCCGGAAGCAGCATCCTATGCGGAAGAATTCCTGATCACGGCAGCGGCTCAGAGAAACCGGAATTTTGTCGGGGACAAAGTGTTTTTTGAAGACGGTGTGAGCTTTGCCATGGAAGAGCTGATGTTTGATCCGCAGACATCGGGAGGACTCCTGTTTGCGGTGGATAAAGAAGATGCCCAGATGCTTAGCGGGAAATTAAAAGAACTGGGCATGCCCGCCGGTATCATCGGTGAAGTCACAGAGCCGTCAGATCAGAAGAAAGGATGTACCGCGGGCCGGATTCACGTGTTTGCTTAACAGGTAATATGAAAGCGGAAGCACACCCAAGTGTGCGCAGGTCATCAACCTGCGGTTGGTGACAGGAAGGGGGAAATATTTATGAATCAAACAGTGGATGCAAGAGGGGATCAGTGTCCGATCCCTTTGGTAAAGGCGAAGAAGGCTCTGAAAGAACTTCATCCTTCCGATATACTTAAAGTACTGGTGGATAACGAAATCGCAGTCCAAAACCTTCTTAAGATGGCCGGCCAGATGCAGATTTATGCAGAGCGCGGGAAAGAAGACGGCGGATTTTATGTGGAATTTCATGTGGAAAAGGAAATATCTCCCGAACCTTCTGCAGAGGAAACACAGTGCCTCCTGCCGGAAGCAAAGAAGGAAGAACCGGTAAAGCCGCGGAAGAAGAATACGGTGGTTGTGATCAGTTCCTCTTTCATGGGGGACGGTTCCGAGGAACTTGGCAAAATCCTGATGAAAGGATTCCTTTACGCCCTGGCGCAGCTGGATGAACCGCCGGCCTGCATCATCTTTTATAACGGGGGTGTGAAGCTGACGACGGAAGGCTCCGCTTCCATAGAAGATCTGAAGGAGCTTAAAGCACAGGGGGTGGAAATCCTCTCCTGCGGAACCTGCCTGGATTACTATCGGCTGAAGGATAAGCTCATAGTAGGCGAGATCACCAATATGTATACCATAGTGGAAAAGCAGGCGGCCGCGGACATGATTATCCGCCCATAACATGCATATGACAGTTTGTAAAAAGGCGGAGGGATATCATGATATATTTTGATCAGGCGGCTACAAGTTTTCACCGTCCGCCCCAGGTGGCGGATGCGGTGCGTGACGCCCTGCTCACTTTTGGCAACGCTTCGCGCAGCACACATCCCGCATCCATGGCGTCCGCGAGGATGATCTATGAAACGAGGCAGCTGCTGGCAGAGCTGTTTTGCGCTCCCGGACCGGAACGCGTTTCGTTTACTTCAGGGGCGACGGAAAGCCTGAATCTGGTGATCGGCAGCCTGCTTGAGCCGAACGATCACGTAATCACCACGGCGCTGGACCACAACTCCGTGCTGCGCCCCCTATACCGTAAGGAAAAAGAAGGGGTGGAGCTGACTGTAATACCGGCGGACAGGGACGGCCGGATCTCCTATCAGGAGCTTGAAGGATGTATGCGCGCCGGCACGAAAGCGCTGATCTGCACGCATGCTTCCAACGTGACCGGCAATCTGCTGGATATTGAGAGGCTGGGGGAAATCTGCCGCAGACATGACGTAATATTTGTCCTGGACGCGTCACAGACAGCGGGGATTGTGCCGATAGACATGAGTGCCTGCAATATCGGCGCGCTGTGCTTTACCGGCCATAAAAGCCTGATGGGTCCCCAGGGCACAGGGGGGATATGTCTGGCAGAATGGCTTTCCCTTAAACCCGTGAAGGTGGGCGGCAGCGGGTTTGCCAGCGAGCAGAAAGAACAGCCTCCGGTGATGCCGGAGGTGCTGGAGGCAGGCACGTTAAACGGTCATGGCATTGCCGGGCTGCATGCGGCACTTCGGTGGATTCAGGAACAGGGAACAGAAAATCTAAGACGAAGAGAACTGTCCCTGGCGCAGAGGTTTTACGAGGGGATCGCCGGGATACCGGGCGTCAGAGTCTACGGGGATTTCACGTCCTGGGACCGGTGCGCGGTGGTCAGTTTTACGGTCGGCGACTGCGATTCCGGCGCTGTGAGCACCATGCTCTGGGAGGAGGCTGAAATCGCATGCCGCAGCGGCATGCACTGCGCATATCCCATGCATCAGGCCCTGGGCACAGAGTCGCAGGGAACCGTGCGTTTCAGCTTCTCCCATTTCAACACGGAAGAAGAGGTGGATCGGGCGGTCTGCGCGGTAAAGAAACTGGGGGAGGATCTGGTGTGAGAGAAAGAAAACTGAAACTGGTCATCACCTTTCCCTCCACCACCCAAGCCATCGCCATGGAGAAAAAATGCGGGGAGAATGGGGCAGCAGGAAGGCTGATCCCCGTCCCCAGACAAATCTCCGCCGGCTGCGGCATAGCCTGGTGTGCGGAGGTCTCTGAACGGGAATATCTGGAGGAGTTCCTTGGGGAATTTGGCGTACAGTATGAACATATTTACGAGATAAAAATATAATCGTGCCTACAGGTCGCAGGGCAGGTCTTCCGGATAGTCGATATCCTTTAACTCCATGTTATGAGGTGTTTCGACCCAAAGCACATCTTCGGGATGGGCTTTCAGGATGCGTTTTCCGCCTGTATCCCCGGTCAGGGAAACAAGCTCCTTTTTGTAGCGGGAGTCAAACACCACAGGGTTGCCGGGCACGCCGTTATGGCAGAGGCAGGCCATGCCCTTATCGGATTTCCGGAAAGCATCCAGCAGAGCGCGTACGCTTTCGGCGGTCAGCCAGGGCTGATCACATACGGTGAAAAGGAAGGCATCCGAAGCGAATCCCTCCAGCGCGTTAAGCGCCAGGTGAATGGAGTGTGAGATACCCAGGTCGCTGTGCCCGTTATAGACTGCCGCCGCGCCAGCCGCTTCTGCTTCCTTTAAAATTTCCTCATATTGAGAAACCACAGCCAGCCGGTCCGGCTCAAGGGTTTGCGCCCAGCTTAAGGTATGGCGGTACATGGGAATCCCATTTACGGGGGTGAGCAGTTTATTGGCCTGAAAGCGGGTGCTGCTGCCGGCGGCCAGAAGCAGTATGGACAGGGATGTATAGTGGGACATAAGAACCTCCTTCCTATTATGTAACAAGCCCCTACGGAGCGGGGATATTTATCGGCAGTGTATAGTTACTCTTCACAGATGCCGTAAATCTTCTGCGTCATGCGCTGCTTTATCGGCTATGAACAGTAACAGTTTAAATAATAAAGCTCTTCATGTCAACCTGCGGGAGGCGGATATGCAATTCTTTCGATATAACTGCGGCGGCTGGAAGGCTGCTGCCACATTAAGCGAATGTTATCAGCCTGACAGATGCGGTCCCAGGAGATTCTCCTTTGTAGGAGGCGGCGGAAAAACCTCGGCGATTTTTAAGATGGCGGAGGAATTATCAGACCTGGCGGTGCTTTCACGACCGGGGGCGGAGAAACGGAAGGTGCTGATCGCGCCCACCACTAAGATGTATCTGCCCAGAGACGGCTGTGTCCTGCTTTCCCCCAGGCTCTGCGAGGTGAGAGAGGCGCTTGCCGTCGAGCCGTACGTGGTGATCGGGCAGCGTGCGGCTTTACCGGCCTCTGCTTTTGAGCCTAAAATAGAGGGCCTGCCGTCTTCCTTTCTGGAAGAGGCGGCAATGCATGCGGACGTGGTGCTAGCGGAAGCGGACGGAGCCAGACATATGCCGGCCAAAGCTCCGGCGGAACATGAACCGGTTCTGTTTCCGGGCACCACTGATGTGGCTGCGGTGATGGGGTTGGACTGCCTGTACCGGCCTGTCCGTGAGGTCTGTCACAGACCGGAACTGGTCTGCCGGCTTTTGGGAGTTTCGCCTGAGCATTTGCTGACGCCGGAGGAGGCAGCCAGGCTGCTGATGAGTGAAAAAGGCCAGCGAAAGGATGTGGGGACGGGTCAGGAGTTTTATGTGCTCTTAAACAAAGCGGACGGACCCGAACAGCTATGCCTGGCCGGGGAAGTTGCGAAAAATCTGGAAAGCATGGGCTGCCGCCATATCGCAGCATCCTCACTGTCACCAGCCGAAGGCTGATGACCTGCGCACACGTCAGTGTGCTTCCGCTAATACTGTCACCAGCCGCAGGCTGATGACCTGCGCACACGTCAGTGTGCTTCCGCTAATACTGTCACCAGCCGCAGGCTGATGACCTGCGCACGCAGTTGGATGCGTATAAATATAAGGGAGGTTACAGGCAATGACTGCAATAAAAATACTGATTAAAGGCGCGGGGGACCTGGCCACCGGCATTGCCTGGCGGCTGCACCGGTGCGGATGTGCGGTACTGATGACAGAGATAGAACGCCCCACCACGGTGCGGCGGACTGTGGCGTTTTCCAGCGCGGTATATGAGGGCCGCGCTGAGGTGGAAGGTGTGACGGCCCGGCTGGTACAGGATGTGCGGGAGGCATGGAGGGTCATCGACGACGGGAAGATCCCCGTATTGGTGGATCCGCCCGCTGCCTGCAAGGCGGAGTTTAGACCGGATGTGCTGGTGGATGCTGTGATAGCCAAGAAAAATACAGGCACAAAGCGAACGGACGCGCCGCTTGTCATCGGTGTCGGCCCCGGATTTTGTGCGGGGCAGGACTGCGATCTGGCGGTGGAAACGATGAGGGGCCATACGCTGGGCAAGGTGATCGAAGAGGGATGCGCTCTCCCCAATACCGGCGTGCCGGGGGAGATCGGAGGTTTTGGAAAGGAACGCCTGATCCGTGCGTTGGCCGCTGGCACTTTTCTGCCCCGCGCATCCATCGGAGACCGGGTGGAGAAAGGGCAGATTGTGGCGGAATGCGGAGGCGTGCTGATCCCTGCGCAGATGTCCGGCGTGGTGCGGGGGATGCTGAAAGAAGGGCTGGAAGTGGAAGCGGGCATGAAATGCGGCGATATCGACGGCAGATGCCAGGTATCCCATTGCTTTTCAATATCGGATAAAGCGCGCGCCATAGGCGGCGGTGTGCTGGAGGCCGTTCTGTACGGCGGAAAGGAGAAGGGGTATGTTTCAATTCACTGTAAACGGGATGCTGTGCCAGAGCGATGAGGACGGCCGGCTGATCGATTATCTTAGGGATGAGCTTAGGCTCACCTCGGTGAAGGAGGGCTGCAGTGAAGGCGCATGCGGCACCTGCACGGTTCTTGTGGACGGGAAAAAGGTCAAAGCCTGCGTGCAGAAGATCTCCAGGATGGACGGGAAATCCATCCTCACGGTGGAGGGGCTTAGCAGCAGAGAAAGGGAGGTCTATGCCCACTGTTTTGCGGAGGCGGGTGCCGTACAGTGCGGCTACTGTATACCGGGGATGGTGATCAGCGCCAAAGCCCTTTTGGATGAAACGCTTACGCCGGACCGCGCGCAGGTGAAGAAAGCGATACGGGGCAATATCTGCCGGTGCACCGGATATAAAAAGATAGAGGATGCGATCCTGATGGCGGCGGAGTATTTCCGGGAGGAAAAGCCTGTGCCGGATAACAGCGTGGAAGGGCTGCATGTCAGCCAGCATTTCCAGCGCGTGGATGCGAAGGAGAAAGTGCTGGGAACCGGGGAATTCGTGGATGATATTGTCCTGCCTGGCATGGTATATGCCAAGGCCTTAAGAAGCCGGTACCCAAGAGCGCTCGTCAATAAAATCGACATATCACGCGCCCTTTCCCATGAGGACTGCATCACCGTCCTGACCGCAGAGGATGTACCCTGCAACAAGCACGGCCATCTGAAAAAGGACTGGGATGTGCTGATACCGGAAGGGCATGAGACCCGCTATATCGGTGACGCGCTTGCCCTTGTGGCCTGCAGGCATAAGGAAAGCCTCGATGAGGTGCTGTCCCTGATTGAGGTGGATTATACGGAGCTTACACCTTTGACCAATCCCAGGGATGCCTTAAAGGAGGATGCCCCCAAGATCCATGAGGGCGGAAACCTGCTGACCAAAGAAGTCCTAAAGCGCGGTGACGCCGATGCGGCCATCGCTGCCTCCGCCCATGTGGTAAAGACTACATATCATGTGCCGTTTACGGATCATGCATTTATGGAGCCGGAATGCGCCATCGCCTTTCCGGAAGGGGAAGGGCTGCATCTCTATACCGCTTCGCAGTCGGTTTATGATGAACAGAAAGAGATCGCCCATATCCTGAAGATTCCGGAGGATAAGGTGATCAGTGAAACCAAGCTGGTGGGCGGCGGCTTCGGCGGCAAGGAGGATATGAGCGTGCAGCACCATGCGGCCCTGATGGCATGGGTGCTGAACTGTCCGGTTAAAGTGAAGTTTACCAGAGAAGAGAGCCTGCGGGTGCATGTAAAGCGCCATGCCATGGAGATGGAATTTACCACCGCCTGCGATGAGAACGGATATCTGACCGGCATGAAGGCGGTGCTTTATTCCGATACCGGCGCCTATGCTTCTCTGGGTGGGCCGGTTCTGCAGAGAGCCTGCACCCATGCCGCCGGCCCTTATAACTATCAAAATGTGGATATCACAGGGTACGGAGTGTATACCAATAATATTCCTGCCGGCGCCTACCGCGGGTTCGGAGTGACCCAGAGCTGTTTTGCCACGGAATGCAACCTGGATCTGCTGGCCAGGGAGGTGGGCATATCGGAATGGGAGATCCGCTACCGCAACGCCGTGCGGCCGGGGCAGGTGCTGCCAAACGGCCAGATCGTCACGCCGGACTGTGCGTTAAGAGAAACGCTGGAAGCGGTGAAAGAGGTGTTTGAAGCCAATCCGTACGCCGGCATCGCCTGCTGCATGAAAAACAGCGGAATCGGTGTGGGGCTGCCGGATATCGGCCGGTGCGACCTGCTTGTGGAGGACGGCCGGGTGCATATCCTGACTTCGGCCGCATGTATGGGGCAGGGTGTGGGCACGGTTATGGTTCACATCGTCTGCGAGGCCACCGGTCTGCCTGCCGAACTCATGCTTCATGAGCGGGCCAATACCGCCAAAACGCCGGACGCGGGGACCAGCACCGCATCCAGGCAGACTCTGTTTACGGGCGAAGCGGCGAGACTTGCCGCCGTTAAGCTGAAAAAAGCGATTGACGAGGCGGGAAACCTTAAGGCGCTGGAAGGCCGGCGCTTCTGCGGAGAGTATTATGGCAAAACCGATCCGATGGGAAGCCCCAAGCAAAACCCCGTGAGTCATGTGGCCTACGGCTATGCCACCCAAGTGGTGGTGCTCAACGAGGATGGGAGCCTGAAAGAAGTGGTGGCCGCTCATGATGCCGGTACCGTGATCAATCCGAAGGCTGCAGAAGGCCAGATTGAAGGCGGTGTGGTGATGGGGCTTGGATATGGCCTGACGGAGGATTTTCCTATGGCGGGCGGATATCCTACATTAAAATATGGAAAACTGGGCCTGATGCGCGCCACGGACGTGCCCGAGATCAAGGTGATCTTTGTAAATTCCGGCAATGTGGCTGCGGAAGCGTACGGAGCAAAGGGAATCGGGGAAATCTGTTCCGTGCCGACAGCTCCTGCCTGTGCGGATGCATATTACAGGCTGGATGGGAGGATGCGCACCGTCCTGCCCCTTCCGGACACCTTTTACCGGAAGTCTTAACGGGAAATGGAGGAATGAAAGGTGAAGCGGCTTCTTAAAAACGGAACTTTAGTATCAGGAAAAGACTACACAAAGGCCGATCTGCTGATAGAGGACGGGCGGATCGCCGCCGTAGGGACCGGCCTGTCATGCGAAGGCGCGCTGTGCACGGATGTGGAGGGAAAGCTGGTTTTTCCCGGATTCATAGATGCCCATACGCATTTCGATCTGGAGGTCTCAGATACGGTGACCGCCGATGATTTCACCAGCGGAACAGAGGCGGCCATCGCGGGCGGAACCACTGCTGTCATTGATTTTGCGACCCAGAACAGAGGGGAATCGCTGCATCAGGCGCTTGAAAACTGGCACCGAAAGGCTGACGGTAAAGCTTCCTGCGATTACGGTTTCCATATGGCCATATCGGACTGGAATGAACGGACCGCAAAGGAGATGGAAGAGCTGTTTCAGACCGGTGTGACCTCATTTAAACTCTACATGACCTATGACAATATGGCCGTAAATGACGGCGAACTGTATGAAGTGCTCAAAGAGGCCGGTCGTCTGGGTGCGCTGGTGGGCGTGCACTGTGAGAACGGGCTGCTGATTAAGGAGCTTGTGAAGGAGCAGAAGGCAGCCGGCCGTCTGGGCCCCATGGCCCATCCTCTCTCCCGGCCCGCCTCCGTAGAAGAAGAGGCCATACAGCGCCTTGCGGTGACTGCGGGGCTGGCCGGCGCACCGGTCATGGTGGTGCATTTAAGCACAAAGTCCGGATATGAACAGATTGCGGCGGCCAGAAAACGGGGGCAGACCGTATATGTGGAGACCTGTCCCCAGTACCTGTTGATGGATGACAGCCTTTATTCACAGCAGGGCTTTGAAGGAGCGAAATATGTAATCTCTCCTCCGCTTCGCAAAAGGGAGGATCAGGAATGTCTTTGGAAGGCGCTGCAAAACAATGAGATCCAGACCGTGTGCACGGATCACTGCAGCTTCACGCTGGCTCAGAAGGCTGCGGGAAGGGCGGATTTTACCAGGATTCCTAACGGCATGCCCGGAGTGGAAGACCGGGCTGCTCTGCTCTACACATATGGAGTGATGAAAAAGCGCATCTCACTTCCGCAAATGTGCCGTCTGCTCTCAGAGAACCAGGCCAGGCTCTATGGAATGTATCCCCGCAAGGGCTGCATACAGCCGGGCAGCGATGCGGATCTCGTGGTCTGGGACCCGGAATACCGCGGGACAATTTCGGTGAAACAGCAGCATTACCGCACCGACTACGCGCCTTTTGAGGGGACAGAGGTTGCCGGCCGGCCCTTCCAGGTCTATCTAAGAGGAGAACTTGCTGCACAAAACGGACAGGTTTTAAGAAAGCTTCTGGGAGAATATGTGAAGCGTGGGCCGGGGCGGCTGTGATATTAAACGGAGAGCTTTTAAAAGGAGTGCGGCGATGGAAGAGAAAAGCGGGATCAGACCCTATATACGGGTGAGGCTTGCAGGACAGGAACCTTTTTTCGGAAAAGGGACTGTTCAGATCCTCCACGGCATTGAAGAGACCGGCTCTGTGCGTATGGCATGCCAGCAGATGGGCATGTCATACAGCAAGGGCTGGAAGATCTTAAAGAGGATGGAGCAGGAACTGGGCTTTGCGGTTGTTCTAAGAAAACAGGGCGGACCGGGCGGAGGAAGCACACAGGTCACAGAGCAGGGGAAGGATCTGCTGGCCCGTTTTGAGGCTTATGAACGGGAGGTACAGGAAAGCGCTGCCGGAGCCTTTGAGAAATATTTCTCTTTTAACAGTGAGAACCGTGAAAAGGGTTGATTTTACTCATCGAGTTGTTTGCGAAAATAATTCGATGCTATCATGCGGGTCAGACTGATGAAATAGCGGGATGCTACCCGAAAAGGAGAACAAAATGAAGGAACTGTTATGTGCCCTGCTTGAACATCAAAGACAGGGACTAAGCACTGTGATGGTCAGTGTGACCGCATCATCCGGATCGGTGCCCAGAGGGGCGGGGGCGCGCATGCTGGTGGGAAGCGGCGGCAGGATCTGCGGCACCATCGGCGGAGGCGCGGTGGAATATGAGGCGGAAAAATTTGCGGTCAACTGCCTTGAGCAGAAATGTTCCGGGATCAGACCTTTCTGTCTGGCTCCGAACAAAACGGCGGATATAGGCATGGTATGCGGCGGGGATGTAAATGTCTGCTTTCAGTTCATAGATCCTGAAGACCGCGAGGCGAAAGAGGCCGCTTTATCGGCTCTTGACTGTCTAAATGCGAATTGCCGCTGCTGGATGATTACCGTCCGCAATAGCTTAAAAGGCATAAGATGGCTGACGATTTGTGAGGAGCAGAAGCTTAAGGAACTGCTGGCAGAACTGCTGCCGGATATCGGCGAATGCGAACGGGCGCGCTGTCTGGACCGCCGTTTTCTGGGATTTACCGGGGAGGATCAGAGCGTATATGTGGAACGTCTGTGCGACGGCAGCAGGGTCTATATATTCGGCGCGGGGCATGTGGCCCGGGAACTGGTGCCGCTTCTTACGCATCTTGGATTTGCCTGTGTGGTGACGGATGACAGGGAGAGCTTTGCGGATCCGGCTTATTTTCCGGCAGAGGCGCAGGTATTAAAGGTGGATTTTGAAAAGCTTTCGGATACGGTGCAGGTGATGGACGGCGATTATGCGGTGATCATGACCAGGGGGCATCAGTACGATACGAGGGTCCAGGCGCATTTGCTAAGGACGAACGCCGCCTATATCGGTGTCATGGGCAGCAGGAAAAAGAAGGCGGCCGTCCGGGAGGCACTTAAAAAAGAGGGGTTTACGGACGCCGATCTGGACAGGATCAAAACACCGGTGGGACTTGCGATCCGTGCGGAAACACCGGAGGAAATAGCGGTGAGCATCGCTGCGGAACTGATTATGGTGCGCAGGGACAACGCGGATAGTCTGGTTCAAAAGCCTTTGGCGGGTGAGAGTGGAGGAGATCAACGATGAAATTAATCAGAACAGAGGATGCTGTGGGGCAGGTATTATGCCATGATATGACGCAGATCATACGAGGGGTGACAAAGGATGCGGTATTCCGTAAAGGGCATATTGTTCGTCCGGAGGACATTCCCGTGCTTCTTAGCATCGGCAAGGATCATATCTATGTATGGGAAAAGCAGGAGGGGATGCTCCACGAAGATGAAGCCGCGGAAATCCTATGCCGCATGTGCATCGGAGACAGGGAGAACGCATGCTTTGTAAGAAGCGGCGTGAAAGAGGGGAAGATCGAGATCCTCGCAGGGGAGGACGGCCTTTTAAAGGTAAACCGGAAGCTTCTTTATCAGATTAATTCTCTGGGACAGATGATGATCGCGGTGCGCCATGGCAATTTGCCGGTGAAAAAGGGGGATAAGCTGGCCGGAACCAGGATTATTCCGCTGGTCATTGAGGAGGAGAAGATGCTCCGTGCAGAAAGCCTGTGCGGCGGAGAACCCATATTGCAGCTGATGCCCTTTAAGAATAAGCGGGTGGGAATTCTTACGACAGGCAATGAGGTGTTTTACGGCAGAATCGAAGATACTTTTACGCCGGTCATAGAGGAGAAACTGTCGGAATATCCGGCCAGGGTCATCGCACATGAAATCCTTGGAGACGACCATGAGAGGATAACGGCCGCCATACTGCATATGATCCGGGAGGAAGGCGCCGACCTGGTGATCTGTACGGGCGGGATGAGCGTGGATCCGGACGATCGGACGCCACTGGCCATTAAGAATACAGGGGCTCAAATCGTTTCCTACGGAGCGCCGGTTCTGCCGGGCGCCATGTTCCTGCTGGCGTATTATGAAGGCGGCATTCCGGTACTGGGCCTTCCGGGCTGCGTGATGTATGCAAAGAGGACAATATTTGATCTGGTTCTGCCCAGAATTATGGCGGACGATCCTGTGACAGCAATGGAACTGGCGGCTTTGGGAGAAGGCGGGCTTTGCCTGTCCTGCCCGGTATGTACCTGGCCGAACTGCGGATTCGGCAAAGCATAGGGAGGAATTATGGAATTCACACATATGGACCGAAACGGAAATGCGGTGATAGTGGATGTGGGCGGCAAAGAGATTACCGAACGGGAAGCTGTGGCCAGCGGGCGGATACGGATGAGCCGGGAATGTTATGAAGCGGTGAAAAACCGTACGGCGAAGAAAGGCGACGTCCTGACGGTCGCGCAGGTGGCGGGCATCATGGGGACGAAAAAGACGCCGGAACTGATTCCGCTGTGCCATGTCCTGAATCTGACGAAAGCCGGGGTGGAGTGGGTGATGCACCCGGACAGCCTGGAGATTGAGGCGGTCTGCACCGTTCGCACCGCAGGCCGTACCGGGGTGGAGATGGAGGCTCTGACCGGCGTATCCGTCGCGCTGCTCACCGTATATGACATGTGCAAAGCGATCGATAAGGGCATGGAGATTGCAGGGATCTGCCTTGAGAAAAAGTCCGGAGGCAAGAGCGGCGCCTACCTTCGCTGCGGTGAAAAAGGGGCTGACGGACAGGAAGAAAGCGGGGTGTGAGAATGGAAACAGAAGTGAAAGCTGTGTGTGTCAGTGAAAAGCGGGGCACCGTAAAGCGGCCTGTGGATTCTGCTGTGTTCCTGCAGGATTACGGCATTGAGGGCGATGCACACGCGGGAAACTGGCACCGTCAGGTCAGTCTGCTGTCCTGGGAGAAGATACAGCAGTTTAAGGAAAGCGGAGCGGACGTTGCATATGGGGATTTCGGGGAAAATCTTGTAGTGTCCGGCTTTGACTTTCGAAGCCTTCCGGTGGGAACCAGGTTTATATGCGGAGACGTGGTCCTGGAGATGACGCAGATCGGCAAGGAATGCCATGCGCACTGCCAGATTTATCACCGCATGGGAGACTGCATCATGCCCCGGGAGGGCGTATTTGCAAGGGTAGTATCCGCCGGCGTGATCCGCCCGGGCATGGAATTTAGGATGACGGACCCTGAAGAAAACCGTCCCCTGCGCGCCGCCGTCATCACCTTGAGCGATAAAGGGGCTTTGGGGGAACGGACGGATGAGAGCGGCCCTGCCGTATCGAAACGGCTGACCGGGGCAGGGTATCGGGTGGAAGAGGAGCTTTTGCTTGCCGATGAACAGAAGCGCATAGAGACGGAGTTAATCCGCCTGTCGGACGGCAGACAGCTGGATCTGATTTTAACCACCGGAGGCACCGGCTTTTCAAAACGCGATGTTACGCCGGAGGCGACTTTGGCTGTGGCGGAGAGAAATGCCCCGGGAATCTCGGAGGCGATACGCTCCTATTCCATGCAGCTGACAAAGAGAGCTATGTTAAGCCGCGGAGTATCCGTGATCAGGGGAAGCACGCTGATCGTCAATCTGCCGGGCAGTCCGAAAGCTGTGAACGAGAGCCTGGACTGCATATTGGATACCCTGGAACACGGCATCCGCGTATTAAAGGGAACGGCGGCCGAATGCGCCGCACAAATCAGGCCGGTCCAATGAAAGCCTATAGCATGTGAGGAAAAGGTATGAAAATGAAGAAAAACAGAAAAGTGACCGTTGCTGCAGCGCTGATTTTGATCTGTATAGTTATCCTCGTATCCTGCCAGAAAAAAGAAGCCGGAAAGCAGGATGTCACCATACTGGCAGCGGCTGCCGCCAGCTTGCAGTATTCGTTTGAGGATGAACTGATTCCAATGTTTGAAGAACAGTATCCCTGGATCACGGTGGAAGGCACCTATGACAGCTCCGGCAAGCTGCAGACCCAGATTGAAGAGGGGCTGAAAGCGGATCTGTTTATGTCTGCGGCGGAAAAACAGATGAATGCGCTGGTGGAGGAAGGATATATCGAAGGGGCGGATGTGGTGCCGCTGCTGGAGAATAAGATCGTGCTGATCACAGGCGCAGATTCAAAATTGGAACTTAAGTCATTTGAGGATATCGTGAAGGCGGATACGCTCTCCCTTGGAGATCCTGAGAGTGTACCTGCGGGACAGTATGCGAAAGAGGCTCTGACCAGCCTCGGTCTGTGGGAGCAGGCTCTTAAAAAGGCGAGTCTTGGCACCAATGTGACTGAAGTGCTGAACTGGGTGGCGGAAGGCAGCGCCGATGCCGGCATTGTTTACGCGACGGATGCGGCGACGACTGGCTCGGTAAAAGTCATTGCAGAGGCGCCGGAAGGAAGCCTGGAAAAAAAGGTGATCTATCCGCTAAGCGTGCTGAAGGCGACAGAACACCGGGAGGCTGCCGATCTGTTCAAAGAGTTCCTGCAGACACCAAAAGCCGCTGCGGTGTTTGAAAAATACGGCTTTTCACCTGTATATAATGCTGCGCAATAAGTAAAAGAACGAAAGTGTAAAGGAGCGGAGGATGGACTGGTCACCAATCTGGGTATCCATGAAGACGGCATTTGCCGCCATATGTATCACATTCTTTCTGGGAGTATTCGCCGCATGGGCTGTGGTGAGGATGAAGAATGGCCGCTCCCGCGCCATATGGGACGGGATTCTCACTATGCCCCTGGTGCTGCCGCCGACTGTAGCGGGCTTTTTTCTGCTCTATCTGCTGGGGGTTAAACGCCCTGTCGGCCGCTTTTTTATTGAGCAGTTCGGGGTAAAGATCGCCTTTTCCTGGGGGGCGGCCGTAATTGCCGCGGTGGTGATTTCCTTTCCTTTAATGTACCGTTCTGCCAGGGGCGCTTTCGAGCAGGTGGAACCCAATCTGATATTTGTGGCCAGGACGTTAGGTATGTCGGAGTGGACGATTTTCTGGAAGGTGCTCCTGCCCAACGCCCTGCCCGGCGTGGTCAGCGGCGGAGTGCTGGCTTTTGCCAGGGGCATGGGAGAATTCGGAGCTACCGCTATGGTGGCCGGCAATATCGCGGGAAAAACGAGAACACTGCCTTTGGCGGTCTATTCCGCCGTGGCAGCGGGAGATATGGACAGCGCGCACCGGTATGTGCTGGTCATCGTTGTGATCTCCTTTGCGGTGGTGGTGTTTATGAATGCCGTGTCCGGGCGGAAGAAAACGAAAGGAAAAGGGTGCGGTAAATAATCATGCTGGAAGTGGAACTCACAAAAAAGCTGAAAGAATTTACAATGGAGATCTCTTTTCAGGATGGGCTGGAAGGAAGGGACGGGTGTCTCGGCGTTTTGGGCGCGTCAGGATGCGGCAAGAGCATGATGCTCAAGATGATTGCGGGCATTGAGATGCCGGATGCAGGCCGCATCGTGCTGGGTGGGAGAATCCTGTTTGATTCGGAAAAGAAAATCTGCTTAAAGCCTCAGAAACGGAAAGTCGGATATCTGTTTCAGAACTATGCGCTGTTTCCCAACATGACCGTGGCAGAAAATGTGGCGGCCGGCCTGACCGGCCCGAAGGCGTTTCGGGAAGAAAGGGTGGGAGAGATGCTCGAACGGTTTCATCTTAACGAGCTGGCGGCCCGCTATCCTGACGCGCTTTCCGGCGGACAGCAGCAGCGGGCAGCCCTCGCAAGAATCCTGGCTTACGAACCGGATGCGATCCTGCTGGATGAACCCTTTTCCGCACTGGACGGATATTTGAAGGAGGAACTGCAGCTGGAGCTGTTGGAGCTTTTGTCCGGTTACCGGGGCCCTGTGGTCCTCGTCACACATGACCGTGACGAAGTGTACCGTCTGACCAAAAATCTGATGATACTCGACAGGGGCAGGCTGGTGGAAAAAGGGGGGACCGGACAGCTGTTTCAGAACCCCGCACACTATCTTTCCGCCAGACTCACCGGCTGCAAGAATCTGTCCAGAGCCGGCAAACTGTCCCGCTATCGTCTTGCCGCTTTGGACTGGGGCATCGAACTTGTGACATGCGAACCGGTGCCGGACGATCTAAGCTTTGTGGGAGTGCGCGCCCATGATTTTCTGCCGGCCTCCGGGCCGGATCAGAATAAGGGCGCTGCGGAGAATGTGATGCCGGTGAGGGTGCTAACACTCACCGAATCCCCCTTTGAATGGGTGGTGGTGTTTAAAAATGCCGGTTCGGGCGAGGGGGAGAAAAAGCCTTTGTGGTGGAAATTTGAGAAGGATATACGGCATCATGACCTGGCTGGGCAGATGCCGCAATATCTGCGCATACCTCCGGAATGCCTGCTCCTCCTGCGGGGCCAATAGAAGGAGGATTCAGTCATCTTCTGGGTGCAGCCGGGGGCGCTGTCTGATTGGGTCTGCCGGTTTTGCAGGCTTCGGTGTTAAGAGTATCTAAGACTTTCTGCTTTTATGCAGGACAAGGTAAAATGAACCAAACTCGCTTCGCTCAAACAAGGTTCATTTTGCCTTTGCATAAAATCAGAAAGCCTAAGATACTCTAAACACCTGCAGATGCAAAACCGGCAGACCCAATCAGACAGCGCCCCCGGCTGCACCCAGAAGATGACTGAATCTTTGAATTAAGAATGTTACCCATGACTTTGTGTGCGGGGGAATTAACTTTAACTTATCGCTGGGGGTTATTTTATAGCATATATAGTATTGGACGTTACTGCTATGTGGGGATGTGGCTGGAGGGTGTGAAACTGTAACGATTTTGGTGTAAGGCGACATATTTTTTTTGATTGATCCATAGTTTAGTCTAAAGCGGTGTTCGGGTTTAGGGGACATATATGGACGGAATTATGGATGTTAACGCGAAGATAAATGGGTTTGTGTGGGGACTGCCTATGCTGGCGGTGTTTTTGAGCATTGGCTTTATGTTCAGCGTGCGGTGCGGGTTCTTTCAGATTACGGGGATTAGGATGTGGATGAATCAGACCATATTGGCCTGCTTTCGCAGAAAAGATGTGAGAAAAACCGGTGACAGCAAGTCGATATCACAGTTCCAGTCGGTCTGCACCGCGCTGGCGGCCACTCTTGGTACCGGCAATATCGCGGGGGTTGCCACGGCGATCGCGGCCGGCGGCCCGGGGGCTGTGTTCTGGATGTGGGTTTCGGCGCTTCTGGGCATGATGACCAGCTTTGCGGAGAACACGCTGGGAATCCGCTACCGGTATACGGATGCGGATGGAAACTGGGTGGGCGGCGCTATGGTCTATATGGAAAAAGGGCTGCATGCGAAGGGGATGGCTATGGTGTACGCGGCTCTGTGCGTGCTGGCCTCCTTTGGGATCGGGAATATGTCCCAGGCCAATTCCATTGCGGATGCCATGGCTTCCAACTTTCAGGTGCCTCCTTTTATTACGGGGGTGGTCATGGCCGGAATCATCTCTTTAGTGGTGATGGGAGGGATGAAGAGGATCGCCGGAGTGACGGAAAAGGTGGTGCCGTTTATGGCCATCGTTTATATGCTGGGGGCAGTTCTTGTCGTTTGGTTCAACGCGGGACGGCTGCCGGCGGCCGTGGCTTCTATCTTCAGAGAGGCTTTTCAGTGGAAGGCGGGAATCGGCGGCGCCGCGGGCTACGGCATCATGACCGCTATGAAAAAAGGTATTTCCAGAGGCGTTTTTACCAATGAGGCGGGACTTGGAAGCTCAGTGCTGGCCCATTCTGCGTCCGACGTTAAGGAGCCGGCGGTGCAGGGAATGTGGGGGATATTTGAGGTGTTCGCGGATACGATCGTGATGTGCACGATCACCGCCCTGGTCATTTTAACCTCCGGCGTATACGATGTGGGCATCTATGCGGGAGCGCTGGGCACAGAGGCTTTTGAAGGGCTGCCGCTGGGCGCGTCACTGACCGCCAATGCATTTTCCAGCGTGTTCGGAGCGGCAGGAGGGAAATTTGTGGCACTGGCCCTGACGCTGTTTGCTTTTTCGACACTGCTTGGATGGTCTTATTACGGCGTGCAGGCCATATCCTATCTTTTTGGAAAGAAGGCGGTGAAGCCTTACCAATGGGTATTTATTGTTATGATCGTGGTGGGCTGTATGGCGAACCTTACCATGGTCTGGGAGATCTCGGACACCTTTAACGGGCTGATGGCGATTCCCAACCTGATCGCGATCGTGCTGCTAAGCGGTCAGGCGGTGCAGCTGGCCGGGCCATACATAAGAAAATCTTAAGCTTCTGATGAGAAAGGGTTAATACTCTTTCTGCTCTGACATGTTAGTATAACATTACGTAAATTCACTGGTATCTGAACGGCAGCGCATTTATCTGCCGGTATATGAGAAGCGTAAATGGATAAAATAAGGGAAAAGCATCGGAGGTCCTTATGACAGAGCAGGAAAGAGAAAGGCTTAGGAAACAAAAAGAAAAGATAGTGAACCGCAGGAGAAAGCTGCGCCGCAGAAAGAAGCTGCGCAGCCTGATCAAGGGAACAATTACGGCGGGGCTGATCGTGATACTGGCCACATTTGCGGCGAAAACGGCGGTCACACTGATTGAGCAGCGCCGGCAGGAGCGGGAAGAGACAGTGCCTTATGAGGAAACCTCGCCGCTCACCTTTCTCCCTAAGGAGAGCGGGCAGGCTGCGGCTGCCGGCCAGGCCCGCAGCCGTTATGATGAAGAACTGATTGCGGGCCTGGAAGAGATGAAGGATGTAAATCCCATGGTGGACAAGATCCTTTATAATCTGGATCAGTATCCTGAGACGCTTCTCAGGCTTTTGGTGAAGGATGAGGATACGCTGGATTTCGTACTGGGCTATCCGGCCAAGAAAGGTACCGTGTCAGCGAACATCGACCTGACGGAGGAATATAAAAAGGGTAAAATACCGCTGCTGCTGCAGTGGGACCAGCGATGGGGCTACGGTGAGTACGGCGACGGCATCATCGGACTGGACGGATGCGGTCCGGTCTGTTTATCCATGGTAGCGGTGGGCGTATTGGAGGATGTGTCCGTCACTCCGGACCGGGTGGCGCAGCTGGCTGAAAAGCGCGGGTACATCGAGGACGCCGGGACGAGCTGGGATCTGATGACTGAGGGCGCCCGGAGTCTTGGACTCGTAGCGGAGGAACTTCCCTTAAGCGAAAATACCGTAATCGAAACCCTGAAAGCCGGCCATCCCATCATCTGCAGCATGAGAAAGGGAGATTTCACCACAACCGGCCATTTCATCGTGCTGACCGGCTATGAGGACGGCAGGATTACCGTCAATGATCCCAACAGCAGAAAACGCAGTGAAAAAACATGGGATTTTGATACGCTTCAGTATCAGATCAAAAATTTGTGGAGCTATACGGCCGGGCAGTAAGTACGCCGCATGTTATGCCGATTTCTCCCGGCCTCCCCTGCGGGCTGTGATTTTAAATGTTAGTTCAGTCATACTGATCATGATGACGATAAAAACGAAGAGGTATACCGGAAGTATCGCAAAGCTGATCAGATTGCCGAGCAGTCCGAACAGCGGCGGGATAAATGTCGATCCGACATAGGCGCTTGCCATTTGAATTCCGATAATCGCTCCGGAGTTCTCCGCGCCGAAATTACTCGGTGTGGAATGAATAATGCAGGGATAGATCGGCGCACAGCCAAAACCGATGATGATAAATCCGACCAGAGAGACCGTTGGGTTTTCTACTGGAATAAGCAGTGAAAGAATCCCGCAGGATAAAATGCAGGTGCCGAGAATAATCATCTTTCTGTCACCCAGCTTATTCATAATAAAGCCGCCGAGGAATCTGCCAACGGTCAGGCCTATGTAAAACAGCGAAGCAAACCCTGCCGCCCGATCGATAGTCACGCCCTTAACCTCTACCAGATAAGTGCTCGCCCAATACATCGCGGTCGCTTCTGCCGCACAGTATGCGAAAAAGCCGATCAATAGATAAGGAACGCCCCTGATTTTCAGCGCGCCAACGAGGCCGATACTTTTTGCATTATCCTCGTCAGACTGCCGGCTGGCTTTCCAGACAGGGAGAGTGGCGAGAAGAAGCAGGCCGATGCCAAGCTGTATGAAAGCGACAATGCGGTACCCGCTGTGCCAGGTTGAATGTGTTAAAGCATAGCTCATGACAAACGGACTGACAATCGTCCCTACGCCCCAGAAGCAGTGCAGCCAGCTCATATGCTTGGATGTATAGTGGAGGGCAACATAGTTGTTCAATGCGGCATCAATCGCTCCGGCGCCAAGACCATAAGGGATTGCGAATACTAAGAGCATCCAGAACTGGCTTGAAAAGGAAAACCCAAACAGAGCGATCACCGTGAGAAATACACTGCTCACAGTCACAATGCGTGTGCTGAATTTTCTTGTCAGCTTATCCGACAGCATGCTTGATATAATGGTTCCTCCCGATATGACCATGGAAACGATACCCATAAAAGAGATCGGAACGTTTAAGTCGTTATGTATAACGGGCCATCCCGAGCCGAGAAGTGAATCGGGAAGTCCAAGGCTGATAAAAGCTAAATAAATGAGCGCTAGTAAAAGTGAGTACATGATTGTCCCTCCTGTAGTTGTTGACAATTAGCTACTATAGCATGCGCGGCAGATTTTTTCAATGGATTTTCGTTTTACGGCTGCCGTAAACTTTTCGAAGCTATTTAGTTGCGGTAAGGTTCCCGCGCAAGAGAGGGCAGGGTATGGTCCTCATAGGGACGCGCTCTCGCTCCGTGAAGCGCGCAGCGGTTCTAACGCTGCAAACTACGCAGCGAAAGAACCGGCGGGTTTCAAGGGATCCCTATGAGGACCATACCCTGCCCTCTCTTGCGCTGCTTTATCGGCAGCTCCGAATGGTACTCTGTAAAATTACTGTTTACGGCCGCCGCAAACTTCCCGTGTTTGTCAGGGCAGGGAGGGTGGCAGCCGGCAGTTTTCAATTGAATAAAGACTGCCGCTTTCACGGTCATTGCTGTGAGGGCGGCAGCCTTTTTGTGTTACTGGCAGCATTATCTTGTCTGGTTTTCTGTACTGCCGTCCGCTGCACGCGGCAGGAAGTCATAGAGCTCCTCATAGGATCTTATCTCATCGTCGGACTGCGGGAGAGAAGGAATCAGCCCGGTACAGTCTGTGGCCGAACTCGCGTTGCAGAAATCATAATCCAGTTCATCAATCTTTTTCTCTTTCACCGAAAACCCTCCTTATCATGTCACCAACCGAAGGTTGATGAACTACGCACGCTTCGGCGTGCTACCGCTTATCATGTCACCAACCGAAGGTTGATGACCTGCGCACGCTTCAGCGTGCTACTGCTTATATGCTGCACTCTATAGTATCGGCTTACGGACATAAGAATATTCGGCTGCGTGCGTATCGTAAAGAAAACGTTAAGGACATATCGGAGGAATTGATTAAAAAGTAAGAGGCATGCTACACTAACTGCGTCATTTGTAAAAAGGATCGGAACCGTTTGGCAGATGATGAATAAAAAATTGATAATGGGGAATGAGAATCGTATGAAGATATCGGATCTATGTATGCTTTTAGGCGGGCTGGCGCTGTTTTTGTATGGGATGCAGATGATGAGCGGAGGGTTAGAGGCTGCGGCTGGGAATAAGATGAAGACCATCCTGGAAAAGCTGACGGCCAACCGTTTTCTTGGCGTATTGGTGGGCGCAGGCATCACTGCGGTAATCCAGTCCTCCTCCGCCACTACGGTGATGGTTGTGGGTTTTGTAAATTCCGGCCTTATGACACTCGGACAGGCCATGTGGATTATCATGGGTGCCAATATCGGCACAACAATCACCGGGCAGCTGATTGCGCTGGACATCAGCATGATCGCACCGTTTATCGCCTTTATCGGCGTAGTGATGATCGTATTTTTAAAAGGTGAGAAGCTGCATCATCTGGGGAGCATTATTGCAGGCCTTGGCGTGCTGTTTATCGGAATGGATATGATGAGCAGCGCGATGCTGCCGCTTAGGGATTCGGAAGGGTTCATCCATCTGATGACCAGCTTTAAAAATCCGGTGTTCGGCATCCTGGCAGGCATGCTGTTTACCGCGGTGATCCAGTCCTCATCCGCATCCGTCGGCATTCTGCAGGCGTTAGCAAGCGGAGGGTTGATCGGACTCTCAAGCTCCGTATTTGTGCTGTTCGGACAGAATATCGGCACCTGTATCACCGCGATTTTAGCATCCATAGGGACGAGCCGCAATGCGAAGCGGACCACCATACTGCATCTGGCATTCAATGTGATCGGCACCTGCATTTTTGTGGCTGTCTGCCTGCTGACACCGTTTACCGCCTTTATGGAATCCCTAACACCCGGCAATCCCGCGGCACAGATCGCCAATGTACATACGGTGTTTAATGTGACCACCACCTTGATCCTGCTTCCGTTCGGAGGGCTGCTAGTAAAGGCCGCCAAATTGCTGCTGCCGGATAGGGGAGAGGAGGAAGAGGAAACCATGCGCCTGATGTATTTGAAGCCGCAGGCATTTCACGGAGAACATCAGATCGGTGCGGTGACGCTGGCCATATCGCAGCTTCGCCAGGAAATATCCAGAATGTTAAGATTTGCCAATGAGAACGTAAACTTAAGTTTCAATGCCGTGAAAGAGAGCACGGAAAAGGATATGAAGCGGATCCTATATAATGAGGAATATCTCGATTATTTAAATGCCGAGATATCCAAATGCATATCCAGGCTGATATCCATGGAGATGCCCGTAGGTGATTCCCGAATCATGAACGGCTATTTTAAAATCGCCGGCAATATCGAACGGATCGGCGATCATTCCATGAATGTGGCGGGATACGCCCAGGCGCTAAAAAGGGACAGCCTGCGCCTGTCAAAGATGGCATTGGAGGAGGTGGATCAGATGCACTCCATATCCTTACAGATCATGGAGACACTGGATGTCCGGGAGGGTGAGGACAGCATGCATCTTCTTGAAAAAATTGCAAAAATGGAGCAGCTAAGCGATGATATGAATGAACGCTTCCGACAGAACCAGATCGGGCGCATGATGCGCGGTGACTGTCCGGCTCAGGCCAGCATCCTCTATTCGGAGATGCTGACCGATTTCGAACGGATCGGTGATCACGCCCTGAATATAGCGGAGGAGTATGCAAAAATGTCATAGCGTGTATAGGCTGTTGATTTTGAGGAACAATAATACAAATCAACAGACCGAGGGAAAGGGCAGCTGCGCTATGAAAAAAGATTCATTTGAGGGATGGTATTTTAAACATCAGAAAGGAAACCAGGCTTTTGCGGTGATTCCGGGCATGAAAAGGGACCGTCACGGAAGGAAATCTGCATTTATACAAATCATATCGGACGGTTTTTCTGCCTACTTCCCCTATTCCATGGATCAGGTGGAGTATCGGGCAAGGCCGTTCCATTTAAAAATCGGGGACAGCGTATTCACGAGATGGGCGGTGAGCCTCAATCTGAAAAGATCCGGCGCGGTCGTAGAGGGAAAGCTCTGGTACGGCCCTCTAAGAAAGCTGGAATATGACATTATGGGTGTGTTCGCGCTCATACCGGGACTGGAATGCCGTCACGATGTGATCAGCATGGGGCACCGGCTGGAAGGCGCCATCAATATCAATGGAAAAAAGCTGGACTTTACAGAAGGGACCGGCTACATCGAATCGGACCGCGGCCGTTCCTTTCCGGGCAAATACCTCTGGACCCAGTGCTCAGACTTTATCGACGGCAGCGCCCGCATCATGGCAGCGGCCGCCACGATCCCTATGGGACCCTGGTCCTTTCCGGGATGCATCTGTGCGGTGATCCTAAAAGGAAAGGAATACCGCCTGGCCACCTATCTGGGCGCCAAGGTCATGGAATGCTCCGGCAATTCGCTCATACTGCGCCAGGGAGATCTCTGCTTTAAAATGAAGTGGTACGGTCCACAGGGCCTGACCTTAAAAGCGCCTGTATCGGGGGCCATGACCCGCAGCATCAACGAAAGCCTTATGGGTGCCGCGCGTTATCGTCTGACCGAAGGCGATAAGGTGCTGCTGGATGTAAAGACCAGAAGGGCGAGTTTTGAATACAGCGAATAAAAAGCAGTGGGACCGTGCGCACTTGTGGTGTGCAGCGGTTCCTTTTTTGTTCAACAGGGTGTGCCCAAAATACAACTTATTAGTTACTATTAACAGCTTTAGCACCAACCGTGATCAGTAACAACTTATTCACAGCGGGAGCTTTGACTCTTGACAGAAAAGACCTGGTTCCGTATGATGGTAGAAACGGGATTTTGCCAAAGGATACAACTATGATGCAAAAATGATGTAAAATTTCACAATGATAAAGGGGGTAGAGTATGATACGGATTCTGATTGTGGAAGATGAAAAGCCCATTTCTAAATTGATTGAGATGAACCTGGCCGCTGCCGGCTATGAGTGCGAATGCGCGTTTACCGGAACGGAAGCGGCTGTAAAGATAGAGGACAACCAATATGACCTGATACTTCTGGATATCATGCTGCCGCAGATCGACGGATATGAGCTGATGGAATATATTCGACCGTATGGAATCCCTACCATATTTATCACTGCTAAGAGCGCGGTGGCTGACCGTGTAAAAGGGCTTAGGGCCGGGGCCGAGGATTACCTGGTCAAACCCTTTGAGATCATCGAGCTGCTGGCCAGAGTGGAGACCGTGCTTCGGAGATTCCATAAGGAGGAGGAACAGATTGCGATCGGAGGTCTTGTGATCGATACCGGTTCCAGAACCGTGAAAAAGGACGGAGAAGAGATACGGCTGACGAAAAAGGAGTATGAGCTTCTCCTTTTGTTTGTCAGAAATAAAAATATTGCGCTGTTCCGCGATAATATCTATGAGCGGATATGGGAAGGGGATTACGACGGAAACAGCCGTACCGTGGATCTGCATGTGCAGAGACTTAGAAAAAAGGTGGGCTGGGAAGATAAGCTGACCGCGGTTTATAAGATCGGCTACCGTCTGGAGGTGCAGGATTGAAGTTTTCCTGGAAAGTGTTTTTCAGCACGCTGACGCTGACGGCCGTTACTTTCAGCCTGGGAGGATATCTGCTGATATCCTCCCTGTTTCATCAGTCGCTGGAACGGGAGAAAAAAACAGCTATAGAAGAAAATGAACTGATGCGATTTTCTTTCCTGACGGCTGCCGCGGCGGTGCCGGGCGAGAACAGTGAGCTTTCTGCCGGCCAGATCAGCAGCATTTCCCAGGCGCTGCCGGTGGGAAATGGGGAATACCGGCTTGGCATGCGCATCAGCGGCGAGGACGGCAGCATCTACTATCAGACGGCGGGTCTGTCCGTCCGCCAGGACCTTCCACTGGATATCCCTGTAAACACCAGGATCACCCGCATATACTTGGAATCGGACAGATATTACATACAGACAGCCTGCGTGTTTGCCGTACAGCAAAATACGCTGTGCATGGAGAATTTCCGCGACATCACCAGCCTGTTTGAAGAGCGTGATGTGCAGTATGATATATTTCAGAAATTGATGCTTGTGCTGCTTGTGCTGGACGGCATGATCATTGGTCTGGTTTCCTGGTGGCTGACCTATCCGGTAAAAAAGCTCTCCAGGGCGGCCAGGTTGATTGCCGGAGGGCATTATGAAAAGCGCGTGGATGTGCACAGCGGGGATGAGATCGGAAAACTGGCCCAGGATTTTAACCTCATGGCAGATAATCTGGAGGAGAGGATATTACAGCTGAAGGAGGCTGCCAGGAGGCAGGAGGATTTTATTGGCAGCTTTGCGCACGAACTGAAAACGCCGCTGACATCGATCATCGGCTATTCTGATATGCTGCGTTCCAAGGAGATGATGCCGGAGGACCGGTTTGTGGCGGCAAACTATATCTTTCAGGAGGGCAAACGCCTTGAGGCGCTATCGCTAAAACTTATGGAACTGATCGTGCTCAACCGGCAGGAACTCCCGATGAGAAGGGTGGAGATTACGGATCTGATGGAGAGCGTGGCAGGCGTGATGTATCCGGTGCTGGAAAAGGAGCATATAGAGCTTAATATGGCGGCGGAAGAGGCCGTGCTTGTTCTGGAGCCTGACCTGGTGAAAACGCTGTGTATCAATCTGATTGATAACGGCAGGAAGGCCATCGATAACGGCGGCCGGATTTTTTTCCGGGGCCGGATTGCGAAGGACGGGTATCATATACTGGTTAAGGATACGGGAAGAGGGATGCCCAAAGAGGAGCTTTCCAGGATTACGGAGGCGTTTTATATGGTGGATAAGTCCCGCGCCAGGGCAAAGGGCGGCGCGGGTCTGGGGCTTGCGATCTGTTCCAGAATCGTGGAGCTGCACTGCGGAAAGATCCGCTTCCGGAGCGTGCCCGATGTGGGAACGCTGGCAGAAGTCATTCTTCCCCTGGCAGATCAATAAAGGAGATTTATGAAAAATGTGATTAAAAATATGGTGATAGTCCTGATATTTATTACGGTTATGGCCGGCTGCATACTCCTTCCGTCCTATGTATCCCACGGACAGGATAAGAGCATACTGGGGGAGAGCTGGACGGAGGAACTGACCCTGACACAGGACGGTTACCGTCATCAGCTGACTACATATGAAAAGCTGCAGCTCCTGCTGTTCGGATACTTTTCGAACGATGAGGATGGCCGGGTGATCGTTACACCGCCTCAGCAGACCGTAAATGACAAAGAACAGGGATCCGCATTCTGGGAGAGATGTACGGATGAGGTGGAGAAGGTACAGGAGATGGGCATTTGTCCGTTGCCGGACATACAGTATGATCTGACACATTTAGAGGCCAGAATGTATAATTTTATCAATACGGAAACACCGTCCGTCTATCTGGAACTCTGGGTGGTCTACATGATGACGGAATACGGCAGCCTGGTCGCCTATATGGATGAGGAAACAGGAAAGATCTATTCGATTTATTCGGATACCGAATTCGGGTATTATGAAAGCGTACTGGAATCGAATCAGGAGGAAATCTCCCGGAAAGCGGCGATAAACATACAGGATGGAAGAATTGTTCTGGGAAACATGGAAGATATGGCCAGAAAATGGGGGGAATACCTGGGGCTTGAATATGTAGGCATGAAAAGTCAGGAAGACGGTATGTCAGGACGGTGGATTTACAAAGCGGAAGAGGAGCAGGTGGTTTACAGCTGGACCTCATACGGCGGCAGTTTTAACCTGCAGCCGTCATTTGCCGTAATTGAGTGACGGGTGCATTGCCTGAACGGTTTGCAGCGGCTTTTTGATTTACTGCAATGGTATTTGTTGCAATTATGATGCATTGCCCTGTTATGATTATCCGGACGGCGGATAAAATGTGCACAGATCATCAATGAGACGAGGGTGGTTTTATGAACGGGAGAGAGCAGACAGAACAGAAATCGGAAGGCAGAATGAGCAAAGAGGAGCGTTTAAGACAGCAGCGAAGGATAGAGCGGAGGCGCCGAAGACGAAGAAAGATCCTGATACGCCGCGCGCTGGCCGCCGGTGCATGTGCGGTCTGCCTGCTGACGCTGATTTCATTTATAAAACCGGACAAAACGGAAACGTCCACGGCTGGGGGCGGTGAACAGAATCTGGGCGGTCCAAAGGAAACTATCGCCGCTCTTCCGGAACAGGAAGAGCCGAAGGATTTCTCCGCGATTGAGATTCCTGACTGGATCAAGCAGGATTTCCTGACTCCGAATCCCTATTCCAGACCGCAGAAACAACTGGAGGCGGTCAACGGAGTTGTGGTGCACTATGTAGGCAATCCGAATACCACTGCGGAGCAGAACCGGAGTTACTTCAACAGCCTGGCGGAAACGAAAGCCACCTATGCCAGCAGCAATTTCCTGATCGGTATGGATGGCACGGTCATACAGTGCATGCCGCTGGGAGAAGTCGCTTACTGTTCCAATGACCGGAATTCGGACACGCTTTCCATCGAGTGCTGCCACCCGGACAGCAGCGGGGAGTTCACAAAGGAAACCTATGATTCCCTGGTCAAACTGACCAGATGGATCTGTGAAACCTTTGAACTAAAGGAAGAGGACGTAATCCGGCACTATGATGTAACCGGAAAGGAATGTCCGAAATATTATGTGGACAACCCTACGGCCTGGGAAGCGTTTCGCAGAGAGGTATTTCAATAATGATGGAGAAGAGGCCGTGATCCAGTTCTGCGTGGATGCGGCCTCCCTGCTTTTCCAGCAGGGTTTTGGCGATGGACAGGCCGAGTCCGGTCGTTTTTTTCTGTCTGGACAGATCTGTGGTATAGAACCGTTCAAAAAGAGAATCCAGGTCGGCGGCAGTGATGCCAAAAGCTGCATTGGTAAATGTAATGACCGCTGACCGGCCATTTGCGCGGGAGGTGATGCTGTACGGAGCTTTGCCATGTATGAAAGCGTTATAAATCACATTGGAGAATACCCGCTTTAACGCATCTTTATCGGCTGCTGCCAGCCAGGCCTGGTCGGGTATTTTAAGTACAGGTTCCACGCCGCGGCTGCAGAAATCATCATAGTAAATTGAGACAGTGTCCCGAAGCACATCATTTATGCTGACAGTGTCTATGCAGAGCGTAAGCTCATTGTTGGACAGCCTGGCATACTCAAACAGCTGGTCTAACAGAGCGCGCACCGCTTCCATGCGTTCTTCCACGATCATTCCGTATTCCCTGCGCTTTTCGGGGCTTAGATCCTGGCGGTTCATCATCTGGATGTAACCGCCAGCGCTTGTTAAAGGCGTGCGCAGGTCGTGCGAAATTGCCGTAATTGTTTCGCGGAACAGCCGGTCCGATTTCTTTTGCTTTCGTACAGCTTCTTTGTGAGAGACCAGCGCCTGATTGATGTGCTCAGCTAAAGCGCAGAACTCTTTTTGGGACAGCTGCGTGCAGATCAGCTGGTTGGTATCGGTTGAAAGGATCTTTAACAGCTGCGCGTCCAAATCGCGCAGATTCTGTTTCACGGCGTGCAGGCGGGCGGCCAGGATGGCGGCCGCAGCTGCAAGCATAAAAATGAGTGAAAAAGGTAGGATATCCATAGACAGCTCCTGTTTTTTGATAGCCGTATGACTTGAACGGCCGCTTCCTAATGTTTTTAGATGTCCCTCTTTTTGAAACAGAAAACACCGAGAAAGACCGACAGAAGAAGCGTAATCACACCTGAGATTACAGCCGTACAGAGCGCTGCCGCATCCGGGGCCGGTGAGGCGATGGAGGACGCACAGTTGACCAGCCAGTACCGTTCCAGCTGCAGCCTGCCCCCTGTAAAGATCCCGGATAAGGAGAGCAGGGACGGCAGAAAGATTAGCAGGCAGAAATTAAGCGCAACGGCTCCGCCGCTGCTGCGAAAGAGTATGGCAATAAACATGCAGACCCCGGAATAGGCGGCCAGCAGAAGCAGCTGTACCAGGATGGTCTGCAGCAGTGTCAGCGCAAAAGAGCCTGTGATTGGGCCGGTTCCCCATAATACGCTGGCCGCTGCAAAACTTGTGGCCATTGCGGCGAATGTAAACAGCAGAGAGGCTGCCGCATTGCAAAGATATTTCGCGAGATAGATGCGTCCCCGCCCCAGCCCGCGGCTCACTGTGTTCCTGACGGTGCCGTGGGAGAATTCCATGGCCGTGAAGATGCTTGTAAAAATCAGGATCAGCGTCTGATAGAGGTTGCCGGAGAATGTCTCCATCATCAGTGATATACCACTTATATTGAAATCATCCGCTGCATCGGAGCCGCTTACGGAAATCTGAAATCCGTTTTGGCCGGCTCCCATGCGGTTAAGCCCCGAATCTTTTGCTGTCAGAGTCATCATTCCTTGAAATATCAGAACGATGATGAGTCCGGTCACCGCGGAAATGATGAGCAGGGTCCAAAAGCTGCGGCTGTGAAACAATTTATATAATTCAGATCGTATTAAGTTATGCATGTTTTGTTCCTCCCATCCGTTCCATGAAATAGCCTTCCAGATCCTCCCCAGAGGACTGAATGGTTTTTACAGTGATACCGCTGCCGGTCAGCGCTTTATTGAGCAGACCGCTGTCTATATCCTGGCCGAAGATGCGGATGATATGGCCGTCCAGCACGTCATAGTCCCGGGTATGGAACAGTTCCTCGATCAGGATACATGCCTGTTTCGCGTCATCCACCTCCACCTTCAGACACCGCCGGCAGCGCAGCTCCAGCTCATCTTTCGTGAATTCTTCTACCAGCATTCCGTCGTTTAAAATGCCGTAACAGGTGGCGATCTTATAGAGCTCGCCCAATATATGGCTGGAGATCAGTATGGTGATGCCGTCTTCCTTATTCAGTTTGAGCAGCAAATCGCGCACATCCCTGATACCTGTGGGGTCCAGGCCGTTGATCGGTTCATCCAGGACAAGAAAATCGGGATTTCCCAGAAGGGCCATCGCGATGGACAGGCGCTGTTTCATACCCATGGAGAAATGTTTTACCGTTTTTTTACCGGTATACGTAAGGCCAACAGCCTGAAGCGCCTTAACCGGCGCGCCTTTATCCGGAAGTCCCAGCAGGATGCGGTGATTTTCCAGATTCTGAAGAGCCGTCATATACGGATAGAGAGCGGGAGACTCGATGATGCAGCCCAGCCGTTTTCTCTGTTCATCCAGGGATGTGGAACCAAACAGCTCTATGGTTCCTGTACCCGGGGCCGCAAGCCCCATGATCATTTTCATAAGGGTGGTTTTTCCAGCGCCGTTTTTACCGATCAGTCCGTAGATTTCACCGCGGCCCACATTCATGGTCACTTTGCTGACTGCATTTTTTCCGTGATAGACCTTGGTGAGAGCATTGGTTCTGAGTGCATATTCCATAAGCAAATCCTCATTCTTTCGTTCTTCTTTAAGATCATCATAGCCTGAAATCTTATGGAAACCCTGTGAAAAGCATAAAGAAACCTTAAAGAAACATCTTAAATCCGATCCCCCAGACGGTTTGGATATACTGCTCGTCTGGATCGGCTTTTTTAAGTTTCTGGCGCAGATTGCTGATATGCACATTAACCGTGTTGTCCTCTGTATAGTATTCCTCGTTCCATACAGCGTCAAATATATTGTTTTTAGTGAATACCTTGTTCGGATTGCTAAGCAGCAGCTCCAATATCAGATATTCCCTCTTTGTAAGGCTTATCTGCTGTCCCTTTACCTTAACTTCCAGCGTATCCCGGTTCAGCGTCAGATTCTTAAAACAGCAGACCGCATCGGGGGTATGGGCCGGCTGGCTGCGCCTTAGGACCGCCTCCATCCGTGCCAGCAGCTCTTCATTATGGAAAGGCTTAACGAGATAATCATCCGCTCCGGACCGGATCAGGCCGACCCGGACCGCCACATCGTCCCTGGCGGATATGCAGATGACCGGAATATCGGTCTGCTGCTTTATATGAGCCAGAACCTCTTCTCCCGGCATACCGGGCAGCATCAGATCCAGTAAAACCAGATCAAAGCGCTGCAGGGAAAGAAGGAGCAGAGCCTCGGTCCCCGAATAAGCCGCCCGCACCCCATATCCGTTTCCTGTCAGCAGTTCCTGTTCCATATTGCTGATATGCGCATCGTCCTCCACAAGCAAAACCTGTAGTTTATCCATAAAGCCCTCCCTGCACCGTCCGTCCCTGTTTCATCCGTTTATATTATATTGTCCGCAGGGAAACATGTCAATGCGCCCATGCATAGAAGCTTCCCCGTTATTGATCACGGGTTACTGTTCACACGCTGCCGATAAAGCAGCGTATGAGAGAGCAGGGTATGGTCCTCATAGGGATCCCTTGAAGCCCGCCGGTACTTATTGCTGTGTATTTTACAGCATTAGTACCGCTGCGCGCTTCACGGAGCGAGAGCGGGTCCCAATGAGGACCATACCCTGCCCTCTCTTACGCGGGAATTTTTCGGTAACTGTGAACAGTAACGCTTCCCTGTATTTCAGACCAAAAAAACTATACGTGAGACAGAAATTATTGTATTCTAGGATAAGAATGCATACAATACGGGTATACACCCTGGAAATACTAAGGAGTGAGAGAGAATGTTCCGGATCGCGGTGTGTGATGACGAGAAGAGCGTAAGAGAGCAGATGGAGCGGATACTGTCGGGGTATACGAAAAGGGAATGCCTGACGGACTGTTTTGCTTCCGGGGAGGAGCTTATTAAGTCCGAAAACCGTTACGATGTGATATTTTTGGACATCGATATGGCGGGCATCAACGGGATCGAGGCGGCCAAACGGCTTCGGGAGAAGGACAAACAGGTAAAGATCATCTATCTGACCAGTTACAGGGATTATGTGGGATCGGCTTTCTCGGTCCATGCCTTCGGATATATGATCAAACCTATACGTGACACGGCGATTTACCGCCAGCTCGATGAGGCTGCGGATTATCTGAAAGAAGAAAAGGATGACCCGGTTTTTGAGTTTCAAACGCAGAACGGCAGAATACGTCTTCCACTTTCAAAGATCTGCTATTTTGAGTATGTGCAGCGTAAAGTCGTCATTCATACGGAAAAAGCGGTATACGAGACGAACGATACCCTGAAAAATATGGAAGAGCGCATGAAGCAGTATGATTTCTGTATGCCGCATAAGAGTTTTCTCGTCAATCTGTATCAGGTAAAATCGGTGAAGGGCTATGAAATTCAGATGATGGACGGCCAGACCCTCCCCCTGTCACAGAAGAAATCGGTGCAGTTTCGGGAGCGGCTGAACAGATATCTGGCAAATATGCTGTGATTGTACAAGCGGGAGCCGAAGCGCGCATTGCGCGTATCTGATATGAAGCGGGGGTTACATGGAGATGACACAGGAATTCATGATTTTTATAAACATGGTGATCGCCATATCGGATTATGCCGTGCTGATCTATGCCATGTACCAGTTTTTAAATAAAACAGGCAGGAATCTGTACCTGCCTAAAGGTTATTATATACTCGGCTTTTCTCTGTATATGGCCGCGCTTCTGCTCTCTGCCGTGATCAGAAGCGATCTGTACGGCTGCCTTATGCTGACCGTATCGCCGGTGGCTCTGGGATACTTCCTTTTTAACCGGACAGGGCAGCACATTATCTATAATCTGGTTTACGGCTGCAGCATTATCGCGGTACAGATATTTTCCATAGTCGCGTTCCAGTGGTATGCGGCAAAAACCGGCAATTTTGTAAGCAGTGCCATCGTATACAGCTGCGCGCTGATGACGTTTAAACAGCTGATGGAGCTGTTAAATCTTAAGCTGTTTGTCTGGATATTCGGCAGGAGGAAGGAGGGGAGCGTTAGGTGGCAGCAGATTTTAAATTCTTTTATACTGCCTGTCTTTTCGGTTGTATTCCTGCTGTCCATGTCCGCCTATGTGGCGCTTCTGCCCACAGAAGAAGGCATCATTACTTTAATTGTGAACCTGGTCTGCATCCTGCTTTTAAATATTTATGTGAGCTATATATTTGACAATATTGTAAAGAAAAATGAGCTGGAGAACGAACTGAATCTGATCCGCCAGAAAGAAACTATGCAGTACCGCTATTATGAGGAACTGGAGAAAAAATATCTGAAGACGCGCAAGGTTGTCCATGACATGAGAAACCACCTGATTGCGATTGAACAGCTGTATCAGGAAAAGGATGGGGGCAGTGTCTCTTATATGCAGGATATGCACCGGATGCTTAACGAGCTGGGACAGAACTATTATACGGAAAACCGCGTGCTGAACATAATATTAAACGACAAGGCGCAGCTGGCAGAGAGCCTGGGCATAACTTTTGAGATACGCGCCGCAGGAACCGACCTGACTTTTATGAAGGAGATGGATATCACCACGGTCTTTGCGAATCTGATGGATAATGCGCTGGAAGCGGCTTCGGAAGCAGAGGAAAAATGGGTGGTGTTTAGGATGGATCAGATCCGGGACTTTGTGGTAATCAATGTACGGAATGCGGCTGTTGATCCGCCGGTCTCCCGTAATGGCAGATTAATCTCTGCAAAAGACGGCAAAGAAGGAATCGGTCTGCAAAATGTGAATCGCGCGGTGCAGGCCTATGACGGAACTCTGACGTTTCATTATGAGGACGGAGTGTTTGAAGTGAATGTAATGATACCGGTTTAAATTTGTGGGAAAAGGAGACGCGTTGAAACATTTGCAGGTTATCGGACCATGGGCTGATAACATAAAGTGGAGGATATTTCTATGAATGTGGTTTGTTTTGTATTTACCCTTTGTATCACCGGCATATTTCCGGCTGTAATGCTGATCGGACTGCTGGCCGGCAGAAGACGCTATCTGAAAAGCTATTTTGCGGGCCTTGCCACCTTTCTGGTATTTCAGATACTGCTTCGCGTGCCGATTTTAAACCGGATGTCATCCATGGGGTGGCAGAGCATCCTGTTCCTTAAAAGCCCCTGGCTGTATGCCCTGTTTCTGGGTTTTACTGCGGCACTGTTCGAGGAAGGCGGCCGCTTTCTCACCATGAAGCTTTTCATGAAAAAAGAGCGCGGCGCCTGGGAAGACGTGGTGTTCGGCGTCGGACACTGGGCCATGGAAGCCCTGTATATCATAGGAATAAATGCGGTATACACTCTGTTTATGAATCCCGGGCTGATCGCCGTTATGGGATCGAATTTCTTTATAGGAGGATTGGAGCGGCTGTTTGTTCTGCCGGTCCATGTGGCTTTTTCTGTCATGGTGATGCAGGCCGTGCGGGAAAGAAAGTACTTCTGGCTCGTTTTGGCAGTTTTTCTTCATGCAGCGGTGGATGCCTACTGCGTGCTGGCACAGACGGTCTGGGGCATGGGAATTGTGGAAATAGAAGGCAGTATTGCCGCAATTGGCATTTTGCTTTTTATTTATATCATCATTACAAAAAGGGGCAGAAAGAAGAATGTTCCTTTGAAAGAAGAAGCACACTGAAGTGTGCGTAGGTCATCAGCCTACGGCTGGTGACAGGAAAAGGAGGAAGAATATGAGATATTTAATGACACTGATGGCGGCGGTGCTGTGCATGGGAATCCTGGCGGGATGCGCCGGAGGGAAGATCGCGGGAGGCTTTGATAAGGATGAGGTGCTGAAAGAAGCGAAAGCAGCTGTGGATCTCGTCAATGAGAAAGACTACGAGACCTTAAACAGCATGATGACTCAGCAGATGGCGGATGCCGGCGTGACCGGCCAGATCGAAGCTGCATGGGATCAGCTGGGACTTGGTGAATTCAAAAGCTATAAGACGGAGACCGTTGTTGGGCAGAAAGATGAGGACGGAAACGATATCGCTGTCGCGGTTCTGGTAACGGAATATGAAAACGCATCCATCCAGTTTCAGGTGGCGTTTGACCAGGAGATGAAGATAACCGGCTTCTATATAAAATAAGGCCGCATTTTCCTATTGAATAAAAAGGGCATGTCCTGGCCGGGCATGCCCTTTGGCGTGTGCTCGATGGGCACACAGGTAAGCATTTATCTACTTTTAGAGATATTTATCCAGAATATCGCAGAAATCAAAGGTGGCGAAGTAATCCTTTGGGGTTTCTGCTCGGCGGATCATCTGGACAGATCCGTCTTCTTTAAGAAGCAGTTCTGCTGATTTAAGCTTGCCGTTATAGTTATAGCCCATGGAGAAGCCGTGGGCGCCGGTGTCATGTATCACCAGCAGATCGCCGGTATCGATGGCCGGAAGCATGCGGTCGATAGCGAATTTATCGTTGTTTTCGCAGAGAGAACCGGTCACATCGTATTTATGGTCGCAGGGCTGATCCTCTTTTCCCATCACGGTGATATGGTGATATGCTCCGTACATGGCAGGGCGCATCAGATTCACTGCACATGCATCGCAGCCGATGTATTCCTTATGTGTGTGTTTCTGATGTATCGCGGTAGTAACCAGACAGCCGTAAGGCCCGAGCATATAGCGTCCCAGCTCGGTATACAGCGCCACGTCGCCCATGCCGGCAGGAACCAGCACCTCTTCGTACACTTTTTTAACACCAGCGGAGATCTGATAGATGTCGTTAGGCTGCTGATCGGGGCGGTAGGGAATGCCGATTCCCCCGGACAGGTTGATAAAACGGATATCTGCTCCGGTTTCTTTTTTGAGATGTACCGCAACCTCGAACAGCACCTTTGCGAGCATCGGATAATACTCGTTAGTGACCGTGTTGCTGGCTAGAAACGCGTGAATGCCGAAATGCTTTACGCCTTTTTGCTTTAAGATACGGAAACCTTCAAAGAGCTGTTCTGTGGTAAATCCGTATTTTGCATCTCCCGGGTTATCCATGATATCATTACTGATTTTAAACAGGCCGCCCGGATTATATCGACAGCTGATCGTTTCCGGCAGTCCGGCGCAGTTTTCCAGATATTTGATATGTGTGATATCGTCCAGGTTGATGGTGGCGCCGATCTTTCTGGCGAATACGTATTCCTCAGCCGGCGTGGCGTTGGAAGAAAACATGATATCGGAACCGGAGAAATGAAGCGCGTCCGCCATCATGAGCTCGGTCATAGAGGAACAGTCACAGCCGCATCCATACTCTCTTAGGATATTCAGTATAAAGGGGTTCGGAGTGGCCTTTACGGCAAAGTATTCCTTAAAGCCCGGATTCCAGGAAAAAGCATCCCTAAGCCTGGCGGCGTTGACCCTGATCCCCTTTTCATCATACAGGTGGAATGGGGTCGGGTATGTTTTTGTAATTTCTTTTAACTGTTCAAGGGTTACAAAGGGTGTTTTACTCATTGGATGGAGTCCTCCTTTTTTTCATTACTGGTCAGTTCAATCAGTTTTATCTCGTTGCTCAGCGCCTCTTTAAATACGTCGGCCAGGTTTTTTCTGCAGGAATAGAGACAGGTCGAGAGCTCGCCGTTTAGCTCTCCGGTCAGCACATTCCGGGAATCGGTGATCATGCGGATCTGATTCTTTTGGCAAGGGCTTGGGTAGTAGATGACGCCGGCAATCTGCGGCCTTTCATCGGACAGAATAACGGTCTTAATATTCCTGCCTGCGGCATCGGTAAGCTCCGGTTCCAGAAGCGACAGCACATTGGAGGAAACTGCCAGATAAACGCGCAGCTTCGTCTGCTGCAGCATGGATTTCATCTTATCTAATATATGGCGTTCTCCCCGGATGGTCAGATAGCCTTCTTCGCTTCCCTTTTGCTTGGGAAGCGAAGCGGCCAGCTCCTGTTTCAGCGTTTCCAGAAACCGTATCTTATTGCTGCAGAATTCTTCCGCTTTTACCGGTGAATATCTGGTGACCGCGCCTTCCTCTACATAAGCAGCCCCCTTATCTACGAGGCCGGCAAGGCCGCTGTATGTATTGGAACGGGATATGCCGGTCTGTTTAGAGGCTTCATAACCGGTCAGACTGCCTTCGGATAAAAGCAGCAGATATAGATTCGCTTCCTGCCTGGTCAGCCCGTACTGGGTGAGCGCGTCTATGTGTTCCATGATCAGCCTCCTATTAGTGTTTCTTTATAGGAACACTATAGATGGGGCTGCTGGTTTTGTCAAGGGAATTAAGGGATGGCTGAAGCTTAATATCAGACATATAAAAAAACGGCATGGGCAAAATGACTGTTTAATCTGTGGAATTAGCAGGACATATAAGGGAGAAAAGATAAAATGCATAAAATCAGGGAGAGAAAGAAGTGAAAATGTTCAAAAAATCGAAAAAAACACTTGCAATAATATACAATATGTGATATTCTTATGTCATGGAGGTTACACGAGTAACCAAAAGTAAGATTAATTTTAAATGGTAATCCGCGCACAGTATATGTGCATCTTGTATCCGGTCATAAGATCGGACGCAACTTAATACAAAAAACAGAAACTGGAAGATAAGTGACTTGTTCAGAGACAGGTTTGCTTTACCGCCAAACAGAAGAACGGTATGTGAATTCACGTGCTTCTTTTTTTCCAGAAGAGGTTACGCGAGTAACTAAGTTCTGCACAAGGATGCCTGGATTGGGGGGAAGGGTTGTGGTTACCAGAAAAATGGTGGCGGAGAGAGCCGGTGTATCGGTGGCAACTGTTTCATATGTGATGAACCGTACTAAGAATGTGACACCGCAGGTTCAGAGGCGGGTGGAGAAAGCGATTGAAGAGCTGGGTTACAAGCCGAATCTCGTGGCAAAGGGGCTGGCTTCCAAACGCACTCAGCATGTGGCGCTTCTCGTTGATAATCTGAAAAACCCATATTACTGTGAGGTGCTGGAGGGCGCGCAGTCCCTGGCCTCGGAGAAGGGCTACATAGTATCGGTGATAGCGGTGGACAGCTTTACCCAGGACATCGTACAGGAGCTGATCAGCCGAAAGATAGACGGCCTGCTTCTGGCACTGGGGTCCTACGATAATTCGACACTGGACCGTTATCAGAATCTGGGCGGCCCGGTGATCTGGCTGGGAAGATATACCACGATTAATTATGAACCGGCTTATCATGCGGTGATCAGAGAATTAAAAGAAAACGGACATGAGAGAATCGCTTTTTTAAGCGGTATTCCGATATCCGAACCCTCTCATTACCGCTATAAGGCGTTATGCAAAGCGTTCAGTGAATTCGGAATCGAATACAGGGAGAATCTGATTGTCGATGCGAAACCCAATGCTTCCACAGATGGAAGGATGGGGGAAAAGGCGGCGAGAGAGCTGCTGGAGAGAGAAGAGCCGTTTACGGCACTGATCGCGGTTAACGATCTGATGGCGCTGGGGGCGATGAAAGAACTGCGCAGGCACGGCTACCGCATTCCGGAAGATATATCCGTAATAGGATGTGATAACATGCATGTGCTGGATTATATGTATCCGACATTATCCAGCGTTGACACGAAGGCGTTTGAAACAGGGAAGGCGTTTATGGACAGCCTGGTTGAATGCATTGACGGCAGAGAGCCCAAGAGGGTGGAACTGACAGCTTTTTATGTGCCGAAAGCAAGTGTGACAAGAGTCAGGGATGTCTTGTAAAACAATGAAACGAGCGCAACATGAGCAATCATGTTCACTATAACAATGAAATGCTAAAGGAGGTTAGCAAATGAAAGGGAGTAAGTCTTTCAAGAAGTGGTTGGCATTGTTTATGGTAGTAGCCATGGTATGCGGCCTGACTGCGTGCAGCAGCGGCTCAGCGGGTACGACCGCAGCGCCGGAGAATACGACGGCGGCACCGACGACAACGGCGGCTGAAAAGGAAACAACGACAGCGGCGCCGGATGCATCGGGCGACAAGATGAAAGTTACAGTCAGTGTACAGGCGGGTACGGGTGTAGAGGAAGCCTGGACAGCTGTGGCTAAAGCTTACATGGAGAAGAACCCGGGCGTGGAAGTCGTTATTGACTTGAAACCGGTAGACGGCTATGCAGAATGGGTACAGAAGGCATTTACAACAGCGGGAACAGAAACCGATATTGTAAATATCAACCTGGCCGGCGCAGTGGCTTCCGGCAAGTCCATCAACTGGCTGGAGTACATGAGCAATGACAGCCCGTATTCCGACGGAACATGGCAGGAACAGTTCAATTTTGAAGCACAGGTACGTGACCTTGCGAGAAATGAAATGACCTCTCTGTCTCTGGATTCCGTACAGGTAGTTTGGACCTATAATAAGGATATCTTTGAAGAAGTAGGCGTAGAGCCTCCGAAGACCTGGGACGAATTTATCACCGTATGTGAGAAGATCCAGGCAGCCGGATATCAGCCGATCGCTATGGCCGGCGATTACAACAGCTTCTGGTCAGGCGCTATGGGCTGGCTGGCACAAATTTATGCGGATCAGACCACCCGTTCCATGATTGAAGTTTATAAGGCTCAGGAAGGTGATTTCTGCTACGATCCCGATGTGGACGGCGTATGGTCTTACGATCCTACAGACCCTTATAACGATGATTCTTACAAAGTAAACCAGAATGCAGTTCGCGTATTTAAGGCTGTTATGGACGGAACCTATACGGCGGATACCCCCGGTATGAGAACCGTATGGACCAATATGGCGAAGATTTTCCCTCAGTATGCGGGCGGAGACTCCTTCTTTGGCACGGATAACAACGGTTCTGTATCCCTGTTCTACCAGGGAAAAGCAGCTATGAGACCTGATACCTGCGGCCGTCTGATCCAGTTTAAGAACGATATGGAGAAATTAAGATCCGGCGGAAGTGTTACCGGCAGCGATGATGCGGTAATCGAAGGCGTTAAGGAATTCAATATCGGTACATTTAATATGCCTACAATGGAAGGCGACGGAATTGAAGCCCCTGTTCGTACAATCGAAGTTGCAACAGGATTCCTTGGAGCAATTAAGAAAGACAAAGCACATGATGATCAGGTTGCGGATCTGCTGATGTATTTCTCATCAGAAGAAGGCCAGAGCTTATTCCTGTCCACCGGTATTGAGAACGCTATGACCGTTCAGGGTCCTTCTCTGGTGTACAATGTGAAGCTTCCGGCTGATATCCAGGCATCCTTTGACAATCTGTCCTTTATCGGTAACTGCCAGAAGGGCAACGGCCAGAAGCTGGCCCGCGGTATGTCCGGCAGTTCAGGAGATATTGATGCTTCCTATCGTCTGTTCTATGACTATACTTACAAGTTCTTAAGCGGCGATATCGATATTGAAGCATGGGTGAAAGAGCACTGTGCAAACATCGATCAGTATAAGGAAGAGGCTATGATCAGTTCCGGTATCAGCGCGTCTGATCTTGAGCATCCGGAAAACCAGCCTACAGGACAGTAATCAGTAACAGGTAGGGAATGAGGGGTGTTGTAAAATACAGATTTTGCAACACCCCGTCTTTTTTGATCAGAAGAATTCTTTATTTACAGACCAGGAAAGGGGGAGACCTTAATGCGCCGCCAAAAACTGTGGATTGTCCTGTGTGTGCTCTTTTGTCTCATATTCGGTGTCTCTTTTTATTTAAACAGCGTGCTGAACCAGAGTTCCAAATTGTTCTCCGATACCGGCTATAAGACCGGTGTGAAAAACAACACGATGGCTTATGATGAAAACAGAGATATATTCTTTGTGGGTACATATGATAATAAACTGATAGCATTTTCAGGCGAGACGAAAGAAAAACTGTGGGAAATGGATGGAAAAGGTGTGTTCCGTAAATTAATCGTTCATTCGGAAGACAATATGCTGTATGCAGGCAGCGATGATAATCATGTGTATTTTGTGAATATTGAAACCGGGGAGGTTGTTTCCGATATCAATGTCCAGAGGAGGATCTATGACATTGATGTGACTGCGGACGGCAGCGAAGTCGTGATATCTGCCGGAGTCAGCACGGCAAAGCACAATATACTGGTGTACTCCAGTGATGGGGAACAGCTCCATAACAATAAGTATACATTCCAGGTGAAATGCGTCTGCTATACGGCGGACGGCAGCAATCTGATCACCGCCAACAACCGCGGTGAAATCATCCGTATGGAAACAGACGGGACGGAAGTTAAGAAGGTCAGAATGGATTACGAGGTTCTGATGATGGTCCCTTACGGAACGCAGGGTGAGTATCTGGCGATGGGCAGCGACGGCTCCTATATGGTTGTGGATGACGATCTGAACATTATCCGGACCGGTACGCCGGACATGATGAGCGGTTCTGTGGCTCTTTCAATAGGAGGAGATCAGGACGGCGAACATATACTGATCGGAACCAAACAGGGTACGGTGTATATCATAGACAACAGCGGAAGGATCATTTATACCGCGGATATGGGGACATCCGTTTCCGGATTCCTGCCGATGGGAGATGAAGTGTATATCACAGGGTACGGAGATTTTGTCATGAGCCTGGATATCGCGGATCTGGATCTGATGGCAAGCCTTAGCGGCTACAGCACCCTCATCTATTTTCTGACGGTGTTCAGCCCCATCGTGGTGATCTTATCCCTGATCATGGCGATCCCCAGGACGAACCGGCTGGCTAAACGGTTTGGTAAGATGGTGTACCGTTACAGGACTGCGTATATCCTGCTGATTCCAACCTTCGGTCTGCTGATTTTCTTTAATTATGTCCCGATTGTGATGGCTTTTACCAGAGCATTTACCAACTGGTCAAAGTTCAATTATGCCGCGGCGGATATAGAATTTGTAGGCTTTGATAACTTTAAGATGATGTTTACGGAAGGATATTTCCTGACCGGTCTGGAAAACCTGCTGAAAATAGTGGTGACAGGCTTTTTGAAGGTGCTGACAGTGCCGCTTCTGATCGCCTGGCTGGTATATTCTGTAAAGGGTGACCGCACAAAGTATATCCTGAGGTTTTTATTCGTGCTGCCGATCGTGGTTCCATCCGTGGTCAGCGCGCTTCTGTGGATGCAGATCTATGATCCGAATATCGGCGCTTTAAACCAGCTGCTAGGCAAACTGGGACTGGAGAGCTGGCAGAGAGTATGGCTCGGCAATGAAAAGACGGCAATCTGGGCGATTATCTTCATGGGATTCCCATTTGTCAATGCGCTGGCATTCCTGCTGTACTATGGCGGATTTACCAGCATTGATGCGGAGCTGTATGAAGCAGCCAGGATGGACGGGGCCAAGCGTTTTGACATCTTTAAGAAAATTCAGTTCCCGCTGATACTGCCGCAGTTAAGGCTGATTCTGACACTGACCTTCATCGGTGTGGTACAGGATTTCAACGGCGTTTATCTGCTGACACAGGGCGGTCCGGGAACCAGCACCTATGTGCCCGGCCTGGAGCTGTATTTCAATGCCACCACCTTTGGACGATACGGCTATGCCTGTGCCCTGGGCGTAGTGATGTTCCTCTTTATCATGGTTGCTACTTTGATCGGACGGCGTGCGAGCGCCGCTAAAAATTAAGGAGGCGGCATATGGGAAAAACAAAAGTAGTGGAAGGAATTGAAATCAAAAAGAAAGTGAATAAGAGAGAATTAGGCTTTCAGACCATCATCATGGTGATCGCCATTGTGTTCTTATTCATGGCATTCATACCTATATTTATCATGCTGCTGCTGTCATTGAAATCCAATGCGCAGATTTACGGGGATTTCTTCACCCTGCCTCATCCGGTGATGTGGTCGAACTTCAATATCGCCGTGACCAAGCTGATCCCTAACATGATCAACACGCTGACCGTGGTGTTCATCGCCACCGCCATGACGGCTGTCTTGAGCGCAGTCGGCGGATATGTATTTGCAAAGCTGCGGTTTCCGGGGAAAAACGTCCTGTTTATGCTGATACTGGCGCTTATGATGGTGCCCGGCATACTGACGCTGACCCCTCTGTACAACCTGATTCAGACCTACCATATATACAATACCTGGTGGGCTCTGATCCTGCCGTGGATCTCCGGCGGGCAGGTGTTCGGCATCCTGCTTTGCAGAACCAGCATGGAAGAACTGCCGACGGATCTGTTTGAATCGGCGAGAATAGACGGCTGCAGTGAGCTCCGCGCGCTGGTGTCCATTGCGGTGCCGCTGTCCAAACCGATATTGGCCACAGTGGTTGTTATGAAGATGATCGACTACTACAATGACTTTATCTGGCCGCTGATTGCCATTGAATCGAATAAAAAGCAGATCATTACGGTTATGATCCGTATTCTTCAGTCCAACGGCAATGCTACGGATATTGGTTCAATGGCGGCGGGCTTTGTATTTGCTACCATCCCGTTGTTTATTCTGTTCATATTTACTTCAAGGCTTTATATGGAAGGACTTACTTCCGGCGCTCTGAAGGGATAGGGGGAAAGTTATGGAGATTAGCAGGCTAAGAACAAATCATGTGACGGAACCGATGGGATACCGGCTGGAGAAGCCGGTATTCTCCTGGATCGTTTCCGGTGCGGCAGGAACGCGTCAGGAAGCGGCGCGCGTAAAGATCAGCCGCTGCGAGGATATGACCGATGTTGTGTATGACAGCGGGAAGCGTAAGGATATCAGCAGCCTGGGCTTTGAGGCGGATTTTATCCCCGAGGCCGTAAGCCGATATTACTGGGAAGTGACCGTATGGACTGACGCAGAGGAAGAAGGAAGCGCCGTATCCTGGTTTGAGACGGGGAAGATGAAAGAACCCTGGCAGGCTCAATGGATCAGGGCGCCCTTCGACAAGGAAGTGCATCCGATCTTTATAAAAGAGTTTGAGCTGGACGGGAATATCGCTTCAGCCAGAGCCTATATCACGGGCCTGGGGCTCTATGAGCTGAAAATTAACGGCGTGAGGGTGGGGGATGAGTACCTGACGCCTTACTACAACGATTATAACCTGTGGATACAGTATCAGACCTATGATATCACCTCTCTGCTCACACCCGGCAGCAACAGAGTGTGTGTGATGCTGGGAAACGGATGGTACAAGGGCCGTTTCGGGTTTGTGGAAAACATGGCCGAGCTGTACGGCGATGAGATGAAAATGCTCTGTGAAATAGATGTGAAAGCGGCGGACGGAAAGCGGACCGTGATCGGCAGCGGTCCGGACTGGGATTGCATTCCTTCCTGGATTGTATCCAGCAGCATATATGACGGCGAGGTTCAGGATGCGAGGATGCGTGTGAAGAACTGGTCAAAAGACAGTTTAAAGGCGGCGGGTCTGTGTCCCGCCCTGCCGGCGGACGCACCGAAGGCGCCTGTCACCGAACGCTTAAGCCTGCCGGTTAAGATCCGCCAGAGATGGAAAAAAGCAGAGCTTCTGTGCACGCCTGCCGGAGAAACTGTGATTGACTTCGGACAGGTGATGACTGGCTGGGTGGAGTTTGACTGTGACCTTCCTGCCGGAAGCCGGGTGTTTTTGCAGTTTGGAGAACTGTTGCAGAACGGCAATTTCTATAACGAGAATCTGCGGACCGCGAAAGAGGAATTTACCTATATCAGTGACGGACAGAAAGCTCATGTGCGTCCGCATTTCACCTTCTACGGTTTCCGGTATATGAAGGTGGAAGGCATTGACAGTGTGCGGCCGGAGGATTTTACGGCCTGCGTCATGTACTCCGATTTGGAAAAGGTGGGGAGTCTTACAACCTCTAACAGCAAGGTGAACCGCCTGATTGAAAATGCGCTGTGGAGCCAGAGAGGCAATTTTGTGGATGTTCCAACAGACTGCCCTCAGCGGGATGAGCGTATGGGTTGGACCGGAGATGCGGAGGTGTTTGCAGCGACGGCCAGTCTGCAGATGTATACGCCGGCCTTTTATAGGAAATTCCTGTACGATATGCAGCTGGAGCAGCAGACCTTAGGCGGTTCGGTGCCTCATGTGGTGCCAGATATCCTGGATCAGATCGCGTCAATTTTGCATCAGGAAGGTGACCTGGCGGCGGGTTCTTGTGCATGGGGGGATGCGGCCACGGTAATTCCGTGGGTCAGCTACCTGTATTATGGCGACCGGTCGCTGTTAGAGAGCCAGTTTAACAATATGAAGATGTGGACCGACTTTATCAAGCGCGAGGATGACACGCGCTGCGGCGGCAGGAGACTGTGGCAGTGCGGGTTCCACTTTGCGGACTGGCTGGCGTTAGACAATCCGGTAGCAGGCAGCAGCTTCGGCGGAACCGAAGACTACTATGTGGCTTCCGCTTATTACTATTACTCGGCCTCCCTCACCGCCAAGGCGGCAAAGGCTCTGGGAAAAGAAGAGGAATATCAGTATTACCATAATCTGGCGGAGGAAGTGAAGGCCGCCATACAGAAAGAGTATTTCACCGTTACAGGCCGCATCGCGATTCCGACTCAGACCGCCATGGCCATCGCTCTGTACATGGATTTGGTGCCGGAGCAGCACAGAGAAAGGATTGTACGGGATCTGAAAAAGCGGCTGGATGATAAAAATATCCATTTGGATACCGGATTTGTGGGAACCTATCAGCTCTGTTCCGCACTGTCTTTGAACGGGATGGCGGATTATGCCTATACACTGCTGCTAAATGAGGATTTCCCAAGCTGGCTGTATGAAGTTAATATGGGGGCCACCACGATATGGGAGCGCTGGAATTCCGTGCTGCCCGACGGACTGGTCAGCGATACGGGCATGAACAGCATGAATCATTATGCGTACGGTTCTGTGGTGGAATGGATGTACCGCTATATGTGCGGTATCAATCCTTCGGAAGATGCGCCGGGCTTTAAAAAGGCCAGGATTGAACCTCAGACGGATGCACGCTTTGACTATGCGAAAGCATCTTACTTATCCGCCAGCGGCCTGTACCGGTCAGAGTGGAAGCGGGACGGAAACAGGACGGTATATACTGTGGAAGTTCCTTTTGATGCGCAGGCTTTGTTTGTGCTCGCACGGCCGGCAGGGAATGTGCTGGTAAACGGAGAGGAATCGGAAGAACTAAGAAAGAACCAAAGGCTGCTTCTTATGCCGGGAGTATATGAGATTACAGCGGAGTAACCCGCAGTGCGGTTCCTAAGGAACCCACTTTTAAAGGGCCGGCCCGCTTGCGGATTTAAAATCGCGAGCGGGCCGGCCCTTTGTTATCGATAAAACAGTATTATTCTGCAGTCAGAAGTCCTACGCTTTCAATCAGCTGGCTTCCTTCATCGGAATAGATGTAGTCAAACAGCGCCTGCACCAGTTCGTTCTGCTCGGAAATCCCGCCCTTGGTAGCCATAACGAAAGGTCTGCTTAAGAAGTATGTACCGGCCTTGATATTATCCGGGGTCGCCTCTACACCGTCTAAAGCCAGGGCCTTTACGCTGTCATCCAGCACATCCAGAGATACATAGCCGATCGCGCCCTTGGTGGAGGCAACCTTTGCCACCACTGCGCCGGTGTTGTCCAGTTCGTTTGCATATTTGCATTCGTCTTCGATGCCGAGGATTTCTTCAAATGCGCCTCTGGTACCGGATCCGGCCTCTCTGCCTACCACTACGATCACCTGATCTTCTCCGCCAAGATCCTTCCAGTTGTTCACTTCACCCTTGTAGATGGAAACCAGCTGGTCCTTAGTCAGATCGGCAACGGTGTTGGCAGTATCCACGATCACCGCGATGCCGTCGATTGCCACGATATTTTCTGCGATGCCATTCGCTTTTTCTTCATCCTTGAGCGCCCTGGAGGAATTGCCGATATCCACGGTGCCGTTCGTCACGGCTTCAATGCCTGCGCCGGAACCGGTGAATTCGGGGCTGATTGTAACCTTGGGGTATTTCAGGTTAAATGCTTCCGCCAATGCGTTGGAGAGCTTTTCCATGGAGGTGGAGCCGGACATTACGATGGATCCGCTTAAATCGGCGGCTGCCGCCGTAGTCGCGGCCTCAGTCGCCGGCGTTTCTGTAGAGCTGCCTTTTTCCGCCGCTGCCGCGGTGGTGGAAGCGGCCGTAGTCTCATCTGCCTTAGCGCCGCATCCGCTCATAAGGCCGGTTGCCATCACAAGTGTTAAGAGTATTGCAAGTGCTTTTTTCATAATGAAATCTCCTTCTTTCTTTTATCCCTTTTGCTGTTGCAACGACAGTGTAGCATTTCTGCTTCAGTGAAACTATCATATTCATGTATATGAATCGTAAATACTTTGTAAAGTTGCTGACATCCTGCATCTAATTATTAAATATTGATAAAATCTTCACAAAACGGGTAACAGGGGGCATAAATCTATTGACTCCTGAAATGTTTTGTGGGATAATTGACTCAAATTTGGTTTTAAAGAAGGAGGAAATTTCATGGCAACAAAAGCGTATTATCCAAGAACCGAAATTGGTGCTGGAAAAGTTGGCTTTGCCAAAACACGTTCCATCATCGAAGCTGCATTCTACGGCAACAATGTAGTAAAAGTGAATACTTTAAAGGAAGCTTACGAGCTGGCGAAGAATTCACCGGGAACCATTGTTACCGATATGCCCGTTTATAGAGGAGAAGAATTTGGACTGGAGAAGGATGCGAAGGTTCTGCTGTTCAATGACGGTTCCATCACTGGCCGCTATGCTGCAGCCCGCAGAATTGCCGGCGAGCCCAATGTAAACTGTGACGAGCTGGATAAGATGGTGATGGACGCGATCTACGATACGAGATGGGTAACCATGTACCATGCGGAAGTATTTGTAGGTCTGGATCCTGAATTCATGGTAAAGGCACATCTTCTGATTCCGGAAGGGGAAGAGAACCTCATGTATTCCTGGATGCTGAACTTCCAGTACATGTCCGACGAATATGTAAGAATGTATAAAAACTCCAAGCCGGTAGGCGACGGCAAAGAGCCCGATATCTATATTTTCTCCAACCCTCAGTGGGTAGGTACCACCAAGCCTTCCTATGACCCTAAGTGCCTGTGCTACTTCAATACCGAGCAGAACTGTGCAGCAATCCTGGGCATGAGATACTTCGGTGAGCACAAGAAGGGTACTCTGACCATGGCATGGGCGATCGCTAACCGCAACGGCTATGCATCCTGCCACGGCGGACAGAAGGAGTACAGACTGGCGGACGGAAGAAAGTATGTTGCATCCGTATTCGGTCTGTCAGGATCCGGAAAGTCCACACTGACCCATGCAAAGCATGGCGGCAAGTATGATGTAACCGTACTGCATGATGATGCGTTTATCATCAATACAGATACATGCGCTTCCGTAGCTCTGGAGCCTACTTATTTCGATAAGACACAGGATTATCCGACCAACTGTGAAGACAACAAGTACCTGCTGACCGCTCAGAACTGCTCCGCAACTCTGGATGAGGACGGCAAGGTAGTTCTGGTGACAGAAGATATCCGTAACGGCAACGGCCGTGCGATCAAGTCCAAACTGTGGTCTCCGAACCGTGTGGACAAGATTGACGAGCCTGTAAACGCAATTTTCTGGATCATGAAAGATCCTACCATTCCGCCGGTAGTGAAGCTGAAAGGCGCTTCCCTTGCATCTGTAATGGGCGCTACACTGGCTACAAAGAGATCTTCTGCGGAAAGACTGGCAGAAGGCGTAGATCCCAACGCTCTGGTTGTAGTTCCTTATGCAAACCCGTTCAGGACCTATCCTCTGGCAAACGACTTCGAGAAATTCAAGAAGCTGGTTGCAGAGAAGAACGTAGACTGCTATATCGTAAATACCGGTGATTTCATGGGCAAGAAAGTACAGCCCAAGGATACGCTGGGAATTCTGGAAGCGATCGTAGAGGGCAAGGCAGAGTTTAAGCCCTGGGGACCGTTCACAGATATCGAGATTTTTGATTGGGAAGGCTTTGTTCCGGATATGAATGACGCTGACTACGTCGCACAGTTAAAGGCCAGAATGAACGACAGATTAGCATTCGTTAAGAATACTGCAGTTGAAAAGGGCGGCTATGACAAACTGCCTGAAGATGCTCTGGAAGCTATTCAGAAGGTTGTTGACGAACTGAAATAAGAAGCGGTATAAAATAAATAGGCCGTATTTTCCTATTGAAGAAAAGAACCGCCGGGCAGTGTATGTGCTGCCCGGCGGTTCTTTAATGTTTCACTCTGACAAAACGGATTTTCTCGGCGGAAGTGGATTCCAGCGCGATGAGAAACGCAGCCGCGTTTCCCTCCTTGTCCATCTCAACTTCAGCTTCCAGCAGCTCGCCGGGCAGCACATGCTCCTCGGTCAGCAGGAAATGCTGTGCGCGCACATGGACGCCGTCCAGTGTCAGGGTCCCCATGCGGATGACGAGGCGGCCGTCACAGGCGGTGACCGTGATGCTGCCATACCCCATATCCATGTATTCACCGGCTATTTCGTCCAGGGAAACAGGACAGGGATACTGTATAGATAGCTGGGGATCAGGCCGTTTTTGGCTGGCTGCCTGTTCTTTACGCTTCTGTGAGAACTGATGAAACCTGCCGATCCAGTCCACCGGCTCCAGCTCCAGATACCGGTCCAGCAGCGTATAGCGCATGGCTCTCGCGCCGAAAGCATTTTCGGAATTGGTCAGCACGGTAAAAGCCAGGCCACGGGAGGGTACAAAGCATTGATCGGCGATAAAACCGTCAATATGTCCTCCGTGGTGCAGGATGCGGACCCCGCGGTAGCATTCGGTAAACAGGCCCAGGCCATAGGACTGCATCTCCACGTATCCTTGCAGAGGCTCAATGACCGGATCGCTGATTAACATTTGAGGAGAGCACATTTCCCTGCATATTTCTTCGGAGAGAATCTGTTTCCCCTCATAGGAGCCGTTGTGCAGGAACATCGCGTCCCATTGTGCCAGCTGATGGCTTGTGAGGCTGATGGATCCTGCGGCCCTCATGGTGTTTAAAGTGGCGTATTCTACCTTTTCATTGTGGCCGCTCTTGTCGTTAAAGCGGTATCCGACGGCCGGATCTTTTGCGGCCGCCAGGTCCGGGGCATCGAAGGCCACATAGCCCAAGCCCAGCGGGTCGGTAATGTTTTCCTTTAGGAAGTTCTCCCAAGAGGTGCCGGATACCCGTTCAATCACAAAGCCGGCCAGCGTAAACATCAGGTTCTGATACTGCATTTTGTACCGGAACGGCGCATTGGGCTTCAGATAGCGCAGGATGCGGATCATATCGGCTTCGGTATAGGTATCCAGCCGGGGATACCAGGAGACCTCATGGCGGGGCAGACCGCAGCGATGGCAGAGCATATCCCGTACGGTCAGATGCGCTCCGGCATAGGGGTCGTACATTTCAAATTCCGGTATGTATTTGCGAACCGGATCCTCCAGATTTAAAAGCCCTCTGTCACACAGGACGCCGATGGCGGCGGCGGTGAAGGACTTGGTGCAGGAGCCGATCGCATACATGGTATCCGGCCCTGCGCAAAGACTGTGTTCCAGATCCTTATACCCGGCATTAAAATGCTGATAAGGGGAATCGCACGAAGCTGTGCGCTGCGGATCCCGGTACACGGTTACGCTTACGGAAGGTATCTGAAACGTCTCCAGAAATTCCTCCAGATGTTGATTCAGATGTTTTCCAGCATCACTCATATTAACCTCCAATTCCGCGCATCTACAATGCGCAATGCCGATAAAGTCCCCCCGTTTTCTATTCCGGAGGGACTTTAGTGATTACTTCCAGCTCACATCCTTGAACAGGGTGCGAACGAAGGAAGGCTCAAAGTTTAAATCCTTATTCCATGCCGCTGTGGATTTCTTGTTGAACAGCGGGATATAAGCGCATTCATCCTGAATGATTTCCTCAGCTTGTTTGTAGATGTCAAGACGCGTGTCCTTATCGACCGTTTCTGCGCCCTGGGCAAACAGAGTATCCAGATCCGCATTGGACAGTCTGGCCATGTTCAGTCCGTTGATATAATCGGTACCGACAAAGGTTTTAATGAAATCGTAGTCGCGGTTTAAGCTCTGCCCCATATCCGTAAATGTGAAGTTGCCGGTTACACAGTCGTTCACTAAAGCATTGCCCTCCATGCCCTCTACGGTACCGGTGATACCGATAGCAGCCAGCTGGGACTGTACTACCTGCATGACCTTTTCAAAGTAGGTGCCGCTTACGGTTTTCATGCTGCCGATATCCAGCCCGTCGGGATAGCCGGCTTCAGCCAGCAGCTGTTTAGCCTTTTCCACATCATAGTCAAATGCGGTGTGGCTTTCATCAAAGCCGAATACTCTGGGGGTCGCCAGGGAGGTAGCCGGATCTGCCAGCCCGTCCGCAGCCATGTCGATGATATCCTGACGGTTGATCGCATAAGCGATCGCCTGACGGAGCTTCTTGTTGTTAAACGGTTCCACCTCAGTGTTGAAAATCAGGTATGTAACATGATTGGAGGTATAGGAAGCGCTGCCGTAGTTCGGGTTGCCGGTAACGGATTCCCATTCCGATGTGGGAACGGAGCAGATGTCCAGTTCTCCCGCCTCAAATGCCGTAAAGGCGGTGGTGGGATCCACGATCAGTTCAAAGTTTATGGTTTTGATCGGGGGTTCACCGTCCCAGTAGCCTGCATATGCTTCCATCGTAACCTTTACATCGGTTATGGCTTCCGTCAGCTGATATGCGCCGGTGCCGCAGGTATTAAAACCCATCTGTCCCTGCTCATCCTTGTTATCCTCAGCAAATTTTTCATTGATGATACCGATGGCCGAGATATTCTCGAGCAGAGGTGCAAAGGGATATTTCAGTGTGAATACAACCGTGGAATCGTCCGTCGCGGCAACGGACTCGATCGGCTCCACATAGCTCTGCATATAAGCGCTTTCCAGACAGCGGTTGAAGGAGTATACAACATCACTGGCTTTGAGTGTCTCGCCGTTGTGGAAGGTTACGCCCTCCCTGATTTTAAAGGTCCAGTTCAGGTTGTCCTCGCTTACGGTGTATTCGGTTGCGAGCACAGGGATTTCTTTGTTGTCTTTATCGATCCAGTAAAGCGGTTCGTAGATCTGGCGGCTCATCAGCATGTCGTTTTCCAGCGCCAGATTGTGGGGATCCAGTGTGTTGAACGCATCGGGAATGCGGTAATTCAGGTCGGTGCGTCCGGCGGATGAGGAATTGTTTCCGCTGTTGCCTGTCGCGGTGGTATCGCCTTCATTGTTGGAATTATTGCTGCAGGCAGCCAGCCCCAGCACCAGGATCAGAGCGCAGAATGCTGCTAAGGCTCTTTTTACTGCTTTTTTCATAATAGTTTCCTCCTTATTAAAGTATTTAATATTATACACTAAATTCAGACAGATGTATTTGCAAAAATATCACACTCCATATGAATAAAAGTTATACCTTATACACCGGCATCCGGTTGACAGAACCCCAAACATGCAATAATATAAGACTATGTGCAACTGTACTGCAATAAAGTAATGAAGTAATTGGAAAAATATCCATGAAAATTATGCATGTTGTACAGTTAAATTGAAAGGAAGGCTTATTTATGCTGAAATACACGATCAAGCGTCTGCTTCTCATCATTCCGACCCTGTTGGGCGTATTATTTATCGTTTTTGCGATCATGAATTTTACGCCGGGTAATCCCGGCAGGCAGATCCTCGGTATATCCGCCAAGCAGGAGCAGGTGGATCAGCTGAACCATGAACTGGGATTTGACCGTCCGTTCTTTTCGCGCTTTTTTTCCTATATCGGAGATCTGGCGCAGGGAGATCTGGGCATATCCTATCGGACCAGGCAGCCCTTCGCCGATGAATTCTTCGGGAAGCTGCCGATCACTTTAAAGCTGGGCACCTGGGGGTTTGTTTTTTCATCCATTATCGGCGTGTCGCTGGGAATCCTGTCGGCGGTGAAACAGTATTCCTGGACGGATACCTTCAGCACCCTGGCGGCGATTCTGTTTGCCTCGATTCCCGCGTTCTTTTTGGGGATGGTGCTGATCTACCTGTTCGGCCTGCAGCTGGGGCTTCTGCCCACCCACGGCATCGACGGCTGGAAGAGCTATGTGCTTCCGGTGGCAACGCTGACTGCAGGAGGCAGCGCGGCCATCATGCGGCTGACCAGGACGACGATGTTAGAGGCCATCCGCCAGGATTACATAAGGACCGCTAAGGCCAAGGGCTGCAGCAATGCGCGCATGATCTGGAAACATGCGCTGAAAAACGCGGTGCTGCCGGTTCTGACTGTGATGGGCACCAGCTTCGGCTCCATCTTAGGCGGCGCCGTGATCTGTGAAACCGTATTTTCGATACCGGGCCTGGGCACCTATGTGCTGACGGCCATCCGGAGCAAGGATGTTCCGGTGGTGATGTCGTCCACCGTTTTTCTTGCCGCGTTCTTCTGTCTGGTTATGGTGGTCGTGGATCTGCTCTATGCGGTGATCGACCCGCGGATCCGCGAACGTGTGAGCAGGTAGTGCTCTGGGGCGCTGTGCTTTGATAATTAAGAGATTAGAATGGAGAAAGCAATGAAGAGTACATTCACGAAAAAGAAGAGGAGAGGCGAAAGGGCGGGGGAGACCTGGAAGCTCTTTAAGAAGAATAAAGCGGCTATGGTAGGGCTCTGCGTGCTGTTTATCTTTGTGTTTTTTGCAGTTTTTGCAGACGTGATCATTCCTTATTCCAAGGCCATTACGCAAAATTCCGCGGATAGGCTGATGGCACCCTGCGCCTCACACTGGTTCGGCACGGATGAGTTCGGCCGGGACATGTTTGCCAGGGTGGTGCATGGCAGCCGCAGGTCGTTGTCTCTGGGCGTGGGCACCACGTTGATCTCGCTGCTGATCGGCGGTTTTATCGGCGCCTGCTGCGGGCTGTACGGCTCGAAATTTGACAGTGTGGTGATGAGGCTCTGCGATGTGCTAAACTGTGTGCCGGGGCTTTTGTTCGCGCTGGCGGTGGTCGCCGCCCTGGGAAGCAGCATGCAGAACCTGCTGATCGCTGTGACGGTCATCAGTATTCCGGGTTTTATCCGTATTGTGCGTTCGGTCATCCTGTCCATCGTGGAACAGGAATATATCTATGCGGCCAGGGCCTGCGACAGCAGCAACTGGGTGATCATCACCCGCCATATCCTTCCCAACGCCATGGGTCCCATCATCGTGCAGGCCAGCATGTCCGTGGCCTCCATGATGCTGACTGCCGCCGGGCTGTCCTTTATCGGCATGGGTGTACAGCCTCCGACGCCGGAATGGGGCGTAATGCTTAGCACGGCGAGAGAGTACATGTCCAAAGCGCCGTATCTCCTGGCATTTCCGGGAATCGCAATCGCGCTTAGCGCTCTGTCGTTAAACCTGGTGGGCGACGGCCTTAGGGATGCGCTGGATCCGAAGCTGAAGGCATAAGGGGGAGAACGATCGATGAACGAACAGGAAACACTGTTATCCATAAAAAATCTGAAAACATATTTTGTCAATGAGGACCAGGTATTAAAGGCCGTGGACGATGTGAGCTTTGACGTGAAACGGGGGGAGACCCTCGGCATTGTCGGCGAGAGCGGATGCGGAAAAAGCATCAGCTGCATGTCCATACTGAAACTGGTGCAGAGCCCCAATGTGCGGTATGAGGGCGGAGAAATTCTGTTTGAAGGCAAAAATACGCTGAAGATGACGGAAAAGGAGCTTAGAAAGCTTCGCGGAAAAGAAATTTCCGTCATATTCCAGGAGCCGATGACGGCGTTAAACCCGCTGTATACGGTGGGTGACCAGATGATGGAGGCTCTTAAGATACATAAGAAGCTAAGCACGAAAAATGCCAGGGAAAAATGTGTGGAATACCTGGAAAAGGTGAAGATACCGATGCCTAAGGAGATGCTGAACCGCTATCCGTTCAGCCTGTCCGGCGGCATGAGACAGAGGGTTATGATCGCGATGGCCCTGATTACCAATCCCAAGCTGATCATCGCGGATGAGCCGACCACTGCGCTGGACGTTACGATTCAGGCACAGATACTGGATCTGATGAACGCGTTGAAGGATGTGACCGGCAGCTCCTGCATCTTTATTACCCATGATCTGGGCGTGATCAGTGAGATGGCGGACCGTGTGGTGGTGATGTACGGCGGAAAAGTATGTGAAGTGGCTGATACGGATGTGCTGTTTGAACATGCAATGCATCCCTATACCCAGGGCCTGATTCACTCCAGGCCCACATCGGATTATGACGGAGACCGTCTGCAGGTGATACCGGGAAACGTGCCATCCTTAAACGATAAGCCTGCGGGCTGTCCGTTCCATCCCCGCTGCCCGTATGCCAGCAAGCAGTGCGGGGAAGCGTTTCCGCCGGAGAGAGTATATCCTGACGGGCACAGGGTTTCCTGCTGGAAATACTGCAATGCTTCGGAGGTGCAATGATGGAAAACATAATGGAAGTACAGCACTTGAAAAAATATTTTCCGGTGAAGGGCGGATTCGTCAGCCATACGCTCGGTTATGTGCAGGCTGTGGATGATATAAGCTTTACCATTAAGAAAGGCCGGGTGCTGGGTCTGGTGGGAGAGAGCGGCTGCGGCAAGTCCACAGTTGGCAGAACCATACTGGGACTGACGCCGGCTACGGAAGGAAAGATACTGTTTGAAGGTGAGGATATCGCCGGCGCCAAAGGTGAGAAGCAGCATGAGATCCGCCGGAAGATGCAGATCGTATTTCAGGACCCGTATTCTTCGCTGGATCCGCGGATGACGGTATACGATCTGATCAGCGAAGGCATGGTCGCGCAGAAGATGGTCGATGGAAGGGCGGATCTGGAAGAAAAGGTGAACGAGCTGATGCTGAAATGCGGACTCTTTCCGGAACAGGCCAACCGCTACCCGCATCAGTTCTCCGGAGGGCAGAGGCAGAGAATCAGCATTGCCAGAGCCCTGGCAACCCGGCCGGAGTTCGTTGTCTGCGATGAGGCGGTATCGGCGCTGGACGTATCCATACAGGCCCAGATCATAAACCTGTTAAAGGACATGCAGGAAGAGATGGGGCTCACCTATCTGTTCATTTCCCATGATTTGAGCATCGTGCGTTTTATCAGCGACGATGTGGCGGTCATGTATCTGGGACAGATTGTGGAGATGGGAACCAAGGCGCAGATCTTTGACCATCCGGCGCATCCCTATACACAGGCCCTGCTGTCGGCCGCGCCCGCATTTACCAAAAAGGAAAAGCGGGAGAAAAAGAGGATACTGCTGGAGGGAGACCTGCCCACTCCCTATAATCCGCCGAAGGGCTGCCGCTTTGCCGGGCGCTGCCCATATGCGAAGCCGGAGTGCCAAGAAGTACAGGAACTGACAGAACTGGAAGACGGTCATATGGTGATGTGCCGCCGCGCGCAGGAGGAAGCACGCAGAAAAGGAGAACGGATATGATAGTAACTGCAGACAGAGTGATCACAGGGGACGGTGTAACGGTGATTGAAAACGGCAGTGTGGTTTTAGAAGGACAGAAGATCCTGGCCGTGGGACCCACCGCGCAGTTGAAGGAACGATATCCAGGTGAAGAGGAGACAGTCTATGAGGGCTGCACCCTGATGCCGGGTATGATTGATCTGCATACCCATATCGGATATTATTACGGAAGGCCCCAGGAGAGAGAATTTGAAGAGAACCCGATGCTTCACGCCTATTTCGTGCAGAAACGCATGGAAGAGACGCTTAAGGCCGGCGTGACCACGATCCGCGATGTATCCAGCGCAAACGGGATCGGCGTAACACTGAAGAAAGCCGCGTCATACGGTTATATCAAGGCTCCGAGGATTCTGACCAGCCTTCAGGGAATCTGCATGACCGGCGGACACGGTTACAATATGAAAGGCGCCGTCATAGAGGCTGACGGGGTGGAAGAGGTGAGAAAGGCGGTCCGCAGAGATATACGCGACGGTGCCGACTGCATTAAAATACTCACCAGTGAGGCATACCGCGGGGAAGAGTTCTCAAAGGAAGAGATCCAGGCTGCCGTAAAGGAAGCCCATCGGTTCGGGAAACGGATCGCGGCCCATGCAGGCTACGGCACGTCCATCGGTGACTGCATCGATGCCGGGTGCGATACCATCGAACACGGTACGCATCTGACCGTCATGCAGGCGGAACAGATGAAGGCGGCGGATCAGACCTGGGTGCCCACCATCTATGTGTTTAACGCCGCATACAATGCCGTGTGCCAGGTTGGCTGTGAGGATGAACTGCTCAATGATAACAGGGCTTACCTTAAAGATACGGTGGATACATACCGGGAGAATTTTGAGACACTTTACCGCACCGGCGTGCGTGTCGCAACGGGTACGGATACGGACTGCCTCAATGTAGATGAGGCATCCCCTGTGGCAGGCGAATGTGCGTTCTTTGTGGAATACGGCATGCCGCCGGTTCGGGCGATTGAATGCGCTACGGCAAACGGGGCATATGCTCTGGGGCTGGGGGACACCCTTGGCCAGCTGAAAGAAAACTATACGGCGGATATGATCGCAGTGAAAGGCAATCCGGCCGAGGACATCACGGCGCTTTGCCATGTGGAAGCCGTATATCAGGCAGGGCGGCAGACTGGCTTTCGGCAGCCATGAATCTGAACCAGCTGGTCTATGCCAGCGAGATCAACCGGCTGGGATCCTTCAGCAGGGCGGCTCAGACTCTCTTTATCTCGCAGTCCGCGCTAAGCAAGTCCATTCATGCCTTGGAGATGGAGCTTGGGCAGGAAATCTTTATCCGCACAACAGACGGCGTTACAATCACCGATTTTGGGAAAATGTTTCTGGCAGAAGCGGAAAAAGCGCTGCAGCATATAACAAAGATTAAAAACATGGCCATGCTGTCCCAGAATGAGTCCGGGGCCGGTCCGTTAAAATTCAGCGCTTCCTGCGGTCAGATGCTGTTTGCCGGCGAGATTTTTGCCGGGCTTCTGTACCGTTTCCTCGATGTGGATACGGATTTCCGTTTTCGCCAGAGGAGTTACTCTGAAGTATATACGGATGTGAAGGACGGCGTGAGCGACGTGGGCGTATTGATGACCCTCAATACCTATACGGAGGATGCCTGCCAGATGTTTGAACGAAACGGGCTGGAATACCATACGCTGGGACGCTTGAATGTGGGCGTGGCGCTTCATAAGAACAATCCGGTGGCCAAGTCCGGCATCACGCGGCTGAAAAAGGGAATGCTGTCGGATCAGATGCTGATCATGATTGAAGAGACGCTGGATCCTTTCTCCAGAGAGCGGAAGGAGATTGAAGCTGCATTTGGCAGTCCGCGCACAGTATATGTGGCGGACAATGACACGGCTCTCAATTTAAGCGGCCAGGTTCCTGCTTTTTTCTGCGTTGCGCAGAGCAATAAAATCTACAGCAAGCTGAATATGTCCCTGACCATGCAGATATATCCTTATCAGAATGTGAATCTGAAGTATGAGTTTGGGTGGATTAAGCTTAAGAAAACGGAGCTCACAACGGTGGAGAAACTGTTTGTGGGCGAGATCACCAGACTGTTTCGTTAAACTATAACAAGCGGCTGAAAAGGCCGCCGACCATGAAAAGGCCATCGCAGGGCTGTTAAGCGATGGCCTTTGTCTGTGTACGGAGAATCCCGCGAGCGGGATTCTTTTTTAGAAAGAAATATCCAGTCCGAATCCGGGCTGATCAAGCAGAGTGAAGCGGTCGTTCACTCTGGTGAATCCGCCGTTCATGCCGGTCTGCTCATCCTCATAGAAGAGGAAACTGTCACAGTCGGCCTCGGTGATATTTTTCTTGGAAGCCACCAGGCTGACGCCTGCGGTGGTGGCCAGCTTGGTCTCCATCATGCAGCCCACCATGCAGGTGACGCCGTAAGCTTCGGCGATGGAGTTGATCTGGCTTGCGCGGAAGAGGCCGCCGCACTTCATCAGCTTGATATTCAGTATATCCGCACAGCCGTACTTGCAGGCTCTGGCGGCATCGATGTGATTGTGAATGGACTCATCCAGCATCACTTTGATGCCGTTTACTTTGCTTCTTATGTAGGCGGAACCGTCAAAATCCCAATGAGGAAGGCACTGCTCCACAGCCTCGATGCCATACTGACGAAATTCTGTCAGAGCATAGACCGCATCGGCCACATCGTATCCCTGATTGGCATCTACGCGCAGGCGGATATCGGGGCCTACCGCTTCACGGATCAGCTTCATGGCCCGGACATCTTCCTTCACATTGATGCCGGCCTTGATCTTTAAGATATGGAAGCCGTCTTCCTCCACATGTCTCTTTGCTTCCGCCGCCATCTTCTCCGGAGCGTTGATGCCGATCGTGATATCGTTCTGAACGCTGTTAGAATAGCCGCCCAGCACCTTATAGACGGGCTGTCCCATCAGTTTTCCCTTGATGTCATACATGGCCAGGTCCACCGCACATTTTGCGGAGCCGTTGCCCAGGATGCAGCCGTCCATCAGGCTGTGGATGGCTTCGATATCCAGAGGGTCCATACCGATTAAGCCGGGCTTTAACATATTGAGCACACTGACCACGCTGTCAGAAGTTTCACCGGTTACGAATGCGATCGGAGCCGCTTCGCCGTAGCCGTCAATTCCCATATCCGTGGATACCTTAATCAGAATATTTTCCGAATAGCTGATTTCTGCGAATGCTACGCGGAAGGGCTCTGTCAGGTTGATCCGCACCTTTTCTATTTTGATGTCTGTGATCTTCATTGATTTTCCCACCTGTCCTTCTTGATATTCGTGCCGCGGCAGCCGGAAAGAACCGCCGGGTATATAATGATATTATACTATTAAAGAGAAAGGCCGGCTATTGATTTTTTTTCATGATGGTCATTCCGCGCGGCCTGCACTGCTGCAATTTAAAGCAGCCGCGCGTATAAATGCCTGAAAGATGGCGGCGGAATCCGCGTCATGCTTCCACAGCCCCTCCGGATGCCACTGCACGCCCAGTATAAACTTTTTGCCCGGCATGCTGATGGCCTCGATCAGTCTGTCCTGCGCATATGCGTCAGCCTGAAAACCTTTCCCCAGCGCGCGGACGGCCTGGTGGTGGTGGCTGTTGACCGCTATCCTGTCTTTCTTTAGGATATCCCAAAGCAGGGTGCCTGCCTGCGGGCAGATATGGTGGGATGCGACACTGCTTTTGGATGCCTGGCTGTGCTGCTGGGTGGTGGAATACTGGGAGCAAATGTCCTGGTAGATATCCCCTCCCATGGCGATATTCATCACCTGGATGCCGCGGCAGATCCCCAGCACTGGTTTGTCAGCCTTTACAAGCTCAGGAAACAGCCGCAGTTCCAGATCGTCCCGCAGAGAAGATACGGCGCCGCATCCGGCTCGGGTCTCTTCACCGAAGATCAGAGGGTTTACATCTGGGCCGCCGGTGAACAGAAAACCGTCAAAGAGTCCTGCGACAGCTTGCAGTTCCTCATCCGACAGCGTTAACGGAAGTATGACGGGGGTGCCCCCGGCCGCGCTCACTGCATCCGTATAGGTGGGATTCATCCGAAGAAAATCGCCCTCCAGATCATAGGATGGTGTGAGGGCTATGATTGGTTTTTTCATATAAGTTTGCCTCCTTGGGATCTGAATCAGTCTGATGATATGGAAACTGCCGCACAGGAAATCAAGATGATCACACGGTGCGGCAGTGCCTTAATTAAATCCGTACAGTTTCTGTGCCAGCATATACCCCCAGCTCACGATCCGGCGCCCAGCCTTTCCGGGCAGATGCAGCGCGATTCCCAGAGGTGAATGCATGAATTTTTTGTAGACCGCAGGATTCTTCTTTTTCAGATAGTTCCATACAGCGTCCTTCTTTACCAGATTCTCCTCCAGGCCGGAGCGGATGCAGAGCACTGAGGAGATGGTGGTAATGATGTTGAGATAGCTTAACATATAGTGGTCCAGCTTGTCGGAGCCAATGTCCCCGGCGGACTGCGTATAGCAGTCGATCATCAGCCGGTTGACCTTTAACTGCTGATCTATGCGGGAGATCATAACCTTTTCGTTAACGGATTGGTCCTCTCTGCCGATAAAATAGTGGTAGAAGTCCACATCCAGATAATACATGTTTTTCACATAAGGAAACGGCTGGAATACGAAAATATTATCCACATAAAAAGTATGTTTGGGAAGCTGCAGCCCGCAGTCGCGCAACAGCTGTGTGCGGTAGATCACGGAATGCATGAGGATGTATTTGCCGATGGGGAACTTATGGATCTCATCCCAGGTAAACAGGCGTCCTGCCGGCAGCAGCCTGCGGTACTGCATTACCATCTTATTGGTAACGCCCTGTTTATCGTATACATAGTTGGAGAGCAGCATATCCAGCTCCCAGCCCTCATTTATGCTGTCGCGCATCACATCCAGAAGGCGCAGATAAGCGTCTTCATCCACCCAGTCGTCGCTGTCCACCACTTTGAAATAAACCCCGGACGCATTTGCGAGACCGGTATTCACCGCACCGCCGTGGCCGGCATTTTCCTGATGAATCGCACGGACGATGGAGGGATAGTTTTCTGCATAGCTGTCGGCTATTTTTGCGGTATTGTCCTTTGCGGAGCCGTCATCGACGATCAGGATTTCCACTTCCTCCCCTCCGGCAAGCAGAGACTGGATGCAGTGCTCCATATAGTCTGCGGAATTGTAACACGGAATCGCTACGGATAGTAATTTCACAATCTTCCTCCTATAATATATGACATCATGTTATTTATATGCTGCCACCGACCGTCAGATCGATGAGCGCTATATGCCTATGTTAGCCATTATATAGCTTTTGGCAGGGGCTTTCAAGGCGGCAATTCTTAAATATTTTTGACTTTCAGCTGCAACTGTGTGAGGTATTCCGCCCGGTTGCCGGTGGTATGGATGTCCACCCAGACAAGCTCCAGCAGATCCCCATCCGCTTTTAGGCGGGCTTCTTCCAGATAAGAGAGCAGCAGAGGGATGCATCTGGCGTTGCCATCCGTGTAATCCCCCCGGTATGCGATTGCCAGATAATTGCCCTCCGGCAGCAGCTCATCGCCGTCGGGATGCATGGCGAATACGCTGTGATAGTGATGCAGGTGATGGTTCCGGACATTTTCCATCGTGATCATGGAGCCGATCTGCCGGTTTCCGATGAAATAAAAAGTACCGGGATGCGCTTCCTGCAGCCTGCGCACCAGAAAATCCATATCCGCGTCCCTGGAAAAGGGTTCGTGCAGGCAGAAACAGGGGCGCGCAGGCATACGCAGCATCTGTACCTGATCCAGGGGCAGCGTCTTCGCGTCGCGGAAGGTGGTGAGGCGCCTGGTTACGCTGTCTCTGCAGTCCTTAAGAAATGCTTCCTGACGGCGGATATATTCGAGCTCTTTTTCCAGTATTTCTATGGTGCTGTCCACATTCCTGTTTTTGAAATAGGCGGCGATGTCCTCCATCGGGAAATCCAGCTGCCGCAATTCCCGGATCACATTGAGCTTCCAGGTATCGGAGGTGGTATAGAGCCTGTATCCGTTATCCGCTCTTTGCGGAGTGAGGATGCCAAGCTCCTCATAATAGCGGATGGTATGGGGGGATAGATGATAGAGCGCGGCGATCTCGCCGATGGAGTAGAATTCTTTCATTTTCAACCTTTCTTCTCTGGAAGGTCAGAGTATTGCTGCTTTATCGGCAGCCGTGAATAGAAATCATCAAACGGGACATCAAATAAAAAAGACTTGACTTTACCACCATGGTAAGGTTTAAAATGATAAATGTCAAGAGGAAAAGTTTTTCCAGTGCGTTTTTTGGCGCCGCAGCGTAAGAACCGCTGCGGGATCCATGATTGTGTTCATTTGAAAAAGCGTAGTGGAAAGGCTTCGAATGGAGGGAAAGCATTATGAAGCAAAGTAAAAGTTTAAAAAAAGATCTGATACGTTATGTGATTCCCACGGTGATGTCACTGTGGGTGTTCACCCTGTATTCCATGGTGGACGGTATTTTCGTGGCCCGCGGTGCCGGTGAGCTGGCATTGGCCTCGGTAAATATCTCCATACCGTATATTAATTTTATCTTCGCCCTGTCGCTGATTTTTTCAGTGGGGGCTTCCACGATGATTTCCATCTCCTTCGGGCGTGGGGATAAGGAGAAGGCTAACCGTATATTTTCTATGAATACCATAGTGTTAGTCATTGCGGCGGTCACTATGGCGGTCCTGTCGCTGATCTTACTGCCGCAGCTGGCGAATTTTCTGGGAGCTACCGATGCCACCAGGGGCATGGTGATGGAGTATCTGCGTTATATCCTGCTTTTTTCGCCCTGTTATATTATTTCCTACTCATTTGAGATACTGGTAAAGGTGGATGGCTATCCGCAGCTGGCCACCAAAACCGTGATCTTAGGCGCGCTGACCAACTGTGTGCTGGATTACCTGTTCGTAATCGTGTGGAAACAGGGGGTGGCCGGCGCAGCCATCGCTACGGGGCTGTCACAAATGCTGACGGTGCTGGTTTACCTGAAGCATTTTCTTGGTAAGAAGTCAAAGCTGTCTTTTGTAAAGTGCAGACCCAGGCTGTCCGTATATAGGAGCATGATTCCCCTGGGACTTTCCGACGGTTTTACGGAACTGTCCAGCGGAATCGTGATCTTTATGTTTAACCATGTGGTGCTTTCCGTAGCCGGTGACCAGGGAGTGGCCTGCTATACCATCGCCGCTTATGTCAACTCCCTTGTGGTGATGACCATGGTGGGCGTATCCCAGGGCATGCAGCCACTGGTCGGCTTTCATTATGGCAAAGAGGACAGGAAGGCCTGCCGCAGCCTGTACCGCTATGCTTTGATCGCAGTGCTGCTTTTATCCGCAGCGTCCTTTGCGGTGGTGAATCTGTTTGCGGGAGGAATCGTGTCCCTGTTTCTGGAGGAGGGAAGCAGCCAGATCTTTGCAGAAGCCGTGGGGGCGGTGAAATTGTTCTCGTTCTCATTCCTTGTGGTGGGATACAACGTGGTAACCGCGGGTTACTATGCGGCTACGGAGCGGCCGACCCAGTCCCTGATCATATCCGTGGGCAGAGGCCTGGTGCTTTTGGCGGCCAGCCTGTTTCCGATGGCATATTTCTTCGGCATCAACGGGATCTGGCTCGCGACGCTGGTATCGGAAAGCGCCTGCCTGCTGCTGGTATTTGCGGTTGGCAGGGTCAGCAGCAGAAGAAAAAATTTAAGAAACGCTCAAAACACTATTCCCCTGTCCCAAAACTCATGATAGAATAGAGAATGATTAGTGTGCTGTTAGACTATTACGTAAGCGTGTCAGTACACTGGAAGCCCGAGGGCGGGATTCTTTATATTTATGGGAGGGAAAAAGTATGCTGTATGGAGCATTGGAAGCGGGCGGCACGAAGATGGTGTGTGCGGTCGGCAAAGAAGACGGAACAATATTGGAGCAGGTATCCATTCCAACCACCACTCCGGAAGAGACGCTGCCCAAGATTATCGAGTATTTTAAGGACAAGGATATCGCGTCACTCGGTGTGGCTGCGTTCGGTCCGGTGGATGTCAATCCGACTTCCGAAACTTACGGATATATCCTGGATACACCGAAACTGCCATGGAGGAATTATAACCTGCTGGGAGCCCTTCGGGAGGGTCTGCATCTTCCTATGGGACTGGATACCGATGTGAACGGGTCCTGCCTGGGGGAGATGACCTTTGGGTGTGCCAGGGGACTCGACAATGTGCTGTACCTTACTTTCGGCACGGGCGTCGGCGCCGGCATAGCCATCGGCGGACAGCTGCTGCATGGCATGCTGCATCCGGAGGCGGGGCATATACTCATGCCAAGACATCCGGAGGATACTTATGAGGGTAAGTGCCCCTATCATAAGACCTGTCTGGAAGGCATGGCCGCAGGCCCCGCGATTGAAGCGCGCTGGGGGGATAAGGCTAAAAATCTGGCGGACCGTGACGAGGTATGGGAGATGGAGAGCTGGTATATCGCTCAGGCCCTTGTCAACTATATACTGACACTTTCTCCCAGAAAGATCATACTGGGCGGCGGCGTCATGCATCAGGAACAGCTGTTTCCTCTGATCCGCAGCAAGGTGACGGAATTTTTGAACGGCTACCTGAATACGAAGGAGTTAAAGGATATGGACAGTTACATCGTTCCCAGCAGCCTGCACGACGATCAGGGGATTATGGGATGCGTGGAGCTGGCTAAGAGGGCACTGACGGTTTCTGCCTGAAAATTGAATGATAGGGTTGAGTTTATCGGCTGCCGAACAGCTTTTTGATTTTTGCTGTTCGGCAGCCGTGAATGGTTTTTAATGTGTTACTATTTACAATTGCCGTAAACGTCCCGCGCATAGCGGGGCAGAGTATAGTCCCCATAGGGACGCGCTCTCGCTCCGTGAAGCGCTGCTTTACCGCCAACCGTGAATAGCAACACATCCGATGAATCCGATGAAAATTTACTGCGGATAATTCAAAATGTGCGGATAATTCAAAATGCCGCTTGCCGTATAAACAAAAGTATGATAACATAAGTTCCATCAGTACAATAAGATTTTTCATTTCTTTTCAGGAGCATTCTCCTGGACCGCGCGGCAGTTTCGGCCGCTTGATTCCCATTTAATTTGCAGCGATACAAGGGATTATTCTGCTCTTTTGGAGCCTTTTTCCCTGTATTAAGGCGCTCATCATGCGCAAAAAACTTCGGCCTTTGGCGGATGAAATTGGGAGGATTGATAATGATAAAAATATAGGTAGTGAATCAGCAGTTTTATCGGCTGCCCCTTGCTTCGCGCTCACAATTCATGTAAAATAAAGGAGAGATAACAGATGACTACAGTAAACAGAAAGTACAAAGACCGGTTATTCCGCATGGTATTCAGCAGCGGGGAGGCGCTGCTTGCGCTTTATAACGCCGTTTCCGGAAACAGCTGCACGGATCCGGATGAAATTGAGATTGTCACGCTGGACGATGTGATCTACATGGGCATGAAAAACGATGCCGCTTTTCTGATTGATGACATATTAAACCTGTATGAGCACCAGAGCACTAAAAATCCCAACATGCCTCTTCGGGGAGTGCTGTATATGGCCAATGAATACCGCCGGTATCTTGAAGAGTACAGGCTGAATATTTACGGCAGCAGCCTGATCCGGTTGCCGCTGCCGCAGTACTATGTCTTTTACAACGGGCGCGAAGAGGAACCGGACCGAACGGAACTTAAGATCTCGGATGCCTATTCGAAGAAATATTCGCAGCTTACGCCGTGTCTGGAATTTAAGGCTGTGATGCTCAATATCAATATTGGGCACAATCAGGAGTTGATGGAACACTGCCAAAAACTGAAAGAATATGCACAGTTTGTCGGAGAAGTGAGAAAGAGACTCGATAGGGGAGCGCGTTTGGAAGAAGCGGCAGATGAAGCCATAACCCATTGCATCAAAGAGGGGATTCTCGCGGAATTTCTGATCGCCCATAGAGCGGAGGTGAATGAAGTGATTCTTACTGAATATGATGAACAGTTTCATATAGCCAGTGAAAAGGAGCTTAGCAGACAAGAGGGATTAGAGCAGGGATTAAATCAAGGGTTAGAGCAAGGAATAAAGGCTCTGATCGAAGCCTATGCAGAGTTAGGTATTCCGAGGAACAAAATAGTTGCAAAGCTGGAAGAAAAATTTTCACTTTCACAGGAAGCGTCTGAAGAGTATGTGGAAAAGTGGTTTTTGCCGGCCAAGTAACTTATAAAGGGCTCAGACTGATCTCGTGAGGGTATCAGCCTGGGCTCGTATTTTTCCAGGGTATCAGCACCATGCTGAAATGCAAATGCTCTATTGGGATTTTGCTGCTTAATGCCTTGCACAGAATTGTTAGCATGATTTAATGCTGTAATCCAGTAGGAGACTTGACATATTTAGATGATCTAGGTATAATATACTTAGATCATCTAAATATATAAGCTTGGAGGAGAGATATGTATAAAGAGGTTACTAATAATATGACTGCTCTTCTGGTAATGAGCATTATTGCGAAGGAAGATTTGTACGGATATGAAATTATAAAACGCCTGTCTGAGAAAAGTGAAAATGTTTTTGAGTTTAAAGAAGGAACGCTATATCCGGTGTTATACAAATTAGAACAACAGGGATTTGTAGGCAGTTATGAAAAAGTGGCTGAAAATGGGAAGAAAAGAAAATATTACAGCTTGTTAAAGAAGGGCAGAAAGGAACTGGAGTCCCAAAAATCAAAGTGGCTGACTTATGAAAACGCGGTTAAAAGGATTGTGGAGGGCTAGTGCATGAGCAAATATTCAGAAGCAGATGATTATATTGAACAGGTTTGTTCATATATTAAATTCCCTTTGATCAGGAAGAAAGCGGCAAATGAATTAATGAATCATATCGATGACAAAGTATTTGAATATGTACATTTGGGAGTGGACAGTAAGGAAGCAGGCTTGCGTGCAATAGAAGAGATGGGGGCTCCTGAAGATGTGGGCAGGTCAATAAATAATTTGTATTCGCCCAAAATTAATAAGATATTTATTGCAGCAATCATAGTAATGTTAACTGTGGGCTTAGTTTTAAGATGCTATATGGATGTGATTAATCATGAATTGGCAGATTCCTTTTTTGTAAATAGTATTCAGTATGTTGTATGTATTGTGATTTTGCTGGCGATCACCTTTTCGAGATTCAGCTATGCGAAAGGTATAATAAGAGCAAATTCAAGTATGTATTTTGTCATTATGTTGACAGCGGTAGCATATCCCTTACTAAGAATGGCCGGTTCAGACTGGTGGCACCTGGGCAGAAATAGAAGTATTCTATTTTGCGGTATACTTCTGTCAGCTGTGCTGTGTTCTGTGTTGATATGGGGCAGCAAACGCGATGCGCCAACAATTCTTATGTAAATATATATACAGATGGTTACGGTAATGTACCAGAAGAGTTTGACACAGAAGGAGATCCGTCTGTTTTATTGATAAAAGATAACAATGAGATTGTACGGTCATTAATTGAAAACGCAAATTGGGTGGGGCAGTCAAAATATATCAGAAGCAAAGAGCAGCTTAACAATATATTGCCGCAGTATTATCAGAGTGATTTTATATGGGCTTTTTTAATAGTGAAATGGGGGATACTGCCGACTTGTATTGTAATTGTTGTGTTATTTGCAGTGTATATTGAACTGTTAAAGTGTGTGCATGGAGAGCGTAATTCTTTTGGAAAATATGTTGCCATTGGATGTATGCTTGGTTTATTTATGCAATGTATAGTTTATACTTTTGCTAATTTGGGCTATGGTTATGGCTTATCTGTCAGTTATCCGTTTATTTCCGATGGGCATATCAGTATGATCATGAATACAATACTTGCAGGAATCATAAGTAATGTTTTGCGCAATAATCGGCTTATGGTTGAAGAACCTTTTTTCTTAAGTAGAAGCCATTGTATGGAATAATAAAAACAATATAAATATGTAGGATTTATATGGAAAGATACAAAAGAATAATTGCTTTCTATGTTTACTTTTTTGTATGAACACAATTAATGCGTTTATCCTACAGTATATGGAGATACAGAAAGAACCGGCAATCAGTTAACGCTGTGAAATGGGTAGATTTACTGTCTGAATGAGCTGCGGAACAAGCTCATTGCAGAGGGCATATATACATGCCATGGCCTTTTACATTCTCCACAGAGGTGGCTTGAGTGCGTAAAGCAGATTGATGATTTCGCTGGCAGTGATTTCCGTACCGCCTGCTGCAGTCACACCGATTTCTGCGCCGCCGGTCTCAGCAAAGAGGCCCAGAGGCTTGCCGTTACCGTCACCGAAGGTAAGCTCGCCGCCTTCCTAAATCCGCGCTGCTGCAGGCTTGGCACCGGCGATGTTAATCTTGTGCTGGCCGCTGGTAGTGATGACATTGGCAAGACCACGGAAGATGTTCTCCTCAGTCAACACATCGATAAGACGGGAATCGTACTCTTCAGGCACAAGGTAGCCGCCGTTCTCATCGATACCTTCAGAAAGGACATCGGAGGCATAGGTATTGGCGTCCTCATCGGAGAGCAGACCGTCCTTGTCACGCTTGGTTTCCACAAAGGCCTTTGCAGCCTCCCATGCCTTGTTAGGCTTTTCTCTGAGTTCCAAAATAGTCATAATAAATTACCTCCAATTTTTGACAAAATTGAGTCTATCCATCAGGGAGCCGGCTTTGACTTTGGTTTCTGTCTGTGTGGGTCTGGCTTTGATCTTGCACTTGGCAGCGTTTTTATCCATGAGGGAATTAAGCACTGCTGTGCGGGAGAACATCATGCTGACCTGCGGCACCGGCACTTCGTCGGTAGAGGCAGAGCGCTGCATCAGCTCATCGGCGAAGCCAAGCTTGATGGCTTTGTTGGCATCCATCCAAGTTTACGCATCCATGAGATGGGAGAGCTTGGCACGGGAGAGGCCGGTCTTGATTTCGTAAGCATTCAGAATCGAATCCTTCACGCTGTCCAGCATGTCGATAGCTTTCTGCATTTCCGCAGAGTTACCGAAGGCAACGGTTATGGGGTTATGAATCATCAGCATAGAAACCGGAGATACCAGCACCTTGGTACCGGCCATAGCGATAACAGATGCCGCAGACGCTGCGATACCGTCTACCTTGACGGCCACATTGCCCTTGTAATCCATCAGCATGTTGTAAATCTGCGCTGCTGCAATGCAGTCGCCGCCGGGAGAGTTAATCCAAACAGTAATGTCACCAGAGCCGGAGTTCAGCTCATCCTTGAAAATCTGTGGAGTGACATCATCGTCAAACCAGCTTTCCACGGCGATTGTTCCGTTGAGGAACAGCGTTCTCTCCGTCACCGTCTCCAGAGTCTCCTGATTGGTCACCGTCTGGGTCTTTCAGTTCCAGAACTTCTTCGGCAGGGATACGGTCTAAGTTCTCAAGTTCACGGATGTCGTTTGCACTCATTCAGCCGTTCTGTCTGCCGATAGCGTTTTTCGCCATCGAAATGGGACTGTAGCCAACAAGACCGTCAAAGCCGAGGCCCGGAATATGTGCCTTCAATCTGTGAGGACAGCAGGGCTTCCTTACGGACATACACGGAAACAAATAAGGAAACGCTTGGTATGCGGGATGCAATGCTTTCCAAAATCGTTGGATGAGCGGTGGGCAAACGAGATGTACGCGCGGTGTCACCAGCGAGGGGAAAATCCTTGCGGCAGATCCAGCCAGTCACAGACGAAGTGAACAGGAGTGGGGCTTGTCCCTGATTATGGATGAAGCACGGAAAGGTGCAGCCGCAGGCGGCCCTTTCTGGGCGATTGGGAATTGAACGATTGTGATGGAAAAAGGGATGGATAAGTGATATACTCTAAGACAAACTGGAAGTTGTAGAGCTGAACAGACAAAAAAGAAATGGGGACGACAGCCTATTGTGAAAACAGGCGAGACAACTCATTGTAAAAGGATTTTGACAGGTAATAATACATATGACAAAGCCATTTGATAGACGAAAGGCTTTCTCCTCCGTAAAATAAAAAGCACAACAAAGGCGGTGACAAACAATGGATATTGGAAAACGAATACAGGAAGCAAGATTAAACGCGAAGCTCACACAGGAAAATGCGGCGGAAGCTCTGGGCGTGAGTAGACAGACAATTTCAAATTGGGAAAACGAAAAGACCTACCCGGATATTGTCAGCGTTGTTAAAATGAGCGACCTGTATTCCGTTAGTCTTGACCGCCTGCTAAAGGAGGAAAAGTCTATGTCAAATTATTTGGAGTATCTCGATGAAAGCACAAATGTGGTAAAAAGCAAAAACAAGCTGGCAAAGCTCATACTGATTATTTCGTATCTTGCAATATGGGCGTTTGCGTTAATTACTTTTTGGTTTTTTTCCGACCCCTCCGACGCAATGGGGTACGGCGTCATGTTTTTGTGGGTGCTTATCCCGATAACTACTTTCGTTCTTTCTTTACTCATAGGGAAAAACGACTATTGGGGCAAGCTGAAATGGATCTCCGCCGTCGTATTTGGTGTGATGTATATGCTCGCCGAATATGCGACCTTCAGCGCGGCTAATATGAAAACTTTCGGAAATATCAATGCGCCAGAATGGGGCATGATTTTAGGCGGGTGTATCGTGTCCGCTGTCGGGCTGGCAATCGGCATCGGGATTAAGCAAATTACACAACGCAAAAAAGCAGAAAGCAACGGTAAATAAACGCTGTTGAAAAAGACAAATCCCGAGTTGGCGGGATGAAAGAAATGAAAAGTTGCCTATTTGACTCGATAAGTCGGAAGTTATGAGGATAAGAAATGATTGTTTTAATTACAGGAGCATCACATACAGGCAAAACAGTACTTGCTCAAAAATTACTCGAAAAATATAAATATCCCTATTTTTCAATAGACCATTTGAAAATGGGTTTCATTCGTAGTGGCTATACCAAGCTTACACCCGAAGATGACGATGAGCTTACAGAGTATCTGTGGCCTATTGTTCGTGAAATGATTAAGACCGCCATAGAGAATAAGCAAAACCTTATTATTGAAGGGTGTTATATCCCTTTTGATTGGGCAAATGCTTTTGCAAAAGAATATCTTGATAATATCAAATACTACTGCCTTGTGATGAGCGAAAGATATATTAAGAATAATTTTGATAGTATAAAAAAATATGCAAGTGCCGTAGAAAATCGTTTAGATGATGAATGTTGTACGATGGAAAGCGTTTTAAAAGATAATGCTCATTTTTTTACAAGTGCAAAAAAACATAATGTAAATATCGTATTTATTGATGATAGTTATGAGATAGATATTGATTTATGATAAACAGTAAAAAATAATTACATCGTTAATTATTGTATTGCTGCCGGGAACCGGCGTGATTTATACAATTTCAACCGGAATTGTGCAAGGAAAGAAAGTGTGATTGCTGTGATTGGCTGTACAGCGGGACTGATGGAAATTCTTTTGATATTTACTATAAAAGATAGATAATATGACATACATTGTCATGTTTTTATTGTTATCCTTATTCTTGTAAACAACATTACAAGAGTTTAGGAGGAATGTAAAATGAATTACGAAATCGTAGAGGTTAAACAAAAAATCGTTGTAGGTTATACCGGAAGAACTAGTAACACCAGTGCAGATATGTAAAGCGTAATAGGTGGGCTATGGGAAAAGCTATATTCGCCAAAGTCTGCAGCTGCAATTCACGGTAGGACAAACGAATATGCAATTGGTCTATATTCTAATTATGAAGATGATAAGTATGATGCAACGGCTCTGTATCTGCATTGAGCATGACCCCAATCGTGGATTGCAACGGTGGAATTTCCCTTTTAAGTCGTTAGAAATTGCAAAATTGTATTTGCGTACTGCTGATTATAGTATGAAAAAGCCATGTGGTATTTATGAGCTGAAAAGTGAAAATGACAGATTTGGCTCCGTTGATTGTGCAATACATAGGAAAAATATTTTTTATCCGCCGCTGACAAACACAAAATCTGCGAGGCCCCTTCCTGTTCCAAAAGAATTTATGGCTGATCCCCAAAAGGTCGGAATCGGATTTTTTGAATGAAGATGAGGATGCTTATACTGTTTTCTATACTTGCGATATATGGAATGCTGATAGTAAGAAAGAAAACAGGCAGTGCATGGGGATGTGTGTTTGCGTTTTGCTTTATCTGGAACGCTATGTAAATGCAGGGCTTGAAGAATTAAAAAAATGAATTTAAGAAGGTGAACAGTTTCCGATATGGTGAATTGAGAAAGAGGTCTGAAATGAAATCGATTGGATTATTTAAGGCAATGGCTTTGACATGGAAAGCCGATAAAATGACTGCCGACGAGCGTACTGCGCTGCAGCAGAAACGCCTGTATGAGTTAATTTTATATGCGAAAGAAAACAGCCCTTATTTTTCAAAATTATATGAGGGAATCAATCTTGCAGCTCCGCTGTCCTCTTTTCCTGTTACAAACAAAAAAGAAATGATGGCACATTTTGATGAATGGCTGACAGACAATAACGTATCAAGGAAACAGGTTGAGTATTTCATGTCCGACCTGTCAAATGACGGGACAAAATTAAATGGAAAATACTTAGTCTATACTACATCGGGATCAACAGGAACTCCCTGCATTGTCCTTTATGATGATACTGCTATCAATGTTTCTTCGGCTATCGGCGTTTTGCGAAGCTTTGCCCGCAAATCAGATATGAAGAAATTTATGCAAAGCGGTGGAAAAACAATTGCTCTATTTGCGGATAATGGGTTTTATCTGGGCTGCGGCTCCGTAAAATACAATCTCATGGAATAGAGCGTTTCCAGATTATACAGCATAGTAACAATCAATTAGAATTGCGTCTGACAGCGAATAATAGGAGGCAGGTATTTGGGGAAGCAAAGCAGGCTGTTGAAAACTATTTATTCAAAAACAGTGTAACTGCCGAAGTGTATTTATCGGACGACTTACCGCAAGCAAATCCGATCAGCTGCAAGTATAAGCATATCATATCAAAAAAATGAGGTAATGCCAAGGATCAACGGACACAGTTCTGCGATGCTTCGCAGAAATGCCATCAATGTCCGCTTTATTGCAGTCGATGATGAATACGACAACCTATGGAGATACAGAAAAAACCGCTTGACATTTTGCCCGCAATTTAGTATAGTAACGTCATAAATCAGAGATTGAAACCGATGAATAAGAATAGTACATATCCGGAAGTATTGTTTACAGAGAGCCCTAAGCGGTGGGATCAGGGCAGCAGTCAGGGTGTGGAATGGACTTATGAGGGCAGGGAGAACGATGCGGGAGCATTCAGTAATACCTGACGGGGACTTCACCCGTTACCAGGGAAGTGCATATGGATGTATGCAGTGAGAGTGAGCGCAATGCGCTAAGCCGGGTGGTACCGCAAAAGTGATCGACAGACTTTTGTCCCAGTAATGGGATGGAGGTCTGTTTTTTTATTCAATAGGAAAATACGACCTATTGAACAAAAATGCTTAGCAAGGATCGCACTGCAGGAAGGCATTATGTCGCTAAAGCGACCTGCCAGCGGGATTCATATACATTTCATTGAAACAATCTCAATTAAAAGTAAAGGAGAGTACAATTATGACAAAGATTCCGCACAGACTTTATTTGACAGAGGAGCAGATGCCGAAGCAGTGGTACAATTTGAGGGCGGATATGAAGGAACAGCCGGACCCGATGTTAAACCCTGCCACGTTTCAGCCGGCCACGGAAGAAGAACTCTATCCGGTATTCTGTGAAAAACTGGCTCATCAGGAGATGGACGGTGCCACAAGATATGTGGATATACCTGAAGAAATCCAGGAATTTTATAAGATGTACCGCCCGTCACCGCTGATCAGGGCTTACAATCTGGAGAAAGCGCTGGATACGCCGGCGAAAATCTATTATAAATTCGAAGGAAACAATACTTCCGGCAGCCATAAGCTCAATTCCGCAATCGCACAGGCATATTACGCTAAGGAGCAGGGCTTAAAGGGTCTGACCACGGAGACCGGAGCCGGCCAGTGGGGAACGGCGCTGGCGGAAGCGTGCGCATATTATCATCTGCCCCTGACCGTATATATGGTGAAATGCTCTTACGAGCAGAAACCCTTCCGCAAGGCGATTATAGAAACCTTTGATGCGGACATCGTGCCTAGCCCCAGCATGACCACCAATGCCGGCCGTGCGATCCTGGCGGAGCATCCGGATACCAGCGGCAGCCTGGGATGCGCCATATCTGAGGCTGTGGAAAAGGCTGTGAGTACCCCCGGCTATAAATATGTGCTGGGTTCCGTGCTGAACCAGGTGCTGCTGCATCAGTCCGTGATCGGCCTGGAATCCAAGACAGCGATGGAAATCCTTGGCGAGTATCCGGATATCGTGATCGGATGCGCAGGCGGCGGCTCCAATCTGGGCGGTCTGATTGCACCGTTTATGCAGGATAAGCTGACCGGTAAAGCCGATCCGAGGATTGTAGCGGTGGAACCGGCATCCTGTCCTTCCCTCACCAGAGGACGTTACGCTTACGATTACTGTGATACGGGTAAAGTAACGCCGCTTGCCAGAATGTATACGCTGGGCTGCGGATTCATTCCATCCGCAAACCATGCGGGCGGCCTGCGCTATCATGGAATGTCCCCGATCCTTTCCAAACTGTATCATGACGGTTACATGGAAGCTGTTTCAGTGGAACAGACCAAAGTATTTGAAGCGGCAATCATGTTCGCAAAGCAGGAAACCATTCTGCCCGCGCCGGAATCCGCCCATGCGATCCGCGCGGCGGTGGATGAAGCGCTGAAGTGCAAAGAGAGCGGCGAGGCCAAGACGATTCTGTTCGGCTTGACAGGAACCGGCTATTTTGATATGAATGCTTATTCCTCCTATCTTGCAGGAAGCATGAGCGACTATATCCCCACGGATGAGGAGCTGGCCGTCGGATTTGCAGGCCTTCCTAAGATTCCGGGCATTCAGGAATAAATGAATAAAGGATAAGGACAAAACACTGCGGTCAGGATCTTTAGGGGTCCTGACCGTTTTATTTTTGTAAATCTGCTTGCAATAATATTATCAAAGTGATAATATTATCATAATGATAATGAAAGGGGCGAAAGAGGAAGAAAAGAGTTCAGCAAGCTGAAATTTTGGATGCCTCACCGACAAATGAAAGATAGTTTAATGGAATGCCTGATAAACCCTATTAAATGCAGAATTATCCTCCAGGTTCAGGAACTTGAGGAGGCGACGGCGAAGCAGCTGGCCGTGAAACTGCCGGATATCCCCCAGGCGACGCTGTACCGGTATCTGAACCGCCTGTTGAAGGATGGAGCGCTTGAAATCGTGCGCGAAAATCAGGTGAGGGGCGTGGCGGAAAAGGTATATGTGATCGCAGAGTCCGTGATCCTGGATGCGGGAGAAGTGCTGACAGAACGCTCCGGAAAGCTGTATATGCAGATGTTCATGCAGTATATGATGGGTTTTCTGAAAGAATTTCAGGAGTATACGGACAGAGGAGATATTGATATCCTGCATGACGGCACAGGATTCTCTGTGGTGCCGGTATATGCAACCCTGAAGGAACTGGAGGATGCGATGACGGAAATTGGGGGAATATTAAAAAAACTGCACAGCAATCCCCCTTCATCAGAGAGAAGTCTGCACAGCATCGGTACCATTATAACTCCACCTAAAACATGCGCGGATCCGCGCGGAAAAGAGGTTTAAAATGTCAGAAAACATATTGGAAATAAGGAGTTTTACAAAAATTTATTCCGGAGGGAAACGGGCGGTGGATCAGCTTAATCTGGATGTGAGGAAGGGTGAGATCCACGGATTTATCGGCCACAACGGTGCGGGGAAAACTACGACGATCCGGGCGTTAGCAGGCGTGCTGGAATTTGAAGAGGGGGAGATATTGATTGCCGGGCATTCCATACAGAAAGAGCCCGTCTTGTGCAAGTCCATGATGGCTTACATACCGGACAACCCGGATCTGTATGACTATCTGACCGGCATTCAGTATTTAAATTATATCGGAGACATGTTCGGCGTGCCTGCAAAGGAACGGAAGGAAGAGATAGAGAAATATGGGGATCTCCTGTCGCTTACTAAGGAACTGGGAGGGCTGATCGGTTCCTACTCCCATGGCATGAAGCAGAAGCTGGCATTGATTTCCGCATTTATGCATCATCCGCGCCTGCTGGTGCTGGATGAACCCTTTGTGGGACTGGATCCTGAAGCGTCTTTTCATTTGAAAGAGATGATGAAGGAACTGTGCGCCGGAGGGGGAGCGATCTTCTTTTCCACCCACGTGCTGGAAGTGGCGGAAAAGCTCTGTGACCGTATTTCCATCATTAAGGCCGGCAAGCTCATTGCCAGCGGAAAAACCGATGAGGTGCGCGGAAACAGCAGCCTGGAAGAAGTATTTCTGGAGGTGACGGAGCATGATTCATAAATGTCTTCTGTTAGTACGGCTGCAGCTTTTGGGCTTTTTCGGGATCAACCGTCTAAGATACGGGGGAAGCCGGCAGGAAAAGAGAAAGATGGGTTTTTTAGCTGTGGGCGTGGTGTTTGTGATTCTCGTAATGATTTCCTACAGCTGTATGATCGCGGCGGGATGCGCGATGATAGGGATGGCGTCGGTGCTGCCGGCGCTGATGCTGGCGGTCAGTTCTGTCGTAACCTTTATCTTCACTTTTATGAAGTGCAATGGCGTGTTGTTTGGGATGAAGGACTATGATATGGTCATGTCACTGCCGGTGAGCAGCACAGCGGTTATTGTAAGCCGCCTGCTGTCCATGTATGTCATGAATTTTTTATTTGGCTGTCTCGTTCTGGTGCCGTCCATGGTGGCCTATGGAGTGACGGTGAACGGATCGGCCGTATCGGTATTTGTCATGTGCGTATGCCTCGTGCTTTCGCCGTTGCTGCCCATGGTGCTGGCCATGCTTTTGGGTGCGGTGATCACGGCCGTCTCCGTCAGATTCGGCCACAGTAATGTTCTGGTCATCCTTCTAAGCGTTGCGGCCATCCTGGCCATTTTGGCGGGCTCCATGAAGCTGGACCAGGCCGATGACGCGCAGCTTATATCCCTAGCCATAGCTGCAGAGCAAACTGTGCGCAGGATCTGGATTCCGGCCGGCTGGGTCGCCGCAGCCTTAAATGAGGGGAGCCTTCTGCAGTTCGGCCTGTTCTTACTTACATCCGTGGCCGGGACTGCCCTGTTTGTGGCGCTGCTGGCCCGCTTCTACACAAAGATTAACACAGCCATATTTTCACACCGGGCGGCGGCTTCCTATAAAGTCGGACAGATGCGCTGCCGGGGACAGCTGAAAGCTCTTTACCTTAGGGAACTGAAGCATCTGGTTTCCTGCAGCATTTATCTGCTGAATTCCTGCATAATGGCCGTGCTGCTGGTGGCGGCCTGCGCGGCGCTGCTGTTTGTGAATCCGGTGCAGCGGGTGGCGGAAGCGGGCATGGGCCAATACCTGGATCTGATCATAACAGCCGCACCGTTTGCAGTCGCCCTGATTGCCGGCATGACATCGACCACCGCGGTCTCCATGTCCGTGGAAGGAAAGTACCGGTGGCTCCTGTTTTCCTGTCCGATCAGAGCGATGGACATTTTTCATGCCAAGATGGCGGTGAATCTGACTGCAATGCTTCCTGCGGTATGGATCAGTGCGGCGCTGCTCATCGTATCGTTGAACCCCGGCCTTGCGGGTGCGGTATGGCTGTTTGTGATTCCGACAGTCTTCGTGCTGTTTTCAACGGTGGCCGGATTGTTCTTCGATCTCAAATATCCAAACTATGACTGGACCAGCGAGTATCAGGCCGTGAAACAGTCGCCGGGAGTCTTGATTACGATGGCGGCAGGGCTGGTCTGTGCGGTGCTTCCCATGGTTCTGCTATATGCTGCGGCAAATTATGCCCAGCTTATTCTGGCGGCGGATGCGGTCCTCATGCTCCTGCTTACCGGCGTCATGTACGGCTGTCTCCGCAGAGTAAGACTGTTTCTTTGAGTGAAGATCCGAACTGTTGTTGCTATTCAAGGTCGCCGATAAAGCAGCGCATAGCGGGACGTTTATGACAGCTATGAATAGTAATGAACAGCTACCAAATCTTTCGTAAAATACAGAAAAGTGCTTGACAAAATCCGACGTCCTGTATATTATGAAAATATTGATAGGATATATAAGATCAAAAAAATTGACAGATCAGACAAAGGTTGAGATGAAGAGGAGTACATCCACGAGCACCTGAAAGAGAAAGCGGTTCACCGGCTGAGAGACCGCTGCAGGCAGTGAGGATGGAAGTAGCTTCGGAACCGGACCGCTGAACCGGCGTTTTAAGATATTTGCCCGCCGCCAGTAAGTAGCCACGTGCCCCGCGTTAAGGGATAAGAGATGAAACAAAGGTGGTACCGCGCTGATTCGCCCTTTACTTTTCGTGCAGAAGAGTAAAGGGCTTTTTATATCATGGGAAATTGCTCCCATGGGGTCAGATGCGGTGAAGCTGAAATCATTAAGAGATGAGGAGTTAAACATGAAAGAGCTGGAAAAGAATTATAATCCCCAGGAAATTGAAGACCGACTCTACCAGAAATGGCTGAATAATAAATACTTTGCAGCCAAGGTAGACAAAAAGAAGAAGCCCTTTACAATTGTGATGCCCCCGCCGAATATCACCGGTCAGCTGCATATGGGCCATGCGCTGGACAATACGATGCAGGATATCCTGATCCGCTATAAGAGGATGCAGGGATACAGCGCGCTGTGGCAGCCGGGCTGCGACCACGCGAGCATCGCTACGGAAGTAAAGATCATTGAGAAGCTTAGGAGTGAGGGCATCGACAAGGAAGCGCTTGGCCGGGAGAAATTCCTTGAGAGGGCCTGGCAGTGGAAAGAAGAGTACGGCGGCAGGATCGTGAGTCAGCTTAAAAAGATGGGTTCTTCCGCGGACTGGGACAGAGAACGTTTTACGATGGACGAGGGCTGTTCCGAAGCCGTAAAAGAAGTATTCATCCGCCTGTATGAGAAAGGCTATATCTACAAAGGTTCCAGAATAATCAACTGGTGTCCTGTCTGCCAGACATCCATCTCAGACGCTGAGGTGGAGCATGAGGAACAGGACGGATTTTTCTGGCATATCAATTATCCGATCGTGGGTGAGGATGGGTTTGTAGAGATTGCCACAACGAGGCCGGAGACACTGCTGGGGGATTCCGCTGTGGCGGTGAATCCGGAGGATGAACGCTATACGGGGCTGATCGGCAAGATGCTTGAGCTTCCCCTGACCGGCAGGCAGATACCGGTGATCGCCGATGCCTATGTGGATAAGGAGTTCGGAACCGGCTGCGTAAAGATCACCCCGGCCCATGATCCCAACGATTTTGAGGTAGGAAAGCGCCATGGCCTGCCGGAGATCAATATCTTAAACGATGATGCCACGATCAATGAAAAGGGCGGCAAATACCAGGGGATGGACCGCTATGAGGCAAGAAAGCAGATCGTTGCCGATTTAGAGGAGCTGGGCCTGCTGGTGAAGGTGGTTCCCCACAGCCATAACGTGGGAACCCATGACCGCTGCGGCACCACGGTGGAACCCATGGTAAAGCCGCAGTGGTTCGTGCGCATGGAAGAGATGGCCAAACCTGCCATCGAAGCGCTTAAGTCCGGCGAACTGAAATTTGTTCCCGCCAATTTCGAGAAAACCTATCTGCACTGGCTGGAAAATATCCGGGATTGGTGTATCTCCAGACAGCTTTGGTGGGGGCACAGGATACCTGCGTATTACTGCCGGGACTGCGGCGAGATGGTGGTGGCAAAGGAAGCCCCTCATACCTGTCCGAAATGCGGCGGGACCCATCTGGACCAGGACGAGGATACGCTGGATACCTGGTTCAGCTCAGCTCTCTGGCCGTTCTCCACACTCGGCTGGCCGGATAAGACCGAGGAGCTGGAATACTTTTATCCGACGGATGTGCTGGTAACCGGTTACGATATCATTCTCTTCTGGGTCATCAGGATGGTGTTCTCGGGCATAGAGCAGACCGGCAAATGTCCGTTCCATACGGTCTTAATCCATGGACTTGTAAGAGATTCTAAGGGCCGCAAGATGAGCAAGTCCCTGGGCAACGGCATCGATCCGCTGGAGGTGATCGATAAATACGGTGCGGACGCGCTTCGCATGACACTGATTACCGGCAACGCGCCGGGCAATGATATGCGCTTCTACTGGGAGAGAGTGGAGAACAGCCGCAACTTTGCAAATAAAGTATGGAACGCCTCCCGCTTCATTATGATGAACATGGAAAAGGCGGAAGATGCGAAGGCAGGGCTTGTGGATCTGACCGATGCGGACCGCTGGATCCTCTCCAAGGTGAATACCCTGGCTAAGGATGTGACGGAGAATCTGGATAAATATGAGCTGGGAATCGCTCTCCAGAAGATATACGATTTCATTTGGGAGGAATTCTGTGACTGGTATATAGAGATGGTGAAGCCCCGCCTTTACAATGAGGCGGATGCCTCCCATGCCGCGGCGCTGTGGACATTAAAGACAGTACTGATTCAGTCCCTGAAACTTCTGCATCCCTATATGCCTTTCCTGACAGAGGAAATTTTCTGCAATCTGCAGGATGAGGAAGAATCCATCATGATCTCCTCCTGGCCGGAGTATAAGGAAGAGTGGAATTTTGCGCAGGAGGAGAATGCGATCGAGACCATAAAAGAGGCTGTCCGCGGCATCCGCAATGTGCGCACATCCATGAATGTAGGGCCCAGCAAAAAGGCCAAAGTCTTTGTGGTTTCCGAAAACTCCGGGATACGCAGCATTTTTGAAAAGGGTAAAGTGTTCTTTGCATCGCTGGGCTATGCCAATGAGGTGGTGATCCAAAGCGGCAAAGAGGGGATTGCGGAGGATGCGGTGTCCGTTGTGACTGCGGATGCGGTGATCTATATGCCCTTTGCCGATCTGGTGGATATCGCCAAGGAAATCGAACGGCTTGAGAAAGAACAGAAGCGTCTGGAGGGAGAACTGAAGCGTGTGAACGGCATGCTCGGCAATGAGCGATTTGTGAGCAAGGCTCCGGCTGCCAAGCTGCAGGAAGAAAAGGATAAGCTGGAGAAATATACAAAGATGATGGAGCAGGTAGAGACAAGGCTTGCGCAGCTTAAGTAAAACGATCAGGGATGCCGCAGCGCGGCATCCCTGATCGATTGTTCTGCATATAAAGGAGATCCGTATGTTATCCATGTATGATTTAAAGAAAAAACTCACACAGCTTGACAGAAAAAGCTACGGCGCATACAAAGAACTGACAGGCAGCTATGATTTTAAGGACTATCTGCTCTTCATAGACCATGTGCAGGGGGATCCTTTCGCTGCCCCCTCAAGGCTTAGAATCTGCGTCCCGAAGTCAAAACATGGCTTTCCGGCCGGCCTCTTTGACAGCCGCTGTAAAAAATATGCTCTGGAAGACTGGCTGCTGCGCATATTCCGGCAAAATATCCTGAACGGAGAGCGGCGCAATATGGGGTCCGGCAAAAGCGGTGTCATCACAACCTGCCCCACCGGGCAGGAGGTCCTGGAACAGATTGCGGTGGTGTTCGGACCGGAAGGACTGGAGGCCAGATTTGAAGTGGGCTTTCCCGCCAGAGGAAGGAGCATACTGGCAGGAGAGCTGGATACAATCCTGTTTGACATCCTGCCGGAGATCGTCCGCCGGAGCTTTTATTATCAGAATCTTGACAGCGCGCAGATTCAAAAGCGGATGGAGCTGGCAGAGAATCAGCGGTATATCCGCGGGGAGCTTAAGAAGCGGGGGCTGGTCGCGTTTGTGGCGGACGGAGCTGTACTGCCCAGAGAGAGCGGTGTATCGGACCGGCCGATGAAAAAATGTGTGCCTTTTTCCTCTCCGGAGAGCATGAGGACGGTTATGGAAGTGCCGCACGGACAGCCGATTGTTGGCATGGCGGTGAAGAGGGGCGTTACGCTGATCGCAGGCGGAGGCTACCACGGCAAATCCACGCTTTTGCGGGCGCTGGAGTCCGGCGTTTACAATCACATCCTCGGTGACGGCAGAGAATATGTGATCACCGATGAAACTGCGTTGAAAGTTCGGGCGGAGGACGGCAGAAGCATCGCATGTGTGAATCTCTCGCCCTTTATCAACCATCTGCCGGGCGGACAGGATACCGCCGATTTTGTTTCGGAAAACGCCAGCGGAAGCACTTCACAGGCCGCGGACATCATAGAAGGAATTGAAGCGGGAACCGGGGTGTTTCTGATTGATGAGGATACCTCCGCCACCAATTTCATGATTCGCGATACGGTGATGGCAGAGCTGGTGGACGATGAGAAAGAGCCCATCACCCCCTTTATCCGCCGAATCCGTGGACTGTATCAGGATCTGGGCATCTCCTCGGTGATTGTGGTGGGCAGCTCCGGAGAATATCTGGCTGCGGCGGACTGCGTGCTCCAGCTGGAGAACTATCGCGTGAAGGACGTTACAAAAAAGGCGGCCATGATCTGCAGGAAATGGCAGATGGAAGGAAGATATGAGGGAGAATCCTTTCCCTCTTATAAATCGGTACGCAGAATTGTAAAAGGTCTTCCAACCGATAAATATGATGACTATAAGATCAAGGTGCAGGGAACGGACGGCCTGCTGATTAATAAAGAAACCGTAGACCTGCGCTGCCTGGAGCAGATTGCCGGATGCGGGCAGATGGCGTCGCTGGGCTATATGATGCGCTATGCGCAGAAACATGTGATTGACGGCAGAAAAACGGTTGTGGAAGTGGTAAACGAAGTGTTTGAAGTTATAGAGAAAAAGGGGCTTGCCGCCGTGGTCCCGCCGGGATATCATGCCGGGCAGCCGGCCATGGCGCGCCGCCAGGAGTTATTCGGGTGCTTAAACCGCTGCCGCGGATTGCGGTGGTCGGCACGTTAATAAAACTTTGCTGAAAAGAAACGATATGTTTTGTTAACGAATTGTTTAGAATACTGTAATGATTGACTGATTGACTTTAAACTTGGCAAAGATGTAAAATGAGTATTAACAATCTGGTGTGCCAGCACACGAATGCTGGCAGTGGAGGCTCGTTATGTCTAAAAAACTGCTTTTTATATTTAATCCCCTGTCGGGTAAAGGCCAGATAAAAAATCATTTGGTAAAAATTCTGGATGTCTTTGTGAAGTCCGGTTATCAGGTACAGGTGCATGTGACCCAGTGCAGGGAGGATGCCAGACGGGTGACGGAAAAAAGAGCGGCCAGGTTTGATCTGGTGGTTTGCTGCGGCGGTGACGGTACGATGAACGAAACCGTTTCCGGGCTGATGACCATACCGGAGGAGAAACGGCCGGTACTTGGTTATATCCCTGCCGGAACTACCAATGACTTTGCCAAAAGCCTGCGCCTGCCCAGAGAAATGGTGAAGGCAGCCGGAATCGCCGTCAGGGAAGAGGGACGTTTCACTGACATCGGCAAGCTTGGAGAACGCTTTTTTACCTATGTTGCAGGTTTCGGCGCGTTCATGGATGTGTCCTATCTGACGCCTCAGGATATGAAAAACGTGTTGGGGCACCCCGCATATATTATGGAAGGGATCAAACGTCTGCCGGAGTTAAAGCCCAACCACGTCCGCGTGGAATATGAGGGCCAGGTGCTGGAAGAGGAATTTTTACTGGGCATGGTGACGAATTCCATCAGTGTGGCCGGTTTTAAAGGTATCACCGGCAATTCCGTTGAACTGGATGACGGTCTGTTTGAGGTGGTTTTGATCCGAAATCCCAAGACACCGGTGGAGTTTACCGCAGTCCTCGGAGAGCTGATACAGAATGACAGTAAGAAACACGATTTTGTGTATCGATTCAAGACCGGCAGCATAAGATTTATATCAGAAAATCCACTTGATTTTGTGGTGGACGGAGAATATGGAGGCGGGCATACGGATATCACGGTTACAATTTGTGAGAAGGCTCTTCGGATCATCCGGAAATAGGCAGCTGACTGTGTCGGAAATTGGCCGTGCGCCGTCGTAAAATGTAGAAAAGGCTGGAAAATTGCAGGTTTTCTATTTACATCGTTTTGGGTTTGGTGTATAATAATATTTTGCAGGAATGTGACCTGGATTTATACACCGGATGGAGTATGTCCTGCTGCAGAAGTAAAGATGTATTTATACTTATTGAAGGGACGTTAAATGGTGGAAAAAGACAATTTCATGGAAAACCTGAAGAAGCTTGTCGAACTGGGTAAGAGCAAAAAAGGCGTGCTGGATATGAACGATATCAACGACTTCTTTGCCGGAGTGGAATTATCAGTGGAACAGCTGGAACACATTTACACCTACCTTGAGAACAACGGGATTGACGTTCTCAGAGTCATGGACGACGACCTCTCCATCGACGATAGCCTGGTGCTGGATACGGAAGACGAAGACTTCCCATTGGATGAGGATGTAGAAGAGGAGATCGACCTTGATTCCATTGATCTGCTGGATGGTATTGGTACGGAGGATCCGGTCCGTATGTATCTGAAGGAGATCGGTACAGTCCCCCTGCTGACGGCCGATGAGGAACTGGAACTCGCCAAACGCAAGGCGGAAGGCGATAAGGTTGCGAAAGAGCGCCTGATCGAGGCGAATCTAAGGCTGGTGGTCAGTATAGCGAAGCGTTATACCGGGCGCGGGATGAGTTTTCTGGATCTGGTTCAGGAAGGCAACCTGGGGCTGATCAAGGGTGTGGAGAAATTCGATTATACCAAAGGGTATAAGCTTTCTACTTACGCAACCTGGTGGATCAGACAGTCTGTTACCAGAGCCCTGGCAGATCAGGCCAGAACAATTCGTGTGCCGGTACATATGGTGGAAACCATTAATAAAATGTCTAAAATGCAGAGAAAGCTCACTCTGGAGCTGGGGTATGAGCCCAGCGTGACAGAGCTGGCGCAGGCTCTTGATATGTCGGAAGACAAGGTGATGGAAATCATGCAGATCGCCAGGGAACCGGCATCTTTGGAGACGCCGATCGGAGAGGAAGACGATTCCAATCTGGGCGATTTTGTTGCGGACAGCAATGCTGTGACACCGGAAGGCAATGTGGAATCTGTGATGCTTAGAGAACATATCGACACACTGCTGGAAGATTTAAAGGATAGAGAGCGGCAGGTAATCGTGCTGCGTTTTGGTCTGGAAGATGGACATCCCCGCACACTCGAAGAGGTGGGTAAGGAGTTCAATGTGACCAGAGAGCGCATCCGCCAGATCGAGGCGAAAGCGCTGCGTAAACTGCGCAACCCTGTCAGAAGCAAGAGAATCCGTGATTTCTTATAAGATCAAACAGTGATACTGATACCGGTGAAAGCGGCATCAAAACGGCTGGGAAGCTGCGCTTCGGTTGGAAAACAATCGGAGCGCAGCTTCGTTTTTAGAGGATATATTCATGCAAAATTATCAAAAGGAACTGGAAAAGCTGCTGGAGAAAATCACAAAAGAGGGGGGTGTCCCAACCCTGCTTCTTCATAGCTGCTGCGCTCCCTGCAGCAGCTATGTGCTGGAATATCTCTCCCAATATTTTAAAATCACCGTATTTTACTATAATCCCAATATTTATCCCGAAGAGGAATACCGCATGAGGGTGAAGGAACAGGAACGTTTTATCGGCCTGCTGAATACCCGGTATCCGGTGGCCTTTGCGGCAGGAAGGTATGAACCCCAGGAATTTTATTCGGCGGTGAAGGGATACGAGGCGATGCCGGAGGGAAGGGAGCGATGTTTTTTATGCTATGAGCTGCGCCTTAGAGAGGCGGCCGCCATGGCAAAAGCGCAGGGATTTGATTATTTTACCACGACCCTGTCTATAAGCCCGCTTAAAAATGCGGTGAAACTGGCAGAGATCGGCCTGAAACTGGCTAAGGAGTACGGCGTTTCTTATCTCCTCTCAGATTTTAAAAAGAAGGATGGCTATAAGCGGTCCGTGGAGCTGTCCGCAGAGTATGGCATGTACCGTCAGGATTATTGCGGCTGCATATACAGCAGACAGCAGCGCGAACAGGAGAAAAAAGAACGCGCTTTGAACGTATCGGAGGAATAATGCCGCATTGTTTGTAGGAAAAAACATGAAAAAGTGCGACATAGGCTTTACAGTCCTGGTAAAAAAGTATAAAATTAATAGAAGGGTTCTGATGTATAAAATATTCAGAAACGAGAAAAAATGAATAGCGATGTTCATAGGAGGAACTGTAATGAAAGTATTGGTTATTAACTGCGGAAGTTCATCACTGAAATACCAGCTGATTGATTCTGACAGCGAGGAAGTGCTGGCAAAAGGCCTGTGTGAGAGAATCGGAATTGACGGAAGGCTGACCCATAAGCCCACCGGCAAGGAAAAAGTAGAGATAAGCGCGGACATGCCTACCCATACGGCGGCGGTCAGCCTGGTGCTCAAAGAGCTGACTGACGAGAAAAACGGAGTGATCTCTTCCCTGGATGAGATCGGTGCGGTAGGTCACAGGATGGTACACGGCGGAGAAAAATTTGCCTGCTCCACAGTCCTGACAGATGAGGTGATCCGTGAGTTTGAGAAATGCTGTGAGCTTGCGCCGCTGCATAATCCCGCCAACCTGATCGGCTACAACGCCTGCAAGGAGCTGATGCCGAATGTTCCTATGGTAGGTGTGTTCGACACGGCGTTTCATCAGACGATGCCCAAGAAAGCATATCTGTATGGCCTTCCTTATGAATATTATGAGAAATACGGAATCAGACGTTATGGTTTCCACGGAACCAGCCACAGTTTTGTATCCAAGCGTGTGGCACAAATCCTGGGCAAAAAGCCTGAGGATCTGAAGGTGATTGTCTGCCATCTCGGCAACGGCGCCAGCGTATGTGCCGTTGACGGCGGCAAGTCCGTAGATACCAGCATGGGCTTTACTCCTCTGGAGGGCCTGATTATGGGAACCAGATGCGGCGATATCGATCCTGCGATTGTGGAGTTTATTGCGAACAAAGAGAATTTAAGCATCGGTGAGGTTTTAAATGTGCTCAACAAGAAGTCCGGTATCTTCGGTATATCCGGCGTTTCCAGCGATTTCAGGGATCTGGATACCGCTTCAGGAGAGGGCAATGAGCGCGCGAAGGTCGCAGTGGAAGCATTTTCCTATCATGTGGCCAAGTATGTCGGCGCATATGCTGCTGCCATGAACGGCGTGGATGTTGTGGCGTTCACAGCGGGCGCGGGCGAAAATGATGCGGTTGTCCGGGAGCAGGTATGCTCTTATCTCGGTTATCTGGGAATCAAGCTGGATAAGGAGAAAAACAACTGCCGCGGAGTGGAGCGCATCATCAGCACCGACGATTCAGAGCGGATTGCCATGATCGTGCCGACCAATGAGGAGCTTGCGATAGCAAGGGAAACTGTTGCGCTGCTGTAATGCGGCATGATATCTGATGTAAATGCGCGGATGGAGAAATCCCGCGCTGCTACATAGAAATAATTAATAAGGAGAAATGACCTATGTTAAGCAAGACATTGACAGTTGTAAATCCTTCCGGGCTGCATTTAAGACCGGCAGGCGTTCTTTCTAAGGAAGCGATGAAATTCAAATCCGATATCGTAATCAAATGTGGGGAGAAAACAGTGGTTGCGAAGAGCGTATTGAATGTAATGGCTGCAGGAATCAAATGCGGTTCTGAGATCGAACTGATCTGTGAGGGTGAAGACGAGCAGGCGGCTATGGATGCAATGTCCGCAGCGATTGAGAGCGGCCTGGGCGAGCTGTAACAAAAGGATATGGCCGCAGGGCCATAAAATCCGACTGAATGAAAAAACGGCAGAGATGAAAATCTCTGCCGTTTTTAGCGTGGTGCGCCTGGCGGCACACAGTAAAAATTGCTTATGCCAGGGAGTGTAAAATAAAGTGTGTAAGTTACCGGTAACCAAACTTACGCACTT
>NZ_QUEE01000009.1 GCF_003477885.1 Lachnotalea sp. AF33-28
TCAGTTCATTATAAAAAGCTTAGATTTTTGTCTTGACAACTGAACCACTATAAACCGCTTACCATTAGATGATGCAAATGTATAATTTCCAATGTATAACCTCTCGTTGTTATACTTTTCAAAAATATGTAAACTAGCGACCAGTTGCTGATACCAATTCAATTGGGTAATATCATAGCCCAACTCATCTTTTATACTTTCCACTTTTAATTTTTCAATAATGCAGTTTAAAAATTCAATATCAACGATCTCTTCTTTATTATCAGCAAAATGCGATTCTATCATTTCTCCAACATACTTTTCAAAAAAATAGCAAGTTTCTAAAAGAATAAATTGATAACATGCATAGATTATGTATCGCGTTTCCCTATAATTAATATTTCTCTCTAACTTAATAAGTTCTTTCAATTGTTCATCATCCCACATATTAAACGCGCTTGAAAAAACTTTTATTCCTACGTTAAATGACCCGTATATATCAGATAACTCATGCCTTAATTTAGATGGTATATATCGCATTGACATTACAAGTAAACGGATTTGATAAAGAGCCACTCTTTCAATAATATTTTCTTCCATCCTTTTTTCATATGATTTAATAAGAACTAACGTTTTGTTTTCATCTAATTCAGCTCCATATGATATTTCTGGATTTAAAGACAATTGTACTATTTTTTTTGCAAAATTATATTCAATTATATTGTCGCTTTTATTCTTATTAAATAATGCTAATCCATAAAAATCTCTCCATTCAAAATTATTAGCAATAAATATACAAGATAAATCGAACTCACTGTCATGAGATGAGTGATTGTTATAACGTGTATTAATAAGCTTAACAGCCAATTTCTTATCGCCAATAAACTTTAATTTCCTGTTTAGGTAATAATACACTGTTATAGATCCATCAGCTTCCTCAAATATCTTTATATACTCTTTCTCCCTACCAGCATAATGTATATGACTACTTTCTTCAGCTAGCATACTTAATACTGTTGATTTACCTGCTCCATTTTCTCCAACAATAGCAATAACATCATTAATGTTTTTTCCATAAAAACACTCTATTTCTGAATCCCTTTTTTGTATATATATCTGTCCTTTTTCAAATAGAAATTCTACTATATAACAAGATAATAATGTAAAACCATCATTAAATTCAAAATCATTTCGGCTTCTGCCATATATATTCGCTTTATGACAGTCTTTAGACCAGAAATAGATTAACTTCATTGTATTTTCTCCTCTCTTATTAGAAATGAGAGACCAATAAAAGAATAAATTATAAAAATAACAATCCGTGTTAATATAGATTATATCATCTTCAGCTAAATCTGTCATTCTGCTTAGCTGAATTATTTCCGCATTAATTAAAATAAAAAAAAGCTATTGCCACAGCACAATAGCCTTCTTTTTATCTATACCACATGAAATTAAGCAGGTTTAAAGACTTAAATACCTATAATTTTTATTCACCCTGATCACGCTGTCGCCTTTGATCAGTGTGAATCCACCGCCAGCTAGTTCTCGCATATATCCAGCTCCAGATACCCTCTGTGGCGTTGAAATATTCACCGGAGCTGGGACTTATAAACAGCAGGGCAAAGTCCGCTTCCGTCGGTGCTTAATAAAGAATCCCGCCTTCATTTTCCTTGGCAGCGGCATTAACACCCTGTCACCGATTTCTGCTGTTCGCGGAAACGCTTCCACGGACCTGCAGCCCTTACGCACAGCAGCGTTCCGACCAGCGCCGCACCGCACCAGAACAGTATGACGGCGGGCCATCCGGCAGTTTGAGCGATCAGCGCGCTCCCGCTTCCTGACAGAGCGCTTCCCACATAGGTACAGGAGTTAAACAGGCCGGAAATAAAGCTCACGCGCCCGTTTTTTCCGAAGTAACGCGGAAGCATGCTCGCCAGAATCACATTGACACCGTACATACATCCCGTGATGACCGCCGATAAAAATACCGACAGCACCGGGTTGGCTGAAAACATCAGCAAAAGCAGCAGAGCGCTCAGACAGGAAGGCAAAAACAGACTTCCTGCACATAGCAGCTCATTTTTTATGAGCCTGCGGTTGAGCTGCAGGGTCAACTGCAGACAGCAGATACCGAATATAGGCAGTATAATGCCGGATAATACCGATACGGCACTGCCCAGATGGAAGGTATCCGACAGATAAGAAGGCATCCAGGTGGTGACACCGTCCCGGAGGATCCCCTGCATGACGATGGCAACCATAATCATGCCTATGAGAAGGAAGGGCGTATGGCTTCGGGCCCCCTCTTTGTTTTGAAGGTTCCCCTCCCCAGCGGGCAGCCCGCTGGTATGATTCGCAACAAACTTGCGCAGACGTTTTTCCGCCGCTCCGACTCCCATAAACCAGATGACCGAAAACACCAAGGCTGTGGCAGCGCACAGGAAAAACAGGCTTCTCCAGCTTCCGCGTGATATACAAAGCGGCGCCAGAAGATAAACGGCAATGGTGCCGACAGAAGAACCGCAGGTCACCTGTACACAGCTCTTCTTATACTGATCTTCGTCCAGATAGGTGGACATCAGCCTGACTAACGGCGGCCAGATCAGGGCCTGTGCGAACCCGTTTACGCACCAGAAGCACAGGACAAACCCCGGATATGTAAAAAGCGGTACGGCCAGATTCATCGCTGCCGAAAGCAGCAGTCCCATAAGCACCATCAGCTTCGGACTGATCCGATCTCCCATCCAGCCGCTGATCAACTGCCCGCCCCCATAGGTGATACAGCTGCCGGTCAGTGCGAGGGCTGCGGATACCTTGTCAAACCCTGCCTCCTTTTCAATCTCCAGCAGGACCGAATTGTAATTGACACGGGTGATGTAGCTTACAAAGTAGCTGATTACACACAGCCAGACAAGCATCATGCGAAATTTTTCTTCATTCTTGCTCATTCTCTTTATCTCTCTTTTTATTTCCTTCTAAGAATTTAAAAAACACTCCATCCAATCCCGCCTGAATGGAGTGTCTTTATGTTACATGCCGCAGGTGATATGGCTGCTGCCGTGGTTATAACCGGTTCCCATAAAATGCTGCATCTTCCAGTGATAGCTGTGGGCGAATCTCTTCTTGCAGTATTCGCTCTCAACCGCGTTTACATCTCCCCAGATGCGGACTTTCCCCTCATCCTGGTAGTATACCATCAGCATCTCTCCCGGCCGATTCATAATCTTGCCGCTTCTTACCACTCCAGTGCCGCCGGCAAAACCGTGTATCCTGCCTTCCCGGTCCACAACATATCCTCTCTTATCTCCGCCGGTTACATAGAACTCATGGTAACCGTCCCCGTCAAAGTCGATGGGCATGGCCTCATGTCCCTTAAATGGGATGGGGGCTTTCAGAGGTTCGCCTGTCACGGCATCAAAATAAAAATCCTCCGGCTCCGTATCCACAATAGCATTATTGATCACGCGGCGGGTGATGCGCATCGCCATCGCCACCTTCCGGTAATCCGGTTCAATATTGGCCATCCAGCCGTTGTGCATGTGGCCCACGCTCTCCACCGCAGTCCATGCTCTTTCGCCCTTTTCGTCATAGGTAACGACTCTGGGTTCGCCCTCCTGCTCGTAATCCTCACGGCAGGTATAGATATATTTCTTTCCGGTCTTATCATCCACAAAAGGAACCACGATATCGGAATGGCCGATATACTTTCCCTTATCCCCGCAGAACACCTCGTGGCCGTCCTCGAGGCTGATCAGGCGCTCTCCCCAGAACAGCTCATCCACTCCGTCATCGTTGAAATCCAGCACCGGACACAGATGGCTGGAACGCGCTCCGCCGTCATCATAAGGGATCTTGATGTCCCAAAGCTTCTCCATACCGGCCCCATAGCCTTGCAGATACATGTCTCTGTAAGTTCCCTGGGCGGTCACCAAAACCGGCTTGCCGTGCACATATCCGCCCGTAATAAAGAAACGGTAAGAATGTGACATGGTATCGTCAATCGTATTGTCCGGCCATTTCCACTGCCCGGTGGTCTCTCCGGTCAGAGGATTGATGCGTTCCAATACGCGCGCGTTGAGGCTGAACGGAATATTGGGATTTAAGTTGTTCAAAAACCAGATCTCATCCACTCCGTCCTGATCCAGATCAAAGGATATGAACGGGGCATACCATACGCCCGGAATCACGCCATTTCCCAGATCGCGCTTCCACATAACAATCCCATCCATGGTATAGAGCGCCATTTTCAGGGTATCCTTCGGATAGTTAAAAAGTTCCGGCCACGGATCCAGATTTTCCTGTCTCGAATATACAAATAACACTGCCTCCGGCCGGTCCTTCCCCAAAGAAACCGGAACCGAACGCACCTGGCCCAGCGACATACCCAGATCAAATTCCTGCAAACATTTAATTTCCACCTTATTTTCCTCCATTTAACTCAAGTTTACCTGCCACGCTCTGCGGATAATCATGCACTTTCTTTCCGTTCACATACAGTACATTCTTTTCTGTCTCATAGCGGTCGCCGTTCCCCGTTACGACAACCGTTTTCCCGTCCCCCATGACGATTTCCATTTGCTCCATGTCCCTTAAGAGCTCATCCGCATCCCGGTATTCTCCGAAGGTCCCCACCTTCAGCACCCAGACATTGTTACGCCCGGGGCTTATGAATTCCCGTCTGCGGCAGGCCCCCTCCGTCTGCATCTTAAGGCCGTTTAAGGCTCTGATGCCGATAAAGCCTCCGTTCTTCTCAAACGCGGCCGCACTGCTGCCGATTTTATAGCTGTCAAATTCCGAAAGAGGCGCATATGCATGCGTATAATCCAGCAGATTCTCCGCACCGATACGGTATTCCAGGATGCTTATATTCCTGTACTGGGCCGCAAACGGAAGACATCCGTTGCCTGCCCAAAAGCCGGGACGCCCGTTTCCGTATATCTCCGCCTCGCCCGGATGATTTACAAATACCTGGGCGGTGCCGTCAAGCGTCGCCTGGACAATGCTCTCCTGATAGCCAGGTCCGAAAGGCCGGAAGCCAACGGCCGTGGACAAAAGCGCTCTGGAATTCTTATACAGATACAGGTTTACATACCGGTCAATGCCCTGAGTATTCTGGTGGATCAGCTCTTCGTCCCCCTTCAGGCCCACATACCGCGCATATTCCGCCGGCGGTTCGTAGTCTTCCACCACGATGGGAACCAATGCCCGGAAATGATCGTTCATATATCCCGCATTGTAAAACAGGTACAAAAGGGATGGCATTCCGGTGCTGTAGCTCCCCTTCAGCTCTCTTTCATATGTCCTTCCAAAGCTGGTCATGATATTGCCCCTATGCTCGTTGACCGCCAGAGAAAACGCCAGCATATCCAGCGCCTTCTTCGATTTCTCATGGAGAGGTGAACCCTTGGGCGTCAAATCATAGAGATAACCCAGCCCCATCACATCAATGGGCAGATAAGTGCTGGAATTCCACCCGGTGGCAAAATCCGTAAAAAAGCTTTCAAACCAGGCGTTAAGCAGTCTCTCCGCCTTTTTGCAGGCTTCCCGCCCTGTCAGGCCGCTGCAGGTAAAGATCCGCTCCGGCATCGACTGTCCCGCGAAATACTGGCTGATATGAAACATCAGGGCGTGGTTTTCGCTGAAAAACCACATCACATCGTCCCCCGGCTCATCACACCAGTAGCGGTATCCCGCCATCGCATCTTCCACATCCCGCTTCAGCTTATCTGAGAAAAGATGGGAAAAACGGACATACATATATACCATGATGATCAGCCGGAAATCCGAACAGTCCCGCCTCTCATTCACCCAGGCCATATGATTGGAGAGTATTTTCTCCAGATTGTCCGGCACCTCGCCGTCATGCAAGCGGATCACCGCCCGGTAATCGCTCCCCTCGTCCGTATCCCGTATGATGGCGCGGATTCTCTGCTTGCGTTCCTCATAGGTGTCCTCATGGTAGGCCATGAACTGCGTATTAAAGGAATAGGTCCCGATCACCTTCCCGATGACCAGCCCTGACACCGCAACCTCCACCCGGAAGAAATAAAAGCTGGAGGGCACATCATCCGCATGGAACAGATACATCTGCTTCTGCCCGGGCAGGATCTGATAATGCTTCGGCCCGGTAAACCGGTCCGGAGTGAGCACCATCTGCACCGGCTCCTCTGCAAAGGATTCCAGATTCAGGCAGACAGGCTCGCTTAGATATGCCTCTTTTTCAAAGTACATGGCGGACAGCGCATGCTCCGCAGCTTTTACGGCATCTGTGTCCACATCCTCCCTGACCGGAATCCGTATCCGCAGTTCCTGCTTTCCCAGATAACGGAGTCGGTAATGGTAATCCGTATCCCGTTCCGCCAGATCCTCCAGACAGACCGTCAGCTCATTGATCCCTTTCTTAAGGTGCATGGACACTCTGGTATGCTTCTCTTCATTTCTTGTAAACGGCGTAAAATCCGTCACAAGTTCACCGTTTAACCAGACGGTCACGGCGCCGCAGGTGGAAACCTCTGCTTCCGCCGTTTCTTCCTGCGGCACATCCAGAAGAGTATAGCCATAGCTTCTTAAATATTTGGGATTCTCATAAAAACCGGAATCGGCTATTCCCGCGTTTCCGAACGGGAAGTATACCTTCAGCTTCTTTTCCTGTCCGAAGGATTCCACCTCATCCCCGTCAAGCAGGCCGCCAAACTCCATAAAAGGCGGGATATTTCCCATGCGCCCCTGAATGACTTTTGCTCTGTATGGATTGTCATGAATGGAACTGCCCTTGATCAGCCACTCATTGACCCTCCCCTCAAACGCCGTTTTCTGAAACGGGCTGTCCTTCAAAAATACACCTGCCGTCAGGAAACGGTTGACAAACCCGCCTGAAAATAATCCGTATTCCAAGTAATTCATAAAATCCCCCGATCAGTCAAAAAAGATTGGATTGGAATATGCAGAACGGCCAGCCGCGTCCATACACTCCGCACGAATCAATTTCTCATCGCCTTTCAGCTTCGTCACAAACTCAGTGACATGTCTTCCCAGCTTGCGCTGATACTGTCTTCTCTCACCGTTGATATAGATGCGCACACAGGGAGAGCATACAACATGAACATAGTCATCCTCTACGTAAAATTCATAGATGGAAGGGCCTGTGGAGGTATAAAAACTTCCCGCCTTCATCGCTTCTATAATCGCCTGGGGCGAACGGTCAGCCGCCTTTACCACGGTAAAGCCTCCAAAGGAATCGCAGTAGAGCGAATCCACATCGCCGTCAGCGGGGCTGTGCCCGTTGTGGTTATCATCGCTGCCGCCGTTCCAGAGCTTGCAGCCCCTAAGCAGCATCTCAGTCCAGAAAACACTGCCGTCGCCCATGTTTTCCAGCCACTCTGTGGCATAGTTGATGATTTCCACCGCATGATACGGGTTCTCATCTTCCACCTCTGGGCTAGTGAGCAGAGACCAGTGCGGGTGGTTCAGCATGACATAGCAGCCTTTTTCACGCAGCCTGTAGCACAGGTCCAGTGATACCTTGCCGGTTCTTTCAGGCAGAGTCATCTTCTGTCCCGGCTCAATCCCGTCTATTTTGTCCGCCCACAGGAAATTCACATGAATATCCTTGTCATTGCCCGCATTTCCCCAAAGCTCAAAGCCCTGAATCATGGTAAATGTATCGTCCGTCAGCATACGGGTATCCGTATAGGTATCATGATCGGTAACCGCCAGGAAATCGTAGCCGTGCCTTTTGTACGCTTCTTTCATTTCCTCAGGCGTCCAGTGCCCATCTGAAAATACAGTATGGCTGTGAATATTTCCTTTTAACCAGACCGCATTTTCATCCTCCAAGAAAATTGACTTTTTCATAATTTGGCATCCTCCATGCTCTTCGCCTTAATGCATATCTAAACGTTTCCAGCCTACAGGAAAATAGGATTGGAATACGCAATGCGTCCATACTTATCCACACACTGGACGCGCACATACTCTTCGTTTCCCTTTAAGGGAATCTGGCCTTCCATCAGATCCACGCCCAGAGCGCGCATCACTTTTCCATGGTTTCCGCTAAGGCAGATGCGCTCACAGGGGGAACATTTCACCGAGGCCACGCCGTCTTCCACGTAAAAGTCATGGATTTCGGGACCCATGCTGGCATAGAAGCTTCCGGTCTCGATGGCTTCAATAATGGATTCCTGGGTGAAGGCCTTTGCCTTTACCACTATGAATCCGCCAAAGGAATCGTTTTCGATCAGGTGGAACGGCCATCCGTCGCGGTGGACATAACCGTTGTGGCTGTCATCCGTAGCCAATCCCCAGAATCTTTTGCCCTTTTTTAAAAGAGCGTCCCACTCTCTGGCATCGTCTCCCAGCAGATCCAGCCACTCGCTGGCATGATTGTATACCTCCATACAGGTAATGCCCGGAAGGTCAATGATCTCATCCCATTCCAGCGCAGACCAGTAAGGGTGGTTCAGCACCAGTATATTGTTGTCGGCGTGTCTGCGCAGAAACTCAAGACTCTCTTCCGCTGTTTTGATATCGAACATCTCATCCTGTTCAAAATCATACTGATCGTTTTTACAGAGCACGTTTACATGCATCACCTTTTCCGGCGATTTGGGATTGCGAAGGCTGGCCTCAAAACCGGGCATCATCAGAAACTTATCCTTCTCGTTCAGCTCCGGATAAGCGGTAAATATGTTGTGATCGGAAAAGCAGAGGAACTGGTATCCTCTCTCCTTATACGCCTGGGCTACCCGCTCCGGCGGCAGTTCGCCGTCGGAGTTGGTAGTATGCGTATGAAGGTTACCTTTCAGCCATATGCCATCCTCAATAAAATTGGTAAACTTCATAACAGTCTCCCCTATGAATTATTTCATATTTGCGTCGTACCATGCCGCACGCTCATCCAGCACATCCTGTAAATGATTCTCCACCAGGATCTGGTACTCTTTGTCATATACTTCATCAAACTTGCCTTCCGGCGCTGCCATTACCTTCAGCACGAATTCACAGATCAGAGACTGCAGATTCGGCACATACTGATCCGTTTCCAGCGCTGCCGGAATCAGGCACTTGTCATAATAGTTGCTGTACTGGATCCTGATCAGGTCTTCCGCCACATCTTCCGGCACATCCGGCTTGCCGGCTTTGTAATTACGAACCAATAAGTCTTTTTCAAATGCAAAGTTTGCCCTTAACAGGTTTGAATCATTGGAGCTGTATGTCATGCCCATATCAATCAGTTCCTGTTTCTGTTTCATTACAGGCGCACCGTCCACCATATCGCTGCCCACACCGATCACAGCATATTTTACGTTCATTGCATTTTCTTCATTGGACAGCCATGCCAGATACTTCACGACCGCATCGATTCTGTCCTCCGCTGTCTTCGGCACATATACATAGTGGGACAGGGGATCCTGTGAGGGCACTTCATAAGATCCGTCCGCATTCGGCAGCGTCTCCACCTCAACCATGCGGTAATCGGGATCCTCCACTGTGGAATATGCGTCCATACCGCCGGCGTTGCTGATCACAAAACCGATTTTGCCGTTAGCCAGATCCTGGTTTAATTTCGTATTGTCAGTATCCACCGCGTAATCCGGGGAAATAATTCCGTCCAGCACGAACTGGTTCAGCTGCTTTAATCCCTCTTTATGACCCGGTTTCAATACAGTCGTAAAGGTGGGCTCATAAATATAGTTATCTCTCTCATTCGCGCGGCTCACATAGGAAAGCAGGAAGTTGGTATACATACCGTCTGTGATCTTTCCTGAGAATCCCATAGGAGTGATATCCGGATAATTCTCTTTCATCGCATACAGCACTTCGATCAGCTCTTCCCTGGTCGTAGGCATTTTCATTCCCATCTTTTCAATCAGATCCTGACGTATATAGGCGTCATGACCTTTGCCGTGGTAAGCATATACGCCAGGCAGTGCATACTGTTTTCCGTCAAACTGCGTGAAACCGATGGCATCCTGGTTCTCAGACAAATATGCGGGGTCCAGCTGATCCATATAAGGCGTCAGATCCACAAGACCGCCCTGGCTTCCGTAGGTAGCAACCCTCTGCCTGTCATAGGTTCTGATGATATCAGGCGCGGTTCCGGCTGCCAGCATCAGGTTTACCTGGTTATCCGCCCCTGAACGGGGTACGGGAACAAAATTCACATGAACACCCTGGGGCTCCATCTGTTCGTTGATCCAGCGGGTCAGCTCATTATCCGTAAGGGAATTGCCTGCCGAATACTCATCACCGCGGTCATAAACCATAACATTGATATCCACAATCTTCTCCGGCTTTGCCGCCGCACTTGTATCTGCCTGTGCGGTTGTTGTTTCTGTTCCGGCCGCTGCGCTTGTTGTAGCCGCCGCAGTAGTAGTTTCCTTTTGATCCGTTTTGCTGCTGCAGCCTGTTAACAACAATACTGCCGCCATTGCCAGCGCACACATTCTGCTGAAATGTTTTTTCATATTCCTACCTCCAATTAGTCATTATCCAATTTCTATTTTATAGAACCATTCCGTTTAATAACGGTCTTGCGTACGCCCTTACGTTTTCTCATGGAAGCGTACCGCAGTTTATCATCTGTCCTCCTTTCCGCCATCCGTTTCCGCCGTGCATTACCCACAGCGGAAAGGACCTGATTTATTGTATAACCCGCCAAACTTTACTGTCTATCTTTCGTCCGCAGGTCATATATAAGATTATATGGCGGCTATTCTTTTACTCCGCCGATCGTAACGCCCTTGGTGAAATACTTCTGCACAAAAGGATATATGAGCAGCATGGGCACCATTGCGAAAACAATGGTGGATGACTTCACATTCTCCGGCGTGATCTGCATGGTCGCCATCTCCTCCGGCTTATACGGTATGGTCAGGCTGTCCAGCATAAGCTTGAGCTGGTACTGCAGTGTATACAGATCCGGTTTATTCACATAATACAGCACATCGGTAACGCCGTTCCATCTGGAAATGGCATAAAACAGCATAATGGTGAAAATCGACGGCAGGGACAACGGAATCGTAATCCGAAACAGGCATCCCCATTCCCCGCACCCGTCCATATAGGCCGCTTCATACAGCGCTTTATTGATTCCGGCAAAAAACGTGCGCAGGATAATCAGGTTGAACGGGCTGATCATGCCCGGGATCACCAGCGCCCATACCGTGTTCATCAGGCCAAGATTCTTGATGAGCAGATAGGCCGGCACGGTTCCGGCGCTCACATACATGGTGACTGTAATGATGGTCTGGAACACATGACGCCCTTTCAAATCGGTCTTTGACAGAGGATAAGCCGCCAGAATCGTCATAAAGGTAGCTAACAGCGCATAGCCGACCGTAAGGAATATTGAGTAAAACAGTGAACGCACAATACCGCTGTTCTTAAACACCATCTCATACGCTTCCGTGGTGAACTCCACGGGAAATATCCCCACGATACCCTTTGCAATGGCGTTCTTTCCGCTGAAGGAAGTTGCCACAATATTCAATATGGGTATCAGCGTAATAACAATCGCCAGACAGCAGACAATGATCATTACAACCTGGTATATGCTCCATTTTTTATCATAAACGGAATTCATTACATGATCCCCTCCTCTCCAAGCTTCCTGGCAGTCCAGTTAGCCGCCAGCACCATAATCAGCGCAACCACGGACTGGAACAACCCGATCGCTGTGGCAAAATCATATCTTCCCGCCTGCAGACCCACGGAATATACATAGGTACTGATAACAGAAGACACATCCTGGACAAGCACGTTGCCCATCAGATACGGGCGTTCAAATCCGATCGACAGGATCTTACCCACATTCATGATGGTCATGGTAACGATCGTCGGCCTGATCTGCGGAAGGGTGACATGCCAGATGCGTTTCCACCGTCCGGCTCCGTCTATGTAAGCCGCATCATAGAGTTCGACGTTGATTCCCGCCATGGCCGCCAGATACACGATCATACCGTATCCGGCCCCCATCCAGATGCCGGTCCCCCAGTAGATAGCGCGCCATTTTTTCGGATCTCCGACAAAATTGACCGGCCCTATATCAAATGCGCCCAGCACATTATTTACAATGCCGCTGCTGCCAAACACCTGATACACGATACCTGCAACGACTACCATGGACAGAAAGTGCGGAAGGTACAAGATTGTCTGCGTGGTCTTTTTCATCCGCTCATGGGTCATCTCATTCAGAAAGATAGCCAGCACAATCGGGAAGGGAAAGTTGATAAACAGCTCGCCCAGATTTAATATAATAGTGTTTTTAATCGCCGTCTGGAACTCCTTGGCGGCAAACGCTTCCTTAAAATGCTTCAGGCCAACCCAGGGACTGTCCCAGATTCCTCCGAATATATTGTAATCCTTAAAGGCTACAACAATGCCGCCCATGGGCAGATATGCAAAGACAATAAAATACAGCATGGGCAGTACCAGCATGAGGTAAAGACTCGCTCTTCTTTTCACATTTACGCCTCCTGTTCTCTATACCACTCCAGCCCTTCAATCAGGGCAAGCAGCGCAAGCGCCTGTCCGTAATGCATTTTGGACATGGGAATCTGTCGGTAATGTTCCAGCGTCCTACCCACATTGGTTCCGTAAGAGACTCCCATCAGTTCTCCCTCCGGACTGATCTTTGCCAGCACCGCTTCTATGGCTTTTTTACCGCACTCTTCATATCCCGGGTCCAGATAACCTTTGCGGATGCCTTTGAGTATACCGTAACAAAATCCGGCGGTGCACGATGATTCCAGATAAGAGCTTTCATCGTCAATCAGTGTATGCCACATTCCGGAAGGCGACTGATACCGCGCCAGAGCCTTCGCCTGTTCCTGCAGCGCGTACACCGCATATTTTCTGATATAGGACGGCAGTTCGAACATTTCCAAGAACTCCGGGATGAAAATGGTGACCCAGCAGTTCCCCCGCCCCCACAGGGCATTGGCGAAATTGTTTCTCTCTGCAAACGTCCAGCCATGATACCAAAGCCCGGTTTTTGTATCCGTCAGATACTTGACATGAATCATGAACTGATAAATCGCTTCGTCCGTATAATCCTGTCTGTCAAAGACTTTTCCGGCTTTAGCGAGAAACAGAACCGTCATTAACAGGGTATCATCCCAGAGTTCCTGGTCGTTTTCCAGTTCCGCGTGGCTGTGCTGGAGGCCTTCCTCTGCAGTTCTCTTCATGTCATGCATAATCCATTCCGCCCACTCCCGCATAACAGCCTCATACTCTTTGCTTGGACGGATCTCATGCACACAGGCCATAACCAGCAGCGGAGCAACTGTGTTCACATTTTTCTCAGGCAGGCCGATTTCCATCCTATTCTTCAGCCATGCCTCTATGTAATCCAGATACCGCTCGTCCTTTGTGAACTGATACAGCTTATAGATTCCATACAGTCCGACTCCGTGTGTCCAATCCCAGCATGCGAAGCGTTTTGCCTGCAAGGGGGTCCATCCCAGCGATTCCGTCAGATGACTGCGGTAACGTTCATCTGAGGAATACAGAAAATCATTCAGATTTTCTCCTACTTTTTCAATGATTTGAAAGTATTGTTTCTGTGTCATGTTGTCCTCCGCATTTACACGTGTTAAATGATGAAGCAAAAAAAAATTTAAATTTCATTGTCAACTTTGCTTACAATCAGAATAGCATACACGTGTTAAATTGTCAATATTTTATTTTATGTTTTTTCTATAATTTATTTCATTAACATATATGTGCAAAACAATTTTGAAGTTCTGTGCTTTAACATGTACAATCTACATATGACTGGGAAGCATGCCCGATCCGGAAAACAGGTACAAACCATCACAAAATAGCGCGCTTACAGGTTGACAACTGTTTACCTTGGTGCTATACTAGATCAAGGTAAACAGTTGCCAACCTTTTTTTGTTGTTCCTAATATGAAAAGGGCAGCACACTGACGTGTGCACAGGTCATCAGCCTGCGGCTGGTGACAGGAGATAAGAAAGGAGGAGGATCCATGAAAACACTTCTGACAGATGCTGAATGGAAAATCATCTCACTGCTGTGGGAGCAGTCACCCCAGACGATCACACAGCTCACCGCGTCCTTAAAGGCCGGTACGGGCTGGACCAAACACACCGTTATTTCGCTGCTTGGGCGCATGGAGGCCAAAGGCGCCGTGCATTATACGGAAGGCGGGCGCGCAAAACAGTACTATCCCGATTTAAACCGCGAGGAGGCGATGCTTCAGGAAACGGAAAGCTTTCTGGATAAAGTATTTCAGGGGCGCATGGGTGTCATGTTAAATACTATGGTAAATCAGAGGGCGCTGTCCAGAGAAGAGATCGATGAGATGTACGAAATATTAAAAAAAGCGGAGGAAACGGAGGGAGCGGGCCATGACTGAACGCATCATCGGATCGTCGATCCTCATACTCTGCATACTTGTGATCCGCCGGCTGTCAAGGGGCAGGATACGCCCCGCCGTGCTGTATTCCCTCTGGTCTCTGGTGATCCTTAGGCTGGTGCTTCCGTTTGAAAATATCCCCAGCGTATTCAGCGTTATGAATCCGGTGAGAAACGCAGCCGTCCAGGCTCCGGACAGCTTAAAACCCCTGATCCATAATCTCGCCACAGGCATTACCTACCGAACATCCGATCCGAACCCTTCCCTGGCGGTAAAGGCCGCTGCCTATGACTGGCAGCTGGTGATTCTGATACTGTGGGTCGCGGGCAGCCTGCTGACAGCCGCGTGGATGATCTACACCAACCGCAGATTTGCGCAGAGGCTCCTGGCCGAACGGCGCCGCTATGTGGGATGCCCTTGCAAGCTGCACATATACCTGGCCGATTCGCTGCCATCGCCCTGTCTTTTCTCCTGGAAAGGCGAGACCGCCATCTATCTGACGGAGGAAATGGCTGCCGATCCCCGCATGCTGCGGCATATCCTGGCCCATGAGCTGTGCCACTACCGCCATCTGGACCATGTCTGGGCCGTGGTGCGCAACGGGCTGCTGGCATTCTACTGGTTCCATCCTCTGCTCTGGGTTGCAGCCTCCGCCTCCAAACAGGACGCTGAGATGGCCTGCGACGAGGCCGCCATACGCATGCTGGGTGAGGAGAACCGCACGGACTACGGAAGGACGCTGATCAGCCTTGTCTCACCGCGCCCAACACCTCTGACCCTGACCAGCATCTCCACCACCATGGCTTCCGGCCGCCACACAATACGGGAGCGCATCCGTCTGATCGCCAAAAAGCCGAGGACCCTGCTGCCGGCAGCACTTCTTATGTTCCTCCTTGTCACTGCGGCGGTGGGGTGCACCTTCACTTCCGCATCCGATAATTCAAAGCCTTCCGCAGCGGACTCTGTGACGGAAGGCCAGACGGAACAGCTGCAGACCGAGACGTCTTCACAAGCCGGCAGGCCGCTTCTGCTTGAGGATGTCCTAGAGCTCTCCAAGCGCGGGGATTCTCTGACTTTTGCCGATTTTGAAGGCTATGACGGCGGGGAGGATATCGGCAGCGGCCTTTATATCCGGGTTTATCCTGTGGAATACGGAAGATACACCCTGGCGGTGGGCGGGGGTGATTTAAAAGAAAAACCCATGTATATACGGCTGCAGGCCGCTGATGCGGACAGCTATACGGATATCCGCGACGCAGATCTGTCCGAATATATTGTAAAATATCCTCCGGACGGTTCCGGAAACGATCGCGATTCAGAGCTGCGCCGCAAGGAGGAAGAGGACGCGTTAATTGCCAGCCAGCAGGTCACCTTCTCTGAGGAAGAGATCGAAGATGCCAGGAAGGCGGCTCTGCGCTATTTCGAAGAAGAGGCTCCCGAACGGGAATTAGAGGAGCTATGGTATGACAATGACTCCTGCATCCGTCAGCGCGTTTCCTATCTTCTGTACGGAAGAGGAGCGGTAAACGGCGTTTCTCCGGATGACGTGATCATCTTTCTGTGCGATTTTACTATACCTAAGGAAAATATCATGGAGGGAGAATATACGGATTTCAACCTGATCCTCATCCGGGACGGCAAGGACGGTGAATGGCGGCTGGACGACCAAGGATACTAAAAGGATGGTGTTTTTCCTGCTGACATGATATAATATCGGCAGATATTGAACACTTACGGAGGTATCCCATGGAGAAAATCACAAGCTTTACCATAAACCATCTGGACCTGCTGCCCGGCATCTACGTATCCCGCAAGGACCATGCAGGCAGCGAAGTCATCACAACCTTTGACATCCGCATGACAGCGCCCAACCGGGAGCCCGTCATGAATACAGCCGAGGTGCACACGCTGGAACATCTCACAGCCACCTTTTTAAGAAATCATCCGGTCTTCGGGGATAAAGTGATCTACATGGGGCCCATGGGCTGCCGCACCGGATTTTACCTGCTCTTAGCCGGCGATTACAGATCCGCGGATATCGTGGCGCTGGTCACGGAAATGTTTGAATTTATCCGGGATTTCGAAGGGGAAGTGCCCGGAGCATCCCCCAGGGACTGCGGCAACTATCTGGATATGAATCTTCCGATTGCAAAACTTATAGCCGGACGGTTCCTGGATCACTGCCTGTATGTGATTGAAGAAAAAAATCTGGTGTACCCGGAATAACGTGGCTGGATCGTATCAGCACTCCACGGTGTCTCCTTTCCGTAATACCTTTGTTTCCGGATACTCCGTCACTGTCTTGTACTTTCCGAGAGCTTTCAGTTTCAGGCAGCCGGAGAGCACCTCCAGGCTCATAACGTCATCCCAAAACGAGACGCATTCTTCCTCGGCCCATGGGTTCCGCTTTGACCGTCATACCTCGCCCTTACCGCTGAAACGATCTCCAGCGCCTCCTCTTCCATCCCGGTCTGAAGCATCAGGCAGGCGGCCGCGTATTCGAAGCCGGTCATCGTTTCTTCCGCGTAAGGGACCGGAATGACCGGCTTTTCCGCTTCTTTTTCCCAGCTGCAAATCATAAGGCCCTTTTCATCGTCCACGCTGAAGACACAGCAGGGGTTACAGATATCCCTCATACACCGGAAATTAAGAAGGTAAAATCCAGTTGATTGATGCTGCTGCTATGAAATCTCCACTGACCTTTATTACAGAGAAGGATTCCACGGCAAAAGCGGTTGAAGGCGAAACCGATGTTGACCTGCGTGATGCAGAGAATATTCCATTTACATATGATGGCGGCATTGATTCCTTTATTCAAAACGAGGTGCTGACTTATGCTCCGGATGCCTATGTAGATGAGAAGAAAACACAGGTTGGTTATGAAATCAGCTTTACAAAATATTTCTACAAGCCTATAGAACTTCGTGAAATGAAGGACATTATTGAAAGCTTGAATGCCTTGGAAAAAGAAGCTGATGGTATGATGGCGGAAATTATGGACACGCCGATATTGAGCATACAACTGGTAACAAGGCAAGAAATGCTGATGGATATAAAGTCGTAGCAGAAAATGACATTATCGTGAATATTTTATTGTGCTGGATGGGTGCAATCGGGCGTTCCGACTATAATGGTGTTACCAGCCCGGCCTACGACATATACACCCCTAAAGCCGGAGTAAATTCAAAATACTATCATTATTTGTTTAGAACTCCGCTGTTTTCACAGCAGTGCTATAAGGTTGGCAAAGGGATTATGTCTATGCGGTGGAGAACATACTCTCCGCAGTTCCGCAATATTGTAGTTCCTGTTCCTCCGCTTGAAGAGCGATTCCATCTGAAGAAGAGCAATACGAAATTGTGAATCACTTGGATAATCTTTGTGCGAAAATAGATATTTTAATTGAAAAAGAAAAATCATCAATTGACAAATTGCACGATATGAAAGAGACTCTCATATCCAATGTCGTTAAAGGCAAATTTGATGTGCGAGGTTTCGATATCCCCGACTACGAATACATCAAAGAAGAAACTGATATGGAGGATGATTCCGAAAGCGAAGACGAAATCACCGAGGAGGAATAACAGATGGCTAATAAAAACGAACCGGGAACACCGGAAAACCAGGGCGAAATCGTCATCTATCAGACTGACGATGGCGATACCAAAATCGATGTGCGATTTGTGGATGAATCCGTCTGGCTGACACAGCAGCAAATGGCAGAGCTTTTCCAATCCTCAAGAACCAATATCGTGGAGCATATTCAGCACATCTATGAAGAAGGCGAACTGGACGAGGCATCAACCTGTCGGAAATTCCGACAAGTTCGAACTGAGGGTAACAGGCAGGTTTCAAGAGAAATTCCTCACTACAACCTTGATATGATTATCTCCCTCGGATATCGTGTAAAATCCATCGTCGCCACCAACTTCCGCAGATGGGCTACTGAGCGATTGAAGGAATACATGATCAAAGGCTTCACGATGGATGACGAGCGGCTGAAGAACCTCGGCGGCGGCAACTACTGGAAAGAACTATTAGACCGCATCCGTGATATCCGTTCCTCCGAAAAGGTTATGTACAGGCAGGTTCTTGACCTCTATGCCACAAGCGTTGACTATAACCCGAACAGTGGTAACCTATGAAATGCCGGAGCCAGAAATGCTTATGGTTGCGGAAGAAGGAAACTACAACACCAAAAAATAAGGATTAACAGGAGGTCATCATGGCTGAAGATATTTCAGGAACACTCAAGAAAAATCGCTGGATGGGATATTCAACGAAGTGCCCCACACTGAGACACTTGGAATAAGCAACAATGAAGAATTGCGGCTATTCTATCTGAAAGTGCGAGAAAAAAATTCTATACTGCTGACCTCCAAACCGCCTTATACCGAAACATCGGAAAATATGTATTCTCACGAGCTGCATTAGAGGATTTCCACATCAATGACGATGATGACAGCGTTATCTCTCAGGCACTAAAGGTCATGCGTGAAAACGGAGCTGCCGACACGAAAGGAACTGGCAATGAACTGGGCGAAATGCTTGTCTATACTCTGTTGGAAGAAAAATTGGATGCACCTAAAATTCTGAGCCGAGGCCTGTCACGCGCTGCCAAGCCGTGGCTGAGCATGGCAGCCACGGATCACATGAACATGCGGATCAGTCCAAATAAAAGCAGATGCACCGGGTAAACCACATAAAACAGATACCGGTTCATCCCTGTACCTTTCTTCCCATTATACAAAAACGCGATCAGCAGAAAGGAGAACGCCCCCACATATTCCATGCTGCCCTCCGATATGCCCATGAGAATGAGCAGGACGGAGGCCGCCGTGAAACGCACGGCCTTATAATTCTGCAGCAGATACAAAAGCAGGATCAGCAGCACGCCGTCCACGCTGTAGTCGCACTGCAGGAAATACGCTCCCACAAGAGGCGCTAAAATCCCCATGACCGCCAGAAAAATGCGGTTATTCTTAGTCGCGTAATCATAAACCGTTATTCCCAGAAGGCCCAAAAGCAATGTAAAAAACACATTCTGATAATAAGGATAATAAACCGTGCCAAAAATAGCAAAATCAAAGGGCACCTCTGAAATCAGCGCGAATACGGCAAGCCTCGCCAGATACCTGTAAACGTTCTTCGTATATTTGAACCCTTCCACCAGAAGGAAACAGTAAATCGGAAAGGCCAGACGTCCTACGGTCCTGCATACCATATATTCCGGCGTGCCGTAGTCCAGAAATACAGCCCCGAAATGATCCACCACCATGGTGATCACCGCCAGCAGCTTGAGATGAAAACCTGTAAGAGGCGCATTATCCTCTGAAACCGCAGTTATTCCCATCTGTTCTTCATCCTTTCCGGTCATCATTCTTGCCGATCAGCACGGTAACGGATCTGGGATCCGCCATGTATGCCTTCTGATCTTTCAGCAGGGGCTCTTTGCCCGGCTCACAGTATCCGTTACTCTCCTGCAGCGCGGTGCAGAGGGCCAGATGCCACCGGGTCCCCTTATAGGGCTGCGGCAGAGAAAACTCATGGGGCTCCCAGTGCATGTTGTAGATCACATAGAAGCAGCTGTCCCCGGGTTCACCGGCCTCTCCCGCGTAGATTCCCTGATAGAGCATGCCGAGCTGCCTGCGGTAATTCTCCGTCTGAGGATACCAGGGTTTCACCCCATGATAGGACAGATCCGGATAGCCGCAGCCCCTGTAATCCATCACCTTCAGTTCCCCCGGCATATGGAATATGGGATGCGCCTTACGGAAAGCGATCAGAAATTTGACATACGAAAACAGATCGCTGTGGGTTTTAAGCCCATTCCAGTTGATCCAGGACATCTCATTGTCCTGGCAGTATGCGTTATTATTGCCATTCTGGGTGTTGCCCATCTCATCGCCAGCCATAAGCATCGGCACGCCCTGGCTTAGAAGCAGGACGGTCAGCGCATTGTAGAGCTGCTTTTTCCGCAGGGCCAGTATCTTTTTGCGCCTGGTTGGGCCTTCCACCCCGCAGTTCCAGGAATAATTATAGCAGTAGCCGTCCCGGTTCTCCTCGCCGTTGTCCTCATTGTGCTTGCGGTCATAGCTCACCATATCCATAAGTGTGAACCCATTGGTATGGGCCATATAATTCACCACGCCCATGTCCTCCGGATTCCTCCTCGTGCGGAACATGAGCTGGTTTAAACAGTCCTCATCCCCTTTGATCAGACAGCGCATATCCGTCAGAAAGCCGTCGTTGTACTCCAGCAGATGCTTGCGCCTTCCCCTGTCCGCGCCATTCCAGTTCCCGGCAAACAGCTTGGTGTCCGCCAGCATCGGATCCGAAGCGATCCGGTTTAGCGGGACATCCCCGATTATGTGAAACCCGTCCACATGATAGGCCAGGACCCAATAGCGCAGCACATCCGTGACCATATATTCCGGAACCTGCGGTGTAAAAAAGATCTCCACGATGACTTCAATTCCGTTTTTGTGCAGATCTTTTACCATACGGAAAAACTCAAGATACGGCAGGTTCCTGTCCGGATCGGAGGTATAAGCGGCCTTTGGCGCAAAATAATTGCAGTCGCCGTACCCCCAGTAATTGATCTTATCCGGCGCATCCGGCATCCGGTACGGACTTGCATCACGCGGTTTTTTTAGGGGTATCTCGTCAAAATCAGCCGGCGGCATGAGTTCCAGGGCGGTGATGCCCAGCTCCTTCAGATAAGGGATTTTTTCCGCGATCCCCTTAAAGGTACCCTTTGCTTTTACGCCGGAGGACCTGTGTTTCGTAAATCCTCTGGGATGTATGCGGTACAGGATCATATCCTGAATGGGTGTCTTTAAAGGCCTGTCTCCTTCCCAGTCAAACTCCTCCGTTACAAACCCGCACAGCGGCGGCCTGTCCTTACGTTTTTCATCCCCCCAGATCTCCCTGCCATAGAGCACCTGTGCGTACGGATCGGGGACGGGTACGCCGTCTATTTCATAGGCATACCGGCAGGTAACAGGATCCAGCCCTTCAACAAACAGATAGCCCACATCTCCGATACGGTTTTCTTCCGGAAAATCGTAAGCGGCGTACGGTGTCTCCTCTCCCGCCCTGTATATCAGCAGCCGAAAGGAGGTCTTACAGTTTATAACAGCACAAAATCCGATTCCTTTATCCGTAACCGTGGCTCCAAGTATCATAGTAAGCTCCTATCTTCGTTCATGCTCACTGCCCGCTCTGGGCAGCGATTCTCTCCGCCAGATCATTCAAATACATCCATCTTTCCATCTTCTCTTCCAGCTCGCCCTCGGCCTGTTCCTTATCGGCCATCAGAACGTTTAATTTCCCGTAATCATGGGCGCTCGCCTCTATCTCCTGCTGCAGCCCGCTAATGCGCTCTTCGATGGAGGCGATCACTTCCTCAATGGTATCGTAATCCCTCTGTTCCTGATAGGTGAATTTCAGTTTCTTCGGGCGCTCTGTCCTGTCCTGTTTGGGCTTTGGCCTTAATGCCGCGTCCTTATCCTCCTGCGGTTTTTCACTCTGACGGATCTGCGCCTCCTGCCGGTAATCCGTATAGCCGCCCTCATATCTTGTGATCTTTCCGCCGCCTTCGAAGGCAAAGATCCTTCTTGCCACCCGATCCAGGAAATAGCGGTCATGGCTCACGGCGATCACAATGCCGTCAAAGCCGTCCAGATAATCCTCCAGGATGGTAAGCGTCTCTATATCCAGATCGTTGGTGGGCTCGTCCAGTATCAGCACGTTAGGCGCCTCCATCAATACACGCAGCAGATACAGCCGGCGCTTCTCTCCGCCGGACAGCCTTCCGATCACCGTATAATGCATGTTGGACGGAAACAGAAAGCGTTCCAGCATCTGTGAGGCGGTCACTGTCCCGGAAGGCGTGCGGATAATCTCCGCTCCCTCACGCACATAGTCGATCACCTTAAGGCTTTCGTCCATATATTCGTTTTCCTGTGAAAAATAACCGGTCTTTATGGTCTGTCCGATCACGACCTCGCCGCTGTCGGGCTTGGCTGCCCCCACGATCATCTTCATCAGCGTGGACTTCCCGCAGCCGTTGGGGCCGATGATGCCGATCCTGTCGTTTTTCAGGAAGATATAGCTGAAATCCTCCACCAGCTTTTTCTCTCCGTAGGACTTGCACAATCCCTCAAGCTCCACTGTCGTCCTGCCCATCCTGGATGAGACGGATTCCATCTCCACGCGGCCGTCCTGCACGGGTGCCTGCCTTTCCTTAAGATCCTCCACACGCTGTATATGCGCCTTCTGTTTGGTGGATCTGGCCCTCGCCCCCCTCTGCATCCATGCGATCTCCGTGCGAAGCAGGCTCTGGCGCTTGCGCTCGCTGGCCTGCTCTATGGCCTCCCGCTCCGCCTTAAGCTCCAGAAATCCCAGATAATTGGTCTGATAACTGTATATCCTGCCTTTGTCAATCTCCACGATCCGGTTTGTCACGCTGTCCAGGAAATACCGGTCATGGGTCACCATCAGAAGCGCTCCTTTAAACCGGTTCAGATAGTCCTCCAGCCACTCCGCCATGCTGCTGTCCAGGTGGTTGGTGGGCTCATCCAGTATCAGTATATCCGCTTCGGACAGGAGCACAGAGGCCAGCGCCACCCTCTTTTTCTGGCCGCCGGACAGCTTCTCTATCTCCGTGCCGAACTCATAGATGCCAAGCCTGGTAAGCATGGCTTTGGCCTCGCTCTCCAGCGTCCATTTATTGTGAGGCGTGCTGTTTCCCTTCATCACACAGGAAAGGACCGTGCTCCCCTCCTCAAAATAAGGGTTCTGGGCCAGATACCTAACCGCCAGCCCGTTTCCCATGGTCACCGTCCCTTCATCCGGCTCCTCAAGACCGGCAGCGATCCGAAGCAGCGTGGTCTTTCCGGTACCGTTGATTCCGATCACCCCGATCTTCTCGCCCTCGTTGATGCTAAAACCTGCATCTTGAAACAGCATCCGTTCCGTATAAAATTTTGTCAGATGTTCCATTGTCAGTAAGTTCATAGATCGATACAAACCTCCACGGGGCAGTGATCGGATCCCATCACCTCAGTATGAATGTCCGCGCTTATAAGCTTCCCCTTCAGACCTTCGGAAACGCAGAAATAATCGATGCGCCATCCCGCATTTTTCTCCCTGGCTTTAAACATATAGGACCACCAGGAATAGACGCCTTCCTTATCCGGATTAAAATACCGGTATGTGTCCACAAAGCCGCTGTCTAACAGCCTCGTAAATTTTTCTCTCTCTTTATCGGTAAAGCCGGCATTGTTGCGGTTGGTTTTCGGATTCTTCAGGTCAATCTCCTTATGGGCCACATTCAGATCCCCGCAGAATATCACGGGCTTTTTCTCTTCAAGCTTTTTCAGATATGAGAAAAACGCGTCCTCCCATTCCATCCGGTAATCAAGCCTGGTAAGTTCCCTCTGGGAATTGGGCGTATAGCAGGTTACGACATAATACTCTGGATACTCCAGCGCAATCACGCGCCCTTCCTCATCATGCTCCTCAATCCCCATGCCATAGGACACGCTGACCGGCTCCTCCTTCACAAACACAGCGGTGCCCGAATATCCCTTTTTCTTCGCATAATTCCAGTACTGGTAATATCCCGGCAGATCGAGCGCAAGCTGTCCCTCCTGCATCTTGCTTTCCTGTATACAGAAAACATCTGCGTCCGCCAGAGTAAAAAAGTCCATAAACCCTTTACCCATACACGCACGCAGACCGTTTACATTCCATGATATCATTTTTTTCATATAATTAAAGTCTCCTTTGTCCATTCATCCCTGTCATACACTGCTTGATCGGCGGCCGTGAACAGCAGCCGGACCGGCACACCTTATTATACCAATATCTGAATGCCTTTGCAACCGCGGGCCGGTAAAATCGTTATTCCCCTTATAATTGAGGGCAAAAAGCCTTGCAAAATATAATATTTCCTGTAAAATATACAATTGGGACGGCGGCCGGCAGGGCCGCTGTAAAATAACGAACATTATGCAGTCATCCGTTGTATTCGGATCGCTGCCGATTAGAGAAAGGTTGTTTAAAATGATTGGTACCAGCAATGTCACATTGAGAATCGGTAAAAAAGCATTGTTTGAAGATGTAAACATTAAATTCACAGAGGGGAACTGCTATGGGCTGATCGGCGCGAACGGAGCAGGTAAATCCACCTTCTTAAAAATTCTGTCCGGCCAGTTAGAGCCTACCAGCGGGGACGTTATTATCACTCCCGGACAGCGCCTGTCTTTCCTGCAGCAGGATCATTTTAAATACGACGAGTATCCGGTGCTGGATACCGTCATTATGGGAAATGCACGGCTGTATGAAATCATGAAGGAGAAGGAAGCCATCTATATGAAGGAGGATTTCTCCGATGAAGACGGCATACGCGCCGCCGAACTGGAGGGCGAGTTCGCCGCAATGAACGGCTGGGAAGCGGAGTCCGATGCCGCCACGATGTTAAACGGCCTCGGAATCGACACCGGCCTGCATTATACGCTGATGAAGGATCTGGGCGGCAACGACAAGGTGAAGGTGCTGTTAGCACAGGCTCTGTTTGGCAATCCGGACATCCTGCTTTTGGATGAGCCCACCAACCATCTGGACCTTGACGCGATCGCCTGGCTGGAGGAATTCCTGATCAACTTTGACAATACTGTCATCGTGGTTTCTCATGACCGTTACTTTCTGAATAAAGTATGCACACAGATCGCGGATATCGATTATGCCAAGATCCAGCTCTATGCCGGCAACTATGATTTCTGGTATGAATCCAGCCAGCTGATGATCAAGCAGATGAAAGAAGCCAACAAGAAAAAGGAAGAAAAGATCAAGGAGCTGCAGGACTTCATCCAGCGCTTCAGCGCCAACGCTTCCAAATCGAAACAGGCGACCTCCAGAAAGCGCGCGCTGGAAAAAATCCAGCTGGATGAGATCCGCCCTTCCAGCAGGAAATACCCCTATATTGATTTCCGTCCGGAGCGCGAGATCGGCAATGAGATCCTGGTGGTGGAAAACCTCTCCAAAACAATTGACGGCGTAAAGGTGCTGGATAACATTTCCTTTATCCTCAATCATGGGGACAAGGTCGCTTTTGTGGGCGCGGGTGAGCTGGCTAAAACCACGCTGTTTCAGATTCTCGCAGGTGAGCTGGAACCCGACGAAGGAAGCTATAAATGGGGCATCACGACTTCCCAGGCCTATTTTGCCAAGGACAACACGGATATCTTTGATTCGGATCTGACCATTGTGGACTGGCTGACGCAGTATTCCCCGGTGAAGGATGCCACCTATGTGCGCGGATTCTTGGGCAGAATGCTGTTTCCGGCGGACGACGGTTTAAAGAAGCTGAAGGTTCTTTCCGGCGGTGAGAAGGTGCGCTGCCAGCTCTCCATGATGATGATCCAGGCCACCAATGTGCTGATCTTTGACGAGCCCACCAACCATCTGGATATGGAATCCATCACCGCGCTGAACAACGCGCTGATCAAGTTCCCCGGCGTCATCCTGTTTTCCTGCCATGACCACCAGTTTGTGCAGACCACGGCCAACCGTATCATGGAACTGACTGCCGACGGCCTGATCGACAAGATCACCACCTATGATGAGTATCTGGAAAGCGATATTTCCGTCAGAAAGAGACAGATCAATCAGGTGAGTGAAGACGATGAGGACTGATCTCTGGCAACGAACCGCATTTTGTAATCCAGGGGACAGCCCCCCGCGAGAGCCCCTGCCAAAAGGCTCCGCGGGGGCTGTCTTTTTTCATAACTAGGAGGTGTGTGTTTGAATAAGCTACATAATCGATCGATCCGGCTGCAGCTGATCCTTGTTCTTCTGCTCATCAGCCTGCTTCCGTTTGTGCTCCTCGGACTCTATACCATCCATAAAACCACCACAGTCATGCGCGATCAGGTGTTTGAGATGGAAATGGAATATCTGGACAAAAGCAGCATACAGCTGGAGTCCTATCTGCAGTATGCGGAATCTTACTTTTCTTCCACCGCCACGCAGGAAATCATGTCAAAATATTTCTACTCCGATTTGAATTACAGAGAATACTCTTCCCTGGTTTCCGTGCAGCGCTGGCTCGGTAATTTTCTCTCCCAGCAGAACATCACCCGGGCGGCCTATTTCATCAATTTCGAGAAAAACTATGTCATCGGAAATACTCTTACCGGCTTTTATGTGCAGGACGATGAGACGGAAAATATCTTGATGAGCCTGATTGAGGAATCCGAGCAGCAGAATAAAACCATATTCTGGACCAATATTCCCAACTGGGACGGTTTAAAGAGGACCGGCAAGAACGGCTATTTTGAAATTGAAGGGATCACCCTGTTCATCAAATGCCCTATGTACAGCAACAGCCGCCAGGGAGCGATTCTGGTCAGCATCGACAGCGGCCTGATGAAGGATCTGTTAAAGAGAACCGACAGCCAGAACAGCTCCATGACCATCATCGATGAGCACGGCACCGTCATTTACTGCGAGGATTCCTCCTGGATCGGTAAAAGCGCAGAGGATATACCGGTGCTGGATGAGGTTGATTTTGGCACTGACCGGAACACCTGTTATATCCAGAACAGTTCCGGCAGCTACTATGCCAGCTATTTAAAGGGCAGCAACGGGTGGGTCTATATGACTTTAAATGAAGCCGGCAGAGTGGAAAGCTCCTTAAACCATCTGCTGGGCACTTATCTGATGCTGGGCGGATGCATCGTCTGCCTGCTTCTGGCAGTGATTCTTCTGATCTGCCGCTGGCTGTATACGCCCATCCGCGGCCTTGTCATGAGAATCGGCAGCGCCGGGGAAGATAAAACCGGCAGAGTCACGGGCAATGAATTCCGCATTATTGAAGCCGGAGTGGATTCCATGATGACACAGAAGCAGCTGTTGGAAAAGCAGATCCTGCTGTTTCAGAACAGCTTAAAGGAACTGTTTCTTCTGAAACTGATTAAAAATCAGCTCAGTCCCGAACAGGCGGATAAAGAAATTGATGAGATCGGCATTGAACGCGGCAATCAGTCCATGGCCATTCTCGTCTTTCAGATGGTCAGTCAGGAAGACAGCGGCAGCGCCGGACTACTCCAATTAATGGAGCGCATATATGGCGTTCTGCCGCTGGATAAGACCATGGCCACCACCATCTTTAACGGGCTCTTTGTAGTCTGGATGGGCAGTTCACAGAATACCTCCGAATTCATGTCCGGCCTGTTTCAGATCAGTGAGACGGTTGCTGAAACATTTTCGGAAGAGGGAAATACCATATCCGTGGGGATCAGCGAAGTGTTCGGGGACTGCTCCCAGGTCCGCAGCGCTTACTATGAGGCAGCGGCTTCCCTGGCCTATCATCCGCAGACGGAAAACAATGTACTGCTAAGTGCCGCCGCAGAGCCCTCCGGCCCATATTTTCCGGACGGTCTGTGCAGCCAGCTGAATTTCTCCATCCGCAACGGAGTTATGGAAGATGTGGAAAAGGCTTTGAACCGCATCGCAAAATCCATCTACTGTATTAAGCGGGATCCGAGAATCTATGAAGTTTATGTCATCCGGCTGGCCGCTTCCGTCCTCACCATGACGGAAGAGCCGGATCTGGAACAGAAAAACCTGCAGGACGCGCTGCCGGAACATATAGCCGAAGGGCTCGCGCGCGTCTATGATGTCCGATCCATGTGTCATTTCTTTATGAAGCACTTAATCAGGCCCATGATGCAGGCCATAGGCGAAGGCAACAGCAGCGATCAGGAAGAATTAAGCCGCCGGGCGGTCACCATCATCCGCAGCGGCTTCACCTCCGACCTTACGTTAGAGAGCTGCGCAAAACAGCTGGGGTGCCATCCCATGTATCTGTGGCAGGTATTCAAAGAACAGAATCACGCCACCTTCTCACAGTATCTGGAGGATTACCGCTTCCATATGGCCCAGAAATGGCTCACGGAAACCGACCGTTCCATAGCGGTCATTGCGGAGGATCTGCGATACAGCAATTCGCAGAACTTCATACGCAGTTTCAAAAAGAAAACGGGGCTGACTCCCGGACAGTACCGTTCACAGTACAGGCCATAGGGTCTATCATACATTTATACAGCCGCAGATTTTTTGCCGGCGGCTTTCGCAGGGACTGTGAGACAGCAGCTATCTTCACAGTCCCTTCCTTTTTTGTTCCGGTCTTTCATCGCGGATTTATTTCTGCCGTAGCATTCAGCCATTTGTGCATTTCGTATGTTTTCAAGCATTTTTCTCTATTTTATGCGCAATGATCATCTGATTATATTCCCCACTGTTTAAATGATTATGCTTTTTGACCAAATGATTATTGATTATGCCGTTTTTTTAGTGCATTATGTTCGCATGAACAGGAAGCCGGTTAAAGCCAATCAGTCTTTGGCTGCCGGCTGGTAACAATAGAAAGGAGATTTGCACTTATGGCCAAACAAAAGGCACCGGGCATTCCCGCCATGAGCAATAAGCAGACATTAATGCACCGCATAAAAATGGATAAATGGCTGTATATCATCATGATACCCGGACTGATCCATTATGTACTATTCAAATACGCTCCCATGTGGGGCGTGCTGATCGCTTTTAAGGATTACAACCCTTACACCGGCTTCTTTGACAGCACATGGGTGGGTATGAAGCACTTTGTCCAGTTTTTCAGCAGCTCTAACTTCTCCAAGCTGTTCATCAACACGCTGTGGATCTCTCTGCTGAATATCGTGCTGGCTTTTCCCGCCCCGATCCTGCTCGCGCTCCTGATCAATGAGCTGCGGATGCAGCGGCTGAAAAAAGCGATCCAGACCTGTGTCTATATACCCCACTTTCTTTCCTGGGTCATCGTCGCAAGTCTGACCTATACGATCTTCTCCTCCACCGGGATCATCAACCGCATGCTGGAGTCCCTTGGATTGGAAAGCGTGAAATTTCTCACCTCCACCAACATGTTCCGCCCGATGATCATCGGGCAGTCCATATGGAAGGGAGCTGGATGGGGAACCATCGTATTCCTCGCCGCCATGTCGGGCGTGGACCTGCAGCTCTATGAAGCGGCCATTGTGGACGGGGCCGGGCGCTTCCGCCAGACCTGGCATATCACGCTGCCCGCTATCCGCAGCACCGTCATCATCATGCTGATCCTGCGGATGGGTGATGTACTGGATACGGGCTTTGAACAGATCTTCCTGATGAGCAACGCCCTGAACCGGTCCGTATCGGAGGTGTTTGATACATATGTTTACACGCTGGGCATCACACAGGGATCCTACAGCCAGGCGACGGCAGTCGGACTGTTTAAATCGCTGATCGGTATCATACTGATCTTCGGTTCCAACGCGCTGGCCAAACGGGCCGGCGAATCCGGTATATTCTGACAAGGAGGCGCGATATGAAATCAAAAGCTAAAGAGCCGGCACAGAAGCTGCACCGCAACGACACCATATATTCCCGGATATTTGACGTATTCAATGTCATTTTCCTGATTGCGGTGGCCTTTCTGACCATCTCACCGTTTTTATATGTAATCGCCTGTTCCTTCGCAACGGAGCAGGAAATACTCACAAGGGCCTTTTTTCTGATCCCGCACACCTTTCAGATAGAGTCCTATAAGTACATATTCTCCTCGGCCACGCTGCCGAGAGCCTTTTTAAACACGTTGTTTATCACGATCACAGGCACGCTGCTCGCCATGTTTTTGACGGTCACCCTGGCATACTCCCTCTCCAAGAAGAGGCTGGCCGGCCGCTCCCTGATCCTCTCGCTGATCTCCTTCACCCTGGTGTTCAGCGGCGGCATGATCCCCACTTTCCTGGTGATCAAGGGCCTGCATATGATTGATACCTTCGCCGCCCTGATCATCCCCGGCGCTTTAAGCACCTGGAACCTGATCGTGGTAAAGAATTTCTTCGAAGGGCTGCCGATGGAGCTGGAGGAGGCTGCCAAAATAGACGGGGCGTCCGATCTGACGATCCTGGGGCGCATCGCTCTGCCCCTGTCCAAACCGGTGCTGGCCACCTTTTCACTCTTCTATGCGGTGGGCTACTGGAACAGCTATACAAGCGCACTTTTGTATATCAACGATATGAAGAAATGGACGCTGCAGATCATGCTCCGTCAGATCATCATGCTGGCAAACGGCGTGATCGACGGCAGCGAATTTGACGAGCTGGCCACCCGGCCTCCGGCGGAAAGCATCCAGATGGCCGTGATCGTATTCGGCACGCTGCCCATCCTTCTGGTTTATCCGCTGCTGCAGAAGCATTTTACCAAGGGCGTGATCGTAGGCGCCGTAAAAGGCTGATCTGCCGGCATACTAACTCAAAAGTTCTAAAATTAAAACCATATAAGGAGGAACCAACATGAAAAAATCCATCAAAAGACTAACCGCCCTGGCCGCATCGGCCATGCTGCTGATCGGCAGCATGGCAGGCTGCCAGAGCAACACCGCCAATGAAGGCACCACCACATCTGCCGCCAATTCGGGACAGACGCAGACTTCTGCTGCGGACCAGACCACCAAGGGATCCGAGGAGCGCCAGAAAGTCAGCATTATGAGCCTGACCTTTAACGGAAACCCCGTTACCGAGGATAACATCCTGGTACAGAAGCTGGAGGAATACACCGGCTATGATATCGAATGGACCTGGATACTGGATGCGGACTACACCGATAAGATCAGCACCATGATCGCAGGCGGCACGCTTCCTGAAATCACCCTGCTAAAATCCATCGATTCCAACGCGGTACAGAACTGCCGTGCAGGCGCGTTCTGGGATCTGACCGATTATCTGTCCAAATACGAAAACCTGTCCCAGATCGATGACATCGTAATGCAGAATATTGCGATTGACGGCAAAGTCTTTGGCATCCCCCGTTCCCGTACGCTTATGCGCCACGGCATCGTTTACCGCCAGGACTGGCTGGATGCGCTCGGCCTCAAGCCCGCCACAACGCTGGATGAATTTGAGGAAATCTTAAGACAGTTCACCTTTAACGATCCTGACGGCAACGGCCAGAATGATACCTGGGGCCTTGTTTCCACCAAAGCGTCCACCGGTTTTGATACGGCCGGCCTCTGGTTCGGCGCTCCCAACGGATGGGGTGAAGACGCGTCCGGCAAACTGCAGCCCGCGTTTCTGTTCGATGAGTATTTCGAATCCATGAACTGGCTGAAAGGCTTATACGATGAGGGCATATTGAATGAAGATTTCGCCACTCTGGAGAACTCCGGCGTAAAAGATGCGTTCAAGGCTCAGCAGACCGGCGTATATATCAGTGACGCCGATGAAGCGAACTCTTTCTATACGCACTTTAACACGGAAAACATCGATGCCAGCCTTACGGTTACCGCATCGTTTGAGACTCCTGCCGGCAAAGTTGCTCCGTCTACCGACGGTTTCTCCGGCATCCTGGCTGTTTCAAAGGCATCTGTCAAAACAGAAGAGGATCTGGACCGCTGCCTGACCTTCCTCGATAAGCTCAACGATGAATACTGCCAGAACCTTTTCACCTACGGAATTGAAGGAACGGATTATGAAGTCAACGAAGACGGCACAGTTACCAAGCTCGGCACCGGCATCATTTCCCTGGGTGAGAGCGACGGTTTTAACCAGATCATGATGAATGTAACGGATAAGCTCTTTAAGCAGACTCCTGCCAACGAACTGGCTGCACAGGTGCTGGATGTACAGGCAGAAAACAAAAACTATATTGTCAGCAACCCCGGCAAGGCTCTGCTGCGCACCTCCGATACCTATAACTCCGTAGGCGCTCAGCTGGATCAGCTGATCTCCGACGCCAGAATCCAGTACATCGTCGGCGAACTGGATGAAGAAGGATGGAAATCCGTCATCGAAAGCTGGAGACAGCAGGGCGGCGACAAGGTCATCGAAGAAGTAAACGCAAGCTACAGCAAATAAACCAGAATTTTGCAGCTCATTGCCGGCCGCCCGCAGTTTGACCGTGGGCGGCCGGCCTTATATATGGCAGAAGCACACTGATGTGTGCGTAGGTCATCAACCTTCGGTTGGTGACAGGGAAAGAGGAAGCACACTGATGTGTGCGTAGGTCATCAACCTTCGGTTGGTGACAGGGAAAGGAGAATTGAATGTGATGTCACAGACAAAGATTGCTTTACACCGCCTTCACCGTATACCTGGAGCTTCTTATGTAACCTTCGGAGTTCCCTGGGCGAAGGGCGAGGTTAAAAGAACAGATACCTGGAATCTGGAGGATGAAACCGCCCGCACACTGCCCCTTCAATCCTCGGTACGGGCCTACTGGCCGGACGGAAGCGTCAAATGGACGCTCCATACGGCGGATCTGACCCACAGCGCTTCCGACCGGATGTTTCTGTCTCCGGATCACCGAAGCCCCTCCTTAGACAGGGATTCCGATGAAAATACTAAGATCGATGACGGGCCTGACCGCCTGTTCATCCGCCTCGGAAGCCTCCGGGTCCTGTTTACCAAAGACGGAAGCTGCGTGCCTTCCGTATCCTTTCAGGACAGGGAGTATATCCGCCGCGGCAGCCTGACAGTGCAGATCAGCCACCACAGACAGCAGGGAACACGCACGGTCAGCGATATCATGCCGTATTTCGGCACAGCGGATACCTATACTGTGGAAGAGGTAGGCCCACTGCGTGCGGTTGTCAAACTGTCCGGCATCCATGTCCCCGAAGAAACCGGCTGTCCCGATTTCCGCGGTCAGGCGCTGCCGTTTACACTACGCTATTATCTGTACCGGGACAGCGATAAACTGCGGATCATGCACACCTTCTGCTACGATATGGACCACAGAACCGATTTCATTCAGTCTGTCGGCATGCAGTTTGACGCTCCGGTGCAGGGCCCCATTTATAACAGAAAGGTCCGCATCGCCGGCGATGGCGGGCTGCAAAAGGAATCCTGCGTGCTGTTAAAGAGCTGGCATCCGGCGCTTCCGGAAGATCTGTACCGGGCACAGATAGACGGTGAAAACCTGTCCTTAGACCCTGCGCGCGACCCGGATCCCTTTAAGGCCATGGATAATATGAATTTCTGGGACGGCTATCAGCTCATCCAGGATTCCAGCGAGCATTTCCGCGTCCGCAAAACCACAGGAGCGCCTGACTGCGCGCCGGTGGATTCCCTGGAGGGGAACCGCTCCATGGGTTATCTCTACGCAGGGGATGAAAACCAGGGGCTGGGAATCGGCATGAAAGATTTCTGGCAGAAATATCCCTCCGGACTGGAGGTATCCGGCCTGCTCACCGATGAAGCGCGGTATAACGCCTGGTTCTGGACCCCCTACGGAGAAGCAATGGATCTTCGGTTCTACGACACAAAAGGCTGCAGCCAGGCCTATTACGGCGCAGGTGATATCACCCGCAGCACGCCTTACGGGATCGCCGTCACCAACGAACTCACCCTGGATTTCTATCATGGCAGCTGCCCCGCAGACCGGGAACTGCTGACGCGGGCCAAATTGGCGCAGACGCCGGAGCTATTAGTCTGCGAGCCGTCCTATTATCACGATGTGCGCGCCTTCGGCAGATGGTCCCTTCCCGATCGCTCCACGCCTTCTAAGCAGTGGCTGGAGCAGTGCCTGGATCAGGCTGTGGGTTTCTATCAGAATGAGATCGAGGCCAGGAAATGGTACGGGCTGTGGAATTACGGCGATGTCATGCATTCCTATGACAGCACCCGCCACTGCTGGCGGTACGATCTGGGCGGCTGGGCCTGGCAGAATACGGAGCTGGTTCCCACACTTTGGCTGTGGTATTCATTTCTGCGCACAGGCCGGCCGGACATCTTTCTCATGGCCGAGGCCATGTGCCGGCATACCAGGGATGTGGATGTGCTGCATATGGGAGAATTCAAGGGTCTTGGGAGCCGCCACAATGTAAAACACTGGGGAGGTTCCGCCAAAGAAGCCCGCATATCCATGTGCGGCCATCACCGCTTTTACTATTACCTGACAGGGGATGAGCGCACCGGAGATGTGCTGGACGAGGTTAAGGACGTGGATTTCACCACCATCCATGCCGATCCGCTGCGCAATCACTATGAGAAGGACCCCAACGCGCCCTATCCCACCCATGCGCGTTCCGGCCCGGACTGGTCATCCTACTGTTTTAACTGGTTCACGCGCTGGGAGCGTTTTGAGGATCAGAAATACGCGGATAAGCTGCGCACCGGGGTGCATTGCCTGTCACAGGCCCCCTACCGGCTGATCTCCGGCGTGGATTTTGGATACGATCCCGAAAGCGGCAGGCTCTATTACATCGGTGAACAGAGCACCGGCGGTTCCCATCTGGCAGCCTGCATGGGTGGGCCGCAGCTCTATGTGGAGCTGGCAGATGTTCTGGAAGACCCCGTATGGGAGGAAATGCTGGTGGAATACGGTTCCTTCTATTACCTGTCACCCGAGGAGAAAGCGGCCGCCACCAACGATGTGGTCGGTTATAAGGACTGGTCCTTCCCTTCCGCTGCCGCCACGCTGGTATCCTTCGCCGCAGAAAAGAAAAAGGATGAGGCGCTGGGCCGCAGGATCTGGGAGATCCTGACTAAGGACCGTAAGAAATATCCGTTTTCCTATGAAAATCTGGCGGATGCGCCTGCCGGCTCCGTAAAGAAAGAAATCCCCTGGATTTCCACCAATTCGGTGTCACAATGGTGTCTGAATGTCATTACCTCTCTGGATATGGCCGGGGAATATCTGCCGGAGGATCCGGACAGCATATGATCTCATAATGATTTGCCAATGAAAAGGCTGCGGCGGCTGCGTCACAGCCTTTTCACTTTAGAGCACCTGTTACAGGACGCCTGTTCCTGAAGGCACATAATATTTCTGATTCTTGCTTTTAGGAGTTTCCGGCAATGTCATCTTAAGCCTGCCCATTTCCAGCAGCGGGCGTATATATTTAGATACTACATAATAAGGGCTGTCAATGCCGATATAGTCCGCAATCTCCGTGCGGCTCCTGGGACGTTCGCAGTAAAACAGGATCTGCTGCATCGCATCCGGAAGAGCTTCCGAAACTGCGAATTCCCGTTTCCCGCCTGAAGGACGGTTATACAGGGTAACGCGGAAGATGCCTCTTTGGCTTTCAAAAACTGCCGGTGGCAGCCCTGCCCTCTCCATCTCATCCACAACGGTCGGAATGCCCGAAAATCGGTTTTCAGTTCCGAGCATTACCTCCAGACCGCCCGCAATAAAGGGGTTTCTGGTGTCCGCGGCCACTTTTCCCAACTCGTCCAACGTGATTCTGCCATACAGGCCTCCCGGATTTTCCACCTCCAGGCGGTCGCTGTACAAAATTACACGGATCGGAGAATTGTCCGTATGGATGCTGTAATCCCGGTGTATCAAAGCGTTCAATACGATCTCACGCACCGCCTTCATCGGATATTCCGTGCGGTCCGCTCTCTTGCCCTCATCATCTACAATCGTTGCGTTGCGTATATTTCGCCGTATAAAGGCAAGCGTATCTTCCAGTATCTGGGTCAGGGTTCCCTCAATGCGCTGATTATCAATAAATCTCTCGCCATTCACCCCCAAACCGCCGAATTTCGTCCCGTCCACCACCATCGCCGTGACGCTAAGCTGCGGAAAAAAAGCCTGAGGATATTCGCCCAGCATCATGATCCCCGCTACGGTCGGTATTCCCTGTTCCGTGATTCCCTGCAGCTTAAGTATCTTCTCATTGGGCTGTTTGGCCAGATTAGGTTTGGCTTTTTTTAACTTCAGAAAGTATTCCGCAAGCGCGTCCGGATCGAGTGAATCCGTCGATGCCCTCAAAACGGGCCTAAGCTCATCCTGTATTTTTCTTTTAAATGCTTCATAGCTGTATACTTCGTATTCTGTCATCGGCATATCCGCCTCCCCCACACGGATATAAGCTCCCCGCAGTCTGCCGCTGCCCTTATAGAAACACGGTTTTTCAAATATATCACATTCCGAAATTTCCGCGCTCACCACTATCTTACCTTCTATTTCAGCCACAGTAAAAACAGGGCGGACCACAGGCTGCATCTGAAGCGCCTGATTGGTCACCTGGACCTGCAGGTCCTGTGCATCATAAACTCCGACAATTTCGTAATCCGTTTTCTCATCTATGCCGAATAAAATAATACCTCCGCCTGTCTGATTGGAAAAAGCGGATAACGTGTCATACAGCCGCTCCGGCGTTCCATCATGGGCGCGTTTCAGTTCGATGTCCTGGCGTTCGCATTTCTGCCTTGTCACATTTTTGACTAAATTAATAAGTTCTATCGCTAACATGCGCCTGCCTCCCTTCTTCTTTATTTATTATAACCGCCGCGACGTATTTACACAAGTTTTTCGCAAATTTTTCACAAAAAACAAATTTTCATAAATTTATCGCAACTATAGTGTGGGGTTTTTCTGAATTCATCAGAATATAAACCATACCGTTCTCGGTATCGGGATTCATCTCCGGCACAGAAAAGGACTTCAGATCCAGGCATGAAAAAGGCGCCGCTCCATCACCCGGAAACGGCGCCTTCATTCACGGCCGGCAGTTCAAAAACTTACCGCCTTATACATTGATTATACATTGATCTCGGCTTTTAACCCGAGCAGTTCTTTATTCTCCTCAAGCAGCGGCGCGATCACATACGCAAGGAACTCTTCCACCTGCTGCGTGGCGCGGCCGGTATATCTGGAAGGGTCCATGGCCGCTTTCAGGTCATCCAGGCTTAGGCCGAAGGCCGGATCCGCCGCGATCAGCTCCAGCAGATTGTTATCCTGGCCGTTCACCTTGACATTTTTGCCCGCTTCCATGGAAAGGCTGCGGATTCTTTCATGAAGCTCCTGACGGTCGCCGCCGGCCTTCACCGCATCCATCATGATGTTCTCGGTGGCCATAAAGGGCAGCTCCGACATCAGCCGTTTCTCAATCACCTTCGGATATACAACCAGGCCGTCCACCACATTCAGATACAGATCCAGGATGCCGTCCACAGCAAGGAAACCCTCCGGGATGCTGATCCGCTTATTGGCGGAATCGTCCAGCGTTCTCTCAAACCACTGTGTGGAGGCGGTCAGCATGGGATTCATGGCATCCGCCATCACATAGTTCGCCAGGGACGCGATGCGCTCGCTCCTCATGGGATTGCGCTTATAGGCCATAGCCGAGGAACCGATCTGGCTCTTCTCAAAGGGCTCTTCGATCTCCTTTAAATGCTGCAGCAGACGGATATCATTGGAAAATTTATGGGCACTCTGGGCAATCCCCGCCAGGACATTTAACACACGGCTGTCCACCTTGCGGGAATAGGTCTGTCCGGATACGGGATAACATCCTTCAAATCCCATCTTTTCAGCGATTCTCTGATCCAACCGCCTGCACTTCTCATGATCTCCCTCAAACAGCTCCAGAAAACTCGCCTGGGTGCCCGTCGTTCCCTTGGAGCCCAGCAGCCTCATGCTGCCGATCAGATACTCCAGATCCTCCAGATCCAGTTTCAGCTCCATCATCCATAGCGTGGCGCGCTTGCCCACCGTGGTCGGCTGCGCGGGCTGAAAATGGGTGAACGCCAGCGTGGGCTGCGCCTTATACTTATCCGCAAATTTCGTCAGCTCTGCGATCACATTCACCAGTTTCTTCTTCACCAGCCGCAGAGCCTCGGTCATCACGATCAGATCCGTATTATCCCCCACATAGCAGGAGGTGGCTCCCAGATGGATAATGCCCTTGGCTTTCGGGCACTGCACGCCGTATGCGTACACGTGGGACATCACATCGTGACGAACCTCCTTCTCCCTCTGCCTGGCAACTTCGTAATTAATATCGTCCTGATGTTCCTTCAGCTCATCGATCTGCTCCTGGGTCACCGGCAGTCCCAATTCTCTCTCGGTCTCCGCCAGCGCGATCCACAGCCTCCTCCATGTGCGAAACTTCTTATCCGGTGAAAAAATATACTGCATCTCCTCGCTCGCATAACGCTCGGACAGCGGACTTAAGTATTTGTCATACATAAAAATTCTTCCTCCTTATCTTGTCACCAGCCGCAGGCTGATGACCTGCGCACACTTCAGTGTGCTTCATCTTACGGTATTTTTTTAAAGGCAGCGGGCCGGGTCTTCCCCTGTCTGCTGCCTCTTCATAATCTATGCCTTTACTCAATTATCTTTAATTCTATATTATTTATGGATGCCCAGACGCTTGAATACCTCTTCATATGCATCTTCCACATTGCCCAGATCTCTGCGGAAACGGTCCTTATCCAGCTTCTCATGGGTGTTGATGTCCCACAGTCTGCAGGTGTCCGGAGAGATTTCATCCGCCAGGATGATAGTTCCGTCCGAGGTCTTGCCGAACTCGATCTTAAAGTCCACCAGCTCAATGCCGATGCTCTTGAAATACTCAATCATCACTTCATTGACCTTCAGAGCGTATTTAGCAATGGTGTCGATCTCTTCCTGCGTTGCCAGGCCCAGTGCCAGCGCATAGTAATCATTGATGAACGGATCGCCCAGCGCGTCATCCTTATAGCTGAACTCCAGTGTGGGGCAAAGCAGCTTTCTGCCTTCTTCAATGCCCATTTTCTTGGAAAAACTTCCTGCCGCGATATTTCTTACGATTACTTCCAGCGGTACGATCTGAACTTTCTTTACTGCGGTCTCTCTGTCACTTAATTCTTCTACAAGATGGGTAGGTACGCCTTCCTTTTCCAGCAGTCTCATGATGTGATTGGACATCTTGTTGTTAATCACGCCTTTGCCTACGATGGTGCCCTTTTTCAGTCCGTTAAACGCGGTGGCATCGTCCTTATAATCTACAATCAGGACGTCCTCCACGTCAGTCTTGTAAACTTTTTTTGCTTTTCCTTCGTACAGTAAATCCAGTTTTTCCATCACTTTTCTCCTCTTTCTTTTTATCCTTGGGCCGCCTGGAGGGTAAAAACCTGAAGGGGCTGGCAAAGTCCGGCCCTTTACGGACCGCTGCCTACGCGCATATTATACTCCTACCCCTTTTGAAAAGCAAGAGAGCCTGTTTTTTTTTCACATTCTGTCAGTTTTGATATAAAAGGAGTTGATTTATTTGGCAATTAATATTATAATGATTTCAATTTGTGTTAAAAGTTCAGTTTTACTAAACTTTAGATAAAGTAATATGCGTTTTGGAGGGTTTAAAACAGTGGATGCCATTGAGAGGAAAATTCTGGACGCCATCGACGCCCGTTCCGGTGAATTGCTTGAGTTCGCCGAGGATATCTTCCGCCATCCTGAGACCGGTTTTCACGAAGTCCGCACATCAGGTAAAACCGCGGAACAGTTTCGCAGGCTGGGGCTTTCCGTGCGTGAAGGGCTGGCTGTAACCGGTGTGGAAGGAAGGCTTGCCTGCACTTTAGACAGTCCCGGGGCACATATCGCCGTGATCGGGGAGCTGGACGGCATAGTATGCCGTGACCACCCCTATGCCGATGCGGCTACCGGCTGCGCCCACGCCTGCGGCCACCACGCACAGCTTACCGCCATGCTGGGGGCTGCCATCGCGCTGTCCGATCCTGCGGTGCGCAGCGCGCTTTGCGGGGAGATCTCCTTTCTGGCTGTCCCGGCCGAGGAATACGTGCCGGACTCCACCAGGCGTGAAGTGGAATCCGCCTACGGCGTGAAATTCAGCGGTTCCGGCAAGAGCGAACTGATCCGCACTGGAGTTTTCGATACGGTGGATATTGCTATGACCTGTCATGTACATATGGCGCATTCCGATGCGGGCCTTTTATTAGGAAACGTTGCCGCCAACGGATTTCTGTCCAAAAAAATCATCATGCACGGAAAAGCCAGCCACGCCGCCATAGCCCCCTGGAACGGTATCAACGCCTTAAACGCCGCCACATCCGGCATGAATATGCTGGGGCTTTTGCGTGAAACCTTTCCCGATGACGAACACATCCGCGTGCACGGCATATTACTAAAGGGAGGGGACGCCGTCAATGTGGTTCCTGAAGAGGTTGTCCTGGAAGAGATGATCCGGGCCGGATCGCTTAACGCGATCAAAAGGGTCTGCGGTCAGGTGAACCGGGTGTTTGAAGGCGCGGCGCACGCATTCGGCGCGAAAGCCGAGATCCGAAACATGCCCGGATATCTGCCGGTCATCGCAAGGCCTGCGGATCCCGCACTGATTGATGCAGCGGAGCTTTTAAAGGAAGAGGTTTCCTATGAATGCGCCACCCCTTCCATGTTTAACGGCGCATGTACGGATGTGGGCGATCTGTCCCATATCATGCCGGTGGTCAATTTCACACACGGAGGTTTTTGCGGGTCGCTCCATGCCTCCGATTTTGCCATAACCGATCCGGTCAGGGCATATATCATCCCCGCTAAGATGATGGCGCTCACCGCGTACCGCCTGCTTAAGGATCACGCGGCGGAAGGCCGTAAAATTATTTCCGAATTCACCCCTGTATTTACCGCAGAGGAATACATACATTTCATTGAAGAAATGGCCGGTGCATAGCAATTGTTCCGGAAACTTTTGAAGGTTTCCGGTTTCTGGGAGGCAGATTATGATTCAGAAAATCGGTTTTTTAGGAAAAGGCGGGATCGGGAAATCCACGATCATCTGCCATTTAAGCGCAGCGCTCTCAAATATGGGATATCACGTGCTGCAGATCGGCAATGATATCAGCCTGAATTCCACCGCGATACTGCGCGGCGATCAGGATATCATCCCCGTGCTGGAAGAATACAGGGAAAAATACGTATTAAACCTGGAAGATTATATTGTAAAGAGCGGCTGCGGCGTATACTGTATGGAGCTTGGCAGCCTGGACCCCGGGGTGGGCTGTATGGCCAGGAGCATCGATATGATCGATGACATGCTGGTAAGCCAGGGCATCTACGATAAACTGGCCCTGGACTTTCTGTTTTATGATGTCTCCGTGGACAGTCCCTGCAGCGGGTATATGCTGCCCATAAGAAACCATGCCTGGAGCCGCAGCGTGATTTTTATCAATTCCGGATTTCCTTCCATCGCTACGGCCAACTGCATATTAAATACGATCAAAAGCCATTCGGCGCATCAGACCCTGCCGGTGCAGCTCATCATCAGCGAGGATGAGCGCGCACATAACTGCGGCCTGCCCGCCGCCTTTGCGGAAGCGGTAAATGTGCCGGTTTTAAGCTGTGTGCATCAGTGCCACAGGCTTGAGGAGTGCTCCGAGCTCGGCAGAACCATTTACCAGTCCTCTCCGGACTGTGCGGAATGCGTGACGTTAAACGGCCTGGCTCAAAAACTGCTGGAAGATGTCCGGTGTTCGGATATACAGCCGTTTCAGCGGAAGGATCTGCTGGAATGGAACCGGAAGATGTGTAAGAAATGCTAGACTTCGCCATCAACTACGGCACGGTGGTGGATACGCAGCACAGACAGCTGATAAAGAAACATGTGGGAATTTTGGGAGGCAGGATCACAGAACTCTCCGACACGCCTCTCAATGCGGCCCGCGAAATCAATGCGGACGGCCTGATCGTATCCCCCGGATTTATCGATGCCCATGGCCATGTGGACGGCCAGCCCTATTCCGGTGAGCTCTCCGCCTGTCAGGGCATCACCACCACGGTGGGCGGCAACTGCGGCCTAAGCCCCATGTGTTTAAAGACTTTTTTCGAGGAACAGGAGAAACATGGCTTTTTCATCAATCAGGCGGAAATGGTGGGGCACAGCTTCAGCCTGCGCCATGCAATCGGCCTGACGGATGAATATGCGCCTGCAGACTGTACACAAATCCGGCGAATGGCGGAGCTTGCGGATCAGGCCCTCTCCCAGGGTGCCTGCGGCGTGTCCTTCGGTCTGGATTATTCGCCCGGCGCTTCCCTTGATGAGGTGATCGCCCTGTCTAAAGTCGGGGCGAAGTACAACAGAGTCTGCTCCGTGCACTCCCGCCTGTTTACGGAACACGATCTCTACTCACTGTATGAACTTTTTACCGTGGCAAAGCTGTCCGGAGCGCGCATGCTGCTCTCCCATTTCGTTTACCAGTACTGTGCCAGTTCGGTAAATGACGCGCTGCAGATCGTGGAAGACGCCAAAAGCCGTGGGCTTGATATCATGATCGACAGCGGCATGTATACCAGCTGGTCCACCTACGTGGGCACTGCCACCTATGATCCGCAGCTGCTGCACGACAACAATCTGCATTACGGCAACATGGTTGTGGCCACCGGCCCCTATATCGGCCGGACGCTGGATGAAGAACTGCTGCTAAACCTGCGCAAAAACCATCCCGATGACTCCGTCATCTACTGCGAGGGCACGCCCGGGGATGTGTATGAATGTTTAAAAAGGCCCTATGCCATGCCGTCCACCGACACAGGCGAATATAAAAAAGGCGAGGGACACCCGCAGATCGCGGGATCGTTCCCCAAATATATTAAGGAAATGGTCCTGGAACAGAAGCTGCTCTCACTGGAAGAAGCCATATTTAAAGCCACGCTGCTGCCGGCATCCACCTTCGGATTTAAAGATAAGGGAATTGTAAAGCCCGGCATGGACGCAGATCTGGTGCTGTTTGACCCTGTAAGGATCTGCGATATGGCCCGATTCCCCCACGAGGGGCTTCCCGATGCCAAACCGAAAGGCATCCCCTACGTGTTTGTGCAGGGCCGCCCTGCAGTGGACGGGGCAGTCTTTACCGGAGAGCGGTCCGGCAGAGTGATCCGCCTGTGACCATAAAGACGAAAGCAATGAGGAGAAGAGGAGAATTATGAGCGAAGTACTATTGGATCTGGTAGATATAAAGAAAAGCTTCGGCGACGTGGAAGTGTTAAAGGGAATCAGCCTTGGAATCCATAAGGGAGAGTTCATCACCCTTCTGGGTTCCTCCGGCTGCGGCAAGACCACCACCCTGCGCATCATCGCTGGCCTGGAGACGCCTGACAGCGGCAAGGTGCTGCTGGACGGCAAAGATATCACGGATATGGAGCCGCATAAGCGGGATGTCAATACGGTGTTTCAGAACTACGCGCTGTTCCCGCACATGACGGTGGCCGCCAATGTGGGATATGGCCTGAAGATACGCAAAGTTCCCAAGGAAACGATCGCGTCCGAAGTGGAAAAAGCGCTGCAGCTCGTGCAGCTTCCAGGCTATGACAAGCGCATGCCGTCGGAACTTAGCGGAGGCCAGAGACAGCGCGTGGCCATCGCGCGCGCCATCGTCAACCATCCGCAGGTGCTGCTGCTTGACGAGCCGCTGGGCGCTCTGGATCTGCAGCTGCGCCGCCAGATGCAGCTGGAGCTCAAACGTCTGCAGAAAAAGCTGGGAATCACCTTTATCTACATCACCCATGACCAGGAAGAGGCCATCAACATGTCCGACCGCATCGTGGTCATGAATGAAGGAGTATTTGAACAGATCGGCACCCCCGATGAAGTCTATAATACGCCGAAGAGCAGCTTTGTGGCCCGTTTCATCGGCAATGCCAACATCATTACATGTCAGAGAGACGGCCGTGCAGTCACGCTGGCCGTGCGCAGTGAAAACATCCTGATCAATGATCCCGATAACTGCCCCTATACCGCCACCGTCCTGGAGAAATCCTTCGCCGGCGGCATGCTGCGGGTGGTGCTGCGTCTGCAGTCCGGTGAGGAGATCGTGGCCAGCCGCCATGGCATCAATATCAAGACAGAAGTCGGAGAAACCGTGCATACGGGCTGGAATCCGGAGCACGCGGTAGAGGTGGAAGAATAGACTATGAAAAAACACAGTAAAATCTGGGTCAGCGTCATTCCCCTTTATATTTTCACGCTGATCTTTGTGGCAGGACCCCTGATCTATATGATAGCCTTAAGCTTTATGACCAGGGCCGAAGTCTTCGGCGTGGTAGGGGAATTCACGCTGGACAATTACAAGAAAATATTTGAGCCCATCTATCTGAAAACCTTTGCGGAGTCCCTGAAGCTGGCCTTCACCTCCACCATCCTGATCATCCTGCTCGGCTATCCTTACGGCTACTTTATGGCCAAATTGAGCAGCGTCTGGAAAAAAAGGATGATGGCGCTTTTAATGATCCCTTTCTGGACCAGTGCGCTGATCCGCCTCTACGGCTGGATCATCATCTTTCGGAGCAACGGTGTTCTGGACTCGGTACTGATGGGGCTGGGTATCACAAAGGACCCGCTCAAACTGCTCTACACCTACCCGGCCGTAGTGGTGGGCATGGTATACGCCCTGCTGCCGTTTATGATCCTGTCCGTATACTCCAGCGCGGAAAAGATGGACTGGTCCCTTGTGGAAGCGGCCAGGGATCTGGGCGCTTCCCCGATGAAGGCGTTTCTTACCGTTACGCTGAAGCTCACCCTGCCCGGCCTGTTATCCGGCGTGGTGCTGACCTTTGTTCCGTCCATGGGGCTCTTCTTTATCGCGGATATCCTGGGAGGCAATAAGGTTGTTCTGGTGGGCTCTATCATACAGGAACAGCTCACCAAGGGCCGCAACTGGCCGTTCGCGGCGGCACTGTCCGTAGTTCTGATGATCATGACTTCCCTCATCATCGGCATATACAGGAAAGTCACCAATACCAAGGACCTGGAGGGATTATTTTGAAAAACAGAACCAAACTTCCGAATATCTATCTGGGCGTCATACTGGTTATCATGTATCTGCCCATTGTACTGACCGTATTTTATTCCTTCAACGAATCCAAGATCTCTTCTATCTGGGGCGGTTTTTCGCTGAAATGGTATGAAGAGCTGATGGGGGACCGGGATCTGAAAGAAGCGTTAAGAAACAGCCTCATACTGGCTGCTTTAAGCTGCAGCGCTTCCGCCGTCATCGGCACCCTGGGCGCTGTGGGCATGTCCCGCATCCAGTCTAAATCCAAAGGCATCGTGGAATACATCTCCACCATTCCGATCATGATACCGGAGATCATACTGGGAATGGTATTTCTGGCGTTCTTCTCCCTGTTAGGTCTGCCTTTTGGCATGACCACGCTGGTGCTGGCCCATACCACCTTCTGTATTCCGTACATCTTTATGATGGTGAAAGCCCGCCTGATCGGCATGGACAAATCCCTGGAAGAAGCGGCCAGGGATCTGGGAGCGTCCCCGGTAAGAGCATTTTTTGATATCGTGCTTCCGTTAATCATGCCGGCCATCGCTTCCGGCATGCTGCTGGCCTTTGCCATGTCCTTTGACGACGTGGTTATCAGCATCTTTGTGACAGGGCCTAAGACTAATACGCTGCCCATCAAGATCTACACCAAGATGAAGACGGGCGTCACCCCGGAAATCAACGCTCTGTCCACCGTGATCCTGGTTGTAACCGTATTTCTGCTCTTCTTATCCTCCCGGATTAAAAAGAAGCAGAAGTAGGTTCCAATAAAGTAACATTAAAAAGGGGAAGCACACTGAATGTGTGCGCAGGTCATCAGCCTGCGGCTGGTGACATAAAAAAAGGAGGTCAATTATGAAGTTCAAAAAAGTACTGGCACTGCTGCTCTGTATCGCTATGGTATGTTCCTTAAGCGCCTGCCAAAGCGGTGAAAAGAAAGAGCTGAATCTGTTCACCTGGGACGGAATGTTCCCCCAGGAGGTTCTGGACGCCTTTGAAAAGGATACCGGAATCCGCATCAACTACTCCAATTTTGACTACGACGAAGACATGCTGTCAAAACTCTCCGAGGCGGAAGGCGGCGATTATGACCTGGTCATTGCGGATGACTATATCATTGAGCTGGCGATTCAGCAGGGCCTGGTTCAGAAACTGGATAAGAGCAAGCTTTCCAATTTCTCCAATGTCAATTCTCTGTACCAGGGACAGTTTTATGACCCATCCGATGAATACACCGTTCCCTACGGCGCGGGCATCCCGCTCATTATCTACGATCCGGCGCTGGTAAACCTCGATATCAAAGGCTACAGCGATCTGTGGGATCCTTCTCTTAAGGACAGTGTCGCGATCATCGGCAACTACCGTGTAATCGACGGCATCGCGTTAAAGACCATGGGCGAGTCCTTTAATACACAGGATCTGGATCAGATCCAGGCTGCCGGCGACAAACTGATGGAGTTAGCGCCCAACATCCGCCTGATCAACGACAACAATACACAGGACTATATCATCAGCGGTGAGGCCAGCGTGGCATTTATGTACACCTCCCAGATCACCATGGCTTTAGCAGAGCGCCCCGACCTGAAGGTGGTTTATCCGGAAGAAGGGCTCGGATTCGGCATCATGGCCGGCTTCATCCCTTCCAAAGCTCCCAGCAGCGATGCGGCCCACCAGTTCCTGAACTACATACTGCAGCCGGAAGTATCCGCGCAGTGCTTCGAATATATCGGTTACTACTGCACCAACAAGGCGGCAGAGCCCTATATCTCCGAAGAGATGCATGATCTCATTGTGGTTCCGGATACCGTGACCGAGGGAGAAGCCATCCAGAATATCTCCCAGGAGGCAGAGGATCTGCACGGGAAGATCTGGACGGAGTTTAAAGACGCCTGCAACTAAATGATTTCATGCAAAATGGCTTTTCCCAAACTAATGGGAAAAGCCATTTTCATTAAACTAAACTAACGCTTTGTAGACTCCGCAGCGCCGCTTCCGCTTTCGTTTAAGCCTTCGCTGATATCATCTACACCTCTGCTGACATCATTGCCAAGATCATCCAGCAGACCTCCGACAACACCGTCATCGGTTCCGTTTGTGCCGTTGGTTCCATTGGTCCCGTTCATGCCGTCGGATCCGTTCATACCGGTTGTCATATCCTCAGAGCCTGTTGTAACGCCCTGTGTAGGCGCTGATGTAGACTGGTTCGTAGTCTGTGACGCGCTGGTGCTGCTCTGATTGTTTTTATCCTTATCGTTGCCGCACGCGGTCAACATGCAGATCATCAGAACGAGCAGTAATGCTAAGAAAGATTTTTTCATAGCCTTCATTGTGCACTCTCCTTTTCCTATATGGTTTCTGTAATACTTTTGGTGAGGCTTATATAAAGTCCTGCCTATCAATAATATGCTCATTATACATTGTGATTATTTATACAAAAATTACCATATTTTTTAAGCATTTAAATTGAAACTTTTTATCGGAAGCGGTCGTCTAATTAATGTAGCTGCAGATACAGAAGATACTTTGTGGAGGTGCCTCCTTGCTTAAGCAGATCAATACCCGGATAGAGGAACTTTTCACGAACAATTACCAAAAGTATTACCGCCTGGCTTACAGCTATGTACAGTCACCGGAGGATGCCATGGATGTTGTGCAGGAAAGTGCCTATAAAGCCCTGAAAAACAGTAAAGGATTAAAAAATGCCCAGTATGCCGAAACCTGGGTTTATCGGATTGTGATTAATACCGCTCTGGATAGTCTGAAAATCAGAAAAAGAGAAGTGCCGGGAGTGGAAGATTACCAGCAGGAGTATATCCAGGAATATACGAACTTTGATGTCATGGATTCCCTTAAAAAGCTGGAACCAAACGAACGCGCTGTTATCATTCTGCGCTTTTTTGAGGATCTTAAGCTCTCCGATATCGCCAGGATTCTGGAAGAAAATGAGTCCACTGTAAAGTCCAGATTGTACCGTGCGCTGAAGATACTGAAGGTCGAACTGGATGAGTTCAGGGAAGCATAATCATGCTGTATGCGTTACTGGAGGAAAATGTATGAACAGGATCGAAGATCTAAAGAAAGAATATGAAGCCTATCAGGCCCCGGCCAGTCTTAAGCGGAAAGTTAAAAATGCCATGGCCAGGGCTAAAAAGGAACGGCGGAATAAGGCCATTATCCGCATCACAGGCCGCGGCATTCTGGGCGTTGCTGCCGCCATTCTCACCATTGTCATATTGGTAAACAGCAGCCCGCAGATCGCCAGGGCCATGGGATCCGTTCCCATTCTGGGAGCGCTCTCCGAGCTGCTCACCTTCCGCGGTTACACGGAGCGCGGGGACGGCCATGAGGCGAATATTGCGACACCGCAGATCATCCCTTCTAAGGACGGCCAGACGCTGACGCCCGGTGAGGAACAGCTGAATCGGACCATTGAGGAATATACTCAGCAGATCATCGATGATTATGAAGCGGCGGTGCTGAATGCCGGAGGGCAGGTTCCGCACGTAGGTGTGGATACCGTCTGTACCGTTCTTCCGGAAGATGAGCGGCTTTTCTCACTGCGGCTGGATACTGTGGAAAACACAGGCGGTTCCGCCACCTACAGCAAAATCTATCATTTTGACAAGGCCACCGACCAGGAAGTCATCCTGGCGGACGCATTTGCTGCCGGAACGGATTATATCACGGCGATATCGGAGAACATCAGGGAGCAGATGGCAAAGCGGATGGCGGAGGATCCGGAGGCATACTATTTTCTGGAAGAGGAGGACGGGGACGCGAATTTCCGTCAGATTAAGCCTAATCAGGAATTTTATCTGGATACGGACCGCAATCTCGTCATCGTATTTGACGAATATGATGTTGCTCCGGGATACATGGGAGAGGTGGAATTCACGGTTCCTCTCACGGTCTATCAAGATATGCTGTACGAGAACAGTTTTTTGAAATGATGGGATGTAATGCGGTGCGCCCAGAGGCGCACCAAAGCAAAAGGGGATGCAGGCACTAAAACCTGCATCCCCTTTTATCAGCCTATCACATCTTTCATCTCATACCAACCGGCCGGTTTGCCCGCCAGATATTTAGCCGCCTGCAGAGCGCCTTTGGCAAAGATCGCTTTGGAATAAGCGGTATGCTTAATCTCTATCACCTCGTCCGTACCTGCAAATATCACCTCATGCTCGCCTACGATGCTGCCGCCGCGCACAGCCTGTATGCCGATCTGGCCGCTGGATCTCTTTTCGCGGACACCGGAACGGTCATAGACATACTCATACCTGCCGCCCATTTCCTCATTGATCGCATCCGCAAGCGCCAGAGCGGTGCCGCTGGGAGCATCCACCTTCTGATTGTGATGTTTCTCCACTATTTCAATGTCAAATCCCGCATCCGCAAGCGTCCTTGCAGCTTCCTTCAAAAGTTTCGAGATCACGTTGATGCCGAGAGACATGTTGGCCGACTTAAGCACCGCCACTGAAGCGCTCGCGCGCTTTACATGTGCAAGCTGCTCCTCGCTTAAGCCCGTAGTGCAGAGCACCACCGGAATCTGTCTCCTGACGCTGTAATCAAGCAGCGCATCCACCGCTTTCGCCGAGGCGAAATCTATGATCACATCCGCATCTACATCACACAGGTCTATGGACGGGAATACAGGATAGGTATTCATTCCGCTGTCCATCGGGTCCACTCCCGCAACGATCTCAACGTCGCCGTCCCGGTCCGCCAGCCCTGTGATCACCTGTCCCATTTTTCCGTTACATCCGTGCATTATGATTCGAACCATTTTCTCTTCCTCTTTTCTTCGGCGCACGTTCTCCGCCACCCGGGCAGAGATTCCGTGCGGTTTACTTTAACGCGATTCCGTACTCCTCCATAGCCTTGCGAAGCTTCTCCACATTCTGGGGTTCCATGGGAGAAAGAGGCCTTCTGGTGGGTCCTGCTTCCCATCCCATCAGATTCATCGCTTCTTTCACAGGAATCGGATTCACCTCACAGAACAAAGCCGAGATTAACGGAATCGCATCCAGCTGCATCTGCGCGGCTCCGGCCACATCCCCATCAAAAAACTTCTGACAGATTTCATGGGTCTGCCTCGGGGCCACATTGGAAAGCACAGAGATCACACCTTTACCGCCCAGGGATAACAGCGGTATGATCTGGTCGTCATTTCCTGAATATACATCCAGGCATCCCGCGGCCAGATGCTGCAGCATAGCCACCTGGCTGATATCCCCGCTGGCTTCTTTGATGCCCACGATGTTCTCCACATTTTTGCCCAGATAGGCCGCCGTAGCCGGCTGGATGTTGCATCCCGTGCGGCTGGGGACATTATACATGATGATGGGCAGCTTCACAGAATCTGCGATCAGGGTGAAATGTTCGATCAGCCCCTTCTGTGTGGCCTTATTATAATAAGGAGTGACCACAAGGAGTCCGTCCGCTCCGGCCTTCTCCGCTTCCTGCGACAGATAAACCGCCGTGTCCGTACAGTTGGAGCCGGTACCGGCTATCACAGGGATTCTCTTATTGACCACCTTCACCGCGTAGCGGATCACGTCCAGGTGCTCCTCATGGGTCAGAGTGGAAGCCTCTCCTGTCGTCCCGCAGATGATGATGCTGTCCGTCTTATTGGCAATCTGATCTTCCAGAATCTGAGCCAGTTTATCATAGTTTACTTCTTTGTTATCTTTAAAAGGTGTAATAAGCGCAACTCCGGCGCCGGTGAAAATAGCCATCTCATATCCTCCTAGAATTGGTTTACTGTACATATCTATTGAATAAAAAAAGAAAGAGCCGGCGGAGCCGCCAACTCTTAGTGTCTGTCGTTTGTGCCTCGGCACAACCTTTCGATACCAGTAGCTCTCCACCTTATGGTGACAGTCATATGGCTGTTCGCCATATGCCCAGGAAATATATGTGCAGGCATATCTCTCCTTCGGCGCTCCTCCCTTTCTCATACCCTCTTCTGTGCCTGACACATACGATATGATACTCTTGATTTACGCAACCTCTACCTCAATCTATTCTGATTTTCATAATAGCATTGTTGGACTGCATTGTCAACGCAAAATTTCGGCCCGAAAAGCAGTTTTGTTACGATTCACAGTTGCCGTTAACTTCCCGCGCATGTCGGGGCAGTATATGGTCCTCATTGGGACACGCTCTCGCTCCGTGAAGCGCGCAGCGGTTCCAACGCTGCAAACTACGCAGCGAAAGAACCGGCGGGCTTCAAGGGATCCCTATGAGGACCATATACTGCCCCGACATGCGCTGCTTTATCGGCAGCCATGAATAGTAAAACAGTTTTTTGTATTTATGCTTCGATCTTGGATATGAAATTCACATACGGTTTAAGCTCATCCGGCAGCACTCTGCCAGTAAGCACCAGCTCCATATCATCGGCCTTGGACTGTACCAGCTTTAAGAGCTCCTCTACCGTATACAGGCCTTCATCCATAAGCCTTAATATCTCATCCAAAATCAGCACATCGCATTCTCCGGTCAGCATGACCTTTCTTGCGAAGTTCACGCCGTTTTGGATATTTCTCGCCTCTTCCTTCTGCTCCTCCTCGGACAGTTCCTCATAGTGCTTCTCGAACTTCTCAAAACGGAACAGCCGGATTTCCGGTTCCAGCCTCGCAAGAACCTCCACACCTTCCGGAGACCTGCCTTTTAAAAACTGTATCATGATCACGGTTTTTCCCGAATTTGCCGACCTGACCGCCTTGCCGATGGCCATCATCGTCTTGCCGATTCCTCCGCCGCAGTAAACAGATATTTCACCATTCCCCATAACAGTACCTCCTAACCGTCGTCTCCGGTTATTGACTATTGGGTACATTTTACCATTAGATGGCGGGTTTTGCAATATTATCTATCCATAAGTTTACTCCACATACTCCAATTTGCTGACGGACACCTCATACGCCACGCGCTTTTCGCTGTCCACCTCATCTATTTTTTTCACATATTCGCGGCTCTGCACTCTGCCCCAGATCTTCACTCTGCCTCCCACATCGAAAGAGGATGCATACCTGGCATTTCTACCCCAGGCGATACAGGGTATGTAATCGGATTTTCCATAGGGACGGTTCACCGCCACCAAAAGATCCGCTATTTCTCTTCCAAGAGGTGTTTTCCTGTAAATGGGTTCCTTGCAGATGTATCCGTCCAAAAAGATCTGGTTGGTTTTTGTGTAATCCGTAAATTCCTCTACAAATTCCACCTCACGGACGAACACGGACAGCACCAGGCGGTTTCTCATGCCTTCATGGCGGTTATACGAGCGGAACTGCCCGTTCACCTTCACCGTCAGCCCTTTGTAATCCGCATTGATATCCATCAGTCTCTCCGACACCATCAGCGGAATCACATCCACCTGGTCGCTTAGGCGGTTCACGAGTATCTCCGTAAGGTAAAACCCTTCCCCGAATACCTCATGGCTGAAGGTGAAATCCGATATCACCTCTCCGATCACCACCACTTTGTTGTTTTCAATCACTTTCTCTGACATTTGTATTTTCCTCCTCTTACGATGTGTTTGTGACAGGGATTTTTGTTGATACTATAACTATGCTCTCTTTGCATAGATAGAGCCACATATCCCATATATATAATGTTTATGCAGAAATTAAGAATTTATGAATAATAATTTCATTTACTTTTCAAACACACTATAATACAATAGTAAAAGATTGCCGCAGCTTTAGAGGAAGACACAGACAAAAAGAGGAGGAACTGCCATGCCCTCTGTAGATATCGTTGTACCCTGTTATAACGAAGAAGAAGGACTTGATACTTTTTATACAGAAACAACCAAGGTTACAAACCGCATAGACGGCTACAGCTTCCGTTTTATCATGGTGGATGACGGAAGCAGGGATAAAACCCTGGACAAACTCATACATCTTGCCGGTCAGCATAAGGATATCCTTTACCTGTCCTTTTCCCGCAACTTCGGCAAGGAAGCCGCTATGTACGCGGGCTTAAAGGCCACCACAGCGGATTATGTGATCGTCATGGACGCGGATCTGCAGCATCCGCCGGCCATGATCCCCGATTTTATCGAAGGGCTGAAAGAAGGATACGACTGCTGCGCGGCCATGCGCTCCAACCGAAACGGCGAATCAAAGGTCCGCAGCCTGTTTTCCAGAACTTTTTACCGGCTAAGCCATGCCATGTCGGATATTAAGATCCCCTATGGCGCGGTGGATTTCCGCATCATGAGCCGCAAGATGGTGGATGCGATCCTGCAGCTGTCGGAGATTGAGCGTTTTTCCAAGGGCATCTTCACCTGGGTGGGATTCTCCACCAAATGGTACCCTTATGAAAATGTGGAACGGCAGATCGGAACCACGAAGTGGAGCTTCTGGGGGTTGTTTAAATACGCCCTGGACGGAATCACTTCCTTTTCTGTCGCACCTCTTCGCCTCGTATCCGGCATGGGTTTTGTGATCTGCGTATTCGCTTTTATCTACATCGTCGCCACGCTGATCCAGACCATGGTATCCGGCATCGCCGTGCCGGGATATGTCACCACGCTGTCCGCTGTGCTGTTTTTAGGAGGCATCATCGAGCTGTCGGTGGGAATACTGGGAGAATACATCGCTCACATTTATATGGAGACAAAAAAACGGCCGATCTATATCGTCCGCCAAACAAACTTAGGAGATGAAGCATCAAATGAAGGAACTGATCAAGAAAGTCATTAATAAGGAAACCATCAGCTATGTGGTGTTCGGTGTGCTGACCACCGTCATCAACATCGTAGTATTTAATCTCTGTGAATACATTATGGATTATAAGGTGGCCAATGTCATCGCCTGGATTGCCGCAGTGGCCTTCGCCTTTGTCACCAACAAGCTTTATGTATTTGAGAGCAAAAGCTGGGAAATAAAGCTGGTAGGCAAAGAGGCCGCCGGCTTTATCGGAGCCCGTCTGGTTTCTCTGGCGGCAGATATGCTGTTTATGATCTTTGCCGTGGAATACCTGCATATGATGAAGCTTCTGGCGAAAATCATATCCAACGTATTCGTAATGATTATCAATTATGTGTTCAGCAAACTGGTCATTTTCAAAAAGAAATGATCAAAAATGCAAGATGAGGTAAATGAATGGAACAAACGAAACGCATCAAAACTAAAACCCCATTGAACGAAAAGCTGCCCTTCATCCTGGCCTTTTTTATACCCGTCATCATCATGGTGGGTATTTTTGCAGGGAAGGAAATCTACCCTTTTGGAGATAACAGCTTTTTGAGGACCGATATGTATCACCAGTATGCGCCGTTTTTTGCGGAGCTGCAGCGCAAGCTGACCGGAGGCGGCAGCCTTGCCTACAGCTGGAATATCGGTCTTGGCACCAATTTTATCTCCCTTTTGGGATATTATCTCTCCTGCCCGCTAAATTTCCTGTTAATCCTTTGTCCCAAGGGATTTATCATCGAGTTCATGACCTACCTGATCGTGATCAAGATCGGCCTGTCGGGCTTAACCTTCGCGTACTATTTAAGCTGCCACAATAAAACCAAGGATCTCGGCATCACATTTTTTGCGGTATTCTATGCCCTGTCCGGCTATATGGCCGCCTACAGCTGGAACATCATGTGGCTGGACTGCATTCTCTTAGCTCCGTTAGTCATCCTGGGCCTGGAGAGGCTGGTATATGAAAATAAGTTCATGCTCTACACCGTTACGCTCGGCATGGCGATCCTTTCTAATTATTACATCGCGATCATGCTGTGCCTGTTCATGGTGCTTTATTTTATCGTCTGCATGATCAATCTGCCGGCCTGCACTTACAAAAGACAGCGCGACGATGACGGCAATGAAATCCGCGTGCAGGTGCGCACCAACTATCTGCGCCCGATCGTAAACTTCGGCATTTTTTCGCTGATTGCCGGAGCGCTGGCCGCCTGTATCCTGCTGCCGGAGATTTTTGCTTTAAAGATGACGGCCTCCGCGGATTCCACATTTCCCACGGACTGGAAGAGCTACTTCTCCGTATTTGACATGCTCTCCCGCCATCTGGTCAATGTGGAGGTGGAAATCGGACTGGAGCACTGGCCCAATATCTACTGCGGCGTATTTGTATTTATAGCGCTGCCGTTCTATATTATGAATAAAAACGTGCCCTATAAAGAAAAGATCACAAAGCTGGCGCTGCTGTTTTTCCTGCTCTTCTGCTTCGCCACCAATGTGCCCAACTTCATCTGGCACGGCTTTCATTATCCCAACAGCCTTCCCTGCCGCCAGTCCTTCTTATATATTGCGGTGCTGCTGGCCATCTGCTATGAGGGCTGCAGGGACATACGGACCTACAGCACCAAATCGCTGGTGGGCTGCTTCTGGGGAGCGGCCATCCTGATCCTCTTGATGGAAAAGATCATCGACGCGCCGGAACTCTCTTTTCACGTATACTATGTCAGCCTGATCTTCCTGGGGCTCTATGCACTGTGCCTGTACCTCTACAGACGCATGAAAATCACCAGAATCACTCTGCTTAGCATCCTGTTTGTCATAGTGATCATTGAATCGGCGCTCAACACCGCCGTTACCAGCGTGACCACCACCAGCCGCAGCGGTTACCTGCGCTATACGGAGGAATATCAGGAACTGACATCATCCGCCCGCGAAAAGGACGACAGCTTTTACCGGATCGAAAAGCTCAGTCTGAAGACCAAAAACGACGGCGCCTGGGTGGGTTATCAATCAGCCTCCACCTTCTCTTCTACCGCCAATGCGAACTTAAGTGACTTCTATAAAAAGATGGGCATGGAATCTTCCACAAATGCCTACAGCTATACCGGCGGCACACCGCTTATGGGCGCGCTGCTGGGCATAAAATATACGCTGACCACGGAAGCTCTGCCGGACAGCAGCCTGTATACTCTAAGCGCCACTGCCGGAGAGGCCTATCTCTACGAAAATCTCTGCGCGCTCCCGCTGGGCTTTATGGTGCCGCTGGAACTTGACAACACCTGGAACACCGGTCTGGGCAATCCTGCGGTCATCCAGAATGATTTTGTATCCAGGGCGGCAGGATCCGGAGAAGTGCTGGAAACAGTCAGTTCCAGTGCAAACGGCGATACCCTGGAGGCTACGCTGGAAGAAGGCGGCCACATTTTCGCCTATATTACCAACCGGAGCGTCAAGGATGTGGATGCCGCCATGGGCGGCCGCAGCAAGAGCTTCAGCCATGTGGACAGAGGTTTTCTGCTGGATCTGGGCGTATGCGAAGCAGGCGACCTTATTTCCCTGACTGCAGGCGATGATGTCTCCATCAGCGGAAGCCTCTACCGGGTGGTCAATGACAATCTGATCGAAGCCACTGATAAATTAAAGGAACAGCCGCTTCAGGTTCTTTCCTATTCCGACACAGCGGTGGATGCCACCATATCGGTGAAGGAAAGCGGTCTTTTATTCACCTCCATCCCTTATGACAAGGGCTGGACACTGTATGTGGACGGCGCTAAAACCCCAATCAGCATATTTGCCGATACTTTTATCAGCGTTCCTCTTTCCGCCGGTGAACACACCGTGAAACTGACCTATCAGCCGGAGGGCTTAGGCCTGGGGCTCTTGATTACGGTAAATGCGGCAATCCTGTTGATCCTGATCTATATTGTCTCCCGTTATCTGGCCAAAAAACGCGGTAACGGAGGGGCCCCGGAGGATAGCGCTGCTATGGAGCCCGGAGCGGACGGCTGGCTCTCCACAGATGCAGCGGACTTGGGCTTAAACGGCACACCGGCTGATACAGGCTTCCCGTCTGCAATGGATACAGGCGAACTCATGGAAGCCATGGACGCGCTGCAGCATGCGGACGGATATGCAGCTCATCCCGAATCCGGCACATCCGAATCCGGCACATTAAAATTCGATACACCGGCGTACGACGGACCGGGATTGGACGTACCGAAAACTGCCGTACCGGAACCCGAAGTAACCGCCGCGCAGCCGGAATCTGACGGCGCAGGGACCGTCACTCCGGGCACTGCCGCCCATAATCAGGATAACCGTAAAAAGGCGGACGCCTCCCTGCAGACGGACGGCATCAGTGCCACCGCTACCGTCAGCACGGCCGACGTTATAAACACGACTGCTTCTGTCAACGCCCCGGACACCTTAAATATCACGGCGTCCGTTAACATCACCGCTGCGGTTAACACTTCCGGGAAGACTGCCGCAGGCAGCGCTTCGGGCAAGACCGCGGTTAATACTGCCGGCAGCACCGCCGCAGACAGCACGGTCAAAGCCGAAGGGCCTTCACGGCCGTCCCTCGCGCAGACGGACCCGCTGTTAGCCAACCGTACGTTAAGAAAGCACGGAAAAGCCACCAAACAGAAAAACGCCAGAAAAGGAGAGTAAGTCATGAAATTATGGGGAGGAAGATTTACCAAAGAAACCGACGAGCTGGTGAATGCCTTTAATGCTTCCATATCCTTTGATAAAAGGTTTTATAAACAGGACATACGGGGCAGTATTGCCCACGTCACCATGCTTGCCAAACAGCAGATCCTGACAGAGGAAGAGAGGGACGAGATCATTGAAGGCTTAAAGGGCATACAAAATGATATCGAATCCGGCATTCTGACCATTGATGAATCCTGTGAGGATATCCACAGTTTTGTGGAGGCAACGCTGATCGAACGCACCGGCGATGTGGGGAAAAAGCTTCATACCGGCCGCAGCCGCAACGATCAGGTGGCCCTGGACATGAAGCTCTATATAAGAGACGAGATTCTGGAACTCAAAGAGCTGGTAAACAGCCTGCTTAAGGAACTGCTCACCTTGATGGAACAGCATACGCAGACCTATATGCCGGGTTTCACCCACCTGCAGAAGGCGCAGCCCATCACTCTCGCCCATCATCTGGGAGCCTATTTTGAGATGTTCTACCGTGACCGCACCCGCCTGGAGGATATCTTCCGGCGGATGAATACCTGTCCGCTTGGCTCCGGTGCCCTGGCCGGCACCACCTATCCCCTGGACCGCGCCTATACCGCGAAGCTTCTGGACTTTGATCAGGCGACGCGAAACAGCATGGATTCTGTCGCGGACAGAGATTACCTGATTGAGCTTCTTGGCGCTATGTCCACGATTATGATGCATTTAAGCCGTTTTTCGGAAGAGATCATTCTCTGGAACTCCAACGAGTATCAGTTCGTGGAACTGGACGATGCCTACAGCACCGGCAGCAGCATCATGCCGCAGAAGAAGAATCCCGATATCGCGGAACTTGTGCGCGGAAAGACCGGCCGTGTCTACGGCGCGCTGATGTCGCTGCTCACCACAATGAAGGGACTTCCTCTTGCTTATAACAAAGACATGCAGGAGGATAAGGAGCTCACATTTGACGCCATAGACACCACCAAAGGCTGTCTGGCGCTGTTTACGGGCATGATCTCCACCATGCGCATAAACCGTCCCCGGATGGAAAAAAGCGCCATGGGAGGCTTCACAAACGCAACCGACGCTGCGGATTATCTGGTTAACCGCGGCGTGCCATTCCGCGATGCACACGGTATCATCGGACAGCTGGTGCTTCGCTGTATCGAAAAGGGACTCTCTCTTGAGGAACTGCCCCTTGAAGACTATAAGGATATCTCTCCTGTGTTCGAACAGGACATCTATGAGGCTATCAGCCTGAAAACCTGCGTGGAAAAGCGCGTCACCCTGGGCGCTCCAGGCAGCCGGGCCATGGAAACCGTCATTGAAGAATGCAGGAAACGGCTCTTGGAGCATTAAAAAGAATCAGGCGCTGCCAGGCGCACCCATGAGAAAGGGGCTGCCACACCTATGATTTTTCAATCACCGGTGTGACAGCCCCTTTCACGGATGACGCTTTTTCTAAACAGCCCACGTCACGTGCCTTTAGCCTATGCTCAAATAAGTTCTGTACTGATCTTAACCACTACCTTACGGACAGTCATGGATTCATTGGCCTGCACGCCGGGACGGTGGATATCGCTGGGAAAGAACACACAGAAATCTCCGGGTACCATGTTTACGAAGGTCTCCCCGCTCACATCCTGGAAATAGATCATATCCTTTCCTTCCACCTTATTTTTGGGGAATTTACCGGTATCAGGCACACAGCCGATGACCTCTTCTCCCGCTACCAGATACTGCACATCGATATAGTCCAGATGTCCTTCCGGCTTTCTCTTCTCCACCGGCTCCGTAGTGAGGTTCTGCACCAGAGCGTACATTTTGTCTCCGTCTATATCGTAACGGCCCGGCTCCATGTTCTTGAAATCATTGGCTTTCAGATATTCCAGAGCCTTCACAACCGCCGCCGGATATTCTCCCTTTAACGGACTCGCATAAACAGATGAATAAATCATACCTTTTCCTCCTTGTAAATGCCGCTAATCGTTTTTGTATCTTAACCCCGGGCGGACTGCGCTTTCACAGCCAGCCTGCGGTACCGATCCTGCATCTTCGCACGCATCACGGAAAATACCTCCGCAGCACAGCAGCGCTCATCCGCATAATTAATAACAAGGCCCTCCGCATATCTGGGCGGTATCAATGTCAGCGGAAACATATGGCGCAGAATGATATTGCGCTCTTTTTCATTCAGCTCAAAATACTTTTCCGCATTTTCCAGCGCCGCCTTAGGATGGTCGAAGCCGTGATAAAGGCCGCCGAACCGGCGGTATACATCCTTCCAGTCATACAGGAACAGATCGTGCAGCAGACCTGCCCTGGCGGCGGAAACATAATCCAGCCCTCTTTTTTTGCAGATCGTATAGGCCAGGTAGGATACCTGGATACAATGGTCTCTGCGGCTGCTGCCCGCGTGCTGCGTGAACTCATCCAGCCTGTTAAACACCGGATGCTCCAGTATATCTGATACACATTCCATATATTCTCTGTCGAATCTGTAATCTTTCATTCTGACGGTCTACCCCTTTTATGGTTATATGTCTAAATCACATCAACTCTCATGATAGCACAGCCGCACACCGGGCACAAGCGCCAGAATTATGAAATTATCTTACAAAATTATGAATCTGTATCGTACCTTATGATTTCGCGTTATGGGCCGCACGTTTTCTCATCACAGGGTCCAGAATCTTTTTGCGGATACGGAGGTTTTTGGGGGTCACCTCCAAAAGCTCATCGGTCTCGATAAACTCCAGGCTCTGCTCCAGGCTTAAATCTTTCCTGGGAACCAGTTTGAGCGCGTCATCCGATCCGGAAGCACGGGTATTGGTCAGCTGCTTTTTCTTGCAGACGTTTACCTCAATGTCATCCCCCTTGGGATTCTGGCCGATTACCATGCCGGCATATACCTTTTCGCCGGGGCCTACAAACAGATCCCCTCTTTCCTGGGCATTAAACAGGCCGTAGGTGATGGTTTCTCCCGATTCATACGCGATCAGGGAACCCTGCTTGCGGTAGGATATATCCCCCTTATAAGGGCCGAACCCTTCAAAGGACTGGTTTAAGATACCGTTGCCCTTGGTATCCGTCATGAATTCCCCGCGGTAGCCGATCAGGCCGCGGCTGGGGATGGAAAACTCCAGCCTTGTATAGCCGCCGTTTCCCGGCGCCATGCCCTGCAGCTCGCCCTTGCGGAGGCTTAACTTCTGGATCACATTGCCGGAAAATTCATCCGGCACATCGATGTATACTAACTCCATGGGCTCAAGAAGAGCCCCTCTTTCATCCTTTTTATATAAAACCTCCGCCTTGCTGACAGCAAATTCATAGCCTTCACGGCGCATATTCTCAATCAGTACGGACAGATGCAGCTCTCCGCGTCCGGATACCTTAAAGCAGTCAGGCGTGACCTCCTCCACCCGCAGGCTGACATCCGTATTTAATTCACGGAACAGACGGTCGCGCAGATGCCTGGAGGTGACGAATTTCCCCTCCTGCCCCGCTAACGGGCTGTCGTTAACCAGGAAATTCATGGCAATGGTGGGCTCGGATATCTTCTGGAACAGAATCGGCATCGGATTTTCCGGTGAGCAGAGCGTATCCCCGATATGGATATCGGAAATACCCGATACAGCCACGATGGATCCTACGGTGGCGCTCTCCACCTCCACCTTGTTCAGCCCGTCAAACTCATACAGGCGGCTGACCTTTACGCGCCGCTGCTTGCCCAGGTCATGGGCATTGACGATCACAACCTCCTGATTGACTTTCAGGCAGCCGTTATCGATCTTTCCTACGCCGATGCGGCCTACATATTCATTATAATCAATGGTGCTGATCAGCATCTGGGTATCCGCATCGGGATCTCCCTCGGGCGCCGGTATATGTGAGACGATCGTCTCAAACAGCGGGGACATGTCCACGTGGGGATCGTCCAGGCTGCGCACCGCATAGCCGTCTCTGGCTGAGGCGAACAAAAACGGGCAGTCCAGCTGCTCATCAGACGCTTCCAGATCCATTAACAGTTCCAGAATCTCATCGATAACCTCAGAGGGCCTCGCTTCCGGACGGTCGATCTTGTTGATACATACGATCACCGAAAGGTCTAACTCCAGGGCCTTTTTCAAAACGAATTTCGTCTGAGGCATGGAACCTTCAAAGGCATCCACCACAAGAATCACGCCGTTGACCATCTTAAGCACGCGCTCCACCTCCCCGCCGAAATCCGCATGGCCGGGGGTGTCCACAATGTTGATCTTGGTTCCCTTATACTGCACCGCAGTGTTTTTAGACAAAATCGTGATGCCGCGCTCTCTCTCGATATCGTTGGAGTCCATAACGCGTTCCGCGACCTCCTGGTTCTCTCGAAAAACACCGCTCTGCTTCAGCAATACATCCACCAGAGTCGTTTTGCCATGATCAACATGCGCAATTATCGCTACATTTCTTACATCTTCGCGTTTCATTTTCATAAAAACCGTTCTCTCTCTTTCCTTTGTGAAAGCCTCTTATTTTATATTCCATGCCCGATGGGCACAAAAAACCAGTATCATTATAGTATTATGAGGAAGATCTGTCAATCATTTTAGTCTCCCTCCGGATATCTTGAAAAGACTCCGTTCTTTGTTACGGTTATCGTGCCGTCGCTGTCCATGTGGACCAGCATGCCGTCACTGCCGAACTCCACGAATACCACTCTGCCCCAAGCGTCGTAACAGATGATGATGCCCGGCTGTTTGTATTGCTTCTCATAGGCGCTGACTTCTATACCAAGCGGGTTGTGGGAGTTGTTCATCTTATAGGTGGCTGTCTTTTTATCCGCGCTGTCCAGATATTTTAAAACCTGCTCCGCTATGGCTATATGGACGGCGTTATTGTCCGCTTTCTTGCTGTTCTGTACCATATAAAGCATATAGTTGGTGACACGCCCGTATTTTTCCTTGCCCGCTCCCGACTGTATCAGGGAACTCTTAAAATCGGCATTGACCGCATACTGTTCCGATATCGTGGCCTGGGCGGCTACGAACAGGCCTCTCGCCTCGGAGATCAGTTTCTTTTCCCTGGCTTTTTCAATATATCCGGTCAGTGTGGGGATCAGTATGGCGGCCAAAATGGCCAGGATCACCAGCACCACAATCAGCTCCACCAATGTAAAACCCTTTTTATTATCGGACTTGTTCAGCTTCATTCGGACTCTACCCCGTATTATATGTATTTTAATGTCATTCATTCTACTATCATAATCCAAAATATCCTTCATATCAACGTCTTTTAAATATTTATTTGCTTTATTTGCTGAACACTCATATGTTACTGTTCACGGCTGCCGATCAAGCAGCGCATGGCGGGGCAGAGTATAGTCCTCATAGGGATCCCTTGAAGCCCGCCGGTTCTTTCGCTGCGTAGTTTGCAGCGTTAGAACCGCTGCGCGCTTCACGGAGCGAGAGCGCGTCCCTATGAGGACTATACTCTGCCCCGCCATGCGCGGGACGTTAACAAATCCGTGAACAGCAACACTCATATTCTTAACAATTGCTTACATTTTGCTGTCCTGGGGCCGGCCGCCTTGAACCTGGCTGCAATCTGTGTTAGACTCTAAAAATGACAATAAACCGAATGAGGAATACCATGAACAACATACTGGACTATCTGGAAAATTCCGCAGCAAAATATCCGGACAAGACAGCCTTTGCCGATGAACACGGAAGCTGTACCTATCGCGAGCTTCTAAATAAGGCCAAAAGAAGCGGCTCCGCACTGGCGCAGCGCTTCTTAAGACGCTCTCCGGTGGCCGTGCTGGCCGATAAGAGCACGGATGTGATCATAGCTTTTATGGGCATTGTTTACGCGGGCTGTTTCTATGTCATGCTGGACCCCTCACAGCCGGATGCCAGGCTCAATCAAATACTGGACACGCTGCGCCCGGAAGCGCTGCTTATCGGCGGCGGCTGTGAAAAGAAGGCAGAGAACCTGGACTATGAAGGTCCTTTGCTGCCGCTGCAGCTGTGGGAGCAGGCCGTGAAAGATGAGGCGGCACTTGAGGAAATACGCAGGCAGGCGCTGGATACGGACCCTCTGTACGGGATCTTCACCTCCGGTTCCACCGGACGGCCCAAGGGCGTGGTGGTCAGCCACAGAAGCGTCATCGATTTTATGGAGTATTTCACGGAGCTCTTCTCCATCACCGCGCAGGATGTCATAGGAAATCAGGCGCCCTTTGATTTTGACGTGTCCGTTAAGGATATCTACGCCACCTTAAAGGCCGGGGCCACGATGGAGATCCTGCCGAAACAGCTGTTTTCCTTTCCGGCAAAGCTGCTGGATTATCTCTGTGAACGCCGGGTCACCACGGCCATCTGGGCCGTATCGGCCCTGTGCATCATCAGCACATTAAACGGCTTTTCCTACCGTGTGCCCACCCATCTGAACAAGATTCTGTTCAGCGGGGAAGTGATGCCCGTATCCCATCTGAATATATGGAGGGAACATCTGCCGGACGCCCTCTTTGTCAATCTGTACGGGCCGACGGAGATCACATGCAACTGTACCTATTATATTGTGGACAAAACGTTTGCGCCCGGTGAAACGCTTCCGATCGGAATCCCGTTTCCCAACGAGTCCGTATTTCTGCTGGACACAGAGGACCGCCCGGTCACAAAACCCGGCGTGAGCGGAGAACTCTGTGTCACGGGCACCGCCCTTTCGCTGGGTTACTACAGAGATCCGGAAAAAACCGCTGCGGCATTTGTACAGAATCCTCTGAATGACCGCTATCCGGAAACGGTCTATCGGACCGGTGACCTGGCCCATTACGGCGAAGACGGCCTCCTGTACTTTGAAAGCCGCAGGGATTTTCAGATCAAGCACATGGGGCACCGCATAGAGCTGGGCGAGATCGAAGCCGCGCTGGATGCCTGCGACGGAGTGACGCGGGCCTGCTGCATTTATCTGGAGGAAAAGAACAAAATTGCCGCCTTCTATGAGGGCAGCGCTGATAAGAAGGAAATCGCCGTCCAGTTAGGCAGGCGGATTCCCCGCTACATGTTCCCGAATCTTTACCGCAATATGCCAGCCCTGCCGATTACTAAAAACGGAAAAATTGACAGGCAGCTTTTAAGGAGGTCGCTATGAATGACGAACTGCTGATGCGGGCAGCGAGAGAATACGGCACGCCTTCCTATGTATTTGATCTGGACGCGTTTAAAGAGCGCATCGAAACCGTCTCGGGATACTTCCGGGGACGGGCCGAAATCTGCTATGCCATGAAGGCCAATCCTTTCCTGACAGGGGCCGTTTGCGGACTGTCCGCAGGTTATGAGGTATGTTCTCCCGGAGAATATGCGATCTGCAAACGGGCAGGCATTCCAGCGGACAGCATCGTCTTATCCGGAGTGAATAAAGAAGCGCAGGAGATCTGCCATGTCATGGACACGGGGGGCGCCGCAGTCTATACGGCCGAATCCGAACGGCAGCTTTCTTTGCTGGAAAGCTGTGCCGCCGCCCGAAGCATACAGATACCGGTGCTCATGAGGCTCACCAGCGGCAATCAGTTCGGCATGGATGAGGAAACCATCTTAAAGCATGCGACGCGCCCGCTTCATTACCCGCATCTGGATATCCGCGGCATCCAGTATTATTCCGGCACCCAAAAGAAGAAAACAGAACCGATCCTTAAGGAGCTTGCACGGCTGGATGAGTTCTGCTGCCGCATCGAATCGGAAACAGGCCTTACGCTTCATACACTGGAGTTTGGCCCCGGCCTGTATACCCCCTATTTTCAGGGGGAAGCCGCTTATCCGGAAGAAAATGTCCTGGCGGAGCTGTCCCGGGCCATCGAAAACCTGCGTTTTAAAGGGAACGTCGTCCTGGAGATGGGCCGCTTTCTCGCGGCGGGCTGCGGCTATTATCTGACCCGCATCGCCGACTGCAAAACAAACAGCGGCCAGAACTACTGCATCGTGGACGGGGGCATACACCAGCTCAACTATTACGGTCAGACCATGGCCATGAAGCTCCCTTTTATCCGCCATCTGCCGCAAAGCCCGGCGGGAGACGGTAAAGGGCCTTCTTCCTGCACAGTCTGCGGTTCGCTGTGCACAACAGCCGATGTGATCGTAAAGCAGCTGCCCCTGATACATCCCCAGCCGGGCGATCTGCTTGTATTTGAAAAGACAGGGGCATACTCAGTTACGGAGGGGATCTCCCTGTTCCTTAGCAGGAGCCTTCCCCCGGTGCTGCTCTATTCCAGGCAGCACGGGATGTTTCAGGCGCGGGAAGCTTATCCCACCGATCTTTTGAACGCGCCGCGGCAGACGGCGGCACAGGCGGCGCCGTTTCGCTGAATATAACCCGGACGGCACACAAACTTATTATAGGAGAGAATGAAAATGGATGAATTAATGAATATTTTGGAAGAGCTCAAGCCCGATGTGGATTTTGAGACATGCACTGCGCTGATCGACGACGGATATCTGGATTCCTTTGATATCCTGTCCATCGTAAGCGAATTGAATGAAGCTTTTGATATTGAGATCACACCCCGGGATATCGTGCCAGAGAATTTCAATTCCGCCAAGGCGCTTATGGATATGGTCAACCGCCTGCAGGAAGAATAACCGGAGGTACCCATGTCATTTATATCCATGGAGTTTCTGCTGTTTCTGGCGGCGGCCATACTTGGCTATTATCTGATTCCCAAACAATTTCAGTGGGTGTGGCTGCTCCTGTTCAGCTGTGTGTTTTACCTCTGCGCAGGGCTGCAGGCGGTATGCTTTCTGCTCACCACCGCAATGACCACATTTGCGGCGGGCCTTTGGATCAAACAGCGGGAGGATGCCGTTAAAAAGCGCCTGGCTCTGCTGCCCGCAGGAGCCCCAAAAGAAGACAAAAAGGCCCTGAAGGAGCGCTGCCGCCGTCAAAAACGCCTGATTCTTGCAGGCACGCTGCTGGTCAATTTCGGCATCCTGGGCGCGCTGAAATATATGAATTTCGCCATTGATAACCTCAACGCCTTATTGGGGCTGGATCTTTCCCGGGTTTCTTTGCTGCTGCCGCTCGGAATCTCCTTTTACACCTTCCAGTCCATGGGCTATCTGATCGATGTTTACCGCGGCAAATACGCGCCGGAGCGAAATCTTTTCCGCTTCACCCTGTTCGTGTCCTTCTTCCCGCAGCTGCTGCAGGGTCCCATCGGACGCTTTGACCGGTTATCCCCCCAGCTTTATGAAGAACACCGCTTCGACCTGACTTCCCTGCAGCGCGGTCTTCTGCTGATGGTTTGGGGATATTTTAAAAAAATCGTCATCGCCGACCGGGCCGCCGTGCTGGTGAATCAGGTGTTCGGCAACTACGAAGCCTACACGGGATTTGCCGTGATCGCGGCGGTGCTGGGTTATTCCATACAGCTCTACTGTGATTTCTCCGGAGGTATGGACGTGGTCATGGGCGCTTCCGAGTGCTTCGGCATACATCTGGATCAGAATTTCAAACGCCCGTATTTCGCCAGATCCATCTCCGATTTCTGGCACCGCTGGCACATCACTCTGGGCACCTGGATGAAGGATTACTTGTTTTATCCGCTCTCGCTGTCCAAGGGTATGAACCGCTTCGGCAAATTTACGAAAAAGCATTTCGGCCGCCATGTGGGCAGAGTGCTGCCGGTTTGCATTTCGAACCTGGTGATCTTTTTTGTGGTGGGCGTGTGGCACGGCGCCGCCTGGAAATTTATCGTATACGGCCTCTACAACGGCATAATCATCGCCCTTAGCAACCTTCTGGCGCCGCTTTATACAAAGCTCCTTCAGGCCCTTCACATACCGGTTAAATCCAGAGCCTGGACTGTTTTTCAGATACTGCGGACTTTTCTGCTGGTCAACATCAGCTGGTATTTTGATATGGGTTCCAGCCTGTCGGCAGCGTTTACCATGATGCGAAATACTTTCCGGGGTCTGTCGCCTGCAGCGCTCACGGACGGAAGCCTCTTGTCTCTGGGGCTGGGCAAGGCTGACTATCTCGTGCTGGGCGCGGGATGCGCCGTTCTCTTTACCGTGAGCCTGCTTCAGGAACGCAATGTGAAGATCCGGGAATCCCTGGCCAAAAAGCCGCTGATCGTGCGTCTGTCCCTGTATCTTCTGCTGCTGTTTTCCATCCCCCTGCTGGGACAGATCACAATTACCGGAGGAGGATTCATCTATGCACAGTTCTGATAGAAATGACGGGGGTAAAAAGCAATCCTTGAAGAGATGGTGGATTGCGGCGCTTTTTCTCGCCGTCTGCATTCTGGCCAACGCATTTTTAAACTATGCGCTGATCCCTCCAAACGCGGTGCGGATCAACCTTCATAACCTGCGAAACGGTCTGCAGTACGATACGGTTTTTCTGGGCACCTCCCACGGTCAGTACGGTATTGATCCGGCTTCGGTGGACGCCGAAGGGGGCCGCAGCAGCGTAAGCCTCTGCATGGCCGACGCCTATCCGGACGATATGTATTATCTGCTGAAGCTGACCCTCGAAACGCAGAAGCCGTCCCTAGTTGTCTATGAGCTGGATCCTTCCTACTGGATGAACGAACAGCGCAGGGGCTCCACCCAGATCTTTTTTTACAAGGAATTCCCTTTCTCCGCGGCAAAGCTGGAATATTTCGCGCATAAGATCATGAAGCTGGACTTCCGCTCCACTCTTACGCCCTGGTGCTATTACCGCAATCTCTACGGGCAGATGGCGGACAATCTCCGCTTAAAGGGAAGCGAAGCCTACCGGCAGTTCGATCCTTCCGTCCTGGATATCTCCGTCGGGCATTACGGCGGCAGAGGGTTTATCTACCGCGACCGCGTAGAGGGAGAAAATAAGGGCGGCTTTAACAATATCCCCTGGGACGAATCCGCCGTAAAGCCTCTGGCCCTGAACTATTTTGATAAGCTTGTAAAGCTGTGCCGGGAAAATTCCATAGAGCTGATCGCGATCACAACGCCCGTGCCCCAGGAGACGGCGGACAGCTTCCGGGATTCCTATCAGGCGGCGGATGGGTATTTTTCTTCGCTGATGGAAGCATATGAGGTTCCATACCTGAACTTCAACCGGCTGCTCCCCGGGTTTTTAGACCGCAGCATGACCGGCTATTGGGATTATGACGGCCATATGGACGGAGTTCTGGCCGGAGAGTTCAGCGGGCTTTTGGGAAGGATACTGCGGGAAATGGAGGAAGGGACCTTTGATCCTTCCGGTTACTTTGAATCTAAGTCCGGCTCATCCGCATCATGAAACTCCACGGAAACGGCGCTGCCGTCTTCCCACCGGATATCCACTGTTTTGTTGCCTTTAAGGCAGAGCCCCCTGACATAACCGCTGGCAAACTGCCTGGGCAGCGCCGGCAGAATGTCCACATGGCCGCCTCTGTCCGTCGCCAGCATATTGGCAATACCGGTGGTCCCTCCAAAATTGCCGTCGATCTGAAACGGTTCATGGGCGTCCCACAGATTTGGATAGGTGGAACGCGTGAGCAGAATGTACAAATATTTCCACGCGTTTTCCCCATCCTTCAGCGCCGCGAACATATTGATGATCCAGGCACAGCTCCAGCCGGTATATCCCCCTCCGTTTTCCAGCCGATCGTTCAGGGATATGCGGCACGCTTCCGTCATTTTCTGATCGCCTTCCCACAGCTCAGCGGGAAACATCCCGTACAGATGGGACAGATGGCGGTGTCCCGGCTCCACTTCCGGATATTCCTCAAGCCATTCCAGGATTTGACCGCGGCTCCCGATTCTTACCGGCCAAAGCCGTGCAAGGCGTTCCTGCACTGTATCTGTCAGATCATCATTCACACCCAATTTGGCGCAAACCGAGAGGTAATGTTCGAAGACCTCTTTCGTAAGCTCCATATCCATAGCGCTGGCCGCCGTAATACTGCATCTGTTTTTGTCCTTATCATAGTATTTGTTCTCCGGTGAGGTGGACGGGCAGGTCACATAATATCCTTCGTACTCCACCAGCCAGTCTACCAGAAACAAAGCCGTATCGCGCAGCAGAGGGTATGCCCTGTTTTCCAGAAACTTCCGATCTTTAGTGTACTCATAATAACGGTAAAATTCCTGTGACAGCCAGGCCATGCCCATGGGCCACATGGCATAAGCTGCGCAGCCTTCTTTTCCGTCCTCCGCGCCAAAGGGTATGCCCACCGGATTGGTGGAATACCAGCCGTCGGCGTTATGGTGATGGGCCGTCCCTCTGCAGTGATAATTGACAGCCGCCGTCTGTCTGCCTCTCTTAGCCAGCTCTTCCACAAATGAGAAGTAAGGCTCCATGCATTCTTTAAGTCCACAGGAGAGAGCGGGCCAGTAGTTCATCTCCAAATTGATATTGGTGGTCCAGTTGCAGCTCCATGGTGCCTGGAATTTCCAGCTCCAGATTCCCTGCAGATTCGCCGGCAGGCTGCCTTTTCTGGATGAGGCGGCCATCAGGTACCGGCCATATTGGAAATACAGCGCGAACAGTCCGTTATCCTCCTCCCCCTCCTTGAGCTGCTCAAGGCGCCTGTCTGTGGGCAGATCCTTCTGCTCTCCCAGATACAGTTCAACCGTATCAAAGATCCTTCCATAATCCAGCACGTGTTCCTCTTTTATACGGTCGTAACTGCCTTCGATACTGGAAGGGCGCACAGCTTCCAAACACAGAACCAGCTCTGAGGCACCGGCCACGCGAAGCGTGCCTTCCTGACACAGAACAGTGCCATCACACGACAGCACACGGATGCCTCCGCTAAATCTCCTGCCCCGATATCCCCAGATCACTGCCTCCTCACCCTTTCTCACATAAGAGGGATCCACATGCTCCGGACATCTGCCGCTAAATATAAGAGCGTCCTCCATTTCCCGAATGCAGCATTTTAGCTGCGACTCCAGAAAAATCTCAAGTTCCATCAAAGGGCGATCTGATTCCAGACAGATTATTACCGCCTGTCCAGGATAAGTGGCAAATATCTCCCTGCGGTAGCCCACCCCGTCCGCTTCAAAGGACACAGCCGCCATAGCTTTCTCTATATCCAGACTCCGCCTGTATCGGCCGACCTGATCCGACTCCTTCAGATTGCGGTAGGCAATATGAAGATTTCCCAATGGCATGTAAGATTCGTTAAACTCTCCCAGCATCGTATCCTGGATCAGTTTTTCAGCCTCCGCACAGCGGCCGGCAAACACCAGCTCACGTACTGCATTAAGGCTGTGGCTGGCGCCCGGATTATTTTTATCTCTTTCATATCCGCTCCACAAGCTTTCCTCATTGAGACCAAGCAGTTCCTCCCGCACGCCTCCCCAGATCATGGCGCCCAGGCTGCCATTGCCGACTGGCAGGGTTTCCTCCCATCTTAATGCAGGTTTGTCGTAATATAATTCCAATTTTCGATTCATTTTTGCGGTTCTCCTTCTGTTTCCCGGATTTTTCCGTGCAAAGTCCGGTATTTACCCGGTGTGGTTTTCTCCATCTTGCTGAAAAATCGAATAAAGTTCTGCGGGCTGTTATAGTGCAGCCTGGCCGCAATATCCGCCACCGACATATCCGTTTCTTCTAACAGCTTTTTGGCCAGATCCAGCTTGTAGGAAAGCAGATAATCCGCGAATGTCATATCCGCCCGGCTCTTCATCACTCTCCAGATATATCCGGGATGGTAGCCCAGAATATCCGCGCACTCCGCCAGAGTAATATCACCTTCGTTTTCCTGTATCAGGGCCACAATCCTGTTCCACACCTGATCCGCTGCGCCGCTGCGTGTATTGTTCAGCGCATGGATGACAGGTTTTATTACTTCACCGATGAAATATTCCCGGATTTCTTCCGGGTGATACAGCTTATAGAGACCCTGGTAAACGTTATGGCGGGCATCCTGAAATACTTCATTGACGGATATGCCGGCGTTATTAGCCGCGGTCAGTATGGTAGTCAGCATCCTGTATAGGATCATGGACTGCTCATAAAGACGCGCATTGCTCTTCATAAGCCACTCCATAAATTCTTCAAACAGACTGCAGCTTTTATCCAGATCACCGCTTCCTATCGCCTCTGCCAGCTGTTTTTCCAAATTAATGTTATAAATGACGCGAATTTCCTTCCTGTCTGCCACATCCGCATAATAGACTGCTTCACATTTCCGGGCCTCCAGACACTCATAATACGCGTGATTGGTGCGTGTCAGATGATAATAAACATTGCTCACGGCCGCACGGACAGAGTAACCGGTTCGCATCACTATATATTCCTCCAGCTTTACCAGAAATTCCTCCACCCCAGAAGAAATCTCGTTCTCTTTGTCCGCCCCTGCCAGAAACAGGATTTCGGTTCCGTTCCAATAAGGAGGCATCAGCATCATCTGCAATATTTCTCCAGGTATGCTGCCGGCGATCAGCAGCAGCATAGATTCCATATTGCTGCGCTCTCCGCCTTTCAGCGTGACAGATATCATGGCATAACAGTTTCGGGATCGGATTCCCAGCTGCTTTTGCTGGTTCAGGATCTCCGCCTCTCCGATCTCACCGCCCAGGAGCCTGCGCATCAGAAGTTCGGTCAGCTGCCCTATGTGGCTTTCCAGACGCTGCTCCATCTCGCTGTTATCCTGGTAAAGCCGTGACAGGTTTTGCTGCAGATATAAAAACTCATCTGTAATTTCAGTATTTTCACTGTTCAGCCGCTGTGTCTGGCTTATGAGCTGCGAAACAGGCCGGTAAATCCTCTCATATGCCCTGCGCACAAACAGTGCCAGAATCATGGCGGCCAGCATCAGCAGTCCGAAAATCACGGCAAATCCCGCCATGAGGCTGCCAAAATCCGCCGGCCGGCAGGCTGCCAGATAAAAACAGCCTGTGGAAGGAGAAACCATGCCATAGAATTTCATGCCGGATTTGCGAAAGTCCTGGCCGGCAGACGGGGTGATATCTTCCAAAAGCTCCCCGGCTGATGCTGTCAGATCCGGAGCTGTTGTATACACCGCATCGCCATTGGCGTCATATATGAGGAGCTCATAGCCGCTCTCCGGCCTGTAGATACTCCGAAACATTGTATCCGTATTCATGTTTACTACCAGCGCTCCCTGTATCGGGCTGCTGATTAAAGGCTCCAGAATGATGTAGGACAGACCCGCCAGAGGAACATGACACCTGCTTTTGTCCTGTTCCATATCCGTACCGTTCAGCCAGAATTTTCTCTTCCAGTTCTGCAAGATCAGCTCATCATCCAACATCCGGTCAATTTCTTCCTGATTGTTCAGCTCAGAAAAAGTATACATTCCCCGATTTGAAAGGACCCATTCATGCTCCAGATTCAGATAGGAAAAACCGCTGATATAGTTCTTCAGATAATCCGGCCCTCCCAGGCGGCCTATCACATCCCTGATATAGGAATAACTGCTCATTCCCGGCAGTTTTCCGCAGAGGATTCTGCGAATATCCTCTTCTTTAAGCAGTTCTCCATAGACCTGGGCGGTCTGCTCCAATATCTCATCGCACCGCTGCTTAAGCTGGAGCGCCGTGATTTCCAGAGAGCGGCTGATCTGTCTGTTGATCTCCCTCACATACAGCAGGCCGGACACTATACCGAAGATAAGCAGCAGACATACCGGCATTATTGTCAAGCTGATCTGTATCGTGCGCCTGTGTGTTCGTTTTTTTATTTTCTCCGACTTCATAACTCCCCCCGCTGTTTTTTTACGCAGGAAAACAGGCATGGCTCTGCCTGCTTTCCCTTTGAGTTTTCCGTATTATTTGTTCGCCTGATACTGGGCGTTTACTTCTTCGATAACCTCTTTTCCTCCGGATTTGTACCACAGATCCCATGCATCCTCAAGGCCCTGCTTATCGATCTGGCCCACGATATACTGTGTCCTGGCATCTTCCAGTATCATATCCAGGTTTCCGCCGTTGGTAGTGTAAGTCGGAGAACCGCAGGTATAGGAAAGGGCCGGGTTAAATACGGCGATCTTCTCAGCATCGTCATATGCCTTGTTCTGAACCACCACACGGTCATCCCATGCGAATTCATAACATTCTGCATAGCCCCCGTTCACATTTGGCAGCATCTGATTCAGGCCGCTGGTGCCCTTGTGAAGAGCCTTATCATCAGGGTCGATCTTCACCACCTGCCCATTCTCGTCCAGCTTCCAGTGTATATCCTGCAGGCCGTAACCGCAGAGCATCTTCATCTCATCGGAATTCATCTTGTCCAGAAAATCCAGGCAGGCCAGAACCTCCGCCTCTGTTTTCGCAGCCTTTGTAACCGCAAAGAAAGTGGTCTGCTCGGCTGCCTGTGTTCCAGGCTTTGCGGACCCATCCGGAGCGATCCCCGGCACCATGGTCATGGAAGCGAATTCCCCGCTGCCGGTGACGCTGGGGATCTCATTCGTCACATAATAATCCCATATGCGGCGGGAATTGTCCAGCGTATCCACAAACATGCCGGCCAGGCCGTTACAGTTGTCATCCTTCCAGCTGCCAGTATCCCTGATGGCCCAGTCATTGGCGATCAGACCTTCATCCTGAAGCTTCTTAAACCAATCCAGCGCTTGCATATATTCCTCTGTCATATGAACCGGCACCAGTGTGCCATCATCCGCTTCTGTCCAGCCGGATCCGCATCCAAACCATGTCTGCATGATGTTAAGAGGGCCGGTATAGCTGCAGAGATTCAATCCGTAGGTATCATCCTTTCCGTTGCCATCGGGATCATTGTATGTAAATGCGTAAAGCATGTCATAGACATCCTGCACCGTTTTCGGTGTATCAAGTCCCAGCGCTTCGGCCCAATCCGTCCGATATCCCATGCCGTTGCGGCCTATGGTTCCCTTGCTGCAAATGCCGTACAAATGCCCGTTCACAGTAAAGGTTCTGGCCAGCTCCGGCTTCATCTGGCTGATCCAAGTAAAGCGGTCCTTATCATATACATAGTCCTCAATAGGCTGAAACGCGCCGTTCTGTGCTGCGCCAACCACTACAGCATCCGTGGCGGTCACCTTAAGGATCATCGGCATGCTATCCACGCCGCTTGCCAGCACAGTGGACAGTTTGTCCTTAAAATTATCGCTGGTCACCCACCATATATCAAGTTTATATCCCGTAAATTCCTCGATCATGCTTTTGATCTGCGGGCCATATTCACCGCTGTTGGGGCTGCCTTCGTAATCGCTTAACATAATCGATACCGCAAAATCCTCCGGCAGCTGCGAACGGAAGTCCCCGGCGGTTGTCTCCGTCCCGGCGGCGCCGGTGCTCCCGGCCACGGCGGCCGTGGTTTTTTCAGCCGTGCTCTCAGACACATTCTGTCCGTTTCCCGCGCAGGCTGTCAGGCTTCCTGCCGCCATGATCAGCGCCAGCATGAGCCCTGTTAGTTTCTTTCCCTTCATTTTCATTTCCTCCTTGATTTATTATAGCATTATATGATGCGTGAACATAGTGCGGAGTCAGCCTTTTACCGCTCCCACCATAACACCCTTGGTAAAATGTTTCTGGACAAACGGATATACCAGCAAAATCGGCACCACCGTCACCATCGTAGATGCCAGCTTCACCGCCTGTTCCGGCGGATTCCCGTTGGCTCCGAAGTCCAGTCTGTTGCCGCTAAGGTCAAAGCCCTGAGCCAGCAGAACGATGGAACGTAAGATCAGCTGGGCCGTCTGCTTTGCTTCGGTATTGATGTAGAGCATGCAGCCGAAATAATCATTCCACAGGCCTACCGCATAAAACAGGCCAATGGAGGCCAGTGCCGGTTTGGACAAAGGAAGGACAATTTTTCGGAACACCCCAACGTCTGAACATCCGTCCATCACGGCAGCCTCTTCCAACTCCGGCGGGATTCCCTCAAAGAAGTTTTTCATAATCACCATATTAAAGGCGCTAAGCGCCCCAGGGATGGTCAGCGCGGCATAGGAATCCAGCATTCCCAGCGCTTTAATCAGCAGGAAAGAGGGGATCATTCCACCGGAAAACACCATTGTTACAATTACCAGGTTCAGCACCAGAGACCTCCCCTGGAACTCCCGTTTTGACAGCGGATAGGCAAATGTGGTAGTAAAAAACATAGCCAGAACCGTTCCAATTACGGTTACAATTACGGAATTTTTCATGCCGTTTAAAATACGCCCGTCTTCTATGATAAATTTATATGCATTGGTTGAAAAAACAGTGGGGATGATTAAAAAGGGCTTTTCCGTCAGTTCCCTCTCCGTTGCAAAGGAACCTCCCACAATATATAAAAACGGCAGAACAGCCACAACAGCCACCGCTGCGGCCCCTATATAAATAAGTACCTGTGTGACGCGGTCTCCCGGCGATCTTTTGATGCGATTTTTTTTACTCTTCATGTTCCGTTATCCTCCCGTTTTAATAGATACCGCTTTCTCCGCATCTCTTGGCGATCCAATTGGTACCCATCACCATAATGCATCCTACAATGCCTTTAAACAGTCCAACCGCAGTGGAAAAGGAATACTGTCCGTTTCCTACACCTACTCTGTAAACATAGGTATCAAACACATCGGACACGCTCCTGTTTAATGAGTTGGACATCAGATAAATCTGATCATACCCTGTATTGAGAATAGAACCTACTCTTAAGATCAGCATGACGATGATCGTCCCCTTGATAGCCGGCAGCGTGATATGCCACATCTGCTTCCATCTGCCCGCGCCATCCACTTTGGCTGCGTCATACAGCTCCACATCCACACCGGACAGTGCAGCCAGGAATACAATCATGCCCCAGCCGGTCTCCTTCCATATCGACTGTATCAGGATAATCGGCCGAAAATACTGCGGACCCGACAGAAACGGCAGCGTCTTTCCGGTTAATTCCTCTACTATCAGGTTAACGATTCCTGTTTTTTCATTCAAAAGCGTATAAGTAATACTGGCAACAATTACCATGGAAACAAAATGCGGTATGTACACCATTGTCTGCACGGCATTCTTAAAATGTATGTGGCGGATTTCATTTAATATCAGTGCCAGAAATATAGGAACCGGAAAATAAAATACAAGGTTCATAAAGGATATTGCCAGCGTATTTTTTAGTAAATTCATGAAATCATGTCCACCGAAGAAATTACGGAAATGCTTCAGGCCCACAAAAGGACTGCCGAAATATCCGGCAAACGGATTATAATCCTGAAACGCAATAAATAATGTGGATATCGGTACATATTTGAATACGATAAAATGCAGCGCGCCCGGCAGCAGCATCAAGTACAGCCACCAATGCCTTCTAAAATACACTCCAAACGGCACCTTTGCCGCGGCCGCCGGCAGTTTGTGTTTACGGCTCATGCCTCTCCCTCCGATTCGGTTAAATTTATCTGGACTATAGCATTTAGCACAGATGAATTCAATGTTCACCTTCTAACCATTCGTCATTTACGATATTTTTATTGTTATATTCCCATTTTTATTGTATATATCAGATGATGATACTCCGTGTAATTGCTTTATCCCCCGCCCTTCTATGAACCGCATATCCTTTAATTCCCCTAGATATTCATACAGCATTATAGTCATATGTACAAGACATTTCATAACAGCATATATTTCTATATTAAAGGGGCTGCCGCACCAGTGATTGAAAAAATCATAGGTGGGGCAGCCCCTCTGCATTTTCAATTTTCTTTAAGATGTACATCCAGCTGATTAAAAGGGATCTCCACTCCGGCCTCATCAAAGGCCAGCTTTATTTCCTCCGTTACGCGCCACTTCACCGGCCAGTACCGGTCGGTGGGCACCCAGGCCCGGCATCCCAGCACTACGCTGCTGTCGGCCAGCTCCGATACATAGGCGGTGATCTCCTCGTCCTTCATCGTCTCCTCCTGGGCATTGAGTATGTCCAGCATGATCTGTTTGGCTTTCTTAATATCCGCGCTGTACGAGATTCCTACGGTCAGATCCAGCCGCCGCTTTCCCTGAGCCGTCACATTGGTCAGGCTGCTGTTGGAGAGCGTGCCGTTAGGGATCACGATGATCTTATTGTCAATTGTGGTCAGTTCCGTATAGACCAGGCCGATGCTGCGCACCGTCCCTTCGTTTTTATGATTGTCCTCCACGATGTAGTCGCCTACCCTAAACGGTTTTAGGAACAGGATCAGCACGCCTCCCGCAAAATTGGACAGGGTACCCTGCAGCGCGAGGCCCAGGGCGATACCGGCGGAACTGATCAGCGTCATCAAAGAAGCCACGTTAAACGCATCGCGCCCGAATGCCATTCCGGCAGTCATCAGCACCAGAACCACATAACCGGCCGCATTGCCCAGATACTTTAAGAACTTGATCACCGTGATCTCTGTTCCCATCCTGGTCAGCGATTTATCCATCACTTTCAGAAGAAACTTAAGAAGTCTCTTGCCCACAAACCAGATGATCACCGCCAGCACGAGGCGGATCACTATATCGATGGCATCCGTCTTCAGCGTGTTCAGCCAGTTTGCAAACCATGTTGTTGTCTTCTCCAGATCCGCAGCCACGGATTCCAGATCGGGCGTCACCGTCGTATATCTGATAATATCACTCATTTCTCTATCCTTTTCCAAAATATATGCCGGTCCGTTTCATCTTATAACCGCGCCGGCTGCGGCCCGCGGCTTATTCCAGCCCCTCTTCCATCACCGCTTTTTTGATCTCCTCAACGCGTTTTCCGGTCTTTGTTTTAGACACTTCCTTTTTCACGTTTTTCCTGCTCTTTGCGGTCTTATTATCCACCGGTTTTTCCTGAACCGGCGTATACTGGAAGATCTGTACGGAAAGCGGAGCCAGTTTAAAGGTGATGGAGTGCTCTCTCTCATCGTATTCCTCTTCCTTGGCCACCTTGAGCCTGGGATTGACCATGCCGCTGCCTCCGAAGGCCGCGCTGTCGCTGTTAAATATCTCTTTATATTTGCCGGGATAGGGCACGCCCACCGTAAATTTCTCATAGGGCACCGTATCGAAATTGCACACCACAAGCAGCGTTTCTTCGGGTTTTTCCGTTTTTCTTAAGAATGCGCAGATGCTCTGCTCCCATCTGGTGCAGTTGATCCATTCGAAACCGTCCGCATCGTGGTCCAAACGGTAGAGCGCAGGATAGCTTCTGTATACCTGATTCAAAGCCTTCACATAGTCCTTCAGCTGTCTGTGTATATCGTATCCCAGCAGATGCCACTGAATCTGGCTTCCCTCATTCCATTCATCCATCTGGCCGAAATCCTGTCCCATAAACAAAAGCTTCTTGCCCGGATGGGTCATCATAAAGCCGTAGGCCGCCCTTAAATTGGTGAACTTATCTTCAATGGTTTCACCGGGCATCTTGCCCACCATGGAGCCCTTGCCGTGCACTACCTCGTCATGGGAAAATACCAGTATGAATTTCTCACTGTAGGCGTAGAGCAGGCTGAAGGTCAGCTCGCCGTAATGATGCTTTCTGAAATAGGGGTCGCACTGCATATAGCCCAGAAAATCATTCATCCAGCCCATATTCCACTTATAGTCAAATCCCAGCGCATCGTCCTCCACCTCACCGGTCACCTTAGGCCATGCCGTGGACTCTTCCGCGATCAGCACCGCGCCGTTCTGTTTTTTCTTAAAGATGGAATTTAAGTGCTTTAAAAATTCCACCGCTTCCAGATTCTCATTGCCGCCGTAGATATTGGGGATCCATTCCCCGTCATTTTTGCCGTAATCCAGATACAGCATGCTGGCCACAGCGTCCATACGGATGCCGTCTGCGTGATACTTCTCCACCCAGAAAAGTGCATTGGCAATCAGGAAATTGGTGACCTGAGGGCGTCCGTAATTGTAGATCAGCGTCCCCCAGTGAGGATGCGCGCCCTTTCTGGGGTCCTTATGTTCATACAGGCAGGTGCCGTCAAAATCCGCCAGCCCGAACCGGTCTCTGGGAAAATGCGCGGGCACCCAGTCCAAAATCACACCGATTCCGTTCTGGTGCATCACATCCATGAAATACATGAAATCTTCCGGCGTGCCGTAACGGCTGGTAGGCGCGTAATAGCCGGTCACCTGATACCCCCAGGACTCATCCAGCGGATGCTCCATGATCGGCATGAGTTCAATATGAGTATACCCCATTTCCTTTACATAATCAGCCAACATCGGCGCCAGCTCCCGATAATTGTAAAATTCCCGGTCTTCTTCCTCCGGGCGCCTCCAGGAGCCCAGATGCACCTCATAGATGAACATGGGCCTGTCCGTTGTATCCGCTTTCTTCCGGCTCTCAAGCCACGCGGCGTCCTGCCACTGATATCTGCCGATGTCGCAGATCACAGAAGCGTTGGCCGGCCTTAGCTCGCAGCAATTGCCGTAGGGATCGGATTTAAGCGAGGGATCTCCTCCCACAAATTTGATCTCATATTTGTAGATCTCCCCAGTCTTTAGTCCCGGGATAAAGATCTCAAAGATTCCCGAATCCTGACACCGGCTCATCTGATGCGCCCTACCGTCCCAGAGATTAAAATCCCCGACCACGCTGACGCGCCACGCATTGGGAGCCCAAACCGCGAAATATACGCCGGGCACTCCGTCCACGGTCATCGGATGGGCGCCCAGCTTCTCATATACCTCATAATGGATGCCGGCGGCAAAACGCTTTCTATCCGATTCCGTCAGCTGTGAGCCGAACCGGTACGGATCTTCCAGCACCGCCTGCGTATCGTTATCGTAAGTGATCTCCAGCGTATATGCTGTCATGGTTTTGCGCGGCAGAAGGGCTGCAAAGAAGCCGGCCTCATCCGCCAGTTCCATCTTATACGCCTTTTGGGACGTGCCCGTTCTCACTTTTATTTCTTTTGCATGGGGGTTGAACGTCTGAATCAGCAATCCGTCCTCCGTAAGATGCGGTCCCAGAATATCATGGGGATGGTCGCACTCCGAGTAGACAATGCTCTCTATCTCCGGCCAGTTCATTAAACGATACAGTTTTTCCTCCATATTATGCCCTCCAAGCCACTCGCGGCCATTCCTGCCCGCTCGATTGATTTGACTTTATTTTATCATTTTGACCGGTATAAAACAAGACCGCTCTTGCAATGTTTCATTGCAGAGCGGTGTGAGTGCCTGAATCAGGTCTTTTTCACAAATTTAGTTTTGCATTTGGGGCAGGTGATTTCGATCTTACCTTTGCCTCTGGGGACGCGGACAGTCTGTTTGCAGTTCGGACATGTGTAGTAATTGTGGTCTTTGTCTTTGACTTTGGTCTTAAATCCTGTCAGACTGCGGCGGATGCCACCGGTCAGATTCATGTATTTGGTGTTCTCTGCGGCCCGCTTATAGATCTGCCGTGAAAACATGCGGAAATACATCAGGATCAGCAGAGCAAAAACCAAAATGTTCATCAGCGGAAAACGCACGAAGATGCTGATGACCAGCAGTACCAGACATACCCCCATCAAAAATTTATTCAGTTGATCCATGCCGTAGCGCCCGTACATGAAGCGCTGTATTTTTTCTTTCATTGACTGTGTCGCCCCTTCTCACTCTGTTTATATTTATTGGAAACAGCCCGGCAGGGGCCGTTTCTGGGTGGTTCGTATTCTTTATTATCCTATAATCTCAAACGGTGAAAGTCAATGAATTTCAGATAAAGGATTGTTAAAATTACATAAATTGCTGTTACTGTCTGGCCGAGGGATTGCTCCGGTAATCCGCGAGAAGCAAATCCACCATGCGGCCGTAACTTTTTATGCCTTCTTCCTGATCATTGATCTTTAAATAGGAATCGTTGACCTGGTTGGAAATCTCCGCGATCTTACCTTTATAGCGGTCCCAGTATTCGTTGTTATAGGCATAATCGGCCCTGGCCGTAGCGTCCAGCCTGTCCCAGAGCATTCTATATTCCGCCTCTCCCTTGCTGTTATACAGCGCGTTGCTGCTGTGTATGTAGGCCAGCATATAGCCGCTGTAGCGAAACTGCGGGTCCAAAGAATCCCTGCAGGCGAGATAGGCGATGAAGTTGGCCTCATCTTCCCGCATAAAGCCCCGCAGATGGGACAGCTCATGGCAGATCGTCACAGGAATATTATAGGCCGGAACATCGCTGTTGTAATTGGCTTCTATCGTAAAGGGGGAGTATATCCCCTGTATCTCCTGGCAGGACAGGAAATCAGAAAAAAGAACGGCTTTGGGCCTGGCATAATAGCCGTCTAAGGACGGATATCTCTCCCCAAGCTTCTGCATCTCCTTAACAGCCTCCCTGCGCACGGCGGCCTCGTCTATCGTTGAGCGGCCATAGGCATCCTTGTCTATAAGCGCCGCATTTTCGTTGATCTTATCCAGCAGATAACCGCAGAGCTCATAGAGTTCTTCTTTGGAGGATTCCCGGGTGGCAATTCCCGCTTCCACAGAAAACGGCAGGCGGTAATAGTTAATGCCGCAGTTCGCTGTATAAAGAAACAAAAGCAATGAGGCAGTAAAAAACACGGTCACTGACAGGTTTAAAACTGTGCGCACCCCCTTTTTCCTCTTCACTGCCAGCCAGATCATGCTAAACAGGATCCAGAGAACAACGCCGGCAGCAGCCGCATATAGGAGCAGCTCCGCCGCGGAAAAAGGAAATAGGGAGAAAAATCTTCCGACCGTGCCTACCAGTTTGGGGTAAACCCTAACAGAGTACCATTCCGCAAACCATTCCGTTTTTCTGGCCAGAAACTGCAGTATCACACTGGCCAGTATGAGTATCGCCGTTGCCGTTGCTCTTTTCATAATTTCCCCCCTGTCACCCTATTTTCCGGCGGTCTGCAGCCACCTTGCCAAAATTTCTTTGAGTTTATCTATTACCACCGGCTTGCCCAGGTGATCGTTCATGCCGCCGCTAAGGGCCGCGGCCACATCCTCTGCAAACACGTTTGCCGTCATCGCCACAATGGGAACCTGCCGTGCATCGTTCCGGTCCAGCGCGCGGATGGCCTTTGCCGCCTCATATCCGTTCATGACCGGCATCTGTATATCCATGAAAATCAGGTCATACCAGCCGTCCGGCACTTTCCGGAACCGTTCTAAAGCCTGCTGCCCGTCCGCTGCTTCTTCCACTTCCAGGGAAAAGCTGCCCAGAATTTCCCGGGCAATCTCCCGGTTCAAATCGTTGTCCTCCACTAACAGCACCCGCTTTCCGTCATACATTTCAGAAGCAGTCTCTGTCGTTTTCTCTTCCGATCGCTCTGCCGGCGCTGTTTTCCGGATGTCCTTCTTTAACTGCAGCAGGACGGTGAACACCGTGCCCTTTCCCTTAACGCTGTCCACTGTAATGTCGCCCTGCATCATACCGGCCGCCATTCTGGTGATACACAGCCCAAGGCCCGTGCCTGCTTCCTTTCCGGTCATGCTGTTATCTTCCCTGCTAAAAGGCTCAAACAAATGCTTCTGAAATTCCTCGCTCATGCCGATGCCGTTGTCTCTGACCTGAAACTGGTAAAATCCATATCCGGCCATTTTTTCAGGCTGCTCCTGCATAACCACCTGAATACGGCCGCCCTCCGGCGTGTATTTAACCGCATTGGACACCAGATTCACAAAAATCTGCTGCAGCCGCATCCGGTCCGCCAGGACATGGGGGCTGCTCACACTCTCAAAGGAAAGTGTAAGCGACTGCCCTTTCTTCTCCGCGTTGGGCCTTAAGACTTCCACAAAGGACCTGAGAGCTTCCGCCAGATTAAGGGGTTCCTCGGTCAGATCCATATGCCCGCTCTCCAGCCTGGACATATCCAGCACTTCATTGATGAGTCCCAGAAGATACCCGGAGGAGGATTCTATTTTATCCAGGCAATCCTTCAGACGTTCTCTGTCCTCCAGATGCATCCGCGCGATCTGTGTCATGCCGATGATGGCGTTCATGGGCGTGCGGATATCATGGGACATGCTGGATAAAAAGATACTCTTCGCCTCGTTGGCTTTTCTGGCGCTCTGATACGCATCCTCCAGCGCCTGCTTCAGCTTTTCGCTGCGCATCCGGCTCTCATGTATATCCTGGATTGCCACCGTCACCAGTTCCGGTACCGCGCCCCGCTCCTGCGCCTGAATGAACTGCAGCCGCACCCATCTGCCGCCGTCCGCCTCCTCAAGCAGGCACTCCCGCTCATAAAAACCTCCGTTTTGCGTCAGCAGGCCGGCCATTCCGTCAAGCTTTCCCGCCAGACGGAAATTGGCCCACTCCCCGGATTCCATGCGGCTTTTTAAAAAGGAATAGGTAAATTCCTGATATCTGCCGTCCTTCACCTCCGTAAACAGCGGCGCTGCCGACGGATTTCTATAAACCACACGGCAGCTTCCCCGGCGCAGGTCCACCTGCAGGATCACTGCCGAAGCGCGCTCCAAAGAATGCAGTACGCTCTGATGCTCCTGGCTTGTCTCCTGCAGCACATTCAGAAGTGACAGGCTGTCCGTCTCATCCGTTCCCTCTGTCTCATCCGGTCTTTCCGCCGCATCCTCCGTCTCCGGACGGTTTCCACCGTCTTCCTTTAAGTACTCCTGATACAGCTCATATAAGGTGCGCTGCCGGCCGGTTTCCAGCAGATATTCCAGGTCATCTCTCAAGCCTTTATCCTTTACAATCATCTCCACCAGATCCGGGTTGTAGGAACTGCCGCTGCCTTCCTCCAGTTCCGTCAGGATCTCCTGAAATGATTTCGCCACCCGATAATTCCTGTCCAGCCGGTCTGTGGCCGCCTCCATCACATCTCCCAGGCGGATCAGATCGATAAAAAAGCGGACCGGAGAAACGGTATTGTCAAACTCGGCGGGATAACCGAATTTTCCGTCATAAGACTTATGATGTCCCAGGATCACATCTCCATACTTTTTCATCCAGGGCGCATTTTTTACAATTTCATATCCAGCCCCGGGATGGCTGCGGATAATCTCCCATTCCCGCAGTGTCAGCCTGCGCGTCTGCTTGCCGATAACATCATCGATATGGAGCTTGCCGATATCAAAAATCATCGCAGCATCGCCGGCGAAGCTTTCCATTTCCCCCCGCCGTCTAAGCACCTCCACAGCGGAAGCTGTGCCAAATACCCCCGTCAAAAGTCCGGGCTTTTGGTCCAGCACCGTCTCCAGAATGCGCAGCACAATCTGCCGCACCAGCATGCCGTGTAAAAGCGCAGTCGGATTTCTGGCCACCGTCACTTCAATCACATACTGAAAATCCTGTGCATCCTCCGGCAGATAAGGCATCAGCTCCTGCAGATTGTCCTTGATCGTACCGTCCACATAAGACAGATTACGGGTGCGCGGCAGCGAGCGGATAAAGGACAGAAACCTTTCAGAACAGCTTTCCCACAGGGCCTCTCTGTCCGGAAGCTTCAGATTCCGGTCTGCCAAAAGCATTACCAGACCTGATACATGATACAATCCAACCTGAAACAGACGGCTGTCATAAAACGCGCCGTCCCTGTCCATTTCATCATGCGCAAACACATAGTCACAGTACGCTTTATATTCCAGGATATACCGTTCTTTTTCAAGCTCTCCGGACAGATATCTGCACCTTAAAACATTGCAGAAAATCTCATCCTTCATTTCATAAGGATTGGGATTTTGGGCAAGGCTCTCTTCATACAGCCGGTTTAGCACCTCTCCGGCTCTGGTGAGGAAAGCAGGATCTGCCGTTTCTTTTTCCATGCTGCAGACTCGGTTCCCCAGCACATCATGGCAGAGCTCCTCCACCAGCTCATCCAGATCACACCGCTCTCCGTCCAGACTGCGCACCGTCTCATCCCGGTAAAATGCGAGCGCCTCATCCAGCGCCATGAGCAGCACACTGTCTTCGACTCTGCGCCAGTTTCCCAGAACGGCCGCATAGTTATAATAAGAATACAGAATTCTGCTTCTCGTCTCCCAGTCCTCAAATTCCGTGTAACGGGGCCCGAACGTCCGTATCTGTTTAAAATAATCCGCGCTCTTTTTCCCTGCCTCCCAGGATTCCAGCCGGTTATAAAATGCGCCCAGAAGGTTTAATGCCTGAATCAGAGAAGCATCATCGCCATTTTTACGAAAATGGCGTTCCAGCAAATGCGTCACTTCCACACAGGCCAGATCATCCTGATAACCGCCCTTTTCACAGATCCTGATTTCATCCAGAAAAGCTGCTGCAAGCGCGTCGCTGCAGCGGCTTTCTTCGCTTAAAAACGGCCGGACATACATATTCAGAAGCGCCTCGTTTTCAATATAAAGGCGGCGCATCTTTCCTGCCCGCTTCCGGAACTGATCCACCAGATCTTCCTGATCTTTGGCATGAAAAAGCGCTTCCCGCACCCGCTGTTCGATATCCAGATTTTTTCTGTACTTCGCATAAAATTCCCTGATATTGGCTTCTGCAATCATGGTTTCCTCTGTTTTCTTTCGTGATCCGGTTCGCTCCCGTGAGGAATTCACGTTTTCATTGTACTTTCCATTATAAGTTTTAACTGCGGCAGTGTCAAACTTTCTTCGTATTTTATTGCAATGTTAGTGTCAGTTTTTTGACTTTGTATATTGAATTTTCGACCTTTCACGGTTTATGTTTGACAATTGCGTTTTTATTTTACTACAATGAACTTAAACCAATAACAACGGAGGGGAACTACTGCTATGAGTTTACAGATGTATGACCGGCTGCTGTGGCCAAACGGAAGAAGGAAGGCATTTACGCTCAGTTATGATGACGGGGTTACACAGGATATCCGTCTGATCGAGATGATGAATCAATTTGGTATAAAGGGGACTTTCAATCTCAATTCCGGTCTCCTGGGACAAAACGGCACGGTTCGCGCAGGCAGAGAGGAAGTTTCTCACAATAAGTTAAAGCCGTCAGAAATTGGAACTGTGTACAGAGGGCACGAAATTGCCTCACACGGTCTATATCATTCCTCAATCTGTCAAACGGATGCAGCACGCTGCAATTACGAGATATTGACCTGCCGAAAGGACCTGGAAAGCCTGCTTTCCCATCCCGTCACAGGATATGCTTATGCCTTCGGCGCTTACGATGACACTGTCCTTCAATCGCTTCATAATTGCGGCATCACTTATGCCCGCACCATTCAGGCGACACACTCCTTCGAAGTCCCCGGGAACTTTTTGATCTGGAATCCCACCTGTCATCATGACGATGAACTGCTCTTTGTACTGACGGATCAGTTTCTCGGCGATTCACGGTCCTTCCCTCTTATAAAACTGTTTTATGTCTGGGGACACAGCTATGAATTTGACCAAAACCATAATTGGGAACATATGAGAGAGTTTCTTGACAAGATATCCGGCCACGATAACATCTGGTATGCCACAAATATAGAAATCCGGAATTATGTGGCCGCATACCGTCAGCTCTTATTTTCCGTGGACAGCAGCACAGTCTTTAATCCCACCTGCACTGCTGTATGGCTTGGCGCAATCGCATCGGATCAGTCTGTGGAAGTAAAACCGGGACGCACCACAAAGCTACCCGCGCCCATCCCGCTGTAATATGGACAAAAGCTGCTTTCGACTCAAGCTATTCAAACTCTATCACTCTGCCTTCCCGTGCCGACCGAAAACATGTCTCCATGATCCTAAGAACGCGCAGGGCGTGATCCGCGGTTACGGTCTGCTGCGCAGTACCCAGGCATGTCTCCACAAAATTCCTGTACAGGGCATTGCGGTCAAAGTCAAATCTCGGCAGGGGAAGCTCCTTTAATGTCTCTCTGCCTCTGGGAGCCATTGTTTTGCTCAAGCCGGAACCTGCCATCACAGGCACCGTATCTTTATCTTCCCAGCTTGACAGGCGCACCATCCTGCCGTCACAGTTCCAGCTGTCAATCTCCGCTGTCCCGTGATCCGCATACAGGTTCCAGAGAGGGAGGCGGATAAAATGACAGGTATCCACCTCCAGCCTGACGGTCAGGCCGCTCTCAAAAGTGAAATGGATAAATACATTGTCGTCGCATTCCCGGTTTGTTATATACTTTAAATCACAGTATATGCGCCGCAGCCGTTCCGGGATCATTTTCACGGTCCGGTCGATCACATGCACTCCCCAATCGTACATCATCCCCCCTCCGCATTCCCTCCTGCTGCGCCAGTCGCCCGGTATTCCCCGGGCTCCCATAATCCTGCACCTTATTTCAAACGTCCTTCCCAGGAGGTTTTCCTGGTAGATTTTGCGGATGATTAAATAATCCTCATCCCACTCTCTGTTCTGGCGAGGGTAAAAAACTCTGCCCGCCGCCTCTGCCTCTTTCATCACTTCGGCAAGATCGGCACTGCACATCATCACGGGCTTTTCACATAGTATGTGTTTTCCTGCCCTTAAGGCTTCCATGGCCATGGATTTATGCAGATGGTTGGGAGTCGCGATCAGAACCGCATCCACACTCTCATCCGAGAGCATCGCCGCATAATCCTCATAGACAAAAATCCCTTGTTCCCTTGCCCAATCCCGGCGTGACTGGTCGATATCCGTAACACCGGAAAGCTCCATCATGTCACCGATCCTCGTTGTCATCGCGCTGTCCGGCATTTTTGCATCTGCAACGTTCCCGTTATATACGGTATCCCCGGTTCCGCTTTTGAGCGCTATAGCATGGCCGCTTCCCATTCCTCCGCAGCCCGCGATACCGATTCTGAATTTGTTCTCCATATTTACATCCGCCCTTTCGCTTTGCTTTACCACCCCAGAATCTTCAGATATTCCCGGCTTCTCCTCGCACACTCAAGGCTGTCCGTTTCATAGTGTTCATCCTGTTCTACGACCGCCCATTGGGCGCCCGCTTTACATGCGGCTTCAAGAACCGGCTCCCAGATCATCTGTCCGAATCCAACGGCCCTGAATCCAAAATAACCGGTCCCGCCCTCTTCTGCTTCTTCCGTCTTAAGCCCGATCAGTTTGTACATATTTCTGACTTCGCCTTTTTTAATATAATCCTTTAAGTGCACCACAGGAATACGGCGGTCATACTTTCCTATGTACTCTACAGTCCTTCCTGTGGCCACATCGCACCAGCAGGTATCAAGCTCCGCCATCAGATATTCATGGGGAATCATCTCAAACATTCTGTCATAACCGTATTCTCCATCCAGCAGCCTCACAAATTCAAAGTCATGGTTATGATAGAGCAGCGTCATCCCTGCCCGGTGTACTGTCTCGCCGATCCTGCCTAAAGTTTTCATAAAGCTGTAAAAACCGTCAGGGTTGGCGGGCCGGTATTCCTCTGCCATATATGGCATTACGAGGTATTTTACCCCTATCTCCCTATAATCGCTGATCACCTCTAAAAGGCGGCCGCACATCTCTGCAAACGGGACATGGGCGCCTAAAGGCACCAGGCCCACACGATCAAGAACTTCCCTTATAAACCTTGGTTCCAGTCCGTAGAGCCCGGCAAGCTCCACCCCGTCATAGCCCATCGCTTTGATTTTCTCCATCACCGGCTCAAACTCTCCCGGAAAGTCCTCCAGTCTGTCCCGTATGCCATACAGCTGTAATCCGACCGGTAATCTGTTTTCTCCCATCCTCACTCATCCTTTCACAGACCCAATAGTAATTCCTTTTACAAACGACTTCTGAAAAAACGGATAGACGAGGATGACCGGCAAAACGCCGACCACAGCAAGCGCCATCCGAATCCCCATTGACGGCAGATCGGTAACATCCACCCCTACCCCATTGGCGATCTGATTCTGCAGTGCGCTCACGCTGTCGAGCACATTTTTCATATAATTCTGAATCCCGTACAGATCAGTCCTCTTCTGAATATAATAAACGCCGTTCGTCCAGTTATTCCAGTATCCGATAAATGACATCAGCGCCAATGTCCCGATAATCGGTTTGCTAAGCGGAATTACCACATGGATCAGAGACTTAAACTCCCCCGCCCCGTCAATCAGCGCGGCCTCAATCACCTCGTTGGCCACGTTTGAAGTGATATAGGTCCGCATCATGATCACATTAAACGGATTCATCAAAAGCCCCGGAATAATCATTGCAAACAGCGAATCCTTAAGATGAAACAGTCTCGTGTAAATCATATAGGTCGGAACAAGCCCCCCATTAAACAGCATCGTAAAGAAAAGGAAAAACGAGATGATCTGCTTCCCCGGAAGATATTGCCTGGAGAGCGGATATGCAAACAGGACCGTCAGCGTTATGCTCGTGAGCACACCGGTTCCGGCTATGATGATGCTCATCATGTACGCCCTCAATACGCCTTTGCTCGCCGCCATTAAATATCTGTACGCATCCAGATTTGCCTCCCGTGGAAAAAGCGAGTAGCCGTGCTCGATCAGTTCCCTTTCCGTCGTAAATGAGCTGGCGATCAGAAGCCAGAACGGCACAATGCATGCGATAATTAAACATATCAAAAACACATACTGCAGCGCAATAAACAATCTGCTTTTTGTAATCATGTATGATCCCCCCTTCCCTAAAACAGAGAGCTCTCTTTATCAACTTTTCTAACGACAGCGTTTGTGGTAACAACGAGAATAAATCCCAGCACGGACTGAAACAGTCCGGCTGCCGACGACCTGCCGATACTGTTTTGTTCCAGCAGAGCCCTGTATACAAATGTGTCGATGGTCTGCGTAGTCTTATAGAGCAGTCCGCTGTGCATAGGCACCTGATAAAACAGGCCGAAATCAGAATAGCAGATTCTGCCCACCGCCAGAATGAGAAGAATGATGATTGTTTTTTTCATGCAGGGCAGCGTGATCCTGGCGATCTGCTGCCACAAAGATGCACCGTCCACCACGGCAGCCTCATAAAATGTCTTGTCGATCCCGATCAGGGTGGAATAGTACAGGATCGACGTGTAACCGATGGACATCCATAAATATACGACGGTCAGTATCACCGGCCAGGGCGCGGGGACATTGTACCAGCTGACCGGATCCATATGTAATATTGGCAGAACAGTATTGTTCATAAATCCGTTCTGTTCATTCAGAAACGCATATACAATATAGGAGATGATAATCGTAGAAAGCAAATACGGAATCAAAATGATTACCTGGGCTGCATTTCTGAAAAACCTCTTCCGAACAGTCTCCAACGCAATCGCCACAATCAATCCGAACAGATTTCCCAGAAGGATAAACGCGGCATTGTAAAGGATTGTATTTCTGAACATGATATACGCGTCTTTCGACGCAAACAAATAGGTGAAATTCGAAAATCCCGCCCAGGGACTCTTTAAAATCCCCACTGAGTAGTCTACTTTTTTAAAGGCTATCAGGACTCCAAACATGGGCAGATAATTGTTGATTATCAAATACACAATCCCCGGAACCAGCATTAAATAGAGCGGCCAGCATTTTCGAATACGGCGAATCAACTTCTTTTTATCGCTCCTCATTCTTCCTCTCCTCTAATCATGGCCTGCTTTTGTGCAAAAAAGAGGCCTGTGCTTCATCAATTCAGGATCCCTTTAAAGGAAATCGTCTTTTGTCTTGTCATCTCTTCCAGAGTAATCACCGCTCCCTCTCTGCCTATGCCTGAATATTTATATCCACCGAAGGGCTGATGTGCGAGACGGTAATTGCCGCTTCCTCCGATGATACACGCCCCCGCCTCCACGCGGTTTGCCACCTTCATCGCCACCTCCATGCTGGATGTGATCACACCCGATGAGAGGCCGAACACCGTGTTATTGGCAATCTCTATGGCTTCCTCCATGGTATCAAACGGGATAAGCGGCCATACCGGCCCGAAGCATTCCATATCCTTCGCAATATCCGCGTCTTTCGGAACCGCCATAACCGTAGGTTCCACAAATGCACCTTCTCTCCTGCCGCCGAGGAGCAGCCTGCCGCCCTGGGCGACGGTCTGCCTAATCTGCCGCTCAACTTCGGCCGCATCCGCCTCGCGGACGCAGGGCCCCATTTCCACCTCAGGGTCCCTGGGATCCCCCATCTTTATCTTTGACAGCCGCTTCACAAGATCGCTTGAGAAGCGGTCAAAAATACCCCTCTGCACCAGGAAGCGTTTGCTTGCGCAGCAGGTCTGCCCGGCGTTCCCGATCCTTCCTGAAACCGTCTCATCAAGCGCCTTTTCATAATCGGCGTCATCAAAGATGATGAGCGGATCATTGCCGCCCAGTTCAAGGGACACCGGACGCAATGCTTTGGCGCAGCATTCGGCCAATAAGATGCCCACCTGCGTGCTGCCCGTAAAGCTTACCGCTGCCACTCGCGGATCCGCAGCCGCAGCCGCGCCGATAACGCTTCCCTTTCCCGTGATACAGCAGACCGCATTTTCAGGCACGCCGGCTTTATACAGCAAATCCACGATCCTGATGGCGCTTCTCGGCGTCTTGGACGAGGGCAGCAGCACAACCGCATTTCCCGTCACCAGCATTGGCGCAAGCTTATGCGCCGCCAGCTCACAGGGATAATTAAAGGGTACAATATTGGCAAATACCCCAAGCGGTTCATGGACCGTCATCACCACATCCCCCTGGGACCTCGCCTCCCCGTTGTACGGAAGGGTTTTTCCATAAAACGTATATGCCGCGGCGCAGTATATTCTGAAAATAGCCGCATTGGCAAACACTTCCGTTCTGCACTGGCCGATGGGTTTTCCCCCCTCTTCACACATCACTCCGGCGATCTGATCAGCCTCTTCTTCTATGAGGCAGGCATATTTTTCTAAAATCCTGATTTTCTCATGAAGAGGGACCTCCTTCCATTCCTTCTGCCCTTCCACCGCCAGGGCAATCCCTCTGTCAAGGTCCTCAAGCGTCGCGGCCGGAACCGCATCCACCGTTTTCCCGGTAGCAGGATTCACCACTGCCATCGTCGCTCCATCCGATGCGTCCACATATTTACCGCCAATCAACATCTGCATAAAGCCACACCTCCCCTTTTTTCCGTAACATACTTTCCACTCTGCGCATTGTCTCAAGACACATCTGGCCGTTATGAAAAGGGCACTTTCCGAGATTTAACTTATCAAAACCGTGCTGGCCGTCAGAGACATGGCCTCCCGTCCCATCGGATAAAATATTGTTATACCAATCGCCGGTTTCCCTGTTCACAAACCATTTGTCTATAAATGCGATCTGCCTCTCACAGGCGGTCAGATACTTCTCCTCTCCCGTGAGATCATAGCCGCACAGCATGGCGGAAACCGCTTCCGCCGCAGCCCACCACACATGTACCGGGCTCGTCTGCCCTGTCACAAGATCAATGCCGTTGTACATGCATCCGTTAGGATCAAACGCTTTATCCACGATATCCCCCAGCACCTCTTTCACAACCTCATATGCTTTGCCTCTAAGCGCTTCATCCTCCAGCTCATCCGCGGCGTTAATCACAAGATAGCTTAGTTCACAGTCATGTCCGTAGCTCTGCGAATGGCCGAACCGTTTCCCGTCTTTTGTCACTAACGTCATGAAGCTGTGATTTTGTTCGTCATACAGCTTATACAGCAGAAACTCTATCAGGTCTTTCAGGGAATCCGCCGTCCTCCTGTCATGGGTCGCCTGGTAGAGGCGCAGATACGCCTGGCAGAGGTGGTGGGCATACATGACGGCGTCATCGGGCAGTTTGACGGATACATTTCTTCCGTTATCGAAACCGGGTTTAGGCGTCCAGTCCCTGCATAAAGTGGCATAATATATGCCGGGGGCCATCTTTCCTTTCGTCTCCATCAGCTCAAAGGCCTCCATGCACATTTCAAGCGCTTCTTTCTCTCCTGTCGCATGATAGTACTCCGCCAGTCCCATGATAAAAAAGGCTTCGCAGTAATTCGGCTTTATATCCGAAAGAACCGTCCCGTCCGCAGCCACTGTGGTATAGGCCCCGCCATACTCACTGTCATAAAAGTGAGTTTTCAGTTCATCATAGGCATATTTTGCGCGGTCTAAATAGAGCTGTCCTCTGCATTTTCTGTATGCGGCCGAGAAGACATACAGCATCCTCCCCAGAAGCGTCAGGCCTTTGGGTTCTGCGGGCCTGCGCTCCCCCTCAAGCGTAACAACGCCATAATATCCGCCGTTTTCCCGATCCATTATGTATTCGCTGCACCACCACGGCAGTATGCAGCCCACCAGGTTCAAATGCGCCCAGGTGCTGATCCTTTGCAATCGCATCTCCTCCATATAATCTTAGCACCTTTCATCAGTCTATAAACAGACGCTGTACAAAAGCGTGGGCGCTCTTGCGCCATGTCTGCCATTCATGGACACCGTCGCACAGGAAATATTCGGCTTCTATCCCGTTATCTTTAAGCTCCTGTATCTCGCCGGGCAGCTTCTCTCCGCCCTCAAGCATCCCTTTGCTGTAGAATAAAAGCTTATGCTGGCTGTTAAACTTCTCTGCGTTTTCAGCCGCCGTAAATTTTGCGGTACTCACCTCCGGAAAAGCGTTTCCGACTGTACCGCTGAAAATTCCAATATAATCAAACCACTCCGGATTTTGAAACGCTGTCCACTGGGTCTGATAGGATCCCATCGACAGGCCTGCGATGGCTCTTCCGGCTTTGTCAGACACGGTCCGGAAGCGCCTGTCAATAAACGGTATGCAGTCATCCAGCAGCAGTCTCTCTATATGTCCCGGCAAAACGCCCTCCTGCCTGCTGTCCGGCGCATAGGCATGGCCGAAATTGGCGACCGCAATCATCTCCTTACATTTGCCTTCCGCTATCAGGTTATCCAGAATCAGATTGATCTTGCCCTGCCAGAACCATCCGGTCTCATTTTCTCCGCCGCCATGTAAAAGATACAGCACCGGATAGTGTTTCTCCGTATCTGCATCATAGCAGGGCGGCGTATATACCCAGCAGCTGCGGAGTGTACCGGTAAAGGAGGAGCGGTAATATTCGCACCGGACCGCGCCGTGGGGCACATCCTTAAAATCGTAGAAATCAAATTCCGGGTCGGGCACATCGACAAAATTACATAACCGGTTGTGCGCATAACAGATCGGCGCATGCTCATACAGATGTTCCCTGCCGTCGAAGAAGTAATAGAGGAACTGTACGCCTGCAGGGATTCCCGGAATCAGTGCCTGCCACCAGCCGTCCTTTGTCTTATGGAGAGCATGCTTTTCCTGCCCCCATCTGGTGTTGCGCGTTCCGCTCACTTCCACGCTCTGCGCATCCGGCGCGTAAACATTAAACTCCACGCCCCCATCCCTGAATTCGATCGCCCTTAGCTGGCGCACATACGCCATCCGTCTGGGTAATTTGCCGTCCGGCGAGGCCGGAATGATTCCCATCCACATTTCTGTCTCCGCAAAATTAAGGGGACTTGCATTCAGTGTGTCATACTTATTCTTTTCCATGGCATTCTCTCCCAATGATCCGCTGCCCGCTAAGGGGGCCGCACAGTATAAAGTTACTCAAAGTCAACTACCGCGTTGATCTCCCCGCTGTGAAGAGCCGCTTCCATAATCTTAAGAACCCTTAGCGCTTCTTCTCCTGTCACGAGCTGTTCTGCCTTCCCTTCTATGCAGTCCACAAGATTGCGGTACAGCGCATTGCGGTCATAAATCGGCCGTTCCAGCTCCACAATCTCATTGTCCATCGGGGGCGCTGCAAACCAGCTCGGGCCTTCCCCACGCTTAACAGCCGGTTTCCTGACCGGGAGGGAATTAAAATCCCTGACAAAACCGGGGTCCCGCGGCTTAGCCTTGATGACTTTTGCGCCTTCACCGGTGAATGTTATAACCTCGCCGATTCCTTTCGTCCCATTCAGCCGCCAGCCCGGAACGGGAGAATCAAAATGTCCGGCCCCGCTCTCGATATACGCGATAAATCCGTCTTCAAATATAAGCGTCAGATTGAATCCTTCATCGACATCGCTGCCCGTCAGGTTGATGATCTGGCAAAAAATCTGCTTGATCTTTGATTTGTTCATCTGAACAATCCGGTCAATCAGGTGCACACCCCAGTCCAGCATCATGCCGCCGCCATAGCGCTTTTCGCTTCTCCAGCCAAATGGGCCGTCCGCTCCGCCGCCGCCGATTCTGTTTTCCAGACTTAAGGGCCTGCCCGCCAGCTGCTCATCATACATCCTTTTCACCACCAGATAATCCGGATCCCATCTGCGGTTCTGCCGGGGATAAAATACCTTTCCCGTCTCTTTCGACACCTTTAGTACTTCCTCCAGCTCCGATGAGACAGGCGTTACCGGTTTCTCGCAGAGCACATGCTTGCCTGCCCGCATCGCTCTGACCGCCACTTCTGCATGCAGATGATTTGGCAGCGCGATCAGCACAATGTCAACTTCAGGGTCCTCTAAGACTTCCTCCAGGGACTGATAAACATAAAACCCTTCCTTCCTGGCCCACTCCTGTCTCTTCACATCGATGTCATAGATTCCTGAAAGATGAAGGATTTTAGAGATATCCGTAGTAACCGCTTCGATTTCATCGTCGATCATCTGTGGCAGCTGCCAATCCGTGTAGCCGGTCCCGTAACCGATTGCCAAGGCATGGCCTCCTCCCATGTTTCCACATCCAATAATCGCAATATTCTTCATAACAATCCCCTTTCTGATTCTCAAGTTACGTAACAGTCTGAACTGCTACAAATTTATAATGCGCGCAGGTAACCTGCATCTGCCGCCAGTGTCGTAAATATATCCCCCGTCCATGCATAATCGCGCTCTACGATATAGATGGGTTTGCAGGGCTGCGCATCTGCCGCCGCCTGCACCGCCTTCATATCTACGATGCCTTTTCCGAGTTCACAGTTGATAGAAAGCATTTCATCAAGCTTTTTAGCCATTTCAGGACTCATCCTGGGCCACCCGGAGATATCCTTCTCTGCTTTTGTATCTTTTTTCGGCGGTTTCATAAATGTGAGCTTCTGTGGAAAATCAAGGGTTTCCTTAACATGGACGAGCTCAAATCTTCCCGAATGTTTCCTTATGTACCGGGCCGCATCCACATCGGCGCGGTATGCCCACGCAATATCGATTTCAAAGGTGACCAGATCCGGATCCGTATTTTCAATCAGGATATCATTGACCATCTTGCCCCCCACCTCGAGAAAATCGTTAGAATGATTGTGATAACCGTACTTCATCCCCACGCTCTTCGCCTTCTTCCCAAGCTCATTGAGCATGCCGGCCGCCTCATAGGCTTCTTCTTCGGTTGTGATCGCCAGGCCGGGGTTGACGATATATTTACACCCTGTCCCGGGAAGATAATTCAGGTTTTCGTCTGTATCCTCCAGTTCAACATGGGAGCTGATCACCTCCATGTTGATCGAACGCAGAAACTCTTTTAATCCTTCCGGGCTGTATCCGCCGTGCAGTCCATAAAAGATTTCGATTCCGCTGTACCCCAGCTTTGCCACACGGGTCATAACGCCCTCATAATCATGAACCAGCTGGCGCGAGAATCCGTCCAACTGCACATAAAATTTGTCCATAAGTCCTCCTTTTTCTGTCACCCTTCAAAGGCTGATGACCTGTAATATCAGATCTTTATGCTATTATTTTACGGTACCGTTTCTCCTCACACCACTCCAAAACTGACCTGGATTATCACTATTTTGATCTGCCAGAGCTAAACCGGATTCGTCAAATATGCATTCATAAACCAGATCTCTGATTCTGGGGTGCACTTCGGAATATACTCCCGCCATTCCCAGTATCTCCTGCGCATAAAACACGCTGATATTGTTCTTAGGATCGATCAGCGCGTAGGCTCCGGCGGCGCCGTCCCAGCCAAATTCTCCCACCGGACTTTTAGACTTAGTCCCGTCTGCAAGAACACGGACCCCTAGGCCGTAGCTGTACCCCGGCCGGAACATCCCCTTCACGGTAAAGTCATCCAGCTGCACAGGACTAAGCAGAGGGGTTCCAATTTTCCTGATGCTTTTTTCCTGGAGAATTCTCCTGCCATTTGCGCCCATACCTTTGCAGGCCAGCGCATCAAGCAGCGCCGAAAAGCCGTTAACAGTCGCAATCAGGCCCGCACCGCCGCTGTCATACTCCTTAGTCAGACAGAAAGAATTATCCGATTTTGGCGACTTTTTTCCGGTTGCAAAATCAATGCTGTACTGGGCGGCAAGCCGCTTTTTTTCTTTGGGGCCCGGATGAAAATAAATATCCGTCACGCCAAGAGGTTCAAATATATGGGTCATGACATAATTACTGAATTTTTCACCCGAAACCTTTTCTATCACAGCCGCTATTACATCATGGCCCAGGCTGTATGCGTATCTCTCCCCCGGCTCATAGAGCAGGGGCATTCTGGCAATTGCGGGCATCATTTCTACCGTACCCGCCATATTGCCGCTCTTCTCCCTAAGTTTTGCAATCGGCTCCGATGCCGTGTTGTACGACAGTCCCGCAGTCATAGACAATAAATTCTCAATGAGTATAGGACGCTCCGCCCTGTGGGAGGGAGCGTTCAGGTCCGGAATGTTCCGAAAATCCCCCAGCTCATAATCGTCGGCAACCCTGACGGACGCAAATTCAGGCAAATATTCGGACAGAAGATCCTGTAAGCCGATCCGGCCTTGTTCAACCAGCTGCATACACGCTGTCACGGTCACGATCTTCGTACAGGAATACAAGTAATATAAATCGTCTTCCGAAACAGGGCGGCTGCATGAGTAGTCGTTGTATCCCTGCATATGGCGGTAGAGAGTACCGTGATTCTTCCTGACGATCAGATCCAGCCCCTTTACATCATGGCTGTCTTTGAGAGATTCCAGATATTCCGTCAGCTTATCAAAATTCATTTTTTCCCTTCCTCTCGTATAAAGGCGCACATTGTTTAAAGGAAAAGCGGAGACCGTTAACGGCCTCCGCAGTGACATCTCTTTATTTTCCTGCCAGCCACCTGTCAAGCTGAGCTTGTTTCTCTGCAACAATATCCTCTATCCCGGCATCACGCAGCGCCTTCTGAAATTCGGGGAGCGTTTCATCGATATCCACTACCCCATTGATAATCGGCAGATAGTACTGAGCGATCACATTGGCGCACGCCGCATACTGATCCGCAACTGGCGATATATCGCAGGTAAATCCCAGGGCCTTAGAGGGAACTCCGTTGGCATTATCCTGCTTCATCAGCTCGTAGGCATCCTGCCGCTGCTTAGACCAGGTAGGGCACAAAAAGCCGTTGGGATGAGAGTAATTATATCCGGCAAACCAGCCTGCTTCCTGATGGTTGTGAATCCCTTCCGGCCAGTCCAGCTGCCCGTTTTCGTCAACCACATATGTGACGCCTTCCACGCCGTTCATAAAAATATTTGCCGCTTCCGGATCTGTATACAGCACGTCAAGCACGCGCATGGCCGCTTCCGGTTCATCGCAGAACGAAGTGATGTGCCATAAATATGTGGTGACATTGCTGGTGGTCAAAAGCCTTGCCCCGATTTCCGTACCCACGATGGGGCCGTCATACGTGTTTTCCTTATTGGCCTCATAGATCGTATTCGTCAGATTGTAATCATAGCCGGTTATGCCGTATGTAATCTTATTCGTCAAGTTGCCCAGCGTCACCTGTGTGTTGCTCATCGGATCCGGGCAGATAAGATCATTTTCCTTCCACTTTTTCACATTTTCACAAAAATTCATGAAATAGTCCGATTCATAGAAATTCTCGATTTTGGTGCTGTTTTCCGGGTCGATAATGACTCCGCAGTAATTCGTATCTCCCAGATAGTCGATCGACTTTGGAATCCAGTAGGGAGACGTGGAGCCGGCAATAAAGTATTTGTCCGGATTCGCCTCTTTTAACTTGAGAAGGATATCCGTCAGCTCATCGACAGTATCGATCCTTTCAGGGAATTCCACATTCGCTGCTTTTGCAGTATCTTCCATGCATAAATACATGTTGCCGCATGTCCATGCCGTGTAGGAAGGAATTCCATAAAGCTTTCCGTCGACACGGGCGCAGTCGAGAATCTCAGGATAGGGCTCGTAGAGTTTCTGTATGCCGGGCCCGCTGGATTCCAGTACGTCGTCGATGGCCATGACCTGTCCGTTGGATACCAGTTCACCGATCGAGGTATACCAGAAGGAGGTCAGGATATCCAGTGCGTCATCTCCTCCTGTCAGCAGCAGGTTCAATTGTGTCTGCAGATCCGAGGCCTGAATATAAACCACCTCAACCTCGGCATGGGCCTTCTCCCGAAGAATCTTGTTCAGAGCTTCTTCCACAATCTCGTGATTATCCGGCGGGCCGCCGTAAAATGCCGTCTGATTGATTCGAAGCACCGGATAGTCTTCAGAATCCCCCGCATTTGTCTGCTCATTTACAGGCTCCTTGGTATCTCCTTCGACATCCCCCTTCTTACCGCACGCTGCAAGAGACATTGCCAGCACGCCCGCCAGCAATATGGCCAATAATCGTTTCATAATGCTATCCTCCTTTTTCTTCTGTCACCAACCGAAGGTTGATGACCTACGCACGCTTCAGCGTGCTTCCTTTTTTCTTCTGTCACCAACCGAAGGTTGATGACCTGCGCACGCATCAGCGTGCTTCCTTTTTTCTTGTCGTTACTGTCATTTTAGTCTTCCCGCCCCGGTATAACCACCACATTTCTGATTAAGAATATTGCTATTCTGACACGCTTTTTCCGTTTTTCCGATTCCTATTCATCTGTATCAGCACCAGACTTATGCCCGCGGCGGCGGCAGCGAGCCCAAATCCACAGAAGGCCGCGCCATAACCGAAGGGCTTTATAAAGAAAGATCCAATAACCGGCGCGATTGCATTCCCGACATTTTGTCCGATCATGACGGTGCTTGTGGCGACACCTGCCATCTCTTTACTCACCGACTTCACGCAGTGCGCCTGGATAGAGGGCAGACCCGATCCCTGCCCCAAAGCTCCGAAAAAGCTTGCGATCGTGATAAAAAGAAGCGTTTCGCTGATCCCTATAAAAAACATACACATCCCTGTACAGAGGAACGCGGGAATAAGGATATGGAAAATTCCCCTGTTATCCAAAATGCGCCCCGTAAACGGGCGGAATGCCACCGCAAAAACCGAATACAGGGTAAAGAAAACCGTTATGCCCGCTATCTTTCTGATATCCGCAATGATCGCAAGATATGTGCTTATCAATCCTCCCGCAGAGCTTAACAGCACCGCCATGAGCATAAATACCGTAAACTGAACCGCATACAGATCTTTCAGACACGTTTTTTTGCGTTTCACTTCCGAAACGGTGCTGCTTTGATACGGCATTAAGATGACGGATATCATACATACCACAGCAAAGCATCCCGCAACCGCAAAGGTCAGGCCAAAGCCCCCCTTTTCCTGAAGTTCCAATCCCAGAGAAGGGCCCAGCGCCTGAGCCACAATTGTCGTGAGTCCCACATACCCAAGGCCCTCTCCCATCCTTTGGTTAGGTATATAAGAAGAAGAGTATGCCACATTCGCCACAGTGCAGACCGAAAAGAAAACCCCTGTAATCAGCCGTATGAGAACGAGTGCCGGAAGTACCGTGCATACGCTGTGAAGCGCCAGGGAACATCCATATCCGAAATTCGCGAAAATCAGTATCCGTTTTCTGCTGCACCTGTCGCATAACGCCCCTGCAAACGGGCAGATGATCAGTGCCACCAGCGACATTAATCCTGCAACGGCGGATGCCACAGTCAAATCCGCACCTGTCTGTATCGCATATTTTGCCACAAGAGGGACTGTCATCATTCCTGCCATTCCGTTACAAAGCATACTAAATAAAACCATGATATATTCCGCACTCCAAAGCCTTCCTTTATCCGCCATGCCATCACTCCTCTTTTTTATGTCTAACGGCCTGTGAAATTCCGATTTTCTTCATCCTCTGCCGTTTTCAAAAAGTATATCATTATCCCCGTCCCTTCTTCTGTAGCATTTCCGATATAAAATATTATAAATCTGACCTAAACATCCGTTATTCTTGCGCCGGTATTTTATTGGTGTTAAACTGATATTGAATAATTATTAATCATTCTGCCGTGTACCTTCAGAGGAATAAAAACTATGGGCAAATTGTATTCGATCAAATATATACTGAAAAGATTCTTTATAATCATTACATTACTGCTGTTATTTATTTCACTGTTTTATACCGCCAATTTAATCGGTTCCTCCATTCGGTCCAAGATCACGGAAGACGTCCATTCACTGGAAAAATATGCACAGTCCCTCGCTCTGGATTTTTCCGCTCAGGCCAATTTTAACCGGACTATTATTTCTTCCGATCCTAATTTATCGCTGCTGTCTATATCCGATTACCCCGATTCCAAAAGATTGGTCTCTCTCTATCACCTAAGACAGATTATTAACTATCACGACCTACCCTACTGTATTACCATGCTCTATGATTCAGACACGGACGAAGCATACTATTCTTCCGGTATATTTTGGCCAGGCAGCCAGAAACCGCAGCAATTTTATTCATTTATGCACCAGCTGGGAATAAAGGTTTCTCAATTTTCCGATTATGAGTGCAATCATTGGTTTTACGATCATTTTTCCGATAATAATTATCTTATAATACAAAACAGAAAAAACCGTGCAAATCTATGCACGCTCTTCTGTATTGAAAACTATATAAAACAATACCCTGTACCCTCTGTATGCCCGGAAGCCGCCTTAGCCGTTTTTACCGATGACAGCATAGTGACCAGGCAGGATTACCTTCTGTCGCAGCAGATATCCTTAGCGGATTTAAAAGGCAGTGTGGGGAACATGCATGGGACTTATAAAAGCGGCCATTTCCTCTGCTCATCCTATCTTGAGGACTATGGGATCGGAATCAGCGTAATCATACCGTTCTCCACTTTTATGCCCCTTATATTGGAACAGTCTATACCTAATTTGATCATCCTTATAATCCTTACAGCGATATTTATCATACTCTATAAACTGGCATCCCGCTTTCTCCTGATACCTGTCACAGAGATTTCCAATATATCAAAGCTGATTGAAAAATCTCGCGGTATTTCCATTACAGAACCTAGCAGGATCATTGAAATCAGCGAGATACAGCAAGCCTTAACGGCGCTGATTAAAAATATTTCCGAGCTGGAAAACGACAGGCAGTCGGAAAAAGAAGAGAAACTGCACGCCCTGCTCCAGTACTATCAGCTGCAGACAAAATCTCACTTTTTCATCAACTGTTTAAAGAGCCTGTACGGGATGCTGGAAAACGGTCAGACAGATAAAATGAAACGCATGATCATCGCCTTTTCAAATCACCTGCGGTATGTGTTCCACGATAATCTCTCCCTGGTTCCCCTGGAGCTGGAGCTGCAGGAAGTAGAGGATTATTATCAAATCCTGTCCCTGGATTCTCATAAGATTTTTATCCTGAATTCAGACGTTGACAACAGCTTAAAGCGCTTCCTCGTGCCACCTTTAATTATTCAAAGTTTCCTTGAAAATTCATATAAGTACAGCGAGGGCAGAAATGGGGTCCTTCTCTTTAATATAAGGATCATAAAGATCATCGATGAAGAGACTGCGTATCTTCAGATTCATCTTTCAGATAACGGGACAGGATATCCTGAAGATATATTAGACGCCATTAACCAGCCGGTAAACGGCATCTTCGATCAGAGCAATGTGGGCATCAATAACCTAAAGAGGCGCATGTCCATTCTGTATGAGAATAACAGCTATATGATATTCTTTAATCTGCCTGTCGGAGGCGCCTGTTCCATCATTTCTGTTCCGCTGATTCCGGATAGGGGGAACGATTAAATGAATTTATTGTTAGTAGATGATCAGATAAGCGTATTAGATGGTCTGCTGCATGGAATCGATTATGATTCCCTAGGTTATTCCCACGTGTTTTCGGCCACAAATGCCTGTGACGCCATCGCTATATGTGAGAAAGAAGATATTCATGTCCTGGTTACCGATATCGAGATGCCCGGCAAATCGGGGCTGGAGCTAAACTCGTTCATACAGGAACATTTTCCGCATATCATTCGCATTGTCCTAACATCCCACGCCGTATTTTCGTATGCCCAGGAAAGCATTAAGCTGGGTTGTTTTGATTTCCTGGTACAGCCTGCTCCGTATGAGACAATCGCCCAGGCGCTGAAGCGCGCGTCAGATACCTGGCATTATAATTTCGATAACAGGCGGATCAAAGAATATGGCCACCTGTTCAAATCTCACGAGAATGAATTTCTGGCGATGGCCATTGAAAATCTCTACGTCGGGTCGCCGCAGGAGATTGAGAACAGTATTGACCTCTTAAACAAAGCGGGATATCCTTTTACAATGGACAGCCTGATTGAGCTTTTCTGGGTGGACGTGCTCCCCTATAGCAGGCAGTCAGCCGGTTATCCCTCACAACAGTTTATCCTTAAAACTTTAAGCGGGATTATGGCCTCCTGCCCTGTGTTTGACGATCTCATATACTTTACTGTCATGAGCCCGTTCCGCATGTTTTCTGTGTTTATTATAGCGGACAGCGAAGAACTGCTGCCCATCGATGAGAGTGTCTTAGATGGTTTATTATCTTCCCTGCAAAAACAGCTGGGGACGGACGATATCACCTTTTATTATTCCATCCCGGTGAAATACCGCAATATACTTACACAGATAGATTCTGCGAACAAATGCATCGGTAATAATATATCCGGCAGAACAGGCCTCATCAAAACTAATGGAACACATGAGGCCGCTGTAGTTTCGGCCAATCCTTCCGCCAATATTGATCACTGGAATGCCCTGCTTAGCGCCGGCCAGTTCTCCATGTTAAAAAAGGAGATAGACTTTTATCTTAGCAGATATGTCTTAAGCAGGCCGAACAGTTTTGAGATATTATGCAAGGTTCATCAGCAGCTTCTGCATCTTTTTTTCATGTATTTTTATGAGAAAAATATTGATATAAACTCTATTTTCACTCCGGAATTTACTTATCGGAATTGTATGGACAGCTTTTCTACCATTGACGATGTCAAAAAGACCGTTGATTTTTTCATTCACGCACTGAACAGCAATCACAAAATGCGTGAAAATGCGGAGGATTATGTGACGCTTGCCAAAAATTACATCATCGAGCGGTACAATACGGATCTGTCCGTGAAAGATGTAGCAGAATTTGTCCACTTAAATCCCGAGTATTTTACCCGGCTGTTCAAAAAAGAGACCGGCAAGAATATCAAAGATTTTATTACCGACTGCCGTATCTCGATGGCAAAAGACCTTCTGGCGAATTCCTCCCTGCCCATCAGTATGATTGCCTCGGAAGTGGGATATAACAATTTTTCATATTTTGCTTATCTCTTTAGAAAAATAGAAAATATGACTCCCGGCAAATACAGGCAGAAAAACGGGAAGCAGATCCCCGCAGAGCATTAGGCGCATCACATTACAGCAGAGGCGCTTCCTGCAGCGCCAACACTTCCAGAAGCCCCCGCAGGCTTTCTCTGTGAAGCTTCTCCCTGTAATAAACCGCATAGCTTTCATTGGACAGCTGAAACCCTTCTAGGCGTATTTCCTTAAGGCGGCCGAGGGCCAGATCTTCCTGAATCAGTATTCTGGGAATCACCGCGATGCCGATGCCGGCCCTGGCGGCCTGCACCAGGGCCTGGGAATTCACGCTCTCCCATACGGGATCGGCCGCCAGGCCGCTAAGCAGCAGGGCGCTGTCAAATACATCCCGCACGGCGCTGCCCTTTTCCCGTAAAAGCAGCCGGCTGTGAATCAGCTCCTCAAGCGATTCCGGCTGGTTCTCCAGCTCTGGCAGGCAGGCCAGGCAGATCGGATAGGAGGCAAGCAGCTGCTTTTCCAGCTGTTCGTTTTTGACCGCCCCCTCTATCAGCCCGATATCCACCCTGTTTTCAAGCAGCATGGTTTCGACACCCCGGGCATTGTCCACCGCAACGGTCAGGGGCGTCTTCGGATACCGCCTGGCAAAGGCGGCACACGCACCGGGCAGCATATAGTTTGCAACCGTTATGCTGGAGCCTACGCGCACCGGCGCGGTCTCCTCAAGGAGCGCCGCTCCCTGTTCCAAATCCTCATAGAGTTCCATCAGCTGTTTTGTTTTTTCTAAAAACAGCCGGCCGGTCTCATTCAGATACAGTTTTCTCGCTATTCTGTCAAACAGCCGGACTCCCAGCTGCTCTTCCAGCTCCTTTATAGCGACCGTCACGGCAGGCTGTGTCATAAACAGGCGCTTTGCCGTTCTGGTCAGATTCTCATCCTCACAAACCGCTAAAAATATCTTCAGATGCCTGATTGTCATCTCCAACCTCTTCTATCTGCCGGCCGCGGATGCGGTTTCGGCTTCTTTATATCATAACTAAATAGTTATTAATATAATAATATTATATAATTTTATTTATCTTCTGTCCACCTGTATAATGTACTGGTAGTCCGTAAAAAATCAGGAGGTATTTATATGAACCGGCTTCTCTCCCTTTTTCAGATCAATTTTTCCATCAGCGCCTTCACCTTCGGCGGAGGTTATGTGGTCATACCGATGATGGAGAAACAGTACGTGGAAAAACATAAATGGATCACCCATGAGGAACTGCTTGATATGGCGGCCGTCGCCCAGTCCTCTCCCGGTGCCATCGCGGTCAATCTGGCGGTGCTGGCCGGTTATCGGATCGCAGGCGCCCCAGGAGCTGCCGTCAGCTGTATCGCTTCCCTGCTGCCGCCGCTCATACTGCTCTCCGTGATCTCCCTGTGCTACCGGCAGTTTCAGGAAAACAGGGTCATACTGGCGCTGCTTAAGGGGATGGAAGCCGGCGTGGCTGCCATGATCGCCGACCTGCTGCTTGACATGGCGGCCAGCGTCCGAAAAGAAAAGAATGCGCTCCTGACCCTCATGATGCCCGGAGCCTTTCTGGCCTGCTTCCTGTTTCAAATCGACGCGGTGCTGGTCATACTGGCCTGCGCCGGGATCTGTCTGGCATACGGTTTTCTGACGCCCCATCTTAAGAAAGCGTAATAAGCGGAGGATAAACATGTTTACAGATATACTTTCTCTTTTAATGAGCTTCTTACAGGTGGGGCTGTTCAGTATCGGCGGCGGATATGCCACACTTCCGTTTATCCAAAAACAGGTGGTGGATCTCAAAGGCTGGCTCACGACGGGCGAGCTCACCGACATGATCACCATATCCCAGATGACGCCGGGGCCTCTGGCCGTCAATATATCCACCTTTGTGGGCGTGCGCATCGCCGGGATCGGCGGCGCCGTAGCCGCCACCGCAGGATGTACAATCAGCGGCATCGCGATCTCTCTGGGACTCTACCGGTTCTTTTTGAAAAAAGATCATCTGGACTGGACAGCATTTCTGCTGAAGGGCCTGAAATCGGCTTCCGTGGGGCTGATCGCCTTTTCAGCCGTCTCCATCTTTCAAAATGCGTTCGGCGCATATGGGAATCTGCCGTTAAACCTGCCCGCGCTGCTGGTGTTCGGCGCCTCCTTTTTTCTGCTCCGAAAATATAAGATGAACCCGATTACGCTGCTCGTCCTCACCGGCGTTGTCGGACTCTTTGTCTATTATTAAGCAGTCACTGTTCATGGCTGCCGATAAAGCAGCACATGTCTGGACAGAGTATGGTCCCCATTGGGATCCCTTGAAGCCCGCCGGTTCTTTCGCTGCGTAGTTTGCAGCGTTAGAACCGCTGCGCGCTTCACGGAGCGAGAGCGCGTCCCAATGAGGACCATACTCTGCCCAGACATGTGCGGGAAGGTTACGGCAACTGTGAATAGTAACAGAGCAGCCCATATTGTGAATTGAATAACTTCCGCCGATAGTGTATAATAAAGCAATATTACACTAACTTTAAGCCTGCCGTACCTGACATGGCAGGCACACTCAGGCTTCTGGCGGAAAGGAGGATGTCATATGAACCGGCTGCGCAATCTGCTGTCTTTCTGTTTGCTTATTTTCGGCATCTGGGCGCTTTCTGCCTGCCAGAACTCTCCCTCTTCACCGCCGGATCCTCCGGCGCCAACCGCACAGATACCGTCTCTGCCCTCCGCGGCTGAAGCTTCCATCGGAAGGTCTCCTTCCCATGAAAGCACATCCGCATCTTCCTCTGCCGGAAGCCGGCCCAATACGCCAAAGGTCTTAAAACCCGCGGCGGACGGAACAGTCACCTATGGGAACGATGCGGTATCCATAGATGCTTCCCATCTCTCGGAAGGTTATGTGATGGTAAACTATACCGGCAGCAATCCCAAGGTAAAAATGCTGATTACGGATCCCTCCGATGTGGTCTACAACTACTGCCTTAAGACAGGCGGCAGCGGATATGAAGTGTTCCCCTTTACCGGCGGCAACGGGCGCTACAGCCTGGGAATCTACGAAAATATCCAAGATACAAGATATTCCACGGCCTTTACCTGTCAGCTGGATGTCACGCTGGATGATGAATTCACCCCCTTTCTTTATCCCAACCAGTACGTAGATTTTACAGAGGACAGCAAGACGGTCGAAAAGGCTGAGGAGCTGGCCGAAACAGCCGATGATGATCTAGATGTCGTGACCGATGTCTATCACTTTGTGACGGATACGATTTCATACGATGAGAAAAAGGCGGGCAGCACTTCCTCCGAATATCTTCCGGTGGTGGATGAGACCCTGGAAAGTAAAAAGGGGATCTGTTTTGACTACGCGGCGCTCATGACCGCCATGCTGCGCTCTCAGGGGATTCCGACCAAGCTGGAGATCGGCTACGCCGGCAAGGTTTATCACGCCTGGATCAGCACCTACATAAGCGAAGTCGGCTGGGTCGACAACATCATACAGTTCGACGGCAGATCTTGGTCCATGATGGACCCCACCTTCGCGGCGAACAGCAAGGGAAATAAAAAGATTCTGGAGTATATCGGGGACGGAAGCAATTACACCGTCAAATTTTCTTATTGAAATGAGGGATCAGAATGGAACTTACAAACAATGAAATCACTTATTTCTGCGGTCAGATGGCCATGATACTGAAAGCCGGCATTTCTTCCATGGAAGGTGTTTCCATGCTGGCGGAGGATGCCGATTCGGAAGAAGGGCGCGCCATCCTAAAGGGCATATGCTCAGTTCTGGAGGAGGGCGGCAGCCTGCATCTGGCATTGGAGCGGGCGCAGGTCTTTCCCAAATATCTACTGGACATGACCGAAATCGGTGAACAGTCCGGGCGCTTAGATGAGGTCATGGAAGCGCTGGCCGCCTACTATGAGCGGGAAGAGGCAATTTCCAAAAGCATCAAAAATGCCATAACCTATCCGCTGATCATGATCGGCATGATGGTGGCGGTCATTCTGGTTCTGATCATCAAGGTTATGCCGATCTTTGAACAGGTATACATACAGTTAGGCAGCAAGATGAGCGGATTCGGCGGGAGCATGCTGGCTCTGGGCGGCGTCTTAAGCCGTTATTCCATCGCGTTTCTTCTGCTGCTGGCCCTCCTTACAGGCTGCACGCTCTATTTTACCAAAAGCAAAAAAGGTCGGGCCAGCCTGAAAGCTTTCGCATCCCGCTTTGTCCTCACCAGGTCACTCTATGACAAAATCGCCGCATCCCGCTTCGCAGGCGGCATGGCCCTGTGTTTGAGCAGCGGCCTGGATATGGATGAGAGCCTGGATATGGTCTCCCGGCTGGTGGACAATGACAGGCTCCATGCAAAGATCACCGGCTGTCAGGAAAAAATCGCCTCCGGCATGGGATTTTCGGAAGCCATGGGACAGTCCGGGCTCTTCACCGGGGTCTATGCCGGTATGGTCTCTGTCGGCGTCAAAACCGGCGCCACCGATGAAGTGATGAAGAAGATCGCGCTGCAATATGAAGAGGCCGCAGATCAATCCATACAGAAATCTCTGTCCGTCATTGAGCCCACGCTGGTGGCCGTCCTATCCGTCATTGTAGGGCTGATCCTGCTGTCCGTCATGCTCCCCCTCATGGGAATTATGTCCGCCATAGGATAATATGGCACAACGCGTATTAACCGAGAAAGGCCTTGGTGATCATGAACCGATTTCATAAAGAAAGAAAAAAACATTCTCTGGCCGGCAGACTCTTCGTGCCGCTCCTGTCCTTCGCGGCGGTGATGCTTTTTCTGTGGGTCGGGATCAGGGACGCATCGGATGCCGCATCCGCAGAGCAGGAAAAGAGCTTAAAAAACGCGATACAGAGAAGCGTCGTACACTGTTACGCTGTAGAGGGCAGTTACCCGCCCAGCCTGGAATATCTGAAGGACCATTACGGGCTAACCTATGACGGCGACAGATATCTGGTGGATTACCGGATCTTCGGCTCCAACATGATGCCGGACATCACCGTGATCCCTTTACAGTAACAAACATCAGGCGGCGCGGCTGTCTGAAGGCGAGGAGGCACTGTTATGAAATTTCAAAAGCAGGGCAGGCATGTGGTGGATTTTCTCTTCACCCTGTCCCTATTCGGCGTATTTACTATCTGTGCGCTGATTGTCGCGGCTATCGGCGTGCAGGTCTATCAGAACACAGTGTCAAATATGGAAAATAATTATACGGTCCGCACGTCTCTGACCTATGTGGCGGAAAAAATACGGCAGCATGACGAGGCCGGCGGCGTGCGGATCGGGCAGATCGGCGGCGCAGAAGCGCTTCTGTTAAATGAGGAATATGACGGCGTCGCCTATACCACCTATATCTATGCGTGGGAGCAGGAACTGCATGAGCTGTTCATCCGGGAGGACCGGGAGGCGAAGCCGGAAGACGGCCAGAGCGTGATGCCGGTGACGGATTTTTCCGTAACCGAACCGGTTTCCGGGACCTTTCTGCTGTCTTGTAAAGGCCAGTCCGGAGAACGGATGCAGATGTATGTATCACTGCACAGCGAGGAACCCGATCATGGAAAAAAATAAATCCAATCTGTTTTTAATGGAACTTATGATTTGCATTCTGTTTTTTGCACTGGCTTCAGCAGTCTGTATACAGATGTTCGCCAAAGCCGGCCGGTTAAGCCAGTCTTCCGTGGATGAAAGCCATGCGGTGGGCTGCGCCCAGAGCGCGGCGTCCGCATTTTTCTCCGGAATGGGGGAGTCGGAAGCCATAGCCGGCTTCTATCCGTATGCGGATATATCCGCTGACGGCCTCACCCAGTATTATGGAGCAGACTGGCAGGAATGCAGCGTGAAAGAATACGAAGCCGGAAACGCGGCTTATCGGCTGGAGCTTACCGTCAGCAGGGAAGATTCCATGGTATACGGCCGTATCCGGATCGGAAGCTGCGGCTCCGACAGCGCGCCGATCTACGAGCTGACAGTCCGGGTTCACAGCCCTAACCGCCTTGAAACATCGGCTCCGGTGAGCATCCGCTCACGCGGCGCTAAGACCGGAAAGCTGATTTCCCGTATCATTCCGGAAGGGAGGGCCGTCCTTTGAAAACAAGAAACCGCCCCGCCCTGAATGTGGGGATTTCCTCTATCATTGTTATTTTTGCAATCCTATGCCTGGTTATCTTTGCCGCGCTTTCTTTAACCAGTGCCAGCGCGGATTACCGGCTGACAGAAAAGCTCAAAGAGCATACGGATGAGTACTACAGCGCCTGCAGCGCGGCGGAGGATCTGCTGGATGAGATCGACCGCCGTCTGGCTGATGCCCATGCAAAAACCGCCGACGGCGGCGAAGATGTGCAAACCGCTTACTTCGGGCGGGTTATCTCCTCGCTGTCCGAACTGTCCGGTTTATCCGGGCTGGAAATAACGGAAGCTTATGATACAGTTACCGTTCATTTCAGCACGCCTATCTCTGCAGAGCAAAGCCTTGAGGTCGCCCTGACCGTCCTTTGCCCGCAGGAACCCGGTGACAGATTTTACCGCGTGGATTCCTGGAAGGCGGCGGCCACCGGTGAATGGCAGCCGGATGACACCCTGAATCTGTTTGACGGAAACTTTCAGTGAGCACTGATGTGTGCGCAGGTCATCAACCTCCGGTTGGTGACAGAAGGAGAAGTATTTATGGATATTGTAGCATTGCTTACTGATGCAGCCGCCCACGGCGCATCGGATGTTTTTATCATCGCCGGCCGGCCGCTTTCCTATAAGCAGGACGGCAAGCTCCTCATGGAAAACGGAGACAGGCTCATGACCGATGATACGGAGCTTTTGATCCGCGGCATATATAAGATGGCCGGACGGGATATTACACATTTTCTTTCCACAGGCGATGATGACTTTTCTTTCGCCGTCAAGGGTCTGTCCCGATTCCGCGTCAGCACCTACAGGCAGCGCGGTTCCATGGCCGCCGTCGTCCGCGTCATTACATTCAGCCTGCCGGACCCCGTTGACCTGGGCATTCCGGAGAACATCATCCACCTGGCAGATCATACGAAGGGCCTGGTGCTCGTTACCGGGCCGGCGGGCAGCGGTAAATCCACGACTTTAGCCTGCATGATCGATTACATCAATACAAATATGGAAAAGCATATCATCACGCTGGAGGATCCTCTGGAATACCTGCATTCCCATAAGAAAAGCATCGTGAGCCAGCGTGAAATCTCCACGGATACGGAGAGCTATGTAAATGCGCTGCGGGCCTCCCTGCGCCAGACGCCGGATGTCATCCTGCTTGGTGAGATGCGCGATTATGAAACCATGAGCATCGCCATGACCGCCGCAGAAACCGGCCATCTGGTGATCTCCACGCTGCACACCCTGGGCGCCGCCAACACCATCGACCGCATCATAGACGTTTTCCCGTCCAATCAGCAGAGGCAGGTGGCGGTACAGCTCTCCATGGTGCTGCAGGCCGTGGTGTCACAGCAGCTGCTGCCGGGAACAGGCGGAAAACAGCTGCCGGCCTTTGAGGTCATGACCGTAACTCCCGCAATCCGCAACATGATCCGCGAAAACAAGATCCATCAGATCGACGGTGTGATCTACTCCTCGTCCAACGCCAACATGAAATCCATGGACAGCAGTCTGCTGGAGCTGTATAATGCCGGGCAGATCACGGGGCGGACAGCGCTTACCTATGCCACCAACCCCGATCTGCTGGAAAAGAAAATCGGAGCACAGAGGTAATAGCATAAACTGTCATGCTTTCATCTTGGGGTTAAATATCAGTGACCCGATATATCCAAAGATAAGCGCCGCGGCGATGCCGGCCGATGTAGCGGTCAGTCCTCCTGTGAAGATGCCGAGAAATCCTTTCTCCGCGATGGCTTCCTTTACACCCTTAAACAGAGAATTGCCAAATCCCAGCAGGGGGACGCTGGCACCGGCACCGGCCCATTCGATAAACGGCTCGTAGATGCCCAGCGCTCCCAGTATCGCGCCGGATACCACGAGACCTACCATAATGCGTCCCGGCATCAGTTTTGTCTTATCCATAAAGATCTGGACCACCGCGCAGATCGCGCCTCCGATCAGAAATGCCTTCAGATAATCCATGTCAGTTCACCCCCTCTATCATTACGGCATGGGCTATGCCCGGTATGCTCTGCCCTTCGTTAAAGCTGACGCTGGAGAGCAGCGCGCCGGTGGGCATAAAAAGCACGCGTTTCCATTCTCCGGAAGCGATCTTGGGCAGTATATATGCGCACAGTGTCACCGCCGAGCAGCCGCACCCGCTGCCGCCCGCATGTGTATCCTGCTTTTCCTTGTCAAAAATCTCAATGCCGCAGTCCATATGCTGCTCCGATATATTGATATCTTTGCTGCGCAGCAGATCGATCAGAGCGGTCTGTCCCACATATCCCAGGTCACCGGTTATGATCCGGTCATAGTGTCCCGGCGCGATGCCGAAATCTTTCAGATTCTGTTCGATGGTATCCGCTGCCGCCGGCGCCATGGCAGCTCCCATATTCATGGAATCCTTCACACCCATATCCACCATACGGCCGGTGGTCACACCGGTAATCTGTATATTGCTTCCCTTCTTCCCCAAGATCACGGCTCCGGAACCGGTCACCGTCCAGGTTGCGGAAAACGGCCTCTGATTGCCGTATTCCAAAGGAAAACGGAACTGTTTCTCTGCGCTGGCAAAATGGCTGGAGGTCAGGGCCATAACATAGTCCGCATTGTCTGCGTCCAGCATGACCGATCCCAGCATCAGCGCCTCTCCCATGGTGGAGCAGGCTCCGTAGAGGCCGAACATGGGCAGGTCCAGATCCACTGTCCCGAAGCTGGTGGCGATCAGCTGCCCAAGCAGATCTCCCGCAAACAGGTAACGGATCTGCGTGCGCACAAGGCCGGCATGCTCTATCGCCAGGTCCGCCGCTTTTTTCTGCATGGCGCTCTCCGCCTGTTCCCAGTTATCCTTTCCCATCATGGGATCCTTCTCCACTATATCAAAAAGCTGGCCTAAAGGGCCGTCGCCTTCCTTCTCTCCCACCACGGATGCCGTGCCCACGATTCTGGGTGGATTCTCAAATTTTATACTCGCTTTTCCTGCTTTCATCTCGCTGTCATCCCTTTATCTGCATCTTTTCCAATACCTGCTACCAGCTGTTCCATCTCCGCTTTCGACTGAACGGATCTCGCCTGGCCGATCACCCGGTTTTTCTCTGCCTCGCTCATCGCTGCAAAGCGGTCCATGGCTTTTTCATCCATTGCCAGGCTGAAGCTGAATCCAAGAGGCATTTCTTCCTTGTTATCCATAGCGTCTCCTTTCATTGTGCTGTAACAATTGCTAGTACATCGTATACCAAATAACTATACTTTTTACTGAGCATATTTTTTCGAGAGTGCGGATCAAAAAACGCAGGCGTAGCGGGCTACGTTGAGGCTTTTTGATCCGTGCTATCGGAAAAATAGGCCAGTAATAAAGTGTAGTTATTTGGTATACGAGGTACTAGAGATAGTGTGTGTCAAAACTTTGAAAACATGCAGGGAAAGGATTATGCATTTAAAAAAGTTTTATGACCGTTGAAAACTTAAAGCAGGAAAAAATGGGCATCCGGCCCGATTTTGCAACAAAAATACATATATATGCACTATTATATATAGAAAAGCGAGTTTTATATATATTATACTGTTATATACTACATAACTGAAGGAGGTTCTCTATGTTAAAGACAACACCGCCCATGGGGTGGAATTCCTGGAATACTTTCGGACCGGATATACATGAACAGCTGATCTTTGAAACGGCAGACGCCATGACGGCAAACGGTCTTCCGGAAATGGGATACGAATATCTGGTCATTGACGACTGCTGGTCCCTCAAGGAACGGGACAAACAGGGGCGCCTGGTCCCCGACCCCGAGAAATTTCCGCACGGCATGAAGGCCACAGCGGATTATGTGCATTCGAAAGGTCTTAAATTCGGCATGTATTCCTGTGCCGGCAACCTAACCTGTGCGGGATATCCGGGCAGTTTTGAACACGAATTTACGGACGCTGAGACCTTTGCCGGGTGGGGAGTGGACTTTCTGAAGTATGATTACTGCTATCACAGCCCCATTATCCCAGGAAAGTACCTCTACCGCCGGATGGGTCTGGCTCTGGAAAACTGCGGCAGGGATATCCTTTTCTCCGCCTGTTCCTGGGGTGCGGACGAAACCCACGAATGGATCAAGGAAACATCTGCATCCATGTGGAGGTCTACCGGAGATATCTTCGATACCTGGGAGTCCGTAAAAAAGCTGATTCATCAGCAGGAGAAGCTGCATCCCTATAACGGTGCCGGCTGCTTCAATGATATGGATATGCTGATTGTAGGTATGTACGGAAAAGGGAATGTGGGATTAACAGGATGCAATGATACCCAGTATAAAACGCATTTTTCTTTTTGGGCTCTGATGGGTTCCCCTCTGATGATCGGCTGCGACGTCCGCAGTATGAACGATCGGACCCGGGAAATTCTCTGCAACCGGGAGCTGATCCGGATCAACCAGGACCCAGGATGCAGGCAGCCGGTAAAGATAATCGGGAACTCACGCGGTGAGGATATAGTCATCTACTCACGCCAGCTTGCCGGCGGCGATCTGGCCATCGGGCTGTTCAACTTAAGTGACAGCAAAGCTGCCGCCCGGTTTAATCTGGATGAATTAGGGCTGCCCTACAGCACCGGCAGAACGCTTGAACTTAAAGAGGTGTGGACCGGCGAAACCAGCCGGGCGGTCAACTCCACGGTCATTGCAGAACTGGAGCCCTACTCTTGCGCGGTATACCGTGCGAAAGTAGTTGCGTCGTGAGCACCTGTATGAACTGCGGCAGAGAACTGTCCTACAACGATATAGGGGCACACAAAAAATTTATAAACCGCGCCAGCAAAGAGTTTCTCTGCCGCAGCTGTCTGGCCAGGGAACTGGACGTTCCACCAAAACTCATTGACGCGAAAATCGAACAGTTTAAACAGCAGGGATGCACGCTTTTCATATGAACGTTAAAGGCAGCCGGAGAAAGATGCACAGAATCTTCTCCGGCTGCCTATTATCTTCTTTCAGAACTGGCTATCTTCAAACCGGTACCCCAGCTCCGCCTCAAGTCTTAACAGGAAATACAGGCCCCAATCCTGGTCATTGGCATACGGATCGTAGAAATCAGCCCGGATGCCGTTGACAGAATGAGGAAACAGGCAGGCGCAGGATGCGCTGCCGTCCGGAAACAGCAGCGGAAGCACTCCCTTAACGGAATCCATTGCTTTCTTTTTGTATTCTCCGCTTCCGGTAATCATGGAGTAGAGAGCATATACATTGCCGGTCAGACCGCTCCAGTAATGCGGGAAAGTATCCCCATAGAGCTTGCGTTTGCCGAACCAGTAGCCGTCCCAGTGACGGATAGCGGTTTCGTACAGGTGAAAATCTGGCGCGAGCCCGTTGAACAGCTCCAGCACTTTTAACTGACTTTCTCCGGCCTTCCGATAAACCTCATCTCCGGTCAGGATATGTACCTGCAGCAGGATATTGGCCGCAGGGGCCACGATACTCTGCTCATAATTGACCTCTGAGGGGGGATAGGCGGTGCCGATCTCCGTTATATAATCCGCGTGTTTTTTAAACATTTCGGTCAGCTTAAGAAGCTCTTCCTCCATTCCGGCAGCTCTAAGCGCTCTGCTGACCGCAAGCACCGGAAGTTCGATTGCATAGAAGGTATGTCCGCCCTTGCTGTAATATTTCATAAGAATCCTGTATGCATAAAGCAGGTGCTCACGCTTTCCGTCCAGCTGATACAACTCTGTAAACAGGGTCGCATACCAGGGCATATTGTAAAGCCGTTCATAGCTTCCGTCCCGGCCGACATCGTTATACACTTCTCCGCTCCCGGCATCCACCAGTTCCCGCAGTACAAACTCCGTATAGAAGTCCAGACTGGCGCGCAGCTGTGCATCCTCATGCCTCTGCAGATAACGGGCCATCAGCAGTCCCATTCCCACGCGCTCTCTGCCGCCGTTATAATCATTGGTATCGCTGTAGTAAACATGTTTTTCTTCATTGTCATAGGCCAGAAAGGAACCTCTTAGCATAGGGCTGTCCCCGTTATACTGCTGCTTTCCGGCTATGAAACGGCAGCGTTTCCCGGCCAGTTTTTGTAGATTCTCCTGCACCAGCAGGCGGCAGTATGTCTTCACCTGATCCGCCTCTATATTCAATATCTGCTCTCCACAGGCATCCGCATGATAATCATAAATAAATCCGGCCTCTGTTTTGGCCGCAGGCATCCCGTTTACCAGGACAGCGGACGTATCGAAGGAAGGCCTGACCGTGATCCGGACTGTTTCTTCGGGAAAGCACACGTATCTGTCGGCAGATACCAGCACCATCCCTGGAAACGCCGCAAGCTTCCGGTAAAAATCCTCTTTCCCTTCATGGGGAAAAATTGTCCACGCAAGCTTCATGCTCTCACCCGGCTGAAGCTCTGCCGGCGACGGATGCAGGATAAACAGGCCCCGGTCATTGCTCATCTTCGCAAAGTCCCGCTTTATGCTGTAACCGCCCAGACTGCCTTCCGTCAGCACCATGCCCAGATGGGGCGCCTCCCCTCCCATCCTAAGCGCCATGATATAGCTTATATCTCCACCGCAGAAGATATGGGTATGGCACCGTTCTTTTATACAAATTTCGCTTCCTTCATAACGATCATTCAATGGCATATAAATCCCTATACTGTCCAGGGATGTAAAAACCGGACGGCATCCTGTATTTGTAAATATGACCGATGTCTTCAGAATATCGCCGTCCCTTTGGCTGTGCACCTCACAGGCCAGCTCTTTCGGGCACTCTGTCTTCGCATACTCACAGTCCTCCCGCAGCCAGTTCATATCATACTTATCCTTCGTAAAAATAATACGCTCCATGTTTTCCACCTCTTTCATAAATGATAGCTCTCATTTATTATAGCAGACAAACCGGATTTACCCTATTGTTTATTTTTAATATTCTTATGTTTTTTACTGTTTTAGTGTTACTGTTTACAGTTACCGAAAAATTCCCGCGTATGAGAGGGCAGGGTATGGTCCTCATTGGGACACGCTCTCGCTCCGTGAAGCGCGCAGCGGTACTAATGCTGTAAAATACACAGCAATAAGTACCGGCGGGCTTCAAGGGATCCCTATGAGGACCATACCCTGCCCTCTCATACGCTGCTTTATCGGCAGCGTGTGAAAAGTAGCCGGGACGTTCCCGGCCATCATAAAGAGTAACATTTTAATTTGCCAGAACACAGCATAAATGATACAATGATAAAAGTCCAAACCATAACGGCAAATGAAAAGAAGAAGCACACTGATGTGTGCGCAGGTCATCAACCTTCAGTTGGTGACAGGGAAAGGAGACAAAAATGGACAGCAGTGAAACACAAAGTTTTAAACGGGTGGGATTATCCTTTATCCTGATGATACTGGGCGCCGCCATCGCGCTGCCGCTGGTGCTCGGTTTTATCTGTGCGGCAGCCATGGGACAGCTGACCGGACCGATGATTCTGGGAGCTGCGCTCATGTTTGGAATCATCATCTGGATTATCATGCTGATGATGGTCGCATGGGGCAGTTTTACAAGTATGTTTATCAGGAGGACTGCCAAAAAGCTCGATCAGCTCCCCTATCAGTTCAGAAGCTCTTTTACAAGCCGGGGCGGTATCCTGTACATAGACACCGAAAACGGCATGATCGCATTTATATCAGCCTATAATCCGTTTGTCATACAGGTGTTTGACGCGTCGCGCCTCGACCGTATAGAAACTATCGCTTCTTCCATGACGGGAATCCGTTTCCGCTTTTATGTGGACGGCAAGAAGATCAGCATGCCCACCCTGCTCACAAACCGCGTGGTGAGCACAAAAACAGGCATCGGGGCGGAAGCCGTTTCCAAGGCCGACGCCTATGTGGAGCGGCTGAAAGCGGCGAAAACGAGAGCGGAGGAGCGGAAAAGAGGGAATTAAAATGGCATTCATCAATTATCTTCCGGAAATCATTTTTCTAATCTGCGCCGCTGCAGCCGTAATCGCGGTCGTACGCGCTCTGCCTTCGATTTTTGGAATCCTTAAGGGCAAGGAACAGTGCCCAAAATGCAGGGCGGCAACTGTCAGGGAGGATGTGCCTGCCCGCCTGTTCCTCCTCCCTGTCTCTTTTGGCGATACCTACGAGAACGCCGAAGACTATCTTCTCTCCCACATGGTTCCCATCCAGTCTAAAGAAGCGATCCCTACCGGGCGGCGGGCATGCAGGATGGAATTGTACCGCTGTCCGAAATGCGATGCCCGATGGGTGAAAATCACTGATTTTCTTCAGGTAAGGGATACCGAGGATATCAAAGGTTTTTACACATTTCCTTATGAACACTTCAGCGGATTATAATAAATATCGAAAGGGAAAGTATGAACAGCGGGGATAAAACATGAAAAGCAAAATAAAAATCCACGAGGTAATTCTGGTTATTGCGGCACTGGCAATTGCCATATATGTTGGAAAAAATATAGGAATAGAGTATGTTCTGCGCGGTAATGAAGAACCGGTGAGCATTGCCGATGCGAAAGAGGATCACCTGGGAGAGTACCTGGGCATGCCTGCAGGAGAGGATATCCCGCGCATTAACACCCTAAGCGAATGGGAGGATATCCGGACCTCCACTGAGTACATAACAATTGAGCCTGCAGAAGCGATCCCCACCGGCATTGGAAGCCGCAGCGCCTGGGTGCCCGCCTATAAACGCGCCACCAGAAGCAGCCGGGGAGGCCAGCGCAGCGAAATCATGAAAAAGGTCTGGGATATCTTCGGCGAATATACGGAGTATTACATCCTTCAGCTGTCGGACGGGCAGCACATACTGGCGCAGATCCCCATGGAGGAAGCGAGACGCATACAGTCCGGCCAGGATGTAACTCTGCCGCTCGGAAATAAGACCAGTATAAACAGCAGTGCCCTCCCTTATCTGAAAGAGATCTGCGAAAAATATGACGTATCCCTGGACGGTCAGTTTTACTGCATCAACAATAAATGGAATGAGTCCCATACCCTGACAGTGCTGATTCTGCGTTTCGCGGCGGGCGGCCTGGTTCTGATTGTTTCAGGGGCGCTCTTCTTAACCGCGGCGGATAAACTGCTGGGTACCAAAAAGAAGGTTAAATAACAGGAGCATGAATGTAAGCAGAATCATAAAATGCTCTGCATATTATCCGATCACTCCCAGCATCTGCAACAACCAGTACCCCAGCCCTAATACCCACGATGCTAATACCCCGTACAGAATGACTGGTCCGGCGATTGTAAATATTTTACATCCAATTCCGAATACCTGTCCCTCTTTTTTATATTCAATGGCCGGCGCCACTACGGAGTTAGCAAAACCGGTGATCGGCACCAGCGCTCCCGCCCCTCCAAATTTCACGATGCGGGGGAATATATTCAAACCGGTCAGGAGGATGGATAGGCCGATCAGAACAATCAGAGTCCACGCAGAGGCCTCCGTCTTTTCCATATTCATACCGCTTGAAAACCACTGATTTAACGCCTGCCCAATGGTGCAGATAATGCCACCGGTCAGAAAAGCTTTGAGCACGTTAAGAAACGTGTTATGGGTGGGCGTTATCTGTTTTATATACTCGTTATACTGTTTTTCATCCATTTGTTTTCCTCATCTCTTTCTTGCATTTCATTCTTGTCACCGGTCAGAATCCGGTATTCCAATTTGCTGTTTGCAGCGGTCTGTCAGCCGGCCATCCCGTACCAGAAATATAAAAGCGAACCGACACATTTTCCAAGTCCGATGCTCAAAATAATATACTGCAGCCCCACAGCCAGCTTAATGCGCCGGCTGATCGTCGGTACAGTATCCAGCGTTTCCGCCAGAGACATGATCAGGCATCCCACAAAAATACCGGAAAACAGGCCGAATACCACTCCCATTACGGCTCCGCCGAAGATTGGAAAATGGTAGAAAAAGGTCAGATTGCCCGCGGTAGCGCCCAGCACAATGATATCCTCATACAGCCTGACATGTTTGGCTGTTTTGGTTCTGGCTGCCAGCCTCGGCACCAGACCGATGATGGTGATGAAGGCAAACACACCGGCCGATATGATGCCTCCTGCTGCCAGCCCCACCGCGGCTAAAATCAGCTGCTTAATGAACATCAATTCCGGACTCCTTTCTTCCCGCGTCCTTGATCAGGGCTTTATCCACCTCTTCCTCATAAATGCGCATCTGCACTTCCATCGGAGTCGGATCGGTGGAAAATGCTTTTTTGGAGAAATGGTTGAAGAACAGGATGATTCCCAGAGGCAGACCTATGGAATAGGCGGCCTCGATGACCGTAAAGCCGTCGGATTCCACGCCCATAATCAACATATAAAACTCCGTAAAGAGCTTGGATACATCACCGTCATTGTTAAAAGTCATAATCGCGAAGGCAGAACCGATAAAGGTGATCAGACACACAAATACGGTCTTGCTCCAGTCAATGGCCTTGGAATGCTTCTTCGGTTTCTGATAGTCCACAATAAAATCCGTTTCTCCCATGTTGGTGACTGTGATCTTCGGATCGAGTCCCTGAATAACCTTCACCACGTCCATGATGGAAAATACATAACGGTTAAATTTCTCCGCATGAACGGTCATAAGCTTTAAGGATTTCACCTGGTTTTCCACCGCCTTGTCATCCGACCGGATTTCTCCCAGCTGTCCCAGGGTGACATCCCGTTCATGAACCTCAATATTCTGTTCCATTTTAATATATACCGTCGCGCTGCTCATAGGTCTCTGATATCCTCCATCAGGCGCACCAGAGTGCCTCTCGTTCCGATATCGCCCTTATCCAGATAGGTAAAATAGAACCACACACTGAAGAGAATGGCGGCAATCAACACAAAAATCAGTACCCAGCGTATTTTAGTACGGCTCATTTTATCACTTCCTTTTCTTCGCAAGATTTCTTTTGCCATTATTATTTCATCATTTACGAAGATTTATCCGCCTTTTTTTCTTTCATAAAAAGCTTGCGGGATTCTCTGTCTGCAGCGGGCCGCTTTAGCAATACAGACTAAGCGGGCCGGGACGGCTGCATATTCCGTCCCGGCCCACGGCCGCATTTCTTAGTTATTTAAAAGCTGTCCCTCATGGATTTCAGTATTTTTTTCTCCAGCCGTGAAACCTGCACCTGGGATATGCCCAGCTCTTTGGCGATTTCGGTCTGTGTCTTATCCAAAAAGTACCGCATCGTGATGATCCGCTTTTCCTGCGGCTCCAGAGCGCTGATCAGTTCCTGAAGCACGAGGCGGTTTAAGAGCTTTTCGTTGTCGTTTTCCGTTTCCTCAATCTTATCAATCAGGCTGATTGTGTTCCCATCGCCGTGATAGATTGTCTTATAGATGGATTCCACCTCAGCGCCGGACTCCAGCGCTACGGCCAGTTCTTCCACACAGATGCCCAGCTCTTCCGCCAGCTCATCTATGGTGGGCTCGCGGCCCAGCCTGTTATTCATCATTTCCTTAGCGGTCTTCGCTTTATATGCGATTTCCTTCAGCGACCGGCTGACCTTGATCATGCCGTCGTCACGCAGAAACCGTTTTATCTCACCTGTAATCATCGGTACCGCGTAAGTGGAAAACTTCACATCGTAAGAAAGGTCAAATTTATCTATGGCCTTTAACAAACCGATGCTCCCTATCTGGAACAGGTCTTCCATCTCATGGCCTCTGCCGGCAAACCTTCGGACGATGCTCCAGATCAGTCCCATATTGTCCGCCACCAGCTTGTCCCGCGCCGCTTTATCCCCATCGTGTGCTGCCTGGATTAACTTTGCTACTGCATCCATACACATCCGATTCCTCCTCTACAGGGATAAACTGCTCATCTGCCGATCTTCTTTTTCATCGTCACAGTTGTGCCTTTCCCGGGCTCCGATTCCACTGTCACACTGTCCATAAACGCTTCCATAAATGAAAATCCCATGCCGGAGCGTTCATTGGAAGGCTTGGAGGTATACAGCGGCTCCATCGCCTTATGTATGTCCGCAATGCCCACGCCATTATCGCGGATACAGATGGTTACCGCAGAATCCTCCAGCGTAGCCTCCAATATGATTTTCCCCTCTCCTCCCTCATATCCGTGTATGACGGCATTTGTCACGGCTTCGGATACCGCTGTCTTTACATCCTCCATCTCCTCCAGCGTGGGGTCCAGGCGGGATAGGAATACGGCTGTCACCACTCTGGCAAACTGCTCATTATGTGAGTAGCTTTCCATTTCCAGCCGCATCGTCTCCGGTTTTTGTACCTGATTATTGTTCTCCATCTCTTCCTCCATTTCTGCGCCGGTCAAAGCGCATTTACTGCCTTTTTTCTTTATCTGCTTCCTGTCAGACTGCTCTTCACTGATATTTAAGCTCCATCTGCGGTATGATCTGATAGATTCCGGACATCTTCAGTATGCGGTTGATTCTCTCATTTACGCCGCAGACCACCACATCCCCTCCGGCCTGCTTCATGCGCTTATATCTGCCCAGGAGTATTCCGATCCCGGAGCTGTCCATAAAATCCGTATCGGAAAAGTCAAAAACAATCCTCTGTATGTCAAACGTATCCAAAAACTGTTCCGACTGCTCCCTTAGATTCTTGCTGGTGTGGTGATCCACCTCTGACGGAAGATGGACGGTCAGTGTCCGCACTTCCGACTGATAACTCATTTCTGTATGATCTACTTTCATAGGTGCTCCTATCTGCGCATTTCCTGCGCGTGATTTTCTGTGATACATAACTTTGCAGAAAAAAAGAATACACTACGGGCGCTGTTTGCTCTTTCGTAGTGTACTCTCTTTCGTCTATGGATGCCGATCATCCTGTGCACCCCGGTGTGCCGACACACCGGTATGCGTTTCTTACGTCTTAATATCCCCTGTGAGTCCTGGAAAATTCCGCAAAAGGGGAATCCGGATAGTTATCAATGATATCCGTATAATATTCAAAGGCTGTTTCCTTGTCTCCCAGATTGTGGTAGGAAAGCCCCAGCCAGTATTTGCTCTCCACATCGTCAGGATTTAACTCCAGGCACATCAGGAAATTATCCCGGGCTGTTTCATAATCCCGGCTGTCATAGGCCGCTTTAGCCGTATTAAACAGCGTCGTAAATCCGTTGGTTTCAATCTCCTCTTTTAGGCCGGCATAAACCTGCTGGAATACCTGTGAGGTCACCTTGGACGCGTCTACGCTGCCATAGGCGTTGATCGCCGCAATGAAGTCCTGTTTTACATATGCGTTTAACACCTCCAAAAGCGCATCGTAGGTGCTTAGGATACCGCCCGGGTCCGTATATCCGTTCAACTGGTTCTGCAGCTGCTCTTTCTCATTCTCCAGCTTCTCCACCTGCTGCGTAAGGCCGGATACCTCCGCCTGGTTAGAGGACATTTTATCCCCGTATCCCATCAGGGTTTCATCAAATTTACGGTTCATGTCATGCTTCACGGAAGGAATGATGACAAACCAGGCGATAGCGAGGCCGAGGGCCAGCCCGCCCAGCACATACAGCACTGCGGAGAGAATGCCGGTGCCCGGCTTATAGCTGGGCACGATGGATTCGTCCGTGGTGTTGATCATTACGGTACTTTCCCGCCGCTTTTCCTGCTTTTTCTGCTCCGACTTCTCCCTTTTGCCGTTTTGCTTAATCTCCTGCATATAGCGCAGGGACGTGTCGTTTGTCTTGTCTATCTCCAGCGCCTTCCGGATCGTGGTGTGCGCTTTTTTATACTCGCCGCGATGGATATAGAGAAGGGACAGCAGCTGGTACGCCTTTACAAACCGTGCATTCAGATTGATCACTTTTAAGAGCTGCAGCACGGCGAGATCATCGCTCCCTGTGCGCGCAAGCTCCAGCGCCTGATTGAACTTACGGTTGGTGGTGTCTATGCTTTTAAGCCGGGCCTGATTCTGCTGCAGGAGCTTCAGATACCGGTCCGCTTCATTGCCTTCGGGCTGAAAATTTTTGCTGATCACCCATTCGGTCATGGCATCCACGGTTTCACCGGTCTCATAGTAAATGAGGCCCAGCAGGTTTCTGGCGTCGGTATGCCGTTTGTTTAACTCCAGGCACTGCGTGAGCACCGCCGCGGCACCGCTTAGATCCCTGACCTTAGCCTTTGCCAGCCCTGCATTGTACAGGCTGTTGGCCGTGTGCATGATTCTTTTATATACGCTCACTGCGGCGCCGCATTTCAGACAGATCTGGCCAGCGCCCAGTTTGCTTCCGCAATTATAACAATCCATTGAACTCCTCATTTCTGCAGGGTATCGTGCCTACCGTATATCTCACTGGTTTTCCCTGACTTCCTTGAGCAGCTGCCGCATGATATCGGTCATATCGGTTATGTTGCGTTTTCTTATGGTTTCTTCTGTATCGTCTACTTCTTTGCTTGGCTGGAATTTTTTTAATTCTTCTTCAAAATCGATCATTGGTTTTACCTTTCGAGAACTTCTACTTTGCTGTGTGAGGGGCGGGCGAGGGGGGGGGAGGTAGCTGCGGGGGATAAGTCCGCGGCATGGGGCGGGTCCGCAGTGCAGCTCGATTCCGCTGCGCTTCATCTCGCTCACGGGCTTCGCCCTATGGGAGGATGCGGCCTCATGCGGCCTTATGTGCGAGCACAACGGCCGCATGAGGCCGCATCCTCCCGCACTGCTCATTGCCTTCGTGGACATTGTACCACATATTCCATTAATCTGCCAACCAAATATAGGGAGCCGGCGCAGAAGAGACGGTCATGCGCTGCCTTTCTTCCAAGGGCATAGCGGAATGCTTCCCTGTTATCCTCTATCGTTTTACACGTTTTTCCGCAGGCATCAAAGATCTCTTCCAGCTCTTTTACGGAGGCGGCCCGGGGATTGTCTATGTGAGTCAGGACGATTTCATCAAAAAGCCCCGGCTCGCAGAGCATTTGCGCCATTACACGGATCGCCTTATCCTTAACGGCGGAAAACAGCAAAATCTTTTTTCCCTCACAGGGGATCCGGGATGCCGTTTCCGCAAGGCGCATTATTGCATCGGGATTGTGGGCTCCGTCAAAATAGACTCCGGGCAGCACTTCGTCCATGCGGCCTGCCCATCTGGTTTTCTCTATTCCCGCAAGCGCCGTGTCAAGCGCTCCCTCCCTGCCCTTCATCAGCTCCATGTAAGCGGTCAGCGCCAGTACCCCGTTATCCGCCTGATAAGCGGCAGCCATCGGTATCCTAAGCCCGGTGCCGGCCAGCGGTCCGCTCTTGATGAGGACGGTCATGCCTGAGCCTGTCCGCTCTGCTGTCTCATAGCATTCCCTGCTCACCATGCGGTACGGGGAATTCTTTTCTTCGGCAGCTTTTCGTATCACTGCCGATGCATCCGCGTCATTTCCGTCAAATACCACCGGTATGCCGCTCTTTATGATACCCGCCTTTTCCCGGGCAATCTTCTCCACTGTATCACCCAGGATCTGTGTATGATCCAGGCTTATGGACGTGATCACGCTGATAGCCGGATGAGAGACCGCATTGGTGGCATCCAGCCGGCCGCCCATTCCCACCTCTATCACCGCATATTCTACTTTTTGTTCCTGAAAGATCACCATGGCCATCAAAAACAGAAACTCAAAAAAAGATGGATGTTCCATCCCTTCCGCTGCCGTTTTCACCTTGACAAAGGCTTTTGTAAAGATCCCGTCACCGATGGACATGCCGTCTATGCTGATCCTCTCGTTGATCCTCATCAGATGCGGAGAGGTGAATGTGCCTGTATGAAAACCGGACTCCATGAGCATGGAAGTGAAAAAAGCGCATACACTTCCTTTGCCGTTGGTTCCGGCCACGTGAACGATCTTCATCGTATCCTGCGGATTGCCCAGCCTCATAAGCAGTTCCTGCGTATGGCCGATTGCAGGCTTTTTCGCAAATTTGGGGATTTCTAATATATAAGACACCGCTTCTTCATAAGTAACTGTATTCTCATCCATGCTCTCTTTACTCCTGCTTGCGCGGACCCGTATCCGCTGCTTTATCCTCTGCGTGATCCATCCTGTATCCTCACTGTATCAGCGGTCGAACAGCAGAATATCCTGGCCGTCCATGCCGTAATAGATCTGCCGGCCTTCCGTAATCGCTGTTCTGGCGCCGGTCTGATCCGTCACCAGCTCTTCAAATCCGGCACATTCATCAAATGGGACAAGCACCTCCAGCTCCACCGCCTCCGTATATCTGCTCTCCAGGATCTTATAGTCCGCCCTGGCGATCAGATACTGCAGTTTCCCCAGAGTGTTATAGTCACAGCCCAGGCAGATCTGCCTGGCCAGCTTTTTTTCAACGATCCGGCTGGCACGCAGTCCCGCAGCCGCCGCTCCCGAATAGGCCCGCACCAGACCGCCGGTTCCAAGCAGCGTACCCCCAAAATATCTCGTTACCACAATACATACATCCCTAAGCTTCTCACCCTGCAGCACATCCAGCATAGGGTGCCCGGCAGTCTGTCCCGGTTCCCCGTCGTCACTGCAGCGCATGAGCTCAGCATTTTTTCCTATTATATACGCAGAGCAATGATGGCTGGCATCCCAATATTTCTTTCTTATTCCCTGGATGAAGGCAGCAGCCTCCTCCTCTGTCTCCACATGTTCTGCGGCGGCAATAAAACGGGACTTCTTTTCCACAATCTCGGCCTCGCCGCCCCGCAGAACTGTTTTATAGCTCTTTATCATATGTATATTCTTACCTCGTTATCCTATCAGATCGTCCACTACCTCATAAAGCGTTATGGGGGTTACCGTATTTACCATCAGCTTATAGATCATCTGCTCCACAAAATCCCTGGATGCAGACAGCGCAGGAGTGGTTTCCGTCTCCACCTGCCGTGCATCCACCGTTTTTCTAATGCGGATGCCGTATAAAGATCTCGTTCTTTCCCTGTCCTCACTGATCAGAAAATACTCAAGTTTCATCTTATGTGCGTTGTCATAAGTAAGCTCTTTTGTACCGATAAGATGATTTTTATTCATTTTTCTTCCCCATCCGCGCCTCTTTCCGGCGCATTTCATTTATAAAACGTCATTTCATATCGCCGCCCCGCGGTCCGCGCAGCTCATAAAAGTGCGCATTTTATCGGAAGTATTAAATAGTTACGTTTTATTATACAAAATCAGGGCAAAAATGAAAAGGGGTATTGATCGCAAAGCTTGACATATTTTCGTCATAATATGGCATTTAAGGTAACAGTTCAGGGCAGGTTTGGGGCATGTAATCATTTTGTAACTTTATTTATCGGGGATTGTCTGTTATAATGGCACTTAATGGTGACATTGTATTAATGAAAAGGAGGCCAGACTTTATATGAATTACGGAAAAAGAGGAACCCGTAAACAGATAAAGGCCGTAAATTCTACAGCTAAAAAACTGAAAACTAAAGCTCTTATCAACATATTGAAGGCAGTGCTGGTCATTGTGCTGCTGATCAGCGTAACAGGCGTATGTCTGGGACTCGGCATGGTGAAGGGGATTCTGGACAATTCGCCGGAGATCACCCCTGTGGATGTGGAGCCCAGCGGATATCTGACAATCGTATACGATTCGGCCGGCGAACAGATCCAGACGCTCGTAAAGGCATCTTCCAACCGAAAACCGGTAACCTACGACCAGCTGCCCCAGGATCTGATCGACGCGTTTGTCGCCATTGAGGATTCGCGTTTCTGGACCCACAACGGCATTGACTTAAAAGGCATCTTAAGAGCCGGTGTCATCGGTCTGACCAACGGATTTAAATTCACCGAAGGCGCCAGCACCATCACGCAGCAGCTGCTGAAAAATACGATTTTTGAAGGCGGAGCCGAAAAGGGATTCGGCGCCAAGCTGGAACGGAAGATTCAGGAGCAGTATCTGGCCCTGGAACTTGAGAAAGAGATGGACAAGAAGGATATCCTTGTCCAGTATCTGACCACGATCAATCTGGGCAACAATACGCTGGGCGTGCAGTCCGCATCCAACCGCTATTTTAATAAGGATGTGTCCCAGCTGACGCTTTCCGAATGCGCCACCATCGCGGCGATCACCCAGAATCCGTCCAAATACAACCCGATCACCCATCCGGAAAAAAATAACGAACGGCGCACAAAGGTCTTAAACGATATGTGCGAACAGGGCCTGATCTCCGAACAGGAACGTGATATCGCTCTGAATGACGATGTCTACACCCGCATTCAGGAGGCAAATGCGGAGATCACCTCCACTACCAATTACATCTACAGCTACTTTGTGGACGAACTGATCGAACAGGTTATGGACGATCTGCAGACTTACAAGGGCTATACAGAGACTCAGGCCCACAACATGCTCTACAGCGGGGGCTTAAGGATTTACACCACCCAGGATTCCCGAATCCAGAACATCATGGATGATGAAATCAACAATCCGGATAATTATCCGAAGTCCTGTACCAAATATTCTTTTTCAGGCAAGATCACCATCACCCATGCGGACGGCAGCACGGACAGCTACAACGAACAGGATGTCAAGAGATTCCGTAAAGAAACGTCCGGCAAGAGCGATCTGATCTTTATTGAGGAAGCGGATCTGGATCAGTGCATCGAAGACTTCAAGGCTTCCGTCATGCAGGAAGGCGACACGGCCAAAGTGGATATCATCAAAACACTTCAGCCCCAGCTCTCCTTTGTAGTCATTGAAAACGACACGGGATATGTCCGCGCCGTCACCGGAGGCCGCGGCGAAAAGCAGGCCAGCCTTTCCTTAAACCGCGCCACCAATACCACCAGGCAGCCCGGTTCCATCTTTAAGGTTTTAGCAGCCTTTGCCCCTGCCATCGATATCCAGGGCGATACGCTGGCTTCCGTATATTATGACGCGCCTTTCAGCGTCGGCAATAAAACCTTCAGCAACTATTGGGGCAACAGCTATATGGGGTATTCCAATATCCGCCAGGGTATCGTATATTCCATGAATATCGTCGCCACCCGCTGTCTGGTGGAAACGGTCACGCCGGAGCTCGGCTACCAGTATCTGCTTAACTTCGGCTTCACCACTCTGGTGGAGAGCCGTGTGCAGAAGGATAACACCGTAAAGACGGATATCGGCGCCGCTCTGGCGCTGGGCGGTCTTACAGACGGCGTTACAAATCTTGAGACTACAGCCGCTTATGCAGCCATAGCAAACGGCGGCGTGTATACCAAGCCTGTGTTCTATACCAAGATACTGGATCACGACGGCAACATTATATTGGAAAATAAACCGATTACGAAAACCGTAATCAAACCGTCCACCGCATTCCTGCTGACTGATGCGATGAACGAGACCATGGATCCCCATCCGTATCCGAAAACAAATCCGGGCAGCCCCTCCGCGACCGGTACCAATGCGGACGTGTCCGGCATGTCCATCGCCGGCAAGACCGGTACGACTACGGCCGACAATGATAAGTGGTTCCTGGGTTTCTCCCCCTATTATACGGCGGGCGTATGGACCGGATATGACGAGAACTCGGAAATCATCGGCAGCCAGAACTATCATCAGAAAATCTGGTCCAAGATCATGACCAGAATCCATGAAGGCATGCCGGATATCGGTTTTACGGATCCTGCCACGCTGGATATGGAGGCGGTGCAGATCTGCCGTAAATCCGGCAAGCTGGCCATCGGGGGCGTATGCGATGCGGATCCCCGCGGCAGTATGGTATATACGGAATATTTCGCCAGAGGCACAGCCCCTACCGAAGTATGCGATAAGCATGTGGAGGTTACAATCTGTACGGAATCCGGAGAACTGGCAGGACCGTTCTGCCCGGATGAAAACAAGCAGAAGAGCGTCTATATGATCCTTCCCCCGGATGCGGCGGGCGACACCGATGATTCACTGTATGCAATGCCGGCCGATGCCAGCACGGCAACCTGCCATGTGCATACCGGAGTGCCGGAATACAGTCTGCCGGATTTGAGCAGCTGGTTTGGCAATGGGGATCAGTAGGAGATTCTCTTAAACTAAATGCAAGCCCGCAATGAAGAACTCGCGCTCAGCGCTCAAAAACACATGATCAATCTCCCAGGACTATCTTTATAACGCCGCTGTCGGGTGTGGCGAAGATAGCGTTATCGGTTTCATCGCCGCTGCGGATGCGGCGGCGGGTGAAAGTGCAGTCGTAAGACAGTGTGCCTTCCCATACCAGATCGTAGTTTACATGGCGCTCTTCCACTATGGGACTGTAAGGAACGCCTTCGTCATGGAAACGGCGCAGGGACAGACGGATTCCGGCGCCGGCCAGGTATAGGGTGCCGTCTTCACATTCGATCAGTATGCCGCGGCCCCGGGAGGCTTTGCCCTCCCACTTTTTGTTGAACCATCCCACCCGCCGGCTGCGGATTCTGCCAAGATCTGCGGCCGGATTGCTGTCAAAAGATACAACCGCCTCATAATTTCTAAGTTTGAGCTGCATCTCCAGCGCGAACTCCTCCTGGTAGAGGGCGTGTATGCGGCCCGTGCCGCGGTATTTTATGAGCAGCGGCGCTATGGCGCCTAGGAACTGATAATTCTGTCTGCCGGGCTCGGCGCCTTCTTCCAGCTCCCCCTGCAGGTTCAGATAGCTTTCCGCTCCGAAATAACAGATCCCTTGGAGCCCATGCTCTGCAAAGCCCTTCACCATATTGAGCGCATTGCTGACCGCCGGGCTGGATTCCGGTATGTACAGGGGATTGTCCGGACGGGCATAAGCGCTGTATATTTCCTTCACCTGGCTCATAGGCTGCAGATAGACATCAGGGGCGATAAAGTCCAGGTGCGGCGTGCAGCTCTTCCACAGCACAAGGTTGCGGGTGACCGGAGCGCCGGCCGGATAGCCGAGCCCCGGTTGATCCCAGAGCTGATGATCCAGCCATACATTCACGTACATGGGAAGTTCATATTCCGCTTTTCCGCAGGCAGCCACATAGTCTATATAGGAAGCCACCGCATGCGCGGTCATCAGATCGTATCCGCGGCTGCCAAATACCTCCTGCCATGTGCCGCCGGCTCGGCCTCCGGCTGCCTTCCAGGCGCCAAATTCACTGCCAGCCCCCTCGCTTATGATAAAATCCAGCACCTCTCCGGGAACTCTGCCTGCGGCAGCTTCACGGCCATCCGGCCCGTAATCGCAGACGGTCCGCGCGGCATATCCCGGCTCATTCTCCACCTGTACGGCGAGCACGGTCTGATGCTCCGAGTCCGCTTTCCCAATATATTTCATCAATTCGCGGAAAGCTTTTGCATCGGCATTCCGATTGCCGGCGCAGTGCGGGGACAGGAGTGGCAGGGCTATGCCGTCCTGATTAATCACCCTGTGAAACCGTTCCTGATCGTGCTTGACCCAGAGAGGGCAGTATTTCATGGAACCGTTCTTCCAGGTGGCAAACCAGAGAAAAATCAGGTATTTGCCGCGCGCACGGGCCTGGTCCAGCAAATCATCCACAATAGAAAAATCGAACCGGCCCTCCTCCGGTTCGATTTTATCCCAATAGACCGGCACTTCCATCGTATTGCCGTTCATCTGCTCCAGCACCTGCCAGGCAGTTTCCATCTCCGCAGCATCATAAGCGCTGGAATTATGGCACTGTACCCCCAGCACAAGCACCTGTTTCCCCTTAGACTGAAATAACCATTCTCCCATAAGTTTCCCCCTTATCTTTTCCACACTGCCTGAAAATCCTCCAGACGGCTGCCCATGCCTTCAAGCATCAGATCGGCAATCGTCAGGGCGGTCATCGCTTCCACCACCACCACCGCTCTGGGTACAATGATCGGATCGTGTCTGCCTCTGATTTCCACCGTTATCTCCCTGCCGTCCTTGCTGACAGTGGGCTGGGGTCTTGCTATGCTGGGCGTGGGCTTAAAAGCCGCCCTCAGGATAAGATCCGAACCGTCGCTGATTCCTCCTAATATCCCTCCCGCATGATTCGTTCTTTTTATCACGCTGCCATCCGCTCGGGCGGCAAACGCATCGTTGTTGAATGAGCCCATGGCTTTCGCGGCCTCAAACCCGTCCCCGATCTCAAAACCCTTCACTGCGCCTATGGAAAAGACCGCATGGGCCAGGCAGGCATCCAGCTTATCAAACACCGGATTACCCACCCCCGCCGGAAGGTTCTTCACTATACATTCCACTATGCCGCCTGCCGAATCCTTTTCTGCCATCACTTCCTTCAGATAGTCCGACGTCTGGCGCGCGCATTCTGCATCCGGCATACAGAACGGATTGTTTCGGATCTCTTCCCGTGAAAACCGCTGCGGGTCCGCCGCTCGCCCGCCGATGGCCGCGGTATACGCAAAAATATCCACTCCCAGCGTATGAAGCAGCTTTATGGCAACAGCTCCGGCCGCTACCCTGGCAATCGTCTCCCGGCCAGAGGAACGCCCTCCTCCCCGGTAATCCCGAAAGCCATATTTGGCATCAAACGTATAATCCGCATGGCCCGGCCGGTAGTATCCGGCAATCTCCGAATAATCCGCCGATCTGTGGCTCTCGTTCATCACCGTCATGGCGATCGGCGTGCCTGTAGTCTTTCCTTCAAATATACCGGAAAGGATCTGCACGCGGTCGCTCTCCTGCCGTTTTGTGGTATATGCGCTCTGTCCCGGCTTCCTGCGGTCCAGATAAACCTGTATATCCTCCTCACAGAGGGGAAGGCCGGCCGGACAGCCGTCCACCACTACCCCCAGTGCGGTTCCATGGGACTCTCCCCACGTGGATATCTGAAAATGATTTCCAAAAATAGATCCTGCCATATGATCTCCTGTATTACTCCTTAAGCTAATTCCACGATCAGACCGCAGTTGGGCTCGTCCACCTTCACCGGCCTCTGATTCATGCTGATCAGCCCTTTTTCATAGTTTACATTAAAGAATGTAAGCGTATCGCTGTCATGGTTGACAGAAAATATATGCCTCCCGTCCGGGAAAAATCCGAAATCTTTAGGATACTCACCGCTGATCGGCAGTACGCACCGCTGGGTCAGCAGCCCGGTTTCCTCATTGCGCTCAAACAGCCCCACACTGTTATCACCGGCATTGCTGCACATGATATACTTTTCGTCAGGCGTAAATTTGATCGCACAGGCCGCGCTCACAGAGCTGCATTTTGCTCCTACCGTCGATATCTTCTGCTGCAGTTCGAATTTCGGCACTTTTCCTGATCCGTCATAAGTATAAACAGAAATATAATTTTTCAGCTCTGAAATCAGATACATAAATCTGCCGTCCGAACTGAACATGAGATGGCGCGGAGCCGAATCCAGCTCACAGCGCAGCACATCCTTCAGAGAGATCTTTCCTGTTCTCTTATCAAATGCGAAGATCTTGATCTGATCGATACCCAGATCCGCCACGCAGAGATATTTCTCATCCGGCGTCAGTCTGGTGCAGCTGATATGTGGTTTATGGCTGCGCTCAGCCACGCTGCCCAGCCCCTTGTCAAACATGCCGTCCGCAATAGCGCCCACCGTACGGTCCTGGTTCATATGCAGCACCGTCGCCTTGCCGTCATGGTATCCTGCCACAAAAATGTATTCATTTGCCGCATCCAGTGACAGAAAGCAGCCTCTCATACCGCGGATTCCCGCAATCCCGATCTTTTCCAGACAGCCGTCCGGAAGGATCTTAAAGGTTACAATCCCCTCATCCGCAATGGAATAGAGATATTTCCTGTCATTCGACAGAGCCATGTACGAAGCGTTATTGACTTCCACCTCGTCCTTTTTCGCAAATTTGCCGTTCTCCACATCCACATCATATATGGTGATTCCTCTGCTGTCGCCAAGATAGGTGTATGAACCTACATATGCTACATATCTTCCTGCCATCGCTTGTCCTCCTTTTTCATGTCACCAACCGAAGGTTGATGACCTGCGCACACTTCAGTGTGCTTCCGCTTTTCATGTCACCAACCGCAGGTTGATGACCTGCGCACACCTCAGTGTGCTTCCGCTTTTCATGTCACCAACCGCAGGTTGATGATTAATTATCTGGCTTTGCCCTGCGCTTATCTATATAACGGATCATTCCCGGCCCCAGCTCCTGTGTGGGACGCGCCAGGAATCCATGGCGCTCATAAAAGGTTTCACGCCCTTTCGCGCACATCAGATCCAGCATCATCTCCGTCCCGTCCGTCGTCATCTCCGTCACATATTCGATCAGCCCTTTCATCAGTAAATCTCCCACACCAAGCCCCTGGGCATTGGGATGGATGATCAGATCCTGTATATAGCAGATCACCGCGCCGTCGCCCACAAGCCTGCCCATGCCGATGGGTTGTCCCGCCAGCGTCACGCACATCGTGCACAGGCTGTTGTCCAGCGCTTTCTGTGCCTGTTTACGGGTAAGTTCCTTCCATCCCACAGACTTGCGCAGCTTCAGATACATATCCACAGTAATTATATTTTTCTGAAGTATCAATAGCTCATCGTTTTCCATCTTATGTACTGCCGCGTTCCGGGCGCGCTCCTTCTGTTCATTATCAAACGTTTTATCCGACCGTGTTCGTCAGCCGCCCGATCGATTCTATTTCACACTCCACCACATCGCCCGGCTTTAAAAACTTCGGCGGATCAAATCCCATGCCCGCTCCCGCCGGCGTGCCCGTTGCCACAATGGTTCCGGCCTTCAGTGTCATGCCCCTGGTGAGTTCCTGCATGATGTGCGGAATGCCGAAAATCAGCTGTTTTGTATTGCCGTCCTGCCTAAGCTCTCCGTTCACACGGGATCTCACGGCAAGCCTCGGCGGAAAGCTGATCTCATCCGCAGTCACAATCCACGGTCCCATCGGCGTAAACCTGTCCAGACTTTTTCCAAAATACCACTGTTTATGCCTGGTCTGCACCTCCCGCGCACTGACATCATTTATAATCGTATATCCGAAAATATATTCCTCCACATCCTCTTCGGCCACATCCTTCGCATCCTTGCCAACGATAAAAGCCAGCTCCGCCTCATAGTCCAGGCTGTCCGTGAGATCACTGTGGCTTTCTATCACGCCTTTATCCGGCACCGCTTCGTTGATACGTTTGGAAAAATAAACGGCATAGGGGCGCTCGCCTCCAAAAGCCTCTTTCTTATACCTGGCCGATTCAGCGGCATGTTCCATATAATTGATTCCAAGACAGATCATATCCTGCTTAGGCACGGGTATCGGCGCCAGTATCTCCAGCTCTGTCACTCTGTATTCCGGCCGAACCCCTCCATCGGACATTCTGTTTTCGATCCGTTCTTTTTTCTCCAATGTCCAGTTGTCAATCAGCTCATTCATGCTCTGATCGGTGATTCCAAATGCTGTAAGCGGATAAACGTATTTTCCGTTTTCCGATAACGCGCCTATACTCTCCGCTCCGTCTTTTCGGAAGGTCAACAGTTTCATTTTCTCTCCACCCGTGCGCTGCGGCGCACATATAACACATATCAAAACAGGCTGAATACGCATTTTTATCCAGCCGCAAATGCTTCGGCAGAATCGCCCAAACGCTGCCTATAGCATAGCACAGCCGCTGAAATTAGGCAAGATTTTTGAGTTGACCGAAGATCAATTTCCATCCGCAGGATTACTATTCACAGTTGCCGTAAACCTACCGCGCATGTCGGGACAGTATATGGTCCTCATTGGGACACGCTCTCGCTCCGTGAAGCGCTCAGCGGTTCTAACGCTGCAAACTACGCAGCGAAAGAACCGGCGGGCTCCAAGGGATCCCAATGAGGACCATACACTGTCCCGACATGTGCTGCTTTATCGGCAACCGTAAATAGTAACTCCGCAGGGCTGCTGTTAACTTACTGTCTTTTCAAATTAATCCATGACGGTAACCACTCTTAAGTTAGCGGATGACCAGGAATTCCCTATGATATAGCAGGTGTATCTGCCGCCTTCTTCTATGTCAACACCAAAGGAAAGCAGAGGCTCACTGGCCATATTGCCCGGGCGGAAGTTTCCTATGACAATGATAGGAATCTCCCGTATGACACCGATCCGGGCGGCGTTGGTGATATAGAAATCGTACTCACCGGGGCGGGCCTGCTTCATGGGCGTGACTTCCTTGAACCGCACATCGCGGAATACCGTTTCTCCGCCGTAGAGCAGGACATCGAAAGCGGAATTTTCATAGGACATATTGGCAACACGCAGACATCCCAGCTCGCGTGACATGTTCCGACAGGACTGATCCGGTACGGATACAAGATCCAGGCCGTTTACGGTGTCCACGATCACATAGGTGGTCCTGGAACCCGCGATAAAGGGTATGGTCCTGTTATAAAAGATCATTCTCGGACCGCTGGCGCTGGTGATCACTACTGTGCGGAAACCGTCTCCAACCCTGCTGTAGGAGGATACTTCACCGAACTGCAGCCCGCCTACTACCTGGCGGTTGTCGATTGAAACATTCATCGGCAGATTGTTGGTGGCCGCATTTAGAAAGCGTACGGTTGCAAACTGGTTTACAGGGCGGTTCGGGCGCACCGGGCCGGGTCCTAAGGGCGGAAACGGTATGGACGGGCTGGGCGGGACAGGGCGGCCTCCCTCCGGCGCGATCGGCGGCACCGGGTAATCCTCTCCCGGATATACCGGCCGCTCATCCTCTCCGGCGATCGGCGGCACCGGGTAATCCTCTCCCGGATATACCGGCCGCTCATCCTCTCCGGCAATCGGCGGCACCGGGGTATTTCCTCCCGGAAATACCGGTCTTCCTCCCTCTGGCGCAATCGGCGGCACCGGGGTATTTCCTCCCGGGAACACCGGTCTTCCCCCTTCCGGCGCTACCGGCGGCACCGGGATATCTCTCTGGTTCCCGCTTCTGTTCTCCATCATCCCAAATTCATAGCTATCCTTATCCAGCATATAATCCATAGTCCTTTTTTCAAAATACTTACTTTATACTATGCGCAAGCCGGGAAAAGGAAATATAGATTCATCAACTTTGTTGACGAATCTTTCAGTTTCAGTCTATAATAGCTGATAGTACGTTACTGTTCACGGCTGCTGTGAACGTCCCACGCAGAATGGAGGATATCAACTATGTGGATTGCCGATCAATGGAAGGATTATGAAGTAATAGATACATCGGACGGAGAAAAGCTGGAACGCTGGGGTTCCTACCTGCTCATCCGGCCCGATCCCCAGGTCATCTGGAATACGCCCAAAAAACATCCGGGATGGAAAAGGAGAAACGGCCACTATCACCGCAGCTCAAAGGGCGGCGGTGAATGGGAGTTCTTCGATCTGCCCCAGCAGTGGAGCATACAGTATAAAAGCCTTACATTCAATCTGAAGCCTTTCAGTTTTAAACATACCGGGCTCTTTCCTGAGCAGGCGGCCAATTGGGACTGGTTCTCAAAGCTGATCCGTACAGCGGGCAGGCCTGTTAAGGTGCTGAATCTGTTCGCCTATACGGGAGGGGCCACCCTGGCCGCAGCCGCAGCCGGCGCATCCGTCACCCATGTGGACGCCTCCAAAGGCATGGTCACCTGGGCAAAGGAAAACGCAAAATCCAGCGGGCTTGAGGCAGCTCCCATACGCTGGATCGTAGATGACTGCATGAAATTTGTCGAAAGGGAGCTGCGCCGCGGCAACACCTATGATGCAGTCATCATGGACCCGCCCTCCTATGGCAGAGGGCCAAAGGGGGAGATCTGGAAGATTGAGGACGCCATACACCCTCTTGTTCAGAACTGCGCGCAGCTATTATCCCGTGACCCGCTGTTTTTCCTGATCAATTCCTATACTACCGGACTCGCCCCGTCTGTGCTGTCCTATTTGATCGGAACCGAAGTGATCCCTAAGTTTGCCGGCAAGATCTCCGCCGATGAGGTGGGGCTGCCTGTCACCTCCAGCGGCCTGGTGCTGCCGTGCGGGGCCTCGGGAAGATGGGAGAAATAGATAGGACGAAAAAAGGGGCTGTCGCACCGGCGTTAAAAAAATAGGTGTGGCAGCCCCTTCGCAGAGGTTATGGCTGGTTTACAATGCCGGCAAACAGTGGCAGACCGTCATAGCTGTCAAGAACAAAGAGGAAGGGGCGGTCCAGCACGAAATCCATCTCTTCGGAGGGCGGCATTCCGGCGCCGGCTTCTGTCATAAGGGTATAGGCGGAGGCAGTTACGCCTTCCTCATCAATCACGACCCTCACATCGTGCTGCGTTTTCGATACAAAGATTCCGTCCGTGTCTGTAGTCATGGGCGTAAAATCAGACATTCCGCTGTCAAATACATCGGTGATCCCCAACGCCTTAAGACCCTCATTCAAATCCATCTGTGACGTGATGTCAAACTTAGGCAGCGCTAAATTGATGATGAGGTGCTTTGTGTTCTCCCACTCATCTCTGGAAAGGATGAAATTCATGGCTTCATCATCCGACAGCAGGTCCTCTGCAGTGATTCCTTCATCCGGAAGGATAAAGAGTACCGTGCCGCCGCCGTTGGAAAGATTTTTTGTGACAGCGCCGAACCGCTCACCCCAGTAGTATGTGCCGCTGCCGCTGCTATGCATGAAATCACAGGTTTCATCCCCGGCCGCGCTGTAAAAAGTGCCGGCCTCTGTCCTGTTTTTATTAAATTCATCCTGCCATCTCGCCTGAAAATATAGGGTGGAAGCGAGCGCTAAGACGGTTCTGCTGTCCAGTGAGATCCCCTCTGTCTGCTCCTTTAGCGTCCCGCCGGTCTGCTCATTCAGCCAGGCTCGCAGCGCATCATTGAAACCTTCCGATCCCATCTCGCCCTGAAAAGAGGATGCATAATAGGTGTCAGAGAGGGTGTCCAGCGTGGACTGCACAAAGGATATGTTCTGATTGAGCCACAGGGAACTGGCCAGGATGCTCGTGGTTGCCCCGTCATCCCTGTAATGGGCATTCCATACATCGCCTGCCTGCGACCGCAGCGCTTCTATGCTGTCTGCCCCCAGCAGATCAAGAATCTGCTGTCTGCTGCCGCCGCCGGTTAATTCCGCAAGCATCCCCAGCGCCATATATATATTCAGCGGGGAGCAGGCGCGGTTTTCTGTATCAGATCCGGAAAGAAACTGCCGGATGCCTGAGGCGAAAAAAGGTTCCAACCCATCGGCATATCCCTGCTCACGGCGCTGTGCCTGTACGGATTCCCACCATGCATCATAGTCCCGATCAAAAGAAGGAGCGTCTTCGCTTGGATAGGGAGCCATCTTTGGATACGCGGCTTCACTGACCGCATAGGCGGTTGTCACCAGGGGCGCATTGTGCGGATTCAGGGCAATGGCGCTGATCACAGCAATTACCAGAACCGCGGCCACAGCTGCGGCCCACCGCGTCCTGCGGGATTTCTCTTTCTTTTTATCTTTTTCGCTTCGCTCCAGCATGTCGCTGTCAGCCTGGCCGATCGCCTCATATAGATCTTTTCTATTCATCCAGATATCCCTCCTTAATCAGATGGTCTTTTAATCTGCTTCGTGTCCTGCTTAGAATCACTGCTGTATTGTTGGATGTAAGTCCGTACCTGCTGACAATTCTTTCAATGGGTTCTGTAAAGAAATAGCGTCTAAGGAATATATCGCTCTCCCGCGCCGGAAGTGATCTGACAAACAGCCGGATACTCTCTCCGAGCTCTTTGGCGATCAATTCATTTTCGATATCCGTTTCAGCCGCAATGCATTCCGCCAGCTCGTCCAGGACAGCCGCTATTTCCCCGCCGCCGCGTTTCTTTGCGGACAGAAGCTTAAATCTGTCAAAGGAGACCCTGCGGGTGATCTTTGCAAAAAACATCCGGAGCGAGTCCGGACGGTGGGGAGGCATGGCGTTCCACGCATGAAACCAGGTATCATTGACACACTCTTCCGAATCTTCGGTATTTCCCAATATATTATTGGCCACGGCAAAGCAGTATGAACCGTATTTCTCTTTCGACTGCGTAATCGCATCCGAGCTTCTCTTCCAATATAATTCTATAATCCGGCTGTCCTCCAAAACGCAACCCCCTTCCCCTGTTTAAAGGCCTTCACCTTATAAGTCGACAAACGCGGCAAAACCTTACATTTTTTTTTGAAATAATATCAGTTCAGACGGGCATTTTCCCGCCATCTGAACTGTTAAAATATTTTATCAAAGAGCCGTTGATTTCAGCATATCATAAATTTTCATTTTTTCCCCGAAAACCTGTTAATGTTTTGAAAGTTTTTTGAAAGATTCCTCTGTTATAGTCTCTTTAGAACAGTAAATCAAGCGGCTGCAGCAGGCAGCTGCCGATGCAGAAGAATATTTGGAGGGTCACGTATGTATACGATTAATATGTTATCTAAGGCGGATATGGTTAAGGGCCAGGGCGTGGCGTCGGCCCATGATGAACAGGTAAAGCTGGCAAAAGAAGTCCTGCAGGGACGGTTTGAAATATTGGAGAATTCACACAAAGGCTGTGATATCACACATATTCATACCATTAATCCTGAATTTTTCATAAGGCTTCCTTTTATTAAACACAGGGGAATGGCTGTGGGATATGTACATTTTCTGCCGGAAACGCTGGAAAACAGCATTCATCTTCCGAAAGCCGCCAAAAAGATCTTTTATAAATATGTTCTCACTTTTTATAAGCAGATGGATCACCTGGTCACTGTGAACCCCTATTTCATCGATGTGCTGGAAAAGTACGGGATCCCCAGGGAAAAGGTGAGTTATATCCCCAATTTTGTCTCCGAAGAACAGTTTTATCCACTGTCCGCGGATGAAAAATCCACATTGAGGGAAAAATATCATCTGCCGAAGGACCGCTTCACAGTGCTCTGTGCCGGACAGCTGCAGCTTAGGAAGGGAATTATGGACTTCTTTGCGCTGGCTAAGCGGATGCCCGATGTGGAATTTATATGGGCGGGAGGATTCTCCTTTGGCAAGATTTCCGACGGATATGAGGAGATCAAAAAAGAAATGGAGCACCTTCCGGAAAATGTCCGGATGCTGGGGCTGCTGGACCGCGAGGTTATGAATGAAGTCTATAATATGGCGGATGTGATGTTCCTTCCCTCCTATGAAGAGCTGTTTCCCATGACCATACTGGAAGCCATGAACTGCCGCATTCCCATACTGGTAAGAGATCTGGACATTTATGATAATATTTTGTTCGATTATGTGCAGAGGGGGCAGGATATCAATGAATTTCAAAGCCTTCTGCAGCTGCTGAATCAGGATAAGTCTTTCTATGAATATGCGGCCTCCTGCGCTTTTGAAGGTCATGAATTTTACAGCAGAGCACATGTGGGACAAATGTGGTTAAATTTCTATGAGGATACCGTACAGGCTGAAACAGAAAGGGCCTGGGGCTTTGATAAGAGAAAAGAGGCATATCAATGGAAGTAAAAAGTGTGAACTGGCTTAATAAACTGATCAACTATTCTACCTTTATCGGCATCGGGCTGACGGTGATACTGCTGATCTTCGGATATCAGCAGGGAATTTTCAGATCGCCGGAATCACTGGACGCTTTTATCCGCAGCTGCGGTCTGTGGGGGCCTGTGCTTTTTATGGCTTTTCAGGCGGTTCAGGTGGTCTTTCCGATCCTGCCCGGCTCCTTGGGATGTGTGGCGGGCGTCATCGCTTTCGGACCCATATACGGATTTATCTATAACTACGTGGGGATCTGCCTGGGTTCCATCGGTGCGTTTCTGATCTCAAAACACTATGGAAGTCCCATGGTAAAAAGGCTGTTCAGCGAAAAAACCTACAATAAATATATCGGATGGCTGGACAAGGGTAAAAAGTTTGATGTGTTTTTCGCGCTGGCCATCTTCTTCCCGGTAGCGCCCGACGATTTTCTGTGCTATCTGGCCGGGCTCACCAAGATGAAACTCGGCAAATTTACCGCCATCATCCTGCTCGGCAAACCCGCATCCACCTTTTTGTACAGCATCGGCGTCACCAGTCTGCTGCAGCTGCTGATTCATTAACAACAATTAAGGCACTGCCCTACGCGGGGAGTGCCTTACATTTTCAGCCTTCGCAGTCTGCTTATAGATCACGGCATGCGTTTATATATTCATTTAACTGCTGGCGGTTTACTGTGATACACGCCTGCTCGCTGAAACGCTCAAGTTCTGTATAAACCGCGTCCGTAAGCGCGGTAAGGCTGCGCCAAAACGCGTCTTGTGTAAAATCAGGAATAAGCGTCTTTTTAAGGACGGACAACTCGGCTTCGGGCAGCTTATCCACATCCCTGTTTCGGCCGGTGTCAAGCGAATACCGGCATCCCAGCAGCCCAATTAGCAGGTTGCGTGCAAGCTCAAGTTCGGCGGCAGCTCTCCAATACTGCCTGCGTTTTATTGCCACAGCAGCGTGCATTAGATTATGCCAGACGGTATCTGAGCATTCAACAAGCTTTTTGTTATATCTGTCTGTTTTGGTTTCACTCTCACGTTTTTCCCAGGATTTCTTCATCATCTCATCCACTGTTGCTGACTTATCAAAGAGCACTTTCCAATCTTTTCGAATGGCGGCAGCACTGGTATAAGCACCGTATCCAATATCAATTTCAAGATAGTTATCGCATAAATATACTTGAAGCCGTCTCTGCAGTGCCTGTTTAAAATATATGAAGTTCAGTTTTTTGTTGAGCTGTGAATTGACAAATTTCATTACAGCTTCCATATTTTCATCGCTGTCTACCGCCACAACCATATCTAAATCAGATAATCCGTCAATATAACCGAATGCGCCTGAACCTACCGCGACAAGAGCGATTATATGCTCGTTCGGTTTGGTTACTGATAGGATATAATCCATAATATTTTTTCGGTCTGTCGTATTAAATACAGCCATACCCTTTACCCTCCCATCATATAAATAACTCCTGTACGCCTCTTTATTTTCTGTTTTCTATCTCATCTTTCAGCATGTCCGTAAATTCCTGCAGGCTCATTGTCACATTATCGCCAGAGTCGCGGTAACGAACGGAAATCGTGCCTTCCGCCTCCTCTTTAGCTCCCGTGATCACCATATACGGAACCTTCTCCAGCTGAGCCTCGCGGATCTTGTAGCCAATCTTCTCCGGGCGGCTGTCCAGCTCACAGCGGATGCCGTTCTTCTTCAGCTCCTGGTATACCCTTCCCGCATATTCGCTGTTCTTATCTGAGATCGGCAGCACTTTTACCTGCACCGGCGCCAGCCATGCAGGGAATTTACCCGCATAATGCTCGATCAGTATGCCGATAAAGCGCTCTATGGAACCGAACACCACACGGTGGATCATGATCGGCCTGTGTTTTTCGCCATCCGTGCCGGTATACTCCGCCTCGAAACGCTGCGGCAGCTGGAAATCCAGCTGGATCGTACCGCACTGCCAGGTTCTGCCGATAGAATCCTCCAGATGGAAGTCGATCTTGGGCCCGTAAAACGCACCGTCCCCTTCATTCACAATATAAGCCAGATTCATTTCATCCAGCGCTTTTCTTAAGCTGTCCGTAGCCATCTCCCAGTCTTCATCGCTGCCAATACTGTTTTCCGGGCGGGTGGAAAGCTCCACATGGTATTTGAAACCGAACAGGCTGTATACCTCATCGATCAGCCTGACAACGCCTTTGATCTCATCCGTCACCTGTTCCTTGGTCATAAAGATATGGGCATCGTCCTGGGTGAAGCAGCGCACTCTCATCAGGCCGTGCAGCGTGCCGGATTTTTCATGCCGGTGCACCAGTCCCAGCTCACCCATGCGGATCGGCAGATCCCGGTAGGAATGGGGCGCGGATTTATACACCAGCATGCCGCCGGGACAGTTCATGGGTTTGATGGCAAAATCCGTATCATCGATCACCGTGGTATACATATTTTCCTTATAGTGATCCCAATGGCCGGATGTCTCCCACAGAGATCTGGTCAGCATCATAGGGGTGGAAATCTCCACATAGCCTTCCCTGGTATGAATCTGACGCCAATAATCAATCAGCGTATTTTTCAGCACCATTCCCTTGGGCAGGAAAAACGGGAAGCCCGGCCCCTCTTCCATGAGTGCGAACAGCCCCAGCTCCTTGCCCAGCTTGCGGTGATCCCTCTTTTTGGCCTCCTCCAGCCTGGTCAGATACTCTTCCAGATCTGCGGCCTTAGTAAAGGCGGTGCCGTAGATTCTGGTCAGCATTTTATTTTTCTCATCCCCACGCCAGTAGGCTCCGGCAACCGATGTGAGTTTAAATGCCTTTACCGCGCCGGTGCTCACCAGATGAGGACCTGCGCAGAGATCCACGTATTCGCCCTGGCGGTAAAAGCTGATCACAGCGCTTTCCTCCAGATCGCGGATCAGTTCAACCTTATACGGCTCCCCCTTCTCCTCCATCAATGCGATGGCCTCTTTTCTGGGCAGCGTGAAGCGTTCCAAAGAAAGGTTCTCCTTCACAATCTTCTTCATTTCTTTTTCAATGCTGTCCAGTTCCTCCGGGGTAAAGGGCTGATCCCGGTCAAAATCATAATAGAATCCATCCGCTATAGACGGGCCGATGGCCAGCTTAACCTCCGGATACAGGCGCTTCACGGCCTGAGCCATGATATGGGAAGCCGTATGGCGGAATGCGCCTCTGCCGTCCTCATCCTCAAAAGTCAGAAATGTCACCGTACAGTCGCTGTTTAACTCCGTCCTCAAATCCACCACCCGGCCGTCCACTTCCGCCGCACACAGCCGTCTTGCCAGGCCTTCGCTTATGGCCTTTGCTGCATCCAATACCGTAACCGGCCCTTCGAATTCTCTTACAGCTCCATCTTTTAATGTAATTTTCATTTTTCTGCTCCTTCCTCATTATGGGTAGAATTCTCTCACAGGATTCTCCACCTGCTGCGGATCGCTTAAGCGACATAAGCCACTCCGCTAAAGGCTCCTGCAAAGTATTTTTTAGTCAACAGGGCAAATATTCTGCAAAAAAAGTACCCCTGGACGGACTGATATCCATCCAAGGGTGCATCATACAACACACGGTTCCACCTTGATTTTCACTTCGGTTCTGTCAAACCTTGGCCCTTAACGCAGGCAGACGGCGGCATTCCTCATGCGCAGCTCCAGAGGGGTCTTCACCGGTTCCATCCGCGTAAGGAAGCTTGCAGCTTATACTCCCTCTCTCTGTACGCCTCATAGACGGCTACTGTTTCTATCACAGCTTTTCTTGATTTTCATCATACTCCCGGCAGGCTGTTTTGTCAATTAACAATTTTTATGATTGATTATTATTCATGTTTATGGTAGAGTGATAAACACGCAACAAATCTATGCATTCTTTTTTTCAGGAGAATTCTCCTGATCCGTGCGGCAGTTCCGCCGCCAGATTCCCATTTTGTATGCAAAATAACGGGAAACTCTCTGCCATTAGGTGTTCCCCGCTTTTTGCTCCCTGAAATAAGACTGAACTAGGAAGCACACTGATGTGTGCGCAGGTCATCAGCCTTCGGCTGGTGACAGGAAACGAGGAAGCACACTGATGTGTACGCAGGTCATCAGCCTTCGGCTGGTGACCGTCAAGGAGGAGTATGCCATATGAGACATAACAAACAAAAGAACCATGACAGTAAGGAGGAACCTAAAACATCTGTTACAAATGAATGGGGCGATCCACTTACCAATGAAAAAGAGCAGTTGATCCGGGAACTGGCGGACAGTGACACTGCCCTCAACATCTGCCTGACCAACGATTTTGCCTTTAAAAAGGCTGTCCGCAACAAAAAGGCTTTGACAGGTCTCTTAAGCGCTCTGCTCTGCTTACGGCCGGAACAGATCATTGATCTGGAATTCCCCGATACCTTTTTACACGGCGACTATCTGGAAGATCGGGAGGGCATCCTGGATATAAGAGTACATCTGAACAATCAAAGAAAAATCAATCTGGAAATGCAGCTTTTACCCTATCCGTACTGGCAAGAGCGCTCCCTTTTTTACTTATGTAAGATGTTTGCAGATGGCTTTGTAAAAGGAGATACTTACAGTTTATTAAAAGAATGTATCCATATCAGCATATTGGGCTTCCAGCTCAAACAGGCAGATAGTTTCTATGAAAAAGTACGGCTGATAAAGGACAACGGAAAGGTATATAGTGACAAGCTGGGGCTGCGCATGTTATACTTAAACCAATTGGAACATGTGCCGGAAAATGAAAAGCAAACCGACATATACCATTGGGCAAAGCTGATATCAGCGAAAGATTGGGAGGTCCTGACCAATATGGCAAAAACGAACGAATACATGGAGGCAGCAGTTGATGAACTGGATCAAATAAACCGTGATAAGACCCTGCGTTACGAATACTTACGTCGTGAAATGCGGGACTCGGATGAAGCTACTATCAGAGAATATTATACGGAACTCGGTGAGAAAAGAGGGATGAAAAAAGGCAAAGATCTGTTTTCCGATTTTCTCCAATTAACAACCCATCTGCTTCAGGATTCCCGTACAGATGATTTGCTGCGCGCAACAAATGATGAAGCCTTTCGAAACAGTTTATACACTGAATACGGAATAAAAACAGAGGGCGATATCTGAACTTCGCCCTCCCTATAAAACTCATTTTTTCAGTTAAACACTCCCAGCCACACAAGTTCTCCGTATACATCCCCTTCTATAAATCCGGGCAGTCCTAAGTAAAGGATTTCACTGTTTTTATTTCCACTCGCCCCCACATTCCGGATTTTAGCGGTTCGGATATCATTTCCCGTTCCTTAAAGCAGTGCAGGCGTTCCCTGCGGGTCTGATTAAGGGCTGCGGTCGTATAGGGCCAACGGTCGATCAGAGGTTCCGGATACTCAGTCTCCTCACGCTGTGGATCAAGCGCCGCATTAATCAGCAGATTCTGCACACGAATCTCCAGCCTGTTTAATCCTTTTTGCAGATAAGAGGAAATATCCAGCCTGTAAGGACGCATGAAAATTTCCCCTGCCGGTTTCCCATTCAGGATAATATCTGCAGTTTCTCCCAGGTTCTCCAGACACAGATATGCCTTTTCATTTCTCTGCATCATGCTTTCCGGTTCCTGCTCCCAGACAAACTCTTTTTGATAAATCCCTTCACCGGAAAAATATTTCAGCTCGTTTTCCTTTTCCCAGCTCTCCAATTTTTCATAAATCTTATTGAAGCTGCCGTTTTGCGCAGTAAACGCCCACCCTTCCAACAGGTCGAGAACCGCGCACTCTTCCTCTCTCATTTCCAACGGCGCTTCTTCACTGATATTATCATTAAATATGATGAAAAGAGACTGAAACGGTTCAAAGCGAAGTTCCAGCCGTGTCCCATGAGCGGATTTACCGATGCCGAGTATCCCCTTTTCCTCTCCGGTCATTGGGTCATACACACAGACTCCGCGGGTCTCGTTTGAAAAAGTAATCTTCTCCCTAGCCTCTTCACTGCTGATATTCGAGAAAAAGTAAATATCCTGCTCCTCTTCCCGCTGGTGGACATAACCTACCGTATCCGGATGATTGAGGATCAGTACCTCCGGCTCTCTGACGGATTTCAAGAGGGCCGTAAGCCCCTTTAAACGGTCGGGGGCGAGAAGCATTTTCCCGCTTTTAAGCATCTGTTCCATCATCGCTTTCACTTCCCGGTCCCGTTCCTCATGATCCGGCAGTCCGCAGGAACGTATCGGATAATCCTCCGCACAGATCACCAGCCCGCCCCGATCGGCAAACGCCCGGATATGTTTCGCAGTTTCTACCGGCAGACGGCTGCAGGCAATGAGTATCAGCGTATTATAGGAATAGTTTTCCAGCCTTGACACCGCATCGTCATTGACATAATCAAACCAGTATCCGCTTTTGTGCAGATGATCCATCGCCTCCGTGGTCAGCCGTTCCTCCAGTTTCATACACATATGCAGGTCTGAAATCGGATTTTCTGCCCAGATATCGGACTGCGGCAGATAGACCGCCGTATGAACCACTGTTTTCCCCCTGCGCAGAAAATCGCAAACCCGGTTGATGTACAGACCAAGCCTGGGATAATGCTTCCACCAGGTATTGTTATGATTAATTGCGGTTGAAGCATAGAAATTCCTGCCGAGCACTCCGCTGTCCTTTGGGCTGTAGGAATAGCCGTGATTCACGATCTGATTCATTCCATCCAGAAATATGCCGTCCACCGCGGCCTTCATATTCTCCAGCGTCACGGTAAAGCGGGGAAAGCGCAGCCAGGTAAAGGATTCGTTCGATATAATCCTTTTGCCGTAGATATGCCCGGCGGAAGACGCCAGCTTTCTGTGCACCGTATTGACCTCATAACGGTCAAATGCGGAAAATGTCTCCCCCTCCGGAATATCCGCGGCGCCGTACGCCATCAGCACATCCCCCCAGGTGCCATGTGCCTGTATCCTTGAGGTGCTGCCTTTCTCATGGCACCATTTTGTCATTTCTGTGAAGAAATTTTCAACCGTCAGTTCCGCCATCGTCTTCTGGAAATCATAGCGCACCAGATCCGTCATCCCCCGCAGTTCACCCCACAGAGCAAAAACATATGGCCGCAGCTCATACCCCCTTCTTTTTCGGAATTCATTATATATGATATCTGTCCAGTTGTGCCCCGGCGTCTCAATCGAATCGCAGAAGAATGACTGGATATGCCCTTTTTTCACCGCGGCAGCAATCGGATCACCGGCGCAGGAAAAGAAGCAGCGTGCCGCATCCCTGCGGTTATGATCTATGATATAGCCTTCTGCGCCCGGAAGCGGTTTTAGTACCTGCTGCCGCTTTTCACTGGATACAAATACCACTATTTTATAATCTCCCTCCGGGATCTCAATTCCGGCCAGTTCTTTCCCCCAGGGCCAGTTAAACAGATATTTATCGGTTACCTGATCGGTGATATCCTGAATACTCTCCGGAATCATTTCGCAGTGTTCCATCCGCCCCATCACGCAGGAAACGATCTCCCCGTAGGTCCGTGTGGTAAAGTCGTAAGAAAATCTGCAGGGACCTTTGACATCAATGGTATAGGGAAGCACTGTAGGAGCGCTGTATTCGACCGGCACAAAGGGGCCGCCGTAAGGCCAGGAAGAGCCGAGCGTCATATCAAACTTCATGCCCCTCTTATCCGCTTCTTCCGCCGCAAATGCAACCAGCTCCAGGTATCCGGGAGACAGATAAAAATGATTCTTTCTGTCCTCCCCGTCCGCATCCAGCGCGTACAATATCTGCAGCTCCACGCCGCCGATGCCGGCCTTCACCATTTCATCCAGCTCTCTTTGAATCTCCTCCCGCTCTGCGTCACAGCCGTACCACCACCATCTGGTGTATCCTCTGGCCTCCTTAGAAGGTGCCTCCAAACTCTTTTTTATTTTTTCTTTTACTGACTGGCCCATATGCACTCCGATTCTCCCTATATATTTTCCACCGGGATCTCCCGCAGAAGCTCCAGCTGTCCGGCAGCCATCCACATGCGCACAGAGCTTCCGTCATCTCCCAGTATGCCGATAATATCGGTATTTCCTGAACTTCCCTCCCATGAGTCATAGAAGGTGCGGCGTTCCACCGCCACGCTGGGCGCAAAATGCAGCCTCGCCTCAACGTTACGGGTTCTGTCCAGATTTACGACAGCCCGGTATCGGATACCATCCTCATCAACAAAGGTGGAAATAAGCATATTGATGTCCTTGGCATTGGAAGCGGATAACAATGTGTCGTCCGGTTTAAATATCTCAAATCCGCCGTAGGCATAGGTTGTAAACCCGGCCTTATAAAACTCCAGATCCGGCATGACATCTCCCATACGCTTCTGCAGCAGCCGCGTCTCGCAGGCCAGCCATTCGTATTCCACGGTCCGCTCATTAAAGGCGTTGATGGGGAAATTGCGGTAATTCTCGCGCTCCCATCCGGCCACCTGGAAATAGGAGATCATCTTCGCCCCCAGCGCCGCAGAAGTCGAAAGCTGCCAGCGCATATCTTCTCTGGTGGGGCATGCATAATCATAATGCCCGGTGGTAAGCACGATGTTGCAGAATGGCAGGCTGTGCCTTCTGGCAGCCAGCCCCAGCTCCCTCAAATTATTAAAATACACATCCCAGCCGGAGTCCCCTTCCCACATCTGCGAATAGCAGTCATAGCTTAAAATTGCCAGATTTCCCTCTCTGACCGCACGGTCCAGATAAGATCTGTAATCGGGAGAGCCGATGCGCTCACCGATCCAGTCAAACCAGGGAAGCAGATTCAGATAGGGCATAAGGTGGGGCGCCATCTCCCTCTGGATGCGCGCCACGGCAAAAAATGTGGAAGCCTCTGGCGCATCCGGCTCATCGCCCACATCAAATCCTGCCACCGCCGGATGATTTCCAAATTCCTCAAGGCTTCGCGCAAAACGCGCCCGATAATCCTCCTCATCCAGGACGGGCTCCCGGCGTGCGGTTACCCGATCGTCACACATAATCACTTTCATGCCGAGGGCTGCAAAGTCATCCAGCAGTTTTATCATTTTTGCGTAGTCAGAGCCTTCTTTAAAAATTGGCGTAAAGGGAAGCGTCAGGCCCAAATCATAAAAATCCTGTGCCAGAGTATCCCATGTCCGATCCATCTCAATACCGCGCCATGCGCTGAAAATAAACTTACCCATAATCTCTTCTCCTCTTATCAATGCTGTCACCAACCGAAGGTTGATGACCTGCGCACACTTCAGTGTGCTTCCTTGACTGCTGTCACCAACCGAAGGTTGATGACCTACGCACACTTCAGTGTGCTTCCTTGACTGCTGTCACCAACCGAAGGTTGATGACCTACGCGCACTTCAGTGCGCTACAGCGCTCCGTATTTATGATAGACTTCCTGAAGAGACCGCCCTTCCAGCAGCTCTCTTCTGGTGCTGTTCTCAGCGCCGGCCTTTTCATGTGCAAGGCGCAGGACCTCTTCCTCCACATCCCCAGGCACCACCACCACACCGTCGAAATCTGCAAATACCAGTTCACCGGGATGAACCAGCACCTCCCCGCAGTGTACGGGCACGTCATAGTCCACCACCAGGCCGCGTCCGCTGCTGTCCAGAGGACGGATGCCTGTATAAAACACCGGGAATCCTATTTTTTTAATCCGTACACAGTCCCTGATCTGGCTGTCACACACGCAGCCGGCCGCCTTATGCACGGTGGCGGCGGTGGACATCAGCTCTCCCCAGGGAGCATTAGTGCCGGAATGATCGGTGGAATGAATGATCACATCGTCCTCACCCAGAGAATCCATGAACTCTATTTCCCTGCCATAAGGATTTTCCGGATCAAAGTAATCCACTTCCATCCATCGGACCGTACGCGCACGGCCTGCAAATACACAGTTCGCTTCATCCAACGGGCGCAGGCGCTGATGCATTGCCTGATTGCGGTATCCCAATGTATCCAATATATCACAAACCACCGCCGTATATAAGTTTTGTTTCATCCATTCATATAATTCTTTGTTATCCATCTTTACACTACCTTTCTCATAGCTGCTATTCACAGCTGCCGATAAATTCACGTATGACAGGACTCACCGTCAATTCGCCGAAGCACTCCGGACAGTGAAAATCAATGGGACGCCTGGCAACCGGATTCCAGCTTCCGTAATGAGGCACCTTAGCGGAATCGCCGCATTTATAGAAATTTCCTCTCATCTGCAGAGTTTGATCCGGATCAAACTCCGGAAAAAATCTGTGCAGAAGCGAATCGGGAATGCAGAAACGCACCTCCCATATTCCCTGTTTTTCATCCACAGATGCTGCCGGAAAACATCCCGCCTGCAGTGCCGGATCCAGACAGTGAAAATCGCCGTTTTCATTCAGCCCCATCAGCATGGTCCCCCTGGAATTCAGCTCGAAATTAATGAATGTATTGTTCCGGGGAACCGGATTCAGAAAGAATTCCATACAGCTGTCGGTACATACCGGGCTGTTAGGCAGCCGCTGCCGGGCCAGAGGTGACTGTTCCTCACATACAAGGCGTACATAAAGTGCCAGCGGAGTCCGCAGCAGCTGCCCGTAAGTTGCGGGGCAGTATTCCCCCTCCGGCACCGGATACCAATTCTTAAGCCACGCCTTGGGCGCCGCACACAGACGGTTTGCCTCCGGCTGTTTAGCGAAGGGTATCCTATAAACCTTCCGCATCATATCCCCTCCATTATTAGACTGACACATTTATTTTTAGTCTGACCGTGCTATATGTATTAGCTCTGCGAAATCAGCTCCCGTGGATTCTCACACAGTATCTGCCTGCGCAGCTTTTCGTCAGGGCAGGCCATTTCAAGCACCTTCAGCCGTTCATCCATCAGATTTGCGGTTTCACTGGTAGCAAAATCGCTGCCGAATAAAAGCCTGTCCTTTCTGGCCTGACGGATGATCTCGGCGGCATCTCCCACACAGGGACCGCAGATCTGCAGCCATATGTTATCGTGGGTATTGCAGGCCCTGATCGCTGAGCGGTAGGCATCAAACAGCCCTGAGTGTCCGATGATGATCTTTGCCTCCGGATAGTAGTCCGCCATGGCCGCCACCTGCAGGGTTTCCGACCAGGGCGGGGTGCCGTCGTGATACAGGACAGGCACATCATACTCAACAGCCAGCTCCACGATCCGGCGGCTGGCCGGCACATCGATGGGGAAACCCGTTTCCCACGGATGCATCTTGATTCCCTTAAAGCCGCGGTCTTCAATGCTGCGCCTGATATCATTCTCCACGAGCTCCGGATAATTGGGGTTGGCTGTATAAAAGTTTATAAAGCGTCCAGGATAGGCCCTGATATCTTCGTACTGTCTCCGGTTGGACTCTATAAAATCACGCTGCATAGCAGTGGCGGGGCTGACCCAAGCCTCTTTCACCCCATATTCATCCATAATCTCCACCATGCGCCCTACCGGTACATAATTTGAAAGCATCCCAATGCCGTCCTGCGTATGGGCGTGGGTATCTATAATCATACCATTCACCTGGCCTCCTCCTTTCATGTCACCAGCCGAAGGCTGATGACCTACGCACACTTCAGTGTGCCTCCTTATTCCATGTCACCAGCCGGAGGCTGATGACCTTTCCATAAGCTGCAGGATATTACCGCCAAGCACTCCCTCCATCACGTCCGGCCCGGCATCGGCTTTTTGTACCTTGCCAAGCTCAAACTTTTGAGGGCTGCGGGGAGCATCGCTGCCAAAAATAACACGGTCCGGATAATCCCTGATTACCCTGTAGATGGTTTCACAGTAATTCAGACTGGTTTCAAGATACAGATTAGGGGTTTTATACATGGAGGCATCGATATCGTACACAAAATCATTCGCCCCACAGTGGCCCATGATAAAGTTTACATCGGGAAAACGTCTTGCCAGATATGCCAGCTGTAGCGGCAGCGCAAAGGCCGGCGTGGCTGTATGGAAATAGGCAGGCCTGCTGTATCTGCGGCAGACCTCTATGAGCGGATCCACAATATGGTCGTCAATGGAAAAGCCCTGCAGTGAAGATACAAAAAAAGCGCCGTGAAGCCCTGCTTCGAAGGCATCTGTGAGAAGCTTAACCGCCCGTTCACCGTACCAGGGATTTGCTGCGGCAAAGCCGTAAAATTTATCCGGATACTCGCAGCACGCTTTAACAAGCATCTCATTGCCTTCCCTGTTGTATACAGTAACATATTCTTCCACAGGGCACAGCACACACCGGTCGACACCGTTTTCCTCCATCCCGCTTAATATGGCAGCTATATCCTGCTTTTTATATCTGCCAATTCCCAGATTCACATGAGCATCAATCACCTGCATCTCCGATTTCCTCCCTTCGGCACTCCAGGTTCACCGTTACACCCCGGCGCATGGATTCACGCACCGCATCCGTGGCACGCATAGTGTAAATGGCATCTGCTATTCCGGGCTCACAGGGACCGCCCTTCTCTATCAGGTCAATAAAACGGCTTGTCTGCAGATCAAAGCAATGCTCCCACCAGCCTTTGGGGTCATTGTATTCTTCCGTCTCTTCCCTGGTCCTAAGCCTTGCATACCGCCTGTGGCTGTTCATGGAGGCAATGCCCAAAGGTCCCACCGCCTCAAAGTCAAATTCCGGAAACTGCGTTAAAAACCAGGCGATCTCTATCTTGGCGCGGTCGTTGTTCGTGTAGTCCAGGATGATAATATCATAGTTTGAATCCGGAAATTCCGGCCGGCTTTTAAATCCGAAACCCGTCAGGCTCCTGATCTCTGCCTGGTTCACCACATGGAGCCAGTCAAACACATGGGCGCCTTCATGTACGGAAGGGGAACCGTGCTGCAGTGTTTTCATAATACGGTTATAGTGTTCCGGATTCTCCTCGGGGTCCCAGGTTTCATCATAGACCGCCGCCCGGTACATCACCGGCGAACCGATCCTTCCGCTTTGAACCCACTCACGCATCTTATGCAGGACAGGATCGTGATGATAGGTCATGCCAGCCATCAGTCTGCGTCCGGTGCGATCCGCCGTCTCCTGCATGCGTTCGGCCTCTTCAATGGTCATTGCAACAGGTTTTTCGCACAATACATCTTTTCCGCTCTCCAGAGCTTCGATCACAATCTGCGGAGTCGCCCAGGGCGGGGTGGCAACAATCACCGCGTCCACCTCCTTCGACGCCAGCAGCTCATGATAATCTGTGGTGGCAAATGGAACCCGATACCGATCCTTAAGCTCCAGCAAACGGTCCTGACTGCGGGTGGATATGGCCGCAATCTGCACCCGGCCGCAGCGGGCCAAGGCCGGAAAATGAGCGGTAACGGCGATATCTCCGCAGCCTATCACGCCTATTCTAATCATTCCTTTTCTCCCTTCCTGTTAATGAGTCTAATCCTGCCGCTCTCCCGCGGACCGCAGTGCATTCCAGTTCCACAAGAAACCCATTCAGCTGGCATCCAACGCATGTACGCGCCGGATATGGTTCTTTGAAGAAAGGCGCATACGCTTCATTAAAATCATTCCACAAAGCGATGTCACTTAGATATACGGTGGTACGCACTATATCATCCAGACATGCGCCATTGTCTTCCAGCAGCATTTTTATATTTTCCAGAGCCTGACGGGTCTCTTCTTTTACATCTCCTCCGCCCACCAGTCTCTGATTTTTGTCAAATCCCGCGTTTCCGGAAATAAAGATCATATCTCCCACCGCAACCGCAGAACAGTAGGGTCCGAATACCGGTGGGATCCTGTCTGAAGTAAGTCCCTGTTTCATACTGATTTCACTCCTTTTCTGCCTGATGTCCATCCATAGTTTTTATCATGGTATCTCTTTTGCTGAAGTATAGTATAAATTTTTCCAGCTGTTCTGAAATCGCCTCAAACATCCGCTTCCCCTTTTCAGCGGAAGCCCGGGTGGGACATCCAAAGGCTCCGGTATCGGTAATTTCTGAAAAGTTGGTCAGATAGGATACCGGTCCGCCGTTAAACATTCCGAAGCCAAAATAACCGGACTCATCCGGGCAGCCTGCGTCCCTGATTTTATCTTTTCGCACCGCCCCTTCCTCCAGATAGAGATACAGGGAAGTCTCCAGCTCACAGGCATGGCCCATGGCATACGTCCCACCTTCCCGCAGCGAAAGCAGCTCCTCCCTTGCCAGTTCCCAGTAATTGCAGCCGCAAAGCATAAGATTCGGTCTATGCAGCTTCACCTCCTGCTGTGTGATAGCCATAGGCATGCCGTTGCCTCCATGGCCATTCACCATCAGTATACGGTGAAATCCCATCTGGGCGAAGCATTCGATCACTTCGGTCAGCATCCGGCTGTACAGGTCATAATTGATGCTTAAAGTCCCGCCGAAATCCAGATGGTGGGGGGAATGGCCCAGCCACATGGCAGGCGCAAGCAATACGCGCTCCGGCTGGCGCCTTTCCAGCTCCCGGCACAGCGCATCCGCCAACCGGGTATCCGTATCCACCGGAAGATGCAGCCCATGCTGCTCCGTGGAACCTAAAGGGATTACCGCCACAGCCTCTCTGTCGGCATTCATAAGCTCAGGTCTCGTCATTTTATGAAAAATCATACTGTGTGCTCCCTCTCTTTAACGGTCCGCGCGCAGGGCTTCCAGCTTTTCCTCATCCATCTCAAAGCCGAGTCCGGGGCCCTTGGGCAGTTCCAGATATCCGTTTTGAATTCTCATAGAAGTCTTCGCCACATCATCCCCGAACACGGCAAATCCCCTGATATCGGAAGGATAAGCCGACAGGTTTGGCATGGCCGCCGCAATATGGGCGGCTGCACAGGCCCCTACAATGCCCTCCGGCATGGAACCGATCGTACAGTCCATTGAAAACGCCCCGGCAGTGTTAAATACCCGCCTGGCTCCCTCTATGCCGCCGGCCTCACATATGTATACATGGAGCAGATCCGCCGCCCCTGCCGCAATGTAACCGGCTGCATCACGCCAGTCCCAGATCCCCTCATCAATCAGGATGCGGCAGTGAGTATTGTCCCGCAGCCAGGCAAGCCCCTTAAGATCGTGATAATCAAGTGGCTGCTCCGCGATCTCAACGCCGTATGCATACATGGCATCCAGCATGCGCCTGGCTGTTTTGCGGTCCTTCCATGCCATATTGGCATCCACACGGAGACGGATATGATCGGGGATACAGTTTCTTATCATGGATACGGTATCAAGATCTTTCTTTTCATCCAGCCCTACTTTAATTTTCAGTTCCTCATATCCTTCTTTTACAGCCTGCACAGCCTGTGCGGCCATCTCTTCCGGCGCCAGCATGCCCACGCCTCCAGTAATGGGGACACGGTCCCTAAGCTTGCCGCCCAGCAGATCATATACAGGCAGTCCCAGCTCCTTGCCGCGCAGGTCCCATACTGCCATTTCAATTCCCGCTTTCACCAGCAGGCTGCGGCGGGAAAAGGTACAACATTGATCCAGCACGGCATTCATGCGGGTGATTTCCCGGGTATCCATGCCGATGAGCCGGGGCACCCATTCCGCCTGCGCATCCCTGCACATGTTATGTACTCCGCCGAACCAGGCCAGGGAAATCTCACCGTATCCCTTTAGTCCGCTCTCGCCTGTGACGCATACAATGCCGCAGTGCACCTCTCGGTAAACACCCCATGCATCGCTGACCGGTTTTAAGTAGGGCAATGTCACAGGAATTAATTCAACGCTACGGATCTTCATGACATGTCTCCCATCCATTCTTCATATTTACCGCCACCAATTTCAGGTTGATGACTTATGCGCACTTCTGTGCGCTTCCCCTTTTCAATTAATCCAGCCCGAGAATTCCCAGTGTATTGCGGTGGATAATGTCCTCTATCACTTGTTCGGGCACTCTAGGCAGGTTGGTTCCCTCTACGATATTATTGATATTGCGGAATGCCTCCATGGTGCGCTCTGCTGTAAAGAAAGGAAAATCCGTACCGAAGAAAATCTTTTTTTCGATTCCATATTCCAGCGCGGTGATCATGGCATTGTACATCTGCCAGGGGCGTGTGGAAAGAGCCGACATATCCGTATAGACATTGGGATGCTTGCGCACCAGGCAGGCCGTCTCGGCAAACCACGGATGGCCCAGATGGGCCACAATCATCTTCAGGTCCGGAAAGCTGCGGGCCACAGGATCAAGCAGCACCGCATTGCTGTATTCCAGGGGCCCATTTTCCACATAGGAGGTGCCCTGGTGCCACATAATGGGAATACCCAGCTGGTTGGCCATAGCATACAGGGGATACGCCATCGAGGCCGCGGGATTAAATTTCTGATAAATCGGCCCCAGCTTCAGTCCCTTAAGACCCAGGCCCAGAACCGCTTCCCGCAGTATCTTATCGGCTCCTGTTCTGTTAGGATTCACGCTGGCAAAGCCAATGCGGCGGGAAGGTTCCTGGTTTACATAGTCAGCGATGAATTCATTAGGTGTGAAGTAGCCGATCTCCTCCGCATCGATAGGCAGGACGATGACTGCGTCGCATGCCCTGCTGGCGGCTTCATGCACTTTGGGTGCAGCGCTTAGATCACAGTCAGACCCCCAGGCCCTCTGTGCTCCTTCCAGAAATTCGCCCCCTATATGTTCCGGATTGGCCAGATGGGTGTGACAATCAATAATCATAGTTTTTCTCCTTTTTAGCAAGCCGGCTTAACCTTAACCGAGCGGGAGGTGTGGCATAACCACACCTCCTCTCCCATACAGCGTAACAGTTCAGACGGCTTGTAAAATATTCAATTATTTCAGCGCGTCATTCACCTTCTGAATCGTATCCTCAAGGCCATCCTGCTTATACTCTTCCAGGATTTCCTTCCACATCTCTTCTACAGGCTTCGTACCTGTCATAATGCGCAGTCCGTCATCGCTGGGACTGATCACAAGGGTTGAGCCTGACTGAACAAATGCCGACTTACACCTCGGCTCATACTCGGGCATTTTACAAGCCTTTGCCTGTTCAATGTAGCTGGGTACCCACTCATCATACCAATCGTCATACCCCGCATCATTCTCATACCCGTTGGGAAGCGGAAGAACCCAGGAGACAACATTTGCCAACGCAAGGGTGCTTGGATACTTTTCATTGCGGGCATCTATGTCCGCTACCAGTTTTCCGTCCACGATTTCATAGCTCTCGCCTTCCACACCGAATTTTGACAGCATAATACCTTCATCAGAGAGCAGATAATCATAAATCATCAGGATCCTCTCCATCTTCTTATCATCCACATGGGAAGAGAAGATTGACTCTGCGGCAGAATACGACGTTGACCAGTAATAGGTTTCGCCGTTTGCGCCGGGCATAAGATTCAGTATCTTGCAGTCATCCATCATCGGATTGCCATACAGCTCCTTCCAGCTTGAATCCATACCAAAACTTGGAGTGGCGGCAATAGAGCTGGTCACGCATAAAGCTGCAGCCTGGCCATTTAAAAATTTATTTTGTGCCAATTCAAGAGTAGAGATGGGCAGATCCGGATCAATGGTACCCTCTGTATACATGTCGCGCATTAGATTCCAGGTGGCGAGCACATTATCTCCCAGATTCTCACCTCCAAAATAGGCGGGAACATAGGTATCGTTCCACTTCTCCCATCTGTCATCACATGCGTTCGGTACGCTGTAGCACAGCATGGGATAACCCAAATATCCCATAGACGGAGCTGTCATTCCACCGATGTTCTTGCCTTCCGGATCGGCCTTCATGATTGCCAGCAGCATCTCGCGGAACTCGTCCCAGTTTGCTGGTTCTTTTGTGATACCGGCCTGCTGCGCCAGATCCCAGCGGTAAAGGATCACTCTCTCCATAACCGTCTCTTCCTGAGACAGATAGACATTTTTCGGAATCACATAGCATTCGCCATCCACCATGCAGTTTTCTTTCGTGTTTTCTTCCATATACTTCTGCAGGTTGGGATAGGCGGACAGATCACTGGGAAGGGAACGGATCACACCGTCTCTCGCCCAGGAGTACATCTGTGTCGTATCGCGGATATATGCGGCGGAGATATCAGCCAGTGAATCGGTGGAAGCCCAAAGCTGCAATTTCTGGGTGTGGTCATCCCATGTAATATTCTGGGAGACAAAGTCGACATTGAACTTTTCTTTAATGGTTTTCAGCACCTCATCATCGCTGCTGAAAGCGGAATCTCCATTCCAATGGGATATGCTGATTTCCATAAATTCCAGATCATCTTTCCCGCTTACGGATGGGGTAACCTTATTTCCGTCATCCGGATCAGCAGTCTTGCTGCCGCAGCCCGATAACAGTCCCACCAAAATGAGCGCCATACACAATAGCATTGACAGGTAACGTTTCTTGTTCATAAACCTCTCCTCCTCTAAAATAATATAGTTGATGTGTGCACCTAAAAATCCGTGCATTAATATATAATAAACTCTCCCGCTGTTTAGAGAATCTATTTACTTATTCTTTGTTACTATTCTTTAATTCCCCCCACCATAATCCCCTTGACAAAATGCTTCTGGACAAACGGATACACGCATAATATGGGAGCCGTGGTAACTACGATAGCCGCCATCTGCACAGCCGTGCTGTTCACCTGCTGATCCTTCTGCAAAAGCTGTTTTGCTATATCATTGAGCGTATTGCTCATGCTGATCAGCACATTCCTAAGATAGATCTGCAGCGGATACAGCGATGCCTTGCTGACATACAGGTTGGCCAGATACCATTCATTCCACCTTTCCACCGCATAAAACAGAAAAAATGTCGCCATAAATGGCAGGGATATAGGCAGGATGATCCTGACCAGAATCACTGCCTCGTTGGCGCCGTCCAGCCGCGCAGCCTCCATCAGGCTGTCAGGCAGGGAAGAAAAATAGTTCTTCATGATGATCAGGTAATAAGTGCTGATTGCGCTGGGAAGTATCATCGCCCAGACGGTATTCACCAGACCCAGACCTTTAACGACAAGATAGGTGGGGATCATTCCGCCGCTGAAGAACATCGTAAATACAATCATTCCCAGAAAGATCCTTCTTCCAACCAGCTGCTTTCTGGACAGAACATACGCACCGGTTACTGACAGAAACATATTGATAAAAGTGCCCACGACAGTGATAAACAGGCTGACGCCCACGGAGCTGAAAAAGCCCTTGTCATGAAAAATTGTCTTATACCCCGTCAGATCAAACACATATGGCAGCAGATATAAAGGATGAGACGCATAGGATACCGTGTCCGCAAAGGACAGCAGGATTACCTGATAAAATGGGAAGATGGCCACCGCCGCCAGAATTACCAGTATAATGAGCAGAAAAACATCTCCCACGGTAATCCTATTCACACTGTATTTTCTGATCTTTTTGTTTTTATTATCCATTCGCGCATCTCCTGTCTCATACTTTAAAGCAGACCTTCCTCGCCTGTTTTCGTAACAATTTTATTCGTAATCAGAATCATGATCAGGCCAAAAACAGACTTAAATACACCGATTGCAGTGGAATAACCGAAATTCATGGTGCCGCTTAGCAGCGATTCCCGGAATATGTAGGTGTCCAAAGTATCCGCAACGCTGTAGACCGGAGATGAATAGGTGTTAAAGATCTGATCAAACCGGCCGTTGGTGAGCAGCTGCCCCACTGCTAGAATCAGCATGATGCAGATGGTGCTGCGTATGCCGGGCAAAGTCACATGCCACACCCGCTGCAGACGGCTCGCCCCATCCACGCTGGCCGCCTCGTAAAGGCCCTGGTCCACGGATGTTATGGCCGCCAGATAGATGATGGAGCCCCATCCGGTTTCCTTCCAGATGTTGCTAAGCCAGATAAACCAGCGGTAAGCCCCCGCGTCTGTCAGCGGGGAGATTGTATCAAGGCCAAACGCCATCAGCAGCTGGTTTACCACACCCACAGAAGAAAACAGGTTTACCAGAATACCGGACAGCACCACCCAGGAAATAAAATGCGGAAAAGTGACCGCCGTTTGAATAAATTTTTTCGACCGGCGGAAACGAACCTCATTGAGTATCAGCGCGAGGCCGATTTCACACGGCATAGTCAGCAGAATGCCGCCGATGCCAAAGATCACCGTATTTTTTATAGCCCGCAGAAACTCCCTGTCACTGAACATATTCCTGAAATGGTCCAATCCGACCCAGTCGCTTCCCCAGATTCCCCCCCTGATGCTGTAATTCTTGAAAGCCAGCACCAGACCGCCCATGGGTGCATAGCAGAAAACCAGATACCATAAAAGCACCGGAAGCAGCAGAACATACAACAGCCAGTTATTTCTAAAATAGACCCTTATTCTGTGCCACTTGTTATCTTTCCTATGTATTACACTTTTCTCTCTGTACAATGCCGCCCCTCCACCTTTTACTCTTTGCCGCCTTTCTCAAAAACCAATTTAATCATAATAAAACCCAGACTAAAAGGAAATGTAAGATTCTTTCTTTTTATATCGACAAATATGGAAAATTCGTTGTTCAAAAGTATTTTTTTCCATACATTTAGGAGTTAAATTTCTGTATAATAGATTTATTAAAGGATCAATCACGAAAATGGAGAAAACAAATGAAATGCATACCGAATAAATTCAATAAATTGGCAATTACCAGACAGTATTTTCTGCTTTTGCTTTGCTCTCTTTTTATCCTGCTGTGCCTGTCCGTCATGCTTCTTTTCCAGGCCAGGAAGATGGTATTACAGACCAGCAATGAATATGCCGCCATGTTTTCCGGCACGCTTTCCTCACAGATCACCCTGATCTCCAATCAGGCGGAATCCATCTGCGAGCAGCTTCTGTACGACATCAACACCACAACACTGCTGGAGGCAGGCAACTGGCATGAGGTTACGGTGGAAATTATCCGAGCGCTGAAGGATCAGAAAATACATATACAGGAGGCAAATACATCCATAGCCGATATTGCCTATGTCAATAGCCTGATTAACTGGTCCGCCCTCTTCACACGGGAAACACTGGCAGAGATGACTCTGAAAATGGAGACGGCGAACATCTGCGTCAGCCTTGGAATCCGGTATGGGGATTTTCTCTCCAATAAGCATACTCCCTACCTGGTTTTTGGAGCGCCTGCTTATTCCAACTATCAGCGTATAGGTTACATTTTCATATCCATCCGCCTGCCCCAGCTGTCTCTGCCTGTATTTCAGCAGAACCAGGCCAGCTCCTGCTTCCTTATGATGGACAGACAATTTCATACCTATGCTTTTAACTGTGAACAGGACCTGGTCGATGAAATCATCGGAGGGATCGGACTCCTGCAGACGCTTTTTACTCCGGACACCATGGATACCCAGAGCACTGATATGATATTAAAGGACTATGCGGTCAGCTATCAGTATGTGGATGCCGCTGACTGTTATATGATAAGCGCAGTCAACACAAACAGCATTACCAGCCAGCTGGGCGGCATTAATCTTCTGTGTGCAACAATGATTGCCGTTACGGTCCTGTTTTTAATTCTGGTCTACATGATCCTTTACCGGAACTATATCGTTCCGATCAGAACCTTTAATTCTATCATAAAGGAAATAGAGGCAAGCCATCAGCGAGTCATAAAGAAACCGCTGAACCTGCAGGGATGTAAAGAAATCCATGAAATCGGTAAGAGCTTCACCTCCCTTTTGACTTCCATCAACGAACTGAACTTTCAGATTGTGCGCAACGCCAACGACCTTTATGAAATGGAACTTCAGCAGAAAATAGCGGAACTGGACAATCTTCGCAACCAAATAAATCCTCATTTTATCTATAACACCCTGGAATTGATCCGTGGGATCGCCACAGATTATTCCGTCCCTCTGATTGATCAGATCTCCGTCTCCATGGGGAAAATCCTGCGCTACAGCATTAAGGGGGACCAGATTGTCTCCCTGCAGCAGGAGATTGACATCACCCTTGCCTATCTGAATATCCAGCAGGCGAGGTTTCCCAACCGGATCATGATTTTAAAAAACTTTCAGCCGGACACCCTGCAGATTCCCGTGATCAAAATGCTCCTGCAGCCCCTGGTGGAAAATGCCATATTTCACGGATTGGAGCACAAGGAGGGGAACGGTGTTCTTGTTTTAAACAGCACTTTAGAAGGGGACATTTTAAAGATCACCATCCGGGATAACGGTGTGGGCATATCCGGGGAAAAGCTTTCCGAAATACATCGCATGCTCGCCTCCCCGGTATATGACACCAGCAAAAATATAGGGCTCATAAACACCAATGCCCGTCTGCATCTTCAGTACGGTCCGCAATACGGGATTTCCCTGGAAAGCCATGAGGGGGACGGAACCTGTGTAACTCTTATTCTGCCGTCAGGCATGCAAATGACAAAACCTTTGGTTGGTGATAATAAATAGGAGGATGATTATGTATCAAGTATTGTTAGTGGATGATGAACCTGCCATTACCGCCAGTATGTGTAAGGCTATAGGCTGGGCAGCGCACCAGTGCGAGGTCGCAGTTGTAGCAGGAAGCGGCAAAGAAGCTCTGGACATTATAAAAGGACGGCAAATTGATATTGTTATCACAGATATCCGCATGCAGCAGATGGGCGGGCTGGAATTATGTCAGATTCTTTTCGCCCGGTATCCGAATATTCAAACCATTGTCATCAGCGGATATGCAGAATTTTCTTATGCGCAGAAGGCCATCAAATACGGAATTCTGGGATACTGTCTAAAACCCCTGGAATACGAAGAAATCGACATATATCTGAACCGGGCAGTGTCCAGACTCCAGAGCAAGGAGCAAACCTATAACCAGGATGTTTTGCTGGGCGCCCTTTTGGACGAAGATATCCCTCTGCTCTCCGATTATCTGACAGCCTCCGGCAATTATCACAGCACCTGCTGCTGCGCCGTATTTACTGGCTCTTTTCCCCCTGATACAAAGGGGAACTCTTCCACCCTGTTCAGAATGGGGCAGCATCAATACGGATGGTTTTCCAGCTTCCCTCTGGACCAGGCCACAATCAGCAGTTTTCTGTCCCTGCCGGAAAACAAGTGTATCGGCCTGGCAAACACAGCATTTCCTATAGAGGAGCTTCCCCGACGGATCAAAGAATGCCAGATCCGGGCTCTGCAATATTTCATACAGCCGGATTGTACCGTAAGTACACTTATTTCGGAGGATAAAAGCCAGGATTTTTTAGATCAGGTCTCCTCATTACTATCCATCGGTAACAGCGGCCAGCTTCTGCTTGCCCTGGAAACATTAAAAAACAGTCCGCAGCGGAAATCATTTTCCGTGCAGACTGCCATGTGCCTGAACAATATGATCTGTTCTTCCAACCGGTATAATTCCCAGCGGGACGACTACTATATTTACAGTGTCCATCAGCTGCCTGAACGCTACCGGGACTTTTCCGAAATGCTGACCCTGCTCTGTCAGCTGGCAATGGAGCCAAATCCTACTTACAACGAGCAGCTTTATATGACCAACACCAATTTCATCCAGATGATGGAATACTTAAACCAAAATTATACCCGTAATATCTCCACAAATGACCTTGCCCAATACATGCATATGAATCCCAGCTACCTTTCCAAAATCTTCAAGCAGGAAGCCGGCACCACAGTGATCAAGTATCTCACAAGCCTGCGCATCCACAAATCCTGTCAGATGCTTAATTCCGGCAATTACAGCATCAGCGAAATTGCCTCCGCCACAGGCTTTAATGATTACTTTTATTTTCTTAAGACCTTCAAAAAAATCACCGGAGTCACCCCCAGGCAATACCAGCTTGGCGAAGGAACCGACCTAAACCTCTTCTCAGGCAGCATCCCAGTATAGTCATTCCTTCACCTGCGCTGTTACTGTTCAGGGGTTGCCGCTAAAGCAGCGCAAGACAGGGCCGGGTATATTCCTCATAGGGATCCCTTGAAGCCCGCCGGTACTTATGCTGTGTATTTTACAGCATTAGTACCGCTGCGCGCTTCACGGAGCGAGAGCGTGTCCCAATGAGGAATATACCCGGCCCTGTCTTGCGCGGGAAGTTTACGACAACCGTGGACAGTAACTGCGACTCCCCATTGCGGCTTTTCCCCGCAGCAGCTATAATACTAATATGCGCAGACCGCGCAGGAACGGAGGGCCTTATGATATTCCTGATTCTGACACTTTTCGTATTTTCAATGGACCTGTATTTAAAAAACCAGATTGAGCAGGCGGATCAGAGTGATTTTCCCAAAACCTTATCGGAGAACCGGCTGATACTTACCAGGATGCACAATAAGGGCATGTTTATGAATCTTTTGGATAAGCACCCGCTTCTTACCAAGATACTGCCGGGCGGTGCATGCCTCCTGGTTCTGTGCTTTTATATCCCTCTTTTATTTGAAAAAGGCCGCCTGCTGCTAAAGCTCGGCCTGTCACTGCTGGCGGGCGGAGCTTTAAGCAACCTGTCGGACCATTTGATCAGGGGCTATGTGGTGGATTATATCTATATCCCCTGGAAATTCCTAAAAAAAATCGTCTTCAACCTGGCAGATGCTGCGGTTTTTCTCGGAGTATTGCTCTGCACTCTGTCCGAGCTTCTTAGAAAGCAGTAGCAGTTCAGACGGCGTATTTTCCCGCCGTCTGAACTGCTACCCTATTCCAGTTCCTGCATTCTCTTATCCGCATATACGGCGAGCAGATGATATGCGCCCACATTGAGCGCAGCAAGCACCATACAGCATATGACGCACAGCACATAGAGGTTTATGGGCAGCAGCGCATAGAGCATGGCCGCAGCTCCGCCTAACACAGCCCCCAGCACAACGGTGATCAGTGCCTCCAAAAGCGTGTTCATATTCTGCTTTACGGCCATCTGCTCGCTCTCCCATTCAAGTTTAGGTGATACCAGATCCACCCATATCTGTATCATGTTAATCAGCAGGTTAATGCCAAAGGTGATCAGTATCATAAATACAAGTGAAAGAGGCGGCAATCCAAACAGAAGTATGAATACAACAAACAGAATTGCGGCATAAAATGTCGTTCCGATCAAGCTTAAGATGAGACCGCAGATGACCTTTGCCTGAATCTGTGTCCGGTATGGCACCGGGATCAGCTTCATGAAAAAGAAACTTCTGCCCTCCCTTGAGATTGCCGTTCCGGATGTAAAATTCATGCTCGTTATAAACACAGTGATGCCATAAGTAACGATCAGAGCCAGAGCTGCCGCGGAAACTGTATTCATCGCAGCTGTCATACCTGACAGGCTGGTCATTACCTGTTCACCGCTCACCTGGTCCTTACCGCTTCCGATCAGGCTGAAAACAACAGGCAGCACCATAAAGACAGGCCAGCTAAAGGTGATCAGGCAGCAGTTCAAGAAATAGGTAGGGGTACGGAATAAAACCCGCCATTCCCTCTGCACGCAGCTTTTTAAGACGCCGTTGCTGCGCGTCAGTTTTTCCCTCATCGTGACGCTTATCTTCCTGCGTTTGGAGGAAGTTTCGCTGATGCTCAACACACCTGCGAAATACAGTTTCTGCGCCAGAAACAAAAATACTGCCGCGACTGCCAAAAGGCAGAGCAGATATAAAAGCATCTGTAAAATGTCAGCGTTCACTATCGCCTTCTCCAAAAAAATAAATAAGGGGAAGAAACCGCTCATGACGCCCAGGAGTGAATTATCGCTGGCTGTCAGCATTTCCATGACGGATTCCTGTGTATATCCGGACATGCTCCCGCTGAAGGTGCTGAAGGAGATCACGAATACCAGCATCAGAACGGTGATCACGACATTGATGAAATCCCTGTTCGCCACTCTTCGGAAAATACGCATAAACAGCATGGACAGCACCGATGCATAGATCAGGGGCAGCACAGGAATCGTTAACAGCGCCGCAACCGCAAACAGCCAATACAGGATACCCGCGCCGCTGGCCACCCCATATCCCAGAAAAGCGGGGCCTAACAGTACCGCCTCGGTCAGATACTCATATGCCAGGGTCACCGTAAATTTAGCGCCCACAATCTGCCATGGGGAAAGAGGCAGAGGCAGCAGATTATAGATATCGCGGCTCATATAAAACACCGACATGACAAGCGCCAGGCCAAAGACCAGCGTGGCGAGCGCTCCGGCATAGCAGATCAGCTCGATGATCATACCTTCCTGCCCGATGGCCGCCATCATACGGTAACCGCCGGCAGCCAGGGAAAAGATCATACCCATGGCCGGCATCATACAAACCGTCAGCAGGGCATACAGCGCGATCCTTCCGCCTCTGCCGGCTGTTTTCTTTTTATTTTCACTCTTCTGAAGGATGTCTCCCAGGCCGGACTTCAGAAGTACTTTTGTGAGAACCAGAAATTCACGCATGTTCGGTCAGCTCCAGGAAGATATCTTCCAGCGTATCCTTGGAATTGTATTTTTCTCTCAGCTCATCCAGGGTGCCCAGGAATACGATTTTCCCCTTATTGATGACCGATACCTTATCGCATAGTTTCTCCGCCACTTCCAATACATGGGTGGAAAACAATACGGACTTTCCTCCCTTGGCATGTTCTCTCATCATCTCTTTCAGCTCATAGGCGGACTTGGGGTCCAGGCCCGTCAGCGGCTCATCCAGTATCCAGACCGCCGGCTCATGGATCAGGGCTCCCATCACCATGATCTTCTGTCTCATGCCGTGAGAATAGCTTAAAATCCGGTCATCCAGAGCGGATTCCATGCCAAACCTGCCGGAAAAGCTGTCGATCCTTCTGCGCCTGTCTTCCGTGGATACCTGATAAATGTCCGCCATGAAATTCAGGTACTCGATGCCCTTTAAACGAAGAAAATTGTCAGGGCTGTCGGAAACAAAGCCAAACTGGCGCTTGGCATTCACGCCGTCCTCCTTCATGCTGATTCCGTTGATTGTGATCTCACCCTGATCAGGGCTTAGGATACCGGTGATCATCTTCAGAGTCGTCGTCTTGCCGGCCCCGTTCGGCCCTATAAATCCTACGATCTGACCGTCTTCAATATCCCAAGTCAGATCATCCACCGCCTTTACGGACCTCCCATAGGTCTTGGAAACATGCTTAAGACTTATCATTTAGTTCTCCTTTTAATGCCACCAACCGCAGGTTGATGAACTGCGCACACTTAAGTGTGCTTCCTCTTTTTTAGTATAGATTTCATGAAAATATATTTTGGAACGTATTGTATAGATCCAGCTTGCCATATCCCCATTCCCGGTTTGGATAGGGCATATTCGGGTCACGCTTGGCGCCCAGCACCATATAGGACTTCACTGTATTGGAATTCATATCGTCATCGTTTCCGTACACAACCCCCCAGGTCAGCAGCAAAGCGGCTGCGCCGGCCACCTGAGCGGCCGCCACACTGGTACCGGTTCTCTCCCCATAACGGCCCATCATGCCAGGACCGTATACGGATACTCCGGGCGCCACAATATCCGGCTTAACAATGTTGCTCCTGGTATAGCCCCTGCCTGAATTCAGATACAGGCTCTGGTTCCTGTGATTATAGGCTCCCACCGTGATTGCATTGGCCGCACCTCCCGGCGTTGTTACGGTTATATTTGGATCAGGACGCAGAAATACAGTCTCTCCAGTAAGAAATTCCGTAACCGGCAGCCACATGTCAAACTGCCCTGTAAAATACTGTGTGTTATATACCTGCACCGTCCAAACTCCCGCCGTAGGCCGTTCAAACCGCATGAATATCAGCTGGGAGCCGGCTATGTCCATGCTGCTGTAATCCACGGTGACCACTGTCGCTTCCAGGGCAAAGCGTATCACCTGTGTTCCCAGTATCCTGGCTGGTATCATGGGAACACGCTCTCCAGAGGGCGAGATCAGACCGACAGCATAGGTTTCGGGCACATTGGCCCACAGCTCCGTCACGAATCCTCTTTCATTTTCGCCCACGCGGATTTCCACGTTTTCCACTCCGCCCTGCTGTGTGACGAGTCCGCGGAAATGGTGTCCGCGGTTTGCCTCATTTCCGGCCGCGATGACCACGGCGTTGCCGCGCATGCTGGCTGTGGAATTGATCACATCGCCCAGCACCTTCACTCCGGTATGGCTGCCCGAATTGGTGCCAACACCTAAAAGGATCACCATGGGCATATCCAGCTCAAACCGTTTCTGTATCAGGTAACGTATGCCCAAAGCGATATCATTTTCCTGGAAAGCTGTCGCGTTCTCACTGATCATATAGAAATCCCGCAGATTTCTCTTGGCGGGCTTCAATTTCACTGCGACAATGGTGCTTTCCGGCGCGGCGCCTATAAAATTATTGTCAGGATCTTCTCCGCCGGCGGCAATGCCCGCCATAAAAGTGCCGTGTCCGTTTTCATCCCTGCTGGGCACTACAGAAAATGGGTCCTGGCTTTGGAGCGCTCTGTCTATCTCATCGCGCCCATATTCTGTCCCATATACAATTCCGGCAGGTGGTTCCCCGGTCTGTATAGTCTGATCCCAGATCGATGCGATTCTCGTGCGCCCTCCCACCTGAAAAACAGGATTGGTATAATCGATGCCCGTATCAATGATGCCGACGAGCACTCCCTGTCCCTTTAAATTAAGCGCAGGCTGGTTCTGCACCCGCAGGATTCCCGATGCTTCCAGGCTGGTGGTATCCTGCAGCGCAAACAGCTTCGGTATGCGCGAGTATCCGTATTCTCCCACTGAGTATGGCGGCATATCCTCGCTCTTTACGTAAAATACACCATACCTATACCCGATTGCCTGCCAGCAGAAATCCTCCGGAATGTTAGACTGCCTATAGAATAAATCCACAAACTCCTCAATTACATCCAGATAATCCTCTGAAACCGCCGCGATGCGGCATTCATCATAATCTAAGGCCATTGGCTGCATCCTTTTGCCCTATCTTCCAGATATTATATGCGGCTTGGAGGAATCCAATGACGCGTACAGCTTATTCGGCAGCTGCCGCCGCCCCTTCCTGCTCCAGCAGAAGATAACCGCGCATATCGATGATCGGACCGCCGGTCTTGTCTATATATGCCTTGGTGATGGTTACGCGTCCAATATTGTCGTCCTTGGGGATCTCATACATGATATCCAGCATCAGATCCTCCAGAATCGCTCTTAACGCTCTGGCGCCCGTCTTTTTCTCCATGGCCTTTTCGGCGATGGCGGTGAGCGCATCCGGCTCAAACCTCAAATCCACCTCATCCATGGACAAAAGCTTCTTATACTGCTTTACAATCGCATTCTTGGGCTCAGTCAGTATTTTAACCAAAAACTCCCTGGTTAATGCCTCCAGCGTTACAATGACCGGCAGTCTGCCCAAAAACTCCGGGATCATTCCAAATGCCCGCAGGTCATCGATCGTCACCTGTGACAGAATATTGGGATCGCTGTCATACTTATCCTTTAAATCCGCCCTAAAGCCGATGGAGGACTGCTGGTTCAGCCTTCCCTTAATGATATCCTCCAGATCGGGAAACGCGCCGCCGCAGATAAACAGGATATTGTTCGTATCCACTGTAGTCATGGGCACCATCATATTCTTGCTGCTGCCGCCCACCGGCACCTCCACCACGCTGCCTTCCAAAAGCTTTAAAAGCTCCTGCTGCACGGATTCTCCGCTGACATCCCTGGTATTGGTGTTTTTCTTCTTTGCGATCTTGTCGATCTCATCGATGAAGATGATTCCGTGTTCCGCACGCTCCACATCGTTGTCCGCAGCCGCCAGAAGCTTCGATACCACGCTCTCTATATCGTCGCCGATATAACCGGCCTCTGTCAGCGAAGTGGCATCCGCTATGGCTAACGGCACATCCAAAAGCCTCGCAAGCGTCTTCACCAGATAAGTCTTGCCGCTTCCCGTAGGACCGATCATGAGCAGGTTGGATTTCTCTATCTGTACACCATCCTCGGCATTAGATGCAACCCTCTTATAATGGTTATATACAGCCACGGCAATCGCCTTCTTTGCCGCCTCCTGCCCCACCACATATTCATCCAGCTGTGCCTTGATCTTATGCGGTGCCGGGATGCTCTTAAGGTCGAACTTCTTCCCCGGCTCCTCACCTTCAGCCTTTTTCTTCTTTATACGCTGCTTCTTAGGGATCTCCATATGGGGCCCAAGTTCAAAAAACGGTATGCCCGCAAAAACCGGCGGCTGCTTATCCTTGTCCTTATCCCCGTCCCCGTTTTCCTTAGAATCCGGCGGCTGTACCATATTGCCCATGCGCATCAGATCCGTATAGGACAGCCCGCTCTGCTGAAACGTATCAAAGGCCTTCTGCATACAGTCGGCGCAGATATCCAGACCGCCCGGCATGGAAATCAGCTTGCCGACCTTGCTCTCAGGCCTGCGGCAGACATAGCAGACCTTTTCGTATTCCTCATCCTTTTTATTAGGCTCATCCGTGCTGCCGGATACCGCCTGTACGGATTTATCTTCTCTATCTTCCATCTTATTTCTCCTGTATCCATTAATATTTCCATGCAGGACGCATGGCCCGGGAACAGCGTTTTTAAGCCGCAAAATCCCGCAGTTCCAATGGTTTCATTATATATCAGTTGAATCTATTCAACAAGTAAAGTTTTTCTTAAGTAAAAATAGTAAAGTGAGTCACTATTCACAGTTGCCGTAAACTTCCCGCGTATGACAGACCGGAGTATAGTCCTCATAGGGACACGCTCTCGCTCCGTGAAGCGCGCAGCGGTTCTAATGCTGCAAACTACGCAGCAAAAGAACCGGCGGGCTTCAAGGGATCCCAATGAGGACTATACTCCGGTCTGTCATACGTTGCTTTATCAGCAGCCGTAAATAGTAACAATAATGGAAAAGAGAACCGGTGTTGCTGGCACCGGTTCTCGCTGATTCACTTTTATCTGTTGCTGTTGTCCGCGGGAGCACTGCTTGCATATCCTAAGGTTACGGTCACCGTATGCTCCACATAATCGCCGTTCTCCAGCCTCTCCAGGGTGAGCTCCACCTGGCTGCCGCCCTCGTAATACTGAAGCAGCTCTTTAATATCATCCGTGCTTCTGACCTTCTGCCCGTCAAATTTAGTGATCACATCCCTGGGCAGCACATCGGCATCATTGATCGGAGCGCCCTCCACCAGATTGTTGATCACAACGCCCTCCGGCATATTCATCACCGATGCTGTACTGCTGTCAATGCCCACCCCAACGATGCCCAGATACGCCTTTTTGCTGCTGTCTGTAACCACCTCTCTGGTCTGTCTGTTCATCAGATCGGTGATGATCCCCTCCGCCGCGGATATCGGGATGGCATATCCGATGCCCTCCACCTTGGTATCGGAGAGCTTGGCGGAATTGATACCGATCACTTCACCCTTCATGTTCACCAGCGCGCCGCCGCTGTTACCAGGATTAATCGCCGCATCCGTCTGAAGGAGAGTGCGGGTGATGCCGTCGCTGGTGACCACTTCTCTGTTCAACGCGCTGATAAAGCCGCCGGTCACCGCCTGGCCGTATCCCATGGCATTGCCGATGGCGATCACGCCCTGGCCCACCTTTACTTCATCAGAGCTGCCCAGGGTCGCGATCTTGATGGCGGCCCTGGTCTCTGCGGACAGGTCGGTGAATTTCACCGCTACCACGGCCAGATCGGCTTCCTCGTCAGTTCCTTTTACATACGCAGGTGCAGTGGAATCATCTTCGAAGGTGATGGTCAGGGAAGACGCCCCCTCAATCACATGATTGTTCGTAGCGATCAGCAGTTCCGCATCGTTCTGGCTCACAATTATTCCAGATCCGCTGCCGGCCGTATACTCCTGCGGCTCCTGGTTCTGCTGTCCCTGTTGTCCCTGCTGACCAAAAAAGTAATTAAAGAAATCATAATAATTGTAATTGCCACTGTTGTAATTTTCATAAATCTGCGTATTGGTGATGGCTACAATCGAAGGCATTACCTCCGATACTATGCCGGACGCATCCATGATGTTCACACCGGCACCCGCACTGTTTCCGCCTTCATTTTCCGTCTTGGTCACAGTTGCAGGAATCTTTGGCACATCCTGCTGCGGTGCGGTAAAAAGCCCGCTCTGTCTGGCTGCATATGCGCTTCCGATAAATACGCCGGCTGCTATACCGCCCACTACAATGCCGGACAGCACCAGCGCGGCGGCGCGCTTAAAGAAACCGCCTTTTTTCTTTTTCCCGGGTACCGGTTCCGGAGGTATAGCGTCATTATCCGCATGCCGATATCCTGTGCTCTCATATCTATCGTTATTCACTACCCGGTTTTCCACATACCTACTGTCTGATACATCGCCGGAAGAATTGTTTTCCGGATTCAGAAAATCAAAGTATTGATCCGTCATCTCAAAGTCCCCTTTCTCATGTCACCAGCCGAAGGCTGATGACCTACGCACACTTCAGTGTGCCTCCTCTTTCTCATGTCACCAGCCGGAGGCTGATGACCTATGCACAATTCAGTGTGCCTCATCATACACATGATTCTGCTGTCTGTCAGCTTCTATCTCTTATATGTTTCTAAGTTTATCAGGTAATTGTGATCAAACTGTGTTGAATCTTTGAAAAAAGAGTTAACTTAAGCGGCCGCGTTGCGGCCGCTTAATAATTATTAGTTAATTATGGTAGCTCACCTGCTGATTCTGATTGGCATAGCCGAGAGTTACCGTCACCGTATGCTCCGCATACTCTCCGTTTTCTATCCTTTCAACGGTCAGCTCGACCTGGGTGCCGGCTTCGTAGTATTTAAGCAACTCTTTGATATCGTCCGCGGTTGAAACCTTTTGGCCGTCAAATTTTGTGATCACATCTCTTTCATTCAGCGCGGAGATTTCTGCGGAAGAACCTTCATATTTACCGCTGATCAGTACACCGGCCGGCATGTTCATTGCCCGGGCTGTGCTGCTGTCTATGGTTATGCCCTGGATTCCCAGCGAAGACTGCTTTTGCGCATCCTTAACGATCTCTCTGGTCTGTCTGTTCATTAGATCCGTGATGATGCTCTCCGTAGCGGTCACAGGTATCGCGTATCCCATACCTTCCACATCTGTATCGGACAGCTTGGCGGAATTGATTCCGATCACTTCCCCGTTCATATTTACCAGAGCGCCGCCGCTGTTGCCGGGATTGATCGCCGCATCAGTCTGAATCAGAGTGCGGGTGATGCCTTCGCTGGTGGTCACATCCCTGTTGAGCGCGCTTACGATTCCTCTTGTCACGGACTGGCCGTATCCCATGGCATTGCCGATGGCGATTACGCTGTCACCCACTTCCATATCATCGGAATTTCCAAGCGTAGCCACCTTTATAGCCGCCCTGGTCTCTTCCGACAGATCGGAGAGCTTCACGGCTACAACCGCCAGATCCGCTTCTTCATCGGTTCCCTTAACGCTGGCCAGAGCTGTGGATCCGTCCGCAAAGGTTATGGTCAGCGAAGACGCGCCTTCAATTACATGGTTATTGGTGACGATCAAAAGCTCTTCGTCGGTCTGGCTGACGATAATTCCGGACCCCGCGCCCGCTATATATTCCTGGGGTTCCCCGCTCTGCTGGTTCTGCTGGCCAAAGTAATACTGGAAGAAATCGTAGTAGCTTCCGTTTCTGTAGTTTTCATAAACCTGAGAATTTGTGATTGCGACGATGGAAGGCATGACTGATTTCACAATGCCGGAAGCGCTCTGCTCGCTGCTGTTCGTGGAGCCGGTCAGCTCACTGTCTGTCCGTCCACCCTGTGTGGTCAATGTAGCCGGTATACGGTTCGTCTGCGTTTGTGTTCCCGACAACGGCCTGTTTGCATCGGCCGTATAGACAACGCCTAAAAATACCCCCGCTGAAATGCCGCCCACCAGTATTCCTGTCAAGGCGATGGAGCAGGCCTTCCTCCAAAATCCGCCTTTTCTCTCTGTCCTCCTTGCTCTCTTCGTCTTGAAAGATCTCGATGCGGTTTCTTCCGATGCCCTTTCTTCTGCTTCTATCACATTTACCGTCCTGTTTTCTTCTGATACTGCGCTGATATTTTCATTGTCATTATTCTGGAAATCAAAGTATTTATCACTCATAATAATTCTCCTTTCACACTGTTTCCTATGTTATGACTTTTCGTCTGTTTCTTTTTCTTTATGCCTATAGTCTAACAGGGATCTGTGTTCGATCTGTGATCATTTTTTTAAAAAACTGTGGAAAATTATTGATGAGTATGTGACTCAGGGTATACTGTAAACTTCCCGAAGTCAATATGCGTCAGACTGGTGCTTACAGACAACGGCCGCAGGACTCACCGGATTATTGAAGGTAAGCCCTGCGGCCGCCAGACAGCGAACGTTATTATAAATAGTAAACGATTAATGCACTCCCGAATCGGATTCAATGACCTTGCTGATCGCCTTCACAGTGGAAGACGGTTCATAATCCGCATTGTCATATAAGAACATATGCAGTTCTTTCGCGGTTTCCTCCAGAGTGGCCGGAACAACCATGGCTCCCTTGTTGATCGTTGCATTGCCGCGGTTCTCGTCCGTGGGAAAACCGGCTGTGGCTCCCATGGAAAACTTGCCTGCATCCGCAGCCAGGCTGATGATGGTCGGCAGTTCCAGATTAGTGGCAATCTGAGGGAAAACATGATTCACTATACTGTTTAATGTTCCCACGTCCGCGGATTTCGCCTTCTGAAGCATCTTCTCCACCACTTCGCGCTGACGCTCCGTCCTTCCGTAGTCATTGCCGGATATATAACGGATACGGCAGTAGGATACCGCCTGTATGCCGTCCAGCAACTGCTCTCCCGGCCCCTTGAGATGATGGGATCCGATGCCGGTGGCATCAACCGTAAAGGTTATGTAGCCGTTAATCATGTTGTCTTTGAACATGGATTCGGGCACATCCACCGTAACACCTCCAAGATCATTGATAGCTGTAGCCACAGCTGCCCAGTTAAAGGTCACATAATCCGTAATCTGAAGGTCAAAATTTTTATTAAGCGTTTCAATGGCATTCTGGGCACCGCCGTTATAGTAAGAGGTGGTCATCTTGCCATACTTCTTTCCGTCTTTGCTGATACAGAGGTAGGTATCCCGGTATATTGAAGCCAGCCGCACTTCTTTCGTTGCGTTATTGATGCTGGCAATCATCACGACATCTCCGTGAGTCCCTTTATCCAGTGTTTTGTTATCGCGGGCATCCACGCCGAACAGCGCATAGGTGGTATAGCCTTCCAGCTTCTCCTCCACCTCCGCGGCCAGTGAGTTTGTTTCGATGTCTTCTTTCTTAAAATCCGGCTTCTGGATCTGATCAAACTTGCCCAGCACAAACACACACAACAGCACCACCATTAACAATATGGCCTCTACACTGAACATCAGAATGAATTTTTTTCTTCTGCGTTTTGCAGCCTTTTTTGCACGGCTCTTTTTGCGGGCCCTCGCTCTTAGCTCTTCTTCTCTTTCTCTGCTCATAGCGCTTCCTTTCGTGTTAATACGCGTTCTTGTTTATAAATCCTTTGAATACGGTTAAAAACAGGATTTTAAAGTCAAACCCGATAGACCAGTTCTCAATGTAATACAGATCATGCTCAATCCGTTTCTTGATGGAGGTATCGCCCCGGTAACCGTTTACCTGAGCCCAGCCGGTCATGCCCGGCCTCACCTGATGCTTGATCATATAACGGGGAATGTCTTCTTTGAAGCGCTCAACAAAAAACGGGCGCTCCGGCCTGGGACCGACCAGGCTCATATCTCCTTTCAGCACGTTCCACAGCTGCGGCAGCTCATCTATGCTGGTTTTGCGTATGAACTTTCCGACCGGTGTCACGCGGGGATCTCCCGGAGTTGTCCATTTCTTTTGTTCTGCGGAAGGCTGCTGCACTTCCATAGAACGGAATTTGTACATATTAAAAGTCTTATTGTGCCGCCCCACCCTCTCCTGGCTGTAGATGACAGGTCCGGGAGATGTCAGCTTAATCAGCAAAGCTACAAGCAGCATCAGCGGTGAAAATAGTATGGTGGCTATGAAGCCGACAACAATATCCATGGCCCGTTTCAAAAACGCATTAAAGGAATCTGTAAGCGGAACATACCGGATATGGATCACCGGCAGTCCGAGCAGATCTTCCGTGTACGGTTTGGTAGGGATGATGTTGTTGTAGTCAGGAATGAATTTGGTATGCACACCGGACTTTTCACAAAGCGCGACGATTCTTTCCAGTTTGTCGTATTCATTTATGCTAAGGGTAATCGCGATCTCATCCAGCCGGTTAAGCTGCAATATATAATCCAGGTTGTCAATGTTGCCGATTACCTTGATCCCTCTGTATTCGGTGCCCCTCTCCGCATGGTTGTCCAGTATGCCGCGGATGTTATAACCCCATTCGGGATTGGACTTTACTCTGTCTATATACCCCTGGGCAGCCCGGCTGTAGCCCACCAGAAGTATATGCTTCTGATTGTATCCCTTCATGCGGAAGGAACGCAGGACAATCCTTAAAACATTGCGGTATGCCACTTCAAAGATATAGCTGAAAATCGAAAAGTACAGCACCAGAGGTCTCGAGAAATCCAGTCCGGCATCCTTACCCAGATACAGGGCAGTAGAAAAGAGCAGGGCACCAACCAGAATGGCCTTCAGCAGATTCGCTGCTTCCAGGCGCCTGCCCTGCACTCGCTTAGGCGTATATAAATGAAAGATCCAGAATATGATAAGATAAGCCGGAACCAATGCCAGAAGCACCGAAAAATACTGCCCCCTGCTGAAAGCCGGCTCTCCATGGGGTATCGGGCTGGAAAACACAAAATAATACGCAAGCAAATATGCCACAATTAAAACGATGGCATCAATAACCACATGAAGCTGATTCAGACGTCTCTGATTATCTTTTATCACTCTTCTTCACCTACTGTAATCTGTGCCGCTCTTCCAACACCGCTTCTTGGCACTTCTGTTTTATAATACAGCATGAAGGTGTAAAGGGCAACATCAAAATATGGGTCTATTTTCTTAAATCTTTCTTAACTGGCGACGCCTTATAACGCCTGCGGGAAGCGTACTCCGCCGCATAAATAAACATGTTGGCGATCAGCTCACCCTCAATCCGGATGTAATTCCATATATTTTTAAAACAAAACGGCACCTTGCGGCAGCTGGAAACTGTCTTAAAACCTTCGGCCAGCCCCTCTCTATATTCTTTGCCGAAACCGATTTTTTTAAAAAAACTGCACTTAATCAAATATCCCGCAAGAAGGAACGGGGAATTAACGATGAGCTGCAGAAGCGGCATATTTTTATAATTCAGATAGATGCTGTTGCGTGCAGCCAGTTTTACTTTAAATGCATTATATCTGGAACCGCTGGTTCCGCTCCCCACATGGTAAACATAAGCGTCCGGGCAGTAAACATTGCGATAGCCGAAGATCCTGGCCCGGTATCCTATATCGGTATCCTCCAGGTAAGCGAAATGCTTCTCATCAAAATCCCCGATCACCCGAAATACCTCCCTGCGGTAAATGGACGCGCCGCCGCAGGCCGCGAATATATTTTTCTGCTTTGTATAGCCGGAGGAAGGCTGACCAACACCGCGCTGTGACGCCCATCCGATAATATTATACAAATCCCCCGCATCATCAATGAGCTCCGGATGATACATCTGAATCATCTTGCTGCTCACTGAAAAAATCCTGTCCGAGCTCTCAATCGTCTTAAGCAGCGCTTCCACATAATGCTCGTCCACACGGGTATCATTATTGAGCAAAATCACATACGGCGTATCTGCCGCCTGTATTCCAACGTTCACGGCCTTGCTGAACCCATAGTTCTTATTCAGGTAGATCGCCCTGATTTCGGGATATTTCTCATCAAGCAGCTCCCTGCTGCCGTCCGTAGATGCGTTATCCACCACCAGTATCTCAAAATCCCGGCAGCTCTGCCCCTTCAGTGACTCAAGGCAGGGTTCCATAAAGTGGGCGCCGTTATAGTTGGCAATTATAACCGTTACTTTCATTTTAGTTCAACCTTCCGCTCCTGCAGCCATAACCTCTGCGTGAGCTGTTACTCTATTATAATCATTTTTCCCTATTTCTGCAAGTTTAACTGCTTTCTGCCTGCCGTCAGAACTCCACAGGCATCCAGTAAGGATTGCGGAACGTAAAATCATTGCGGTCCAGAGTCAGGTTCACATTGTAGTAGGGATCGCCCTTCTCGAGGATTTCACCCCAGCGGTCCCGGAAAAACCGCATTTCTCTATGAAAGCGCTCCAGCTTCTCCGGCGTATTCTCTAATCCCCGGGACTTGGACTCGTAGTGATATGCCTGGGCATTGGCATCGTATATGACAAGATAGCCCAGCGCCCTGACCTTCAGACAGAAATCCACATCGTTAAACGCTACCGCAAGCTCCGTAGTCATGCCGCCGGCCTCTTCATAGACCGATTTTTTAACCAGCAGGCAGGCGGCCGTGACGGCGCTCATCTCCTGAGTGCACATGGCCTTGGCCATATAGCCGTATTCCTCTCTGGGCAGCCCCACAAATGCATGGCCCGCGACGCCTCCGAGACCGACCACCACTCCGGCGTGCTGCACGGTGTCATCGCCGTAGAAAAGTTTAGCGCCCACGATGCCCACGCCTTCCTGCATGCAAAATCCCAGCATATCTTCCAGACAGCCGCCGCTTAGCATCTCGATATCATTGTTTAATAACAGAAGATATTCGCCCTTTGCAAAACCTGCGCCAAAATTATTGATAGCGGAATAATTAAAACCTTCCTTCCAGGTCACCACCCGGAAATTGTCCATACGGGACTCCTGCTCTTTATAATAGGCAAAGGTCTCTTTCTTTGTGCTGTTGTTTTCCACCACGATGATTTCATAATTGCTGTAAGCATTTTGGGCGGTCAGCGTGCGGATGCACAGGTCCAGATCCTGTACGTGATCCTTGTTGGGTATGATGACTGATATGAGCGGATCATAGGGACGCTGAAAGACAGTGCGGTACATTCCGTACTTAATCCCGTGCTCCACCTTCGCATGCACTCCCATGCGGCGGTAATGAGCTTCCACCGCTCTTAAGCCGGCTTCAAAGGCGTATTTCTTGCTCTCCGGATTTTCGGAAGTTGAATTCCTGTGAGCGCGCCAGTGGTACAGGATCTTTGGAATATGCCGTATCTTTCGGGCCTGCTCCACGCATCGGAATATAAAATCATAGTCCTGGGCTCCGTCGTATTCCGTACGAAAGCCGCCTGCCGCATCCAATACGCGCCGGCTCACCACAAAAAGGTGGCAGATATAATTCATGGTCCTAAGCAGATACAGGTTGAAATCCGGCTTAAAATGCGGATCAAACTGCTTTTTGCCTTTCATATCCACCTTATCTTCATCGCTGTAGAGCACATCCGTGTCGCGGTCTGCGTTGATGGCCTTCACACACTCATACAGAGCATCGGGGGAGATCAGGTCGTCGTGGTCCAGCAGCGCGATATAACTGCCCTCTGCCATGGCAAGAGCTTCGTTTGTGTTGCCGGCGATTCCCTGATTTTCCTCCAGCCTAAGGTAGCGGATTCTGGAATCTGCCGCTGCCATCTGCTGCACAATCTCTGCTGTTTCACCCGCTGTAGGGCTGCCGTCCGCCAGGCATAATTCAAAATGGCCGTAGGTCTGTTTCTGTACGGATTCTATCATCTCGCGGGCGAACTGTACGGGTGTCTCATACATCGGAACCACAACACTGATAAGCGGCTCATAATCAAACTTATGGCCGCGCTGCTTTTCCAGATCCTTCGCAGTGGGCAGAGCCCCCTTCTGCCATTGGCGGTAGCTGACCTCCTCCAGGCGAAAGAACTTGAGATATATTTTTTTCACACATTTATTCAAGCCGTTCTTTCTGCAGTAAGCGATGGTCTTCGCTATCAGATTTTTCGGCTTGCGCTCTTCCTGTATTTCCATAATTCCCTCATACCGCCGCCGGGCACGTACAAATATGAAGTGCCAGCCAGCAGCAGTCTGTGTCTATAGTCGCCAAATGTCAAACATCCTCCATATTAATCGAGAAATCCGGCGCTGTCAATGTTAAATTGGGATTGTAGCAGGGATCGCCCTTCTCAAGGTACTCTTGATAACGGCCCAGGAGTCTTTTTTTCTCCTCGGTAAACCGCTTCTGTTTCTCCGGATTATCCTCATATCCCCTGGTTTTGGACTCGTCATGATAAAGCTCTGCAAAGGGGGTAAATACCACCAGCAGGCCCATCCCGCGCACCCGCAGGCAGAAATCCACGTCATTATAGGCTACCGCAAAGGCCTCATCCATCCCTCCCGCGCTTTCATAGACACTTTTCTTCACCATCATGCAGGCGGCTGTGACCGCGCTATAATCCTGCTGTACCACCGCTCTGGCGAAACGCCCCGGCTCGGATCTGTCCATCCCGCAGAATACATGTCCGCATACGCCGGCCAGCTTCATCACAACGCCGGCGTGCTGAATGGTATCATCCGGATAATAGAGTTTGGCTCCCACAATGCCTACATCCGGCCTCTGACAGGTTCCGAGCAGTTCCTCCATCCAGTCAGGCGTAATCACTCTGGTATCGTTGTTTAACAGAAGCAGAAATTCTCCCTGCGCCAGGGAAGCTCCGAAATTGTTTATGGCGGGATAGTTAAAATCACGCTCCCACACGGCAACCCTGATCCGCGGATCCAGCTTAAGCTCCTCATACAGACTGAAAATTTCCGTTCCCGTGCTGTTGTTTTCAATGATTATGATTTCATAATTCCCATATGTGGACTTCTCTCTGATGGAATCCACACAGGCTTTCAGCGTATCCGGCTGGTCTTTGTTGGGTATCAGAATGGAGATTTTAGGTTTTCCGGTTACCCGGTACTTCACGCGGTAATAGCCGAGATGGTCCCCGATCAGGGATACATCTGCGTTAAGCCCCATCCTCTTTAGATGCGCCTCCAGCGCAAGCTTTCCGGAGGTGTAACAGTACATCTTGCTCTCCGGATTTTCTGAGGTGGAAAACTGATGGGTCCTCCAGTGATACAGGATCCGGGGAATGTGGCATATCTTACGCGCCCGTTCCGAACAGCGCAGTATCAGGTCATAATCCTGAGCGCCGTCATAATCCGGCAGAAAGCCTCCCAATTCATCCAGCAGTTCTTTTCTGGCAACAAAAAAATGACAGATATAATTATTGGAACGAAGCAGGTCCAGGTTAAAATCGGGCTTTAAATGGGCGTCAAAATACACGCGCAGATCCATGGATACCTTATCCTCATCGCTGTAGAGCATGTCGGTGTCGGGATCCTCGTTCAGAGCTTTCACCACTTCATAAAGCGCGTGTTTTTCCAGTATATCGTCATGATCCAAAAGCCCCACATATTCTCCTGTGGCCAGCTCCAAAGCGGCATTGCTGTTGCCCGCGATCCCCAGATTCTCATCCAAAATCTGATACCGGATTCTGGAATCCTCATCCGCCGCCTGGCGCAGCACGGGCTCCATGCTGCCCTCGCCGTCCGCCAGACAAAGCTGCCAGTTCTGATAGGACTGCTGCCGCACGGATGCAATCATCTGTTTGAGAAATTCTCTGGGAGGCTTATATACCGGCACCACAATGCTGATCAGCGGCTGCCAGGAAAGGGCGGCCGGCTCACACTCCCCGTGCTTTTCCAGCCATCTGGCATACCGGTTTTCTTCTGTCTCATAGCGGTTTCTCCACTGTTTTTTCAGTTCGACCGGCCCTCTTTTAAGAAGCGTCCGAATATCGTCGGCCGCCATGGCAGGGGTTGTGAGACGGATCATCTTTTTAAAATTCACATAACGCCGGCTCTGTTCTCTGATCAGCTCTTTAGGTAAGATGGAAAGCCTTTTCTCTTTTTGCCCGTCGCTGATATGAAGGCAGTATCTCTCTTCCAAATTGCAGTCAAATTTCACATCAAATCCGCAGTCTCTCTGCCTCTCGTCTCCCAGCGCGCTTCTGCTGGCATCCGGCCGGTCAAGCCTGCGAAAGCTGAACTTCATCTCCTCACCATGGCGTTCAGTCACCCGGTATTCCGGCAGTGTCCCCGTATCCGATACAGCCCAGCCGGTTAAATGAACCGTACAGCCAAATATTTCTGATTTATCTATATAGTATGAAAGCATATTATTTTCCTCTGTTTTCCGGTCCGGCCGGGGCCTGTCCTTATTTTACGAAGCCCGCGGCGAGCTCCTTATGTCCGTCCTGCAGGTATACGCGGGCAAAGGGCGTGGTTACGATCCAGAGGCCGGCAGCCCTCACCTTTCTGCAGTACTCTTCCAGATCATCCCCGGGTTCTCCGACCCGCTTTATTGCAGCACCGGATACGGCATAACAGACAGGCGATACCTGATCCACATCCCGGTACCAGTCGGTATTGCCCCATTCATCCGCAGTATGCACGAAAACGCCCCGATACAGCGTTTTTATCTCTCCCTCCGTCCATATATCTCCCATAGACACAATGCTGTCGGAAGCATCCAGTACCGCCGGCATCACCATGCCCACATCCGGCTGGGATGTCCAGGAGAGTAGCTCGTTTTTGGATTCGCTGTCCAGATTGATACCTGGCTGCACATATACGGTTCCGTCGGCCTTTGCGCTGTCCCATTTAATGCGTATGAGGTAGCTTACCCGGTCTTCGAAATACGCCCGTCCATTTCTGCCGGTCCTGTCCAGGTGAGATTGTATCGCCCGGATCTGAGCATCCAGCGCATAGGGTTTTGTCCCTATATCCCTGGCCGTGGAACTCTCCGCCACTCTCCAATGATATAGTATTTGGGGAATATGGTATATTTTATCCGTTATCTCAGATACCCGCAGAAATAAGTCCCAATCCTGAGCACCGTCCATGGCCGGGTTCCATCCGCCTGCCTTTTTTATGATGCTGGTCCGTATGACGGAAAAATGGGTGATGTAATTGGCTGAATACATGGTATGAAGCGACCAGTCAGGCTTATACAGCGGATTGTAAAACCGCATGGTATCGGAGTCAGTCAGATCGCTGTCACTGTATATGAAATCCAGGCTCTTATCGTTATTTAACGCCCTGACCGTTTCATAAAGGGCATCAGGATCCAGCAGATCGTCATGATCCAGCATGGCGATGAACTCTCCTTTGGCCATCTGGAAGGCCTCGTTGGTGTTGCCGGATATTCCTTTGTTTTCTTCCAGAACTTTTATGCGGATGCGCGGATCAGGATAATAGAGCCGGATGATGCGCGCCGCCTCGGATTCCTCACCAGACGCGCTGCCGTCGGCTATACACAGTTCGAATCGGCGATAGGTCTGCTCCAAAACGGATTCAATCATCTCTCTTAGATGGATTTTATCAGTCCTGTAGGCGGGCACTATAACGCTGATCAGAGGCTGATACATGAATATCGGCCTCACCGGAGCGGAGGGAGGAACAGGAATCGCGGCATCTTTGTGCAGGAAACGCCTGATGGTCTCTTTCATGCCTTTCGGCAGTATGGTTCCGGTATCCTGGATTTCTGTCAGATTGATTTTGATGATTTTTCGTGAAAGGCCCGACCGGATGCGCAGATCATAGGAGCGGAAGGTGTTCGCGGAAAACGTGATGCGGAAACCGTAGAGGTCTGCGGATGTGCCGGGAAAAAAGGCTGTAACGATGTCGGGACGGGGAATTCGGACAATCTGCGCTTCTGTAAGCGGGGTTTTTCCCACGTAAACTTGGAGATGAACTTTGGATTCGGCATTAGCGCCGATAGCCCATCCCTTGATTATAACTCTGCCATATTTATATCTGGCTCCTTCGATGTGATATCGCATAATCGGAATCTTCCTGTGTCGGGTTTTTTGTACGGGCCTTACCTTATGGAAATGTGAAAGGTCAAAGGCCTGACATTGTCTGCTTCACAGACGGAAATCAGCTCTGGTATAATGTCTGTCGACATTATGCTTTGTCAGCACACTGACATGCCCCTCCGGGGGATGCACATGATTTCCTGGGGAAATTGTCTGCTTCGCAGACGGAAATCAGCGCTGGTATAATGTCTGTCGACATTATACCACATCCCCCCAGAGATTCCTATATTTATTTTTTATGGGAGCTGCCTCAAGATTTATTTGGTTACTGATCACGGCTGCCTATAACGCAGCACATGTCTGGGCAGTAACTTTATTTGGAGTTTATGTGTTTTTTACATATACGTTTATTTCCTGGCCGCCTTGGAAACACAACCACCATTTGCTGTACATTTCCGAAGGGGTTCCCTTTTCTATGTCGGTTCCGCTTACCGTGTCTCTAAGGGCGATCTTTACTATCGGCGATCGTTCCACTAACTCATGTAACAGCGTGCTGCTGATCAGCTGTCCGTTAAACCTAATACAGTCGCATACTTCCACTGCCTGCTCCCTCCTTCTATAATAATAGAAACGCAAAAAGTCCTTAATTATTACATATAATTAAGAACTTTTTTCTTTCGTACGCACATTTTTTTATCTGTTCAGCCAGGTTCAGCCAAAATTTCTGTATTCTTCAGAACGGTTCCGGCATACGCTTTACAGCTTTTTTTACTTCAGACGGTCATGAATTGAACCGGTCAGCTGCTCGAGCCTCCGTTTCGCATCTTCCAGGCCGGATCCGCGTACCCCCATGTAAAATTTTATCTTGGGCTCAGTACCCGATGGCCTCGCACAGCACCATTCGTCATTTTCTAATTCATAGTAAATTACATTGGATTTCGGCAGCGTCAGTTTCTCTACACAGCCTGTCTCTGCATCTGTCCGGGTTCCCTCCCGGTAATCGCGGATCGCTTTCACCGTAAAATTTCCGATCCTTTCCGGCGGATTTCTCCGGAGATCCTCCATGATTTCCCCTATCTTTTCAGCGCCATCGGCTCCTTTGTATGTCAGCGTGGACAGGCCTTCGCGGTAATACCCGTATCTGTCATACAGATTTACCATCGCATCCCACAGAGTCATATCATGTTTCTTGTACCATGCAGCAGCTTCACATAACGCCATAACAGCCGATACCGCATCCTTGTCACGGGCATGGGTGCCTACCAGACAGCCATAGCTTTCCTCCAGACCGAACACGTAGTGGCGGTTTCCACACTCTTCAAAGAATTTAATCTGCTCTCCGATATACTTAAAGCCGGTAAGAACCTCGATAAGCTCCACGCCGTATTCCCCCGCCAGCCGGTCGGCCATGTTGGTTGTAACAATCGTCTTGATCAGCGCGCCGTCCCCAGGCAGCGTATGATTTGCGCGCCTTTCCCGCAGAATGTATTCCGCGATCAGCATGCCCGACATATTGCCGGTAAAGCTCACATACTGTCCGTCCGCTTTATTTTTGGCGTAAACGCCCAGGCGGTCAGCATCCGGGTCCGTTGCCAGCACAATATCCGCATCTACCTGTCCGGCCAGTTCGAGCGCCAGCGCGAACGCCTTTGGATCCTCTGGATTCGGATAGGATACTGTAGGGAAATCCCCATCGGGTAACTCCTGTTCCGGCACCACATACACATGGCGAAAGCCCAGTTCTTTCAGTATACGGCGCACAGGGATGTTTCCCGTTCCGTGCAGCGGTGTATAGACTATGCGGATATCATCCGCCATTTCCCGGATCGCCTCTGGATGAATGATCTGTTTCTTGAGTTCCTCCATATACCGGTCATCCATCGCTTCACCGATCACATGATACAGTCCCTGATCCACCGCAGCCTTTTTGTCCATAGTCTTTACTTCCCGAAAGTCTGTGATGCGGTTCACCTCGGATATGATCTCAAGGTCCTTTGGCGCTGTAATCTGAGCGCCGTCTTCCCAGTATACCTTATAGCCGTTATATTCCGGCGGGTTGTGGCTGGCCGTTACCACGATGCCGGCAATACATTTCAGCTCTCTTAAGGCAAAGGACAGCTCCGGCGTAGGTCGCAGAGTTTCAAACCTGTATGTCTGTATGCCATTGGCGTTAAGACACAGGGCAGCCGCTTCTGAAAATTCCGGGGACATATGTCTTGAATCAAAGGCGATTGCCACGCCCTTTTCCCGTCCGCCGTTTCGGATAATATAGTTTGCCAGCCCCTGTGTGGCCTTTCCCACAGTATACAGGTTCATCCGATTGGTTCCCGCACCGATCACGCCTCTTAATCCGCCGGTTCCAAATTCCAAATCCCTGTAGAACCTGTCCTCTATCTCTTTTTCGTCGCCTTCAATTGATTTTAGTTCTTCTCTTGTCGCCTCATCAAACCATGGAGCGCTGCGCCATATGCGGTATGTTTCTCTGTAATCTGTCATATGCAAACCTCTTCACAAGTTTTAACCGGCAAAGCGGCCGTATTTACTACAGCCGCTTCACAATTCAGATATAAAGCTTTTCGGGATACTTTCCCTCCCTGATCAGCTTTTTAAAGGACTCACGCACAAATGGAGCGTCTTCTTTATAAGTGACACCAAACCATTTATCGGAGGATTTCAGCACGGATACCTCCATCTTTCCCTCCGCAACCAGATCGCCCACGATGGTGGGAAGCAGGAATTCCGCCTTTAGCGGATTGCCGCCCAGATCGCTTAAAAACTCAGGGAATCTTTTTTCGAGCTGTGCAAAGATCTCAGGGGTAAAGCCCCACATGTTCATGGACGCGATGCTGTCCGCGGGGATTTTTACGCCGTCTGCCGCCACATCCTCGCCGTCCCATCCGATATTGGATGTCTCCACGATTCCCGTCAGCTTGCCGTTTTCAGCCTGGCAGAGTCCCCTGGTCACGGTGCCGTTTTCGCTTAAGGTATTGCCCAGAACAAAACCGACCATGCAGGCCTGCATCATATCGGGGGTGGATTTCATGGTATTGAGGAACTCATTGATCTTAATAAATCCCTCCTGTCCGTAATAGTCATCTGCGTTGATGACCGCAAAAGGCGTGTCCACCACATCCTTGCAGGCAAGTATCGCCTGTCCAGTGCCCCAGGGCTTACTGCGGCCCTCAGGCACAGAAAATCCCTCCGGCAGATCATGCATGTCCTGGAATACATACTCGGTTTTCACCAATTTGGAAATGCGGTTGCCAATCACTTCCATAAAATCTTTTTCAATATCCTTACGGATGATGAATACCACTTTTTCAAACCCGGCTCTCACCGCGTCATAGATGGAATAATCCATAATGATTTCGCCGTTGGGCCCCATCGCCTCCAGCTGTTTGATCCCGCCGAACCGGCTGCCCATACCCGCCGCCATAATTAACAATGTGTTTTTGCTCATTTTTATCTAACCTCCGTATTCCGCGCACCTTCTCTAAAGACACGCCCTTACACTGATTTTCAATGGAAACCTGTCTGCTCTGCAGACGAAAATCAGCACGATATAATGTCTGCCGACATTATATCATACTGCCCTGCAATTGTAAATTGATGAATGCCGCGGTTCTTACAGGCCGGTTCTTACAGGGAACTTATCGGCAGATGCCGGGCACCAGCCTTGTATATGCTGCAAAAGCGGCCGGCACCGCATACTCATTCTGCAGCGCTTCTGCGTCTGCATACTGAAAGGAATCGCCGCGCTTTCCCAACAGGCGCACGCAATAGCCCTGCATATGCCATTCCACATGGGAAAATATATGTTTCGCCGGTGGCAGCGGTTCTATTGTGAAATCCGTCTCTCCCTGTGAGAGCAGATATTCCCTCGCCTCATCCTGTTTTAGCGCACCGTCTGTGTTGGGGTATTCATACAGGCCGGCCAGCAGCCCTGTATCCGGACGCTTGCGTATGGCAATACCGCCGTTAGATTCTATCAGAAACACTGTCTTTTCCTCAATCCGCCGGCCTTTCTTTGCGGCCTTAACGGGTATCTCCTCCGTCAGCCCCTCCCTGCTGGCAAGGCACAGAGTATTTAAAGGGCATGCCTGGCATTTGGGCGCGCCGCCCGGCACGCAGATCAGGGCGCCGATCTCCATAAGGGCCTGATTAAAATCACCCGCACCGTCCTGCGGCATAGCGGACTTTAAATCTTTTTCCATCTGCGCTTTCACAGTCTGCCGGCTGATATCTTCCCGTGAAGCCGTCAGTCTGGATATAACGCGCAGCACATTGCCGTCGACGGCGGGAACCGGAATTCCAAAGGCGATGGAAGAGATTGCACCCGCCGTATATGAACCGATCCCTTTCAGCTTCAGGAGCTCCTCATAGGAGGCCGGCATCTTGCCGCCGTATTCCTCCATCACCGTGACGGCCGCCTTCTGCATGTTGCGCACCCGGTTATAATAACCCAGCCCTTCCCACAGCTTCAGCAGCTTTTCCTCGGGAGCGGCCGCCAGAGCTGCCACATCCGGCAGCGCCCTCATGAACCGCTCAAAATAAGGCTTGACCGCCTCCACCCTGGTCTGCTGCAGCATGATTTCCGACACCCATACCCTATAGGGAGTGGGCTCCTGTCTCCAGGGCAGCACTCTTGCGTTGTTCTCAAACCAGCCAAGCATCGGTGAAACCATGGCCTTCAGGCGTTCTTCCTTTGTAAACGGCCGTTCTCTCGGCTCCAGCACTTTCAGGGAACCAAACAAATCCTGCTGCATCACAGTTTTTCGGTGGCTTCTTTCAGCCAAGCGGCTTCCGCGGCATCCAGGCAGGGAGAAAGCTCCTCATATACTCTGCGGTGATAATCATTGAGCCACTCCAGCTCTTCCTCATCCAGCAGCGATACATCTATGGCATCACGGTCTATGGGCGCAAGGGTCAGCGTTTCAAATTCCATGAACTGGCCGTATTCATTCTTTTCCGCTTTCTTGCAGACAATCAGGTTCTCCGTGCGGATGCCGTACTGCCCAGCCTCATAATAACCTGGCTCATTAGATGTGATCATTCCTTCTTCCAGTATGCAGCTGTCGTCTCTTTCCGGCACGACCTTCCAGCGAAACCCGTTGGGCGCTTCGTGTACGTTCAGCATATATCCCACGCCGTGGCCGGTGCCGTGGTTATAATCCATCCCGTGCTCCCACAGCGGTCCCCTGGCCAGATAGTCGAGATTGAGCCCGCGGCAGCCATACAAAAACTTCGCTTTTGCCAGACGGATCATTCCCTTAAGAACCAGCGTAAAGCTGCGGATCTCCTCCTTTGTCAGCGCTCCCAAGGCGATGGTCCTCGTAATATCCGTTGTGCCTTCCAGATACTGGCCGCCGGAATCCACCAAAAGAAAGCCTTCCGGTTTCAGCGTGCGGCTGCTCTCCGGCGTGGCGCTGTAGTGGCACATGGCCGCATTGTCCTTATAGGCGGCAATTGTATCGAAACTTAGCTCCACAAAGTTCTCCTGCTGCCTGCGAAGCTCTTCCAGGTAATCCGATGCGCTGATTTCGGTTATCTCTGTCTTTCCGATATTCTGTTTCAGCCAGTATATAAATTTCGTGACGGCCACGCCGTCTTTTTTATGCGCATTTCTCTCATTATCCACTTCAACCGGATTTTTAACGGCTTTGGCGAGCATCACGGGGCTTTTCTCATCCAGTATCTTAACCGCAGAAGAGATACCGCTGCAGATCGCGTAATTGGTTCTGGACTTATCCAAAAGCACCCTGCAAGTCTCCGGAATCTGCTTCACATAGTCATATACGGCCTCATACGGGCGGACGGTCACGCAGTTTTTCTCCAGTTCACGGGCGATATCCTCTCCCAGCACTCCGTCCTGCACAAACAGCACGGCTTCCGTCATAGTAACCGCGGCATAGGAAAGCACCACCGGATTATACGGTATATCGTTGCCGCGCATATTAAACAGCCAGGCGATATCATCCAGACAGGTATTCAGATGGATATCCGCGCCCTTTTCCTTCATGGCCATGCGCAGTCCCGCCAGCTTGTCGGCCATGCTGCATCCCGTGTATTCTTCCTTCAGCAGATATGCTTTTTCCGCCGAAAGAGCGGGGCGGTCCGTCCAGATCTGTCCGCACAGGTCCTCTTCCCATGCGATACGGGCGCCTTTCTTCTTCATCGCGTCCTCCAGACCCTTGCCCAGAGCGGCATTGACCACACGGCCGTCAAATCCGAGGCAGCCTCCTTCCGGCACCGTGTTTTCCAGGAATTCAAATACCGTAGGCACACCTTCATTCCCCATGCGGTACAGCGTGATGCCGCTGCCTTTTAGCTGGGTCTCCGCCTGTATGAAATATCTTCCGTCGGTCCAAAGGCCCGCCTCCTGCTGTGATACGATTAGTGTGCCTGCAGAGCCTGTGAATCCGGTCATCCACGCCCGTGTCTTAAAATATCCGCCTACATATTCTGACTCGTGATAATCCGAGGTGGGCACCATATAGGCATCCACTTGTTTCTCACTCATCAGGGCTCTAAGCCTGTTTAAATTTTCCTGCACCATTGTAATCTCCTCCTTAATAATCTTTTTTATCTGACGCAGCCCCTATTTCTTTATCTCCCAGGGATTTTCTCTTCCTTCCACCGTATTCAGGCAGCTTACTATCGAATATTCCACCATATCGCTGACCGCCTGGTCCGTAAAAAACGCTGTATGAGGAAGCAGAAGCACGTTCGGCATCTCATTTAATACCGCTCTCTGCCTGTTATGAATCACCTTATATCTGTGGTCACCGTAATAGATTCCCATCTCATTTTCTATCACATCCAGACCGGCAGCCCCGATCTTGCCGCTCTCCAGTGCATCGATCAGATCGTCCGTATCGATCAGAGACCCCCTCGCCGTATTGATGATCACCGCGCCGTCCTTCATCTTTTCAATGCTCTCCCGGCAGATCATATGCTGCGATTCCGGCGTTGCAGGCGTATGCAGCGTGATCACATCGCTCTCCCCAAGCAGCGTATTAAAGTCCACATATTCCGCCATCCTTCCGACGCTTTCCTTCGGATACAGGTCATAAGCCAGCACGCGGCAGCCGAAACCGCTTAAGTTTTTGATCACATGCTCACCGATCCTGCCGGTGCCGATCACTCCCACGGTCATATTGGCCAGTTCCCGCCCGCGCTTCATAAACAGCGAGCAGTCCTGGGCCTCAAAACGTTTCATGATATACTTGATCCGCCGGATCACCATCAGAATCATCATCACGGTATAATCCGCCACGCTGCCGCTGGAATAGCTGACATTGCTCACTGTCATCCCAAGCTCCCAGGCCTTCTCACAGTCAATGTGCTCATAACCTATGGTCCTGGTGGAGATACAGCGCACCCCCGCCTCATGCCACTTCTCTATAATCTCCGCCGTAATCGCAGTGGTGATGACGCTCACGCTCTCACATCCTGCGGCCAGCGCCGCATTCTCCGGCGAAGGAGCTTCCTTTATCAGCCGCACCTTAACGCCGTACTGCTTTCCAAATTTTTCAAAATATTCGCGTTCGTCCTCCCTGTAACTGTACGCCGCTAATTCCATAATCAACCTCATTTCTGCGCTCTCATTACACGCCGCTAACAGTATATCACTTCTTTAAACTAATTTCTACCACGACGTTATCCGCATCTGTCACCCTCAGCTCCCGCGCGGCATAAACTATTATTGAATCTGAAATCTATGAACATTGAAAGGAGATTCAACGTTGGAATATTGTAATAACAGACGGCCCGATCCCCGCAGGCCGATGTATGCCTATAACAATCCTTCGATGATGAGAAACAATATGCAGGACTGCGGCTGCAATACGGCCGGCCGCACAAACGACCGGATGGATGCCAGAATGGATGCCCGCATGGATACCCCTGATACGTTCCCCGTTGCTATGGCGTATGTTCCCTGGCAGCGCTGGAAAGAGCCTTATGATCTGGAATGCGGATTAAACAAGGGCACCATCTTCCCTGAACTGGATAAACCTTTTATGATAGGGAGGTGCGCAGGCAGATGAATGCAGAACATGCGAAATTAATGAATCAGATCTATCAGACAGGGTTCGCCCTGGATGAAGCCATCCTCTTTCTGGATACACATCCCTGCGATCAGGAAGCTCTGCAGTACTATGAAACTATGCAGGAATGTTACTGGAAACTGGTAAAAGAACACGAACTGCGCTTCGGGCCGCTGACAGCCAAAAGTGTGGTTTTATCGGACGGCGCTCCCGGTTCCTGCGACCAATGCCGCCGCAATGCCTGGAGCTGGGTAAATGACCCGTGGCCCTGGGAAGGAGGTATGTGCTAATGTGGACTTATGACAAACGCTTACAATACCCGGTAAAAATCAGCCAGCCAAATCCCCAGATGGCTCAGGTGATCATCACACAGTTCGGCGGGCCTGACGGCGAACTGGCCGCATCCATGAGATACCTGTCTCAAAGATATTCGATGCCATATAAGGAAACCTCCGCTTTGCTTACGGATATAGGTACCGAAGAGCTGGCACATATGGAAATGATCTGTGCGATCGTGCACCAGCTGACCAGAAATCTGACTCCGGAAGAGATCGTGGCCTCCGGTTTTGATAAGTATTATGTGGACCATACCACCGGATTATGGCCGCAGGCAGCGGGCGGTTTCCCTTTTAACGCCTGTGTATTCCAGTCCAAAGGCGATCCGATCACCGATCTGACAGAGGACATGGCGGCGGAACAGAAGGCGCGCACCACCTATGACAATATCTTAAGACTGATCAAGGATCCCGAAATCTGCGATCCGATCCGTTTCCTGCGTCAAAGAGAAGTCGTGCATTTCCAGAGATTCGGCGAAGGCTTGAGAATCGTGCAGGATCACCTGGATTCCAAAAACTTCTATGCGTTTAACCCGGCATTCGATAAGGTTAATGTACAGAAAAACTGCAGTAAATAATACGTTAAAATCCGGCCCCGCAGAATCTGATACATCCTGCGGGACCTTTTTCTCCTTAATCGCTTAGCTTAACAACGACCGTGTCCTCCAGCCAGGCAATGCTGCCCTCCTTGGGATAGCAGCTCATATCCGAAGCGGCCTCTGCCGCCTTCACAGCCTGATCTGCGGTAAGCCTGTCATAGCGCATGCCCATGCAGTGCATAAATCCTAATATTCTTAAACTGCTGTAATAATAAGCGGGTTCCACATCTGTGTCCCAGGCAAAAATGGAATGCCCGATCACATCTCCCTCAACCGTGCTGTTATTGCCTGCCGCTTCTCTTTTCCCCACAAATATCACTGTTCCCGAAAAATCATACTCTCCGGTAAACTCTGCGATATCTCTGCTGATAGTATCTGCCAGCCGCAGATCCTCCTCATAGCGCTCGCTGTCCGTATAATACAGACGGCTCGTAATCTCTGCCTCTTTCCATACGGACAGGGCACAAACCGATATCAGGACCGCTGTTATGGCCAGCCCGGCAGTCCTCCGTTTTATCCTACCGCCGGCAAAAGCTTTGGATCCATCCAAAAGCGCTCCGCTCATATATGCCATAAATCCCATACAGAAGGGCAGCACCAGCTGTGCCCTGGCCACCGGTACCTTTCCCATTACCGCCGTCAGATAAAACGGCCCCGCGCACACGGCGGCTGATAAGAAAAGCAGCCATATTTTCTGCAGCTTTTCTTTGCGTCCTCTAAATACGATCAACAGAGCAAAAAGAAGGCAGAGCGCAATCCAGGCGAACGTACCGATATAAAAGATACCGTCTCCGGTCAACACGTCTTTTATATGCATCAGGATCTGCATGAACCCGTATTTAAAATTGCCGTTTCCCCACTGCACCTGGTCCGAAACATATCCGGTTTTGCTGAAAAACAGCGCTGTAATGACCTGATTGACGGCAAAGCCGGTTAAAAAAACCACCGCAAGACGGAAAACGTAAATAACATCACCGTTTGTGCTTCTTCCATTTTTTCCCGTTATCTTTTCCTTTTCCGGCGTTTCCTTCTTATCCTTCACCCCTTTGTTTTCCGGCATTTCTTCCCTGTCCGCTTTCTCCGCCCATTTACCGGCCGACCGCAGAAACGAGAGCGCAGCTCCCGTAAAGATGTACAGAGGCATCATTGCCTGATACGTGCCAAAAACCAGGGTTGCAGGCAGTACCGCCGCCGCAAACCAAAGGAAACCTCCCCGCTGCCCCCACCTGTGCGCGGCAAGCAGGCTGACTGCCAATAAGGTGACGGAAAGCATGATTTCCGCCGCCTGCAGTGTAAAATAAAACTGCTCCGCCCAAACAGGATGGGACACAACAATCATGCCAAATACAAGAGCCAGCCCCCGAAACCTTCCTTTATGTATCGGAAATCCGCATTCTCCGCCGGCATATTCCAGCAAAAATGTATAAGCGATAAACGCCGTTACAGAGAATATCATCAAAAGCACCGGGGCAAAAAACGGATTATAAACTTCAAGCCCCAGAAGCCACTTAAGGAATATAAGTCCCTGCCTTCCTATCCCCAGCCAGCTTTCATAAAACTCATTGCCCAGAAAAATAATCTGCTCCGTATCTATGCCATTATTTAAGCTGAACAGTTTGCTCCCATGCACCAGAAATACAAAAATACCCATAATCAGTATCACATATCTGTTCCTGAATAAATAGGCCTTAAAGCAGACTGCCATATCCTTCGCATCTTTCCACTCATTTTTTAACATATTTTAGTCCCCGCTTTCCAAATGGGAAATCCCTGATCACACAGATACCAGTTTACGCCCCATTTTACGGTTATGTCAATCATTCACCGACCATTTATTCCATTCATTGCCCTGCCGTATTTTTTAATAACTACACATACTATTATTGTTCCGATTCACCCGGAAACTATACCGAAAGAGTGACACACTGAAGTGTGCGTAGGTCATCAGCCTGCGGCTGGTGACATGAAATAGGAAGCACACTGAAGTGTGCGTAGGTCATCAGCCTGCGGCTGGTGACATGAGAAAGGAGATTTGTAATGGAACAGACAAGTTTAAGCAATCATCCAACGGCCGCGCCACTATCACTGGCGATTGCCTATATTGTTCCGCAGCCTGAGAAGAACGAAATTTATCCGCATGATCAGGCTCTTAAGCGGGGAACAATCTTTCCCTGCCTTGACATGCCTTTCACAGGAGGTGCGGATATCCATGAACGATAACAGACAGGATCAGCTTATGAAACAGATAAACGAAGCCAATTTCTCGGTAAACGACCTGACGCTGTATCTGGATACCCACCCGGAGGATCAGGACGCATTGAAGCTTTTTCATCAAACTCTGAAACAGAAAAAAGAAGCGGCACAGGAATATGAAAAACTGTACGGCCCGCTGGAAGTCTGCATGACATCCGAAGGGACCGGCAAATGGACATGGGGCTCAATGCCCGCTCCATGGGAAGGAGGGACCTGCCAATGTGGAACTATGAAAAGCGGCTCCAATACCCTGTAAAAATCAGCAAGCCCAACCCCAGGATGGCCCAGGTTATCATCAGTCAGTTCGGCGGGCCTGACGGTGAGTTGGCTGCATCCATGCGGTATCTGTCACAGAGATACTCCATGCCTTACCGGGAAGTATCGGGGCTGCTCACCGATATCGGCACTGAAGAGCTGGCCCATCTGGAAATCGTTGGCGCAATCATCTGCCAGCTGACTAAGAACCTTACCCCGGAGGAAATCACGGCTTCCGGATTTGACAAGTACTATGTGGATCACACCACAGCGCTCTGGCCGCAGGCCGCGGGAGGAATTCCTTTTAACGCATGTGAATTTCAATCCAAGGGAGACGCGATCACCGATCTGACTGAGGATCTGGCGGCGGAGCAGAAGGCGCGCACCACCTACGACAATATTCTAAGGCTGGTGAAAGATCCCGAGATCAGCGATCCCATCCGCTTTCTGCGCGCCAGAGAAGTAGTACACTTTCAGCGTTTCGGAGAAGGTTTAAGGATGGTTCAGGAACAACTGGATTCACGCAACTTTTACGCGTTTAACCCAGAATTTGATAAAGTCAAACAGCTGCAGTAACAAAGAAGCCCCGCATTCGATTCCGAACGCGGGGCGTTTTTATTTGAGACAGCACTGCGGATGCCATGGCCTATTTCTCAGCCGTACTTTTTTTCATTAAAACAAACTGATAGAGCTTTTCCATTCTTCTGCCGAACTCTTCTTTTGAAAAACGCAGCACACTCTTCTGGGCATTCTCTGAAAGCCGGTCATAGGCCGCACGATCCGCAAAGATCCGCTTCACACATTCAGCCAGCTCCTGCCCATCCTCAAAAAGATATCCGTTATATCCGTCCTCAATCACGCCCTTGAGGCACTCATCCATCTTACAAACCGCCGGAATACCCGAGGCCAGCGCTTCAATATAGGTCAGGCCCTGTGTTTCACTTTCCGAAGCATTGACAAATACGTCGGCGGCTTTATAATATCTGTGCACCTGCTCCGGCTTTACCGCACCGGTGAATACCACCTGTCCGGCAAGTCCAAGATTTTTCACCAGCTCTTCCAGCTCTTTCTTATGAGGGCCATCCCCGACCACTGCCATCCTTAAGGTGCGGTCGCGCTCCATCAGGCCCTTTAACTGGCTCACCACAAAGTCAATATTCTTTTCTTTTCCAACCCTGCCTACAAATACCAGCACTTTATCTTCTTTTCCAAAACCCAGTCCGGCCCTCAGCCCGTCTCTCTCGGCGCTTTCCATGGAACCGGTAAATCTGCTTAAATCGATTCCTGTAGGTATGGAAACCATGGGTCTGTTCAGGCCGTACCCTTTCAGAGCATCGGAAACCTTTCTGGTAGGCGTGACGATCACATCTACTTTTCCCAGCAGAATCCGGGCGAGCCAGGAGACCATTTTCTTTCCCACCCGCTTGCTCTTGACAAAATAGTGTGTGTAATCCTCATACATCGTATGATACGTGTGGATTACCGGAATATTCAAATTTTTCGCGATTCTTTTCGCGGCGCAAAGGGACGTGAATTCACTCTGTGAATGAACCAGATTCGGTTTCCAGTCAATCAGCTCCTTCACATACTCTCCGTAAAATGAAAAAGTTACCCTGGCATCAGGATAGATCGGAAAAGGGATGGATGGCAGGTAATAGACATCTCCTTCTTTTCTCGCCCTGCCGGTGTCCGAAAGGGCTAGAATCTTCACCTCGTGTCCCCTCTTGACCAGCTGTTCCTTAAGGTTCATCACAGAAATTACCACGCCGTTGATCATCGGGACGTATGCATCAGTAGTGATCAGTATTTTCATAACTCTCTCCTCGATTTAAGGCAGACAAAGGGACTTGCCTGCCGTATGCCGACGCCTTTCATGCACCGGGCAGTTATCATTTTACTACAGAAAACAGATTATTTGCACTACAATTTTCTTACAATTGACATTCTTTTTTGCTGTGGTATTGATGGCGCATTTATTGTATGAGCCATCCGTATGTACGGCAAAACCTTTTTAATGAATAATCCAACCGGCCGGGCTGTCTCTCTCCCGCGACGGTTGGATTATAATTCGTTTTACATTGAAAGGCTTTTCATGCTTTCTTCTTTCAGCTGCTTCTTTTTCTTTGTGATCAGACCGCCGATTCTGCCGCTTTCCTTAGCGGACAGGCATCTCCAACCGCCCTCCATGACTTTATCAAATACCCCTATCTCTTCCGCAATTTCCAGTTTCAGCTGTTCTTCCGGAGTAAGGTTGTTTAAGTCGATCTTTTTTTCTTTTTTCTTAGCCATTTATTTGCCCCTTTCGCGTACTTGTTCGAGTCTCTGTTTCATTGCCGACACTAAAAGTATCACCGCTTTAGGGCTGTTTATTCAATAGATATCTTCAGGGGCTTCCGGCATTACGACCGCCGCCACAAGATAAATGATAATACCCACACCGACACAACCCCATACCGCCCAGATCAGGCGAAACAGTGTCGGGTCAAGATGAAAGAACTCTCCCAGTCCTCCGCAGACACCGCAGATCATTCTGTTGTTCTTCGATTTATATAATTTCTTTTCTTCCATAATCCAATGCTCCCTTCCGCTCCGTCATCGGAGCAAATGTTAATTCCGCTCAAATAAAACTTCTACGTTTCCCACGCCGCATTCAATCGATATGGTCTTGCCGGCGCCGTTGTCGATGTTTTTATTTTTACCCAGTCCGCTGTAGTCCGATTCACCGATGGTAACACCGCCCACTCCGCTGTCAAACTTATAGTTATAGCTGTCCTCACTGTCCTGAAGCGTCAACGTTATGCCGCCCACTCCGCAGTCTATGCTGATGTCACCGTCAGTCTGCGCCCCCGCTTCGATGCTGCCCACGCCGGTCTCTAAGTACAGCTTTTCTGCTGTAATCTCCGTCACCGCGATGGATCCGGTTCCGGCTGAAAGCCGGCATTTGCCGGTCACGGTGAGTTCATCCGCTTCCATACTCCCTGCTCCTATATCGATATCGGCCTTATCCGCGGTCATGCCGGCAAATTCCACATAGCCGGCGCCCACATCGATATCCAGTTCCTTAAGTTTCGTTCCCTTTGGTAGCGTTATCGTTATGACGCGTTTTTCATTTAATTTATCGCCGATGTATTTGCCGAACAGATAAAACCCGGAATTGAAACTGCCCTTTTCTTTCACTGTCAGAGTACCGTTCTCCAGCTTCCAGCTAAACCTGTCGGACACGCCTTCCGCCTCTACTTTTAGTTCAGGGCCCTCCACAATATGGACTTCACCGTAGTTGATATCTAGTTTAAAGCTGTCCAGCCTGCCCGATAAGATTTCACTCACTTTTGCAGTATTATCCGCATCGGCTGCATCGCGCCATCCTCTGGCTCCCATCAGGAAACTGACAGAGGCCACAATGCCGCCTGCCACTATCATGGGGATCGCAATCCATAAGCAGATCTTCATTATCCGGTTCATACACAGGACCTCCTTCTCCGGAACAATCCGATGCTCCAGTTAAACATGCTGCCCAGCCCGCGCATACATGCCGGCAGCACCTTCCCGTAATATAATATGCAAAGCACCAATGACAGCAAACCTAATCCAATCAGCACGCTGCCGGTCCCGCAGAACAGCGCTCCGGTCAGAGGCAGCGTAAACAGTTTCGCCAGCCCTGCCGCTATACAGAAAAAGCCTGTGCAGAGGAACACGATCAGAAGGACTGCCAGCACGACCCCAACCGCAAACATCACGGAGGCCACGCCGACCATCACTGCGAATACGGCACTTAGCATCGCGATAATCACCGGAAAACCGATTATGAAGAGCACCACCAGCAGTCCTCCCATGCCGCGGCCAGAGCTGCCGCTTTTCTGCCCGCCGTCAAAACCGCCTTCTTCACTGTACGGATGACTCTGATCTTCCTTATCACGCCGCTGTTTTTCCTTTTCCACCATCTCATAGGACGGTCCCCGGTAATGGGGATTGCTATATCCGCGCTCGGTGAATTCGCCGTCCTCTTCGCTGACGCCGCCTTTCACCATAGCGGCCACTTTCGCCGGGCTCTCAAGCTCTTTTATAATATCCTGTTCGGCTTCCGGCCCGGCATCATCAAAATAGTCGTTATAATACTGCAGCGCTTCCAGCTGTTCTACCAATGGAATGTCCTGCAGCAGAAACGCAAGCTCATCCAAAAACTCTTTCCTGCTCATACTTTACCTCCGACAAAATCTTAGATATCTTTGTAGAATAAGTCCCCCACTCTTCCCGATATAGGCGAAGCTGTGCGCTGCCCTTCTCCGTAATCTTATAATATCTGCGGTTTCTTCCCTGATATTCCATATCATAAGCTTCCAGGCATTCGTCCTTCTGCAGACGGCGCAGCACCGGATAGAGCGTGGATTCCGACACATCAATCGCCTGCCGCACATCCTGGGTGATTTTATAGCCATATGTTCCGCCCGGCTCCGTCGATACCACTGCCAGCACGATCGCATCCAGCAATGCCGCACCCGTGTTAAAAACCATTTTATCAACTCCTCTGCCTTACATAATATTATTTTACTTTCAATATTATTTTATATTTAATACTATATTCCATATAATATTATTTGTCAACTATATTAACTGAATAATTTTCTTTCAAAAGAAAAGCAGCAGTGCCAACAACCCTTATCAACAATAACGATGTTGACAAGAGTGGATGACTCTGCTGCATCCCGCCAAAGTTACATTTTTCTTGCTTTGAAGCATACGGAAACCGGAAGCATCAGTTGTCCAATTAAGATTCGAGTCTCCCATAGGGTTCCTGCGTTATCCAACTGTAACTACAACCTGTTTTCCGCTGAAAGCGACCCCATACTTGAAGATTGTTTTAATCCCCTTACTAATCATCTCTATATCATATTTACAATTCTCCATCTGCGCCAAAGCCGTCTCTGAAAGTTGTTTCAATTTCTCTTTAGAAAAATTCTTAGCTGCCTTCAGTTCAATCAAAATACCCGGCATATTCTCGAATTTGGGCAGCAATTGTATATCATATCGGCCCTCACCGGATTCTCTATTCGAACTGATATGGTAGCGATTGTCCATCATAGCGCAAAGCCCCAGGACAAAACCATGATAAAAGTTTTCCCCGACCGTATCGTAGCAGCTCGCCGATTGAAGAAGAAGCCTGTGAATTTCTTTTTGCAGTCTCTGCGCGTCATTGGAATATAATGCTTCCTGAATTGAGATCGCGGTAGCCTGGGGAATGATATTGGTTAATTTTTGGAGGATCTCTTTGTTATAGACAAATGCGATCTCCTGGTTAGGCAGCGCCACTTCACACATGTAATCACCGCTGAAAGCAGGTTCTACCTTTACTGCTTTCAAATAGCCGGCAACCAGGAGAAAGCTGTACACAGAGGAAGGGTTGTTTCGAATCTGAGGATAAATAACTCCGGTATCAATATACGTCAGGAAAGACTCACCCTGCAATAAAACATTAAGGCGTTCATAGATATCATCTCCTGCATTCGCCAGAAGCTCGCCGATTATCTCATTGCTGCCGGTTGACTGCCAAAAGGCTTTAGGCTGGCAATAACTTCTAAAATAATTAATGACAGACCACGGGTTGAATATTTCTGAATCTCCAAAACGGTATCCGTCGTACCAAGCGCAAATTTCCTCGTACTTCTCTTCCGCATGATAATAGCGGGCAATCTCTTTTACCTCTTCCGGTGTAAAACCAAAATATTCGCTATATCGATTATCCATAATGGAATTGACCGCAAGATTGTTCAAACCACTGAAAATACTTTCTTTTGCAACACGAAGGATACCCGTTAAAAAGCCATAGGAAAGATGACGGTTATCCTTCAAACCACCAGAAAACAAGTTGCGCATAAAGAGAATCACGTCATCATAAAAGCCCCTCATATGTCCCTGCTGAATCGGCGTGTCATACTCATCAATAATAATAATGGGCGGGATGCCATAGTGTTCATCCAACATTTGAGAGAGTCTTTGCAGAGACATCATCATGTCAGTACTGTCCGCTTTCTCTTCCAAGATAGTCTTCATATATGATTTCTCATATTGACTGCACTGCTCGCTTTCTAAGAGCTCGCTATGGCGTTCAAATTCCTGTCTCAGAATCTTTGATATCTGATCATAAGTTTCCTCCCAGGTATCCCGTTTTACATCCTTAAAGGTAATAAAGATCACCGGATATTTTCCCTGATAGTCTCGATATTTTTTGCCGCAGGCCCAAATTCTTTTATCCCTAAAATAATTGGAAGTATCTTCGTCTGTCTTTTCAAAAAAGGTGCGGATCATATCCATATTCAGGGTTTTTCCAAAACGGCGCGGACGGGTAAAGAGCGACACCATAGGGCGGTCGTCCAAAAATTCTTTAATCATCATAGTCTTATCCACATAATAATATTGGGACGAGGCTAGACGGTAGTCTGAAATCCCAACCGGCAGCGGTAAGTCAGGCAGCATTTTTGTTTTTCTATATGCACCGGTTTTGATCCGGCTGTCAATAGGTTTTTCGGCATCTGCAGGAATCACCCACCTGCGGCCTTTCTTACATGCTCCTTCTATCCGCCCCTCTTTGCACAAGACCGTTACTCGGCGTTCTGTGATCCCCCACAGTATTGCCGATTCCTTTACAGTCATTGTATCGCCCATTCAGACACCTCCAGTCCTTTTAAGTATATTATAGTCAATTTCAGAATAAAATCAATATCGTTCGGAACAAAGCAAAAACCTTTGTTATGGGATATGCAGTATAAAGGACGGTATAAAACATGAGTGAAGAAATAATTCTTACAGCCCGCTGTCCTCAATCCATTTCCCGAGCGCAAAGGAATAAATCCCGCCTTCTTTCACTCTTTTTCCGGCAATCTGTTCCAGCGCCTTTTTATAAAGCACAAGCTGTACATGATAGCGGTTCAGCAGGATCTCTTCCTGGCCTTTTGTGATGCTGTCGGTCTTATAGTCCACCAGCACCAGCCCGTCCTCCTCTTCAAAATAGCAGTCGATGATACCCTGTACCAGCACCGGTTCATCGCTGTCCTGATCCGGCAGGAGTTCTCTGGCCGGTATGCCCATCACAAACTGTTTTTCTTTATACAATGCATTCTTTGCAGCAGCTTCGCACATCCTCTTTCCGATCCCGGTCCGAAACAGCCATTCAAAATGCTTCGGCCGGATGCAGTCATGCATCTCTTTGGTAATCCTGCCCGACGCATACATGGAATCGACGGCGGACTGCGGGTTCCCCGTGCACTCCGGCGCTTTAAAATCCATGAGCTCCAGCACCCGGTGATAGGCCACGCCGCGCAGCGCTCCTACCAGAGGCTTTTCTTCCTTCATGAATTTAGGAAGAGCCGGCTCTTCTGCTTCCGGGAGGTCAGGCAAAGAGGCGCCGGCGCCTTCTTCCGGATACTGCTCATAAAGCCGGACCTCCCCCTCCTCATCCGTCCCCGGCATCTGCATGCTTTTCTTCATTTCAGACACGGATATCTTGGCATGGAGCGCCGCTTCCCCAAGAAACGGATAGATAAATTTCAGCCGCTTATCCAGCTCCTCCCGGATCTCTCCGGCATAGATCCGGCACGGATCCCAGTCTGTAAGATCCTCTTTGGCCACGTCCTTCGCCACCCTTTTTACGGTTTCCATAGAAAGGATATCCTCCAGATCTATGATCTTAAGGCGTATCTCCGGTTTTTTCTCTCTGGCCAGAGCCATCAAAATCCAATCCAGATAGGAACCCGCCTGGGACAGCAGTGTAAACGGAAGTTCTCTGCCCCCGGCATAAAAGCTGTCTTCCCATTTAGTGAGTTTATTGTCCAGGTAACGGTCGGTGCCGGTCAGAATCAGTTTTTCCTTGGCCCTGGTCAGGGCCACATACAGCACGCGCAGCTCTTCACCGATATTTTCCAAGGCGATCCGTCGCTGGAAGGCTTTGCGCATCAGAGTGGCATATTTTACGCGCTGCTCGATATCAATATAGTCGGCGGCCATGCCCAAGTCCGGATGCAGCAGGATCCTGGCCGTGCTGTCTGTCAGATTAAAACGCTTTCCGATGCCGCAGACAAAGACAATCGGAAATTCCAGCCCTTTGCTCTTATGGATGGTCGTAATTCTCACGGTATCTTCATTTTCACCCAAAGCCGCGGCTTCACCGTAATCGATCTCATATTTCTGAAGGCTGTCTATATACCGGATGAACTGAAACAGTCCGTGATAGCTGGTATTTTCAAAATCCAGCGCTTTCTGCAGCAGCATATCCAGATTCGCCTGCCTGGCAGAGCCGGCCGGCATGGCGGATACATAGTCATAATATCCGGTTTCCTCCATCACGCGGCGCACCAGCTCATGCAGCGGGATGCAGGGCAGGATCTGCCGGTATCCCTCCAGCATAATAAGAAATCTGTTCAGTTTATTCCTGACTGCCTCCCTGGAACCTTCTTTGGCATACCAGAGCACGGCACGGTACATCCCTCTGACCGAACGCTTAAATTTCCTGCGGAATTCTCCCATGATCACAGCCAGGTCCTCGCTGTTAAGGCCGCCGACAGGAGACTTTAACACCGCGGCCATAGGGATATCCTGCATGGGATTGTCGATGACCCGCAGCAGTTCCAGCACCACCTGTACTTCCAGCGCGCTGAAATAGCCGGATGCGGACTGGGCAAAGGCCGGTATACCGTCATTTAACAGGATGTTTAAAAATGTCTCCGCCCATCCTTTAAAAGAACGGAGTATGATCACAATGTCCCCGTAGCGCGCCCTGCGGTAGCAGCCTTTATTCCTGTCATATACCATAAAACCGCTCTGTGGGTCTATCAGTTCCCTGATGCGGGCCGCCGCCGCCTTGGCCTCCAGCTCCCGGATATGATAATCCGCGTCCTGCTGTGCGGCCAGCACCTCTTTGTCCGGCTGGATCAGAAGAATCTCGGTGGAGGTGTCGTTTGCCTCCCCGCATTCCGGATAATCCGCGCCCGGATACAGAGCCGCCGTCTCATCGTAGGCGATATTGCCCAGCGGTCTGGTCATGATCTGGTAAAAGAAGAAATTGATATCCGAAAGCACACTGCTGCGACTGCGGAAATTTCTGTGCAGGTCTATGCGCTGGTACAATCCGTCCTCAGTCCCATACTTTTCATACTTTTCCATAAACAGTTCCGGCCTGGCCAGCCGGAATTTGTAGATGCTCTGTTTCACATCCCCAACCATAAAGATATTGGGCTGTCCCAGCCGCTCCCTGGATATGCTGTTTAAGATGGTCTCCTGCAGCAGGTTGCTGTCCTGATACTCATCGATCATAATCTCATCGTAGGTCTGGCTCTGTTCTTTTGCCGCGTCCGTGATCTCAAGCTCTCCCTCCTCCGTCCGCCGTACCAGGATATTCAGGGCAAGATGCTCCAGATCGTTGAAATCCAGGGTGTTTTTCTCCTTCTTCCTCTCCTGGAAACGTCTGGTGAATTCCGCGGTGAGACCGATTAGAACATTCAGCGGCTCCCGCATGCCGCGGATGCCTGCGAGCATCTCCTCCATGTCCTGGACGCAGAGCCGCTTCTTCATATCCTGCAGCGCTTTTTTTACCTGATTCCGTATATTGGATACCAGCGCTTTTTTATCGGCATTGACTGCAGCGTCCTTTTTAGATGACATGCGCATGAATTTCTGGCCCGACAGAAGGCCGCCGGCCTCATGGAATCCCTTGGCACCGATCAGCTCCTGCACCATCCTAAGGTCATCCCTTATCATATCCTCATACATATAGGGGCCGTTTTCCGACCGGCATTGCAAAAGCGCATACAAAAGCTGCTCTTTCAGCTCTGCGCACTCTATTGCCAGATCCTCCATCAGGAAACGCATCCAGCCGCTCTTTTCAATATCCTCCTCACTGTCCGCTTCCAGATTTTCCCGGCAGCGTTCCAGCCAGAGTTCCGGCCAGGGATATCCGCTGGAAAACTGATACAGCTGTTCGATGTAATCTTCCAGGCCGCCATCGGCATTTCCCACGGCATAACACTCGACAAACCGCAGGAACTCCTCCTTGCCTTCCGCATAGCAGTCTTCCAGAAGCTGGCGGATCACATCCGCACGCATCAGCTTCATCTCTCCCTCTTCGCCCACCCGAAACTCCGGATCCATATCCAGCTCGTTGGCGTAATTGCGGATCAGATGGAGGCAGTAGCTGTCAATCGTGGTGATATCCGCATGGTGCAGGAGCGTCAGCTGCCGCTGGAGATGGGCGCTTCCCGGATGCTCCTCCACCTTCTTTTCTATGGCCTTGCTGATCCTCTCCCGCATCTCCGAGGCGGCGGCCTTTGTGAAGGTCACCACCAGAAGCCGGTCGATGTCCACAGGATTTTCCTCATCGGATATCATGGTGATGATACGTTCCACCAGCACCGCGGTTTTGCCGCTTCCGGCGGCGGCGGCCACCAGAAGGTTGCGGTTTCTAAGCCGGATGACCTGCTGTTGTTCTTCCGTCCATTCCACGCCCATCACCGCACCTCCTCTCTGCCGTTCTTATGCTTGTCTTCATTCTGCTCATAGAATTCCTGCCAGATCTCCTCCTGCGACTTTTCCTTCAGCCTCCGGTAACGGTATCCCGGAGTCTTAAGGTCAAAGCCGCAGACTGCCTTAAACCTGCAGTAATCACAGGCTGTGCGGTTATCCCTTTTATAGGGATTGACCGGTATGCTTCCATCCATGATCTCCCGGCCCAGCAGGCGAATCTTACGGCTCACGTAGTCGCGCAGATTTTCAAACTGCTGCTCCGATACCTGTTTGGTCTTTTTCTGCTCCGGCGCCCCCAGATCCTGATTCAGAAGACCGTTCATCTGCAGCTGTTCCAGAATCTTCTGGCGGATGTTCTCCTCATCGGCACCCTCCTCATAATCCACCAGCGGATCTTTGATATTATAATAGAGCACCCCGCCGGGCACGATTTTCTTATCCGGGTAGCGTTTCTTTGCCAGGCCTGCCACGGCGTCCAGATACAGCACCAGCTGCAGCTGCAGCCCATAATAGACCGATATAAGGTCAAAGGAGGTGTTCCCGGTCTTGTAGTCCACAATCCGTATGTAGACCCGGTCCTCGCCCTCGCACACATCCACACGGTCCACCCGTCCGCTTAACCGCATGATCTCTTCCTCTGTAAGAGCGATCTTAAGCGCTCCCGAATCGTCGGCAGAAAAGGACACCTCAAAACCGGCCGGCCTGAAATTATCCCGCTTCAGCTGTTCGGACAGCGCCCAGACCGTGCGCTCCGTAATCCGCTCAATGCGCCCTGCGAGATATGCATTTCTGGCGCTGCTCTTTAAAACAGTGTTTCCGTACTCATCCGTCACCTGTCCCACACAGCTGCTCACAAGATCCCTGCGGCCTGCATCTTCCATCCCGTTCCAATCCAGCCCGGCCTCTTCCATTTTCCGAAATACCAGCTCAATGGAATTATGGAAGATCGTACCCATATCCGCTGTGGCAAATTCAAATTCCCGGCGCTCGGTGAGCTCCAGCCCATAGGACAGGAACTGTGCATAGGCACAGGCAGCCTGTTTTTCCAGCCTGGTGACGCTTCCGGACAGTTCTGTGCCATACAGCGCTCTTGCCACCGCCTGCCCGATCCCCTTCTCTTCATAGCTGTAAAAGGCGGCATCCACCAGCTTAAGCAGCAGCTTTTGTTTCTCGTCCTGCCCGTAATACCAGCTGTAGAGCTCCTTCCAGGCCGGACTGCTTTGGCCGTCTCTGTACTCCCTAAGCCCACGGATCAAGAAGGAAACCGCGGTTTCCTCCGTGGCGATCCCATACAGAGGGTCTTCAGAGCCGTCCGCCGCCTGTACGGACATATCCGGAAACAGCTTCAAGATCTCGCCGATCATGTAGGAGGGGCGCAGCGCTTTTCCGTCGGAGCCCGTGGCCGAATAGGATATAAAGAGCTTTTCAGAAGGTTTTGTCAGCGCAAGATACAGATAAAAACGCTCGATGAAGCCCCTCTTTTTCGCGGTGGGCGCCAGCTCTATCTGAAGCGAATCCAGCATATCCCGGTCATAGACGGAAAAGATGCCGCCCCGTTCCCCGGTCTTGGGCACGTTTCCGTCATTGACGCCGATGAAAAACAGCGCCCGGATATCGCCCAGCCTGGTCCTCTCCATATCGCCCACCACCAGCCGGTCCACGCAGGAAGGGATCAGTCCCACTTTGATCTCATTGAAACCGCTGTCTAAAATATCATTGAATTCTTTCAGGGAAATGTATTGTTCGCCCAAAAGCTTCACAATCTCATCCAGAAGTTCCAGCACTTTGCCGTAGGCCTGCTCATACTCCTTTTCCAGCACGCTGTCCCCCTGTTTTGCAAATTCAGCCGCATACTCCGCAATCTGTGCTTCCGCCCTGCTTTCTATCAGAAAAAGCACAAGGCCTTCTGCAAAATCCCTGACGGTATTTTCCTTATTTTTCAGCACTTCTCTTAAACGCAGTATCGGTTCAAACACCTTCTGTCTGGCGCTGTTTAACCGCTCAAAGTCGATAAATCCGCTGTTTTTATACTCCTTATACCACTCCTGCTGCCAGCGCTTATTCCCCCGGATGCCCATGGCCAGCACATAGTTCTCAAGCTCGTCCGTTTCCTCCCTGTCTATGAGCCTGATGCCGCTCTTGAGGCATCGGAACACGCTCTCATAGGTAAAGTCCTTCTCAATCACTTCCAGCGCGGAGCGTATGTATTCTACCAGCGGATTGGACATCAGGCTCTTTTTGCGGTCCATGAAATAGGGAATCCCGTATTTGGGGAAATATTGCTCCACCAGCGGGCCGTAACCGGCCAGATCCCCGGTCACCACGGCGATATCGCGGTACCTGTATCCACAGTCCCGCACCAGACGGCATATGGACGAACCCAGGGCCTGCACCTCCTCCGAAGGATTGGCGGCCACGGAAACCGCAATGGAGGCTTCTTCCCCTTCACGGCTCTTATAAACTGTCCTGTGATAGCGCAGCACCTCTCTCTCCAGAAATGCCAGCTGCCCTGCCTTTCTAAAACGGTAAGGCGGCTGCTGCCGGATCACCTCATCCTCATCCCTTGATATGCCGGCCTCCGCCGCCAGCTCGGCAAGCCTAGCCACCGTCCTGCGGCTTAAATGAAACAACTCATGAGGGCTGCCCTCTTTATATGGATTCACGGACGGGTCCACGGTCAGCGTCACCACCACTTTTCTTGCATGAATCATTAACAGCTGCAGAAGCTTATACTGCACCGGCGTGAAGCCGGTGAATCCGTCCAGTGTGATTACGCTGTTTCGGATGATTTCCGACCGGGGGATCAGGCTGCACAGCTTTTCCAACACCTCCTCCGAAGTGATGGTATCCTCACCCAGCTCCTTTGAGAACGCTTCATAGACCACCGCCAGGTCTTTGAGCTTCCGGTTCAGCCCTCTGGTCTTCTCCGTCTTTTTAGCCAGCGCCTCCAGATCCTCCAGGCCGACGCCGTACTGATAGAGCTCGGACAGCATGGATTTGAGCTGGCCGATAAACCCAGGTTTGTTCAGATTTCTTCCGAAAGGCCCCAGTTCCTTTTTAATGCTCCCGGCCACCTTGCGCAGCACCATCGTCTTGCCGATATCGTCCAGCACCACCAGGTCCGTGCAGCCCAGCTCCTCGAAGATCCGGTACGCCAGGCGCTGGAAGCTGACGATGTCGATGTTCATGACACCATGACGGGGATGCAGCATTACGATGTCCTTCTGAGTCTGCAGCGTAAACTGTTCGGGCACAATGGCTATGTAATTGACTTCCGGCTCCTTTATGGAAAGCGAGATCAGCATCTGATACAGCCGGTAGGACTTGCCGCTTCCGCTGCTTCCAAAAATAAACTGCAATGACATGGATGTTCTGCTCCTTCTTTAAGTGTAATAAAACCCGTGAATTGATAATAAAATATACAAAAACCATTTGTCGGAGGACTTCTATGAGTTCCAAAACGAAAATTGTAGTACTGCGTATGAAAGAGCTGATCTATACCGCCATATTCGTAGGCCTGGGCATCCTGCTGATCATCCTTCTGGTGTATATGTTTTCCAGCAAGGGGGGCAAACAGAAAGACAGCGCAGCTCCCACCTCTTACATACCAGGAGTCTACTCCGCATCCCTGGTGCTGAACGGTCAGAATATCGACGTGTCCGTAACGGTAGACAGCGACCGCATCAACTCCATCAATTTCGTACAGCTGGACGAAGCTGTGACCACCATGTACCCGCTGATGGAGCCGGCATTAAATGAGCTCACAGAGCAGATCATCGATTCGCAGAGCACCGCCAATATCCAACTGGACGAAGGCATGAAATACACCCAGTCCGCCCTGGTCTCCACCATCGAGGAAGCGCTTTCCAAAGCAGCTCCGTGAGTCTTACGCATATGAAAGGTTACTGTTCACAGCTGCCGATAAAGCAGCGTATGGAGGGACAGAGTATACGGTAACTGTGAATGGCAACAGCGGACAGGAAGAGCAGGCTGACATGCCTGCTCTTTTATAGCATTTACAGCTGCTCAAGTTCCTCCACCCAGACCCGCATGCAGGCATCGCTGGGCATCCTAAGGTCGCCGCGGGGAGAGACTGCAACGGTTCCTACCTTAGGGCCGTCCGGCAGGCAGGAGCGCTTGAACTGCTGGGTGAAGAATCTGCGGTAAAAAGTCTTCAGCCATTTTAATACCGTTTCTTTATCATACTGCCCCGCAAAAGCCAGACAGGCCATGCGGTAGATCTTGGCAGGCCTATAGCCGAAGCGCAGCATATGATAAAGATAGAAATCGTGAAGCTCGTAAGGACCTACAATGTCCTCCGTCTTCTGAGCAATTTTCCCCTCGCTGGGGGGAAGCAGCTCCGGACTCACAGGCGTATCTAGCACATCACAGAGCACTTCCGAAAGCCTGCTGTCCTGACAGGTATCCGCGAAATATCTGACCAGATGCCGCACCAGCGTTTTGGGCACAGAGGCATTGACGCCATACATGGACATGTGGTCGCCGTTATAGGTGGCCCAGCCCAAAGCCAACTCTGACATATCACCGGTGCCTACCACCAGGCCGTTGATCTGATTGGCCAGATCCATCAGAACCTGGGTGCGTTCCCTGGCCTGACTGTTCTCATAGGTGACATCCCTGTTCTCTTCCGGCTGTCCGATATCACGAAAATGCACGCGTACCGCCTCTCGGATGGGAACTTCACGCAATGTGGTTCCCAGCGTTCCGGCAAGCAGGCACGCGTTCTGATAGGTGCGGTCGGTGGTGCCGAAGCAGGGCATGGTGACGGACCATATGCGCTCACGCGGAATATTCAGCAGATCAAAAGCACGCACGGCCACCAGCAGCGCCAGCGTGGAGTCCAGGCCGCCGGAAATGCCGATGACTGCATTGCGGCAGCCGGTATGCTCCAGACGTTTTTTCAGGCCCATGGACTGAATGGCCAGGATTTCCTCGCAGCGCTTATCCCTGTCCTGCTTTCCTTTTGGCACAAAGGGCAATGGCTCAAAACTGCGGATCAGATCAAGCTGTTCCAACTCAATATCAAATGAGATCTTACGATAATCCTTATCCGATACGGGCCCGAAGGTCGTCATGCGGCGCCGCTCGCTGTGCAGCTTTTCCAGATCTACATCCGCATATGTGATTTCGTTGCAAAAGCGCTGTGACTGCACAAGCAGCGTACCGTTCTCAGCAATCAAGTTATGCCCTGAAAATACCAGGTCGGTGCTGGATTCCCCTTCTCCCGCACTTGCATACAGATAAGCGCAGACCAGCTTGGCGGACTGGCCGGTCACAAGGCTGGTGCGGTATACATCCTTCCCAGTATTTTCATTGCTGGCGGATGGATTGACGATAACAGTGGCTCCGGCCAGCGCATGACGTATGCTGGGCGGAGCAGGCACCCACAGATCCTCACAGATTTCCGCAGCTACGGTCAGATCCGGTATGGAGGCGCACTGAAACAGCATATCCGTGCCCATAGGCACCTCGTATGGCGCTTTTCCTGCGGGTGAAAACTTTATCATTACCGGCTGCTGCATGCCCGGGACAAAATGTCTGGCCTCATAGAACTCGGAATAATTAGGGATACATGTCTTGGGCACAAGGCCCAGCAGCCTGCCTCGGCTCACGGCAGCGGCCACATTATAGAGCTTTCCCAGATGTTCCCAGGGCAGACCTATAAAGGCAATCAGGTCCAGATTATCTGTAAATGCAATGATCTGTTCCAATGAAGCCCTCGCTTCCTCAAGCAGCGAATTCTGCAGAAACAGGTCGCCGCAGGTATACGCTGTAAGACAAAGCTCTGGAAATACCACAACCTTGGCTTTCTTCTCTGCCGCCAGGCTCAAATTTTCACATATCCTCTCCCGGTTATATACCGGATCGGCCACTTTCACTTTCGGCGTGGCCGCCGCCATTCTGATAAAGCCATTCTTCATAATGTCTCCAATCCTGCGCCTATATTCGCATATTTATTTGATGCGCCATCATTTGATTATAAAAACTTTTCAATCACATGCGCGATGCCGTCATCATCGTTACCGGCAGTGATATAATCCGCCTCCTGCTTCACGGCCTCGTTGGCATTGGCCATCGCTACGCCCAGACCAGCATAACGTATCATGGACACATCGTTGTAGCCGTCGCCGCAGCAGATCATCTGCTCCCTGGTCATACCCAGATGCTTCAAAAGCTTTCCAAGTGAATAGGCCTTGTCGATATTCTCAGGCATGATCTCCAGGAAATACGGTTCGGAACGATATACATTAAACTGATCTCCCAGCGATTCCTTCACCATCGGTTCAACTTCAGCCAGCCGGTCCCCGTCTGCCAGCATCAGAAACTTGACCGGAGGAAAGTAGATATATTCCAGCAGATGGACCACATATTTAACGGACATCTTATTGATTGCCGCCTCCTTCTGCACATAGATATCGCCGGGTGTTTCCGTTATAATGGACTCATTCTCATAAGTCAGCAGATTTACCTTATACTCCCTTGCCAGATCGACAACCTCGTGGATTCTTGATTCCGGAAGCGACTTTTCGAAAATCACCTCCTGATGCCTGAAGTCGATGACCTTTGCGCCGTTAAAGGACAGGATGTAACCGCCGTACCGGTCCAGCTTCAGCTCCTTCGCCAGAGGCACAATTCCCTGTGTCGGTCTGCCCGATGCCAGCACCACGCGGATCCCCCTTTCCTGGGCCGCCATCAGCGCCTCATATGTTTTTGGTGATATCACTTTCTGTGAAGTTGTCAGAGTGCCGTCCAGATCCAGCACGATCATTCTGTACGCCATATTCTTCCCCCATATGCCACCTGCCATGCAGATTTATTACTTAACATATTAATTATCCGTCTTTCATACACATAAGGGACAGACCCTGTTCCGTCAGGAACAAGGGGCCTGTCCCTCATTATCCGGGAATTTACTCCTCCACGAGCTGCCAAACGCTCTCATTTCACAGGAAATTCAGCCAATGAAATAAAAAGCTATTCGCAAAACTCTCCTTATCCCGTATAGAACGCCATCTTATAAAAAACGGGATAAGTCTCAAAAAACTGCTTTAGATTCGTACGGTTGTCCGGCAGCGGATCGTTGATTAAAAAATCCGAGGGATAAAAATTCTCCCCGTCTCCGCAGTAGCCCACAACCAGCACCCAGTGAGGGCGGCCGTTTTTCTTTTCCGATCCGACCAGCACCGGTATTCCCTCATGAAGCTTTTCAAATATCGTTTCAAGGTAATAGGTGCTGTCCGTCGTCCAGGTATATGTCTTGGGCCAGCCCAGGTTCCCCTTTTTGTCGTACCAAAGCAGCTCTTCCATATCATCCGGATAGACCATGGTCTTTGTCAGAAAAGACTTTGACATAGCCAGACAGGTGGTCGCGCATCCGATATCCTTCATCTTGCGCTTGCTGGAGCCTAAAGTCACATCACCCCAGCGGCCGTCAGTCTGCTTGTAGGCCGGCACGTCCAGATACACATAGGGCTCCTCCGGTTCCGCTTCCGAGAGATAATCGCCATGGCAGTAACCGTTTAAGACCTCACCGGTCCTGGAATCCTCTCCCGCCACTGCGTAAAAGCCATCCACATCAGTTCCTGTGATCGTAACCTCCTGGCGGTAAACAAAATGCCCGATCACACTCGATTCCGTATTGGCCTGCTCTCTGACATTGAGCTTGCCGAATGTAGTCACCCATGCCGGGCGGTCTCCGGTATACGTTTCAGCCTCCGGCTGTGGCTCTGCCGCCTGTACCTTCAGCGGCTCTGCAGGGGCGATGCCCACCGTCTCATCCACAACATTTACTCTGGCAGGCTGAGCGGACTCCGCTTCCGCCCTGGCTCTGACCGGCGGCTTGACAAACGCCACACAGCACATCATCACAGCCAGTACGCCGATTATGATTCCCGAAATGTGTTTCTCTTCAAATTTCATCCTTGGCCTCTTTACTCCCCGGGCAGCCCGGGTTTCTTTATGGTGCGCCGTTTAACGGAAACGCTCCCAAATAATTATCACATAAAGAAGCCCGGAATGCAAGGGGATAAGAGGAAAAATATTAAGTAATTGTTACAGATGTATGACAGTATTTAACTATCTGTTTTCATTGATATAGATCTGTACGCGGCTCTGGATGATATCCGCCACCTCATTGACGGATTTCTGGCCTTCAAAGTATGCGGCACTCTCCTCATTGATGATGTTTAACAGTTGCTGGTCATAGTTCATTACCTGATCCAGCGACTTGATGAAGTTAATCACCACATCCACCTCTTCCCTGGTCATAGGGTCAATGATGATTTCCACGCCGTTAATATAGGCCGTATTGTCATATTCGATCTTATTGCCGTTTTCATCCTCATAATACGGCTTCTGCATCGCCTCTTCCCCCATGGCTTCCAGACGCTTCAGGCTGATAGGCCAGTTATATGAAATGCTGTCCTGATATTCGTCCGTCAGATAATAGCGCAGGAACTCCCATGCTCCATCCTTATTCTTGGATTTGGAAGAGATAGCGAAGCTTAAATCAGCAGAAATAGCCGAACCCTGTTTGTTATCCGAAGGGAAACCGATCAGGGTGATATCCTCACCGAAAGTGGCTTTTTTCAGGCTGTTATAGGTATTGAAATCATACAGCCCTGTGATCTGCGCCACCGCCCGGCCGTCACGGAACATAGTATCATAGCCCTGCCAGTAATCGTCACCGTACATATCTTCGGTGTATTCCTTCGGGAACTCATTGGCAAATTCCAGCAGCTGTTTGAAACTGTCGGAATTGAATGTGCATTTTCCTGTGGACCAGTCTATGAACTGATCGCCAGCCATGCCCACCGCATAATACAGGATCGTCTCCCGCAATGTGCTGGGGAACGCTTCCGTCCCTTCCGGCTTAGTGGCCATCAGTGCCTTCAGATCCTGCAGCGTCCAGCCGGGCTCCGGCCCTACATCCGATGTCTTGGCCACCGCGGTCTGTATGCCGAAGCTAGGCACCAGCTGATAGAGCTTGCCGTCAACAGAGAAGGCCTCCAATATATTGGGAAGGTAGTCTGCGCGTTCTAAATCCGGGTCTTTATCAATAAATGGATAGAGATCTTCAAATAATCCTTTGGCAACATAACTGTTCACCGGCAGTTGGCTGTTAAGCACTAGAATATCCGGCACGTTGCCCGACACAATGTCTGTATTCAGCTTGTTCACGCCAGCCTGCCAATCCTCTTCTGTATTATAGGAGGAATAATCCGTCAGGCGCACGCGGTATAGATCGCTCGCCTTGTTGAACGACACAATTCTTCTCTTGACATTGTAGTCCACATAAGTGCAGCCCAGCGTGATGATTGTTTTATCCTTAATTTCGCTGGGATCCACCTTCGTATATTTTACGAGAACAGTTTTCATGCTCTCTTCATCGTATCTGGTGCCAATCATCTCGGTTTCGCTGATGCCGATCAGATTGTTCAGATTGTCTCCGGTCAGATCGGAATCCACATAGTTAAAAATCTCGTTAATATTTTCTTCGCCGAAATTATACCCGTAGACCGCCTGGCTGTCCCTTAAAAACACATCGTAGCCGTATCCGGGGGATATATTGTAGTTAAAGGAAGAACCCGGCAGCGTATAGCTATCCGTCAGTGACTTTGTATTCAGATCCAATTTCTGAATGAACTGGCTTTCTCCCCAGCCGCTCACCAATATGGTTCCATCCTGCTTGGTAAATATCTGGTTGATATATTTGCCCTCGCCCAGATCCACGGAGGTGTTTGGAGTCCCATCCGTATTATATACAAGAATTTTCTGGTCAGCGGTGATTAACAGGCGGTTCTGGCTGTCACAGAACATGCCTCCGACATACTCCATTCCCTCTTCCGCCAGATCCTTGCTCCAGCCCTCATTGCCATCCATATCCCACTGCTTAAGCATGAGTTCATTTTTGTACTCTATATTTTCCGGATCGCTGTTATCCTCAATATATCTGGACAATACGCCGTATACATTGCCCTCGCTGTCACCCGTCAGATTATAGAATGAGCTGCTGCCGTCCATATTAAAGCTGAAAGACTTGATGTCGGATCCGTCCGGTTTAAAAGAACACATCACAAACTCTACCTGGTAGGAATCGTCGCCTCCCGGCAGTGCGGGCATGGTGGTATCCGCAGGTGCATCCGCAGGCACATCCGTATCCGCCTGGGACGCTTCGTCACCAGCTGCGGTCTCATCCGCCGCAGGGCTCTCCTCACCTGCTGCAGTCTCATTTGCCGCAGAGCTCTCCTCACCGGCAGACTCTGTCGTTTCCGTCGTTTCCCCGGAACTGCCTTCGTCAGTATCCGGCGCAGCTGTCTCCGGCACCGCTATATCGCCGGAAGCTGCCCCCAGGTCATAAACTGCTCTGGGCATGATGCCTCCGCCGCTGTTCGGATACACATATCCGTATACAAAAATCCGTCCCCCGGCCTGAAACATACTGTTTATGTCCTGAAGCGGAAGATCCAGCTCCAGCACCGTCTCGCGGAACACATGCTGCTTCGCCGCTTCGGAATCCTGGCTGCCCGTCTTTTTACCGCATCCGGTACCGGAAATCACCAAGGCGAAACACAGCGCCAGGCAAAGCATCCCCTTTGTCCATCTCTTCATTTTCATAGTCTCCCTCATTTCTCTACTGCGCATTCGCATGCTTTTTCTTTTTTTCCTTTTTAGGCGTTTGCGCGCGTTTTAACCTGCGCCGTTCCATCCAATCCTCGAACCGGTCACGCAGATCGGCGAAGCGCCACCTGCGGTGCCTCCACATGCTTACCAGCAGTATCACCAGCAGGACTGCCGGTATCAGCAGGAACAATATCCTAAGCACCAGCACCATGGCCAGGATGTCCTCCCAGCCTCTGGCAATATTCTCCCAATACGGGTAAACAATCGCCTTCTCATTCATGGAGCGGTAGCTGAAGTCCTTCAGCACGGTGAGCAGGGAGAGCAGAGTAAATCTCTTTGAATTTTCCACAGCTTCCAGTTCCGCCTCGTCCACTCCTATGTTTTTGCGCACCGCGGACAGGGCAAACGCGGATATCGGGTTGGGCATCACGACTTCATATGCGCTTATATTCTGGCTGTTTCCATATCTGGTCAGGGAATCATAGGACAGATATACCGTGCTCTCCCCATTCCCGGCCATTTTATTCATTTTGCTTTCTTCACGCCGGATCACGCCGGATACAATATGGGGCACATTTCCGATCATCACCTGCATGCCTTCCACATCATAGGAACCGAACAGCTGCCATGCGCTGTCCTGGTCCAGGATGATATGATCCTGCATCAGGTCGCTGCCGGAGAAATAGGAGCCCGACAGCAGTTCCAGGGGATGGAACAAGAAGAAGTCTCCTCCCACCCCAATTGCATTCACTTCCACCTTGGACTGCTGTCCCTGTACTGTGACCTTGCCTCTGGCGCTGTATGAGTCCACCCACAGCCTGGCCTTTTCATTGGGCGGCGTGACGGACACCTCTGTCAGCGCCGCATCCAATGAATGCTCCAGGGCGGCGATGCCTTCCGGAGTCAGGCCGGCATCCGCCGATAAGAAGCAGCTGACCTGCGCCACACCGCCCTCATCGGACCATCTTCCGGCCATCTGCTGGTCGGTCAGCGATCGCACCACATGGCCGGACCAGACAGTAAGCCCTGTAAACAGGAGAAAGGATATCAGCCCCAAAAGGCCAAGCCATGCCTGCTTTCTGGTAATCCGCGACGTGAGGTTATTTAAAAACCTTCTCATCCATATCCTCCCTTAATCTGCCAGTCTGACTTGCTTGCCCGCCTCAACAGGCTTCGTAGAGGTTGTAATTACATATTCATAGCCATACAGCGCTGCGCTGATCGCGGACTGTGTGTCATCCTGCGCCAGCACCTCCACGTCCACTCTGGTCGCGATATAGCGGTTGCCCAGAGGGCTGCTCTTGGATTCCACCGTCAGTATGAATTTTCCGTTGTTGTCCTCTCTGATGGCGCTGGTGGGCACGATCAGATCGTAATTCTGGCTCTTCTGTCCTACGGAAAGGCTTAAGGACTGTCCTGCCTGCACGTCTCCGCTCACATCGAACACCAGCAGCTTATTTTTGCCGGGATTTTCAGGATCCGGTTTAATGGCGGACAGGGTTGCCTTCACGTCGTTGTAATACCAGGAATTCTGCAGATCGGCTGGATCCCCCACCTTAAGGTTTTTGGCCTGTGCCTCGGTCACGCTGAAGCTGACGGTAAAGCCCTTGTCTGCCACCTGGATCACAGCCATGGCCTGCTCAGGCGTTGTGGTCTCACCGGCTACCAGATTGACCGCGGTGATGGTTCCTGCCACGGGGGCTTTGATTACGGTGTCGGTGACCTTGCCCTTCAGTTCCTCAATCAGTTCTTTCTGTTTCTTGATCTGTTCATTCTGTGTCTCCAGCTCCAGCGTGCTGGATATCTCGGTGAGAAGCTCCGTACGGTCTTCCGTCGCATAAGTCTGTTCGTTTGTAGCGGTCTGCAGCTTTGTGTTCAGCTCCGCTTTTGTCTTATTCAGCGCGTTGATCTGGTTGGTGATATCACTGCCCTTGTTATTTAATGCCGCTGTCGCGTTATCCAGAGTTGTCTGGCAGGAATCCACATTGCTCTTGGCATTGTTATATTCATTCTGAGCATTGCCGAGTTCGGATTTCGCATTGTTTAATTCAGAATTCTTGCTGTTTTTCTCTAAATTTTTCTTGCTGATATCGTCATCTATTTTCGCAAGCGCCGCTTTGGCTGCCTTAAGGGCTTCCTCCAGCTGCTGAATATCATTTCCGGATACAGAATCCGTAGCTGCGCTGTTAAAAGCTTCTTCTGCTTTTTTAACTTCCTCTTCCGCACGTTTTTTATCTATACCCAGGGAAGAGAGTTCCAGATCAAGTGCGGATATCGCCGAATTCGCGCTGTCCACTTTACCCTGTGCGCTGCTCACTCTCGCAGAGGCATCGCTAAGCCTGGTCTGGGCATCGGCCAGCGCTTTTTCCGCATCTGCCTTAGCCTTCTCTTCCGCCGCCGTATTCTGTGCGGCCTTATCAGCCTCCAGAAGTGCGATCTGCCTGTCAATCGATGCTATCTGATCCGTATAGCTCCTCACAGCATTCTGCGCATTTTCCAGACGCTTGTTGGCTTTCTCAATCCTCGCCTGGTTTGCGGACAGGGAATCGCTCCCGCCGCTCTCCACTTTATCAATGGCGCTGCTGGGCACATCTCCACTTAGGATCTTCTGCTCAAATGCAAGCAGCAGATCATCCAGCGCCTTCTCCGCTTCTTTTAACTCCGTGCTCTCACTGTCCTCCAACACAAACAGCGGATCGTCTTTCTGCACCTCATCGCCCTTCTTGACAGCCACGCTGGAAACGGTGCGGGTTTCTTTTATGGACACGTTATACGGCTCTCCGGCCTCCACATTTCCTGTGCCGCGGATCTTCGCCGTGATGGAACCGGATGTTACGGTCTGTGTGGCTACCTCCGGCAGCGAATAATTCATAATCGTATTGGAGAAAAAGGTGAGGATCAGCATAATTACCAGAAACACAATCGCTGCATTTTTGATCCACTCTCTCCGCTTTTTCGTATTCTCGTTCATTTTCTACGGTCTTCCTTTCCTTTTTCTTATCCCTTGATTCCGCCCTGATAGGTGATGCCCTCCACCAGATAATCCTCGCCATACAGGAATATCAGCAGACAGGGTATCATATATATGGTAGCTACTGCAAACGCCAGCCCGATCTCTCCGCTGTTGATCTTGGACAGGAAGATGGACAGTGGATGCATATCCGCATTGGATAACAGGATGAGAGGCTGCTCAACCATGTTCCAGTAATCAATAAATACCAGGATTGCCACGGAAGCCAGCGCTCCCTTACACAGAGGCATGCATACGCGTCTGAATATCTGCCATTCACCCGCACCGTCAATCTTGGCCGCTTCGATCAGAGAAGTTGGAATTCTTCTCATAAATTTCGTGAGCAGAAACACTGCAAAGGGTGAAAAGATACCCGGCAGCCATATCGCCCACCTGGTGTCCAGGATATGCAGCCATTCGGAAACCAGGTAATTTGGCACCAGCGTAACCTGGTAAGGCATCAGCATCAGAATTATGTACAGAAAAAATATAATCTCTTTAATCCTGCCCCGAAACCGGGTGAATCCATAGGCCGCCAGACAGGCAACCGCCAGCTGGAATACCAGGATCGGCACCACCAGTATGACTGAGTTCCAGAACTTCAGCAGATACTCCGGGCTCTTTAACAGAACGGTTATATACTGGTTAAACGATACCATATCCGGTATAAATTTCAGGTTCACCTTATTGGATATAAAAACCTTGCCCCCGCTGTCCGTCGTAGCGAACACTGCCCCGTAATTGGCCGATATCTCCGACGCGGTCATAAAGGAGTTGGTGATTGTCAGCACTATGGGCAAAAGAAACAGTACTGCGAAAAACAGCGCAGCCAGAGTGGCCAGGCCCAGCATGAATTTCTTTTTGAAACGGCGCCGCTTTGCTGCTTTAACCACCTGGGCGAGTTCGTCCTTTTCTTTTTTCTCTCTGCTCATCCCTCCACATCCTTTCCGAAATGATTTTCCACCAGAAACAGAATGCCGATGATGATCACCATAACGATTGACATCAGAATCGCCGCAGCCGACAGCTTCTGATAATCCAGCGAGCGGAACGTATTGTTCATGAAATGCTGCAGCATATAGAGCGTCTCGTACGGATAATCGCTGGTCAGCAGGTAGATCTCACGAAACACCTTAAAGGAGTTGATCAGCGACATGATGGTAACAAAAAGGATCGTGGAGGAGAGATACCGCAGCTTCACATGGATGAAGGTCTGCCAGGAGGAACTGCTGTCCAGGCGGACCACCTCGATGATATCCTTCGGAATGCTGCCAAGCGCCGCCATGAACAAAATCATGTTGTATCCCAGGTTCTTCCACAGAAAGAGCAGAACGATTACAATTTGGGCGTAGCTGGATTTCATCCAGTCGATTTTTCCGATCCCGAATATCGCAAGTATATCGTTGACGCCGCCGTTATAGTGGAACATCACCTGATAAATCAGCACTACAGAGGCAACCGGCACCATCATTGGCGTCAGGAAAAAGGTTCTGAACTGGCTGCGAAACGGTATCTTGCGGTCCAGCAACGCTGCCAGGCCCAAAGATAGAAGCACTGCCAAGGGCACCGCGATGGCCGAAAACTGCAGCGTATTGGCAGCGGCCTGCCGGAAAGCAGAATTGCCCAGCACATTCTTAAAGTTATCTATGAAGACAAAATTGTGGCTGATCGGATTGTCGACTAGCGAGTAAAAAATAACCACAAGAAAAGGAATAACAAAAAACACGGCGACTCCGATCATGCTCGGCGCCAGATATGGCGCCGAACTGATGAGTTCCCTGATTTTCTTCTTTTTCTGCGGTTCTGTCATCTTTTTCTTCTGACCGGATTTTTTCATTTTCTGATTTCCTATCTGTTTTCATTCACATAGATCTGAATCCTGCTCTGGATGATATCCGCCACTTCCTGTGCGGTCTTCTGTCCCTGGAAATAGCCTCCGGCTTCCTCGGTGATGATATTCTGGATATTCTGGTCCAGCTGCAGCGCATTGTCCGTAGCGTTGATCAGCTCTTTGATCGCATCCACGTCTTCCTGAGTCGCCGCGTAGATATCCATGCTGAAATCGTCATACGTCCAGGAGGTTTTCTGCTGTTCTACCTGATTGCCGTTTTCATCGGTGTAGTATTCCTTTGTCATGGCATCTTCAAACTTCTTATCCAGTTCTGTCTTAAGGACCGGGAAACTCCAGCGTCTGGCGTTATCGGAACTCTGGTAATCATCCGTCAGGAAAGTGCGCAGGAACTGCCATACGGCGTCCTTATTCTTGCTCTTGGAATTTATTCCCAGGCTCACGCCACCACTTGTGAAGAAGGAGCCATTGCCATCTGCACCGGGATAGCCTATAAAGGTGGTTGGCTCACCGAACATGCCTGCATACATCTGATAATCCGTAACTTCGTTGATGCCAGTGTCCATCAGAAGCAGCTTGCCGCTCTGGATTTTGCTGGGCACGCTGGGCGCCGTCTCGTCATAGTTATACTCGCTGCTGAATTTGTTGGCAAATTCCAGCACCTCGATAAAATCAGGGGTGTTAAAGCTGCACTGTCCTGTGCTCCAGTCCACGTATTTATCCAGACCGTACATACAGGAATACATCAGTATAGAGTCCTTGGTAGCATAGGAGAAGATTTCCGTGCCTTCCGGCTTTTCATCCATCAGCTTCATCAGGTCATCCAGCGTCCAGCCCATCCTGTCGCCTACATCAGATACCTTGCCCATAACCGTGTTAATGCTGAAATATGGGACGACCGCTATCAGCTTACCTCCGATTTCATAAGCTTTAAATACGTTTTCCACAAAATCTTCCCGTTTTAACTCCTCATCACCGTCAATAAAGGGATACAAATCCTCCAGAATGCCCTTCGCAGCATACTGCTTCATATTGCCGCCGGAAATATCGATGATATCAGGGCCGTTTCCGGAAACGATATCAGCATTCATCTGCGCCACAATTTCATCATATTTTTCATAGTCAGCATTATCGCCCAGATACTCCTTTACCGTAATGCGGTATTTATCATTTGTCTTATTAAACTTGATGATTTCGGTCTTCACATCCTGGTTTAAGTACATGGTACCCAGGGTGAGTTCGGTCTTCTCCGCCACCTCGGATTTCTGCTTCTTGGTCAGGTAAATCAGTTCTGTGCGGGAATTATCCTGGGAGTAGTCCGTATTGACCACCAGGATCCTGCCATCATCAAGCGCTGCAGCCAGCTGGATATTATCGCCGTTTAAATCGCTGTCAATCCAGTTTAGCAGTTCCTTGCTTTCCTTCGTCTGGGTGCTGTATTCATATAACGTGTTTCCGGTGGATATCAAAAGTCCCGAATCAACGCCGGCAGAGTAACCTCCGTTGCCGTTGCCGCTGGGCACATTTTCATAAGTGGTACCGAATCCTTTGGCAGCCACATCGATTTCCTTGAATACCATGGACTGAGCATAGGTTGCGACCAGCACCTTGCCCTCCTTGGAGCATCCCATTCCGTTAATCCACTCATCGCATTTCACATTAAACAGCGTGCTGCCGCTTTTACCGTCCAGCACATAGATGTTCGTATCTCCCGCTGACAGATAGATGTTTCCCTCACCGTCCGCACAAAGATACTGGATGTAGGGATTATCCGGGTCCATAAGAGGGGACAGATCCTGTCTTAGTGTTTCATTTCCCACGCTGTCCGTCTTCATAATTTCATATTTCTGAACCGGATTCTCAGCTTCGGGATCATAGGATGAAATCACGAAATAAAGATTTCCGCTGTTATCCGCGTACATCCGGTTTACATAGTTGTTTTCCGGAAGCGTTATAGGAAGCTCCTGCGGAGCATCCTGGCCGATCTCCAGGCAGTAAAATTTGTCCGTGGAAACCTGCGTCTGTTCGTCATAGCTGTTTTGCTGATAGTATAACTTATTATTGGCATACACCAGATTGCTCACCCAGTTACTGCCCGCTCCCTCTTTTGTGAGGTCCTGATATTCGGCCACATATACATATTCCGGTCCGGAATTACCGCCGGCCTTATTGCTGCAGGCCGAAAGCTGCATACACATCATTACGGCCAGCCCGATTGCGGTCAGCCTTTTCATCCATTTCTTCATACCTTGGTTCTCCTTTTATCCGTATCAGTCTGTCAGATTAGTTTTGCATGATACTATCACAAATTATATTATTTATTGAATATAAATACTATAGAAAATTTCTTAACTTTTAATGACGATATTGTTTTTCTCTGTAAATTCCATGCGCACTTCTGTCTTTTTCTCCGGATTTTAAGCCAGCTGGCCGGACGGCGCTTTGATGAGCGAAGGCGCAAAAAAGGCCGCAACCCTTTTAATATAGGTTTCGGCCTTCATTCATGAGACACCGGGGACTCGAACCCCGGACAACTTGATTAAAAGTCAAGTGCTCTACCACCTGAGCTAGTATCCCATATTTAATTACTGTGCCTCTTTACCGAGGGCACAAGACTGGGCTAGCTGGATTCGAACCAGCGCATCCAGGAGTCAAAGTCCTGTGCCTTACCGCTTGGCGATAGCCCATTGAATCTTAGGGTGGGTAGTGGGACTCGAACCCACGACCTCCAGAGCCACAATCTGGCGCGCTAACCAACTGTGCCATACCCACCATAACGTGCCTGCGGGGATTCGAACCCTGGACACATGGCTTAGAAGGCCATTGCTCTATCCAACTGAGCTACAAGCACAAACGGTAATTATAAAGAGACACTATGCTCAACGCCGCGCATAAGACGCGCTCATTTCGCAAGTGTGCTTATCTTCTAAGCTCGAAAAACTCTCGCTAAGAAAATAATGCGAGCGGGTGATGGGAATCGAACCCACGTATCTAGCTTGGAAGGCTAGTGTTCTACCATTGAACTACACCCGCATCTGTCAATAAGCAGACACGATCGGGGTGACAGGATTCGAACCTGCGGCCTCCTGGTCCCAAACCAGGCGCTCTAGCCAAACTGAGCTACACCCCGCGCTTATTGTCAAATTAACGGTCATTCGTGACGCAAAAAGTATTATATAATAGGAAAATCATAATGTCAACAAGAATTTTCCAAAATACTAATTTTTTCTTCCTATGTAATTGACCGTAAAATGAACGGTTCCTTCTCGGTCAATTTCCATCACGATATAGGAAGGCTGTCTGCCGTCCTGCCTTGGGTAAGACAGGCTTCCGGGGTTCACCACTATCACTTCATCCATATAATCCACGCTGGGGCGGTGGGTATGGCCGTACATCACGATGTCCGCGCCCCTGGCTCTGGCCTCGGCCGCCAGCTGCTCCGGCCCTAAGGATACATAATAGTAATGCCCATGTGTCAGAAAAATATGATACTTTCCGATGTTAAATTCCAATTCTTTTTCCAGACTGGAAAAGAAATCGTTGTTGCCGGCCACCATTTTCACCGGACAGCCTGCAATCTCCCTGATGTAATCTTCGCTTCCCTCCACATCACCGCAATGAATCAGCATATCAATCTCGCCTGCGGAGCTGATCACCTTGCTCAAATTTCCATTCTGGCGATGGGTGTCGCTGACAATGAGTATTTTCATAGCTGCCTCCTATGATAACTTTATTCTGATTACTTCTTTCATCTCTTTCAGGGCTTTAGCTCTGTGGCTCACCTGGTTCTTCTGCTTCGGTGTAAGCTGTGCGGTCGTTGCGCCAAACTCTGGCACAAAAAATATAGGATCATAGCCGAATCCTCCGTCCCCTTTAGGTTCTCTGGCAATCTCCCCCTCGATCGTCCCTAGGGTTACGGCCTCCTCCCCATCCGGAAATACTGCTGCGATCGCACAGACGAATCTGGCACTGCGCTGCGTGCCCACCGCCTGATCAAGCCTGTCTATGATGGAGCGGTTTTTGATATCGTAGGAAGTATCCTCACCCATATATCTGGCGGAATAGACGCCGGGTTCTCCGCCCAGATAGTCCACTTCCAGACCTGAATCATCGGCCAGAACAAGGGCCCCTGTAAGCTTATGGACGATCCTGGCCTTGATCAGAGCGTTTTCTTCAAAGGTTTTCCCATCCTCCACGATATCAGCCTGTATTCCCGCTTCCTTTAAGGACAGCACTCCTCTGTTCAGATCCGCGAGGATCATCCTAATTTCCTTCATCTTGCCCTCGTTGGAGGTGGCAAAAATTATCTTATCTTTCATTGCTTCTTTCTCCCTCTTCCTTCATGTCCGCCGGTTGGACCGGCAACGGCCGCGGTCAGTCGCTTACGTCATCCGTAAATGCTTTCAGGCAGATGTTGCTCTGCTGAGTCGATTCGGCGCTGGTCCACTGGCTTCCGTTGGCGCTGATATATCCTTCGCCGTCCGATAAATCTACGGTTTCGGTGCTTTCATCCACCATATACTCTATGGCGATGGGATGGACCGACCCGGGCGTGGTGATATAAACAATGACTGCAAAACGCTCTCCCGCATCCAGCGGGATGCTTTCCTCCAACTCAACTGTATAATAACCGGCCAGCTTTAAATTGCCCGAGGCAACCAGCTGCCTCTTGTAAAAGCTGTATTTATCCGCCGCATCCCTCACCACATACACCTCATATTCCGTGTCCGGACCGGTGGCGTAGAAAGCTACGGATCTAAGCAGTTCCTCACCCTTTGTCTGGTAGACATTGGCAAAATATGCGCTGTCATTGCCGTACCCCATCTGCCCCACCCAGCCGCAGAGGTCGGACTGGTAGATATTGGAGTAGTTATCGGTTTCCTCTACCCGCGTATAAACCAGATTATGGATGCCGATATTGGTGTCATAATAGGATATATAGAAGATGCCGTTATCTCCGAATTCCTCACCCCAGCTGTTCAGGCAGATAAATGCTCCGTCCCCCTCCAGTTCCATGTTGAAATTCTCCTTGGGGTAGGAGTCATCCCATCCAATGATCACGATATCGTGATTTGCCTTCTGTTCCCCTATGTAGCAGTAGGCATTTGTATCGTTGTTGTAGTATTTGGAACGGCTTTTATAATTCTTTAAAGGGGTATAAATCGAAGTCTGAACCCCGCCGTGCAGATATACGGCCCTCTTGATCCCCTGATAATCTTTATTGCCGATCATCTGGATCTCCTGCACATGTTTCACCGCCGAAAGCCCCGCGGGCGATTCCCCGTCGCCATACGGGTCATCCTCTTCCAGCACAGGCCCTCTCCATGCCGCCAGATAGGCGATGGACATCGTGTAATCGCCGCCCTTGTGCTGATCCACATTGAAGTCGCTGTTTAATGACATGTGGTCTTCGGACAGATCCAGATTATATTCCGGCAGAAGTGACGTTTCCAGCGCGTTCAGGGAGGCAAAGGCCCAGCAGGTGCCCAGTGCACCCTGATTCTTGACCTTCGGCACTTTTCCGATCTCCCGGTAGTCATAGCGGTATGGCAGCACTTCCTTCTCATCGTTTTCATTGGCCATGACAGCCGTATTTTCTGCCATGGACCAGGTGTAGGAATATCCAAGCCCCTTGGAAACCGCTTCCACCGGTATGAACAGCTCCTCACCTATGAGCACCGGCGCTGCCGCAAGGTGCACTTCCTTTTCATCCCTTTTCATGACGTGGTCTCCCACCGTCAGTTCGATCCGACGCGCATTTTTCTCCAATACGAGCATTTCGCGGTCATAGAAATTGGCAGCGCAGTAAAAGGCATCTGTCAGTACTGAAGAGGATATCATCAGATTCATATTATCATCCATGTAGGCGTTGTGCCCCGAAGCAACCTCTTTGCCTCCCACCTGCAAGTGGATTTCCCTGGAATTTACATCCGCTACGATCGCCGATGTCCATCCTTCCGATTTCACGCACTCTTTGCTGCCCTGTCTGACGCTCTGCGGTTCCAGAGTATTATGGAAATACAACACGGCTGTCACAGCAATCATTACAACCAGTAAACAATACAGTCCTCTACGTTTCAATTGTTGTCCTCAAATTCATCTTTTAGCCGGCGGTTTCGGTCCCAAAAACTGATAAAAATATGTTTTAATCATCCCATTGTAAATCTTGCGGTTTTTATCCGCCTTTCTGCCCATATATTTCTCCGCATCTTCATAGGAAGTGATCAGAAATGCCGACCAGGAATCCAGCGCAGCGAAGCGCTCCCCTATCTGCCGGTAAAGATCCGGAAGGTTCTTTTTATCCTCGATGCGCTCCCCATAGGGAGGATTGGTGATCAGAAAACCGTATTTCTTCGGATGGCTTAACTCGCTGACCGGACGCCTCTGCAGGTGGATCATATGGTCCACGCCGGCCGCCGCCGCGTTGTCCCTCGCCGCTGTGATCACATCCCCGTCTATGTCATAGCCCTGGATGTCCACGGAAACATCCGGGTCCGCCATATCCTTAGCCTCTTCGAATATGTCATTCCACAGCTTGGATCCTGACAGGTTATTCCAGCTTTCAGCCAGAAAATGCCTTCCTGCGCCAGGAGCCATATTAGCTGCGATCATAGCAGCTTCTATCGGGAATGTCCCGCTGCCGCAAAAAGGATCCACCAAAATGCGGTCAGTCTTCCACGGTGTCAGCATGATCAGAGCGGCCGCCAGCGTCTCCGATATGGGCGCCTTGCTCACCAATTTTCGGTATCCTCTCTTATGCAGCGACTCCCCAGTGGTATCCAGGGCCACCGTCACCTCATCCTTCATCAGGAACACACGCAGCGGATACTGCGGCCCGTCTTCCGGAAACCATTCCAGATGATAGCTGGATTTCATCCTTTCTACCACGGCTTTTTTTACCAGTGACTGTATGTCCGAGGGGCTGAACAGTTTGCTCTTTACCGATGAAGCCTTGGTAACCCAGAATTTCGCGTCCTTCGGCAGGAATTCTTCCCAGGCCAGCGCCTTAGTGCCTTCAAACAGCTCATCAAATGTTTCCGCGTGAAAGCTTCCCACCTTCAGCAGCACCCGTTCGGCCGTGCGCAGGAAGATATTGGCGCGGCAGACAGCCTCCTCATCTCCCAGGAAGGTCACACGCCCATCTTCCACACTGCTTATCTCATAACCCAAATCATATATCTCTCTTTTCAGCACCGCTTCCAGCCCAAAGTGGCATGGCGCGATCAATTCGTATAATTTCATGCGGCTGCTCCCATCTTTCATCGGATATCCGTATCCTATACCTATATTAAAGCCTGATCTTCTCTCTGTCAAGAAAAGGAATTCGGTTGGCAGCCATGTTTTACACAGTCTATGTAGCGAATGCCGGCAGGGCAGTTACTGCCCCATCGGCATTCCGATTACCGGATACAGCGCCGATTAATAATCTCTGCTGCAGTCACGGCTGGAATTCTGGCTGTTGTTCTGGCTGGAATTCTGGCTGTTGTTTCTGGAGCTGTTCTTGGAACTGTTCTGAGAATTATTCTGAGAATTGTTCTGAGAACGGTTCTGATTGTTGTTCTGGCTGTTGTTCTGGTTATTGTTCTGGCTGTTATTTCTGCAGTTTTCGTTATTGTTTGCCATAATAAATGACCTCCTGAAAAAATGTTTTATTAGTGCTGTCCGGTATGTTTTTATCCGGATTATTTAAACCGGATTTGCCTGACAGCAGGGTTTATTGGTTACAAAACTATTATGTCAGTTTTCGTTTTTATTATTCCGTTAATATTTTATTTATCCTTGCATTTTATGTCGAATTATAATATAATCTCAATTGCAAAAGATTTTGAAATCTCAGATTTTTAAATCTTTTCGTTATTACCCCTTATTAATTATTTATACTCCCCTCATCGAAACGCCGCTGGCTCCCCCAGCGGCGTTTCTCTTGTCCTTCAATTAGGAAACTATTAAATAAAAGCGCTCAGCTTAGGATCGCACTGCGGCGGGCACCGCGGGGTACACTAACAAACCGGCTGATTCCGCCACAGCACGGAATCAGCCGGTTTGTCCGACTCAGTTTAGTTTCAGAACGTACTTTCCTAGAAATACGAAATCACGCCCGGCGGCGAAACCACCGGTAAACCATCCAGGCCAGCAGAAGCCACCAGAAAATGCCCGGCAGGAAGAAAATGATGTTGAGTATCAGCAGTATGAACAGCACCACCACTGCCAGAACAATCCAGCCCGAAAAGCGCAGAAGCTTCGGCGGTTTCCCGTAAGGCTGTTCTGTCTCATCACGGTACACGCCTCCATCCTCGCCGTAGGTATAGCCGCCGAACCCGTCTCCGCCCGCCGTCTGCTGCTCGATCTGGCAGGTATCTATGATGGTTTTGGCAATCAGGCGCGGGTTGCCAAGGGAATCCAGCACATCGTATTCCGATTTCCCGCTGTTTATTTCTCCGTCTATATAATTCCGGTAGTAGTTCACATTTTCGAAAACTACGGAAGAAGGTACCTCCCCGGAAAGCTGATCATTTAAATTATCCAGAAACTCCTGCTTTGTCATCTCTGACCTCCACTTGCCGATTTACGGTTATATCACAATGCCTAACGTCATTGTAGCATACCGAGTGTTTGCGGTAAAGGCGCGCGGAGATGAAATCTTTCT